>NZ_WOTF01000005.1 GCF_011516935.1 Acetobacter farinalis
GCCGATTCATTTTTTTTCCAGAGCTTCCTTCAGAATATCCGTCTGCATACTCAGATCCGCATACATCCGCTTCAGCCGACGGTTCTCTTCTTCCAGAACCTTCATTTGACTGATCATTGCGGCATCCATGCCGCCATATTTCGCACACCATCGGTAAAACGTGGCATTGCTGATCCCATGTTCCCGACACAGATCAGGAACCGAGACGCCACCCTCGGCCTGGCGGATCACGCCCATGATCTGGGCGTCAGTAAAGCGATCACTCTTCATCAAAATCTTCTCATTATTACGCTGAGAAAATTCTCATTCAAAAGCCACTCTTTTTACGGGGGGATTACCAGTGTGTTTTTGGTGACATAACTCTGGCACAAGTCTGACATCGAAGCTGGGATAAAATTTGATAATGTTTCTGCGGCAGGAGGTCACGTTTCCCACCGCGCGTTGAAAGAAACAGAAATGCATCCAAAAAATGAGCCTGTGGGGTGCGTATCCATTTTGTCACTTAACATAGAGAGAATTTTGCTTACATGGCTGATAGCGTAAACAATTTGCCCGGTTGATCAGTTGATCAGGATTCCCTGACCATCTGAAGAAGCTCGGCATGCAGGTTAAGGCCCCCTTCGCGTGCTCAAAAGTTATCGTCTCGATAGAGACCAGGACGACGTTACTACGCCTACCCCCGAGATTGAGCATGCACCTCTTCGCATTGCGATCGTCGCAAGTTCCTACAACTACATCAAGGACGGCGTGGCGCTTACACTCAACCGGTTGGTCGACTATCTCGAGCGGCAGGGCATTGAGGTACTGGTGTTTGCACCGGTTGGGAAGCATCCGGCTTTTTCGCATCACGGTACACTTGTGCCCATTCCCTCAATACCGCTGCCCCGTCGTCCGGAATATCGCCTGGCTTCCGGCCTGACGCCCAAAGCGCTCGAGACACTGCGCGCCTTCAAGCCTGACCTGATCCATGTTGCGGTCGCCCCGGATCTTATCGGGTTCAGCGCCTGGCGCGCGGCCAAGCGATGGAACATCCCTCTGGTTGCCTCCTACCACACACGCTACGAAGCCCAGCTTGGGCATTATTGGTATGTCGCCGCCCTGAAAGGCCTGATGGCATCCTATCTGCGCCGTTTTTACGGGGTCTGCCGTGAAGTCTATGTGCCATGTCAATCGATGATGGATACGCTGCTTGAGGACGGGCTCAGAGACAATTTCCGCCTTTGGCTGCGTGGTGTCGATGTGGTTCAGTTCAATCCTGCAAAGCGCTCGGCAGCGTGGCGTGCAAAACTCGGGATTGGCAAAGACTATTCTCCGCACACCTTGAGCCATGTCTGCTTCGAGGACGCGTAGGAATCCGCTCCGCCGACCGCAAAGAAGGCGTAGGCGGACATGGCCTGAATAATTAAGCGATCCGTTTGGCGTGGGGAGGGAGCTTATTGATTTCAGTGAGAAGGTTAAGTGCAGGCAGGACTTTGCTACGCCAATACCGGCCTGGAATTCCGTGATTGAGTCCTGTATTTTAGCTGATTGTCATGCAAGCCGAAACCCACGCGCTACCGAACGACGAACTGGTCCTTCTATAATGCAGCGCTGAAGAAACGTGGATATCTGACAGTGTGGTTTGATCCGTCCATGAATTGGGAGGGCCTTCCGACGGGGCGTGCAGCCAAACGGTTGCGCGCTTTTTTATTGAGTGTGTCACGACGATCTCCGCTGTGGTCCGTCACATAAGCTCGTGCCTCACTTGGCTGAACACAGGGCCGGATAAGCTGTAAGCTCCGGCCCGGGTCCAGGGCGATGTTATTTGAACGCGCTCCTCAATGCGCTCATTTGTACTGCGGCAAATTCTTTTGAGATGTCCGCATCAGGCGCCAACTGGTCGAAGCCGTGATAGGCGCCGGGCGAAACGAGCAGCTTGGTAGGCACGCCAGCCTCGATCAGCCGCCGTGCATACTCTGTATCTTCGAAGACGAAGAGATCAAGCGCGCCGACCCCGATGAATGTTGGTGGAAGGCCTGATAAATCCGTTTGTCGTGAAGGAACCGCCTCGGGGGGCGTATCATCGCTTCCTGCCGGCATTCCAAGAAAAGATGACCAGCCGTATTGGTTCGCCTGGGGCGTCCAAAGGATGGCGCCGATAAAGTCAGGAACCTTAACCGTGCTTCCTGTACGATCATCGAGCATAGGATAAATCAGGATCTGGGCGGCAAGGGGGACCTCCTTGCGATCGCGCGCTGTCAGCGCAAGTCGTGCTGCATTGCCGCCACCTGCGCTTTCACCCATCACCGCGATTTTGTCCGGGTTGAGCCCTAGCTCCGAAGCGTTTGCGTGCATCCAGCGTAGTGCGGCGTAATGATCCTCGATTACACCCTTGTAGGGTGTCTCCGGCGACAGTCGATACTCAACAGTCACAATGACCCAGCCCTCATCTCGAGCGAGTTTTTGCAACCGCGGGACCGAGAGATACGCACTGCCTGCTATGGTGCCGCCGCCATGGGAATGGAGGATCCCAGGGCGTTTTTGGCCATCGGCAGCGTTGATGATAAAAATTTTGACGTCAGGGTTATCGCCTCCAACCGGAACCATGCGTTCTTCCACCATCACGTCGGGCAACGGCTCAGCGGGGTTCATTGCTGCAAGCATTGCGCGTATGGCAGGTAGGGTCTGATCAGACCAGACTATTCCTGCGACGGCCGACTCAATCTTCTCAGCTGCCGCTCGCAATTGCGGGTCAATGCGTTCAATCACGTTTTCCATAGTTCAAGCCCTTCTCTGTCCGGTTATACGATTCTGGTTTTCGCCAAAGTCTGCCTGCTTCAGCCGCTACCTCCTTGTGTGTCAGTAAGGTCTAAACGCGAGCAACCGCGGATGGTTCTTCGAGCGAAAGAGGTGGACCCGTTCGTCCAGCCAGTGCCGAGTGCGGACGCTGCCCGTTGTAGTGGGCAATCCATGCCTTGAGCCCCGCCCGTAGCTCCGATCCGGTCTTGAACGCGCGCAGATAGACGCATTCGTATTTCAGCGACCGCAACAGACGTTCGATGAACACGTGGTAGGGCCAGCGACCGCGCCCGTCCATGCTGATGCGGATATGACGCGCTTCCAGCACCTCCGTGAACCGGGGCATCGTGAATTGTGAACCCTGGTCCGTGTTGAAAACCTCCGGGTTGCCCAGTTCATGATCGCCACGAGGTAGAGAAATCCCCGTTCCATGAGGATATACGTGTTATCGGAACACCAGACCTGATTGGGTCGGTCGATGACCATATCCCGCAGCAGATAGGGGTATTTCCGATGCTCCGGATGGGGCACACTCGTGCGTGGCTTCTGGTAGATCGCCGCCCCATACCTCTGGCGCGTAACCTTACCCATAAAACCCGTCCTCGTTCAGGCCGGACGAGAGCTTATCGCCCTGTCCGAAAAATGGGGACCAGCTCTGTGATGGTGTTTCAGACAGTGCTGCCATATTTGCCCAACGTCTCCAGAGTATGCGCTTTTTGTGCACGTGGGGTGACGCCTTCTTGTGGCCGGGCATGACATATTTTTCCGGGCTCAGCCTGTGTCCATGAAAAGAGTTATGGCAAAAAATGCGTATTTCCCTTAAATTCGGGCTATGCATCATATTGGATTCTTTGTCTGTCTTGACCACCGTGTCCTCGATCTTGCGGGGCCGCTGGGTGCATTTGAAGAGGCGAATGGCTTTGTTGAAGGGGGTGCCTATCGCCTGACGGTGATTTCCGAGAGTGGAGGTGTTGTTGTCGGGAGTTCCGGAGTTTCCATTCATACTCAGTCCTTCCGCACCCAGCAGTTTGATACGGTGATTTTTATTGGCGGCGAAATCGACGCTTTTCAAAATCCTGCGGCCATTGCGGCGGCAAAGGATCTGGCTGCACGTACTGCCCGCATCGCGAGTGTTTGCACGGGCGCGTTTCTTCTGGCAGCGGCAGGACTTCTGGATGGTCATCGCGCAACAACTCACTGGCGGCTCGCACCGGAACTTCAGCAACGATACCCTCTGATCAGGGTCGAGGCGGATCGTATCTTCGTTGTGGACGACAATATCTGGACCTCCGCCGGCATCACGGCGGGGATTGATCTGGCGCTCGCACTCATCGAAACCGACTTCGGGATTAATATTGCGCGTGAGGTTGCGCGTGAGCTTGTTGTTCCTTATCGCCGCTCTGGCGGGCAGTCGCAGTTCTCAGCCATGTCGCAGATGGAACCGGACTCAGACCGGATCCGTATGGCGCTGGCCTTCGCCCGTGATCATCTGGTGGAACCGCTACCGATCGAGCGGCTTGCGGAAGCAGCCAGATTAAGTGTTCGTCAATTTGGACGGGCTTTCAGGCGTCAGACCGGTGAAACGCCAGCCAAGGCGGTTGAGCGCCTGCGTGTTGAGGCCGCCTGTTCGCGTTTGCAAGGCGGGTCGGAGCCGATTGAACAGATCGCAAAAGCCGTTGGTTTTTCGGACCCTGAGCGTATGCGCCGTGCCTTTGTCAAATTGCACGGCCATCCCCCGCAAGCAGTAAGGCGCGCCGGTCGTCAGGAGAATGCTGTGTACGCCATACAGCAGGGACACGGCGGTGCGACGAAGGAATAATACCAGAAAGAGCTAGTCAGGGCGGGCGGCTGGCAGCGTTCTGGAATGCGTGCCCATTCTCGGGGAGGGCATGCCTTAGTGCGGCCTCCTTAAAAGGAGAGAGCGTTCATCAGCGTGTCGAGTGAGTCGGCGATAAACCCATCAGCTTTCAGCATGACCAGGCCATGGAGCTGGCCCCACACGGCATGGGCGCGTGTGAGCGATGTTTCCGGGCTGGACGCTGTTACGCGGTCAAGAAGCGGCTGAAAGCTTGCGCGCGCCGCGTGTGCAAGTGCGCTGTCTGGTGTGGCCTCCGGCACCAGACCGGATGCAAACATAAGGCGGTAAAGCTCCACATTTTCTACCCCAAAAGCAAGGTAGGCGGATGCCATCCGCTTAATCGCATTTGCTTCGTCCCCGCTTGATGCGGCTTCGAGAAGAACCTTGGTAAACTGCTCGAACCCATTGGTTGCAACGGCTGAGAGGAGATCCTCGCGGTCCGTGAAGTGACGATATGGTGCTGACTGCGCCACACCCGCCCGGCGTGCCAGTGATGCCATTGAAAGGTTTTGAGCCCCGTGAGCGGATATTTCCGCCCGGGCCGCATCAAGCAGTTCCTTCCGTAAGTCGCCATGATGATAGTTTTTGCGGCGTTCAGGCTGGTTTGGTTCTGCATCGCGTTTCATGTGATGCTCTATAACATTTAAATTGACAGCAGATCAATAAAAGCCAAAGTGATATGGCATCACATTGGAGACGCTTATGACTCTGCTTCCGAAAACGCCCGGACCCATGCGTGCAGGAGCACCCTATCTGGCTGATAATTTTGGTCCCGTGGCGGTTGAAACCACTGCGTTCAATCTGGAGGTGATCGGGCGCATTCCCGATGCGTTAAGCGGCCGTCTGCTTCGGATTGGTCCCAATCCTGCCACGCCTCCAGACCCTGCACGCTATCACTGGTTCTCAGGTTCAGGGATGGCGCATGGTCTGCGTCTGCGTGACGGCAAGGCAGAGTGGTATCGCAGCCGTTACGTCAAAGATGCGGCGGTGGTTGCCGCTCTGAAATGTCAACCTCTCAGCGGGCCGGGTGAGGGGAGGCGTGACGGAAGTGTGAATACGAATTTTACCAGTGTTGGCAGAAAGCTTTATGCTGTTGTGGAGGCAGGGAGCCTGCCGGTTGAGCTGACCTATGAGTTGGAAAGTGTCGCGCGTACGGATTTCAACGGAACACTTGAGGCTGGTTTTACCGGACATCCGAAGATTGATCCGATTACGGGTGAGCAGCATGCTCTAGCGTATCAGCCTGGGCAGCCTGTCCGCTATATTTCGCTCGACCATAATGGTCGTGCCACGACCAAAGCGCGGATCGACCTGCCGCATAATCCGCTGATTCACGATATGGCGTTTACGGCCTCATTCATAATTATACCCGATCTGCCGGTCACATTTCAGCCTGAACGGTCTCAGGCCGGATTTCCATGGCTTTGGGATGAGCGCCGGGATGCACGGATCGGGCTTTTGCCACGCAACGGAGATGGGGCGAACATTCAATGGTTTGAAGCGCCGCGCTGTTTTGTTTTTCACTTTGTTAACGCTTATGACGATGGTGATGCGACCATCATTGACGTCGCACGTCATCCGCGCATGTTCGATCACGATCATAATGGACCAAACGAGGGCATTCCCACTCTGGTTCGATGGACGCTTAACCGACGTTCCGGTCGGTTAAGCGAGACCGCTCTTGACGACCATGGGACTGAATTTCCGCGGATCAATGGACTGTATGGCGGCCAGCCTTACCGTTTCAGCTACACAGCCCATTGGGGGCGTAATGTGCGTTTTGGACCGGCAATGAAGCACGACATGCTGCGTGGTACAACGGAGATACATGACTATGGTACGGACCGTATGACTCTGGAGCCAATCTTCGTGCAAAAGCCTGACGCTGTTGCTGAGGATGAGGGCTGGATCATGTCTTACGTTTACGATGCCAGCAGAAATCTGAGCGATGTTGTCATTCTGGATGCTCAGGATTTCGCAGGTGAACCGCTAGCCACCATACGGCTGCCGGTCCGGGTGCCGTTTGGCTTTCATGGTGGCTGGGCGGCTGATCGAGATACACTCTCTCCTGCTGCGTGAACTCATGTTTCCGTGAATAGTCAGATATTTTCAGGGGTGGTTCGCAGGGTTGTCGCAAGCAACCCTGCTAAAGCCCACGGCGTGCAGATTTGATGTGCGTAAACGACAAACGCATTTTTCTGCATGTGGTGCCTGAAATTAACGGTGCCGGATTAGCGGTCATCCGATTTCAATGGGCCATCGTCGTTCCAGATATCGCGATGCAGCTTCCACGTGTTGCCCTGCTTAATGAAAAGGAGCATTTGTTTGCCGCGTGACTTTAGTTGTCCGTCATGGCTTCTGACAAGTGAGTCCGATACCTCGGTGACGACTTCATTATTGCCGTAAAATTCAAAGTTACTGAAGGACACTGTATCAGGTTCCTTTCCTGCATAACCGGCAGTGAAATACTGCGTGATTGCTGCCGCACCTTTAACGCGCTTGCCACCAGGTTGCAGTAATGTGCCATCTTCAGTGTAGAGATGACCGATGGCCTCATAGTCGCCTCGTTTGAAGGCCTCTGCCCAACGGTCGTTTTCTGCTTTGATAGCGACTTCCGTAGAGCGAGAAGGACCTGCTGCATAGGCCGCAATCGGTGCCCCAGCAATCGCTGAAGAGACAGGGAGGATGGCGAAAGCTGCGAAAATTGATTTCATGTTCATTGTTCGATCTCAGTCTGCTTGAATATTTCAAAAAAGGGGGAATAACTTTCCGGGAGGGTTAAAGGATGTATAGCCCTCAAAGGAATTCGCAGGCGGCATGGCGTGGAATGGCTCCCTGGTATCGTTTGCCCCATGCGTGTCATAAGTTTTTTGACAAACATGAGGCGAACGATGAGCATTCTAGCCGTTCATCACGGCGAGAGGCGTGATGAGGTAATCGTGATCTGGTTATGAAAAGTGCTTTTACATACTAAAGAGATCATATTTTTCTTCAGATATGCAGCATTTATTCAAAACTCAGACCTTCGAGAACGTGGCTGGCGCACTAAATGATCGGACGCATCAGCCCATCTTTGGAACCAGGCAGCATTTTATAAACTGCTTCCCGAACGTTTTCGGGTGCATCTGCCGGATTGCCCGAACGGAACGGCGGTTGCGGGTCATACTGAACAAGAAGCTGCACCTGCTGTGCAGCCTGTGCACCGCGAAGTTCTGCGGCTATCGCTACGCCGAAATCAATGCCTGCGGTAACACCACCGCCACTCATGAAGCGACCATCCTTCACGATACGGGCAGAATCCGGAATGGCCCCGTATTCTTTAAGCACGTTCAGGAACGCCCAGTGACAAGCGCTTCGCTTCCCTTTCAGAACTCCAGCAGCGCCAAGAATGAGTGAGCCCGTACAGACTGAGGTGACATATTGGGCGCTTTCGGACAGCTTCCTGATATGTGCAAGGATTTCCGGTTTCATCATTGCGGAAAGGTTTAAGGCACCGGGAATGCAGATGACATCGACCTTGTCTATGTCAGAAAGTTTCTCCGTCGGACCGAACACGATGCCTTTCTCCAGAGTGACAGGACCGCCAGCAGGGCTGGCGAACCGAACCCGCGTGTTGGGAATACGTGAGAGGATTTCATTGGGGCCGGCGAAATCGAGAAGTGTTCCATTCGGGTAGATCACGAACAGAAAGTCGATTGGTTTCTCGGCTCCAGCGCGTGTTGTTGCGTGCGCAACTCCCGGGAGAAAGCTGACTGCGGCAGTCGTGGCAAGTGCTGCGCCGCCAATCAGCATGGCCTGCCGCCGTGCACGACCTTTCTCACTCAGGTTTTCCCGGATCGTTTCATCGAAAATTCCAGACATAGCGCTCTCCTAAGCTATCCCGCCGCGCGGGGTTGGTTGCCGGACAGTCCTGATACCTAGTTCCACGTGCGGTGTTCCTAAAGGACGTAATTCCCTCGCTTTGCGCCACGAGTTCGGTTTGAGTGGTGGTGTCTTTATTTAAGGGAAATACGTCCTTTAAGACATTTTCTGTTTTGCTAGGATCGACACGAACGGCAGGGGCGCCTGTTGCGTCTCTTTAATATTGAGGATTCCGCTATGAGACTTTCGGGAAAAACAGCACTCATCACGGGCGGTACGAGCGGCATCGGGCTGGCCACGGCAAAGCGCTTCATCAAGGAAGGGGCTCGTGTTGCTGTCACGGGCCGCGATGAATCCCGGTTTGCCGATGTGCGTGCGGAACTTGGCGGCGACGCTCTGGTTCTTGCTGCTGACGTGCGCTCTTTGGAAGCGATGCAATCCGTTGCGACCACAGTTCAGCAGGCTTTTGGCGGGCTCGACATTCTGTTTGTGAACGCGGGATACGTCATGCCAACGCCGCTGCCGTCGATTAACGAACACCAGTACGACGAGATCATGGATATCAGCGTCAAGGGGGCCGTGTTTACGATGCAGGCTGCTTTGCCCGTGCTGCGTGAGGGGGCATCTGTCATCCTGACGACTTCGTTCATCGATCAGACTGGCAAACATAGTTTGTCGCTGGTTGCCGCTGCCAAAGCGGCAGTGCGTTCCTTCGCGCGGAGCTGGTCTTACGAACTGCTTGATCGCAAAATCCGTGTGAATGCAGTGGCCCCCGGCGGCATCGAAACACCGCTCCTGAGCAAACTCGGCATGTCCGAAGCTGAGGTGGAAGATTTCAAAGCACAGTTCGCCCGGAGTGTGCCTGTGGGGCGTATGGGCCGCGCCGAGGAGATTGCTGCCGCAGTCCTCTACCTGGCGAGTGATGAGGCTCAATACGTGGTCGGGACTGAACTGGTTGTTGATGGTGGCTGTTCGCAGCTTTGAAGTACGGACCCGATTTTGCCCGCAGAGGCTCAACGCAGAAAGATTTATCATGACAAGAACAAAAGCGCTCTCCTGTTTTCTGGGGGCTTCAGCGGCTCTCGCCCTGCATTGTGCGCCAGCCTTTGCCGCTGTGTCGCATTCACCCGATGAGACCGCAGTTAAAGCTGTGACCGAGCGGTTTGCGGCTGATCTCGCCAAGGGAGATCTCAAGGCGATTTCGCGGCTCTACACAGATGACGCGAAACTGCTTCCCCCTAATGAAAATCCGGTTTCCGGGCGGGCGGCCATTCTGGCCTATTTCGAAAAGAGCCTGCAGCCAAACGTGGTCGGGGGAGCCAGATTTGATCATTACGAGATCTATTATGGGGGAGGTAACACCGCGACCAGCATCTCTCACCTGGAGATGCTCGACGGTAAAGGCCACGTTATCGAGCAGGGCAAACAAACGATTGTCATGCTCAAACAGGGGGGAGAATGGAAAATCCACCGCGATATGTGGTCGGATAATGCTCCGGCCAGCACCGCGGCCAGTACCCCTGCGAGTGCCCCGGCCAGTGCTGGCAACTGACGAAGACGGCGCAGCGCCACGGTATGGCGGCGCCTTGAACGCGTTGCTCAGCCCATAAAGCCTTATAGTGGCTGGCAAGACCTGAACCGCCCGGGAGCACGTTTGCTTCCGGGCGGTTCGCCCCCCACGCGGCATATGCTCCGGGGAGATGATGACTTCAGTGCCATGACGGACCGTCCGCTATCTGGACCACGGGCATTATACGTTTCTGTCCGGGCTGCAAGCGGAAGCAAGCCCGCCGAAAAGGACACCCAACGGGTGCGGCTTCAGATGAGAAAGGCTGCTCCGAAAGAGTAAGCCAAGTTTACTTGAAGATTGCTTTGGGTTTACCGTCGGGGCGGAGATGTCGCACCACAGTCCTGCCATTGTTACGGATCATTCTGTCTCAAAGTCTGGCATCAGTGCAGGCTGTAGCGATATATCATGTTCCAATCTGGGAGTTTAGTCGAATGGCTGCACATTTCGAGATCTACAAGGATAAGGCTGGTGAGTTCCGCTTTCATCTGAAGGCGGCCAATGGGGAGATTATTCTTGTCAGCGAAGGCTACAAGCAGCATGCCAGCGCTGTTCACGGTATTGAATCAGTGAAGACGAATGCGCCGGACGATGCCCGCTATGAACGGAAAGTCTCGACGTCTGGCAAGCCGCATTTCAACCTGAAAGCACGTAATGGCGAGATTATCGGCTCAAGCCAGCTTTATGCGAGCGAGCAGGCGCGCGATCATGGGATTGAGGCGGTGAAGAAGACTGCGCCTGAGGCGACGATCAAGGATCAGACTGCCGCCTGATTTTCGTGAGAGAGCAAGGTGACGTTCTGACTCTTGCTCTTTGCACTGGTGTCCTGTCCCGCCCGAACAGGCGCGGGCAGGGCTCCCTCCAGTGGTTGCCGCGCGGCGGTTGCAGGAGGATAAGCCACCCTCATCTCGTCCTCCTCTTCATAGCGGGGGCGTACGTCTCCATCAGGGGATTTATGATGAAAGCGCGACGGCTGACATTGATGCATGACGGCTATGTGCATGTCTGCTATGTCTTGGAATGAAGCATGATCAGGAGCACGAAATGCATCTTCTTTATACGATTTTCATCGGATTGATTATCGGAGCAGTTGCGAAGCTGCTGATGCCGGGGCGTGATCCCGGGGGCTTTATTGTTACGATCCTGCTGGGCATCGCGGGCTCTGTTGTTGCCGGCTATATAGGGCGGGCACTGCATCTTTATCGGGAAGGGCAGGCGGCTGGATTTCTGGCGTCGATCGTCGGGGCAATTCTTCTGCTGGTGGCCTATCGGGCCGTTATCGGGAATTCAGAGAGTGCTGGCTGACCGGGCTCTCATGAGATCTGCCTGAGAAAATTGAGTAATAGCGCGGTAACCTCTGAAGGTTTTTCCTGCTGGAGCCAGTGGCCGGCACCGGCCACTCTGTGCGAGCCGCGCAGGTCTGGAACAAGGCTTGGCATGTCTGCGATGATGTGATCCATGCCGGGAATACTCAGGCCTGTGTCGCGCTCGCCGGTCATGAACAGTGCGGGAACAGTCACTTTCTGGCCTGCCGTGGCATGCTGGAGTTCCCAGTTCCGGTCGAGATTACGGTAATAATTCAGCCCTCCAGTAAAGCCGGAGGCTTGGAAGTCCCTCGTGAGGGTCTCGAAGTCCGCCTCGGAAAGCCATGAGGGTAAATGTGCAGGTTCAGGCAGGCTTGCCAGTAAGCCTGTGCTGCGTTCAACCATTCCGAATGGATTGGGTGTGCCATCACCAGTTTTTCTCGGGCCGGCATTTCCGCTGGCTGCATAGAGAATTTTCTTCAGCGTGGCCGCAGGGTTTCGGTTGAATTCCGCGTCGGCCAGCCCCGGTTCCTGAAAATACAGCGTGTAAAAGAGAGCGTCTTTCGTCTGCGGAAAGATTTTTGAAGGCGGTACCGGTGGTAAGCCCATCATGGGAACGCTCAGAGCCGCCATTGCCCGGAAACGGTCCGGGCGCATCACTGCGGCTTGCCATGCGATGGTGGCGCCCCAGTCATTGCCCACGAGTACCGCCTTTTCCTCCCCAAGCGCGTCGAGCAGGGCGATCAGATCTCCTACACAATGAAAGACGGTATACTGGTCCGTGCGCTCGGGGGCATCCGTCTGGCCATAACCGCGCATATCAGGCGCGACCGCGCGATACCCGGCTGCGGCAAGGCCCTGAACCTGATGCCGCCAGGAGTGTTTGGTTTCAGGAAAGCCGTGACAAAGGAGGATCAGCGGCCCGGTACCTTCATCAAGGTAGCTGGTCGTGATCGTTCCTGTTTGAATGACTCTTGCAACCATGAATGCCTCCTTACCCAGTCGGACAGCCGGTTTTGAAGCGACGTGACGGCCAGAAGGGATGAAAAATCGCGGCGCAGCGTGACAGTTTCTTTCTGCGTGAAACTTTATATGTTACAGAAAGAAAGATCGTCAAGATAGCGCAACAGTAAAAGTTTTGGAAAAGGACGCAATGAGAAGCGATGGCCGTCTGGCGCGGATGCTCCATGTTCTGGTGCATATGGCCCTGCTCGGAGGAAAGGAGACCTCTGAAAGGATCGGGCAGATGCTCAACACCAACCCTGTGGTTGTGCGGCGTACACTGGGGCTGTTGCGTGAGCATGGCATTGTTGACTCAGAGGGCGGCCGTGGCGGCGGCTGGAAACTCCTGAAAAAGCTGGATGAACTCTCCGTGCTGGATGTTCAAAGAGCCCTGAGTGACGGAGACATATTGGCGGCTCCTGTTTCTCATGATCATCCCACATGCCCTGTTGAACGCGCGTCGAACGCGGTGCTGGAAGCGGCTCATGCCGCAGCGGAAGAAACGTTACGCGCGCACTATGCCTCCACAACTCTTGCGCAGATTGCTGAACGCGCGATGGCCGCTCCGGGTAATTCCGTTTAGGTGAAACAGGAGGTACTGACCTTAATCGGACGCTGTTTGTGCCTCGTGCGGGTGGCACGTTTTTGAAAGACCGGGAAGGATTGCCTCCATAATACGCGTCCCGGTTTTTCGAGCCCCGTCAGCCAGATTGAACAAGCCGACGGTGGTCCGAGACAGGGAAAGCGGCGCGGCTCTGAGCGGAAGAGCAAGGGATGCTCACGCGCATGCCAGCAGGAGAATGAGGGAGGCGTTGAGCAAGGTCACAGACCGTTGCTCCACGCCACAATAGAGATAGGGAAGTAGAAATGGATGCCGTCTTCAGCGTTCCATGCGCCCACTCCCAGACGATCCTGTCCGCTTGCAATATCTTCTGCGAACAGGGCGTTCAGGGCAACCCGGTCTTCCGGGGCGACCTGATCTATCAGGCGGGATTCCAGACGGTACTGCTGTGTCAGCAAAGGGCGCAGCCCCGCCTCATCCCCCAGTGAGAGAAGCTGCGGCAGTGTCAGCGCGCTGGTATGCGAAGGGTCACGCAGGGTTTCCGCATGATCATAGGCTTTCTGGCATTCCGGGGCCGGGGTGGCATCAATCACGATAACCCGCCCACCCGGACGGCAGACACGCACCATTTCCGCCAGTGCCTTTCCGGGGGCCTGCATGTGGTGAAAGCTGTAGCGTGTCACAACCCTGTCAAAGCACGCGTTCTCAAACGGCAGATGCAGCGCATCGCCAGTATGAAATTCCACGCTCACATTCAGTCTGTCAGCACGCAGGCGCGCCTGTTCGATCATGGCGGGCGTCAGGTCGATCCCTGTGACATGCGCACCGGTCCGGGCCAGTTCACAGGCCACAATGCCCGGACCGCAGGCCACATCCAGCACCGTCATGCCAGCGGTTAGGGCACAGGCATCGCGTGTCTGCGCCATGCTGTCCGCTTCGGCATGAATGGGCAGTTCTGCAAAAGGCCTGGCCCAGCGCGTGAACTGCGCAACGATCCGGGCATTGTGGGGCATGGGCATATCGGACATCGTCTTTCCTTTCCGTGTGGGGTCAGGATAAAGACCGGAGAGTTGGCCGGCTAACGCCATACGGCCAAAAACAAGCGGATATCGGCCAATGAAAAACCTTACAGCCAGCGAGACGCAGAGTGTCCTTGCCGGGAACGGGCTTGATGAGCGGGGGAATCCCGGTTTTGCCTTCCGTAATCCGTCCACGCCGCTTTTCTATGACTGGCACGAGCATCCGTGCCATCAGATCACCTACGCAAGGCGTGGCACGACACAGGTTGAAGGGCCGGAGGGCTGGTATCTACTGCCAACCGCGCATGCTCTCTGGATCCCGGCTGGAACACGCCACCGGACCATGATCCGTAATCTGGATGGTGTGTCCGTCTATTTTGATCCGGTGCATTTTGCCGCTGGCGCTGCGGCGCATATCCAGACATTCCCGGTATCTGCCATGGTAGGGGCGATGCTCTTTCACACCCTCCGTTGGCCGGCAGGTCCGGCGGAGCAGGCCCCCGTTGCCCGGAGTTTCTTTCATACTCTTGGGCTTTTGTGTCTGGAGCAGATGGAGGCAAAATCCGGCCGGCTTTTCACGTTGCCAAGGGCTACACATCCTTCGGTGGCACGGGCCATGGAGGCTGCCCTTGCCAATCCGGCACATGCCAGCCTGATGCAGGCGTTGAAGCAGGCCGGGATGTCGGAACGCAGCTTTCGCCGCCATTTTCAGGATGAAACCGGCATGACATGGCAGGACTGGATAACGCAGGCCCGGCTCTTCCACGCTGCGACCCTTCTGGCGGAAGGGCAGCGTGTGACGGACGTGGCGGCCGGGGTTGGCTATGCATCGCTCAGTGCGTTTGCGAAGGCCTTCACGCACCTGTTGGGGATGTCACCTGTCCGCTATCGGAAAGTACAAATGGCCCCTTCATAGCTCAGGTGCGGTATCGGGTGTTCTCTGAAGCAGGTGGCCTTGAAGGGTGTGTCACGCCCTCCTGCGGCAAGGCATGAACGGCTCATACCACCGGCATTGAGCCGCACTATGCCCGGATAGCGTTCCGCCGAAGACAGCAGCCTTGTTTATGGGCTGCTCATCAGGAGGCAAATCTTTATGGCTTCGGGCTGGGGGCCGCTCCTTCAGGAGGCGTCTTGCTGTTCCACCATCCCCCTCCGAGTGCCTGAAACAAGCCGACCGTATCGGACAGGCGGCCAGCCTGGGACTGCACAAGGGTCAGGCGTGTCTGCATTTCGGCCTGCTGGGCCGTGAGCAGCAGGACCCGACTTTCGTCTCCATATCGATTACCGATACGTGCGAAATCAAGATTCTTTCTTGCTTCTTCTTCAGCTTTCGCGGCGGCAACCAGTGTGTCCGCATCATTGCTGATGGCGTGAAGCGCATCCGAGACATTCTGTATGGCGAGCACGATCGCATTCCGATAGTCCTCGATTGCCATCTTGTAGGTATTCCGGGCGGCCCGCTCCCGGTGCAGCAATGTGAACCCATCGAAAAGCGGCTGCGTGATCATCGCCGCCAGTGTCCATGTTCCGTATCCGGGTGTCGCAAACTGGCTGAAGTGGTTGGCTGCCAACCCCGGTGTTGCGACAAGATCAAGCGAGGGGAGGCGGTTGGCGATTGAAACCCCGATCTGGGCACTTGCGGCATGCAGGCTTTCTTCTGCCGCACGGATGTCCGGGCGCTGGTCTATCAGCTTGAGTGGCAGGGAGACTGGCAGCTCCGTTGGCAGATGGAAATCAGCAAGATGGAAATCCGGTGTTGGCACATCCGAGCCGTCTCCCGTCAGGGCGTCAATCAGGTCATGCTGGGCGGCCAACTGCTGGCGCAGGGGCGGCAGGCTCTGTTCGGCCTGTGCCAGCAGCACCCGCTGGGGAGTTACGTCCCGCTCGCCCATGTCTCCAAAGTGTTTCTGCTGTTCATTGATGTCGAGAATGGCGCGCGCTGAAGCAATCACGCCTTCGGTCGCTTCGATCTGCCCCTGAATGGCGGCATACTGGATGGCGGCATTCACCAGATTGCTGGTCAGGGACAGATAAGCGGCATCAAGCTGGTAGCGCGCCAGTGCGCGCTGTGCATCGCTGGCCTCGATCTGCCGGCGGATGGAGCCCCAGACATCCGGCAGATAGGAAATATTCAGTTGCAGGGTGTGCAGATTATAGAGGTAGCTGTTGAACCCCTGCACCCCCATGCCCTGAGAGATCTTGTTGCGTGTCGGGTTGAAGGAGGCGCTGATATTCGGCCAGAGCGCTCCTTTCTGTGCCGCCACGCCCTCCTGTGCCGACAGCAGGGCCTGATGCGCGGACTCAAGGCTCGGGCTATGCGTGATTGCGTGGGCTATCAGCGTGTTCAAAGCCGGGCAGTGGAAGAGTTCCCACCATTGGGTCGGGATGTCCTGCCCCGGCCGGAAGGATTGCGCGGCGCCTGCCACGCCCTCGGCCCCGGCGGTCTGGGTCGGCAGGGGCGTGGCGGCATAGCGGTTGTTCACCGGCAGGGCCGGGCGATGGTAATCAGGACCAACGGCGCAGCCAGCCAGCGTGATCATGGCGAAACCGGTGGCCGTAACGCGGCTGCCCAGCCGGGGCGTGGTGCGGCGGCGCGTCATGATGATTTCTCCTTGGGCGCACGGCGCGCCAGCCGTTTTTCCAGCTCGTAATAATAGGTCGGGAGAACGAACAGGGTCAGCGCCGTGGCAATGCCCAGCCCACCGACCACCACAGTCGCCAGTCCGCGCTGGACATCGGTGCCGATGCCGGTTGCGAGGGCTGCCGGCAGCATGCCCACGCTGGCCACGGTGGCTGTCATCAGGACTGGCCGGAAGCGCTGGCTTGCGCCCTCCAGCACGGCTGTCCGCAGGGGTTCGCCCTCGGCGCGCAGGCGGTTGAAGTTCGAGACCATGATGATGCCGTTCTGGATCGCGACACCGAACAGGGCGATGAAGCCCACGGCGGTTGCGATATTCAGTGTCTCGCCACGCGCATGCAGCGCGACCAGTCCGCCGAGTGTTGCCATCGGCACCACGGCCAGCACCAGCACCGCCTGGCGCATGGCACCAAACTGGCAGAACAGCAGCACCAGCATGACGGCGAACATGATGCCAAGCGCCACGGTCAGGCGAGACTGGGCGCGCTGTGCCTGCTCGAACGTGCCCGCCCATTCCAGACTATAGGCGGAGGGGTCGAAATGGACCTGGGCCGCAATACGGGCCTGTGCATCGGCCAGATACTGGGAGAGTGGCCGCTGCCCGTTATCAAGGCGGATCGTGATCTGGCGCTGGTTGCGCTCATGAGAGATCGTGCCCTCACCAGTCTGGAGCGAGACATGGGCGACCACACCCAGCGGGATACGCGCGCCGGAGGGCGTTGTCAGCGGGAGTTGGCGGATAATGTCGAGATTGCTGTTGATCTCGCGCGGGATATGGACGGTCATATTATAGACGCGGTCTCCGGCATAAACCGACGAGACGGGGGCATCCCCAATCATGTTCTGGACGACTGCCAGAATATCCGCGCCGGCCAGCCCGTAGCGTGCGGCCTCCTTGCGGTCCACCACCACATCCAGTTCAGGCGTAGGGGGCTCCTGAAAAATCGAGGCGGCTGCCGTGCCGGGCACCTGACGCATGATCTCCACAATATGTGTGCCGATGCGCCGCAGCTCGTGAAAATCATCCCCATAGATACGCAGGACCAGTGGGGAATGCGCACCGCCGACGAGATCGTTCATGTTATCCGCAATCGGCTGGCTGATGCCGAAGCTGATGCCCGGGATCTGTGCCAGACGGGCGCGCAGACGGGCGACGAACTGGGCCTTGGTCTCGCCATGCGGCCATTTGTCATAGGGGCGCAAGCCAACCGGCGCTTCGATATGCGAGGGGGTCCACTGGTCCGTGCCTGAATCACTGCGGCCGAGCTGCGTGACGGCAAAGCTGGTTTCGGGGAAGGAGCGGATGGCCGTGCGGACTTCGTCGGCTATGGCACCAGCCCGCTCCAGTGAGAGGCCGGAGGGAAGCTGAACCTGAATCCACAGTGCGCCTTCATCAAGATCAGGCAGGAACTCACGCCCCGCGCTGGCGCCCAGCCAGACTGTCAGGGCGAAAGCGGCAATGCCCGCGGCATAGGCCAGAAACGGCCGGTTGAGGCTGTAGGCCAGCATGCGGTGATAGGTCCGGTGCAGCCATTCCAGCGGCGCATTATGGAACAGGCGGTGCGGTTTGCGCAGCGCCAGAAACGCGAGCGACGGGACCAGCGTAATGGCGCAGAGCAGCGCCCCCAGCAGCGCGAAGCTGACGGTGAAGGCAATGGGCCGGAACAGTTTGCCCGATGCGCCATCAAAGGCGAACAGCGGGCCATAGGCGATGATGATGATCAGGGTCGCGAAGAAGATCGCGCGTGCCATCGTATCGGTAATTTCAAGGATGTCCCCGGGGACCAGCGTCCTGTCAGGATGCCTCTCCCGCAGGCTCAGGATAGCTTCTGTCACCACGATCGCACCATCGACAATCACACCGAAATCGATCGCACCGAGCGAGAAGAGGTTGGCTGGCATGTGCAGGGCTGTCATCAGCACGAATAAGGTGGCCAGAGACAACGGAATGGTGACAGCGGCAACGATTGCGCTGCGGGGGCTCCCCAGAAACAGCACGAGAATGACGAAGACCAGCCCCATGCCTTCCAGCACCGTGTGCGCCACCTTGTCGGTGGTTGCGTGGACCAGCTTGTCGCGGTCGATATAGGGCGTGATCCGTACACCCTGCCGCGCCAGACGCCTGTTCAGCAGATCCACCCGCTCATGAACGGCGGCCAGAACCTGCGAAGGGTTCTGGCCTGTGAGCGTGGCGACGATGCCTTCAATCGTATCCGGATTGCCGTCCTTGCCCAGAATACCCTGCCGGACCTGATGCCCGAACTGCATCTGGCCCAGATCACGGATCAGCACCGGCCGGCCGTCATGCGTGGTCACGCCGATATCACCCATGTCAGCGAGGGTATGAACCATGTTGATCCCGCGCACGATATAGGACTGATCCCCGCGTGTGACGCGATCTCCGCTGACATTGATATTGTTGTTCTTCAGCGCGTTCAGGACATCATTGATCCCGATATTGTACCGGTTCAGCGCATCCGGTTCGAGCACGAGCTGATATTCCTTGGTGAAGCCACCAAAATTGCTGACCGAGGCCACACCCGGGATCTGCATCAACGCGGGGATGACGACCCAGTTCTGGATGTCAGACAACTGCATCAGGTTCAGGCTGTCCGAGCGCAGCGTGTAGCGATAGATCTCGCCCGCAGGACCGGTGACAGGCCCGAGAGCCGGAGTGACATTGGGCGGCAGATTGGCCTGTGCAATCTGCTCGGTCACGCGCTGGCGGGCGAAATAGACGTCTGTCCCATCACGGAAGATCAGGGTGATCAGTGAGAGGCCGAACGTGCTGCTGGAGCGGCTGTCGATCAGGCCGGGAACACTGGCCAGTTGTCGCTCCAGCGGCGTGGTGATCTGCTGCTCAACTTCCGCGGCGGCCAGACCGCCCACCTGCGTTGTGATCATGACATTGACAGAGCCGAGGTCCGGATAGGCCTCAACGGCAATATCCCGCCACGCCAGCGCGCCGAAACAGGCCAGCAGCGCCATGACCATGAAGACAATGCGGCGCTGGCGCAGGCACAGCCCGATAAATTTATTAATCATCGTTCAACAGCACCGCACCTTGGGTCACGACCCGATCTCCTGCGGCCAGCCCGTTCAGGACGCGGCTGTTCGCGCCGTCGTCATAGACGATATCCACCGTTCTGCGGCGGAAGACGTGGGGGCGCACTTCCACGAACACTGTGGTCGCATCGTTGTTCATCAGGATTGCTGTCTGCGGGATCGTGATTTCCGGCGGCTGCGGCACGGCGATGGCAACATGGGCATAGAGATGGGGCAGCAGTGTACCGTTCGGGTTCTGGACTTCGAAATGAACGGTGCGCCGCCGTGTATCCGCCTGCAGGGAGGGGCGCAGGCCGTCTATCGGGCCGCTCACCTGAAGACCGGGCAGAATGGGGAACGTGGCGCGGGCGGTCATGCCGGCCTGAACGAGGGGAGCCTGATCTTCCGCCAGATCGGCCGTGACCCAGACAGCGCGTGTGTCGAGCAGGGTCATCATGACGGCGGTCGGATCTGTGATGTTCATGCCCGCCGCAACCGAGAGGGTATCAATCACACCGTCGATCGGCGCGGTCAGGGTGACAAGGGAACTGGCGCGGGCATCGGCCTGCGCGCTATGGCCGAGTGCGGCAAGGCGGTCACGCGCACGGTCCAGTTCGGACTGCGCCTGTGCGTAAGCGGCACGGGCGCTTTCCAGATCCTTGACCGCACCGCCTCCCGCTCCGACGACATGGCGGGCGCGTTCATATTGATCTCGTGCGAGGGTGAAGGCGGTGCGGGCTTTTTCTTCGTCCGAACTGGCCTGCGCCATGTCGCCCGATGCGATCTGGGCCAGAAACTGCCCGCGTTTGACGCGGGTGCCGGGGGCTACGTCCAGACGGACGATATGGCCCGCCACGGGCGGCAGAATTGAAATGGTGCGCGCGGGTTCGGCCGTGATTTCGCCCGGTGCATCGATCGTTTTCGGCTGCACCTCGACCTTGACGGTGTCTACGGTGAGACGCGCCAGAACCGGAGAGTCCGCATCCACACGGACATCGCCGCTCTGATCGTGGTGGATTGTCTGAGCCGTGGCTGAACCGATCCCGCCTGCGGTAAGGCAGCCAAGCGTCAGAAGAGCGGGGAGAGACGGTCGTGGGGCCGGCTTGCGGCGTTTGCAGCGCGTCATGCGGAATATCCGGAGTGGGTGGAAACAGGCGCTGCGGATACGTGTGCGCGGCGCGCTACAGTTGCGCACATGGCGGAAACAGTCCTGCAGGCAGCAGATACCCCGGAAACGCGGTGCCTTGAGCCTCCCCCCTGTTCCGGATGAAAGCGAGGGGAGAGAGGCAGGCGAGAGGGAATGATGGCAGGCCGAAACAGGCCTGCTGCCAGAGCCGGAGTGACCGTGAGAGAAGAGGCGAGGTGTGCCGCCCAATGCAGAAGGATCATGCCGGGGTCATAGGGCGGTGTGCCCACGGCATTGGAAGCGGCTTTGGTCATACTCGTCCTCATCAAGATCGACAGCGCTTAGCATGTTTTTCTGACGAGAGCCTGAACGAAATGGAGAGCTTTGAGGAGGGAGCCTTAAATTCTTTCCATGTCTTCTGTGGCGGCCTGCACAAGGAGCAGGGAGCCCCGCCGCAATCGTGCTGCATCGTGGGCCGGAGGGGCTCCGAACATCCGCCGGTAATCACGGCTGAACTGGGAGGGACTGTCATACCCCACCGCGAAACCGGCTTCCGCCGCATCGCGTCCGTCCGCCACCAGCCGGCGTCGTGCTTCCTGTAAGCGGATGCAGGTCCGGTACTGCATCGGGCTCATCAGCGCCACCGCCTTGAAATGCCGGAAGAGAGAGGGTGCGCTCATGCCGGCAAGGCGCGCCAGAGCATCAATCCCGAAATCCTCTGCATAATGCGCACGCATCCAGGCCATGACGCGGGCAATCCGGGTCATGTGGCTATCCGCCACCGCAATGGCCCGAAGCCGGGCGCCGAGAGGCCCTGTCAGCAGGCGATAATAGATTTCCTGCCGGACCAGAGGGGCGAGAACGGGAATATCACCGGGTGTATCCAGCAGCGCGACAAGGCGGCGTACGGAATCCAGCAGTGCCTCGTCCAGAGCGGCAACGGCAAGGCCGGCTTCCTGCTCTACCCGAGTGTCCCTGTTCATGGGGAGGGACAGGAGCAACTCGGCCAGAACCGCTTGGTCAAAATCGATGCTGAGCGCCAGATAGGGCCGATCCGGGGCGGCTTCGATCACGGCGCTGCTTACAGGCAGATCAACTGTTGTGAGCAGATAGTGGCTGTCATCATAGATGAAGCTGTGACGCCCCAGCTCGACCCGCTTTCTGCCCTGAACAACCAGATAGAGCCGCGAGCGATAGAGGCAGTTGAGCGGCACCGACCGACTTTCGGAACGGAACAGCGTGAGGCCGGGTACGGCTGTTGGTGCACGTCTCCCGGCCGCATGGCGTCCGATAAGATCACGCAGGGACTTGATGGCAGACATCGGGAAACCTCCATCGTCAGGCTGCCTGCAGGGAGCGGGATGCGCAAGGGAGCGTGCCTGTTTCTGAGAGTATCGGGCAAGAATGCGAGGGGATTTTCCTACCGCACAGAGCACGCCAGAGGCCACCATGAGGTCCTGCCGCGTTATGCGGCTCGTCTCTGTCGTGAGGGTTTCGTTTCATGAAATATAATCCGCTTGGCCGCACCGGTCTTCAGGTTTCCGAACTCTGCCTTGGTACCATGACCTTTGGAGGGCAGGGGCCTGTCTGGGGGCAGGTTGGCGGGCTGGTTCAGGCTGAGGCCGATGCTCTTGTCCGCAGCGCACTGGAGGCCGGGATCAACTTTATTGATACGGCGAATGTCTACTCTTACGGGCTTTCAGAGCAGATGACCGGGCAGGCCCTGCGTAATCTCGGCGTGGCGCGTGACGATGTTGTGGTCGCCACCAAGGTGCTTGCGCCAATGGGTGATGGGCCGAACGCACGCGGTGCCTCTCGATCGCATATCATTGCGCAATGCCATGCCAGCCTGAAGCGGCTTCAGCTTGACCATATCGATCTCTACCAGATTCATGGAGTTGATCCGTTTACCCCGATCGAGGAAACCATGGACGCGCTGGATACGCTGGTTCGGGCCGGGGATGTCCGGTATATCGGTGTCTCCAACTGGGCGGCGTGGCAGATCAGCAAGGCGCTGGGTATTGCCGAGCGCAAGAACCTGGCAAAGATCCGTTCACTGCAAGCCTATTACACCATCGCCGGGCGTGATCTTGAGCGCGAGATCGTCCCGATGCTGGATGAGGAACAGGTTGGACTGATGGTCTGGAGCCCGCTGGCAGGTGGTTTGTTGTCGGGCAAATATCACCGTGATGGCACGTCCATCTCCGGTGATGGACGCCGCGCCAGCTTCGATTTCCCTCCGGTCGATCGTGATCGGGCCTTCGCCGTTATCGATGCCATGCGCCCGATTGCCGACGCGCACGGGCGGAGCGTGGCCCAAATCGCCATCGCATGGCTGCTGCACCGCAAGGTGGTGACCAGCGTGATTGTCGGCGCGAAAAGACCCAAGCAGTTGCAGGACAATATCGGGGCGACCACTGTGACACTCTCGCCGGAGGATCTGGCCACACTGGAGGCTGTGAGCGCCCTGTCGCCGGAATATCCGGGCTGGATGATCACGCGGCAAAGCCGCTACCGCTTCGGTGGGTACCCTGAAGAGGTGGCAAAAACAGAGTAAATGCGTATAAGTTGGCATGGCCGGGCAGGTCAGCATGACAGGGCTGCCACCAAACCGTGATGCGTCCGGTCACAAGGGGAGGGGGGCTGTGTCACGCGCTCGTCGGCGTGGATTTTTGCAGACTGCACGACAGGCCTTCGACAATGAGTGTCAGGCCTGCCTCAAATGAATTGCCCCGGGTTTTGTGGAGACAGAACGACCCGAGAGGTAAGAAGAATTCATGAACAACAAATCGAAGCGTTTTCCACCTGAATTTCGTGACCGTGCAGCCCGTATGGTTCTGGAGGAAGAGAAGAACCATCCATCACGCTGGTCCGCAGTGATGATGATCGCGCCAAAGCTGGATATTTCATCCTGACACGCTGTCAAAACGGACCCGTCTGCATGAACGGGCCAATGCGCCTGCGGTGAGTGAGTTGCCTGATCGGGAGAAGATCAGGCAACTGGAACGAGAGAACCGCGAACTGCGGCAAGCCAATGAAATCCTGCGCAAGGCGTCGGCATATTTTGCGGAAGGAGAACTTGCCCGCCGCTTCAGGCCATGACACGCTTCATTGAGGAGCACCGGCAGACATAGGGTGTCGGGTCAATCTGCAGGGTTCTGTCGATTGCACCATCTGTCTATTATGCTTATCGGACGAGACAGAAAAATCCCTGTGTGCGTAGCCAGAAAGACAAAGAACTGTGCCATGAAGTCCGTAGAGTGTGGAATGATAATTTCTGCGTCTACGGAGCACGCAAGGTCTGGCATCAGCTCAGACGTGAAGGCTGGAGTGTTGCCCGCTGCACGGTAGAACGGCTGATGCGCCAGATGGGGCTTAAAGGTGTCATTCGTGGCAGGGGGGCAGAACCACACGGCCCGAGCCAGCACGGCCCTGTCCACAGGATCTGGTGCAGCGCCAGTTTCATGCACCAGCCCCCAACAGACTGTGGGTTTCGGATTTCACGTATGGTGCGCCTCGCCCCGGATGGTCTGGGGGCGTGTATGACTGGAATGCAAAAGAGAAAGGAGGAACAGAAGTACTGCCTTGTTCCCTGCTGTGGGGGAACATGAGCCCAAGCGGCGGTGACCTGCTGTCAACTGGCAGGGTGACGTAGCCCGCAGGTAAAGGGGATTGAGGCGAAACCGTTACGCCGAGATGGTCCCCGAGGCTGAAGCGTTGGAAGGTTGAGGAATACGAACCGGTTAACCCGCATCCGAGGGCTGAAATGTCGCCTCCGCCTACACGGTTTAACAGGCGGAATACTGATGACGCTGCTGGAGATGTAAGTCAGCGGGGTCCGAATGCAGGCATACACGTACGGTGTCTGCTGGGAGCCGTGGGGAGAACACAGCCAGACCACGGCATCGGTATCGACTTGCGGAACGCAAGGAAAAGGACTGCGACCGGCAGCCTCCCCAACGCGCTGATGTCCAGCATACGAACGAGGGAAGGCTTGATGGAATGCCAAGGGAGTTGACCCTGATGTCCATCATGCTGGCGGAGTTCCCGTAGTAGTCCGCGGCAGGGAAAGCCTGCCACATGGCGAAGGGGAACAGTTCAGACTGCTTGAAGTGCAAACTAACTGACCTAATGAGGTGAAGACCTTTGATAATCAGGGAAATGCAGCACAAGCTTGCAACATGGGCCGCAGCGGACCCGAACCGTCGGTTCGACCGCCTGTTGCGGCTCATGGCCAGCCGGGAGTGGCTTGCCGAAGCGGCCCGGATCGTATTGGCGTCGAGCGGCGCCCATACACCGGGCATAGACGGAATAGACAAGTGCCGCATGCAGAACACGCTGGATCAACATCTGGCAAACCTGCGTGTGGACCTGCTGAACGGCACATATTGCCCGAAGCCGGTCAGGCGCATCTATATCCCGAAAGCGAACGGTAAGCAGCGCCCGTTGGGTATTCCGACCTTGACAGACCGCATTGTCCAACGCGCTATGCTGATGGTCATGGACCCAATATGGGAAAGCGATTTCCATCGTCTGTCCTACGGGTTCAGACCGGAACGCAGCGTGCATCATGCTGTCCGGACCGTGAAATTGCAGCTTCAGGATGGCAGTGACACGAGGGGACGCTGGGTCATCGAAGGTGATCTTGCGAGCTACTTCGACACTGTCCATCACAGGCTGCTTCTTCGCAGCACCCGGCGGCGGATAATGGACGATCGGTTCATTGATCTGCTCTGGCGTATCCTTAAGGCAGGCCACATCGAGCGTGGTCTGTTCGTGGCGGCCAGCGAGGGTGTTCCGCAAGGTGGCGTTCTGTCGCCACTTCTGTCCAATATCATGCTCCATGAGTTTGATACATGGCTTGAGACGAAATACCTGAGCCACAAAGCGCGAAAGGACCGTTGGGCCTGGAATTTTGGCATACAGCAGCAACGGCCCATCACGGTTCGTGAGAACCGGCAGTGGAAACCCGCTGTTGCCTATTGTCGCTATGCCGATGATTTTGTCGTTATCGTCAAAGGGACAAAGGCACATGCCGAGACCATCCGTGAGGAATGCCGGGATTTTCTGGAAAACCGTCTGAAACTGAAGATGAATATGGAGAAATCCCATATCACCCATGTTGACGACGGTTTTGTCTTTCTGGGAAATCGGATCATTCGGAAACGGGGATCACGCGGGCGTATGTCCGTGGTCACGACAATACCCAAGGAGAAAGCCAAGGCCTTTGTTCACGGACTGACCGAGGCACTCACTGGACATCACGATATCAATGCGGTTGACATGGTTGCCTCCCTGAACCGTCGCTTGGCAGGATGGGCGGCATTCTACCGGTTCACGGACTTCACAGCGCGCACATTCCGGCGCATCGACACTGTCGTGTTCTGGAAACTGGCGCACTGGCTGGCGCAGAAATATCGTTCCCGTATCAGGCCTCTGATGCGAAAATGGTATCGCGTGCCGGAGATGAGCCAGTCCAAGACTTGGCTGGTCTATGGACGAAGCGAACAAGGCAATCCTGTCGGAAAGGCGCTGCGACGGCTCGTCGCGAGCCCGAAAGCACAATTCCGGTGGCGGAACCCCGAGCAAAACCCCTATATCTTCAGGGACGAAGCACGGAGCACGGTCACCTCCCGTTATCATGATGTGGCAATGGCTTTAAGCCGAGCCTGAACGGAGAGCCGTATGCGCTGAAAGGCGCACGTACGGTTCGGAGAGGGGAAGCGCATATGCGCTTCCTACTCTACTTTCCATCTGGCAGGGCTTTGTTTATATGGCCTTTATCATTGATGTATTCGCGCGGGTTATTGTGGGCTGGCGTGTCTCCTCAACGGCCCATACCGACTTCGTGCTGGATGCCCTCGATCAAACTCTGTGCCAGAGGCGGCCTGAGGGAAAAGTGACCCACCATTCTGACCGCGGCTGTCAATATGTGTCCATTCGCTACACGCAAAGACTGGCTGAAGCGGGTCTCGTTGCTTCTGTCGGAAGCGTTGGGGATTCCTATGATAACGCCCTGGCGGAGACCATTAACGGGCTTTACAAAACCGAACTCATCTATCGGCAAGGACCATGGAAAAACAGGGAAGCTGTTGAGCTGGCAACACTTAAACGGGTCAATCATCGACAGATCCTGTCCTCCATTGGAAACATCCCCCCAGCAGAAGCTGAGGCTCGCTTTTATGCACAACAGAAATCACGTGCATTAGCCGCTTGGTTCAGATAAAGAACGTCTCCACAAAACCCGGGGCAATTCAGTCGAACTTGTAGGGCAACCCTGCCGGCTATTCTGAAATCTCCTGTGGAACAAAGGTCTGCATCCATCTCACGCAGGTCTGAATGCGGCATTTTCGTCCCCCCATGCCTTGAGAGCCATGATAACCGGTTCCAGCGTTCGCCCCCGGGCGGTCAGGCTGTATTCCACCTTTGGTGGCACTTCGGGGTAAACCGTGCGGAGCACGAAGCCGTCACGCTCCAGTTCGCGAAGCTGTGCTGTCAGCATTCTCTGGGTGATGTTGGGCAGGCGTTTGCGGATGGCATTGAAGCGTAGAGTGCCTTCAAACAGGTGATAAAGGATCACCCCTTTCCATTTCCCGTCGATGAGCTGAAGCGTAGCCTCGACAGCGCAACCGGGGCTGCACGCGAGCGATGTGTGACGAATACGGGTCATGACGGTATCAATTCCGATACTATGTGCGTTAAAAGTGCGTTCTTGTTTAAATGCAGCATAATGCGCAGTCTCATCCTTACTCAACCAAGGAGCAGAAATCATGCGTGCCGTCGGCTATCAGACGTCTCTTCCGATCGAAAATCCCGCTTCTCTTCAGGATATTGACCTGCCGAAACCCACCCCATCAGGACGTGACCTGCTGGTGGAGATCAAGGCTGTCTCGGTTAATCCGGTCGATACCAAAGTGCGCCTCAGGGCTGCGCCTGAGGCAGGCCAATGGAAGGTTCTGGGGTGGGATGCTGCCGGAGTTGTTGTCGGGACCGGGGCGGACGTGACGGAGTTCGCTGTTGGGGATGAGGTGTTTTATGCCGGCGCGATTGATCGTTCGGGAACCAATGCCGAGTTTCATCTGGTTGATGAACGGATTGTCGGGCGCAAACCCCGCACCCTGAACTGGGCTGAAGCCGCGGCCTTGCCGCTGACAGCCATTACCGCCTGGGAAATGCTGTTTGACCGCTTGAACATCCGTCAACCCACTCCCGGCGTGACGCCGTCTATTCTGATTATCGGTGGGGCAGGTGGGGTCGGTTCCGTGGCCATTCAGCTTGCACGAGTTCTGGGTGATCTCACGGTTATTGCCACAGCATCCCGCCCGGAAACGCAGGAGTGGGTCAAATCCCTCGGGGCACATTATGTGGTAGACCATAGCAAGCCCCTGGCGGCGCAGGTTGCGGCCCTTCCCATCAGCGCACCCACCTTTGTGTTCTCCACAACGCAGACTGAGCAGCATCTGTCGGAAATCGTTGAACTGCTTGCCCCGCAGGGGCATTTCGGCCTGATTGATGATCCGGCGACACTGGATGCCGTGCCGTTTAAAAGAAAAAGTCTCTCCCTGCACTGGGAACTGATGTTCACGCGCTCACTGTTCGGAACGGCGGATATGGGTGCGCAGGGAAAGCTTCTGAACGAAGTCTCCCGCCTTGTAGATGAAGGGCGTCTGCGCACCACGCTTGGTAAAAATCTCGGCCCGATCACCGCGGCC
This sequence comes from Acetobacter farinalis, assembly GCF_011516935.1. Taxonomy (GTDB): domain Bacteria; phylum Pseudomonadota; class Alphaproteobacteria; order Acetobacterales; family Acetobacteraceae; genus Acetobacter; species Acetobacter farinalis. The sequence continues at coordinate 28,473 of NZ_WOTF01000005.1, forward strand.
GCTTTGCGTGAGGCTCACGCGTTGATTGAAAGTGGTCGGGCCAAAGGGAAGATTGTTCTGGAAGGATTTCCTGCCTGAAAGATGGCCCTTAGTACTGCGGCTGCCAGACTGTGCAACCGCAGTACTGAGGGGAAAATTTCCCGATAATGGGCGTCTGTCATGGGGAGATGGCGTGGAGGCATTAGACGATTTTGCCTTCACGCACATCTGGGCCGAGGAAGGTGGCCAAGCCCTGCGCAGCATCTGTCTGCCGATACAGACGCTAGAAAGAAAATTCCGAAAAATGAAGAGTTTTGCTCATGATTGAAGAAGAACACCTGATGACCCTCAACCGGACGGGTGGTCGGTTCGATCTCAATAAAATTGCTGCGGTTTTCCCTGAAACAGCGGAGACACTGCTTCTGGATACCTATCTTACGGACAAACCGGAAGCCAGTATCAGGGTTTTCCGGATTTATCGTGATGTGCCGCCCCATTATCATACCCAGTGTGATGAAGTGCTCCATGTTCTCTCTGGAGAAGGGACATTCTGGATTGATGATCCCGCTGAGGAAGCGCCATTTGCCCCCGGCCATCTTCTGGTTTTTCCGCGGCGTGCCGTGCATGCACTGCCGCGCATTCTGAGTAATCCCGTTATTTTCCTCGCCATCGACACACCCCGTCGGGCACCGGATGACGTTGTGTTTGTTGATCCTACCGATGACACACCTTCGGGGTTTATTGCGCGGATTTGACGCCACGGTGCTGGTAGACCATGGAAGAAGGCTTTTTCTGGCGGGGGATGCGTGCTCCAAAGTGCCATCGCCGTGTGTATCAGCGGTGCTCCGCCTGCGCATATCCTGAGCGTTTCCGTACTCAGACATTAAGAGGCAAAGCAGCGTTTTCTTGACCTGCTCCCATGATACGCGTACCACTCCACACATGCATGCACGCCATCCAAAACGTGAGGATATCCGGCTTGAAGCCGTGCTGACGGCATTGGGTCACCCCATCCGTCTGGCTGCGGTACGGACAATTTCTGTGGGGGGTGAGCACCCCTGCTGTGATGTGCTGCCGCAGATTCCGAAATCTACCATGACGCACCACTGGCGCACCCTGCGTGACAGCGGGGTGGTATGGCAGCGGCATATCGGCCGGGCATACCGTCTTGAACTGCGGCGAGAAGATCTGGACAGTCGGTTTCCCGGCCTGCTGGCCTCCATTCTTGGCCCACTCACCAGCGATCCGCTCACACAGGAGACGATCGCTGAATACGACCGCTCCCGTCAGAGTGCGCCTGCCTGACGGGAACACCGGCGGAACGGCTTTTGCTCAGGGCGCCTTAGAGCCGGAAGGCGGGATGACACATCCCGTGCTGTCACAGCTCAGGCCGTCGGCAGGGCCCTCGGCCGCTGTTTTGTGGGCTTCGTTCCACGACTGGCGCAGCGCGGCCAGCAACTGCGCTTTCGGTTGCGCGCCTGAAAGCGTGTAGACACCATTGAAAACAAAGAAGGGCACACCGTGAATACCTGCGTGTGACGCGCGGGTTTCATCACGTCTGACATCTTCGGCAAAGTCGCTACCCGTCAGCATGGCGCGCACGGCGGCCCCTTCAAGGCCGACATCCTCCGCCAAGCCTGCCAGCACATCATGGTCGGCGAGGGGGAGAGTGTCGGTGAAATAGGCCCGGAACAGCCGTTCCGTCATCTCCGCGCCGCGGCCATGCTGCTCGGCGAATTTGGTCAACCGGTGCGCGTCGAAGGTATTGGTGTAGCGGGCAGAGGCGTAGCGCATATCGAGGCCGCATCGCGCGCCCATGGAGGTGATATGGTCAATCATCGCCTGAGCGTCACTCCGGCTTTTGCCGTATTTTCGCATGATGCGGTCGAGCGTTGTGGTGGTCACTGTCGGGCCTGATGTCGGATCAAGTTCGAAGGCCCGGAAGATGATCTCGACCTCACTGGCATGTTCGAATTCGGCCAGAGCGGCTTCCAGAAATCGTTTGCCGATGTAGCAGTAGGGGCAGGCATAGTCGGACCAGATTTCGAGTTTCATGAGAGGCTCCGCGTGCTTGAAATAATACGATTATATTCGTATCATAGTTTCATCAAGAGTCACGAACGTCTTTGGAGAAGGAGAACAGGGAATGAAGCCGCTGAACGCGCTGGAGGTCGAGACCGGACAAAATCCCACCGCATCAATCATCCTTATTCACGGTCTGGGGGCAAGTGGTCAGGATCTGGCGCCCATGGCTCAGGCGCTCGACCTGCGCGCCATTGGCCCGGTTCGGTTCATTTTCCCCAATGCGCCTATCCGGCCGGTTTCGGTCTGCGGGGGCGAGCGTATGCCAGCGTGGTATGACCTTCTCACCGCTGACTTGTCTCTGCGTGAAGATGAGCCAGGGCTGCGTGATGCTCAGGCCTATCTTGCTGGTCTGATCGATCAGGAAATTGCGCGTGGTATTCCGTCCCGACGCATCGTGATCGGCGGGTTTTCCCAAGGTTGTGCGATGTCACTGATGACCGGGTTGCGTTACCCATTCCCTCTGGCGGGAATTGCGGGTCTATCTGGTTATCTGCCGCTTGCCGGGCAGACGGGACAGGAGGCAACGGAGGCCAACCGGACGACACCTGTGTTTCTGGCGCATGGTGAGGGTGACACGATTGTGCCGCTGGCGGCTGCGCGCCATGCACGGGACTGGCTGCGTGCCGAGGGGCATGACATTGCCTGGCATGTCTATCCGATGGCCCATGAGATCATAGGCGCAGAAATTACCGATCTTACTGCGTGGCTGGTGGAACGCCTTACGCCCTGAGGCCACCGAGTATGGTGGAAGGCGTGCCGGGAGAGCTCTCTTCCGGCGGTTCACCACTCACGATAACTCCAGAATAATATTGGAAAAACCCGGAGCGCTTGCTCATGCAGGATGCTGTGCATGAGTGGACTTCGCTCCGGGGTGGGGTGTTGCGGAAAATGCTGAAATGGAGATTTTCCGAGAATTTATAAGGCTATTTTATAACGTTCTTCATGAAAACATAGGCAACGCAATAAATTGCCAGATAAAAGAACGGAACAAAGAAAATATACGCTTCAAGACCACCCATCATGGTGTGTTTTCCTTCTGGCTGATGTTTTCTTCCTGTGCATCCAGTAGGATTGTACCGGCCCCGGAGATCAGAACGATCATCACGGTTCCGACAACCCAGGCGAAGTACCATGGTCCTTGATCGCCCACAAAAACGGCGAACAGGAGCGCGATAACAAGGGCCAGTGCAAGGCCTGCCAGTCTCAGGAGTTTCATGGCCGTTTCCTCTCAGTAGCTATGGGGATCATTGACAATATCCTGCACCCGCACACGCCCGCGCATGACGTAGTAACACCAGGAGGTGTAGGACAGGATAATCGGCACGAAAATGGCGGTTACCACGAGCATGCAGGTCAGGCCGTAAAGGCTTCCTGTTGCATTCCACACCGTCAGGCTCTGGTCCGGCTTCGTGATGGACGGCATCAGGAACGGGAACATGGCCGCACCAACGGTGCCGATTGTGCCAACCCACGCGCCAACACCCAGCCACCAGCCGATTGCCGGGCGGCCGGCGCGCAGCATCAGGGCTTCTGCAAGCATGCAGGAGGTCCCCAGAACCGGCAGCAGCCACAGGATCGGGTGTGCGTGATAATTATCGAGCCATGCGCCCTGATGGATTGCCACGGTCTGACCGCGCAGCGGATTGGCCGGCATGGCGGAGTCAAGCAGCCATGTCAGACTGAAGCCCGGCATATATGCAATCCAGACCCCGCCGATCACGAACAGGGCCGCCGCCACAAAGCCGGCAGTAGAACCATAGGCCCGTGCGCGGCTATAGATCGGGTTTTCGGAACGGAGCATCAGCATGGCGCCACCCTGCTGCACGCTCAGGGCAACGGACAGCAGGCCGCACAGGATGGCAAACGGGTTGATGAGGTAGGAGAGGAAGGATTCATCCTGCACATATTGCCCGGTCCATAGGAAGTGGTAGCCCACCCCTTCGAGAATATTGCCAAATGCTGCCCCGTAGACAAACATCGGAAGAAAGCCCGAGATCAGAAAGGTGATATCCCAGCTTGCCCGCCAGTGGCGGCTGTCCGCCTTGGAGCGATATTCAAACGCAACGGGCCGCAGGATCATGCTGAAGAGCAGCAGGATCATCACAACGTAAAAAACCGAGAACGATGTGCCGTACAGCGTCGGGAACGCGGCGAAAATCGCACCCCCGCCGAGGATGAACCACACCTGGTTCCCATCCCAGTGCGGCCCGATGATGTTGAGTGCCGTGCGGCGTTCGCCGTCAGTCCGCCCCACGAAACGCAGCAGCGTGCCGACGCCCATATCCATGCCGACCATTGTGCCAAGCCCGATGAACAGAACACCGAGCAGGCCGGTCCAGATGAGCTTCAGAATTGCATAAGTTGCCATATCAGGATCTCTGGAGTTTCAGGAAAAAGGATAAAGCCGACATCTCAGGCATTCCCGCCCTGAATGGCGGAGAACAGGTGCTCCGGCGTGGCATGTGCTCCGTGCTCGTCAGGCCCCAGACGGGCAAAGCGAAACATCAGATACAGTTCGGCGGCAATGAACACGCTGTAGAGCAAGGCAAAGCCAGCCAGTGAAAAAATCATGTATCCGGTGCTGTGGTTTGAGGCGGACAGGAATGTCGGCAGCTTGTTGAAAACCGTCCACGGCTGGCGGCCCGCCTCAGCCGTAATCCAGCCGAACTCGGTTGCCAGGATCGGCAGGGGGATGGACCACATGGCCGCCTTCAGGAGCCACCGGTTGGCTTCAAGACGGTTTTTCAGGCTGAGCAGGGATGCAATGGCGAACAGGGCGAAGAAATAGGTGCCCAGAAAAACCATGAAGCGAAATGACCAGAACACAACAAACACATTTGGAAGAATATCCGGCTGGGTTTGCTTCACCACAGTGTCAAGCTGCTCTGCGGGGATGGTGGTCACATCCTGATTGGGGGCATGACGTGTGGCAAGAAAGCCAAATCCCATATCATCCTGATGTGCATTGAAAAGATCCAGATCTGCCTTGTCATGCGTTTCGCCATAATGGCGCAGGGCTGTCAGGGCGATAATCCCGGAGCGGATGCGTGGTCCCGCCTGGTCTTCCAGTTCATGCATGCCCAGCACGGGCTGGTTAAAGCTGTGCGTGATCAGCGGGGTCAGAACATAGGGAATGCCAATTTCGAAGTGATTGACCTGCTTTTCATCATCAGGGAGGGCCGCGATGATCCACGGCTCAAAAGGCGGCTTTGTCGTATGCCAGATGCCCTCGATTGCCGCGATTTTCGTCGGCTGCCGCTCATAGTCCATTCTGCCCAGAACATCCCCCAGCGTGATGACGGCGACAGACGAGATGATGCCGAAAATGGCGGCCATTCTGAAGGAGCGGACCGCAAGCTCACGATGCTGCCCGCGCAGCAGATAGAACGCGCTGATCCCCATGACGAACATGGACGCCGCGACATAGCCCGCCACGGAGGTATGCACGAACTTGGACTGTGATTCCGGGCTGAAGACAACGCTCACAAAGCTGTCAAACTGCATGCGCATGGTGTCTGCATCGAAATGTGCGCCTTCGGGCACATTCATGCCGGCGTTGGCAATCAGGATCCACAAGGCGGAGAGGTTGGACCCCAGCGCCACGAGATAGGTGATAGCCAGATGCGCCTGTTTGCTCAGGCGGTCCCACCCGAAAAACATGAGGCCAACGAAGGTTGATTCCATAAAGAACGCCATCAGCCCTTCAATGGCCAGAGGCGTTCCGAACATGTCCCCAAAAAAGTGGGAATACATGGACCAGTTCGTGCCGAACTCGAATTCCATCGTCAGGCCAGTCGCCACGCCGATGGCAAAGTTGATGCCGAAAAGTTTGCCCCAGAACTGGGCCATGTCGCGGTAAATGCGGCGGCCGGTAACGACATAGACCGTCTCCATGGCAGCCAGCATGAAGGTCAGGCCGAGTGTCAGCGGCACGAACATGAAGTGATAGAGGGCCGTCAGCGCGAACTGGAAGCGCGAGAGTTCGACGACCTGATTGCTGATGAAATCCACTGTTTCATACTCCTGATATCAGGAATTAAAGTATTGAGGGAAACTGTTGGGGGAGGGGTGTCATGGGGTGGGGTGCGCTGGTATCTCCCTCGGGTGCAGTTGGCCATTTTCAAGGCGCAACACGCGATTCATGAATGTGAGGGGTTCCGGGCGGTGCGTTATGCACAGCACGGTGGCGGCCGGGAGCGCCATCAGAAGGGAGCCGATGAGTGCCTGACCCGCTTCAGGCGTCAGGCCTTCAGTCGGTTCATCAAGCAAAAGCCATGCGGGCCTGCGCAGAATGATCTGCGCGACAGCCAGCCGCCGTGCCTGACCGCCGGACAGGCACACACCGTGCTCCCCTACACGTGTATCCAGTCCTTTTGTCATGGCCCGGATTTCCGTATCGAGATGGGCGGCCTGTAAGGCGGCCCACATCTCGTTCTCATCCGCATCCGGGCAGGCGATCCGCAGATTATGGCGGATGCTGCCCTGTTGCAGGTGAAAAGTCTGGGAGAGAACCCCCACGCGCCCGGAGAGGGTTTGCGTGCTCAGCGTGCGCAGATCGACGCCTCCGAAGCAAACGGAGCCCCGCTGGTATTCTGCAAGCCGCATGAGCAGACGCCCCAGAGAACTCTTGCCTTCACCAGATGGCCCGATAATGCCGACACGCTCCCCGGCCTGCACGGAAAGAGAGAGGCCGTGCAGGACAGGCACGTGAGAGCCGGGATAGGCAAGAGTTACGTCCTGCATGGTCAGATCAGGCGTGAGCGGAAGTGGAGGAGTGCGCTCAGGTTGCGGGACAGGAGGGGGCATATCACACAGGGCAAAGACGCGCCGTGCGGAGAGCATGGCCCGCCCCAAAGCCTGCCGCGCGGGGATAAGCCCGGAAACCTGCTCGAAGGCAGCCAGACAGCCCAGAGCCAGCATCGGCAGTTCTGCTGCGGAAAGCCTGTGGTGCTGCAGGGCGTTGGCGGCCAGACCGATCACGCCGGCTGCTGTCAGCATGCCGATGAAGGCCACGCTCTGCCTTGCGGCATGCGTGATCGCGGCGAGGCGGTATTGTCCGGCCGAGAGGCTGGTCTGATAGGCCTCCAGCCGCTTCAGCGTCCGTTCTGTCGCGCCACAGAATGCAATGTCTCCCAGAGCCTGCACAGTCTCAACGCTATCGGCCCGAAGGGCATCCGCAGCCTTGGCATATGCCTGCATGATCCTGTCCACCGGTTTTCCCGCGAGGAATGGCGCTGCGGCACCGATCAGGAGCAGGGTGAGAGCCATCAGAAGGGCAACTGGCACGGAAAACAGCGCCATGATCAGAACGCTGATCGTGCTGCAGACGGCCGCGACACCAAATGGCAGCAGAGCATCAAGCGGGAACTGGCCCATCCGGTCCGTATCCCCCACGAAGCGGGCCAGAATATCACCACTCCGATGTCGGGTTTCCAAAAGTGGAGAACGGGGAATAAGGCGTTCGAAACTCCACCCACGCAGAACACTGACAACGCGCAGCGCGGCATCGTGCGTCACCAGCCGTTCGGCGTAACGGGCGAGAATGCGCACGGTCGCGAAAAAACGCACACCAGCGGCGGGCATGAACAGATTGAACAGGTTCTGTGTCGCTATGCCGCCAAGCCCTGCGGCGGCGGCCCCGGCCAGTAACCAGCCGGACAGAAACAGAAGCCCGAAATTTGCAAGACTAGCCAGGCAGGCAAGGATAAATCCCAACCATAGCATGCCTTTGAGAGGCCGGGTGAGGCGCAGAAGGCGGGACAGATCACTCATGCTGCAATCCCTTTGTCCATTTCCGGCACAAGTCGACCATCCCTCAGGCACAGAACCTGCCCCGCGCGGCTCAGAACATCCGGCCTGTGGGAGATGGCGATAACAATGCGCCCCTGTGCCAGACGCTGTATGGAAGCGGCGACACGCGCGGCATTTTCGGGGTCGAGATCCGCGGTTGGTTCGTCAAAAACCAGAACCTGAGGGTCTGTCAGCAGAGCACGTGCCAGAACAAGGCGGCGGATTTCTCCACCAGACAGCGCTGCGCCGTGCTCTCCAACCTTCGTATCAAAACCATCGGGAAGGTTTTCGATGAAGGTCAGAACACCAGCCAGGGAAGCGGCTTTTCGCAGGTGTTCAATATCAGCGTCCGGTGCCGCCAGCCGGAGCGTATCCGCAATCGTTCCATCCAGAAGAGTGGGAGCCTGGGGTACCCAGCCGATTTTCCACGCCTTTTGAGGAATGGGGTGTCCAGCCTCATCAAGCCCGGAAATTTTGCCGGAGCGCACGGGCATCATGCCCAGCAGGAGGCGTATCAGCGTGCTTTTTCCGCTTCCGCTGGCCCCCGTTATCACTGACAACACATCAGAGCCGAACGTGGCGGACAGGGACAGGAGAACGTCCGGGCCATCACCATAACCAGTCCGGAGATCACGGCAGATTATGGTGGCAAGGGGGGCTGAGGGGAGGGAGGAGGGCGCATCGCCCTGAAGTTCCGGCAGTGCCATCAGGGCGGAAAGACGCGTCATGGCTGAAACGGCGTTCTGACGGGCGTGATAGCTGGCGGAAAAGGCGCGAAGGGGCGCGAAATACTCCGGTGCCAGCAGCAAAACGAAAAAGGCCGTGTAAAAAGTCACATGTCCCGTAAGCAGACGTGCTCCGAATACAATGGCCACAAGGGCAATGGCCAGACTGGAGAAAAACTCCAGTACGGCAGACGTCAGAAACGCGACGCGCATGACCTGCATTGTGCTCTGGCGGTGGCCTTCCGCCATCTGGATGACCAGAGAAACACGCTCTCGGGCACGGCCAAAGAGCCGCAATGTTGTCAGCCCCTGCAAGGAGTCCAGAAAGGATGATCCGAGCAGAAGGAGCTGTGTCCATTGCCGGTCCATCATGGCCTGTGCCCGAAACCCGACCAGCGCCATGAAAACAGGAATCAGGGGGCCGGTACAGGCAAGAATGAGGAAGCTCCACCCGTCCAGCCCGGCGACAACGCCGAGAATGAGGAGCGGCAGGACCACCATGGCCGCAGCACGCGGCAGATACTGGGCAATGTAGGGGTGAAGCGTGTCGATCCCGTCCGTAAGGGCGGTTGCAATCGCCCCGGTTTCCTCACCGGCCAGGCCGACTGGCCCTACCCGGAACAGGTGCCGGAAAAGATGCTGCCTTAAAGAGGAGACAGCCAGAATTCCGGCGCGCTCTCCCGCCATGTCTGCACACCATTGCAGGAGGCATCGCGCAAGCGTGGCTGCGAGAAGGGAGCTAATGAGGGCATGTTCCGCGCTGAAGGGATGAGAGCGGAACGCCAGATCATCCACGATCCGGGCGAGGCATCCCATCTGCACCACCAGCAAAGCTGCACAGACACCCCCCAGACCAATCGCCACGCCAAGAGGGATGGCCGAGAGGCGGATGAGCCCTGGAAGTGTGTGCGTACCACGGTCCTGCATGATCTGCTGCATTTCATGATCGAGAGCAAAACGGGTTCGAACGCCTCACGGCGACCTCTCCCTCTAGACATCGGAAACCGTTAAACTCATTAAATATGAATGTCAACGAGATGGGTGCGTGTGGATCACTTCCAGATTTTTGACATATTATATAATAAAAACAATATTATGATGTATTTTTGTGGCATCCTTGTTGTTGGGTGAGTGATATGCAAAAATATGAATTACATAAATACCGATATATATGATAATGTGCATGGTGAAGGGAGGCGTGGATCACTCTCTCATGGGTGGGGCGGTCATTGGGTATGGAAGTCGTGACGGGGGCTGCCAGGTGTATTCTGGAGCTTCGCAGTCGCGAGCCTGTGCTGGAGTGCGCGCTTCATTTTGGGGTGAACTGGTAGATGGGGAGGGAGAGGAAGCTGACGTGGTTGTTTTTACGCCATTTTCTCTTCTTTGTTTGAATCAAGCCGATGGCATCATTGCCGTGAACTGGATGGAGATTGGGTATAGGTGAGGAGAAATATATCGATATACTTGTAGTTAATTATTGTAAGACAATGTAAGTGTGTAATCGGGTTGCACCAAATGGCTCTTGGTGTAAAAAGCTCCAACAGCAATTTTGGATTTTGTGATATTGCGAATGACCGACGAGACGCATCAGCATCTGGCCCGCGTATTACGCATGGGCGATGTTGCGCCGGATTTTGAAGCGCGCTCTACCCACGGCACGCTCCGCTTATCGGACTATCGTGGTCGTTGGCTGATTTTTTTCTCGCATCCGGCAGATTTCACCCCGGTCTGCACGACGGAATTCGTGTCTTTGGCAAAGAAGCACGACCAGTTTACCGCAATGAATTGCGCTGTGCTGGGTTTGTCTGTCGATAGTCTTTATTCCCATCTGGCATGGACGCGCGCGATCCGGGAACTTTTCGGGATAGAAATTCCGTTCCCCATCATTGAAGATCCGTCGATGCAGATTGGTTATGCCTATGGTATGATCAACGAGCATTCTGCCAATAGTGCGGATATGCGCGCGACGTATTTTATCGATCCGAATGGTATTGTGCGGGCAATTACTCACTATCCGCTCACAATCGGCCGCTCCATTAGCGAAATGATACGTATGGTAGCGGCGCTACAGGCCTCTTATTCCGGGGAAAGGCTCGCTCCTGCTGATTGGCAGCCTGAACAGCCCTTGCTTTTGCCTGCCGATGAACAGTCTTCTGGCGATATCGACTGGTTTTGCCGGAGCGCTCCATGAGGGACTTGTGGAAGTCCCGGCCGCAGGCGGATCTTGCTGCGGACAAGCTACGTAAATTTGCTCAACCTCAACGGTTGATGATCTTGTCTTTGCTGCTTGAAGGGGAGAAGTCGGTTTCAGATATCGATGCGGCAACGGCAATCGGGCAACCAACACTCAGCCAGCAACTCGCAGAACTCCGTAAGGCGGAACTGGTGAGTTCGCGTCGGCTGGCCAAACAGGTGTATTATCGGCTGGCGGATGAGTCTGTCGCAACCTGCATCCGCAGCATTGAAGCTGTATTCGGCGCTGAATCCCCTGATGAAACGTCGGTGCATGTGGTAAAACCGGAAGTGCGGCCCGTAACGCGGGGGATTATTCGGGGCGCGGCAAATTTTGTTAAAATTCGCTGAGTGGTAGAGGAAAGTCGTAAACCTATCACGTATAACTTGTAAGACTGCCTTCTGATTCAGCTATGAGAATATGCGGATATGTTTGTCTGGTGAGCGAGGGGGCGCAAAAGCGTCTACTCCACACATGATCATCCCGCAAAGAGCAGAACACACGCCTGACGAATGATAACGCGGGCCAGATTATTGACTGTCGCCGCTGATCTGCAAAAATGGGGGAGAGATATTTTCCACTTGACGGCGGTGCGTTAAATTAGAATATTGGACCGGTCGTCTAGTAACGATACTGTTTGTTTGACAGATAAAGCAGAGAGGCATGTGCGCCGTGAGTTCTCTTGGCCGGTCTACGGGTACGAAGTTGCATATTCTGGACACGGCACAGCGTCTCGTTGCGGCTAAAGGGTTTTCAGGTGTCGGCCTCAAGGACATTCTGGCCAGCGCAGGTGTTCCCAAAGGGTCTTTTTACCACTGGTTTTCATCCAAGGAAGCGTTTGGGGTAGACCTTCTCGACCATTATTTCAGCAAGTATCTTGCTGAAATCGATGGAATTTTGTTCGCGCCACAGGAGAACGGTCGGAATAGGCTCCTGTCCTATTGCCAGTTCTGGCGCAAAAATCAGGAGCAGGAGGACCCGGACGCGAAGTGCCTTGCCGTAAAGCTGGGGGCTGAAGTCTCGGATATGTCCGAGGAGATGCGCCTTGCCCTGAAAAAAGGGACATCGGCAATTATTGAACGCATGGGGTGTGTGATTGAGGGAGGCGTGAGGGATGGGTCCATAACCAGCACGCGTATCCCTCACCATCTGGCCGAGACGCTTTATCAACTGTGGATGGGTGCGAGTGTGATGTACAAGATCACGCGTGAAGGCAAATCGTTTGAGGAAGCGATGGCGGCAACCGAACATCTACTGACCAACACTTAGCCGGGATACGTATCGTTCCCTCTATAGCATTACTAGGCGACCGGTCTACTCGTTCTGAAGGGAGATGGGAACTTTGTGGCGTGGCGTTGACCTTCTGAGTGCTATCGGCCCGAGGCCAGAGCAGAGTTGAGGGTGTGGAAACAACATGCAGACTTACCGCACCATCATGCAACAGATGAAAAATGGAGTGAAAAATGCTTACGATTTTCGATTGGTATAATGGTCCTTATCCTGCACGCGTGCGGATTGCCGTTCAGGAACTGAACCTGCTGGATCAGGTCCGCTTTGTATCGGTTGATTTGTGGAAAGGGGAGCACAAGAAGCCGGAGTTTCTGGCAAAGAACTATTCCGGCACCCTGCCGGTGCTTCAGATTGAGGATGGCACCTATATTGCCGAATGTACGGCCATCACGATGTATCTCGACAGTCTTGGGCCGACCCCGCTTCTGACAGGCGTCACGCCTCGTGACAAGGGCGTGATCCATATGATGAACAAGCGTGTGGAAATCGAATTTCTTGACGCCATCAGCGTGTATTTTCACCATGCCACTCCGGGGCTTGGCCCCGATGTGGAACACTATCAGAACCGGGAGTGGGGGCTGCGCATGCGTGACAAGGCCCTGCGTGGCGCGCACTATTTCAACGAAGTGCTGAAAGCCCAGCCTTATGTGGCGGGGGACACATTTTCAATGGCGGATATCGCCCTGATCGGAGGTTTTGTCTTCGCCAATATCGTGAAGCTGGAAATTCCGGCAGAGCTTACGGCACTCCATACGTGGCATGCGCGTATGCTGGAGCGCCGCAGTGTTCAGAATTGGGAGACTATTTCCAATCCCGTGTCAGCCTCGGTGTGAGTGGGCTGGCCAATACAACGCTGGACCGTGAACAGACGGTTCATCAGCGATATGCCGTGGACAGAACAATGTCGCCTCACGGCGGGATGAACGGGAGGCTCTCCGGTTTGAATGCCTGATAGCCTCCTGAACTCTTTCCACATCATGCTTTCAGTATGAAAGAGCAAAATCAGGTATGGAAGAGTGCAATTCTTCTGGTGATTCCACAAGGTTACCTGAACCTGCTTCAGGCGATGCCGCACGCTGGCGGCGGGTGAATTCGCGGGGTGGGCATCCCCTTACGCGCCGGAATGCGGTGCTGAAGGATTTTTCTGAGTCATAGCCAACAGAGTAGGCGATTGATGCGACAGACTGCCGGGTGTGGATCAATTTTTCTGCCGCGAGTGTCATGCGCCAGCGCGTCAGATAATCCATGGGGGATAACCCCACTGTCTGCCTGAATGCCGCGGCAAAGGACGTGCGCGACATGCCCGCTGCTTCGGCCATGCTCTGAAGCGTCCATCGACGGGCAGGGGTGCTGTGAATGGCGGTAATTGACGCCCCTAATCGTTTATCGGCAAGGGCGTAGAGCCAGCCGACGCCGCCGCGTTGTTCATCCGATAGATGCTGCCGCAGGGCCTGCACCAAAAGCAGCGTGGCGAGTTGTTGGGCGACGATGAATCCGCCGGGTTGCGGGTCCTGTAGCTCCTGCCGCATGCGCTCCACACACCAACGCAACGTCATACGGTTCGGCTCTTCGCGAATATGGATGAGTGGCGGAAGCATTTTCAAAAGCAGGTCGGTCTGGTCATCAGCAAGTGTGAAAAACCCACCGATGCTCAGAAATTCCCCGCCAGTGTTATAGGTCACGATGCGTCCATCAGGAACCGGGGGCAGCAGCGTGCGGATATCGACAGGCGGGACCGAGAGATCACTCGCGACACAAAAGGGTCTTCCTCTTGCAAGCAGGAAGCCTTCCCCGGCGACAATTTTCTGCGGCTCGGACATCCCTTCGACCATAACCCAGCATTGGCCCGCGATCACGGCCTGGAACTTAATTCCCTCATGTGCGCCGAACTGTACCGCCCATTTCCCACCGGCATCGAAACCGCCGGAGATATAGCTCCGCAGCCTGAGCAGCGACAAAATTTCTGACAAGGGATCCATGGGGGAGGTTTCCGGACGATCAACAACCAAATTTGGACGATACGTTGTTGATCGTTCGTATTCAACGCAATATTTTGGTGCCGCATAGTCAGGGAGATCAGTCATGCGGGTATTTGTTACAGGGGCTACGGGGTGGGTCGGTTCAGCTGTGGTTGCCGAGCTTATTGCGGCGGGCCACGTGGTTACGGGCCTTGCGCGTTCCGATGCGGGTGCCGACAAACTTGCCGCAACCGGCGCTCAGGTCGTGCGCGGAGTCATTGAAAATCTGGACATACTGCGGGCTGCGGCGCGGCAGTCCGATGCCGTGATCCACACGGCGTTCAACCATGACTGGGCGCATTTTGCCGAGAGTTGCGCGGCCGACAAGTGTGCCATTGAGGCACTGGGCGCGGAGCTGGCGGGAACGGAGCGGCCGCTGATTGTAACAACCGGAGTTGCCCTGCTTGCGCCGGGGCGTCTGGCCACCGAGGCGGACAAAGCCCCTCCGGTAACGGAGGCATTCCCGCGTGCGTCCGAGGCTGCTGTGGAAAACCTTCTCAGTCAGGGCCTGCGGGCGACGACAGTGCGGCTTGCACCCACAGTGCATGGTGTTGGTGATCATGGGTTCGTGCCGTATCTGGCCCGTATCGCGCGTGAGAGCGGTGTTTCGGCATATATCGGGGATGGGCAGAACCGGTGGCCCGCAGTGCACCGGCTCGACGCGGCCCGGGTGTATCGTCTTGCACTTGATCACGTTCAGGAAGGACCGTTTCACGCCATTGCCGAACAAGGCATCGCGCTGAAGGACATCGCCGAGGCGATTGGCCGCCAGTTCAAGTTACCTGTCGTCTCGAAATCTGCTGATGAGGCCGCTGATCATTTCGGATGGTTTGCCCGCTTTGTCGGTATGGATGCCCCGACCAGCAGTGATCACACGCGTGCGGTTCTGGGGTGGGCGCCGGAGCAGTTGGGCTTGCTCGAGGATCTCGCTCAGCCAACTTATTTTGCTCAGTGATACACTGGCTGTCCGGCACGGACATTGAAAGGACAGGCGCATGCGTATTTTTGTGACCGGTGCCGGGGGCTTCATTGGGTCGGCCATTGTTGATGATCTTGTTGCTGCCGGCCATGAGGTAACCGGGCTTGTTCGCTCGGCGGAAGGGGCGGCGAGGCTTGCGGCGCGTGGCGTGAAGGCTCATCGCGGCACGATGGAGGATCTGGACTGCCTTCGTCACGGGGCGGCAGAGGCTGATGGCGTGATTCACACGGCATTTTTCCATGCATTCTCGCAGGCCAGCCTTGCCGTCCGCCTGCGTGTCCTCTTCGGGGGCGGGCCGGGCGCGATTGTCCAGCGGTTTATGAGCGCTGCTGTTGAAGCAGACCGGCGCGCCATCGAGACATTCGGCAGCGCGTTGCGGGGGAGCGGGCGGCCGCTTGTCGTCGCGTTTCCAACCATGGCGATGGCCGCAGGGCGCGTGGCGCGTGAAACGGATGTTGCTGACCCAGACGCGGTGGGTGGCCTCAGGAGCCGTTCCGAACAGGCGGCCTTGGAGCAGGTTGCTCATGGCGTCAGGGCAACGGTCATTCGGCTGCCTCCCTCGGTGCATGACAGGAGCAGGCAGGGTCTTGTCACGCACTTGACCAACATCGCACGCAAGAAAGACTGCTCGGCCTATGTTGGAGATGGCCAGAACAGATGGGCTGCGGTGCATCGGCTTGATGCCGCGCGGCTGTTCAGGCGTGCGCTGGAGAATGGTGCGGGTGGGGCCTGTTATCATGCGGTCGCCGAGGAGGGCATTCCGGTTCGTGACATCGCAGAAGCCATCGGCCGTCAACTCGGGGTTCGGGTTGAAGGTCTTTCCCGAGAAGCTGCATCCAGACATTTCGGTTGGCTGGCCCCGTTTGTTGGCACGGATAATCCGGTATCCAGCCGGATCACCCGGGAGCAGTTGAACTGGGCACCAACTCATGCGCACCTGATGGCTGACCTTTCGGCAGAGTTCAGCATGCCCGACCTGCATACGGCCTCAGTGGTCAGGAAAGTCTGATCTCAGGGAAGCCTGAGTGCCGCTAATTCAAAAGTTCCAAACCTTGTAAGAAGCGGCCCGCCCCGGATGCACGTAGAGCACTGTTTACTGCGCACCGCGGCAGCCGGATACAGGAACGCGAAAATGCAATACAGCAGAGTGATTGTCCTGAGCCTTGCGCTCTCTATCGGGTTTGCCGGTTCAGGTCTGGCGGAGCCTGTGAAGTCCGGCGTTCCCGGCATGATTTTTGACCATGATGTGCCAGTCACCATGACCGATGGAGTGCAGTTGCGCGCCAACATCTATCGCCCGGAAAAGCCGGGGCGCTACCCGGTCCTGATGCTGATGGGCCCTTACGGCAAGGATACGAGCATGGCGGATGCCCCTGCCTACAAGACATCATGGACGAAGCTGATTGCGAAATATCCCGATTTATGCAGGAAATCTTCCTGCCGCTATATCCGTTTCGAAGCGCCTGACCCGGAGCGCTGGGTTCCAAATGGCTATATCGTTATCCACGCTGATGTTCGTGGTGCCGGTGCCTCGCCGGGGGTGCTTGATCCGTTTTCCCCGCGTGAGACGCAGGATTACGCCACGCTGATCACCTGGGCGGCACATCAGCCGTGGAGTTCAGGAAAAGTCGGGCTGCTTGGCACGTCATTTCAGGCGATCAACCAGTATCAGGTTGCCGCGCTGCAACCTGAGGGGCTGGCGGCGATCCTGCCGTGGGAGGGAGCGTATGACATCTATCGCGAGATCGCTTATTACGGCGGGATTCTGAATGTGGCCTGGGAATTCTGGTGGACACATCAGGTGTTGCCCAATCAGAACGGTAACGCAGAGACGCCAATGCGTAATTCCATCTCGGGTGGAACGGATACCGGAGCGCCTCTCTCCGCGGATATCCTCAAGCAGAACCGCGTTGACCCGGTAGTGGCCTTCAGCAAACATCCTTTTGACGACGCTTACTACCAGCAACGGACGCCGGACGGGGCGCGGATTACCGTGCCGCTGCTCGACGTTGCCAACTGGACGGACTGGAGCACGCAGGGATACCTCGCCGCCGCCAGCAGACAGAAATGGCTGCGCATCCAGACGGGCGATCATATGACGCCATTTTATTCCGAGCAGGCGCTCGCGCTACAGAAGCGGTTTTTTGATCATTTCCTGAAAGGACTTGATAATGGGTGGGAAAAGGAGCCACGGGTAGCGGTGCGGGTCCGGCGTCCGGATGGCACACGCTGGCGGTATGCTTCGGCGTGGCCTCTTCCGGGCACGCATCCGGAGCGCTGGAACCTGAATGTTGCAACAGGATCGATGAGCCCAGAGGCGGTCTCGGCCACTGCCAGCAAGTCTTATCCCGGATTGGGGGAGGGCCTGACGTTTACGTCCGCGCCGTTTGAACGGGAGACCGAATTTACCGGTCCGGTCGGTGTCAGGCTTTGGGTCAGTTCCTCAACACGGGACATGGATGTTTTCGCGGCCCTGCGGTTGATTGATCCACAAGGGCGGGATGTGACGTTCATGGGCAACAGTGACCCGAACGTGCCGCTCGGGCTGGGCTATCTTCGCGTCTCGCAGCGCGCGGTTGATCCTGCGCGGTCGACCATTTACACCGCGTTTCATCCGCACAGGGCTTCCGAACCAATGACGCCCTGGAAGCTTTACCCCATTGATGTGGCGTTTACTGAACCGACAAGCATTGTCATTCCCGAGGGATACCGGCTTGCCCTGACAATTCAGGGGAAGGATTTCGGGTATGGACCAGATGCGCACATCGTCCATGCGAAGGATTATGATCTGCCAAATTCGCATAATTCCGGGCTTTTCTTCGCCGCACACCCGAACCGTGATCCCGCCATTTATGGAGGCACAGATACACTTGCGACTGGCGGTGAATATCCATCCTATGTTCTCCTGCCACGGATTGTCTCCCGTCGGTGAGACGGGAGTGGACTCAGAGATAATATCGAATGGGAACAACGTCAGGCAAAGGACTGAATTCCATGAAGCTCTATGATTACCCTGCTGCTCCCAACCCCCGGCGTGTACGCTTCTTTATTGCCGAGAAAGGCTTGGCGGTTCCGACCACCACGATTGATCTGGCGCAGCGCGAGCAGTTCACGCCTGCGTTCCGCAGTCTCAACCCCTCCTGTACCGTTCCCGTTCTGGAATTGGACAACGGCACCGCGATTAGCGAGGTGCCTGTCATCTGCCGTTATCTGGAGGAACTGCACCCCGATCCCCCTCTGATGGGCGCGACGCGGGAGCAGCGCGCGATTATCGGCATGTGGGATCGGCGGATGGAGATTAATGGCTATCTTGCCGCGATGGAAGCGGTACGGAACAGTCTGCCGGGATTGTCAGGGCGAGCGCTGGTCGGACCGCATGGTTACGCGCAAATTCCGGAGCTTGCTACGCGTGGGCGTCAAAGAGTGGACGATTTTATAGCTGATTTGGATGTCCGGTTGCGTGAGATGCCTTATGTTGCGGGGAGCAATTTTTCAATTGCAGACATTACCGCGTTCGTTACTCTGGACTTTGTCCGCAGTCGGCTGAAAGTGACAGTACCAGACGAGGCTGCCGCCTTGCGTGTCTGGTTCGCAGGTATCGCACGGCGGCCGGGAGCGCAGGCATGATGATGAAAACCGTGCCTGCCTGACCAATCTTTCAGGATATTCTCTGGTTATTCCATTACCTGAGAAAGCTACAGCGTCTGCTCACATTACCCGGGTTGCTGAGTGCCAACTCCAGAAGTGCTCATGGGATCGGTCCCGCCTGTTTCTTTGATGAAGGTGAGCAGAAGCGTGCTGAGCCGTTCTGGCTGTTCCTGCTGGATCCAGTGCCCGGCACCGTCAATCAGTGCGATGTCACCCATCCGTGTTACCGCTTTCGTTCTCATGAGATCGACGGCGCCCGGAGCGGAGTAGGTGGCCCAATCGCTCTTCCCGCCGATGAAAAGCGAAGGGACATCAATCGTCCTGCCGGAGAACAGGCGTAACTCCGCGTTCAGGTCAGGATCAGCAAGAACACGGTAAATCTGCAGGCCCCCCCTGAAAGCCAGTGCGACCATATTCTTCCGCATACACATCAAGTTCAGCCTCGGTCAGCCATGCGCAGGCCTGGACCTCGCGGGTGGAGGGCAGGAAAGGGGCGACGGTTTCGGGCATCGTTTTTCCGAGATCCATGACATAATAGGAGGGCATGCGTGCGAGTTCTGCGGCGGTACGCTCTTTCAGGGGATGCGGTTTATTGCCCGGCCAGTCTCCGCTTTTGACGTAAAAGAACGCGCGAAGAAACGCATGTAACCCTTGCGGCGGATGCCACATTTCCGCGTTCGCTTCCCGTTTGCTCAGATAGTGCTGGTAATATTCTCTGGGTGGGTCGAGTGCGGCCAGTGCAGTCGCCAACTGCTGCTTTCCCGTGCTCGGTAGAGGGGCGGATGTCTCGCCTGCCGTCGCAGTGTTGAACGGAAAAGCCGGAGGGCCGGGGAAGGGCGCGCTCATCAGCACTACCGCGGGGAAGACATCAGGGCGGGCCAGCGCACAGTAGGCCGCCACTGGCGAACCGGTATCATGGCCGACCAGCAGTGTGGTGTGGTGATACCCCAATGCCGAAACCAGTCCGACGGTGTCGCGCACCATATTCAGGAGGCTGAAAGGCTCCAGTGAGGCATCATAATCATTCTGCCATCCGGTGGTGCGGCCGCACCCTCGCTGGTCGGGCGCCACGACATGGTATCCGGCATCAGCCAGAAGCGGGATGATATGCCGCCAGCCGTAAGCCAGATCAGGAAAGCCGTGCAGCAGCAGTGCGAGCGGTCGGCCTGAGGTTTCGTAACCGGCTTCGAGAATATGGACATCGAGACCGTTGACCGCATGGATCATGCGTGAACGAACGCCTGCGGGCAGGGTGCCCTTGCCATAAGTCTGTGTTGTCACTTCAGTTTCTTCCATGGGGGTTGCACGGGCCGGTTGGAGTGAGGCCGCAAGCAGGCTGGCTGCACCCGTCGCTAAAAAGGCGCGGCGAGACGCCACGGGTTCGATTGGGTGGAGGGGCATCACCGATTTCCATACTATGTCGATCGCCATAGTATGGTGTCCGCCATAGAAGCGTCAAGCAACATGTGGTATAAGCACGGCATGACACGCAAAACTGATGCCCGCGCTCGCGCGATTGCCGCAGCTGTGAAGCTGTTTCGTATTCAGGGTTACACCGCGACGGGATTGACGCAGATTCTTGAAGAAAGTGGTGCCCCCAAAGGGTCGTTTTACTTTCATTTCCCACGCGGCAAGACGCAGCTCGCGGAAGAAGCGATTGATTATTACATTGCCGGCAGAATCGCGGTTCTGCAGGACATTTCGGTAAAAGCGACGGGCGATGCACGGATGTTTGTGCATCAGATTTTCAGCACATTCGCAGCCGAAATGGTTGCGACCGATTTTCAGTACGGATGTCTCATGCAAAATCTGGCGAATGAACTGCCCGCGCTGGACGCTGATCTGACCGAGCGGGTCGCGCGTGGCTTTGCTGACTCAACCGAGATTCTCGCAGGGCATTTCAGGGAATGTGGCTTTGCTCCCGCGCGGGCATCCTCCACGGCATCCGCGTTGGTGGCTGCTCTTGAGGGCGCGCGCACGATTGCCCGTATGGAGCGTACGCCCGCTATATTCGAGGCGCTGGCGCATGTTGGCTGGACAGATCTGTAAAGGGCTGTCAGCTACTCTCGGGGTGGCGTGAGCATGCAGGCCTTCAGTCTCGGATGTTTTTCAAACAAAATGATTTGTGCATTGCCTCTTCGAGGGCATTGGCCCTACGGTGACGACAGGCGTTCGTGAGTTGAAAAGTAGATGAGAGAGTCGGTCCCTCTCCGGGATAATGTGACCGAAGCGCGCGAGCTGTTTCGTGAAGATGGCTATGAAGGCGCATCAATGCAGGCCTTTGCGGGATGCGTGGGCGTGCGCCCACGCGGCGTGTTGCGCGTGTTGATCAGCCGTATTGCGGAAATATTGGGACCCCGTAGCCATTGTAGTGGGCTGATTCAGGCACCCTATGGGGTGTGGTTCGCCACACTGGATCCGCAGGAGGAGGGAAGGGAGCTCTTCCACGTTGCCCGCCGCGCCCTGCAACTGACCGGCCCTGTGCGCAGGGGCGGAGAAAAGGCCATATCCCTGTCATGACCAATGTCCTTCTGTTCGTCGCGGTTGTCGTGGTGTGGGGGCTGACATGGTTCGCCATGCACCTTCAGCTTGGGGCGGCGCCGGTGGAAATCGCGATCTTCTGGCGGTTCGTGCTGTCGATTGTTCTGCTCGGAGGCTGGCTGGCTCTGACCGGGCGCCTGAGACGACCGACGCGGGATGGTCTTCCGTGGTTGATCATCATGGGAGTGTGTCTGTTCTCCTGCAATTATCTCGTTCTCTACAGGGCTGCCACCTATCTGCCGAGCGGCATGGTTTCGGTGATTTTCAGTCTGGCCAGCGTTCTGAACGCCCTGAACCTCTGGCTGTTCTTCCGGCAGCGCCCTGATGCACGGATTATCGGCGGCGGTCTTCTGGGGGTAATGGGTGTCGGGTTGCTTCTGGAGGGTGACCATGGGGGAGGAGCCAGCCCCCATGCGGCCAGCCTGACAGGCGTTGCTCTGGCTCTGGTTGGCACCCTGTTCTTTTCTCTGGGTAATATGGTTACCCGCAGGGTCAGGCGTTTCGATCTGGATCTGCCGAACGCGGTTTTCTATGCGATGTGTGCCGGAACGACCATTGTGGGGGCCGTTGCCCTTCTGCAGGGATACAGCTTTGCGATCCCGCTTACGGCGGCGTGGCTGGGCGGATTGGCCTATCTGTCCGTATTTGGCTCTGTCGTTGGGTTTTTGACCTACCTGTCTCTGGTGCACCGGATTGGCGCGGACAGGGCCGGCTATACGACCATTCTTTCCCCGGTTCTGGCTCTTGCGGTGTCCTGTATTTTTGAAGGCACGCGATGGACGCCGGTCATGCTGGCAGGGCTGGGCCTTGTTCTGGCAGGTAATATACTGGCTTTTGTGCGCCGCCGTCCTGTTCAACTTGTGGTTGAGGTTGAGGGGGGATAAAGTACTTTGCTCCGGGATCCCCCGGCGCGCAGATCAACGCAAGCGTTCAGCCGGAGAACGGTGAGCCGGTTGTTCTCAAACATTACCCTAACTCTTTCAAAGCGACGGAGCTGAAGGCGCTTCTGGATGAGCGGGGGATCAGGAAACTGACACTCATTGGGGCGATGAGTCATATGTGCATTGATGCCACGGGGCGCGCCGACTGCTAAGGTCATCAGCGCATCAGCATGACGGGCATGGGGTGTGCAATGTTTTCTTTTGGTGTGATGTAGGGAACTCTCTTGAAAATTCTTGCTATTTCAGGAAGTGCCCGCCGTAATTCGACAAATACGACGATGCTTCGCGTCGTCTCAACCATGGCCCCGGAAGCTGTTTCCATCTCGGTGTTTGATCAGATCGGTGGACTTCCGGTCTTTTCACCGGATCTGGAAGCCGGGGAGCTTCCGCCGCCGGTGCGTGACTTGATGGATCAGGTCGCTGCCAGTGATGGTTTGATTATCTCAAGCCCGGAATATGTGCGCAGTATTCCGGGTGGGCTGAAAAATGCGATTGACTGGCTTGTCTCCAGTCATCTTCTTGCTGAAAAGCCAATGGTCCTGATGCATGCTTCTTATCGTGGAGAGGAGATGCTTGAGGCCCTGCGCACTGTACTGCACACCGTTAGCAGTCGGTTTTCGGATGACCTGTTTCTGCGCTTCAGCCTCATGCCGTTGACGCCAGACCAAATATCTGAAGAACTCTCTACTTCCGAGAATTGTCATAGGATTAAACTGTTTCTCGAGAGTTTTGCGCACTTGTGTCGAACGGGATAAGTCTTTCATGAGCATCGCCAAAACACCCGAACCGCCCTATTACGCCGTTATTTTCACCTCGGTGCGGACGGATATTTCCGACGGATATGATGAGACGTCTACGGAAATGCTGAGGCTGGCTGAAACCATGCCGGGTTTTCTGGGCGTGGAGTCCGCGCGTGATGCACTCGGGATCACGGTGTCCTACTGGCAGACGCCGGAGGACATCGCCCGTTGGCGGCAGCATGCGGAGCATCGTCTTGCCCGCCAGAACGGCCGGAAGCTCTGGTATCATTCCTTTACGACCCGTATCTGTCGGGTAGAAAGGGCGTATGGCTTTGAAGCCGGGCATGCTGCAGAAAAGGGAGCGTCCGACTGACTGCCGGATGTGGTCTTATGATGCGTTCTCAACGGTTCTGCGAATGCCCCGAAGCATGCGGCGGCGCAGCAAGCCGCTGACAGGGCGGATCAGAAACCAGTAAGGTGTGAAGCGTCGTCTGGCCTCATCGCTGAGGCAGAGCACACGGGTTTCGGTTGTGAGGCGGCACGTCGTCTCGTCGAGCGGTATAGCCGTAAAGCCGAGAGCGAGTTTGCAGAGATCCCCCTGCTGCACAGCCATGAATGCATCAGGTGAAGGAATGGTGCGAAGCCCGTAATCAGCGCGCCAGAACGCGCCGACCAGCCCGAACGCCAGAGCGTGTTCGGTGCGGCCAAGTGGTGTGAAATTGTCACGGTCCAGCGGCGGGGCGGTCAGGCGGTTCAACGCGCGACCGGGGAGTTCACGCAGGCGGATGACCCAGCGCACAAACGGGTCATCCTGCAGGCGGTAGGCTTCGGCCGCGTTGAGGCTGTCAGAAGCCTGACCACGAATGATAATCGCGTGACGTTCAGAAAAATCGAAGCGCGGGAGAAGGGAGTCGAGAATTTTCATCGTGGCTTCAGTGTTACCAGTTGATAATGTGGCCATGTCGTGAAGGTGAGGGTCGTTTTATCAAAATTCAAGGCACCCTCTATCGGGTGATGAAAGCGGCGCGGGCCGCCTTCGCGCAGCAGGACGCTCTGGTTGTGCCACAGGCGGTCAAAATCCGCGCTTTGGTGACGAAGTTCCTGAACAAGTGCTTCTCTTTCCACTTTGTTGCCCTGAATGCCGGTGGCCCGGAATTCAGCAAGAACCCTGCGTGCGCTGCTTTCCCAGTCATCAAGGAAAATGCGAGCTGTGGGATCAAGAAAAATATAGCGCAGCAAGTTGCGTTCCGGACCACCCAGCCAACCGGCAAAGAGTTTCCGGGCTGCTTCGTTGGCCACGCAGGCATTCCACAAAATATCCAGCACATAGCAGGGGACCGTTACCTGATCAGGAAAAATCCGGACAGATTCTGGCAGGTCAGATGCGATGAAGGCCCGTGATGCGTTCGGGTCTTTCAGTTGGGCCAGTTCGAACAGATACAGCCGCTCCGCAGGCGAGAGATGCATGGCCGTGGCAATGCGCGCCAGTGTTGCCGCCGAGCAGGAGACATCCCGGCCCTGTTCAAGCCACGTATACCAGGTTGTGCTGATGCCGCAGATCTGGGCGGCTTCTTCCCGCCGTAACCCCGCTGCCCGCCGCCGCCCCGGCAGGACGTGCAAACCGACATCTTCGGGAGAGAGCGCATCGCGCCGGGCGCGGAGGAAGGCTCCAAGGGCACGACGCTGTTCAGGGGGCAGGATCATGATGGTGGTTTTTATACCAGTATAAAAAGAGACCTTATACCTCTTTTTTGTATCAGGCAGAGTGAGGTCCGCAGTGAACTGGATGCAGGCGAGGGAAAGATGGCGGAGCCATATGCAGCAAGACATTATGGAGAGCGGGCACAGGACTATGTTGCCAGCACGGTACACAGTCAGGGCGACGATCTGGACAGGATTGAGCGTCTGGTCGCGGGCAGGGGCCTGCGCCGTGTTCTGGACCTTGGCTGTGGGGGCGGTCATGTGACTTACCGGCTCGCTCCTCACGTTGGGCAGGTGGTTGCCTGTGATGTGACAGGACCGATGCTGAAGGCCGTGGCACAGGAAGCGGCCCGACAGGAGTTGAGCACCGTGACGACAGTGCAGGCCCCCGCGGAGGATCTGCCGTTTGAAACCGGCGCGTTTGATGCCGTGTTCTGCCGCTTCACAACGCATCACTGGCAGAATGCGGCAGCAGGCCTGCGCGAGGCGCGCCGTGTGCTGGCACCTTCTGGCATGGCCCTGTTTGTTGATGTAACCGCGCCACCGGTCGCTTTGCTGGATAGCTGGCTGCAATCCATGGAACTGCTGCGGGATATCTCGCATGTGCGGGATTACACCGTAGCCGAATGGACGGGGCTTCTGGGGCAGGCGGGGTTTGCCCTGAAAACCTTCCGGACCCACCGGCTGCGTATGGATTTTGAAAGCTGGGTTGCACGCACGAAAACTCCGCCCGAACGGGTTGCGACCATCCGCTCCCTGCAACAGGAGGCACCGGAAGACGTGGGGCGCTATTTCGGGGGTGAGGCAGGTGGAAGCTTCATGATTGACGTCGGCAGTTTTGAGGTGACGCCAGTGTGATCCGGCCTGTAACTTGTGATTCTGCCTGTGATTACTTCAGGTGATTGCTTCAGAAAAAAGCATGATGTGGTATCGTTCCGTTCAGGAACAGTTTTTCAGCATTGAGAGGAAAACGACATGAGTCGGGAGTCCGTTCGGGCATTTTTTGAACGCCATGCCCCGGATATCGTGCCTGTTGTGCTGACGGACAGCACAGCAACGGTTGCAGAAGCCGCGCAGGCGCTGGGCGTGCAGGAAGGCCAGATTGCCAAGACACTGGCCCTGAAAGTCGGGGAAGAACGGATATTGGTCGTCATGGCAGGAACGGGGCGGCTGGATAACCGCAAGACGAAGGACACGTTCGGTGACCGCCCCCGCATGCTGCCTGCGGATGAGGTGCTGGAACTGACCAGCCATCCGGTGGGCGGCGTGTGTCCTTTCGGGTTGCCGCAGCCAGTCCGGGTGTTCTGTGATATTTCCCTGCGGGCATATGATGACGTCTGGCCCGCCGCAGGGGATCGGAACAGTTCCGTGCGGCTGACACCGGACCGGCTTGCGGCACTTGTTGGTGCGCAGTGGGTTGATGTCAGTCAGGGGTGATGGGGCCAGACGGGCTTGATTCCGGTCTGAACCGGTTATGAGTAAGGGTATGCGCGGAATGAGGGCGACGCCTCTGCCTGCTGCGAAAATGCCGCCAGCCGCTTGTGTGTGTCCGGCAGGAGTGTGCCGGGCAGCTTTTCCTGCGTGAAGCGCCATGCAACGGCTATCGTGATATCTGCCAGCGTTGGGGGCTCGCCGGGGAGCCAGGCCGGGGCGTCGTTCATTTCCGCCTCAAGAGCGCGATATGCTGCGTGCAGTTGCCGCGTGATGCGCTCAACCCAGGGCACATACTGTTTTTCCGGAGGCCGGAGAGAATATTCGTAGATAATTTGAACAGTTTTTTCGCACGCCGCGAGGGCCAGACCTGTCAGGCGTTGTGCGTGGGCCAGTTCGGACAGGTCTGATGGCCACAGGTCTGCCCTGTTCACTCGTTTGCTGACATAGCCAATGATCAGTTCAGAATCCATAAGAACCACGCCCTCGTCTGTCACAAACGAAGGGGCCTTCAGGAGCGGATTGACCGCCATGAACGCCTCACTGTTCGAAAAAACCGAGAGCGGGTCATGCTCGAACGGGATGCCGAGCACGTCCAGCGTTATTGCAACCCGCCGCACGTAGGGAGAGTCCAGCATGCCTATCAGTTTCATTGCGCGCCCTTTCCGTGTTGAGTGTGTGATCAGACACGCTCCCCATGCCTCTTGCTACTGGCAGGATTGCCAGCTATCGGCAGGATTATGCCAAACACCATCGGTCCATGTGTCGCAATTCTGGTCTATGACCGCCTGAGCCTGTTCGAGTTCAGTTGCGCGTTCGAAGTGTTCGGGCTGTCGCGCCCGGAGATGGGAGCAGACTGGTACCGCTGCATTCTTGTCGGGGCAGAAGCCGGGCCTTTACGGGCGACGCACGGGGTTACGGTAACACCGGAGAAAGACCTCTCCGGTCTTGATGACGCAGATATTATTGTCATTCCCGGCTGGCGGGGGGCGTCTGAAGAAGCGCCGGAAGAACTCCTTTCCGCGCTCCGTACGGCACATAAGGCGGGCAAGCGTCTTGTCTCGATCTGTGGCGCGGCGTTCGTTCTGGCGCAGGCAGGGCTTCTCGATGGGCGGCGCGCCACAACCCACTGGCATCATTCCGATATTCTGGCGGCCCGCTATCCGACGATCCATGTCGTGCCTGATGCACTCTATGTTGAAGATGGTTCTCTTCTCACATCGGCAGGAAGTGCCGCGGGGCTTGATCTCTGCATTCATGTTGTTCGGCAGGATTTTGGGGCCCGGGCCGCAAACATGGTTGCCCGGCGGCTGGTGGTTGCAGCGCATCGGGACGGTGGTCAGGCCCAGTTTATCGAGCGGGCCATTCCCCCTCCTTCGGGTGGGCGGCTTCCTGCGCTGCTTGATGCCATGCAGGGGCGGCTGGGTGAGCCGTGGGGCGCGCAGCGCATGGCGCGGGAAATGCGGGTCAGCCTGCGCAGCCTCCATCGCCATGTCCAT
The DNA here is from genome assembly GCF_011516935.1 of Acetobacter farinalis. Taxonomy (GTDB): domain Bacteria; phylum Pseudomonadota; class Alphaproteobacteria; order Acetobacterales; family Acetobacteraceae; genus Acetobacter; species Acetobacter farinalis. The sequence continues at coordinate 56,073 of NZ_WOTF01000005.1, forward strand.
GAGGCCACGGGCCTGAGTCCGGGTGTCTGGCTCATGCGGCAGCGCATTCTGCTGGCGCAGGAACTCCTGCAGGAAACGGATCTGTCTATCGAGGCGATAGCCCATGCCGCCGGGTTTGGGAGTGCGGCCAATTTCCGGCAGCATTTCCGGTCCGTTGTTGGTGTCGCCCCCACTGTTTTCCGGCGGACAGCCTGCCGCTGATGCCGCAGCTCAAAAAGGAGCCGCCCGGAAAAATCTGAATTTGATCGCAAGGTTCGGAGTGCCGGAGGCGTGGCGCACGGATACGATCAAAACAGATCATAACCCGTCCGGAGAGCATGATGCCATTCCATACCGCCAGCCCGGCTCCTGTCCGCCCCTTCTACGGCACGAGATATGTCGGGATGGGCGCCCGGACTGTCCGGCGCTATAGTGCCGACAGATGTCCCGGCCTTCCGGATCATGCCGCACAGCGCGGCAGCACAGGGGGCGAAGCTGGCCGGCTTTTGCAAGATATGCACCCGCCCGGACAGACCCAGCCCGTGCAGACATTGCCCCGGTCAAGTGATGCCAGAGGCGGGTATTATGCCACCTGTATTGTCCGGAAGCGGAGGAAGACGTCATGACACCGAAAAACGCTGCCTTACAAAAGGACTTTCACGCCGAAGCGTCTAATGCCACGGAGCATGACCCGCGGTGGGAGCGTATCCTCCGGCGTGACAGAACGGCAGATGGTCTGTTCTGGTATTCCGTTATCACCACAGGAATTTACTGTCGGCCGTCCTGCCCTTCACGCAGGCCGCATGCTGAGAACGCGTGCCTTCATGCCACCCTTGAAGAGGCACGGGCAACAGGCGCGCGCCCATGCCAGCGCTGTGACCCGGATGGAGCACATGCCGAGGCCAGTCATAACGGGCTGGTAGCGCGTGCGTGCCGATCCATTGAGGCCAGTGAAACATGTCCTACACTGGAGGTTCTGGCCAAAGAGGCGCAACTCAGCCCCACATATTTCCAGCGTGTTTTCAAGCGTATCGTCGGGCTTTCACCCCGCCAGTATGGCGAGGCCTGTCGTGCGGGGCGCGTGCGTGCCACCTTGCGCTCTTCTGCAACTGTGACGGAAGCCATCTATGCGGCGGGCTATGCGTCCAGCAGCCGTTTTTATGAACAGGCTGAGAGCCTGCTGGGCATGAAACCGCGTGCGCTGCACCGTGGTGCTCCGGCGGAACGCCTGCGTTTTGCCGTTGGGGAATGCTCTCTGGGGATGATCCTTGTCGCCTCGAGCGCGCGCGGGGTCGTGGCGATCCTTATGGGGGACGATGCGGATGCATTGGCCCGTGATCTGCAGGACCGCTTTCCCAACGCGGAGCTTGTGGGCGCGGACCCTGACTATGCGGAGCATGTCGCACAGGTCGTGGCGCTTGTCGAAACACCGGCTCTCGGGCTGGAACTGCCGCTTGATATCCGGGGGACAGCCTTCCAGCAGCGGGTATGGAATGCGCTCCGGGCGGTGCCTGTAGGCCAGAGGGTGACGTATACCGATATCGCCAAAGCAATCGGGCACCCGGAGTCCGTTCGGGCGGTTGCCAATGCCTGTGGGGCCAATGCTCTAGCGGTCGCAATTCCCTGCCATCGTGTTGTGCGCAGGGATGGTGCGTTGTCGGGCTATCGCTGGGGTGTTGAGCGCAAGACAGCATTGCTGGAACGGGAGAAAGGGTCATGAACCCGGAAACTCTTGCAGCACTGGACTGGCAGGATAACGCGCGCAGGCTGGATGAGGATGGCTGGGCCGTGATTCCCGGATTGCTGGATGAGGCGACGTGCCGGTCCCTCTCGGCGCTCTATGCGCAGGGCACCGGGTTTCGCAGCCGTGTCGTCATGGGGCGGCATGGGTTCGGGCGTGGAGAATACTGCTATTTTTCTTATCCACTTCCGCCTCTGGTCACGACTTTGCGTGAGAAAATTTATCCTTTTCTTGTCCCGACGGCGAACCGCTGGATGGAGCGTATGGGATTTCCGGTCCGTTTCCCTTCAGATCATCAAAGTTTTCTCGCCCGCTGCCATGCGGCGGGCCAGACGCGCCCCACACCGCTCCTACTGCGGTATGGGGCGGGTGATTATAACTGTCTGCATCAAGATCTTTACGGAGAGCATGTTTTTCCCATCCAGCTCGCCGTTCTGCTCTCCTGCCCGGAGAGGGATTTTACCGGGGGTGAGTTCGTGCTGACGGAACAGCGGCCCCGCATGCAATCCCGTGCGGATGTCGTGCCTCTCAGGATGGGAGATGCCGTGCTGTTTGCCGTCAGCCAGAGGCCGAAGGCTGGTGCGCGTGGAGACTATCGCGTGACACTGCGGCATGGTGTCAGCCGTGTCCGTAGCGGCCTTCGTCACACGCTGGGGCTTATTTTCCATGATGCAGCCTGACCTGTTCGGCACAGCGCGTCCTGATGTGCTCCTTTCCGCCGGAGCGCTCTTCCTTCCTGATTTTGCCAGGGCACAGGTGGGGAGGTTGCATGCTCATATCCAGAGCATTGCCGCCGGTTCGCCTTTTCGGCACATGCTCACTCCGGGCGGGCGGTGCATGTCCGTTGCCACGACCAGTTGCGGCAGCTTTGGCTGGACCAGCGGGCGCGGCGGATATCGTTACATGGCTTTCGATCCCGAGACCAGACAGGCGTGGCCACACATGCCCCCCATATTCCGCGAACTAGCGTATCAGGCCGCCGCCCGCGCAGGCTTTGCGGAGTTTCGCCCTGATACCTGCCTTGTCAACCGCTATGCACCGGGGGCGCGCTTGTCCCTGCATCAGGATCTGGATGAAGGGGATATGAACGCTCCGATTGTATCCGTCTCTCTGGGACTTCCGGCTGTCTTTCTCTGGGGAGGCGCGGAACGACGGGACCCCAGGCGGCGTATCACGCTGTGTGAAGGGGATGTGATGGTATGGGGAGGGGACTCACGCATGAATTTTCACGGGGTTGAACCTGTGCAGGCGGCTGCAGGCGCTGGTGAGCATGGCGCATGTCGCTACAATCTGACATTCCGCAAGGCCCGATGACCAATAACGGACACACGCGCTGCCTCTGGGCCAGAACGGATGCCCTGCTTCAGGCCTATCATGACACCGAATGGGGTGTGCCGGAGTATGAGTCCCGTGCTCTGTGGGAAAAGCTGATGCTTGATGGCTTTCAGGCTGGCCTGTCATGGCGGCTGATTCTGGCCAGGCGAGACGCTTTCCGGGCGGCCTTTGCCGGGTTCAGACCGGAAATCGTGGCCGGATATGGTGAGACCGAAATCAGCCAGCTACTAGGCAACCGGGAGATTATCCGCTCTCCCACCAAAGTCAGGGCGGTGATCCGCAATGCCCGCGCCTATCTGGCGATGCAGGACGCGGGCGAGGATTTTTCCGGTTTTGTGTGGGCCAGCGTGCAGGGGCAACCGGTGCCGGGGGATGGTTCGGGCACATCAACGCGTTCGGTGGTAGGGGATATGCTCTCCACCGCATTAAAGGCGCGGGGCTTCAGCTTTGTGGGGCCTGTGATTGTGCATGCATGGGCGCAGGCCTGCGGTCTTATCAATGATCATGAAACGAACTGTTTCTGCCGAAACAGGACGAGGAACGGACCGCTCGGCCAGTCTGAGGTCTCTCCTTATTCTGCGTAAGTTTTTGTTACGGCAGAAACAGGCAGAGGCGGCGCTTTCCCGTTCTTCCGGAAGTGCGCCCGTACGTCAGGATACGTCACGGGCAGTGCAGCTAAGCAGACTATCGAGTGCAATCAAAAAACAGAAAATTCTTTTTTTTGGAAAGAGTTTTCCGGTGGGCCTGTGCGCCTCTTTCCTCAGAAGGAAGTAAGGTCAGCCCCAAACATGAGCCCACACGGCTGATCTTCCTTTTTAGCGGCGGACACCTTCCATGCCACTGGTTACGTTGCTGGTGAATATGTCAGTCTTGCTGGGTGGCAGGAAGAGGGGCGGGCTATGTCGGGCATTGCAGATGATGGTGGTTTGAGATTTTTCTGGGGCAAGGCACGCCCTGTGCAACTGGCGCAAGACACCGGCTTTTTAATGCACCCGCTTATTGCCCACATGCTGGACGTGGCGGCGGTGGCAATCCTGTTGCCCGGCAGTGAGCGTCTGGGGCTGGATTATCGGCAACTGGGAATGCTGGTGGCGCTGCATGATATTGGCAAGCTGGTGCCGGGGTTTCAGGCCAAAGTTCCGGAATGCTGGCCGGAACAGGCGTTGGGGGCTTACCCGGAGAGAGCCACGTCATCACGCCATGATAGCGATGGTCTGGCTCTTCTGGACCATGTCTGTCAGGACGCACTGGCTCCCCTTTTTGGAGTGGATGCCGAAGGAAATTCCTGGCTGCCTGACGAAAAGAGCCGAGTAGGGCGCGCCATAGCCGGACACCATGGGGCACCGGTTTCCGCAATTGAAGACAGAGCGCGTAAAGCTGATATCAAGGTGATCGCGCCATATGCCCGTAAACTTGTCAGCCTTTTGTTTGATCTTTTCCGGCCGCCACCCATACCGCCTTATCTTGCGGCTGAGGCTCTGCTGCAACTGGAGTGGCGGCTTGCCGGGTTGACGGTACAGGCGGACTGGATCGGCTCCCGGCAGGAGTGGTTTCCATATGTCTCGCCGGATGATGTTGCAGATGCTTCCGGTTATTTCTGGAATCACGCGCTGCGGCATGCACAGGCGGCCATCGTGCGTGCAGGGCTTGCTCCTGTCAGCGCGTCACCCTTTCAGGGGATTGCGCATCTGTTCCCGCATATCAGGACGCCATCACCTGTTCAGGCTCTGATGGAAGTCGCGTCCCTACCGACCGGCCCGACGCTGGTTGTTATTGAGGACATGACGGGTTCAGGCAAGACGGAAGCGGCACTGGTGGCGGCGCATCGGTTGATGGCGGCGGGGCGGGCAAACGGCCTGTTTGTTGCGCTGCCAACCATGGCCACAGCCAATGCCATGTTTGATCGGCTGGCTATGGCGTACCGCAGCCTGTTCCAGCCTTCCTCTCACCCCTCTCTTGCGCTGGCGCACGGGCGTGCCTTGCTTGATGAGCGCTTTGTCTCGGTGCTGGCGCCTGAGGATGCTCTGGAGGGCGCAGCCTTGAAAACGGACCGTGCTGAGGCCGCCGAAGTGTGCTGTTCAGCGTGGCTGGGGAGTGAATCGCGCAGGGCACTGCTCGCGCAGGTGGGTGTCGGCACGATTGATCAGGCGTTGATGGCGGTCCTGCCGGTCCGGTTTGCCACCATGCGGCAGGCCGGGCTCGCCGGAAAGGTGCTGCTGGTGGATGAATGCCATGCTTATGATCCGTACATGCAGGAAGAAATGGCCGCCCTGCTGCGCTTTCATGCGGCCATGGGCGGTTCTGCCATTCTTCTTTCCGCAACGTTGACCCGTGCTGTACGCCAGAAGCTCGCAGCGGCTTTCAGAGAAGGCTTGCGTCAGGAAGACCCTGCGGAGCTGTCCAGCACGGCCTATCCGCTTGTGACCCTTGTGGGGCAGGTAGGGGCGGAAGAACTGCCCTGCGCTCCGCGGGCCGGGCTGGAACGGACCATTGCGGTAAGGCAGGTCTGTGACGAGGCGTCTGTTATGACGGAAATCGTGAGTGCGGCATGCAAGGGGGCTGCGGTCGCATGGGTGCGCAATACGGTGGATGATGTGATTGCCTCGGCAAAAGCCCTTAAGGAAAAAGGGATCGAGGCCATGGTCTTTCATGCCCGTTTTGCCATGGTGGATCGTCTGGCTATTGAGCGTTCGGTACTTGCCCGCTTCGGAAAGGACAGCACAGCGCCAGACCGGGCCGCAGTGCTGGTGGCCAGTCAGGTTATTGAACAGTCTCTGGATCTGGATTTTGATGTGCTCTGCACAGATCTCGCCCCCATGGATCTGATCATTCAGCGGGCTGGCAGGCTTCGTCGCCATAAGCGGGATGAGCGGCCTGTTGAGCGTGATGAAATCTGCCTTTTCTCACCTGATCCTGTTGAAGACCCAGATCCAAAATGGATCAGCCGGGTTCTGCCTGGCACCGCCGCTGTTTATCGTGATGCTGCCCTTTTATGGAGAACTGCAAGAGCCTTGAAGCGCGCAGGTGCCATACGAAGCCCTGACTCTGTGCGTACCTTAATTGAGGAAGCTGGTGAGACAATTGAGGAAGCTGGTGAGACGTCCGATGTGCCGGCTGGCCTGACGGGTGCCGCCAGGGATGTTGAAGGGAAAGGGCGTGCGGCCCGTGGTGCTGCTGCCCGAAATGTTCTGAATTACCTCACTGGATATGCTCCGGAGGGGGCTTTGTGGGAGCGCGACATACGAACACCCACACGGCTTGAAGAGCGCCCGTCTGTTACGGTGCGTCTCGGTGTCATGAGGGGCGGGGAGGTTGTGCCCTGGGCCGCGTTGAAGGACAGCACGCTTGCGGCACCACATGAGAAGAAGCGCGCCTGGGCACTTTCTGAGGTTTCCGTGGCGCGTCATACCCTTGCGGCGTGTCCTGTCTCGGAAGACCGGAAGGCTGCGGTCGCTGCGGCCCGGTCTGACTGGTCTCGCTGGGAGCGGGAGGCGGAAGACCTTTATCTGCTGTTGATTCTGGAAGAGGCAGGAGAGGGATGGGAAGGGGCGGGCTGTAGCGAGCAGGGGCGAGATATTGTGGTCAGATATGATCAGCAGTATGGTCTGCTCATCGTTCCCGCCTTGGCGGGATGAACCGTCTTGAGCCGTAGGCCGGTTTATGTTCCCTGCGTAAGCAGGGATTTAAAAAATAAGAAGTCTTGAGCCGTAGGCTTAATTAGGTTGATTCGGTTTGCGAATCGGTTTAAACAAAAACAGCCACCCCAAGCGAGCTTGAGGTGGCGGGAAGGAAAATTAAAGGGAGGAGCGTAACGTGCGATACACGTTTGCGAGAAGAGTATAAGGGGCAATTATGTCCCCTAAGACTAATAACCCTGCCTGTCAGATTGCAGCTGATAGGCAGGGCCATATTATATAATTATTTCAAATTAGGATGTCTAATTAAATGACGGCGTCTGAATTTTTCAATCTCATTACAGACGCATGGTTGCCAGTCCTCCATAAATCCGGCGCACGGAGCGTCATTCGCCCCGCCCAGATTGTAGAGGGATTGAAAGACGATCCGATTATCGGATTTTCCTGGCCGCGTGCGGACTTTCGGGTCGCCACCTTTGAATTTCTGATCGGCCTTGTGGCCACAGCGTGCCCGCCAACAGGCAACCGGGCGTGGTTGCAGGGGTGGAATACGCCGCCTTCTGTCGAAAAGCTGGATGAAGCCTTTGCGGCTGTTACCGATGCATTCTGGCTGGATGGCCCCGGCCCACGTTTTCTTCAGGATTTTGAAGATCTTCAGAGCGGACAGGAGCTTATCGAACGGCTGCTGATTGAGGCACCGGGGGAAAGCACTGTCAAACGCAATGCCGATCTTTTTGTCCATCGGGGGCAGGTGGAGCGTCTGGGGCGGGGTGCTGCGGCAATGGCGCTGTTCACCCTGCAATCTTGGGCGCCAAGTGGCGGCGCAGGGAATATGACAGGCCTGCGCGGTGGTGGTCCGCTGACTACTCTTGTGCTCCCCTCGGAAGAGGCCAGCGTGTGGGAGATTGTCTGGGCGAATGTTCCTGAAGGTCCCCCCGCAAAAGAGGGCGATATAAAAACAGTTTTCCCATGGATGGCCCCCACGGTGGTGTCGGGCAAAGAGGGAACGGATGTGCGGGCAACAGAGAACGCGCACCCGCTGCAATGCTGGTGGGGTATGCCAAGGCGCATCCGCCTCGATTTTGAGACTGTTGAAGAGGGTACCTGTGATCTGACAGGGCAACCGGATGACCGCTTGGTGTCGGGATGGCGCCAGCGGCCCTACGGCCCGAAATATGCCGACTGGATTGGCATGCCGTATGGAGCGGGCGGGACCATTCACCCCCTTACACCGCGCTACCGGCAAAAGGACGGAGCCGAATGGCTGGCCGTTCATCCGCAGCCGGGGGGGATTGGCTATCGGCACTGGACCGGCGTTGTGGTGGAAAGTGCTGATGGGAACAGGCTTCCGGCAAGCTGTGTTGTCAACTGGCGGGGGGCACGCGCGCTGAATACATGCCTTTCACAACAGCCCCGCCTGCTGGCGGCGGGATTTGATATGGATAACATGAAAGCCCGCGGCTTTGTGGAAAGCGAGATGCCGCTCCCCGGCGCTCAGAATGAGGAGCGCCAGAAGGATCTGAACGCATTGGCGTGCCTCTGCGTAAGCGTTGCAACGCAGATTGCTGATATCCTGCGCGGGAGTGTGCGTGAGGCCCTGTTTGGGAAAGGCACTGTTTCTGTCGATGTAACGCTGCTCTCCAACGTGCGTGAGCGCTTCTGGGCAGAAACAGAAGGGCCGTTTTTCACCCTGATGCAGAAAGCTTCGGGTGTTGAAGATGAAAGCAATGATGAGACATTCAAGGCATCATGGCTCCGCACCCTCGCACAGGCCGCAATGCGGGAGTTTGATAGCACTGTCATTCTGGAAGCCGATACGGGCATGACAGAAGCCAGGCGTTCCGCACTGGCGCGCAGGCGGCTGGGGGCTGCCGTATCAGGAGGGGGGAAAGAAGGAGAAAAGATTATGTCGAGTCTGGGTCTTTCTCAGCTTGTCAAAAAGAAATCACGCACAGCAGGGAAGGTGTCCTGATGTCTCTCAATGATAAGGAAAGCGTGCGCCAGATTGTGCTCTGGTGGCAGGGCTTGCAGCCTGACCCGGATAAAAAGCAACAGGGCAACCGTGGTGCACTGGCGCGCTTGCGGCGCTGTGCAAGCGTGACAGAAGCTCTGTTCGAACCGGAAACACAGGCGCTTGTACGGAACTGTGGTGGCAAGGGAGATTTCGAACTGTGCCGTCTGGCACTGGTGGCGGCTGTTCTGGCGCATGTGCGCAGGAACGCTCCGGGCCTGCCTGTGGCGCGGCAGATTGGCCCTGTTGATACGCATGATGATGCCGCAGCTCTGTGTAAACCTGTCCGGTTTCGCCGGGTGCTGGATGCCGAGACTTATGATGAGTGTCTGCGTGTTTTCCGGCGGCTTGTGGTTCTCGCCGGGAACGGTGTGGACATTGCCGATCTGGCGCGCGCGCTCCTGACGTGGCCGCGGGAAGAAGCCCGTGATGATGTGGTGAGGGATAAGATCCGGCGGCAGTGGGTTTACCATTACTGGAATGCAGGTTCTCCAGACACAGTTTCCGATACGACTGTTTGATTTAAAAGGAATATTGAAATGAGCCGTTTTCTTCAGCTTCATCTTTTGACGTTCTACCCGCCTTCCAACGTGAACCGTGATGACTCGGGTAACCCCAAAACCGCTACGGTAGGCGGCGTGACACGGCTGCGTATTTCCTCGCAGGCGCTCAAGCGGGCATGGCGTACCTCTGGTGTGTTTTCATCAGCTCTGGACGGCCATATGGGCCAGCGCACGACACGCCTGGGGGGCGAGGTTCTCGCGCATTTGCTTGAAAACAAGGTGGATGAGAAAAAAGCTGTTTCCATCGCACGCGAGATTGCAGGCGTTTATGGCAAGGTAAAGGGCGAGAAGGATGAGCATCCCACCCGCACCGAACAGCTTGTGTTTGTGTCCCCCTCTGAACGGGAGGCCGCCTTTGAGGTTGCTGATCGTCTGGCGGCAGGGGAAAAAATTGACCTGAAAAAAGAGCAGGATGCGCTGCTGCATCGTGCGGATTCTGCAGCAGATATTGCTCTGTTCGGCCGCATGCTGGCCAGTGCGCCCGCCTTCAACCGTGAAGCAGCGGTGCAGGTGGCCCATGCCATCACCACCCATCGGGTTACGGTTGAGGATGATTATTATACAGCCATTGATGATCTAAAGGATGACGCAGAGGATGCCGGTGCGGGCTTCCTTGGGGAGGCTGGTTTCGGATCAGGCGTATTTTACCTCTATCTCAGCATCAATCGTGACCTTCTGAAGAAAAACCTTGGTGGCGAGAGTGAAACCGGCGTGGCGGAAGCGGCTCTTGGCGCTCTGGCTGAAGCCGCGATGACAGTCTCCCCGTCCGGCAAGCAGAACAGTTACGCTGCTCTGGCTCGTGCGGGCTATGCGCTGGTGGAAAAGGGGAACGCCCAGCCCCGTACGCTGGCGGGTGCGTTCGCGCGGCCCGTGGGTGGGGCAGATCTGATGGCAGAGTCCATTAAAGCTCTTAAGGACTTCCGTGCAGAACTGACGCGTGTTTACGGAGCCGGTGCGGATGAGACATGTGAGCTGGCGCTGGGAGACAAGAAGAGTGCCACGCTGGCTGATATTGTCACCTTCTGCCGGACCTGAGCAGCATGGGGCATTTTCTGACATTTGCCATGGTCGCCCCTATGGCATCGTTCGGTACCCTCGCTGTTGGTGAGCGACGGGACGGAGCGGACCGGCCAGCACGCTCTGCCGTGCTGGGGCTGGTGGGGGCCTGTCTGGGCGTTGCGCGTGAAGATGAAGCAGACCAGAGCGCTCTGGCTGAGGGCTATGGCCTTGCGGTGCTGTGTCATGCGCACGGTCGTCTGCTGACGGATTATCATACGGCCCAGACAGCACCTTCGCGGCGGAACTGGCGCCCGGCAACGCGCGCGCAGGAACTGGCCGAGGCGCAGGGTGAACTGGCCACAATCCTTTCACGCCGGGATTACCGGACGGGAAGCTGGTATCTGGGGGCTTTGTGGATAAGGGGGGATGCACCGCGCTGGTCTCTTGAGGAGATACAGGGGGCGATGCGGGAGCCTGTTTTCACGCCATCGCTGGGGCGCAAATCCTGCCCTCTCGGGCTTCCGCTTGACCCGGATCTGGTGGAGGGAGAGAGCGCGACAGCCGTTCTTCTGGCGCGCCAGAAGAGTGGGCGGGAAGGCACTTTGCCTGCACGCTTCGGCCTGTTTCGGGATCAGTTAACAGGGCGGGACATGCGCACGGAGACGCTGGTTGTGCTGGATGCGGCAGATGTGGCCGAGCATGGCGCGGGGCATAGCGTTATGCGGCGTGAAATGCGGCGCGACCAGCCGCTTTCGCGCGCGCGGTGGCAATTCGGGCTGCGTGAGGAAGCCTTGCTTCTGTGCGCGAAAGGAGCGGAAGCATGAGTGCGGGTTTTCTGTCTCGTATAGCCCTGCGGCGTGATGCGTCCGTACAGGCCATTGCCCGGCTTCTGGTGCCGCAGGGGGAGGGGCTTCAATATGCTGCCGCGCATCATCTCCTCTGGTCCCTGTTTGGGGACGACCCTGACCGTGCACGTGATTTTCTGTGGCGGCAAACAGAGCCGGGGCATTTCATGGTGCTCTCTCACAGGGAACCTGCTGACAGCCACGGGCTGTTTGACATCGAAAGTCGGGAATTTGCACCGCGCCTGAAAGAGGGGAGCCGGCTACGCTTCCTTTTGCGCGCCAACGCGACGGTTGACCGGAAGACGCCGGGGCGTGTGCGCAGCCAACGGCATGATGTTGTGATGGATGCCTTGCACAAAATTCCATCGGATGATCGGGCTGCTGTGCGTGATGGGGTGGTGCTTACCGCCATGACAGCATGGCTGGAACGGCAGGGCCAACGCGCCGGTTTTGAACTGGACGCGGGGGCTCTGGGCATTGAGGGGTGTGACGTGTTGCGTATTCCGCGTGCGCGCGGGCAGGGGAAGGCAACCTTCGGTGTGGTGGATGCCACGGGTGTGCTGCGTGTGACAGATCCTGCCCTTTTTACGCCGGTTCTCATGCAGGGGTTTGGGCGCGCGCGTGCCTTTGGGTGTGGGTTGATGCTTATCCGTCCAGCCCACTGAAAGGATAAATCATGTCCCGCCCGATGCCGGGGCTGCCACCGCCCCGGCCTATACCGTTGAAAGAGCGTTCCTCAATTCTGTTCGTGGCAATGGGCCAGCTTGATGTGCTGGATGGTGCGTTTGTTCTGCTCGACCAGAACGGTGTGCGCACGCATATCCCTATAGGTGGGATTGCGTGCCTCATGCTGGAACCCGGTACACGCGTCAGCCACGCAGCGGCGGCCCTGGCCGCACGTGCTGGCACCTTGCTGATCTGGGTGGGGGAGGCGGGAGTGCGTCTGTACGCGTCGGGTCAACCGGGCGGCGCGCGGGCGGACAGGCTGCTTTTTCAGGCGCGGCTTGCGCTTGATGATACGGCGCGCCTGAATGTCGTGCGCAAGATGTATGCGCTGAGGTTTGGGGAAGATGCTCCGGAAAAGCGGTCTGTGGACCAGCTTCGCGGCATAGAAGGGGCACGTGTGCGCGAGACATATCGCCTGCTGGCCAGTTCTTACGGTACCGACTGGGATGGCCGCCGATACGATCCGCATGAATGGGATACAGCGAATGTGGTTAATCGCTGCCTTTCCGCCGCGACAGCGGCACTTTACGGCATCACGGAGGCCGCCATTCTGGCCGCGGGGTATGCACCGGCAATAGGTTTTCTGCACACCGGTAAACCGCAGAGTTTTGTTTACGATATTGCTGATATTGTAAAATTTGAAGGTGTGGTGCCTGAAGCATTTCGTGTGGCTGCGGCAGTGCAGAGGGACCGCCCGCTGGACGGCCAGAGGGTGACGGACCCGGTAGCGGCTGTGCGGCATCGGTGCCGGGACCAGTTCCGCAAGACAAATATTCTGGGGCGGCTCATTCCCATGATTGAGGAGGTCTTGGCGGCAGGCGGGTTAGAACCGCCCCCTGCGCAGAAAGAAGCAATGCCCATTGCGTTTGCAGATCCGAAAGGGCTGGGTGATGCTGGTCATCGTGGTTGAATGTGCTCCGCCGCGTTTGCGTGGGCGACTGGCCGTATGGCTGCTTGAGGTTCGTGCCGGGGTTTATATCGGCCAGTACGGGCGGCGTGTGCGTGAGATGATATGGGGGCAGGTTTGCGCGTATATTGAAGACGGCAATGCGGTTATTGCATGGGCAGCCCCCAATGATGCCGGGTTTGAATTTGATACCTGCGGGAAGAACCGCCGTGTTCCTGTGGATCTTGATGGCCTGCGCCTTGTAGCGTTCGGCCCTGAAGCGGCTCTCCCCACACAACCCGGCCCGGCGGCAATGACGCTTCCGCGCCGGCGCGGAAGAGGGTAAATAACACCTCTAGAGATTGGTAGATTCTTTGACAGTCAAATAATGATTTGAAATCAATGCGTTCCACGAAGAGCGTTCCCCGCACATGCGGGGATGAACCGGGAGAGGACGGCACAGAGGCCATTCAGAAGGCGCGTTCCCCGCACATGCGGGGATGAACCGCGCAGTTCTGCCGGGTGCGTCATTGCCCGGTGGCGTTCCCCGCACATGCGGGGATGAACCGGAGAGGGGGAGCAGTAGCGCCGCACCGCGAGCGCGTTCCCCGCACATGCGGGGATGAACCGGATATGGATACCGGCGGAAGGTTTTTGCAAAAGCGTTCCCCGCACATGCGGGGATGAACCGGGCAGGAGAGTGACGAGGAACTTGCTCTAACCGCGTTCCCCGCACATGCGGGGATGAACCGCAGTATCGCGGGCAACGGGCCGAAGTGCCGTTGCGTTCCCCGCACATGCGGGGATGAACCGAATCATGTCCTATGTAAACCCTGCCCTTGTCAGCGTTCCCCGCACATGCGGGGATGAACCGTCTGACAGCATTGGCTCTGATCTTGACCTTGGGCGTTCCCCGCACATGCGGGGATGAACCGTCCTCGGGATACTGGTCAGCCATTAGTAATCCGCGTTCCCCGCACATGCGGGGATGAACCGATGCACTCTTCGCCCATCTTGTCCGTGAGCGCGCGTTCCCCGCACATGCGGGGATGAACCGCCTTCTCTGCCTGATCGTGGAAAGGCGAATGAGCGTTCCCCGCACATGCGGGGATGAACCGGCCATTGACGCTCGGGTTCTGGCTGTCGAGCCGCGTTCCCCGCACATGCGGGGATGAACCGGCCGCGATCTGGCAGGGATTGGCTTTCGGCTGGCGTTCCCCGCACATGCGGGGATGAACCGACGCTGGCGACGTAATGGATTTTCTGGGGTATGCGTTCCCCGCACATGCGGGGATGAACCGTCGTCTCGGGCGCAGCAGATACTCGGCCCCGAGCGTTCCCCGCACATGCGGGGATGAACCGTCTCTCGGGCTTACCGACCAGAACGTAGGGGAGCGTTCCCCGCACATGCGGGGATGAACCGGACGAAACGCCATGAAATACGGATACGCCAGAGCGTTCCCCGCACATGCGGGGATGAACCGCCGCAGGCGCAGCAGGAGCGGGAGCCGCAGGCGCGTTCCCCGCACATGCGGGGATGAACCGATGGGCGCTGCGGGCGCGGCCACGAACATGATGCGTTCCCCGCACATGCGGGGATGAACCGGTCGTTATCTTTGGGCACCACCGCGAACCTATGCGTTCCCCGCACATGCGGGGATGAACCGCTGACCGTAAAAGCCTTTCTGCCCTCTGAACTGCGTTCCCCGCACATGCGGGGATGAACCGGACTAGCTATAGACCCGTTTATCGTCCAGATAGCGTTCCCCGCACATGCGGGGATGAACCGATTTGGTTTTCATCCGCACGGATCAGACCGCGGCGTTCCCCGCACATGCGGGGATGAACCGCCATTTGCTAAAGGGGCGCAAGTCTGTCCCGGGCGTTCCCCGCACATGCGGGGATGAACCGGCAGATAATCCTTATCTGCACGCCCGGCAGGAGCGTTCCCCGCACATGCGGGGATGAACCGTCATACGCTCACACAGGGCATTTCCACAACAAGCGTTCCCCGCACATGCGGGGATGAACCGCTACCCACCCCTTCACAGCCATCCAGATGTAAGCGTTCCCCGCACATGCGGGGATGAACCGGTAAATAATACCCGCCGTAACTTTCTAAAAGCGCGTTCCCCGCACATGCGGGGATGAACCGGAAACGCATAACGTCAGGGATAAACTGTGGGTGCGTTCCCCGCACATGCGGGGATGAACCGGTTGCCGCTAATGCTGCTGCCGGTCTGATTTCGCGTTCCCCGCACATGCGGGGATGAACCGGCTGAGGATCAGTTTGTGGTGCTGATCCCATAGCGTTCCCCGCACATGCGGGGATGAACCGTTGACAATTACGCCTGATTTAGCTGATTACATGCGTTCCCCGCACATGCGGGGATGAACCGGGCTTCATTTTACGCTGCTTGCGAACGGAATAGCGTTCCCCGCACATGCGGGGATGAACCGGTTGCTGTTAGCCGTAATGGCGCTTCATGCAAGCGTTCCCCGCACATGCGGGGATGAACCGGTGCGCTTTATATACAAGCTGCGCCGCTCCGAGCGTTCCCCGCACATGCGGGGATGAACCGGATACTGGGGATCGGGTCGTTTTCGTAAAAGAGCGTTCCCCGCACATGCGGGGATGAACCGTTCGTCTATTGTTGAACACTCTAGGTGTCGAAGCGTTCCCCGCACATGCGGGGATGAACCGAGGCTTGATTGCCTCTCTGAAAATAGATATACGCGTTCCCCGCACATGCGGGGATGAACCGGCAAACATTAGCGTTATTAGAATCCCATCTTAGCGTTCCCCGCACATGCGGGGATGAACCGGAACATGCTGTGGATATTGCAGATGGTAAATTGCGTTCCCCGCACATGCGGGGATGAACCGGTGTAGGTATCGGCGCGAAGTTCGTCCTCGCTGCGTTCCCCGCACATGCGGGGATGAACCGCAGGGAAACGCTTACTCGTTAATTCTGACTTAGCGTTCCCCGCACATGCGGGGATGAACCGTTAGACAATGGCGTCCCCGGTTCCGCTGGCGGGCGTTCCCCGCACATGCGGGGATGAACCGTTCTTGGCGCAGTTGCGTATGGGTTTTGGAGTGCGTTCCCCGCACATGCGGGGATGAACCGGTCACTAGACGGCGCACCAAAACGAGAGGGAGGCGTTCCCCGCACATGCGGGGATGAACCGGCATGAGAACGGGTTTCTTGCATCCTCTGGCGGCGTTCCCCGCACATGCGGGGATGAACCGCCGTTTCACCGTATCGGCTTTTTGTAATGCAAGCGTTCCCCGCACATGCGGGGATGAACCGCTGCTGAAACGGGCTGTTAATAAGCGGATGAGGCGTTCCCCGCACATGCGGGGATGAACCGCAGCGTTTGACAGCATCCTGACCAGTGCGCAGGCGTTCCCCGCACATGCGGGGATGAACCGCATCACTAGATTTCCAACCGGCGTCACAAATAGCGTTCCCCGCACATGCGGGGATGAACCGCCGTAGCTACGCGAGAAAACAGGTCTTGGTAAGCGTTCCCCGCACATGCGGGGATGAACCGACCTCGGACTGCTGTCTCCTTTGCGTGCTCCTGCGTTCCCCGCACATGCGGGGATGAACCGCCAAAATCCTTGGTAACATGGGTTAAAAATAAGCGTTCCCCGCACATGCGGGGATGAACCGGGTACAGTTCAGGGTTAGCGTATCGCCACCAAGCGTTCCCCGCACATGCGGGGATGAACCGCCAGCGCGATATGAATCCACGGCCACCCACAGGCGTTCCCCGCACATGCGGGGATGAACCGATATGGCAGGCATCCCACCAGAGGCCACGGAAGCGTTCCCCGCACATGCGGGGATGAACCGGCATAACGTCTCGCCATTCTCAAACCGCTTTAGCGTTCCCCGCACATGCGGGGATGAACCGCCGTCCGAATTTTCCCGGTGTTTGCAATTACCGCGTTCCCCGCACATGCGGGGATGAACCGCTAACAACATGATTGCTGAGTATTACGGAGAGGCGTTCCCCGCACATGCGGGGATGAACCGCTGCTTTACTAGGCGTTTACGGTGAACCATAAGCGTTCCCCGCACATGCGGGGATGAACCGCGGCTGGCGCAGATGCGGCCGGAGCTGGTGAAGCGTTCCCCGCACATGCGGGGATGAACCGGCTGAGCAGGTGCTTTCTGCTGCCCTTACTGCGCGTTCCCCGCACATGCGGGGATGAACCGCAAAAAACCGTTTTTCTTAAAAAAGTCCGGCGGCGTTCCCCGCACATGCGGGGATGAACCGGCGCATGTCCTTACGACCGTAATAGGAGCATGGCGTTCCCCGCACATGCGGGGATGAACCGAGAACGTCTATCATCTGATTGTTTCTTTCCCAGCGTTCCCCGCACATGCGGGGATGAACCGGAATACAGGACACCGTTACCGAGCCTAACCCAGCGTTCCCCGCACATGCGGGGATGAACCGATTTCCTGCTCGGTCTTGTCCATGCTGATTGCGCGTTCCCCGCACATGCGGGGATGAACCGCCCATGATGTAGGGCTAGGCGTTATGGCCTGGGCGTTCCCCGCACATGCGGGGATGAACCGGGGAACGGTTCCCTTCCCGGTGAGGTTCCGACGCGTTCCCCGCACATGCGGGGATGAACCGCACGTTCTATGGCTATTTCAGAGTTTCGCTATGCGTTCCCCGCACATGCGGGGATGAACCGGTGAGGAAAGACATGATTTTGCCCGCCTATCAGCGTTCCCCGCACATGCGGGGATGAACCGGCCGGAGCAATCTGGCAGGCGAGGGCAGGGGTGCGTTCCCCGCACATGCGGGGATGAACCGGCCGGATCAGGGGGAACCTGTGACGGTGCTGGGCGTTCCCCGCACATGCGGGGATGAACCGGTTGCGCGGGCGGTCTGCCAGTATCGCGGTGGGCGTTCCCCGCACATGCGGGGATGAACCGCCAAATAAGCGCGCTCATTTGTCAATCTTCGGGCGTTCCCCGCACATGCGGGGATGAACCGACGGCGACCGGCACCGTGACGGGCGAGACGGAGCGTTCCCCGCACATGCGGGGATGAACCGCAGCGTTGCTACTGAACCCGCCGGGACAGTTGGCGTTCCCCGCACATGCGGGGATGAACCCGCCCCTTCCAGCTCGTTCAGGCTTAACTGAAAGCGTTCCCCGCACATGCGGGGATGAACCGTCCGCAGTTTTAACGAGTGCCATTTCTTATTTGTGTTCCCCGCACATGCGGGGATGAACCGCTGCCCGGCGGCCTGACGCTCCGGCTGCCGGAGTGTTCCCCGCACATGCGGGGATGAACCGCAAACTCCCTCACGTCCTGCCCAATCTTCTCCGTGTTCCCCGCACATGCGGGGATGCACCGGTCGGGAGCCGGGTGGCCCCCTTGAATACAGGGCGTTCCCGCACACGCAGGGATGAACCGGGTCGGGAAACACATTGTCTTGCTGCAGTTGGTTCAGTTTGTGACCTGCGCCATTTGTGCATCCCAAGGCCCGTCTGCTCCTGCAATTACGGCAAGAGGGTGCCCCAAAAGGGAGGTGGCACAGGTGTCCACCTGCAGGAAGAACAGTTTTATACGCATGGAACCTATGATTTCGGGCCAACCCAGGGGTCGAGGGCATTGGCCTGCTGGCTCAATGTCGGGCTATGCAGGGCGGCTACCGTCCGGGCAAAACTTTCGCGGTGGCAGTCCGAGTGTTTGATCAGTTCCTGTGTCGGGATGGACAGGCCATTCATGTCCCCGCAGGCTTTCAGCGCAGCCCGGTCGATCCTCACCAGCAGGCGCCGCGCCCGGGCAGGGTCTGTCAGATCCTGATGAACATATGAGACAGGGACGGGCTCAGGGCTTTCTTCGGCTTCCTGTGCCAAGGCGGGGTGATGAATGGCCATGAGAGCCATCAGCCCCCCTACGAGAGCACAAATAAGCAGCAGGACTTCCGCCATTTCCCGGATCTGGCTGGACAGGCGGCCTTCATGCTGCAAAACCGCACTGTATTTGACGGGATGTGACATAAGACGATCCTTATTGTTATAGTACAATAGAGACGAATCGATTCGATTGTTATAAATTGACAGGTCCAATAAAGAGTTCAATCATTATATTGTCCTATTCCAATTGCACGCTCGGAGACGGTTATGTGGCAACCTGAACTGCACTCAAGCCCGTTGCCCATCTATGAGCGGCTTGTTCTGGCCATGGCGTCGGATATCCAGACCGGCGAACTCCCACCGGGAACAAAGCTGCCTCCTCAGCGTGATCTGGCCTTCAGGCTCGGGATCAGTGTGGGGAGCGTGACACGCGCCTATGCCGAGGCAGAGCGCCGAGGCCTGTTGCGTGCGCATGTCGGGCGCGGGTCTTTCGTGCGGGATGCGTTGCCAGCCATGCCGGATGTCATGGCACTCGAACAGGGAGCGCCGATGGTGCGCGCCAGAAGCGGGCCGATCGAGCCGCGGTTCGACTTGCGGTGCAACACGCCCCCCTCTGTGCCCTTGATGAACAATCTGAATACCGCATTGACCACATTGGTGGCGCGTGGGGTGCTGGAGCCAGCCGTGCACTACATTCAGGGGGCTGGGCTGCCGCATGTGCGGGCGGCAGGCGCGCAATGGCTTGCCCGCCATTACGGGCTGGAGTTTGACGTAGGCAACATCATCCAGTGCAACGGCGGCCAGCACGGCATTGCACTGGCGCTCTCGTCGTTCTGCGCGCCCGGCGATACCATCCTTTGTGAATCCTCCACCTTTTACGGTGCACGAATGGCAGCCGAGCATCTCGGCCTGAAGCTGCGTGGTTTGCCGATGGATGAAAACGGCGTGTTGCCAGAGGCTGTTGATCGCGCCGCCGCCGAGACCGGAAGCCGTCTGCTCTTCACCCTGCCAACGCTGCACAACCCCACGACACGAACAATGTCGGAGCAGCGCCGGCAGGAGATCGCGGCTGTTGCGCGGGCGCGTGACATGCTCATTCTGGAAGACGATGCCTATTATGCGTATTCCAGCCGCCCGCGGCAGATTGTGTCTTACGCCCCAGAGCGGACGCTTTATCTTGCCAGCCTTTCCAAGGGCATTTGCCCGGGGCTTCGTCTGGCGTTTCTGGCGCTTCCGCCGGACATGCCACAAGAGCGGCTGATGCGGGGCATTCGCGCACTGGGGTATTGTCCGCCTGCGCTGGGCGGGCTGGTGTTCAGCCAGTGGGTGGCGGATGGCCGGATTGATGACATTGGGCACGCTGTTCAAGCTGAATCCAAGGTGCGGTGGGATATGGCTCAGGCTGAGCTGGGGGACCTTATTGCCCCAGCCGGTGCCACGCATTCCCCCCATGCCTGGCTGCCCATGCCATCGGCGCTGGATGCTGAACGGGTGACGGCACGGCTGCTGCGCGTCGGGGTTGAAATCATGCCGCCAGATGCCTCCTCGGTGTCCATGCAGGCTGATACAGGCCTGAGGCTTTGCCTGGGAGGGCCGGAGGAGCGGGACGATCTTGCCCGGGCACTCGTGGCTATTCGGGATGTGATTATGGATCACGGGCGCGCGGACCGGGACGGACTTATCTGAAATACCGCCCGCATCGCCATGTGCTGGTGCGTGTTACTCCGGATAGGCGCGATACGGCACAACACCGCGCGCATCACTCCCCGTGTCCAGCAGTCTGCCTGAAAGAGGAAGGGAGCGGTGACTACAGTTATCACGGCTACAGGCCCGACACCCGGGACCAATCGGAATAACAAGACTATGGTCACTCAGGTTCAGGCCGTCAGCATAGACCGTCTGGGCCGCATCTTTGATGTGGCACCCCAGCACAATGGCGCTCTGGCGCGGTCTATCCGTATAAGTGCGGCCTTCATGTGAGACTGTGCGGGCAACATTCAGGTAAATCGTCTCATCTGTTGTTTGCGAAAGCTGCACCTGAACCTGCCCGGGCGTTGCAAATGCGCGGAAAATATTCCAGAGCGGGCAGGGGCCGCCAAAGCGCGCCTGTGAAAAACGGTTGGCGGAGAAACTTTTCAGAATATTTCCGGCAATATCAAGTTTCAGGAAATAAAAGGGGATTCCTTCGGAACCGGGGCGCTGCAACGTGCTTAACCGGTGGCTGACCTGCTCAAAACTCACACCGAAATGGCGGCGGATGCATTCCACATCATAGCGCGTGGTCTGAGCTGTCTTTAAAACCCTTTCATACGGCAGCAGAAGGGCTCCGGCGAAGTAATTACCCAGATAAACCCGGGCAAGCTGAAACGAATTTTTGTCTTTTGGTGCTGAACGTTTCAGAATTCTGGTCATGAGCTTGTCGTAATTAAGCTGCCCGATAATCTGGGCAAGGTAGAACAGGCGGCTTTCCTGCGGTTGGTTGTAAGGCAGCACAATCGCGTTGCGTTGCTTGTCAATGCGCCAGACAAGTCCTTGCTGTTCCATTTCCAGATCATGCGTTATGGCTAATCCGTGCTGTTCCAGAAGGAAGGCTGTCAAGGCAGGTTCCAGCCCATCCTTGTGTTCGGGAAGTTTTTCGTAAAAAGCCTCGGCTGCGCAATCAAGTTCATGAAAATAATTGTTTTTTTCCTGAACCCAGTTCCCCACAACATCGTAAGGCTCCAGCGGAGAGCCGTCCGGCGGGCTGAACGGTGCGCGCTGCTGCTCGAACGTATAGGCCCGATACAGGGTGAGAAACGCATCGCATAATGCGGGAGACTGCCGCGCTGCATCGGCCATATGTGCCAGTGTCAGCGGGCCATCCTTGAACACCGGATCTGCCATGGTTTCGCGCAGGGCCTGAACCCTGTGGGCTTCGCGCGTATCATTAAACCACGCAGGCGTCAGGCCGTAATGCTCACAGATAAGGTGCAGCAGGCGGTCGGGCAGGGGGCGGTGGTTGCGCTCAAGCTGGTTGAGGTAACTGGGCGAGATGCCCAGCCGCAATGCGAGAGCCTGTTGGGTCAGGTCATCGCGCTTGCGCAATTCCCGCAGGCGCTGCCCGGCAAAGAGCTTGGAGCGACTTACCGGCATGGCAAAACTTTGCAAACTTCGCAAATTTGCAAAATTCCTTCGCTTCTTTCCACTCTTATCCCTCTCCTGATTTTTGGTTTTGTTTGTCAGACTGCTTGCAGCTTCTTAGCAAGATCAGGAATTAAAATATGCAATACCATGATGTCCGTGTTCACCCGGAAACAGCGCGTCTGCCCCGTTCCGAGCAACTCGCATGGAAGATTGCACAGGTTGCGGCCGATCCCGTGCCTGTTGACTCTGCCGTGACAGAAATGGTTGTCAACCGGCTCATTGATAATGCATCCGTTGCGGTAGCCTCTGTCAATCGTCACTCCGTGATGAGTGCGCGGGCGGAAGCACTGGCGCACAGGCGGGACAATGGTGCCACGCTGTATGGCATGGGCCCGGATGTTCGGGTGCATGCGGAATGGGCCGCGTGGGCCAACGGAACAGCCGTGCGCGAACTGGACTATCATGACACATTCCTGGCTGCGGAATATTCACACCCCGGTGATAATCTGCCCGGCATTCTGGCCGTAGCACAGCAATGCCACCGGAGTGGGGCGGATTTCATACGGGGTGCGGCAACGGGCTATGAAATCCAGATTGATCTGGCCCGCTCCATCTGCCTCCACAAGCACAAGATTGATCATGTGGCGCATCTCGGGCCGTCAGTCGCAGCGGGTATTGGCACCCTGCTGCGTTTGCCGGCCACGGTCATCTATCAGGCCATAGGGCAGGCGTTGCATGTCACCACAGCCACGCGGCAGAGCCGCAAGGGCGAGATTTCCTCCTGGAAAGCCTACGCCCCTGCTCACGCCGGAAAAATGGCTATTGAAGCGGTTGACCGCGCCATGATGGGCGAAACCGCACCGGCTCCGATCTATGAAGGCGAAGATGGCGTCATAGCCT
The DNA here is from genome assembly GCF_011516935.1 of Acetobacter farinalis. Classification (GTDB taxonomy): domain Bacteria; phylum Pseudomonadota; class Alphaproteobacteria; order Acetobacterales; family Acetobacteraceae; genus Acetobacter; species Acetobacter farinalis. The sequence continues at coordinate 78,710 of NZ_WOTF01000005.1, forward strand.
GGATGCTGGGGGGGAAAGACGCAATTTACAAAGTGCCGCTGCCCGCACAGGGAGAGGCAAAGCGTGCCATTCTTTCCTCCTTCACCAAGGAGCATTCAGCGGAGTATCAGAGTCAGGCCCTGATTGATCTGGCCTTTAAAATGGGCCGGAAAATCCCGGACTGGGATGCGGTGGAAGACATTCTGATCGAAACCAGCCACCATACGCATTACGTGATTGGCACAGGCTCGAACGACCCGCAGAAGTTTGACCCACATGCCTCGCGTGAGACGCTGGATCATTCCATCATGTATATCGTGGCCGTAGCCCTGCAGGATGGCGCATGGCACCATGAACGGTCTTACGCTCCGGAGCGGGCGCGGCGGGAAGATACCGTGCGGCTGTGGCGTAAAATCCGCACGGTGGAAAAACCGGAATGGACCGAACGGTACCATGATTCCAACCCGGATCGTAAAGCCTTTGGCGGGCGCATTATCATCCGGATGAAGGATGGTTCGGTGCTGGAGGATGAACTGGCTGTAGCCAATGCCCACACGCTGGGGGCAACGCCGTGGCAGCGTGTGGACTATATTCGCAAATTTCGCACTCTGGCCGATGGCATCGTGCCGAAGGAAGAAGTCACCCGCTTTCTTGAAGTGGTGCAGCGTTTGCCAGCCTTGAAGGCGGGGGAGCTCCACTCTCTGGAAATCCGTCTCCCGGCACCCAGCCTGCTTCAGAACAAGGCTGAAGGCATCTTCAATTTCGGGCAGGTCAGACCGGAAAATGAAAGTGTGAAGCCATCCGCCATTCTGGCTTCTTAAGGCCCTTCGTCATCCATAGTTTTTACGGAACAGGATAAGAACGATGACAACACACCTGCACAGAAAACCCAAGAAATCTGTGGCCCTGTCAGGAACGGTTGCAGGCAATACAGCCCTGAGCACAGTCGGCCATAGCGGCAATGACCTGCATTATCGCGGCTACGATATCAAGGATCTTGCCAGAAACTGTACGTTTGAAGAAGTCGCGCATCTTCTGATTCACGGTTATCTGCCGAACTCTCATGAACTGAGCGCCTACAGGCAGCATCTGGTGCGGCTGCGGGAAATTCCGGCGCTGGTGAAGAAGGGGCTGGAATGCCTGCCAGCGGCAACCCACCCGATGGATGTCATGCGCACGGCTGTATCCTTACTGGGCTGCGCGCTGCCCGAACGGAGTGACTGCCCTGTTGCAGGCACGCGGGAGATTGCGGACAGGCTCGTGGCCTCTCTCGGCTCCATGCTGCTTTACTGGTACCATTTCTCCACGCATGGCCGCAGGATAGAGACCTTCACGCAGGACGAGACGGTTGGGGCGCATTTTCTGCACCTTCTGCATGGAACAGCCCCACCGGATGCGTGGGTGCGAGCCATGCACACCTCTCTCATTCTGTACGCCGAGCATGAATTCAACGCATCGACGTTTACGGCCCGTGTTGTCGCTGGCACGGGGTCGGATGTCTATTCCGCCGTTGGTGGCGCGATAGGGGCCTTGCGCGGCCCCAAACATGGGGGGGCCAATGAGGTCGCTCTCGATATCCAGCAGCGTTACCACACGCCGGATGAGGCAGAGGCCGATATTTGCAGCCGCCTTGAAAACCGGGAGGTTATCATCGGGTTCGGCCACCCTGTCTATACCATTGCGGACCCGCGGAACGAGATCATCAAGGAGACGGCGCATCGGCTGTCACGCCATAATGGCACCATGCGGCTTTACCATGTTGCCGAGCGTATCGAGCGCATCATGGCAGAAAAAAAGAGCATGTTCCCCAATCTCGACTGGTTCAGTGCCGTTTCCTACCAGGCGATGGGTGTCCCGACAGCCATGTTCACGCCCCTGTTCGTGATCTCTCGTGTAACCGGGTGGTGCGCACATATCATCGAACAGCGTGAAGATGGAAAAATCATCCGTCCTTCCGCCAACTATACAGGCCCGGATAATCGTCCGTTTGTTCCACTGCGTGAGCGTGACGGGCTGGAGAATGCAGCATGACATATCTTTCAGGGCATGATGTGCCGGTGGTTCCAGCAGGCATGCGCTTTCGCGCCCTTCTGGAAAAGAAGGGAATTATGAAAATTCCCGGTGCCCATAACGGACAGGCGGCATTGCAGGCCAAAGATGCCGGGTTTGAGGCGCTCTATCTCTCAGGTGCGGCCATGTCCGCCAGCATGGGTCTGCCGGACCTTGGCATCATAACAATAGAGGATGTCTGTTTCTTCATTCGCCAGATAGCGCGTGCGTCCGGCCTGCCGCTGCTTGTTGATGGAGACACGGGATATGGCGAGACCTTGAATGTCATGCACATGGTGCGGGCGTTTGAGGATGCCGGGGCGGCAGCCGTGCATATTGAAGATCAAATCCTGCCCAAAAAATGCGGTCACCTGAATGACAAGAAGCTGGTTGCACCCGAGGATATGGCCCATAAAATTGCCGCCGCGGTGAAGGCCCGCCGCACGATGGTTGTGGTTGCCCGCACGGATGCCGCAGGCTCCGAAGGGCTGGAGGGGGCTGTTGCCCGTGCCAGACTGTACAGAGAGGCCGGGGCAGATGCTATTTTCCCCGAAGCCCTGACATCGGAAGAGATGTTCCGCGAGTTTGCCCGCCGCCTGCCTGATGTGCCTTTGCTGGCCAATATGACCGAATTTGGCCGCTCACCATTTTTCACGGCCAACCAGTTCCAGGCAATGGGATACAGTATGGTGATCTGGCCGGTGAGTTCCCTGCGTGTCGCCAATAAAGCGCAGTCCGACCTCTACCGCACCCTTGCGCTGAGGGGCAGCACGGAAGACATGCTGCCGCAGATGCAAACCCGCGAGGAACTCTACAAAACCATACGGTACTATGACTATGAAGCGCTGGATGCGAGCATTGTCGCAACAGTGCTCCCGAAAGCTGATGACGAAGAGAGACGCAGTAACGCTGCCTGACCTCTTTTTCCATTTTCTGAACAAAAGCAAGAACAGAGCGGAAGATATGTCACACACGTCATCCATCCCGGCAAGCGCTTACCACAAGCATCCGCTCCTCATGAGCGCCGAGCGCTTGCAGGTTATGCGGGATTATGCGCGTCAGGACCCCGAGGCGTTCTGGCTTGAGCAGGCGCAGCGGATCCATTGGCACCGCAAGCCAACCAAGGCTTTTCGGGGTTCATTTGATGGCGATGTCTCCATCAAATGGTATGAAGACGGCCTGTTGAATGCATCCGTTTGCTGCATAGACCGCCATCTGACGGCACGAGGGGATCAGGTAGCGCTGATCAGCCACCGGGAAGGGCGTGAGAATGCAGAAAAGCTCACCTATTGCATGCTGCATGAAAGGGTCTGCCGTCTTGCCAATGCGCTGACAGATCTGGGGGTGGAGAAAGGCCAACGGGTTGCAATCTGCCTGCCCATGATTTCTGAATCTGTTGTCGCGATGCTGGCCTGCGCCCGTGTGGGGGCGATTCATGTTGTTCTCTTCGGCGGTTTTTCTGCCGAAGGAATTGCTGATCGGCTTCATGATAGCGGTGCCGTGCTGGTTATCACTGCAAGTGAGGCAAAGCGGGGGAGCAAATCCGTTCCCTTCAAGCAGACGATGGATGAGGCCTTGCTCAAAGCGGGCAAAGACAGCACCGTGCATTCTGTTCTGGTTGTCCGGACCTCAGAGGCCGCCGTGCCTATGCTGCCCGGCCGTGATTATGATTTTCATGATTTTGTTGATTCGTTCGAGCCTGATTTCATACCCGTTGTCATGCCGGCCGAAGCACCCCTCTTCATGCTGTATACATCCGGCAGCCCGGGCAAGCCGAAGGCGGTGGTCCATACCACAGGCGGATATATGGCATGGGCGGCCTATACCATGGGCATGGTGTATACACAGCACCCCGGTGATGTGCTGTGGTGCACGGCTGATGTGGCATGGATTACAGGCCATACGTCTGTTGTTTATGGTCCTCTGGCCAATGGCGGCACAACCATGATTTCGGACAGCCTTCCCAATGCGCCCCATCCCGGTCGGTGGCTGGATCTGGTTGACGAGTATAAGGTGACAATGCTGTTCACCTCTCCCACTGCTGTAAGAGCCATGATGGCGGATGGTGATGAGGTGGCGGCAGCGCACAGCCTTGAATCACTGCGGCTGCTGGGGGTGGCGGGGGAACCTATCAGTTCGGATGTCTGGCTGTGGTATCACGATACCATCGGCCGCAAGCGGTGCCCGGTTGCGGATACCTGGTGGCAGACTGAAACCGCAGGTATTGTTCTGGGGCCAGTACCTGGCGCGCAGGCCCTCAAGCCCGGCTCCGCCAGCACACCACTGCCGGGACTTGAACTGGTGATTGCTGATCAGAAAGGGCAGATCCAGCAGAACATGGCTGAGGGGAGCCTGTGTATTGCGCGCTCCTGGCCGGGGCAGGCGCGAACCATCTGGCGTGACCATGACCGCTTTTGCAAAACCTATTTCTCCATGGTTCCGGGCTTCTATTTCACGGGGGATGGCGCGAGAAGAGACGAGGACGGCTATTACTGGATTACCGGACGGATGGATGATGTCATCAACGTTGCAGGCCACAGGCTTGGCACCGCCGAGGTGGAAGATGCCCTGGCGACGGATCATCGTCTGGTAGAAAGTGCGGCTGTTGGGGTTCCACATCCTGTCAAGGGGCAGGCGCTGGTTGTTTTTGTCATTTCACGCAAAGATGCCGTAACCCAGTTGACAGAAGCCGGTATCAAGACGCTGGTTTCTGATACGCTTGGCCGTTACGCGACACCTGAGGACGTCTATATCGTGCCGGATCTGCCCCGGACGCGCTCCGGGAAAATTGTAAGGCGACTGCTGCGCAAAATCGCGAGTGGAGAAGTCGATAACTTCGGTGATCTTTCAACCCTGACTGATCAGGATATCGTGCGGACCATTTGCAACTTTGTGCAGGATAAGAAAAAGGCGAATGCTGGCGCTTCAAAACGCCACCCGGCACATCAGGTGCGCGCCTGAAGGGGGAAGGTTATGGCGATGCGGGGGACTGACGTTTAACAGCTCTTGTGTCGCCACCTCCTCACGAAGGGTGTGACGGACGTTGTCTGGCGTTGCGACACCGGATGGTGGAGGCAGCCAGACGCGCACGAGATTAATGAAAACTGTTGATATCCCGGGAAGCATGAGTGCCTGAAGATGCGGGGCTTTTTACCTGCCTCCCGAGCAATATTTTGCCCTGCGCTCGGGGGAGGGCAGGGCAAAAGGACAGAGGTTAGGGAGCCTGTGTCAGCGGATCAGGAGAAAGACCAGCTTTTTCCACAGCGCATTCCTGCTGATTTGCCGGAGCGGAGGATGCCGCAGGCAGAGCAGCGATTTCGTCACGGGCTTCTTTCAGCACCTGAGCGTTGGCAGGGTTGCTGCTGAACTGGGTGTAGACTTCACCGCCCAGCAGGAAGCCCGTCCACACATCCGAGGCCCAATGCACGCCGCAGACAACACGGCTTTCGCCATATTCGCGCCCGCGTGCAAAAATCTGTGTTGCGTGATCCGGAAACAGGGACGCAAGCAGCAACGCGCTGGACCAGCCTGTTGTGGCGTGACCAGACGGATAAGCATAGCCCGAAGCAGCGTTTGCCGGCCTTACAGTGCAAACCGGGGCATCATTCCCGACAAAAGGACGTACTCTTTTGGTGATGTTCTTCTGTACCTTGACTGTGTCATGCACCTGATCACGGAGCGCTGAAATCAGCTTGAAGAGAGCCGGATTGCCCTCTTTCGTCAATGAGCGCCCGATGGCACAGGAAAAATCGCGCAGGAGCGCTTCAGGTTTGGAATCCGCGTCTGCATGGGCCAGAGCCCACCGCGGTGTATCTTTGAGCTTGCGCGTCTGTTCGAAAACCGTCTTGTCATAAGCCTCCATGGGGGAGCCCGCAGAGGGGACAACCGGCACCAGCAATTCTGTGCTCTCGGGAGCTGACTTGGCATATGTGGGATCTGCCCACAGACCCATGCATGTGCCGGAAAGCGTGAAAACCAGGAAGGTCCATTTGGATATCGTGGGTCGAAACATGAGTTCTGTCTCCTGGAAAGGGAATGATTGTGACGCGCTCTAAGCTCAAAAGCAGAGATTAACCCGTGATAAGGTTGATCAAATAATGACAGGAACAAAAATGCACCAAAAGGCACATTCCAGAGTGTAGACTCCTATAGACCTCTCGCTTCTCTGTTTTGCCAATCCTGTCTTTCACTCAATCTGACATTGTGGGCTCTGTAGCGTTAACTACAATCGCAACGCCAGATATCATGGTTGAGGGCTCCGGGTTCGTGACATAATTATGAATTGGTGCACCCGGAGACCGTTATGCATGGCATGATGATGCAAACCCTGAATTATCAGGAGGCTACGAGGAAAGGAGTGTGTCCATCTCTTAATGTATTACAAAAAATACAAGACATAGAAGAATCTATGAGAACCATCGCATAGGACGCGACTCCTGATCCGGAAGAGATCTGATGTCCGGGATACTATCCGGGTCTTTGTCACGAGATCAGTTCAGAACGGCTTGAGTGTCGTTCTGATCCATGCATGACCAACGGAAATCTTTATAAATTTTAAGAGGGAATCCTTTTATTATTCCCAAAGGGGATGCCTCCTGCCGGCGTCGCACCAAAAAAGAGTTCTTGACGCCATTTTGAACGTCACCCGAACCAATCTGATCGTTCTTTTGGGGTGTGGGAAGAACGCACTTTTTGCCCCGCATGCGGACTGATGGCAAAAAATATCTTATTTTCCCGGAACAAAACACTTCGTGGGATCCTTTGTTCTGTATTTCAGGAAAAATTCCGCGATGACATTTAACTGACATAAAATGAAAACAATAACGTCACGAAACCTTTCTGATCACCGTGATAAAGGCCACGCTGTTGTGATCGCTACGGAAGGGCCGGGCGGCCGACACTTGTCTGGAGAGCCCTTTGATGCATCCCGTTTTTCACGTTACCAACCGCGCTGTTATGCGCCCGAACGCACGACGTGTGACCCTGAAGTGGTCCCTGCTGGCCTGCGTCGGGATGGCTTTCGGAGGCGCGCAGGCGATGGCCGCTTCTGTTGATACGGCACCGCGTAATGTGACGAGCAAGTCGAGCAAAACGACGAAGACGAAGACGTTCAAACCGACCAGAATGAAGAAAGCTGCGCATGTCCGAAGCGCGGCGGCAACTTCGGTCGCGGCCCCGGTTACGGAACACGCCATGCAGGCCGGTGCGCAAAGCGCTCCAACCCGTAAGGGCACGAATGAAGCGATCCTGGTGGCGGGCCACTATCGCACTGACTCCGCGCCTTATCAGGCGCCGACAAAAGCGCCGTTGTCGGCCTTTCAGCCGACATCTGTCATCAGCCAGCATTTTATCGAGAACAATATTCCACCCTCAGGCAGTTATGACACGATGGTAGCGCTTTCACCCAGCGTTGTTACCATTGGGTCAAACGGGCCGGGGCTGGCGGAAAACAATGTGTCAGTCCGCGGGTTTTCGGATGGGCAGTATAACGTTCTGTTTGACGGTATTCCCTTCGCGGATGGGAATAACTTCACCCATCACACCACGGCTTATTATACCGCGCATGATCTGGGCGATATCAGCGTGGATCGTGGGCCGGGTGATGCCTCCACCATGGGGTATGCAACCTTTGGCGGCACGATTGATGTGAACGGCAAGGCCCCTTCCGACCAGCGGATGGTGCAGGCCTATGGCAGCATGGGCTCCTGGAACACCTATACCTATGGTGGAGAACTCAATAGTGGCCGCATGAAGAAGCTGAACAATGCCTCTTTCGTGTTTGATGGCGGTGGCGTGCAAAGTAACGGCTACCAGACTTACTCCCGGCAGCAGCGTTATAATTTCTATGGAAAATGGGTCCAGCCGCTTAACGACCATACAACGCTGACGTTCATGGGGCTGTATAACAATCTTGTTCAGTCCCCGCCGCCCGGCGTGACAAAGGACCAGATTGCCAAGTATGGCCCTGATTATGGCCTGTCCAACAATCCGAATTCGCAAAACTACTATAAATACAATGTTGATACCATTCAGACGGACATGGCCTATATCGGCCTGAACTCTGATATTGGTGGTGGATGGACCATCGATAACAAGGTCTATACTTACGCGTATTACCATCATGGCCATAACGAAAATGACGTGAACGGGACCACTCAGGCACAGTATCTTGCATCCGCACCGGTATGGAAAGGCAAGACAGTGGCGTGCGGTGGAACGTATGGTGCCAACAAACTGACGTATAACTCAGGTCCGGGGTGCGAGTTTGGTCAGGCGATGCGCCAGGATTATCGGGCCTGGGGAGACACGTTCGCTGTCAATCGTGACTTTGGTCTGGCGAAGCTGAAGCTGGGCTTTTGGCTGGAACATCAGACCGATACCCGCCAGCAGGGGAGTGTTAACTGGGCAGACGGCGGTACGTTCACCAATCCGGCAATGCCTCTCAATCGCCTTATGACGCTTGAGAACTTCAGTGCGCAGCCTTACGTGCAGCTTACGTTCCGGCCGCTGCCGAACCTGGAAATCTCACCGGGTTTCAAATATGCGCTCATGGTGCGGCAGATTAACGCACCGGTTAACCAGAAGACAGGCACACCGCTGACGTATGACCAGACTTACGGCGCGCCGATGCCCTCTCTGAACGTGCATTATATGGTCAACCCGCACTGGTCAGCCTATCTGCAGGTCGCACGCGGGTTCCTTGCGCCGGATGCCGCCTATTTTTACACGCCTAATCCGGCGGCCAACAAGGTCAGCCCGGAAAACACAATGAACTACCAGATCGGCACAGCGTGGCAGAGCCGCCGCTTCACCCTTTCTGCTGACGTCTATTACATCAACTTCAGCAATTTTGTGACCAGCAACAAGCAGAACATTCCGGGTTACGGCCCGATGACCGTCTATTACAATCAGGGCGGCATTAATTATTACGGAATTGAAGGTGAGGCCTCCTATTATCTGGGGTCAGGCTTCACAGCGTTTGCGAATGGCAGCCTCAACCAGTCCAAAACCCAGGGCACGGGTGCGCCGATCGCCAATGCGCCGGATGCTACCGCAGCCGGGGGGATGATCTATGAGCATAACGGCCTTTATGCGTCCGTGATTGATAAATGGGTTGGTTCACGCGCGGGTTCCATAACCTCTGCGGGGAAGGCTGCGAATGGACTTGATCCCTTCAATCAGCTTGATATTTCGATTGGCTATACGATCCACAGCAAGGATCATTTTGTCCCGCCAGTCAAATTCCAGCTCAGCATGACCAATCTGGCGGATAGCAAGAAGATCTTCGCTTATTCCGGAACAACGGCTGATGGTGTGTCACAGTGGAACACACAGCCCGGCCGTGGCTTCTTCGGGTCGGTTTCTGTTCCTATCGGGTTCTAAAAAGACAGACAAAGTGCGTTGCGGTGGATGTCGCCGCAGCGCACGTGTGTTAGAGGCAGCGTGACGTTTATCAAAACAGCAGTTGGAAAAGCCAAAGTGCCTCAGGAGCCCGGAATGTCTGGAACTTTGTCAATCGGTACCTCTTCGAGCACGGCAAGATATGACAGAGGAACAATCCTGTTCCATTGGGGCACGGCGGCCCTCGTGCTGTGCCTTGCTCTTACAGGAGAGCTTCTCAATACGTTTTCGCACCCGGTTCATCATGCTTTTGCCATAGCTCACATGACATGCGGTGTGGTGCTGAGTGTTGTAATGCTGGCCCGTATTGCCTGGCGCCTTCTGGCCGGACGCCATTTGCCTGTTAAGCAGTCCCGCTCTCTGCATCAGTTGGCCTTTGCCGTGGCAATGGGTCTTTATGCCCTGATTATCACAGAAGCCACCCTTGGTTTTCTCTGGCGCTGGGGGCATGGGCGGGCAATGGCTTTTTTCGCGTTTTCAATTCCTTCGCCACTTGCAGTGTTTCCCAAAAACACCACGTCTGCTCTTGGTTCAGCGCACTGGTGGCTCGCACTCGTGATTATTGCTGTTGTGCTGGGGCATGTTGCCGCGGCTGTCTGGCATTTACGGCGACGGGACGGGGTGTTCTCACGCATGCTGTGAGCGGCATTTTTCTGGCTTGCCATATCGGGGAATGATATCCCGGTCATATGTGATGCGTGCCTGTTTTTGTTGCCTATGGAAAGTGAAGTGGCTGCCTGACGATGGTTGTGTGGATTATCCTGTTTGTGGTGGCGACCCTGATGTTCGCCTTAAGCGCGGTTTCCGGCGGGGGAGCGGGGTTGATCCTCATGCCTGTGCTGGGCCTGCTGCTGCCCCCCGCAGGCGTTCCCGCAGCCCTTTCCATCGGAACCGCCGTCAGTTCAATGTCCCGCATTGCTCTGTTTTTTCAGAACATACGCTGGGCGGTTGTCTTGCGGTTTGTTCCTCTGGCGCTCCCTGCGGCCTGGGGTGGGGTGCTGCTGCTCAAGCAGGTGCAGCCGGTTTATCTTGATCTTCTGCTGGGCCTGTTCCTGCTGGGCAATTTGCCGCTTCTACTGCGCCGCTCCGGAAAAGAACAACAGGCTCAACCAAAAGCGGATCGTGTTGTCTGGTTGCCGGTTATCGGGGCGCTGGCGGGATTTATTTCCGGTTTTACCGGAGCGGTTGGGCTGCTTTTCAACCGGTTTTATCATCAGCTTGGCCTGAGCAAGCACCAGATTGTTGCAACGCGTGCAGCCAATGACGTTCTTCTGCATCTGGTAAAGGTTTTTCTCTACCTGCATTATGGCCTTATCACCCGCTCAGTCTTGACGGCGGGTCTTGTGGTGGCCTTGGCGGCACTCCTCTCGTCCGTCAGCATGAAGCGTGTTTTGCGCTATGTGCCAGATCATCTGTTCAGGCAGGTGGGGCATGGGTCAGCCGTACTGGCGGGGCTGGCAATGATGGGGATCGCGGGGAGTAATATCCTGACACAGGAGCAGGTTGCCTTGTATTATGTGCAGGGAGCCCGCGCGCAGGAAGATAGCAAACTGGTGCTTGACTGGCGGCAACACCGCCTGACATTCGAGGTGGAAAAGCCTGTCGAGTTGGAAATTCACGATCTGGCCCGATCACAGTGGCACTTGCCCGCAGCCTCCGAGTGCGCGCCGGAGGCCCCCTCCGTGATTTTGCACCTCTCGCCGGTAGACGGTGTCTACGTGACGCACAGGCAGAAGGGACAGCTAACCTGCCATACTGTGTCGTGATGCCGTAAGCCTGGAGCCTTAGGCTCAGGACTCATTCTTTGAGAAAGAAGATGAAGCTTGCTGCGATGTGGATTGCAGACATGAATGTATGAGCGCAGCGATCATATCTGGTTGCAACACGTCGCCAGTCTTTCAGCTTTGCGAACATGTTTTCGATCAGATGGCGCTTTTTATACAGATGCCAGTCATAAGGCGGCTTTGATTTCCGGTTCTTCTTCGGCGGAATACAGGCTGTGATATTCCGGTCTGCAAGCGATAACCTGATCCGGTTGCTGTCATAGCCTCTGTCCCCGATGACTTCTTCTGTCCCGTCGGGGAGATCTGCCAGCAGCACGTCTGCGCCTTTGAAGTCACTGACCTGACCTGCAGTCAGATGCAGGCGAACAGGCCGGCCCTGACCATCGCACACGGCATGGAGTTTTGAGTTCAGGCCGCCTTTTGTCCGTCCGATATGACGGGGAAAAGCCCCTTTTTGAGCAGGGACGCCGACGTCCGGTGCGCCTTGAGATGTGTTGCATCGATCATCAGGCGCTTTGAACGGCCAGCCTGTTCTGTCAGGGCGACAAATATCCTGTCAAACACACCCAGGCGGCTCCACCGGATAAAGCGGTTGTATAAAGTCTTGTACGGACCATACGCTTTCGGAGCGTCTTTCCACTGAAGACCGTTACGGATTACATAAACGATCCCGCTCAGAACACGCCGGTCATCCACACGCGGAACCCCGTGTGCCAGAGGAAAAAACGGCTCAATCCGCGTCATCTGGCGTTCAGACAGCAAAAATATCTGATTCACAGGCTCACCTCCATCGGTAAGCCTGTGAATCACAGCGTCTCGCTCAGTTCAAGAAATTAATAGGTCCTGAGCCTAGAGGGTGTTATGCACATTGGATCATCTGTGCGGCATGTTTGAGCATGTATCCGACGAATGCGATGACGTGGAAGCCTGCGAGCGTGGTCGCGTATCTTTCGTAGTCCTTGACCAGCCTGCGACAGCGCGTGGCCCAGGCAAAGGATCGCTCCACGACCCAGCGACGCGGCAGCAGGACAAAGCCGCGCTTGGCTTCTGGCAGTTTGACCACATGCAGGGCAATGCCTTCGGCGGCAGCGGCGTCGGCCGCGACTTCGCCGGTATAGCCCTGATCGACATAGGCGAGTGTGACGTTGTCGCCGGTCGCGTCCTGGATGTCGGCGGCGAGACGTGCCACGGCGGCGCGATCGCCGACATCGGCCGGCGTCACATGAAGAGCGAGCAAGTGCCCGAGCGTGTCCACCGCCATATGCACCTTCGAGCCGCGCTTGCGCTTGGCGCCGTCATAACCGGCACGGGTGCCGCTTTCCGGCGTGGAGCGCAGCGTACGGCTATCAATGATCGCGGCCGTGGGTTCTTCCGCCCGTCCAGAGGCGAGGCGCAGCAAAGCTCGCAGATCCTGTGCCAGGGCCTCGAAACAGCCCGACGCCAGCCAGCGCTGCGATTGTTGATACACCGCCGACCACGGCGGGAAGTCGTTCGGCATGGCGCGCCAGGCAATGCCATAACGGATCACGTAACGCAGGGCATTGAACAACTCGCGCAGGGAATGCTCTCGCTGCGGCGCAGCCTCAGTCATCAGAGTGAGATAAGGAACCACCAGCGACCACTCTTCGTCGCTGACGTCAGACGGATACGGCTTGCGAGGCAGAACAGGGCTCATCCAGTTCCATTAGACCCAAGCGCCGCAAAAGTACATAACACCCTCTAGAATTGCTCGATCTGGCTGCGGAAATCGTTCAACCGGCTCAATGTCAGCATGGTCTTTTCCCGCTGAACAGCAGAGAGACCAAAGGCAATGGCTTCAAGGAGCGCGACCGTGGCTGAATGGAGCGCAATATGCTCTTCCTTGCCGCGCATGGCTTTCACGATCACCGTTCCGGGCGGAACGGCTGTGGCGGGAATATGGTCTGTAATCAAAACTGTGGGCAGACCCAACCGCTTTGCCTCACGGAACAGGAGGGCGATTTCTCGGTACAGCGTACCATAGGCCATCACGATAACCCCATCACCTTCCCGAAGGGCGACAAGATCATCCGCAAACGCGCGGCCGGTCGCCCCGATCGGCAGGCTGGCACGCCCGTTACGTTTCAAAACGCGACTCATATAGTCTGCAAGACCATGAGACGGCCCGATGCCGAATACGGCAATACGCTCACAGGGGTGGAGCGCCTTGACGGCTTCAGCAAGACGCTGCTGCGTGCGCGGTTTGTGCAAAGCTGTGGCAATTTCAACATGTGTTTGCAGAATGCCGCTGATTGCCTTTTCAAGATCCGCCCCGATATCCTCAAGGGTGCGCGACATGGCGGTGGCGGGGTCACTCGGCTTCGTCAGGCTGGCAATCAGTACTTTCCGCAGGGCTGCCAGGCTTTCAAAACCCATTGCCTGAACGGCACGAATGACCGTAGCATCGGATGTTCCGATCTGTTCGGCCAGTTCGGCGGCTGAACTGGCAAGTGCGAGGGCGCGGTTGGCATGGATAAACTGTGCAACGCGCCTTGCTGTTGGGGTCAGGCCTGAATCGGGGTGCAGGCTTTCAAAAATCGGGTCTGCTGTCAAAACGAGCGAATCTCTTATGAAAATATTTTGTCTTTAATAGCATCGCGTACATGATTTCGTCGTCAAGTTTATAAAAATTTCGCTCTGCATGCTTATGCTGCCCTCGTGGTAAAAAATCTTTTTAATTGAAGGAAAAAACCAGATGACTGCAAAACGCACTCGGAACGGTGTCCATCTGCGGTGCGTCAGAGCATGAGCGGGCCAAATGACGCGCAGAGAGAAGGGCTGTGCATATCTGCTGCCTGATAATGTCTGTCAGGCATAACACCGCCCCACGCAATTCTGTGCTAACTCCCCTTTATCGTAGATGAAAGTTTTATGACAGGCGCACCAAAGGGTATTCTGAAGAAGCATTTTTTGATTTTTGAGACCGTTCATCATTCTGTTTTATAGTTTTATGCCTTACCTGAATTGGTTTACATGCCGTGACTGAAGTCCGCCCCTCTGAATTCGAAAATTCCGGCATCCTTGCCAGTGGTCTGTCCGTCCGTGCCTTGCGTAATCTCCATGCAGGCCCATGCACCTTCGATGTTCCGGCAGGAGACTGTCTGCTGATTACTGGGGCCTCCGGTTCCGGCAAATCAGTCCTGTTACGCATGATGGCCGATCTGGACCCGCATCAGGGTGATGTGGCGCTGGATGGGCAGTTCTGTTCCGCCATGCCAGCGCACCTCTGGCGGCAGGCGGTCTATTACATGTCAGCCGAGCCCGGCTGGTGGTCCGATGCCGTTCTGGATCATCTGCCAGATGACACCCTGACGCGGAGCCTCATGACCACGCTCGCCCTGAAGGACGATGTGTTGGTCAGGCCGCTGCATCGCCTGTCTACCGGGGAGCGGCAGCGCCTTGCCTTGATCCGGGGGCTGCACCATAAGCCTCGCGCCCTGCTGCTGGATGAACCCTGCTCAGCGCTGGATGAAGCCACAACTCTGAGGGTGGAGGCCCTGATCCACCAGATCATGTCAGAAGGGACGACAGTTGTTCTTGTCTCGCATGATCCGGCTCAGGCGGAACGGATGGGCACCAGACATCTTGAAATGGCCCACGGCCGTTTTGTAGAAGGGGCTCCATGACGCCTGTGCTTCTGGATACAGGGGATATGCTGCTTGCGGGCGGCCTGATCTTCGGGTGTGTTCTGCTCTCTGTGGTGCTGTCTCTTGGCATTCATCGCACACTTGCCATTTCCGCCCTGCGTATGGCGGCGCAACTCCTGCTGACAGGCAGCGTGTTGCTCTTCCTGTTCGGGCACTCGTCCGTCTGGCTGACGCTGCTGGTCATTGCCTTCATGCTCACCGCCGCGACGATCGAGGTCGGGTCCCGACAAACATCACGCCTTACACGCATCTGGCATTTTGGCATTGGTGGGTTCAGCACGGCAGCGGGAACCATTCTGGTTGCGCTGGTTGGGCTTTTCACGGCCCTGCATCCACATCCCTGGTATCAGGCCCGTACGGCCATTCCGATGACGGGCCTGCTGCTTGGCAATGTGATGAATGCCACCAGCCTTTCCATGAATACGCTGCTGTCCGCGGCGTCACGCGAGCGCACCGCTATCGAGGCGCGCCTTGTTCTGGGCGCAACCCGTTTCGAGGCCATGAACAGTCTTGTCCGACAAGCCATCCGCACGGCCTTGATCCCGACCCTGAACCAGATGGCGGCAGCAGGGGTCATTACACTGCCGGGGATCATGACAGGTCAGATTCTGGCTGGCATGAACCCGCTGGAAGCCTCCAAATACCAGATTGTGCTGATGAGCCTGATTGTAACAGGCAACATGGTCGGGGCCACGCTCTCGGCAATCCTTGTTTCAGCCCGCCTGTGTGACGCTCGCGGGCGCCTTCGGCTCGATCATCTGGCCTGAGCAGTCGGGAGCAGAAAATTACTTTCCCGGTAAATATCTGGCGAGCATGGGGGAGGGCTCAACCATGCTTTCCCAAGGGCAAGCGGAGGATACGGGAAGTGTAGAGGTGAGGGGCTTGTGCTGGCTTACCGGGCAACTCCAAGCCTCTGCGCAAGATAAAGCCTGTTCATGAACCGGAGTTCGTCCGGCGCTCCGGCGCTGGTCGGCGCGTCTTTCAAGGTCATTCCCACCATGGTTTTCATGTTGTTGAGCACGACAGCGGCGATGCTCTCAGCGTCTGCTTCTGTGCTGCCAAGATGGGGTGCACAGGCCACCAGTGCGGCTTTAACTCCGGCCAGAGCCTGAGCGCGGATCTGTAGGCGTGTCAGTGTAGACTCCGCACGAGAGTCCAGAAGGGCGGATAAGGCCCGAGTTTGCGCGTGCCGCGCGACCAGAAAATCAATCAGCAGATCAGAAAGCGCTTCCGGGGAGAGTGTCCGCGCCTGTGCCGCGATGGCCTCAAAGCCCTGCTGCAGGACCTCGGTGTAATGCTGCATCAGGGCATCGGCGAGGGCTTCCTTGTTGGGGAAGAACCGATACAGGGATCCGATATTGGCTTCGGCACGCGCCGCGATTTCCACCATTGTGGCGGCTTCGAACCCTCGTTCCTGAAAAACCAGTGCCGCCGCGCGCAGGAGTGCGGCCACACGCCGGCGACCAAGATCGCGCTTTGGTTCGAGTGCCGTGCGATTTCGGCTTGACGAAGTTGAGTCCATATTCAACTAATGCCTTTGTTAAGTCTCATCTCAACTAACTAGCATGCCCGCTGAAGACGTGAAACACGGCAGGCGCAGCGCATTCAAAAATCCGGAAAGGATCTCCCATGATCACACTGCCCGCAGCAACGACAGCGCTGGTTCTGATCGATTTGCAGAATGGCATCCTCGGGCGGCAGATCGCGCCTTATTCCGGCGCGGCTGTCCTGGAAAAAGGGAAGGAACTGGCCCAGCGCTTCCGGGCGGCAGGAGCCCCTGTCGTGCTTGTGAATGTCGGGTTCGCGCCGGATTTCAGGGACGCTCTGAAGGCCCCGGTTGACCGTCCGTTTCAGGCTCCTCCCGGCGGATTTCCGGAAGGATGGAGCGACCTTGCGGACGGGCTTGCCGAGCCCTCTGACATCCGCATCACCAAGCGCCAATGGGGGGCATTCTACGGCACGGAACTTGATCTGCAATTGCGCCGCCGGGGCGTGAAAACCATTGTTCTCGGTGGTATCGCGACGAACATGGGTGTTGAATCAACCGCCCGCGCGGCCCA
Source organism: Acetobacter farinalis (assembly GCF_011516935.1). Taxonomy (GTDB): domain Bacteria; phylum Pseudomonadota; class Alphaproteobacteria; order Acetobacterales; family Acetobacteraceae; genus Acetobacter; species Acetobacter farinalis. The sequence continues at coordinate 95,648 of NZ_WOTF01000005.1, forward strand.
TGAGCACGGATATGAGGTTGTGCTGGCCGAAGACGCCACGACATCTCTTTCGGCTGAGATGCATGCATTTGCATACGATCATATTTTCCCGATGCTCGGCCGCGTGACAACTGTCTCTGCCATCGCCCTTCAAGAGTGAAGGGGCGTTCCCTGCGCCACCTGCCACCAGCCGGTCGATGGACCGTGCTGGTGGTGGCCTCAGTACTCGCGGCGGCTGCCCTGCAAGGGATAGGTTTGCCTGCGGGACTGATGCTCGGGCCGCTGGCCGCCGCCGCGCTGTTGCAAAGCCACGGGGGTGCCGTAAAAATTCCCGGTGGCCTGATGACGGCGGCACACGCTGTTATCGGCTGCCTTGTTGCACGGTCGATCACTCCGGCAATTCTCAGCGGCTTCGTGCATCACTGGCCGATCCTGCTGGGTGTGGTGGCGCTTTCTATCATGGCGAGTGCCTCGCTGGGCTGGCTTATGGCCCGCTTGCGCATTGTGTCGGGCACAACCGCAGTCTGGGGCATGATGCCGGGGGCCGCGCCAATGATGATCGTGATGGCGGAAGCCTGTGGTGCTGATTTCCGTCTGGTTGCCTTCATGCAGTATCTGCGCGTGGTCATGGTTGCGTCCTGTGCCTCGGTGGTAGCACTCCTGTTTGTGCATGGTAGCGGCAGCCGGTTTGCCAGCGGCTATTTCCCACCCGTCATGCTGCTGCATGTTATCGAAACAGTGGCCGTAGCCGGAGTAGGGGCGGCTCTTGGCCGGGTTTCCCGCATGCCGGCGGGAACGCTTCTCGGCCCGATGGCTCTAGGGGGCGTGCTGAATGCTCTGGGCGTGATCAGCATTGACCTGCCGCCTGTGGTGCTTATTGCCAGTTACGCGCTGATTGGCTGGAATACCGGCCAGCGCTTCACCCGCGAGGTTCTTGTCGCCGCAACACGGGCGCTGCCTCAGACGATCGGGGCCACAGCCGTGCTGATGGGATGCTGCGGGCTTCTGGCATGGATGCTGGTTGCGCTGTTCCATATCGACCCACTGACAGCCTATCTGGCCACCAGTCCGGGCGGTGTGGATGCAGCGGCAATCATTGCCGCATCGAGCCACGTCGATACGTCCTTTGTCATGGCCGTGCAGATTTTACGCGTAATCGTATTGCTGGGCATCGGGCCGCAAGTCGCACGATGGGTGGCCGGAACGCTCCGCCCCAGAGCATGACGGGCTACATGTGAAGGGAAGGGAGATTGACCCCGTCCATCTGGCCTTCGGCCAGTAAGGGCAGTCAGGCCACAGACCCATATTGATAGGAGCCTGTGGCCTGCCGCGTTCCCTTGAGGTTCAGGAACGCAAGGTGTGTGAACCTCAAGGGCGTGTTTTAGTGTGCTGCCACACCATCGGGCAGGGTGTAGGCAATAAGATAATCACCCACATCCGGGGAGTGGCTCATGCCACCGGCAGAAATAACCACATATTCCTTGCCCGTTTTGGGGGAGCGGAAAATGAGGGGGGCTGCCACGGCACCAACCGGCAGACGCTCACGCCAGACTTCCTTGCCTGTGGCGGAGTTAAGTGCGCGCAGGTAGTAGTCCTGCGTGCCTGCGAAGAACAGCAGGCCGGAGGCTGTTGTGGTCGGGCCACCAAGGGTGGGCATCCCCATGGGAACCGGCAGATGGGTCTTGATACCCATCGGGCCGAGATCCTGTGTGGTACCCATGGGAACCTGCCAGAGCAGCTTCTTCGTATGCAGATCAATGGCGCTCATGGTGCCGAAAGGCGGGGTGTTGCACGGAACCTGCAAGGGGGACTGCAGGATATCAATGCGCACACCGGCATAAGGCCCTGCCATCTGCGGGCGGATTGTTCCCATAAAGCCGGGGACTTCATCCGTGGAGACCTTGTATTTCTTGGCCTCTTCCTTGTTCACCAGCGTCATGCGCAGGGGCATGCGCATGTCATTGACGAACATGACACCGCGGCCTTCATCAATGGAAATACCGCCCCAGTTCATGCCACCCAGCAGGCTGGGCCATTCGATGTAAGGCTTCTCACCCGGCGGGGTAAAGGGACCTTCATAGATCGAATCCTTGAACATGATGCGGCAGTACAGCTGGTCAAACGTGCTGACACCCCACATGGAGCTTTCCGTCAGCGGGTCTGCGCCGATAACGGGCATCCCGACAGAGAAAGGCTGGGTGGGAGAGAGGTGCTCGTCCTGCGCTGCGGGTGTTGTGGGCACCTTGCGTTCCTGAACTTCCGTCACGGGCTGGCCGGTGCGGCGGTCAAGAACAAAGATATGGCCAGTTTTTGTTGTCTGGATCAGGGCCGGAACTTTTTCCCCCTGCGCGTTCGTGACATCAAACAGCACAGGCTGGGAAGGCAGATCATAATCCCAGACGTCATGATGGACCGTCTGGAAAACCCACCGGGTTTTGCCGGTTGCGGCATCAACGGCCACAACGGCGGCGCCGAACTTTTCCTTGGCTGCCGTGCGGTCTCCACCCCAATAGTCAGGCGGGCCGTTACCTGTGGGCAGGTAGACGAGGTTCAGATCCTTGTCATACGTAGGAATGGTCCAGACGTTGGGCGTCTCCAGCGTATAGGTCTGGCCTTCCGGCGGAGCCTGCGTGTTTTCAGGGTTCCCGACATCCCATGCCCACACCAGAGAGCCATCCCGCACGTCATAAGCGCGGACAACACCGGACGGTTCACCGTGGACGATATCACGCACCCAGCCGCCAATAACGGCCACATGCCCCATCACAACCGGAATGGAGGTGGGGTGATAACGCTTGCCGCCTTCAACCGGGCCCATCTGCTTTTTCAGATCGACACTGCCGTTATCGCCAAAGCCTGAGCACAGGGCGCCCGTATGCGCATCCAGCGCGATAAAGCGGGCATCAACAGTGGAAACAAGGATACGCTGGCGGCACATCGGGTTTGTGTCCGCCGCTTTCTGTTCCGCGGTCAGGCTTGCGTCTTTATCAACGTCATAATAGCCAACGCCACGGCACGTGACGTGCTCTGCGGTTCTGGCCTTGGCGTCATATTTCCACAGGGGCTTCCCGGTATCTGCATCAAGAGCAGTGACCAGATCTTCCGGCGTGCAGGAATACAGCACATTCCCGATCTGCTGCGGGGTGTTTTCATCAACCCCCACGCCAGCACCGTGCGTTCTTCTGCCGGTATGGTAAACCCAGGCAACCTGCAGCTTGCTGACATTTTCAGGCGTGATCTGCGTATAGGGCGCATAGCGCGTGCCCGCGGCGTTGCGGCCGTAAAATTCCCAGTCATCCGGGGCATCGATTTTCCCGGCCTGAGCAAGCTCGGGCTTTGCCGCCGCATCAGGATTGCTGATCTGGCCATGCGGAAAGAAGGCTTCAATCAGAGTGAGCACAAGGCAGCCCACAACGCCAAAGCTGGCGGCCAGACTGCCACGACGCACGGCCTTGCCAGTTGTCGGGAAAGTTGCCGTGGCCCACAGGCTGAGGGTGAGCAGAATAGCGGGAACAACCAGACGGGGCAGAAGAGCCCAGTAGCCAACTTCCGGTGTATCGCAGAAGGCCCATACACACGTTGCGAGAAACGTGACGACGGAGAACGCCAGTGCGAGGCGATGCTTCAGGAAAACCAGAACGGCCAGCGCACTATAGGCCAGCCCGGCCAGAAGGTAATAGGCTGAGCCACCCAGCATAAGGAGTTTGCTGCCGCCATAGGCAAGAACCAGCCCCACCGCGAGACTGATCAACGAAAATACGGCGCGGTAGGCTGCGCCTATGGGGGAATGCTGATCTACGGGTTGAACGCCACCCATGCTGTCACTCCAGTGTTTTCAAATACCGCCCGGACAGAGAGTGGTCAGGGCGAGGTTAAGACTAAATCCAGATACACTGGCTTTGAGCAGGAGAATGACGCACCACCGGATAGAGCCGACCCAGAGCCGAGCCTCCCCGATATCCTGCTGATTTTAACAAAAAGCATGAGTCTTTCCTGCCTGTAGCCACCGGAGGGGAGGCCTGAGCGGGGAGCCCTGAATTTTTGGCAAAACGCTATCTGGTGGCCGGAGTGGCTGTAACCTTCAACCGATGGGGCGACTCTCTTTCTCATTGTCCCAGAGGAACGGAAATGGCTCTGTGTCCAATTCACTCCGGGCTGTCAAGGAGAGGAGAGGGGCCGCAATGCAGGGAGAAGACACGCTATTCTTCAAAGGAATGTTTTTGTAGCGATATCACGTTATGGTGATGTGTGTGCGTGGCGGGTAATACTTGTTTTGGACAATAATGGTATGGTTCTGCCTGCTGTTTAATGCGTGGTTCGTGTTTGCTGTTAATGTACGCGCAAACGCGGTCAGCCTGCCTGACGCAGCGGGAGCACTCCAGCAGGAAGACCTGCATCACCGCCTGAGCAGGGTGGTTTCCCACTGTGTCACTCTCCATGCCCTGCACATGCCAATGGGGACAACCCGCCTCAGACACCACGGAAAACGTGTCATGAAAGGGTAACAATACAGACCGAATAATCTGACTTATGGGAAGGGTGGAATTTAATAACTCTTTGCCGTTGCCTGTTCAGGAAACATCGATGCCTCCCAGTTCAGTCCAGATCATGCCTTCTTCACATGCGGAGGGGCATTCAAGCTCTGCAAAAAGCTCTGACTGGCCGCAAAGCTCCAGCCAGACTGCGTCTGTAGGCTGATTTAAGGACAGAAAAGTGTTGAGTGCGACGGTCAGAAAACTTTCTGATTCAGTCTACAAGCGTAGACGGTTTGTTAAAATTGCCTATCTGAGTCTCACGGCTTTATCCGGGCTTGTTTACACTCAGCCTGGAGTGGCCCGCAGCACGGATGCCGGGCAGGTTGCCCAGGCGCACAGGGCAGAAACGATTCAGATAAGCGTGGGGGGAGGGCATATGCTCAGCCTTTCACGCGCTGCTGCAAGCGTCTTTGTGGCGGAGCCGCAAATTGCGGATGTTCAGATCCCCTCGGAAGACAAGATTTTCATCCTTGGGAAAAAGTCCGGAACCACAACGCTTTTTGCTCTGGATGAGAACGGTGATTCCATTGCTTCGTGGACAATCCGTGTTGAGGCTGATCAGACAGTCTTTACCCCGCGTGCCCAGACGGAATCAGAGAGCGCTTCCCTTCAGACATCTCCCAATGGCGCCGTCATGACCGGTTCGGTCGCGAATGCGGATCAGGCAGACCATCTGGCAACGGCAGCGCGCGGCGTGGAGGGCAAGGACCACCCTCTGGCAAACCAGATGGGGGTTACGCATCCTCTTCAGGTCAATCTGCGGATCAGAATTGCCGAGGTTTCGCGCAGTGTGGCGCAGCAGATCGGCTTTAACTGGTCTACCGTCATCAAGGCAGGAAGCTTTGCATTCGGCCTGCAATCCGCATCAATCGCGGAGAATGCGGCCGCATCCCTGTTCGGTGGGGCCAGCACCAGCCATGTCAATGCGCAGACGGTGCTGGACGCCATGGCGAACGAGCACCTTGTAACCTTGTTGGCGGAGCCTAACCTTACAGCCATCAGCGGCAGCACGGCCACTTTCCTTGCCGGGGGTGAGTTCCCTATTCCCGTACCGCAAGCTCTGGGTGTCATGTCCATCCAGTATATGCAGTATGGCGTGAGCCTTGCCTTTACCCCCACTGTGCTGGGGAGCGGGTTGATCCATCTTAAGGTTCGCCCGACTGTCAGCGCGTTATCGGGCTCGGGGAGTTATCAGCTTAATAACCTTTCCGTGCCAGCCCTGACCACGCGCCGCGCCGAGACTGAAGTGGAACTTGCCAGTGGCGAAAGCTTTGCCATTGCGGGCCTTTTGCGAAATGACGCGGATAATAATGTGCAAAAATTTCCCATTCTGGGGGATATTCCGGTGCTGGGGCAGTTGTTCCGTTCCTCACGCTTCCAGCGGGACCAGAGTGAGCTGGTGATTATTATCACGCCCTATCTGGTCAAGCCGGTTGACCCCCTCCATACGCCGGATGATCCACTCAGGCATGTTCATCAGCCCAGTGAATTGGAGCGTTTTTTCTACGGGCGAATGACAGATCAGCAGGATCTGGAGCGGATGCCGCATCTTCATGGCACGGGGTTTGTATTCGAGTGAACAAGACTGTTTTACTGGTGCTTCTGGCACTGTGTGGCTGTGAAGCGACGCAATCCGACCCTGAGAAAACGCTTCCTGTCGCCCTGCATACCGAACAGCGGACGGTTCCGCTCATGTATACCGGAGCATTCAAACCAGTATTGGTGCGGCAGGCAATGGCGGCACTTGGCGGCCAGACTGAAATCAGCACAGATATTGTGGGGCTGGAGGCCGGAAAAGCCGCGGCCCTTGTGCCGGACCTGATGGCGCTTGGGCTGGACCCGGACAGGATTCATATCGCACCTGTCACCGCGCGATACCCGTTTGTGCAGCCGCGCCTGATTTTAAGCCGCTCTCAGGTTGCCCTGCCGGACTGTTCAAAGGTGATCCGTTCTGGCTGGCTGGGTGACGTAACCCCCAGTATCGAGAATGTCGGGCGCTGCGTGCAGAACAATAATCTGGCACAGATGCTGGCAGACCCGAGCGATCTGTATCGTTCCCCGGCGTTTCATCCGTCCTCGGCAGAGCGTGCGGCTCTGGGGGTACGACGCCTGAACCAGGGGCAGCAGCCGGCTCTGCCATCAGATGCTCTGGGCACGGGGCTTTCCGGGAATGGGATGGCAGGAGGCGGGGTGACTGGTGGCGTAACGACGGACACACAGAGCCAGAACAGCCCTATTCCTTGAGTCAGGCCGCGTTAACCGCGCTCTCAGGGAGAGGGCGGAGCTTGTGCCGCCGTGTGCCGCACGGCGTCATAAAACGCCAGATTTTCCTGCGTCTGTTGCTCAGACAGGCGATGCCGCAAAATGGCGGAAGACATCGCGTGATCTCCCATCAGGCCATACACAAGCGCCAAAGCATTTTCCACGGCTGCGGCATGGGCGGTCTGGCCCGTGCCGGCAAGCTCACCGCGTAACGGCCGCAAAATTCCCAAAGCCTGAGGGTATGAACCGGAAAGGGCCAGGGAGAGAGCCATGTCAGTCCGCGCCGCGATATCATCGGGGTTCTGGGCCAGTGCCTGCTGATAATAGCCTTGAGCCGCCTGCTGGTTCCCCAAAGTGTCCAGTGTCACCCCAAGAGCGACAAGAATATGGATATCAGAAGGGGTCTGATGCTGCGCGGTTTGCAGAATATTCAGGGCTTCACGCGCCCGCCCGGCTTCAATCAACAGACGACCTGTGACAAGATAAAGCCGGGCGTTATCAGGATTTTTTGCCGCCAGAGGCATAAGAAGACCAAGAGCATCATTGGCTTTTCCGCTTGCGGTCAGGGCCTGAGCATAACCAATCTGAAGGTCAATACGGTCGGGGCGCAGCGTGACAGCGCGGCTGTAGAATGTGACAGCCGTAGTGACGTCACCCGTCTGAAGCGCCGTCTGGCCTATGCGGGCGAGAGCATCGGGGTTTTGTGCAGCCTGCATCATCAGGCGTGAGGTGTCCGGCGTTGAGGGCGGCGCCTGCACGCAGGCTGTCAGCAACAGGGCGGGAAGACAGAAGATCAGCGCGGGTCTGGAAAGCAGCATGGAAAGTCCACGAGAGAAGCAGGGAGAGAACAGGGGGTCAGGCTGCTTCAGAGGCAGCGGGAGAAGACGCCAGAATGGCTTCCGAGAGCGTTCCATAAAGCTTGACGGAGAATTCCGGAGCGACTTCATCATAGGATATCACAGGCACGCTTAATCCATAATGCCGCAGCAGCAGGGATGCCGGGCGGCGCAGGTCAGGTGCCACCAAAAGAACACCCTTACGGTCATGCAGCAGGCAGGGGGCCAGAAGGGTGCGGGATGTTTCAATCAGCCGTTGTGCGGAAACAGGGTCCAGGGCGATCTGTCTGCCCTGCGGCCCGTTTTGCAGCAGGGAACGCAAAGTATTTTCCAGAGGCGCATCAATACCGATTGCCGCAAGAACTTTGTCATTATTGGAAAACTGGTGACAAATCTGCCGCCGCAGCGCACGGCGCACACACGCAACAAGCCCGGACGTTGTCTGCTCTCGGGGTGCAGCCTCTGCAATGGTTTCAAAAATAGTTCTGACATTTCGCAAGGCCACACGTTCTTCCAGCAGGAGGCGGAGCACATCGGACATGCGCGGTAGAGGGCAGACTTTACCGACTTCACGCACCAGATCAGGCAGGAGTTTTTCTGTGCGGCGTATGAAAGTCTGCGTTTCCTGAATGCCGATCAACTGCCCGCCATGCGCAAGGAGCGTTGCTTCTGCCGTGCGGCAAATAAAGTCTGCAGGGGAGATATTCAGCAGACCAGCCTCCTGCAGGGCAGGGCGTGCGGAGGAGGAAACCGCAATGCTCTCTGGCCCGAACGGCCCCTGCGTGCGACAGAAATCAAGGCCCAGTTCCTGCATGACATCCGGCAGTTCCTCAACAAACACAAGGTCCGGATCAAGCGGTGCCAGAAGGGCCGGGACACCATCACTATCAATGCTGAAGCTGTTTGGCTCCTGCCGGGCATCAACAATCATCTGAATGGCGGGCAGGGTCAGGCCAAGCTGTTCAGAAAGCTGATGGATGCGGCTGGTGATCTGTTTCTGGAGTGCGTCATGCTGCGGGGCAAACGCCGTGCCCAGCCTGACCAGCACGTTCAGGCTGGTGGAAAGTGTGTGGTGCTGTGCTGCGGAGTTGGCAAAAGCCGTTGCCTGCTCGCGCTGGTGCCGTTTGAGCAGCACCCAGGACGCCCCGCCCAGAATAACGCCAAAGCACAGGAAAACCGCCGCTGGAAAACCGGGAACAAGCGCCAGAGCCCCCATAACAACAGCCGCAACCTGAAGAGAGAAGGGTTCCGCGCTGATCTGTTGAAGAATGTCCCTGCCAAGATTGCCGCCACCATCTTCATGCGTCACGCGTGTGACAACCACACCGGCCGTCAGGGAGATCAGCAGGGCAGGGATCTGGGCTATGAGACCATCCCCCACGGCCAGCAGGGAGTAGGTCTGCAGGGCTGTGGAAAACGTCATGCCCTTTTGCAGGCATCCGATGGCAATACCGCCAATCAGATTGACGACAATGATAATCAGGCTGGCAATGGCATCGCCCTTGACGAACTTCATGGCACCATCCATGGCGCCGTAAAGCTGGCTTTCCTTCTGGAGCCTGTTCCGCCTGCTTCGGGCTTCCTCCTGCGTGATGTCACCGTTCTTGAGGTCGGTATCAATGCTCATCTGGCGGCCGGGCAACGCATCAAGGCTGAAACGTGCGGCGACTTCCGCAACACGTTCGGACCCCTTGGTGATAACCAGAAACTGCACAATGGTGATGATGAGGTACACAACGATCCCCACCACGACATTCCCTGAAATCACAAATTCACCAAATGTGCGGATAATTTCCCCGGCATCGGCCTCTACCAGCACCATACGTGAGGTGGTGATGGAAAGAGCCAGCCTGAATGCTGTTGTGATCAGAATAATGACAGGCAGTGTGGAAAACATGACGGGGGAGCTGATATAGACAGCCACCATCATCAACACGGTGGAAATACTGATATTCAGCGCAATCAGGATATCTGCCAGCATGGTGGGCATCGGCAGAATCATCATGCCCACCGTGAGCACCAGCAAGGCGACCAGAAGCAGATCCTGCCTGCGGGAGAGGCGCATCAAAAAATGATGCAGCGGATGATTTTCAGTGTCTGTCTGTGCGGGCATTAAAAGTGTACCGTAAGATGTTCCGAGCCGCGATGCAGCAGAATGCTGTCAGGCAGGATCTGATCTATAATCCAGCCGTCTTCCACAACACTGCCGGGAGGAAGGCGCTGGCCACTCATATCAATAACGTAGGGGGCAGCCCCCAGAGCAACAGCGGCAATCTGCACGGGGGAGCGCGTGGCAACATGGGTGAAGGAGACATGGTCCAGAAGCAGGGCGTGGGTGCCATATGTCTCGTCAAACCAGAGTTTTGTGGCAGACCAGAGCGCGCGTTGTTCAGGCTGTGCTGACCCGCTGGCGATGACGGCACCATCAGTTGTGGCAGACACACGGACGGCGCTCAGATGCTGCGCTGCAAGTTTTTCCTGCAAGGCGTGCTGCATGCTGTGTGCAGCGTTTCCATCACCTTGCTGCGCAGAGGAGACCGAAGGAAGAGGGGATGTGGGCCGTGAAGAATGACGCGGGAAAACGCTGCTGAGGTAAGCAAAACCCAGCAGGACAACCAGAATCCCAGCAAGGCCATATGTTCTGGCGTTGATCCGCTTTGGAACGACAAGTTCAAAATTAGTGTTGCCCGCTGAAAATTCGAGACTTTTGCGTGAAAGAAAAGAAGAGTTTTTCGTTAGCACCTTACCGGATGGAAGCTGGAGAGATCCCTCCAGCGCAACGAGCTTTATTCCGAAAAATGTCTTCTGAATTTTGAAATGCTTGTCCGCAAGAGCCATATCAGCGATGACGGCGTCATTATCAAGCGATTTCCCAACACAAAGAGCTCCCGTTTGCAGAGCAAGGGAGCATCCGGCCTGAGGACCGCTTTTTATAACCAGCCATGGGGCGGAAAGAGTGGTAACTGTTTGTCCGGGCTTCATAGGGCAGGGAATGTGTTCCGGCCAGAGGCCGGAACACTTCGTTTTTCAGCCGATATTCGGGCGCTGCTGGGCTGCAGTTTCTTCAGCACCTTTTTCGGTTTTCACAACGGTGATTTTTTCGTTGGTTTCAATCGCCGTGTTGAATGCAGAGGTCATTTTATCGATTTCGCCATCGATGCTGGAGCTGGAAGCACCGGAAACGCCAGAAGTATCGCTCATGTGAATAGTCCTGTTTCTAAAACTTAAGCACAATGCTTAATGGTTTACTCCGGAATGGCGGAGCGGAGAGGTGCAGGCCGCAGAAGCAGCCTGCATCGGAAACTGATTACTGACCGTAACCGGTTTCGATCTTGAGATTGGCAACGGATGCTGCGGAGTATTCCGGCGCCGTGACACCCTGCGAACCATGCGCGGCCACAGTTGTGCCTGCCAGGATTGCGGCATCGAACGACTGCATCGGAACGCGCTGGTCGAGGAATGCCATAACACCACCACCATGATCATCCAGCGCGGTATTGCCTGAGGTCGGCAGGGAGGAGTTATCCGCGAAGCGCAGGTCGTTCAGTGAAGAACCGACATTCAGCACCGTATCGCTGTAAGAGTCGAACGTGTTGTTCAACTGAAAGGCATTGCCGGTCTGCGGGGCAGAGATTTGCACCTGAGCGGTGCCTGCATCGTTATAAAGACCGGTAATGAAAGAGGTCTTGTTGTCTTTGGTTACGGAAACAGCGTTAATGTGGGAAACACCGTTGTTTTCAGCGGTCGGCTGCACCTGCACCTGCGTTCCATCGGCCAGGTTGATCACAAGACCATCCTGCGTGAATTCACCGTGCGTTTCATTGCTGGTTTCAAGGTGCGGGTCACCAAAGACCTGAACATAGGTATTGGTCTGCTTGTCATAGATACGCACAAAACCATCATCAGCCGAGTGATAGTTGTAGGCTGCGCCTGCGGTATAGCTGTTGCTGGCGGTAATCAGATAACGGCCGGTATCAATGGTGTTGCCCGAAACCTGCAGATCTGTCACAGCGGGGGCTGGAGTGAAATCGTTGCCAACAGGAATCTTGCTAACAGCGAGATCGCTATTCCCGGAGTTATTGATGGAAACAGACATTGATTTTCCTCATCAGATTTAAAAAGTAGGGAAACTTTAGAACGGCTCGTCAGGATCGCTGGTGTTATCACTTATGGCGTCAGTCACATCTGACTGCAGCCCCTGAAAGAACATCAAGCCAGATTTCAGCAACATTTTCCCAAATTCAGAACCCAGCGCATCGCTGTCTCCATCAGTCTGGGTTCCAGCACTTGAGGGTGACACACCCTGAACACTCTCACTCATGGCAAAGGTCTTTCGTGTATCAATGAACAACAATATCGGAGACAGAAGACCCCCGAAAAAGCGTAAGGTGCCGCCCATTATCACTGGATCGCCTCACAGGGCGCGCTTCCGGCGATAAGGACTGAAGCGTCTGCTGGACCATCGCAATAAACCTTGGCGGGCCGGATATGACTGCCGTGTCATTGGCAGGACCGGCATTCAACTCAAATCGTTCATCAAAAAGCCCCAACCGCTGCATCTCCACCCTCAACTGAGAAAGAGAATGGTCGTGCAAAGGTACAATTTGTGTAGAGCGCTCCGATTTACTGCTGACATAAAGAGCCCCTCCATCATCATACCAATCAAAATCATAAAGACGGCTCATTTTCTGAAGGAAGTCTTCGGATGTTATATTGAGCCACCGACCACGAACCTGACCATGTATTTTTTCTGAAATATTTATAGAAAGGTCATTAATGTAAGAAAATTCCTTTAGAACAGAAGAAATATTTTGATCTACGGCAATATAAGAAAATGGGTTCTTCTCCCATTTTCTGTATGCAAGCGCCGCAGGTGAGGTGATAAGAAGGCCACCTAGAACAGCAAAACTGAAAACCTTCGATAAACAGTCAGTCATTCAAAGTATTTTCCAAACCACCCGTCCGGTGAGGCCTTTTAGAGCGCGTGATGCTCTCCGGTGCAATACAAAATTGGCCGGGCAATAAAACTGTCACACAACTGAAAAAAAACTGCTGCTATTGCAAAACGCAGACACGCTGATCTGATCCAAGAGACTGTATGAAACGCAATGTCTGTCACAACATTAACGGGTGGTTTTTCTGATGTCTGATGCTATTGGGGCTGTGTCTGGCCTGACAGGAGCGCAGGCCGGGGGCGCAGCCGCTCCGGATATGCAGGAAACCTCTGCAACACCCCAGATGTCTGACCAGCTGGGCGCGGAATTCCATCAGGCCATGCGGCAGGAAATTTCCTTTGTTCCTGATCAGACAGGCGGTGCAACGGCTATGGGGCAGGCGCTGAGCCAGAAGCTTGAAGGCATTTCAAGCTACCTCAACCAATGGGGGGCGCAGCCCGCCACGCAGGCGGAGCAAGCCCCCTCTGACCCGGCAAATGCCGCACAGCTTGTTGCCCAGATTCAGGCAACCTACACATTTGCGATCGAGACCACACTCGTCAGCAAAGGTTCAACGGAGACAACGAAAATTTTCAATACCCTTCTGAAGGGGCAATAATGCTGCTCCAGCGTTTTCGTGCGCTTAAAGCCGCGTTTTTCCTTATCCCCCTCCTGCTGCTTTGTGCCTGCAAAACAGAGCTGATGACCGGGCTTGTGGAGGATGATGCCAACATCATGCTGGCACTGCTGCTCCAGCATGGCGTGAGCGCTGATAAAATTCAGCAAAAGGACGGCAGTGATACGCTGCGTGTGGAGCAGGGGCAGTTTGCTCAGGCAGTGGCTTTGCTGCATGAGGCCGGGTATCCACGCCAGAGCTTTCAGAGCATGGGGGATGTCTTTCAGGCGTCCGGTCTGGTGTCCTCCCCCCAACAGGAACGTGCGCGTTTTTTGTGGGCTTTGGGGCAGGAACTGTCCCGCACGATTTCGGATATTGATGGGGTCCTGACGGCCCGTGTGCAGGTTGTGCTGCCCAATAATGACCTGCTTAACCGGGAGCCGACACCCTCATCCGCCTCAGTGTTTGTGCGTTATCGGGAGCAGAGCGCCGCGCAGCATCTGGTGCCCCAGATCAAGCAACTGGTGGCGGATAGCGTGGAAGGGCTGAGTTATGATCGTGTTTCCGTGGTCATGGTGCCCGTTGCGGAAAAAGATGTTCCGGTGCTCCCCACCTCGCCAGGAAGCCCGCTGCTGTGGGAAATCCTGGGGGTTCTGCCTGCTCTGGTGATCGTGCTTGGCGCGGGTATTCTGGTTAACCGGCGCTGGCCGGACCTGTTTGATCGCCTTCGGCTCCGGGGCAGGTAAATGATACAGGAAACGGAGCAACCGGCGGTGGATCGCCACATGGGAGATCGCGTTCTGGCAGCAGGGCTTTTGCATGTTTCTGAACAGGCCATTGAGCGGCTGGCGGCCAGCGTTTACACGCGAGCCCTTCTGGAAGGGTGCCTGAAAGAAAAATTGGGAGGTGAGCTGCCGCCTGATTTGACTCCCCCCCAGAAATATCTCCTCACACTGGAAGCGGGGCAGTTGGCCGTACTGGCGCTCAGGCTGGGGTGTGCGTGTTACGCCCGGGCAATTATGGCTGTGATAAACGGGGAGGCGCTCCGCAAGCTTGCAGACCAGACAACGCCACAGCTCATGCAGGATGCGGTCTGGGGCATGACGTATTTAGCAGGACACGGAAGCTCACAGAATACGGACCCGTTGGCACAGACCATTCGCGCCTCAGGCCTTGCCTGCCTGAGGGCATGGTGTGTGGCGCAACCGCGCCCTATTGCGGTACGCGTGCATCTCCTGCTGCCGACCCGAAGCGAGGATGAGGAAGCGCCTCTGCAACACCCGGAGCATCTGGTGGAAGCCTTTGTGATGGAGAGGCTTCATGACAACGCGTGATCCATCTTCACCATACGTTATCCGCTCCGCTCAATTTGAAGCGCTGACAGATGCGCGGGAGATCCGTGCACAGGCACAGGTAGAGGCTCAAGCCCGTCTGGAAGAAGCGCGCCGGGAGGCCGATGCCTTGCGGCAGGCAGCACAGGCAGAGTGCGAGGCACTGCGTGCAGAAGCCCGTGAGCATGCTCAGGCTGAGATAGCCGCGTATATGCAGAGTTGTGAAAACAGTCTTGCGGATCTCGCCTTCCTTATCGCGCGCCGCCTGATTGATGATCTCCCCCGGGACGAGAAAGTGATGCGGCTGGTCAGAACTGCTCTGACTGATCTGCCAGAACAGATGGGTTTGGTGGTAAAAGTGCCTGTTTCTGAAGGCAATTCCCTTAAAATGAGTCTACATCAGGACGATGGCGTTCTTGCAGGCCTGAGTGTTATGGAATGCGGAACCCTGAAACCGGGTGAGTGCCTCTTACAGCATGAACAGGGCCAGACCCGCCTGGATGTAACGGCCCAGTTACGGGCCTTATGGCAAGGTACGGCTGCGTGACGGATCTTGGCGCTTTTGCACAGCGGCTTCAGGCAGCCTCACCACGGCCGGTGTTGGGTCGGGTTTTGCGCGTTTCCGGCGGGTTGGTTTCCGCACGGGTGGATGGTGCGGGTTTGGGTGAATGCTGCCGTATTATTTTGCAGGATGCGGAGCTTCTGGCTGAAGTCGTCGGGTTTGAAGGGCCGGTTGTTCGGCTCGCACCTATTGGCAGCATGCAGGGCATTGTGCCCGGATGCCTTGTCTACCGGACAGGCGGGGCGCTGAAGGTGCCAGTGGGAGAGTGTTTGCTGGGGCAGGTTCTGGACGGCTTCGGCCACCCGCTTAACGGTGAAAGCCTGCCGGAGTGTGAGGAACGCCCGTGCGCGGAGGCACCGCCTTCCGCCCTGTTTCGGCACCGGGTGACCGAGCCTGTCGCAACGGGGCTGCGCGTGATTGATGGCCTGCTGACATGCGGCAAAGGTCAGCGTGTTGGTATTTTCGGTGAGGCAGGCGGCGGCAAATCCACGCTGCTCGGGCAGCTTGTGCGCGGAACCAGTGCGGATGTTGTCGTTGTGGCGCTGGTGGGTGAGCGTGGGCGTGAGGTGCGGGATTTTCTGGAACACCAGATGGACCCGCAGACACGGGCGCGCACGGTGCTTGTTGTCGCCACATCCGATCGCCCGCCGCTGGAGCGTGTGAGGGCCGCGATGAGCGCTACCACCATTGCCGAGTGGTTTCGGGATCAGGGCAACCATGTCCTGCTGGTGGTGGATAGCATGACCCGCCATGCCCGGGCTCTGCGCGAGGTGGGGCTGGCGGCGGGGGAAGTGCCGGGGCGGGGCGGCTTTCCGCCTTCCGTCATGGCGGAACTTCCACGCCTTCTGGAACGCGCCGGGCCGGGGGATGAGCGGAAAGGCCCCGGAATGATCACGGCTTTCTACACCGTTCTGGTGGAAGGGGAGGGAGACCCGGTTGCGGAAGAAATGCGCAGTATTCTGGACGGGCACATTCTTCTTTCTCCCACGCTGGCGGCCTCCGGGCATTATCCCGCCATTGATGTGATGACCAGCCGGAGCCGCCTGATGAATGTGGTGGCGGATGCTCTCCATTGCGAAAAAGCATCCCGGTTAAGGGCGCTGCTGCATCGGTATGAAGAAGTGCGTTTTCTGGTTGAGGTTGGAGAATACAAGTCAGGGAGTGACCCGCAGGCGGATGAAGCTTTGGCGAAAATGGGTGAAATCAGGACGTTTCTGAAACAGGACGAACGGGACATCACGCCGTTTGCCAGAGTGGTGACATGGCTGAATCAGATCGTTTGAGGCTCAGGCAGGTTACAGTGCTGGCCCGCATCCAGACATTCCGGGAAGAACAGGCCAGCCGTCAGGTTGCGGCGGCCCGTATGCAGGTCATGCAGGCGCGGCAGGATGTCACGAATGCGGCTGCCGCGTATGAACAGGATGTGCTTGAGCAGACCAGAGCCCGCCACCAGCGCTGGCAGGGGTGTGTGGGGCTGGAGCTGAGCGAGGCCACAGTGCGGACTTTGCGGGCAGAAGATCAGGCAGGACTTGCCTCTGTTGAAGACCACAGGGTGAATCAGAGCAAAGCGCAACAGGCCGCCCGGCAGGCGCAGGGCGCTTTGAAAAAGGCTGAGCAGGAAGCCGTTTCTGTCCGAAACGCCACGGCCCGCAGGGATGCGCTGAAACTCAGGCTGACGCGTGCGTATAAAAAACATGAGCGTTTGCGAGAGGACATGATGCGCGATCAGCAAGCGCACATGCTGTTTGTTCATCGCAACGTGGATGATCCGGTATGAAAGAGACAGCCGTGACGCGCTATGTGCCGGAAACCGTCAGCCGGGAGGAAAGCAGGCAGCAGACAGGCAGCAGAGCACCGCGTGTTTCCCTGCGGCTGGGAGAGGCGCTTGTTCTGCACGATCGCATCCAGCCATGGGAAGGGCCATGGGTCTGTTACGAGGGGCGCATGGGCAATGAGCCCTTCAGGATGTTCGCAGCACAACCGCTTCTGGCCGTTCTCGCTGCGCAGGAAGGAGGAACTGAAAGCAGCCTGACGCCTGAAATGCAGGCTCTTTTCAGTATTCTGGCTGTTGAGGCATGCTTTGCCCGGCTGGAGCGGGCGCTGGCCACCGAAATCCGGTTTCTCAGAATGGGGCAGGCCTTACCGCCCGGAGATGCCCGCTATGCCGTTCTGGAAGCCCACGGACAAAGCTGGCCTGTGGCCTTGCAGGCCCCTCGCGCGCTTCTGGTTGCGCTTGTAGACCTCTGGCCGCTGGCACCGCTCCCTGAGCACGCGGTTTTTGTCAGAACAGCCTTGCGTATTGGAAAAACAACGCTGCCGCTGGCCGTTTTATCCAGCCTTCATTCTGGTGATGTCGTGCTGTTTGAAGAGGGTAGCCCGGCACGGGCTGCGCTGGTTGTTGAAAACCATGGGCAGGCCCGGGCGCAGTGGGACGAGGCTAAAGGCTGGGTTCTGGAAAGCGGCATGACATACCCGGAAAAAAAGGAGGGGCCGGTGGACGAACCAGACAAGAACAGGACCCCGAACGGCATGCAGACCGCGACAGATGACGTGACATCAGACATGGAGCTTCCTGTCACGATCAGTTTTGAAATGGGCCAGCAGACCATCACGCTGGCAGAACTGCGCGCACTTGGGCCGGGCAGTGTTCTCGCGCTGCCTGCCCCCGTTAAAACGCCCATCCGGCTCTGTGTCGGCGGCCGCCAGATCGGCACGGGTGAACTGGTGGATGTTGAAGGGGCTGCCGGAGTGCGTGTGGTGAGGATTTTCGGGCGTGAATAGTCTCGTCACCCCTGACATTTCAGCCGTTCTTGTCGGCATTACCGCACTCGGTTTTGTAACGTTTGCGGCTGTCACCATGACAAGCTTTATCAAGATTGCCGTTGTGTTGTTTCTGCTTCGCAATGCGCTGGGTATTCAGCAAACACCGCCAAATATCGTGCTGTATGGCATTGCCCTGCTCCTGAGCATCTATGTGATGGCCCCTGTGGTGATGAGCGCCTACGCGGCAGCGGTGACAACACCCGTAGACCACATGACGCTTTCGGACATGATGGCAGCGGCACGACGGGCGGAGCAGCCTGTAAAAGCCTTTATGCTCCGCTTCACCAGCCCCGGAGAGCGCGAATTTTTCACCAATGCGACCATGCGTGTGTGGGGACCTGCATCCGGCCTGAAAGCCGCCCCGGATGATCTGCTGATCGTTCTGCCATCCTTCCTGCTTTCCGAGCTTCAGCGGGCTTTTGAAATCGGCTTTCTGCTCTATCTACCCTTTATTGCCATTGATCTGGTGGTGACGGCCGTTCTCATGGCCATGGGGATGTCGTCCGTTTCTCCCTCCACCATTGGCGTGCCGCTCAAGCTGTTTCTGTTTGTGGCCATTACGGGCTGGACACGGCTTATTCACGGCCTGGTCCTGAGCTACGCAACATGACGGCGCATCATGTCTGAACAGCTGGTTTTCCACTTCCAGTCCACACTTTCTCTGGTTCTGTATCTGGCGCTTCTGCCCTTGCTGGCCGCGATGGCGGTAGGGCTTGTTGTGGGGATTTTACAGGCTGTGACACAGGTGCAGGACCAGTCCCTGCCCATGACCTTCAAATTGCTGACGGTCATTCTGCTGCTTCTGTTCGGGGGCTCCCTGCTTGCCGTGCCGCTGGAGCGTGAGGCAGCCGAGGTGTTTGACTCCTTTCCGACCCTGACACGGTAGGCTGGCGATGAGCGCACCACCATCCAGTGTCCCGCTTCTGCTGGAGATTCTGGGGCAGCTTCAGCACTGGCTGCTGGCGCTGGGCTTTGCCATGGCGCGCCCCATGGGGCTGCTGGCCATTCATCCGGCATTCTCCCGTTTCCAGATTACCGGCCTGTTACGCGGGGCCATGGCGCTGGTGCTGGCGCTTCCCGCCGTGCCCATGATTGCCGCACTCCTGAACCAGACGCCACAAACAGGCATAAGCCTGATGGTGCTGGGCATGAAGGAAGGGGCGCTGGGCTGCGTGCTCGGGCTTTTGCTGGGTATGCCGTTCTGGATGCTGGATGTGGCCGGAGACGTTCTTGATTTGCAGCGCGGCGCGACACAGGGGCGGATTAATGATCCGGCCGGGTTTGAGGATGTCTCCATAACCGGTACATTCCTTTTGCTGCTCGGTATTACCTATTTCGCGGCCTCTGGCGGCTTGCAGATGATGCTGGACAGCCTTTACCAGAGCTGGACCATCTGGGGGCCGCTCTCGGGCCTGCCGGACTTTTCACGGCAGTTTCCGGTGCTGGTGCTGGGCTTGCTGGATGACATGCTGGTCTCTGCCCTCAGCCTGGCCCTGCCCATGCTGCTGGCCATGCTGCTTTCAGATATCGCCCTGAGTATTGTCAGCCGGGCCGCTCCCTCCCTGCGTGTGGATGACCACGCAATGGGCGCGCGCAATATTGTCTTCTTTTTCGTCCTGACCCTTTATACCTCTTATCTGTGTCTTTTTGTCCGGCAGGATATTGCCCGGATGCCAGCCTTTTTTGATGCCCTGAAGCTGATGGTCGGGCAGCACGCCGCATGAGTGACACAAGTGAAAGCAAGGAACTTCCTGCTTCGGCCAAAAAACTGCGGGAGGCCCGCAGAAAAGGGCAGGTAGCCAACAGTAAGGATTTTGTCGGTGCGATTGCAACGGTCACGGCGATTTTCTATGTGGCCTTGCGCAGCGCGGACCTGTTTGCCCAACTCGGAGCCGTTCTGTCTGACACAGCGCTTCTGGCCGAAAAGCCGCTGGAGGTTGCCCTGCCGCTGGTTCTCCAGCGATTGACCGCCTTGTTTATCGGATTTGTTCTGCCTTTGCTGGCTTTGCTCTTTTCTACCGTTGTTCTTGCAGCACTGGTGGGAAATGGCGGGCTGGTTTTCTCGGTCGAGCCTCTGGCACCCAAATTTGAGCGCATTAATCCTGTCAGCGGGTTCCAGCGCATTTTCTCGCTGCGCAATATGATTGACGGCCTGAAAATCGTTCTGAAATTTATTGCCGTTCTCTGCACCCTTGTTCTGGTTGTCAAATCAGACGTGCGGGCTTTGGTGCATCTGCCTGCCTGTGGGCCGACCTGCGTGCCGGATGCTGTTCATGTTATGGTGTGGCCACTGCTGCTTTCAGCAATTTTCTGTTTTCTGGTTCTGGGCTGTCTCGATCTGGGTATTCAGCGCCTGCTCTTCCGGCGGGAAATGCGGATGACACGCACGGAGCAGAAAAAAGAACACAAGAACTCGGAAGGAAATCCGCTGATCAAACGGGCCCAGCGGCAGGAACGGCGTGCGGCAATGAGCAGCAACGTGCGCATGGGACTGAAACACGCGACTTTTGTTGTTTATAATTCTGAAATTGCCCTTGCATTCCAGTATGCGCCGCCGGACGTTCTTGTGCCAGCCCTTGTAGCCCGTTCGGCAAAAGGGGCCGTTTCAGCATTTCTGGACGATGTGAAATCCGCGGGCATCCCGATGGTGGATGATGATGAGTCCACCAAATTTCTGGCGTCCCGCGTGCCACTTGGCAATCTGCTGCCTAAGGATGCGTTCCAGACAACCATTCAGTGTATGCGCAAAGCCGGTGTCATATAAAGCGGGCTAGAAAACGGAAATTCTATTACCCGATTGCAGGTTTGTGCACGAATTCCGCCGGAGTGCCACGCAAAGATGCGTTCAGAACACCCGGAACACCCCCTGCCACGGAAGCCGGGGCAGGGGGAGAAACTCAGGCATTTCCGAAGTCTGCGGTATAATGCTGGCTTTTATCTTGTGCCATCGTCATCGGGTTGGTGCCGCTGGCCCGGTTCTGGTCATCATCGGGGTGAATATAGGCGTTTCCGGTCCCCAGTTCATTTTGCATATAAGCGCCCCCGGCCTGCATGGTGGAGGTAGACCCATCATACCATCCGGCCACGGTTGCGTTGCCGGCGGCGTCATGCGTGACGGTGCCTTCAGGGGCGGAGCCTGCAATGCTTTTTGTATCGCCAGCCGTCTTGCCCTGATCGTCCGAAACCTGAATGGCGGCATTTCGGCCATCAATATAGCTGACGTCTGTATTATTGATGCCGTTTGCATCCGCATAAAATTCCAGACGGGATGCCGTTGACTGATATTTTCCAGAAGAATCAGCCTCGGCCATATAACCACCCTGACCGTTGGCGTAGCTCAGTGTGCCACTTTCACCGGGTTTGAGCGTAATTTCTGCAACAGGCGCTGTTGTCGAGCCACCATTCATGAATTCCCCGATGGTCTCGTCATGAGAGCTGGTATTGGCAATCGTGACCGTATTGCTGCCGCTTCCTGCTGAAACGCTTGCCGGGGGCGTGGTGGTGGCATGATCCGCCACAGCAGGGGCATTGCCTGACGCTGCGGGAGGCGGTGTGGGTTCAGCCGCGGGGGCTGCTATGGTGTCGAGAGAGTGTCCAGAAGGCCCAGGGGCGACCGGGCCACTCTGTGTCATGCTGCCAAACAACTGCGCCAGTTCGCTCGGGTTAACCCCGGCGCTGGCAAGAGCATCCTCCAATGCGGCAAAAATGTTCGATCCGAGTGCATTTGAAACAGTCATGCGGAAAGCCTTGTGATACAAAAACAGGCTCATGACATCGCACGGAAAATAGAAAAAGTGAAAATTAATTACAGTGTTTTATAAAACCTTCATAAATGAACGTGAGGGGGAAACATGCGAATACCCCACATGAACCGGAGCCTCACGCACTGAATAATCATGCAGAGGCGCTCCTTCTGATGAATCATAGTCCCCTGAGCTATGAACTATCGCCCTCAGCCACGGGCATACGCCTGCCGGGAGGCAGGATAAACAGAGTACAGGATACACTCTGCCCCGTTATCCCGCCGCCAGCGGATGTCGTGTGCTCAGGGAATTTGGTTTTCTGCTTTGTGCGCTGTGGCTTTGAACCTCTGCGTTACAGGTTTGAAGAGAGATACGCTGCCCGGCTTCTTGCCGCGCGCCACGCCTGACTGAAAATCGCAAGTGCTGCGATGGCAAGCGCCATGAGCATCACGGTGAGAAAGGGGAGCGGTGTAAGCGCAATCCTTTGATCAAACGTGGAAAGCCACTCCCGCATCAACAGCCATGCCACGGGCCATGCGACAAGATTTGCGAGCACAACCGGCCGCAGAAACTGGCTGACAAGCAGAAAAAGAATATCCTGCGTGGTTGCACCAAGGACTTTGCGGATACTTATTTCCTGCATCCGGCGTGTGACGCTGAAGGCTGACAGGCCATAAAGCCCCAGACAGGCAATGGCCACAGCGACAGCAGACCCGATACTGAAAAGCGCGCTATGGTTTGCATCCGCGCGGTAATCTTCAGCAAGAATATCAGAAACAGTCTGGGCGGAAAACGGTACGTCCGGCGCAGCCTCTTCCCATGCCGTGCGGAGCCGGGCCATTTCCGTCTGTTCCGTAGCCCCTGAGTAACGCACCAACGCGGCGGCGTAATTCACAGAGGCTTTGGTGCCAAAAAGAAGGAAAGGGGCGAGAGGCTCATGAACGCCACCAAGGCGTATGTCTTCAATCACGCCAATAATGCGATATTTTCCGTCTCCGGACGCAGGCTGCACCTCCTGTCCGACGGCCTGTTCAGCAGAAGTAAAGCCAAAGCGGCGCGCGGCCAGACGCGAAATGATGACGTTTCCGGCATTTTCCGCCGTTGACGTTCCCTGAGCGTAGTCCTGCCCATGCTCCTCATCAAACAGGCGTCCTGCAATGAGCGTTGCCCCGATCGTCTCGAAATAACCCGGCGTTGCGTACCCCCACTGAAGCCCGAAAGTGACAGGGCTGCCTGGCCGCTTCCAATTATCGCGGTCAGACATGTGATGGGGATAAAGATCGGACCGGGAGACCGTGGTGACTCCCGGCACTTCAGCCAGACGGGAGACAAGAGCCGCCTGCCGGGTTTTCAGGCTGTCATCATTCAAGGCATCGATCACGATCAGCCCATGTGTGGGCATCCCACGCTCCAGCGTCTGGATGAAGGTCGCCTGCCGGGTCATGACCAACGTGCAGATGGCCAGAATGATGGCGAAAGTGAATTGCAACGCCACAAGCCCGTTCCGTATCCTGCGCTCCAGCCTGCCGCCTCCGGGCATCCTGCTTGCAGAAAGGACTTCAACAGGCCGAAACGCGGAAAGAGCCAAGGCGGGATAAAGACCGGCAACACTCCCCACCAGCACGGCAATAGCCAGTGTGACAGGCAGAATAAACGCCCATTCATACGGGATTTGCCATCCGCCGAATGCATTGACCCACCTCACGGCACTCTCAGTCAGGGTCAGAGCAAGACCAGCCGCCCCCAGAGCCAGAAGAACAGCTTCTGTCATGAACCGGACAACAAGAGAGAAACGGCTGGCCCCAAGGATCTTGCGTACTGCAACATCCTTGGCGCGCATCCCGGCACGGGCCGTTGCCAGATTAATGTAATTGACGATAGCGGTTGCCAGAGCCGCCAGTCCGACCAGCCCGAGAATGTGCACAAGCTGTTGGCTGGTACCGGCCTCACCGATAGCAGCGTTATGAAAATGCACGTCCCGCAG
>NZ_WOTF01000006.1 GCF_011516935.1 Acetobacter farinalis
CTCAAACAGTTCCGCGCGATCGCAACCCGCTACGACAAGCTTAAATCAACCTTCCTCGCTGCGGTGCAGTTCGCCTCAATCATCATACTGCTTAACTGACGACACGCTGTAACAGTGTGAGTGGGTATATGAGTGCGCGTGTTCGCAAGGTTCAAACCAGAACGGCCAAAGCGGAAAAACCGACACTGATGGAGAACCTGAAGGCCACGCGTCGGCCTCAGGCATCCAGAAAGTCTGCGGGGTTTGCTTCGGAACCAGTTGCAGAGCTTCGGGCCGTAAATCCTACCCAACCGGACGTTACGCCGAATGCTGCGTTGCCGGCCACGAAAACCAACGGAGCACAGCCGTCCATGCAGGAAAAACAGGAAACCCAGTCGGTCATTTTTTTCGATGGTGGCTGGTATCTCGACATGTATCCCGATGTGCGGGAAGCCGGTGTGGACCCTCCGGAACATTTTCTGAATCATGGGTCACAGGAAGGCCGTAGCCCCAACGCGCTGTTTGACAGCCAGGCCTATCTGCGTGCGAACCCGGATGTGGCGGAATTCGAACGCGGCCCGTTTGTCCATTATGTTTGCTTCGGCTTCCAGGAAAAACGCCCCCTTCGCTGAAAATCAGGCGCGGTTCCTCTTGGGTAGTTTGACGCTCAGAAGACACTGTTAAAAGCAATCTGTGGGGAAATCACGGTGCCGGTGTTGTGGCCTGCAAAATAGGCTGAGACACCGGCAATCACGCCAAACCGGGGTGACCAGCTATATTCTATTGCCGGGGCAATCAGCCAGTCTCCCGTTGAGGCTCTGGTGAAGTCGACGGATTTTCCCTTGCCGTCATACCCCCGCACACGGGCGCCGTTCGCCCAGTCTCGCGCCAGATCCATGGCCAGAACCCATTTCTGGTTCACACCATATTCCAGAGAAAAGCCGCTTTGCCCGGACATGCCGGGTTGCCCTTTGCCGCGGAAGCCTGTGTCTGTTCCATAGCTGGTGACATCCCTCAGGCGGGCGGTGGTCAGAGCCCGGCGGAAGGTGCCCCATACGCGCAGACGCAGTTCGTGCTGACCCGGAAGAGTATAGGTGGACTGTTCCGTGAGCGCGGCGCGGAACACATAGGTCCCGGTTCCAATACCATCCTGCGTGCGGCCCAGCCTGGAATAATCACCGGTCGGCATACTGACGCCGGCAAACAGGCTGAGAGCCGGAATGTAGCGCTCAGGCCGTGCATTGAGAAAACGCCACATCAAATCAATGGGCAGATCTCCCAGTTTCAGGCCGCTGGTGGAGCCGTTGTGCCGTTTCCAGCCATACGAGATGGAGGGCGTCGTCTGCACGCTGAGCGTATCCAGAATGGAATATTTATAGAGGGTAAAGCTGGTAACAGTCTGCTGGCGTGGGTGCAGGGGGTGGCTGTTGCCGAGTGCGTCCAGATAGCCGGTGGGCTGGCTGTACATCATGTAGGGCTACCACGCGAGAACACCTTTCTGGGACAGCGCCCCCGAGGGGGAGACCAGAGAGCCGGTATACCATTGAGGTTTCGGGACATCCGGCACTTGTGACCCTGAAGCGAGACTGTTCCCGGTATCTTCGCCTCTGGCGACTCCCAGTGATCCGATAAGCAGCAGGAGAGCAAGGAAGGTATGGCCCGACCGCATTCCGGTGAGCGACCTCCTTCTGCTGCGCTCCAGCCGGGCCATCATGGCTTGCGCGGGGTGGCTGGGGGGGTGTCAGCCGGTCCGGGTTTTATGGGATGTTCCAGAAAATCTTCTGTCAACATGATGGAGGGCATGGTGGGCGGGGGCAGCGTTGCATCAGCGTCCGGCGTATGGCGGGCAAGTTTCCAGCCAATGGTCAGCAGGACCGCCAGAAGGGGAATGCAGCAGATGGTCCATGTGCCGTTGGGGTAGTCAAAAGCCATCAGGACCAGAACCCCGGCGAAGAACGCCAGTGTCAGCCAGGAACTGACGGGCGCCCACGGCATGGGGAATGAGGTGGCGGGCAGGTCGCCCCGGTTAATGGCCTTGCGGAGCTTGATCTGGCACAGAACAATGAAGCTCCATGTGCTCAGGATGCCCAGAGAGGCCATATTCAGGACAATTTCAAAAATCTGGGTGGGCAGGAAATAATTCAGCACCACGCCCACCAGATAGATGGAGACTGTCATGAGAATGGCGGCTGAAGGCACGGAGCGGGCGTTCATATAGGTCAGAAACCGCGGGGCGGAGCCGTCCAGCGCCAGCGCGCGCAGAACGCGGCCTGTGGAATACAGGCCTGAATTCAGGCTGGAGAGAGCAGCGGTCAGCACGACGATATTCATGACGGTATCAATGCCCGGCACGCCCAGACGCTCGAAAAATGTGACGAACGGGCTGACGCCGGCGTGATAGGCATGCCACGGCAGCAGCAGAACCAGCAGTGTCACGGTGCCAACGTAAAACAGGGCAATCCGCCAGATGACGGCATTGATGGCTTTGGGCAGTACGGAGTGGACATCCCGGCATTCACCAGCGGCGGTGCCGATCAGTTCAATGGCCGAATAGGCGAAAATAACGCCCTGTACGAGCACCAGAGAGGGTAGAATTCCGTGGGGAAACAGCCCGCCATTCTGTGTGATGAGGTGGAGCCCGGTGGTCTCACCGCCAACCGGAATACGTAAGCCTAGAATAACCGCGCCCACCACCAGAAACAGGGCGAGAGCCGCCACCTTGATGAGCGAGAACCAGAATTCCAGCTCCCCAAACCAGCGCACGCCGATCATGTTCATCCCGGTGATGAGGAGCAGGGCGAACAGCGCGAAAACCCATTGTGGCACAACGGCAAAGGTGCCCCAGAAGTGCATGTAGAGTGCTACAGCGGTAATATCGACAATGCCTGTCATGGCCCAGTTGAAGAACGCCATGGCCCCGGCCACAAAAGAAGCTTTCGGGCCAAGAAATTCCCGTGCGTAAGAGACAAAACTGCCGCTGGTGGGGCGGTGCATGACCAGTTCGCCAAGGGCGCGCAGCATCAGGAAGGCAAAAATCCCGCACACCAGATAAACCAGCGCCAGAGACGGGCCGACCTGCTGAAGCCGGGAACCTGCCCCCAGAAACAGACCTGTGCCAATGGCGCCGCCAATGGAGATCATCTGGATCTGTCGTTTGCCGAGCCCGCGATGGTAGCCTTCTTCCGTAAGGGACGGGGCTGGTGGGGCATCAGGCTGGTGGGGGGCGGTATGCAGCATTGAGGGTTCCTTGCGGGGGGCAGGGAAAGACTTTTCCTCAGGCGGTCCGGCACGTGCTTCCTGCGGTTTCAGCACCCCGGAGGGGCTGAAGGGGCGGGAGACTCTGTTTCTGGAGAAAACGCAAATTCACGGGAAGTCTGCGCCGTGCGCTTCAGGAGCCAGTCATTCCAATCAGAGTGTGAAGTATGACGAGCGTCCAGGCGTTTTTTTATTGATTTCCAGCTTTGGGGTTTTTTTATTTTTATTTTTCATGTTCAAAACTGTAAGGGAAAAATTCAGAATGAGACAGTGATTATCATGTGATTATTGTTATTTTTGTCATTTTTCACTTAAAAGTGAGAGAGGAGCGAGAGCTGCTCGGCTGCAGTCTGCTCTTCAGTGGAGGCCAGGGACGACACTGTAATGCCCAGCAGCCGCACAGGTTTTGGCAGCGGTAGCAGTGGCCGGAGCAGGAAGTGTGCCGTATGGGCCAGTGCAGTAGCGGAGGGTACAGGCTCTGTAAAGGAATGGCTGCGTGTGAGCTGAGTGAAGTTCACATAGCGAAGTTTTAATGTTACGGTGCGGCCGGAACGTTGCCGTCTGGTACAGGCGTGCCATACGCTTTCGGCCAGTGTGGCTAAGGCATTTTGTAAATCGTTCTCCCGGATCAGGTCTGTTTCGTAGGTCGTTTCTTTCCCGATGGATTTGCGGGGGCGGTGCGGCTCGACCGGGCGCGGGTCTTCCCCGCGGGCAATTCCGTAATAAAACGTCGCGGCTTTCCCGAAATGGCGCACGAGGGTGTCCAGCGTCTGCTCTCGCAGGTCTGCCCCGGTGTAGATCCCCAGAGCGTTCATGCGGGCCGCGGTGGCGGGGCCAATGCCGTGAAAGCTGTTGATGGGAAGTGCGGCGACAAATGCCTCTCCCGCGCCGGGCGGGAGAACGAACTGGCCATCCGGCTTGCGGTAGTCTGACGCCAGCTTGGCGAGAAATTTGTTGTAGGAGATTCCCGCGGAGGCCGTCAGCCCGGTTTCCTCCCGGATGGCGGCGCGGATTTCCCTGGCGATGGCGGTGGCCGTGTCGCGCGGCAGCAGTGGCTCTGTGACATCCAGATAGGCCTCATCCAGAGAGAGGGGCTGGATAAGGGCCGTATAGCGAGCGAAAATAGCATGAATCTGTGCGGAAACCGCGCGATAGACCTCAAAGCGCGGGGGCACGAAAATCAGTTCCGGGCATTTCCGTTGCGCAACGACGGAGGGCATGGCGGAGCGCACGCCAAATGTTCGGGCCTCATAGCTTGCCGCCGCAACCACGCCGCGTTCCTGCGAACGGCCGACAGCAACAGGACGCCCCCGCAAAGCCGGGTTATCCCGCTGCTCGACCGACGCATAAAAGGCGTCCATGTCGATATGAATAATCCGGCGTACAGGCTCAGTCATGCAGCGCAGACTAGCATGATCTCTCTGGTCCTGAAAAAGCCGGAGAGAAGGGCCTACTCAGACTCTGGCCCAGACTCTTGGGATTTTAGCCCAGACTCTGGTGCTTACCCGCGGGAAGGGCGGGGTCGTGCTGTCAGGGCAAGGCGGGCTGCCGGTGTGGTGCGGGATTCTGGAGCGCCTGCGGCCACCTGACGGATGCAGGGGTGATTTCAAAATCATGCCAGCGTGCCAGAGAGAGTGAGGCGGCTGTGGTGGGGCGCCTCTGCTGTGCGGCAGAGGGGTTTTCAGCAGAGGGCCTGACAGGCGGCAGGGTTCGCCCCGTGTGGTGTGAAAGCCAGTAGCCCGCGCCTGCAAGGCAGGCTCCCAGCGTGGTGATGGCGGTTGTCAGGCGGGTGAGCAGGTTCGGGACTGTCAGCAGGGGTTTCAGCAGGGTGTAAACCGTGGTGTCCTGTTCATTCTGGGCGGCTTCCGTTGCCAGAAGCAGGCTGTATTCTGTGGGGGTAACGGCCAGAGAGCGGCCGGAGCGGATATCCAGCGCGGGCAGTTCCAGCGCGGCCATGTGGGTCAGTGTTTCATGGAACGCGTCTGCCACAGCCAGAAATTCCTTCCGGAAACAGGGCAGGAACAGGCTGGTGGCGGAGGCACCGGGGGGGCGGGGGCAGCCGGAGGCCGTTCCGGCAAGGCGGCGAATGGTCCAGATAGTCAGCCGTTCGCTGCAGGCAAGGTCTGTCAGGTAAACCGGTGAGCGTGTCATGGCGTCATCCTGAAGGGTGCGGCCCTTCGGTCCTTTTTTGCGGTGATCTCCTGATCTAAATGAGAACAATTCTCATTTGCAAGACAAAAATGCAGGGATCACCATTCTGCCTGATGACAGAGGGATTTTCCTCTTTTCTTGTCTGCCTGCTTGGGGCAGTACAGACGCATGTCTGCTCTTGCTTCTCTCTCCCTTCCGCTCCTGCGCAAGCTGGACCCCGAAACCGCGCATGAACTCGCGCTGGATGCCCTGATGCTGGGTGTGTCCGTGCCAGTCAAACGCCCGCAGGATGACCCGGCACTGGCCACGCGCACCATGGGGATGCGCTTTTCAAACCCGCTTGGTATTGCCGCCGGGTTTGATAAAAATGCCCGTGTTATCCGCCCTCTGGCCAAGCTGGGTTTCGGGTTTGTGGAAGCCGGAACGGTGACTCCGCGCCCGCAGGAGGGAAACCCGAAGCCCCGCCTGTTCCGCCTGATGGAAGATCGCGCGGTTATCAACCGGATGGGCTTCAACAATCAGGGGATTGACCGGTTTACCGTGCGGCTGGCTCGCCTGCATCGCCCTCTGCCATCCGGGCGGGGAGCCGGGGCGGGGGTGCCAATCGGCGCGAATCTGGGAATCAACAAGACAGGGGCGGACCCTGAGCGGGATTACCCGGCGCTGGTGGCGCGGGTTAAGCCCTATGTGAATTACATTGTGCTCAACGTGTCTTCGCCCAACACGCCGGGGCTGCGCGGCCTGCAGGATGCAGCCCGCCTGCGCGGCATTCTCGATGCGATAGCGCAGCGCCACCCCGAGCGGCCGCCTCTGCTGGTCAAGCTGGCGCCTGATCTGGAAAATGATGCGGTTGGCCCGATTGTGGAAGCGGCCATTGCCGGTGGGGCGCAGGGCCTGATTGTGACCAACACCACGCTGGCCCGCCCGGCCACACTGCTCAGCCCGTATAAAACGGAAAGCGGTGGCCTTTCCGGCCGACCGCTGCGCACCCGGGCCACGGAAATGCTGCGGCTGGTGGCTGAGGCCTCTGCCGGGCGCATGGCGCTGATTTCCTGCGGCGGGATTGAATCCGGCGCGGATGTGCTCGACCGCATCCGTCTGGGGGCGGACCTTGTGCAGTTCTACGCGGCGTTTTCCTATGAAGGTCCGGCCATTCTCGGGCGGTTGAAGCAGGAGATGCTGGACCGCATGCGGGCCGATGGTGTGGAAACGCTCTCTGATATCCGGGGAGTGGATCTGTAAATGGCTTCCGCTCCCTCTGGCATGCAGACGCTTTCCGGCCTTTCCGCCGTGGCGGACCAGTATGATGGCTATATTATCGATCTGTGGGGCACGGTGCATGATGGCGTGCAGCCTTACCCCGGTGCGGTAGCGTGCCTTGAGGCCCTGCGGGCAGCGGGGAAGCGGGTGGTGATGCTCTCCAACGCACCGCGTCCCGCAGAGGTGGTGTGCCGCCAGCTTGAGGGGTTCGGCATAAGCCGGGCGCTGCATGATGGCGTGATGACCAGCGGGGAGGAGGTGCGCCGCCTCCTGCGGGAGCGGGATGACCCGTGGTTCGCGCGGCTGGGGCGGCGTGTGCTGCATGTGGGCGGCACGCATGATCTTGGCCTGTATGACGGGCTGGATCTGGACCGGGTGGCAGACCCTGAGGAAGCCCAGTTCATTCTGAATACCGGCCCGGATGCGGAGCGCGGGACAGACTCGGTTGAGCCGTATCTGCCGGAACTGCGGGTAGGTCTCGCGCGTGGCCTGCCCATGCTGTGCGCGAACCCGGACAGGGTTGTGGTCAAGGGTGGCCGCAGGATGATCTGCGCCGGAGCTCTGGCGTCTTTTTACGAGCAGCAAGGCGGGAGCGTGCGGTGGGTTGGCAAGCCCTACACGGATGTTTACGCGCCTGTGTTTTCCATGCTGGGTGTACCGCAGGATCGCATTCTGGCGATTGGCGATGCGCTGGAGACAGATATGCGCGGTGCCGCCGCCGCCGGTATTGCCGGGGCCTGGATTCTGGGCGGCATTCATCAGGAAATGGTGGGGGATGATGCCGCCCTTGCCGCAGCGGAAGCGGCTGCGGAGGGGCTGCACCCGGTGGCGACGCTGCCCCGGCTGGTCTGGTAGCGCCGGTCTGGAAGAACTGGTCCGGTCGCGCCTGAGCGCGAAGGCGGCTTAAAAATCGGGCAGGGTCTGGGCCAGATGGCCGCCCTGCCGGATGGGGGCGATGCGGCGGGCCAGACCCGTGGCATCATCCGTTTCCACCATGATGCCGCACATGGTAGCCTCGCCTTCCGCCGGTTGCAGGCGTTCGCCCGGCATCTTGCGGACAAAGCGGGCCATGGCGGGCTCCTTTGTCATGCCGATCACACTGTCATAATCCCCGCACATGCCGGCATCCGTCTGGAATGCCGTGCCTGCGGGCAGAATCCTGTGGTCTGCCGTGGGGGTATGGGTGTGGGTGCCCACCACCAGAGAAACCCGGCCATCCAGCACGTTGCCAAAGGCCCATTTCTCACTGGTGGCTTCCGCATGGATATCCACCACAATGGCCTGCGTGGTTACACCCAGACGGTGGCGGCCCAGCAGCTCATGCATGCAGCGGAAGGGGTCATCCATCGGGTCCATGAACAGGCGGCCCATGGCATTGACCACCAGCGCCTTGCGCCCGTCCGGCAGGTCCACCTGCACACTGCCGTTGCCCGGTGTGCCGGGCGGAAAATTGATGGGGCGGATAATGCGGGGGGCGGAGGCGATATGCCCGATCAGGTCTCGCCGGTCCCAGCTATGGTTCCCCAGCGTGATGACATCCACCCCGCCTTCAAACAGATCAGTCGCAATGGCGGGAGAGAGGCCAAATCCGTGGCTGGCGTTTTCCGCGTTGACCACCACCAGATCCAGCGCAAGCGTTTTCCGCAGCGTTGGCAGGCGGGATAAAACGGCCTCACGGCCACACCGGCCAACAATATCGCCCAGAAACAGAATTCTCACGCCGTCATCTTTCTTCGTTTGCAATCAGTCAAAATGCAGGGTCTCCCGTTCTGTTACCAGACAGGACAGGGGCTGGTCATAGGGGCCGGTGGGAAGCTGTTCCACTTCCTGCGCGGCCAGAGCATACCCCACACTGCGTACACCGGGCAGCGTTGCCAGGGTGCGGTCATAATAGCCGCCGCCGTATCCCAGCCGGTTGCCGCTCCGGTCAAACCCCAGCAGGGGGACCAGAATAAGGTCTGGCGTTTCCAGAGGGCCATCAGGCACCTGCGTGCCAAAGCGGCCACGCAGGAGCGGGGTTTGGGGCGTCCACAGGCGGAAGGAAAGGGGCTGCCCGCGCGGAGGCGTGTCCGGCAGCAGCACATGCCGCCCGGCAGCGCTGAGCTGGTGGCACAGGGGGCGCAGGTCAATTTCGTGCGCAAGAGGCCAGACGCAGGCAATGGCGCGGGCCGGGGTTGCCAGAATCAGGGCCGCCAGCCGTTCCCGCAGGAGGGCATCTGCACCCTCGGGGCGGGTTTTAAGGTGTGTCAGGCAGTGCGCGCGCAGGGCCTGCTTGGCCTCGGCAACCGCCGGGGGGTCTGACACAAGGGAAGAAGGGGAGTGCGAAGCCGCCATGGCCGTTGGTCTTTCAACCTCCAGGACCTGCGTGTGCAGGTGGGCGCCGGATAATGTGACCAGGGCCACAACAGAGCCAGCTCCCTTAGGAAGTGCTTATCGGCCCAGGGGATGACTCGCCTGACGTGCCGGGCAGCTCCGCCTCTTCTATGTAGGCCTGCTCAAGGGTGGCTGCAATAGCTTCCGCACATTCCGCCATGTCAATCAGGCGGCTGTTCATCAGTTTCTGCTCTGTCCGCAGGCGTTCAGCCTCTTCAACAGCCTGTGTGGTGCTCTCGGGCACATGCTGGCTGGAAAGATCCTGAATTTCGTCCGCCATGAACAGAGCTGCCAGCACCAGCACACGGCTTTCCCCGGTAAAACCGAGGTCCCGCACGCGCTGGACGCGGCGTTCAACCTGCTGGGCCATGGCCTGAACATGCCGTTCCTGACCGTTTTCACACCCGACGGAGTAGCTGTGACCGTTAATGCGAATTGAAACGAGCGCCATAATTATTTATCTTCCGGTCGGTCCGCGTGGGCCAGAGCATCCCGTACACGGCTGATCAGCACGTCTACGTTTGCAACGAGTTCCTGCCTGTCCACACGTTTGCGGTCTTTGGCCTGCCGGCTCTGGGCAAGCGCAAAGGAAATCCGTTGCAGGGCGCGGTTCAGCCGGTCAATCGGATCTTCTGCCGCGGGTGCGGGGGGTGCTGGCAGCGGGTGCGCTGCGGGTGCGTTTGACTCTGTTACAGATGGCCCGTGGCCCTGATCTTGCATTCTTGTCTACCCTTCAGTCAAAAAGGAATCACCCGCAAAACGCGGCGGCGTCAAGCATGGTTACGGAAAACAAGACAATTTTATCCGCTCCTTTTCTGCCATACGGCTTCTTTACACTTCATGATTACGCCACCGGCATGGCAGTTTATCACGCGGCGCACAAAGCGGGTGTGCTAAAACCTGACGCCGGGATGGCCCCGTTCGGGTTTGTGTCCGCCCCCGGTGCCGCGGGGTTCATGGGGATGGGGTGGTGGCGGGCGCTGCTTGGGCGGATGGAAGAGGCCACCGATTGCCGGTGGTTTGATGCGCTGGATTGCGGCAGCAGTGTAGGCCATGCCATGATGGCTCTCACGCAGGGCCAGAAAAACGTGATCCTGCAAACCGATTCCAGGCGTATGGACGCCGTGCGGAGTGTGTGTGAAATAGCCGGAGGGCTGCTTTTTTTCGCCCGTCCGCCATCATTTGACCTTACCGCACCGCTATCTTCACAAACGCATCTTGCCGCGTATTTCGCACGCAGTTATTGCGAGAAGATGGTACCGGGAAACAGAGGCCCGGCAATAAAACCAAGAGGAAGGATTTCTCAATGACGCTTACCCCGAAGGTTAAGGCTATTCTTGACCAGTATGAGAGTGACAATCCCGGTACAAAAACAAATCTGGCCCGCTTCCTGAACGCGGGTAAGCTGGCAGGCACGGGTAAGCTGGTCATCCTGCCGGTTGATCAGGGCTTTGAGCATGGCCCGGCGCGCTCCTTTGCCGCCAACCCTGCTGCGTATGACCCGCACTACCATTTTGAGCTGGCGATTGAAGCCGGGCTGAGCGGCTATGCGGCTCCGCTGGGCATGCTGGAATGTGGCGCAGCAAAATATGCGTCTGAAATTCCGCTTATCCTGAAATGCAACAGCTCCAACAGCCTTGCTACGGAAAAAGACCAGGCCGTGACCGGCACCGTGGCGGACGCCCTGCGTCTGGGCTGCGCCGGGATTGGCTTCACCATCTATCCGGGTTCTGAATACTGCTTCGAGCAGATGGAAGAATTCCGTGAACTGGCAGCAGAAGCCAAGGCCGCTGGTCTGGCTGTTATCCTGTGGAGCTACCCGCGTGGCCCGATGCTGGACAAGGTAGCGGAAACCGCGGTGGACGTGTGTGCCTATGCTGCCCATATGGCGGCTCTGTGTGGTGCGCACATCATCAAGGTCAAACCGCCGACGGATCAGGTCGCGCTGCCTGTCAACAAAGCGGCTTACGAGGAGAACAAGATTGATGTCTCCACGCTGCCGGCGCGTATCCGCCACGTGGTGCAGTCCAGCTTTGCCGGCCGCCGCATCGTGATCTTCTCCGGCGGTGAAAAAGCCGGGACGGATAACCTGCTGGCAACCATCAAGGGCATTCAGGAAGGTGGCGGCTTCGGCTCCATCATCGGCCGGAACGTGTTCCAGCGCCCGAAGGCGGAAGCTCTGGATCTGCTCAACCAGATCATCACCATCTTCAAAAGCTGAAAACCACAGGCATGACAACAGGACAGGGGGCCGGGGTGACGGCGTGTGATGTCTATCTCGCCACCCCCGTTCTGCGGGATGCCGGGTCTTTTCTGCCAGATCTGGCGCGGGGGCTGCAGTGCCAGCCTGCAGCTGTCCTGCTGCGGCTGGCAGACGCTCCGGATGCGGAGCTGACCAGACAGATCCAGACGTTTCAGTCTGTTGTTCAGGCGCAGGATATTGCCCTGATTCTGGAGGACAGGCCGCTGCTTGCCGCCGGAACCGGGTGTGATGGCGTGCATCTGTCCACCCGCTTTGCCGGAGCCTCCATCAAGGATGTCCGCCGGCAGGTGGGGGATGACCTTCAGCTTGGCGTGGCTGTTGGCGGCAGCCGGGATGCCGCCATGCGTGCGGGTGAGGCCGGGGCTGATTACATCAGCTTTTCAACAGCAACACCCGTTGTGGCGGCAGAAGGGGAAGCTCCGGAAAGCCTCGCGGCCCTTGTGCGCTGGTGGTGTCTGGTGATGGAACTGCCTGCCGTGGTTGAAGTGGAAGACCCTGCTCAGGTGGCGGACTTCATACAGGCGGGCGCGGACTTCGTTCTTCCCGGCCCCTCTTTCTGGGAACAGCCGTCTCTCTGGACGTTTTCCGGCTGAGGCCCCTTGGGGCGCCATAGTTCAGCCATGTGCGTCTGCCATGCCTGCAGCCTGATCTTCAGCTTGAAGACCTGTCGGTATGATCGCATACACGACAAGGACGTTTGAAAAAGGGGTGGGTCCATGGTGAACAAGAAAACTCTTCTGACACTGGCCGTTACTGCCGCTCTGGCCGGAGGCGTGTCTTCCGCGCAGGCGCAGAGCTTTGGCAGCATCGGGCAGAATGCCCTTTCCGCTGCGACTGGCAGCATGAAAAGCAGTGCTGCCGGAATGCTGGGGAACATGCTTCCCAGCCTGTCTTCCGCCAGCACGAGCAACCTGACCGGTATTCTGGGATACTGCGTGCAGAACAATGTGCTGTCCGGCGCGGGCGCAACCTCTGCCAGTTCCGTTCTGGGCACCCTGACGCAGCAGCAGGGCGTGACCTCGTCCAGCAGCTATAGCGCTGGCCAGCAGGGCCTGCTTCAGACGGGGAATAACCAGATGTTTTCTCTGGCAAACCTGCAGGGCCAGCTGAAAACCAAGCTGTGCAACATGGTGCTGAGCAAGGCTCAGTCCCTGCTGTAATCAGTCTCTGATGGGCTGATAAAGACGCCTGCCGGTAAAAACCGGCAGGCTTTTTTTTGTGCTCAGCGCACCAGATCATCCTGCAGGCCGGGGGGCGTGGCAAGCGTGTTGGCGCTTGCTGCCCGATGGCCCGGCAGAGGCTGGCTGGTAAAGGCGGCAACCGGGGCGGCTGCGGCCTGGCTGGCCATTGCAGTGTGCGTCACTTTGCGGGCGGTCGTGCGGGTGGCGGCCCGTGCATGGCGTGGGGCCGACGCAGGCTGGCTGACAGGCGGCAGCAGCAGAGACTGCGTGAAATACAGCATGCCGTTGGATTGCGGAACGCCGGTCACCCACAGGCGTGTGGTCATGCCTTCCCCGTTGCCCAGAATGATCTGGCCTGTGGGCTGATCAATCCATGCGGAAAGCGTGCGGCCATTCAGTGTGGGCAGTCCGACGGAATGAGTGGGAGAGGCCAGAGCAGCGGCACGCAGCTTATCGGCTGACCATTTTCCCTTCACGATGGAATAGGCCAGAATTTCCCGCAGGAGCGCCGTGTTTTCCGGGGTGGTCAGCTTGCCATTGGTGCGTTTTGCATACTGCTCCAGCACAGTGTTCGGGATACCGAAAACGGTAAAAGGCCCGCTCTGCTGGAGGGTGGCGAACAGCCCGGTTGTGTTCAGGCCGTGAACGTAATCCGCCATCTCGATCGAGGCGGGCAGCGTGTCAGACAGCGGGCGGTCACAGAAGGCGGGGCTTTCCGGGTCGGCATAGGCAATGAGGCTGTCCGGAATGCCTTTCTGGTTTTCTGCCGCGGCCTTACCCGGCGCATAGGTCCGAGCCCCGGAAATGGTGGGCAGCATATAGGAGCAGGTTGAGGCATGGGTAAGGTAGGGGTCCTGCCGGGCCTGACTCTGGCACCCGGCCAGAGCCGTGAGCGCCAGAAGCGCCGGAGCCAGCAGGACTGGCCTGAAAGAGACTCGTTTGAAAGAGACTGGCTTGAAAGAGACCGGTCTGAAAGATGCCGGCTTGGATGTACGTGCCGGTGCGCAGTGAGGCCACATGGGCGTCTCCCAAAAAATCATGCCTTGAAAAACAGGACTGGAGTCGTGTGGCAGACTGCGCCGGGCATGGTCAGCATCCGTCTCCCCGCATGGTCCAGGCGGAGACAACTCCGTTTACCAGCTCAAACGTGGTCTGGCAGGTGTATGTATAGCTATAGGCTGTACCGCCCCAACCGCCACCCCAGCCGGGTCCACCCCAACCGCCCCAGCCCGGGCCGCCCCAGCCGCCATACCCCCAGCCACCGTAGCCCCAGCCGCTCATGGGCATGGAGTAATCGGTCTGCTGGGTGATGTAGGCAAGGAAGGTGTGTTGACCGGAGGTGAACTGGCGGGTGGGCACCCCAAAGGCCCGGACAACGTCTGTCGCCTGTTTGCCAATCATGGAATCAAGCTGGCGGCGTTCCTTGGCAGTTGGGACCTCACAGGCTGCCAGAGACAGCATGCTCACCAGAAGAAGGAGTTTTTTATGCGTCATGACACAATCCAGACAGGGTGAAACATGCCAGCCCGGCAGCATGTGCAAAATGCTACCGGGCCAAGGTTAACAAACACGTACCCTAAATCTTGCAGACTAACGGCTCAGCCACAAGACATCCTGTATCCGGCGTGTGCCGCAGGCCAGCATCACCAGCCTGTCAAACCCCAGTGCAATGCCGGAACAGGGGGGCATGTGGGGCAGGGCCTCCAGCAGGGTTTCATCCAGCGGCCACTCCGCCCGTGTGGGGTAGAGCGCCTTCCGGGCCGCCCGGTCTGCCAGAAAGCGGCGGCGCTGTTCCTCCGCGTCTGTCAGTTCCTCAAAGGCATTGGCCAGCTCCATGCCCGCCGCATACAGCTCAAACCGCAGGGCAACGCGCGGGTCTGCCGAGTCCCGCCGGGCAAGAGCGGCCTGGCTGGCGGGCCAGTGGGTGAGGAACGTGGGGCGGGTGCGGCCTATGGCAGGTTCCACCCGCTCCAGCAGCAGCCGGAAGAACAGGTCTTCCCATGTTTCATCCGCCCGGAGCGTGCAGCCTGCAGCCTGTGCCAGAGCTTTGGCATCCCCTTCCGTTGGCAGCAGGTCCACACCGGCATGGCGGCGAAAGGCCTCCTCCATGGTCAGGCGCTCAAATGGCGTGTGGAGTTCCAGAGTCCGGTCCCGCTCCGGGCCGGTATGCTCCAGCCGGGGGGGCAGCACGGCCTTGATCAGGGCTTCGGTTTCATCCATCAGCGCGGCAAGCCCGGCGGCGGGGTGATACCATTCCAGCATGGTGAATTCCGGCGCATGCAGGGCGCTCTGCTCGCCATTGCGCCAGACCCGCGCGAACTGGAACACCGGCAGGCCCGTGGCGGCGACAATGCGCTTCATGGCAAATTCCGGGCTGGTATGCAGGAACAGGGTTTCCTGCTCGCCCTGCGGTGTCTCACGCTCGGTGCGGAAGGGGTAGAGATGCACCTCCTCTCCCGGTACGGGCACGGCGTAGGGCGTTTCCACTTCCATATGGCCCTGTGCTTCCAGAAAGGCGCGGATGCCGCGCACCATCAACCCGCGGCGGCGCAGAAAAGGCAGGCGGTCACGAATATGCGCCGGATCCGGCAGCGCGGAATGGCGGTGTGGGATTGCAGAACTGGACATGGTGAGAGTAGAGCCGTCACATGTCTCATCCGGTCAAGCCCCATCCCATCCCCCGCAGGCTTTTACGCACGCCTGAGGATCTGATTGCCGCTGGTCTGGTGCCTCCTGAACAGAAGGACGCGCTGGAGGCCGTGGCGCAGGCCTATGCCACAGCCATTCCGCCCGCGTTTCTGGACCTGATTACCCATCCGGATGACCCGATTGGCGTGCAGGTCATCCCCTCTCCTGAAGAACTGCTGGTCACACCGGAAGAGCAGTCTGACCCGATCGGGGATGACGCACTCTCTCCCGTGCCGGGTATTGTGCACCGCTATGCGGACCGTGCCCTGCTCAAGCCCCTGCTGGTCTGCCCGCTTTACTGCCGGTTCTGTTTCCGGCGGGAGCATGTGGGGCCGGATGGCGGCGTGCTGGATGATGCCGCGCTGGAAACAGCGCTGGACTGGCTGCGGGCACACCCCGCCATTCAGGAAGTGATCCTGACAGGGGGAGACCCGCTGATGCTCTCCCCGCGCCGGCTCGGGCAGATTATCACCGCACTGTCCGCCATGCCGCATGTCACCACCATTCGCCTGCATACCCGGGTGCCGGTGGCCGCCCCGGAGCGGATGACAGAGGCGCTGCTGGATGTGCTGGAGACGGATAAATCCATGTGGATGGCCGTCCACATAAACCATGCGCGGGAGATGTCGGATGCCGCCCGGGCTGGCCTGAAGCGCCTTGTGCGGCGGGGCATTCCGCTGCTGGGCCAGTCTGTTCTGCTGCGCGGCGTGAATGATAGCGAGCAGGCTCTGGAAGACCTGTTCCGCAGTATGGTGGCGGTGCGGATGCGCCCCTATTACCTGCATCAGCTCGACCCGGCTCCCGGCACGGCGCGCTTCCATGTGCCGGTGGAGGAGGGGCAGCGCCTGCTGGCGGGCCTGCGCGGGCGCGTTACCGGGCTGGCCTGGCCCACCTACGTGCTGGATATCCCGGGCGGTTACGGCAAGGTGCCGTTAGGCCCGGGCTATGTTGAGGGCGCCCTGCAGGTACGAGACCCGGAAGGGCGCTCGCATACCGTGCGGCGGCTGTAGGCGCGCAGGTTACTCGCCTATAGCTGCGCCGCCGGGGTGCCTGCGGTCATACCCGCCATAGTAGCGGGCTGAGCCTTTTTCGTTCAGGCGGGGGCCACCCACCAGAATGCCTTCGGGAATCCCCCACGGAGCATGGGGTGAAAAATGATACCCTTCGTGCTCCAGCGTTTTTTCAACCTCCGGGGAGACCGCACCGCTTTCTGCCTCCACGGAGTCCGGCAGCCACTGCTGGTGCAGGCGCGGCAGATCAATAGCCTGCTGGATATCCAGCCCGTAATCCACCACGCCGAGCACAACAGAGAGCACAATGGTGGGAATACGGGAGCCGCCGGGGCTGCCAATAACCATCACCGGTTTTCCGTCACGGGAGAGAATGGTGGGAGACATGGAGGAAAGGGGTGTCTTGCCCGGTGCAATGGCGTTGGCCGTACTCCCCACAATGCCGAACATGTTGGTCGAACCGGGTTTGGCGGAGAAGTCGTCCATCTCGTCATTCATGAAAATACCGGTGTTGCCGCCAATCACCTTTGAGCCAAACCAGCCGTTCAGCGTGTAGGTGGTGGAAATGGCAAAGCCGTTTTTATCAATAACGGAAAACTGGGTTGTTTCGTGCTTTTCCGGGGTGGCGTCACCCGCTTTCAGTGTCGCGGAAGGGATGGCGATATCCGTGGGAATGTGCGCGCGGATTTCCGCCGCATAGGCGGGGTCCAGCAGATGCGCGACCGGATTTTTTACGAAGGCCGGGTCTCCAAGGTCACGCCGGTCGGAATAGGCGTGACGCATGGCTTCAATTTCATAGTGCAGGGCCGGGGCGGTATGCAGGCCCAGAGCATGCATGTCATAGCCCGAGAGAATGTCGAGAATTTCACACAGGGCAATCCCGCCAGCGCTGGGCGGCGGCGCGGTTTCAACCAGAAATCCGCGATACGTGCAGCGGAGGGGGGTGAGGTCCCGCGGGGTGTAGCGTGCAAAATCAGAGGCCTGCAGCACACCACCATTTTTACTGGATTCTGCAAGAATGGCCTGCGCTATTGGCCCTTTGTAGAAAGCATCCGGGCCGTTCTGGGCAATCTGTTCCAGAGAGCGGGCAAGGTCTTTCTGCACCAGACGGTCCCCCACCTGCAGGGGTGAGCCATCTGGGCGCAGGAAAATGGTCCGGGCGAAGCGATCAGCCCTGAAAGCTTCGGTCGATGTGTTCAGGAGGGAGACATCGCCTTCCTCCAGCACAAATCCATCACGGGCCAGCGCAATGGCCGGGGCCATCACAGCTTTACGGGAGAGATGCCCCCATGTGCGATGCACCTTGTCCAGCCCCGCCACGGTGCCGGGAATGGCGACAGACTTCCAGCCGGTGACGGAAAGGTCCGGAATCACAGCGCCCTTGGCGTCCAGATACATATCGGCACGGGCGGCTAGGGGGGCCTTTTCCCGGAAATCGATAAACACGGCCTGTTTGCCCGGTTCACGCAGCAGCATGAACCCGCCGCCGCCAATATTGCCTGCCGCCGGATACACAACGGCCAGAGCATAGCCCATGGCCACGGCCGCATCGGCTGCGTTCCCGCCCTGCGCGAGAATACGCGCCCCGACCTGAGAGGCCAGCTTCTGGGCCGAAACAGCCATGCCATGTTCCCCCGGTGTGGGGGCGAGGGGCGGAAGCCCGCCCGGCTGAAGGGAGCCATATGCCAGTGGGTCCGGTGCACTGGCGGGCTGAGGTGCCGCGAAGGAGGAAACAGGCATGCTGCCCGCGCCACACGTCAGCAGAACCAGAGCGGCAGAACGCAGGGCGGCCAGAGGGCGGCCTGCCAGAGAGCGGCTGGGTAGAGGGCGGTTGGGCAGAATGGACATGCGGGTCAGCCTTCAGTCGGATAGGGCGGGCAGGTATAGCCAGCGGGCGAGAGGGTGAAAATCTCGTAGCCGGTTTCGGTAACCCCCAGCATATGTTCAAACTGGGCGGACAGAGAGCGGTCCCGCGTGACGGCTGTCCATCCGTCATCAAGAATCTTCACGTCAGCTTTGCCGATATTCAGCATCGGTTCAATGGTAAACACCATCCCGGCCTTCAGCTTCATGCCCTCTCCGGGTTTTCCGAAATGCAGCACCGTGGGTTCCGCATGGAAGGTGCGGCCAATGCCATGCCCGCAGAAATCTTCCACAATGGAGTAGCGGTGTTTTTCAGCCAGTGTCTGGATGGCGTGCCCGATATCACCCAGCGTCGCGCCAGGGCGGACCACTTCAATACCGCGCATCAGGCACTCGTACGTGGTTTCAATCAGTTTGGCGGCTTTCAGGGGCACTTTGCCAACGGTATACATGCGGCTGTTATCACCATACCAGCCATCGACAATGGAGGTGACGTCAATATTGACGATATCCCCTTCCTGAAGGGCTTTCTCTCCGGGAATGCCGTGGCACACCACATGATTGATGGAAATGCAGCTCGATTTGGGGAAGCCACGATAGTTCAGCGGGGCCGGAATGGCACCGTGGTCCAGAGTGTATTCGTGAATGATACGGTCAAGTTCACCCGTGGTTACGCCGGGTTTGACGTAAGGGGTGATCATATCCAGGGTGGCCGCAGCAAGGCGCCCCGCGATGCGCAGGCCCTCAAAATCCTGTTCGTTATACAGAATAATGCCGTTTCTGCCTGCCATGCTGATGCTCCCTTTTGATACAGCGCTCATTTCAGAGAGATGCAAAATGGAGACAGGGCGCAGCAAAGGCAACCCGCTTCCTGAGTGGAAGCGGGGAATTCAGGAAAAAATCACGTGTGGTTGCGTGAGGAACGGCCAGACCGTGTGCGGTGTGTTGTGGCGGTGGCGGGGCGTACTTTTGCCCCGATCAGCCGCACATGGTGCCCCCCTGTAACCGGCGTTGCCAGCACATAGCGGCGGCCGTGGCGCAGGGACCGGCGGCCTGTGGGGGCTTCGGCCACTTCCAGCGGTGCATGGCGGGCGGAGGCCGCCGCCAGCATGATCACGCGGCCACCACGGGTACGGCGGGCGGAAACCGTATTGCGAGCCAGAACCAGCGGACGCGGCACCGGCGCCACGCCCTCGGCATCAAAGCCGCGGTCAAGCTGGTTTGC
Source organism: Acetobacter farinalis (assembly GCF_011516935.1). GTDB lineage: Bacteria > Pseudomonadota > Alphaproteobacteria > Acetobacterales > Acetobacteraceae > Acetobacter > Acetobacter farinalis. The sequence goes on from NZ_WOTF01000006.1 coordinate 19,249, forward strand.
CATGGCAATCGTGCGCTGGCCGTTGGAGGAGGCCCCCAGCACCACGCCCACAAGCCGCACATCATTGCGGATGGCGGATGTGACAAGGTTGTGCCCGGCTTCCTGCGTGTAGCCGGTTTTCATGCCATCCGCCCCGGCATAGACTTTCAGCATGGGGTTATGATTGGGGATCATGCGCCCATGGAAGCGGAAAGCCGCTACGGAGAAGTAATGATAATCTTCCGGGAAGTCTGTCACGATATGGCGTGCCAGAACAGCCAGATCACGCGCGGTGGTCAGCTGTTCGGGGTCCGGCAGACCGGAAGCATTGCGGAAGGTCGTGTTGGTCATGCCCAGAGCACGGGCCTGCTGCGTCATCATCGCGGCAAACTGCGGCTCACTGCCGCCGCCCAGAAGTTCACCCAGCGCACACGCGGCATCATTGGCGGATTTGGTGACCAGCGCCAGAATAGCCTGCTCGACCGTCAGATGAGAGCCGGGAACCAGACCGAGTTTTGAGGGTTCCATAATAGAGGCATGGATGGAGACAGGCACACTCTGGTCAAGCGTGATGGTGCCGGCACGTAGTGCGGAAAACGCCATGTAGAGCGTCATCAGCTTGGTCAGGCTCGCGGGGTAGCGGCGCAGGTCCGGATCATCCTGAGCGAGCACGGCGCCTGTGCGGGCATCCATGACGATAGAGCTCATCTGCCCGGCATATTGTGCGTGGGCTGCACGTTCAGTGATAAAGGAGCCCAGAGCAACCCCGGCCAGCAGACCGGCCCATTTGCGCAACCGGGAGGGACGTAAGCATGAAGGTGCGGCCTGTGTGTGGTGGCCTGTCCCGTGTCCTGCTGCGTGAATTTCTGGCACTGCGCGATCCTACCTGTTTTTTTCTTCAGGATATCAGGGTTGTGGTACTTCAGATTATAAGGCCGCGTCTATAAGAAATCTGGAGACTCCGGACTCTGCGCGGTGCTCTTGACCTCATGGTGTCAGGGTATCATGTGGCATAAATAAGGCATTTTTCACGGTATTGTCTTGATTTTGGAACGTTTCTCAGAGTCAAAGCCCCTTCCATCCTTTCCTTGATTACCAATATGATAGCCTATGATTTTTTCTGTCAGAAACCGGGAACGGAGTTCCAACCCGATGGTATCGCGTCATTTTTCAGTCCTGCACACAGGCAACGGGCCTTCCCGGCGTGATGCCGGAGGGGTGGATTCGGGTGACGATATGAACGATGTCGGCGTGGTGGTGCGGGCGCGGCCCAAAACGCGCAAGCCCGCCATGTACAAGGTTCTGATGCTGAATGATGACTACACGCCGATGGAATTTGTCGTGCATGTGCTCGAACGGTTTTTCCAGAAGAATCGGGATGAGGCGACCAGCATCATGCTGAACGTGCACAAACGCGGTGTGGGCGTGTGTGGCGTGTTCACCTACGAGGTGGCCGAGACAAAGGTCACGCAGGTGATGGATCTGGCCCGGCAGAACCAGCATCCGCTACAGTGCACGCTTGAAAAGGACTGAGTACAGGGCAGCAAAAAAGCTCACATACTATTTTTTATGCAGTTGTGACTCGCAATTCCTCGCAAAGCAGCCAAATATGATGCGAAGATACCAGACACGGTGGCGGTCATAGTCTCCGTACTCTGGCCATCTGGGGAAAGGAGCGTCTCGTCATGTTGTCACGCAATCTTGAGCAGACGCTACATCAGGCGCTTATTCTGGCCGGCGAGCGGCATCACGAATATGCCACGCTGGAGCATCTGCTGCTTGCCCTGGTTGATGATACGGATGCCGTAACGGTGTTCCGGGCGTGTGGCGTTGATCTTGATCGCCTGCGCACCGATCTGACAGGTTTTCTCGACAAGGATCTGGCCGGTCTGGCCTCTGACCGGCCCACCGAACCAAAACCCACGGCCGCGTTCCAGCGCGTTATCCAGCGTGCGGCCATTCACGTGCAGTCCACCGGGCGGGATGAGGTGACAGGCGCCAACGTGCTTGTGGCCCTGTTTGCCGAGCGTGAAAGCCATGCTGTCTATTTCCTGCAATTGCAGGACATGACGCGTCTGGACGCTGTCAATTTCCTCTCGCACGGTATCGCCAAGGCACCGGACCGCTCGACGCGCCGCCCCGTGACGGGAACCGGCGCGAATTCCGGCCCGGAAAAAGGTGAGGATGCCGAGCGGGGTGAAAGCCGCAGCCAGAAAAATCAGGATGCGCTCTCCACCTACTGCGTCAACCTCAACACCAAGGCGCTGGCGGGCAAGGTTGACCCGCTGATCGGGCGGGATGAGGAAATTGAGCGCACCATCCAGATCCTGTGCCGCCGCACCAAGAACAATCCGCTTTATGTGGGTGACCCCGGCGTGGGGAAAACCGCCATTGCCGAAGGGCTTGCCCGCCGCATTGTGGAAGGCAACGTGCCGGAAGTGCTGCTGAAAGCCACCATCTATTCTCTGGATATGGGGGCGCTGCTTGCCGGCACCCGCTACCGTGGGGATTTTGAAGAACGCCTGAAAGCGGTGGTGACGGAGCTGGATCAGGACCCGCACGGAATTCTGTTTATTGATGAAATCCACACCGTGATCGGGGCCGGGGCTACGTCAGGCGGGGCTATGGATGCATCCAACCTGCTGAAGCCAGCTCTGGCCGCGGGCACACTCCGCTGCATCGGCTCCACCACCTACAAGGAATTCCGCCAGCATTTTGAAAAGGACCGGGCTCTGGTGCGCCGGTTCCAGAAAATTGATGTGCCGGAACCCAGTGTGGATGATGCCGTCAAAATTCTGCGCGGCCTGAAGAGCAGCTACGAAAAGCACCACAAGGTGCGCTACACGGATGATGCCATTCGCGGGGCCGTGGAGCTTTCCGCCAAATATATTCATGACCGCAAACTGCCGGACAAGGCGATTGACGTGATTGATGAGGTGGGTGCCTCACGCATGCTTCAGCCGGAAGGGCGGCGGCGTAAAACCGTCAACCTGAAGGATGTGGAAGATATCATCGCCCGCATTGCCCGCATTCCGCCCAAGAGCATTTCGGCGGATGACAAGGAAGTGCTGCGGTCTCTGGAGCGTGACCTCAAGGGAATGGTGTTCGGGCAGGATCAGGCGATTGATACGCTCTCCGCCGCCATCAAGCTTTCCCGCGCCGGGCTGCGTGACCCTGAAAAGCCGATTGGCAACTATCTCTTCTCCGGCCCGACGGGCGTGGGGAAAACCGAGGTGGCGCGCCAGCTTTCCACCACCTTGGGGATTGAGCTGATCCGGTTTGACATGTCCGAATACATGGAGCGGCACTCCATCTCCCGCCTGCTGGGTGCGCCTCCGGGCTATGTCGGGTTTGATCAGGGCGGCCTGTTGACCGATGCCATTGATCAGCATCCGCATGCGGTGTTGCTGCTTGATGAAATCGAGAAAGCACACCCTGACCTGTATAACATGCTGTTGCAGGTGATGGATCACGGGCGGTTGACGGACCATAATGGCAAGACGGTGGATTTCCGGAATGTCATTCTGATCATGACCACCAATGCCGGGGCTTCGGATCTCAGCAAGGAGGCCATTGGTTTCGGGCGTGATGCACGGACCGGGGAGGATGAAGAGGCCATCAAACGTCTGTTCACCCCGGAATTCCGGAACCGTCTGGATGCCATTATTCCGTTTGCCAACCTCACGCCGGAAACGGTGGGCTGCGTGGTTGAGAAGTTTGTGCTCCAGCTTGAAGCCCAGCTTGCAGACCGCAACGTGACCATCGAGCTTTCTTCCGCAGCCAAGGAGTGGCTGGCGGAGCGTGGGTATGACCGGCTTTATGGTGCGCGCCCGCTGGCGCGTGTCATTCAGGAGCACATCAAGAAGCCGCTGGCTGAAGAACTTCTGTTCGGCAAGCTGACAAAAGGCGGCGCTGTAAAAATCGGCCTGAAGAACGATGCACTCGTGTTCGATATCCTGCCGAGCAAAACGTCCGGCAGCACGAAAGAAGATGAGCGCGGAGATGAACGGGAAGAAGAAGCGGCTGACTGATACAGCCTGCTTCTGCGGCCAGCCTGATCAGTCAGGCTGGCCGTTTTTTTATGCGCGCCTTTTCAGGCGGGGAGCAGCCCGGCGTGTCGGCCGGATTTACTGATAGCGTGTGCCGTTAACGGCCACATAGCCCGGCACATGCCAGGAAGAGCCGGTGCCATGGTGGGTCCAGTCAATGCCCTGACGCCGCATGGAATCAAAATAATAGCGGCCAACCACTTCGACCTGATCTCCCTTGGCCACCCAAGGCCATGCGGGTGCCTGCATCTCATCCAGCCCTGAGACAACGCGGATGGAGACTGTCGGGGTTACAGCCACGTAAAAATATCCGTGCCAGCCGCTCCGGGTGCGTTTCGCGTTGGGGCTGACAGCCAGAACCCTGCCGCAGATATGCACAGCCGTATCCGCTTTGTCTCCGCCATTCTCATACGCGAGCTGTTTGGAGATAAAATCCTGATTATCGCACGTTGCGGAAACGGTCTGGGGGGCATCAGAGGTTTCATAATGCCTGCCTCGGCTCAGGGCCGGGGGTGTCAGGCTTGCAAGGCCTGCCAGCAGCAAGGCAGAGATGGGAAGAAGACGGGCATATGCCATCATGGAACAGACCTTTTAGTGTTTTTCGGCCATCAGGTGCGCGCGGTACTCGTTCAGGAACTGTGAGACATCCGGCGCGGGCTGCGGGGGTGTCTGGTCCAGGTTTTTCAGTGCGCGGATAATGGCGCCGATCACGACCAGCCGTGCATACCATTTATGGTTGGCAGGCACCACAACCCATGGGGCATATGGGCGTGCCGTCTCGGCAATGGCATCCTGATAGGCTTTGGTGTAGTCGTTCCAGTATTCTCGCTCCTTGATGTCAGAGGGTGAGAATTTCCAGCGTTTGTCGGGAATATCCAGACGCGCCAGAAGCCGTTCGCGCTGCTCTTCCTTGGAAATATGCAGGAAAAACTTCAGAACGACCGTGCCCTGACGGGACAGGTAGTGTTCCAGATGGCGGATATCCTTGTAACGGCCAGCCCAGAATTCCGGTGTGTTGACGGGGCCGCTCAGATGCTCGCTGTCCAGAAGTTCCGGATGCACGCGCGTCACCAGAACATCTTCATAGTGGCTGCGATTAAAGATTGCGATGCGGCCAACCTGCGGGGCGGCCGCATGAATGCGCCACAGAAACCCATGCTGCAATTCCAGCGGGCCGGGTTGCTTGAAAGACGTGACAGACACCCCTTGGGGGTTCACGCCAGACATGACGTGCTTGATGGTGCCGTCTTTGCCTGCGCTATCCATGCCCTGGAGAATAATCAGCATGGAGTGGGTCTGGTTCGCGTAAAGCAGCCCCTGCAAATCCTGCAGGCGTGTTTTCACGGTTTTGAGAAGCTCCGCCCCTTCTTCCTTGGTCAGGCCCAGATTGCCATTATCATCCGGGTTGTGGCGGCTGAGGTCAAACTGTGCTCCGTCGGTAATGTGATAGCTGTCCAGAGCGTGCAGAAACTTGGCGAGTTTGTTCATGGATCTGACTCTTGGTAAGTGCCTGCCACTCTTAAAATCCGGCGACAGAACGGGTAAAAAACAGAACTCCGGGCGTCAGGGAGAGAAATGCCGGAAACAGGCATCCCCATGCGCAAAGGTTGCTAAACGGTGCCGGGAGCCACATATGCAGCTTATGGTTTTTCCGCATGCTTCCCTTCTTGAACAGTCTGCCCGTCCCGGTGGCACATTGGCTGGCCTTCTTCTGGTGGCAACACCGGCTCTGAGCGTAACGCAGTTTGACAGGAGTGTCATTTATCTTTGCGCGCACGCCTCGGGGGAAGGCGCCATGGGGCTGGTCATCAATCGGCGTCTGCCCAGGCCCGGCTTTGAAGAACTGCTTGAACAGCTGGATATTGAACCCTCTCCCCCCTTGCGGCGGCTGGGCTTGTGTGCTGGCGGCCCTGTGGAGGAAATGCGGGGGTTTGTGCTGCACTCCTCTGACTGGAAGGGTGAGGGCAGCATGCAGATTTCAGAGGCGGCGACCTTAACAGCGAGCCTGGATGTACTGAATGTCATGGCCAAGGGGGGCGGCCCGCAGGATGCTCTGCTGGCCATGGGGCATGCAAGCTGGGAAGCAGGGCAACTGGAAGAGGAAATTTTCCAGCATGATGCCTGGCTGCTCGCCCCTTTCAGCCGGGAGGTGGTCTTCGGGCATGATCACACCGCCAAATGGCGGCAGGCGCTTGCCCTGATCAATATCGACCCGATCCGCCTGACAAGCCGCCCCGGCCACGCCTGAGGCGGTTTAAAAGCGGAAGACAAAATTGGACTGGTAATAGGTGCCGCTTGAGCCGCCCGCATGGTTCAACGCGCTGGATGTCATGAAGCGCGAGACATACTGCGTCCAGGACAGATGCGTATTGATCTGCCAGGCGAGCGAGGCCTGCGGTGCCATGCCCACAAATTTGCCTTTGAACTGATAGGGAAAGCTGTAGGCCCCGGAGGATTTGTAGACAGGGTCATTCTGGCTGTACCGCCAGAAAAAAGGATATTTGACCTGAAAGCTGAAAGATTTCAGGAATGTTGCCTTGATAAGGGGTGCCACGCTGATCAGGTTTGACCCTGTCATGTAGGTGGTTGTGTCCAGATAGTTGGTTTGCGGGCTGAAGGGCGAGATATAAGTGCCTATGGCACCGGAGGTTTTGCGCACATTGCCACCGGAATACACGTCCGTTTGCACACCTGCGAAGGTATGAAAGGGATCATGCGGGATACGATACCCTACAAGTGTATTCAGCGCATAAGCGTTGACAGTGCGCGCCTGATTTGTTTTCGCATCTTTGAAAACGCCACCCTGCCAGATGCTGCCAAGAGAAAATTCGAATGGCCCGGCTATCCCATGCCAGCGAACACCAAAGTTATTGCGGGTATTGGACCCTTTCTCGGTGCCTTTGGGTGTGGCAATCGCGCCGGATGTTCCTGAGAGTTTATATCCGACGTAAAACAGATCCAGAAAGGAATTGTATCTGTCACCCATAAAGCGTCCATCCGGGGGAGCCCATGTCATATTGAAACCATAGAGGCGCGTTGAGTAATTTTCCGTATCATGGAACATTTTTGTCTGGGCATCATTGGTCTGGACAAAATCCCAGCCATCAATGCGGATGCGTGGCCAGACCATATACGCCCGAAAACCGTTCCATGAGAGGGGGACGTTCGGGGTTTCCCGGTTGTAAAGCATGTAGGAGGGGGCATCGAGAAACTGCTGCCGACCGAATATAAATCCGCTCTTGGCGTTCAGTATGGTCCACTTTGTTTCAATGAAAGCCTGTTGTGCATCAAGGCGCTTTCGGTAAGTGCTTCCGTATCCATACGCGTTCCAGCCTGCGGCATCGCCATTGACCAACTGACCAAACAGCCGGACATGTGCGCCAAGATGCAGGTCCGCTCCATACAGGTTGCGTACAGCAAACCGCCCGGAATCATTATTATGCTGGGTGCCCAGGTTGGGGCGGCTTTCAAACCAGTTTCTCAGGCGCGTCTCTCCTGAAAAACTCAGCCATATGGAGCCACTTTCATTCAGGGCGATATATTTGAGGACATCAAACGGGTCTTTCCGTCTGGATTTGTCCCGCAGGCGGCTCCAGTCTTCAGCCCAAGGCGCCACGCCATATTCCCCCACCGGGCCAAAACCCGCGGCTTCTCCGTTGCCACGGTTGAAGACACCCCAGTCATACTGGCGGCCCGAGACACGCCCCTGCTTGCCGGTTGTGCGGACCGGCTGGCCGGTAGGGGTGGCGTGCGGGTACAACACAACAGGCGGAAATGGCGGTGCCTGCGCCCCGCTGAGAGGCTGAACCAGAATATGTTCACCATGATGGGAGAGGTACGCACCTGCCGGTTTGTCTTGCGCCACGCCGGAACTCTCCGCCGGGGCAGCCAGCGCACCGGGCAGGAGAAGGGCGGAGGAAGCCATGCCACAGGCCAGAAAAAGCGCACCCCGAAAGAGAGAGCGGTGCATGCCGGTTTTCCCGGCGGGGGCGGAGCAAGACCTGAAGTGAGCCATGAGACATTCCAGAAAGCAGGCGTAAAACCGGGAGATGCGTCATCCAATAAACACGAATAATTATCGTATTTAATAAATCAAACATAATACGATAAAAATCGCAATATAGGAATCGATCGGATATCGCATTAAATTTTCAGGCCGAAGAGAGGGGGTGTGTGAAAATTTCTACCGGTTATAAGTCTGAAAAATATAGAAATTATCGATAATGACTGCCGTTGTTCGCGGGGTGCGGGTGCGGAGCATAAAAACGAAGTTAAAATGTATATTCCGGTTGCGGGGATTGGATCGTGTGGTATCGTGGAATACTATTCTCGCGTTCTCGTCCTTGGTCCGGAATGTTCAGGGTGGGGCAGATATCAGGCGGCGGAGAGACTGACATGACAAACGGATCCTTCTTTCTATCCCGACGGTCCTTCCTGGGGGCGGCGTCTCTGGCGGGGGGGCTTGCTGCCGGGAGCAGGCTGCTTGGATCACCGTCATCCGCGGCAACGGCCCAGCTGCTGAACGTCTCTTATGACCCGACCCGGGAATTGTACGCGGACATTAATCGTGCCTTTGCGGCGTTCTGGGCGAAGAGCCATCCGGGCGAGGCTGTTTTTGTCAGAACCTCCAACGGAGGGTCAGGCGCACAGGCCCGGTCCGTGCTGGAAGGGGCTCCGGCGGATATCGTCAGTCTGGGGCTGGCGTATGATATTGATGTTCTGGCCCGGCACGGCCTGCTGGCCGCGGACTGGCAGAAGCGCCTGCCTCATAATTCCACACCTTATACCAGCACCATTGTTTTTCTGGTGCGCAAGGGGAACCCGAAGCAGATTCATGACTGGGCGGATCTGGTGCGGGATGATGTGAAGGTCATCACCCCCAACCCGAAAACATCCGGTGGGGCGCGGTGGAACTATCTGGCAGCCTGGGGCTGGGCGCTGCGGCAGCCCGGTGGTTCTGAAGAGACGGCGCGCGCCTATCTCAAGGCGCTGTTCGCGCATGTGCCGGTTCTGGATACCGGCGCGCGCGGGGCGACAAATACTTTTGTGCAGCGTGGTCTGGGAGATGTTCTGCTGGCATGGGAAGATGAAGCCCTGCTGGCCGCGCGGGATATCGGGCCGGACAGGTTTGACCTTGTGGTCCCCAAGCTCACCATTCTGGCTGAACCGCCGGTGGCTGTGGTGGACAGTAATGTGGCAAAGCACAACACGCAGGCACAGGCGCAGGCCTATGTGAACTTCCTGTTCTCGCCCGAAGGGCAGCGGATTGGCGCCAAACATTATTTCCGCCCGGTTGATGCGGCCGTTGCGGCGGAAAATACGTCACGTTTCCCGAAGGTTGAAACGTTCGATGTTGCCAGCCTTGGCGGCTGGACGGCGCTTCAGAAAACCCATTTCGGCGAAAATGGAGTGTTTGACCAGATTTCTCAGGGGTGAGTGCGGAGCCGCGCTGAAAGCCGCAAAGAGAGAGACTTTGCGGCATTTCGGGAAGGCTCTCTCCGCTGGTGCGGGGGGAGGGGGCAAGACCGCAGCCGGGACAGGTTTCAGAAAGCTGTCAGGAAACTGGAGATGTCGGTTCAGTCTTGGCCGCTTCAGCGGGTCTGCGGGCCCATTGCCATGTGCCCAGACCAAGGCGCGCCAGTTCCCGGTGCATGATCATGATGGGCCACTGCCCGGAGCCTTTGTAATTGCCCATGCCGTCCGGCGCGGAAAGCCGTTTGGCCAGAGCCTCCACCAGTGTCACGGACCGGTGGCGGCCGCCTGAGCACCCGATGGCGATGGTGGCATATTTTTTGCCCTCCTGCACAAAACGCGGCAGGACGAGCTGAAGAAGGCTGTGAATCTGGTTCAGGAACGGCAGATAATCACTGTCTTCCGTCACATAGGCGGCAACATCGGCATCCAGCCCGGTTTTGGGGGCTAGAGCCGGGTCATAATGCGGGTTTCTGAGGAAGCGCGCATCCAGAACGAGATCCGCCTCACGCGGCAGCCCCGCCGGGTAGGCGAAGGACATGAGGGCGACGGTCAGCCCCTCTCCCGGAGCGCCTTCCCAAGGGCTGAAGCGGCTTTCCACAAACTGCCGCAACTCCGGCGGGGGCATGTCCGAGGTATCAATCACCAGATCGGCCGCCGCACGCAGCGGGGCTGTCAGGGCTGTTTCCTCTTCAATCCCTTCCTTGATGCTGCCATGCAGCGCTAGAGGATGGCGGCGGCGGGTGGCGGTATAGCGGCGGAGGAGCACATTTTCTTCCGCTGTGGCGTAAATCAGTTCCACACGCAGATTAGGGTTCATGCGCAGGCGGGCAATGGCCTCCAGCACGGCAGAGGCATCAAACCCGCGCGTGCGGGAATCCACACCAATGGCAACGGGGCGCTCTGCCCGCGCGACAATATCATCCAGCATGCCCAGCGGCGGGTTATCAATAACTTCGTGATCCAGATCTTCCAGAATCCGCAGAATGGAAGACTTTCCGGCACCAGACAGGCCTGAGACCAGCAGGATGCGGCGTGGGACAAGGGTATCATCCACCGTGCGCATTTCAGCTGTTTCCCTCCAGTGTCGTTACATGATCCTGAACCGGCGAAAGCCCAAGGTAGGGCATCCCCGCCCTTTGGGCAAAGAGTATGACCAGCTTCGCCCCAACTCCGCAACACACAAGCACGCATAGGCGCTGTGGGGAGACTGCAGGAAAAGCGCCAAGCTTATACCAGATGTTAAGCTATTTGTTTGTTACGAAAGAGAAATTTGCCGTTTGCCGGGACATGCCGTTATAACGGGAGACTATGGGGAATATTGTTCAGAATAGATCAGGACACAAGCCCGGTTCATGTGCCAAAGTGGAGCGCATACAGGGTGGGCTGAGGATCACCGGCCTGCGCGCGCCGCAGCCGCAAGGTGAAACAATTGCCGAACAGTGCCGGGCCGCACTGGAATACGGGGCCACGCTGCTTTCTGACTATGGGTATTCCATGCAGGATGTGACACGGGTGACGTATCTTGTGTCGGACACGAAGGATTTCCCGTCCTGCTTTCCGACACTGCGCCATGTTTTTTCAAAAATTTCCCCATCCGTCACGCTGATGTGGGTCAGAAAATTTTCCAACCCGCACGTGCTGATTGAGTTTGAGCTGGGGATTGAACCCGCTCAGCTCTGACGCCTCAAGTCAGAGGCCGGGGGCATCCGGGATCAGGGCGCTGCGCGCGGAAGCCGGACGGTAAAGCGCGCTCCGGCAATATTTCCCTGCGCATCATGCCGGTTTTCCACTGAAATTGTGCCATGCAGCGCATCCACAATCTGGCGGCTGATGGACAGCCCCAGTCCGGAATGCTGGCCAAAATGCTCGTTTTTGGGGCGTTCAGAATAAAACCGGTCAAAAATGGAGTCGAGCTTGGCCTGAGGAATGCCGGGGCCTTCGTCTGATACCGAGAGGGCCAGCATCGTGCCCGCTGGCACGACCTCAAGCAAAATACGGCCATTGGGGGGTGAGAAGGAAATGGCGTTGCCAATCAGGTTGCGCAGCACCTGCACCAGCCGGTCTTCCACAGCCATGACCCTGAGCGGGTGCTCGGGCGTATCCCCTTCGCTGTGTGTCAGCAGTATTGGCTCACCCTCTTTGCGGGTGGCCTGATGAATTTCCGCCAGAACAGACAGAAGCGGCACGATGGCAACCGGCACCGGCTGGGCGCGGGACATTTCGGCATCCAGCCTGCTGGCGTCGGAAATATCGGTAATCAGCCGGTCCAGCCGCCGGACGTCATCATTGATAATGGTCAGAAGCCGGCGCTTCTGGTTCAGGTCTTCAATGCGCAGCAGCGTTTCAATGGCGGAGCGGATGGAAGAAAGCGGGTTCTTGATCTCGTGGCTGACATCCGCGGCAAAGCGTTCAATGGCGTCCATCCGCTTCCACAGGGCCTGTGCGCTGGCCTGAAGGGCGCGGGCCAGATCGCCTATTTCATCCCGGCGGGCCAGCAGGCGGGCGGGCACCGTGCCGGTGCGCCCGGAGGATTCGCGCATGATCTGGGCAGAGGCCGCAAGCCGCAGCAGCGGGCGCGCAATGGTGAGGGACAGATACCATGAGAGCAGCACGGTAATGACCAGCACCATCAGGAAGAGGGACAGGATGGAAGAGCGGATGGCGAACAGGGCGCGATCAACCTGAGAGGCCGCGCGGGTGAGCTGAATGATGCCCACGGTCCGCCCATCATGGATGACCGGTTCCGCTACCGTGATAATCAGCCGGCCATTGGCCGTGCGCCGGATGTAGGGGGGCGCTTCCGGCGGCGGGCGCTGGAAGGTGCCGTTGGCATCCGTGGGGCGGGCAGGGTCTGCCGGGGTATCGGCTTCATCCGTATCCAGGGTGACAATGCTGGAGCTGTGGGTGCTCCACAGCCATGTCAGCGTGCGTTCATACAGCCCCGGCGCGGCGTGCTGGTGGTGGAAAGGATGTGCCTGGTGGTCTTCCGCATGAGTCTGTGCGTCTCCATGCGGTGGGGGTGTGTCCTGCACATCAGCCAGATTATCCGCCAGAACCTGACCATCAGGGCCAAAAAGGCGGGCATGGGCGTTCGGGCTTGGCTCAGTCAGCCGCAGCAGCAGCGGGCGCGCGAGGGCCGATTCAAGGGTGAACCCATCCGGCCCTGTCCCTTTCTGGCGCATGCTGCGGACAGCAATCTGGCCGAGCGCGCCAGCATAAATCCGCGCCTGCTCTCTGAGGCCATTGACCTCGGTTGCCAGCAGGCTGTTCCGAAACTGGTTGAGAAACAGCATGGTGACGGCCAGCAGCACCAGCGGCAGGACATTCACCAGCATGATGCGCCGCATGAGCGGGGAGAGCAGCCGCGTGCGGGAGGCCGCATAGGCGGCGGTGGCTTCCACACTGTTCTGCCCCTGCCGCGGGGCCTGACCGGGGATGCGCAGGCGGCGCAACCCGGAAGAAAGCGTGGAAGAAACAGGCATGCGTTTCCGGCTCGTCATGTATATGTACCGGGCTCAGTCTTCCCGGTATCGGTAGCCAATGCCGTACAGCGTTTCGATCTGATTGAAATTGTCATCAACCTGCCGGAATTTTTTCCGGACGCGCTTGATATGGCTGTCGATGGTGCGGTCATCCACATACACGGTGTCACCATAGGCGGCGTCAATCAGTTGATCGCGTGACTTGACCAGCCCCGGCCGCATGGCAAGGGTTTTGACCAGCAGGAATTCCGTCACCGTCAGAGGCACATCTTCCCCGTTCCATGTGCATTTGTGGCGCAGCTCATCCAGAGAGAGTGCCCCACGCACCAGAGCGCCCCCGGTGGGGGTGCCACTGGCTTCCGCCCGGCTGGCTTCGTTCCGGCGGAGCAGGGCGCGGATGCGCTCCAGCAGCAGGCGCTGGGAGAAGGGTTTGGTGATGTAGTCATCCGCGCCAAGGCGCAGGCCCATCAGTTGATCAACTTCCTCATCCTTGGAGGAAAGGAAGATCACAGGAAGGTGAGAGCGGGCTCGCAGGCGCTGCAACAGTTCCATGCCGTCCATGCGGGGCATCTTGATATCCAGAACCGCGAGGTCAACCGGATAGGCTGTCAGGCCCTGAAGAGCCGATTCGCCATCCGTATAGGTCCGGACGTGGAACCCTTCGGCTTCCAATGTCATCTGTACCGATGTCAGGATATTACGGTCATCATCAACCAGAGCGATCGTCTGCTTGGTGCGGTCTGCCATGGTGTGCGTTTTCCTTCCTCTCGGTCAGCGCAAGCCCCTCAGCATACGCGCATCCGGGCCCGGATGCTATGGGCCCTGAATTTTTGATCCGTCCATTTTTTTGAGCACGTTGTGGGCGGATTGTAAAACCAGCGGCAAAATCCGCACGGAGACGTGTTGCAGGTCTTGTCGGGTTCCGTCTGCTTGCTTACTTCTTAAGGCATGACCCAAGATACAGATCCTACAAAGGTTGGAACGCAGGCCGCACCGGCTGAGTCCGACCACGCCGCCCAGCATCAGGACGCCGCCGCAGCCGGGGCTGACCAGGCTGCCGGGCTGTCTCCCGCTGAGCAGCGCATTGCCGAGCTTGAGCAGGAAGCTGCCGAGCTGAAGGAAAAATGGCTGCGTTCGGAAGCTGAAAACCAGAACCTGCGTACCCGCGCCAAACGGGAAGTGGATGATGCCCGCCAGTATGCGGTGCAGAAATTCGCGCGGGATGTGGTGGAAGCTGCTGAAAATCTGCGCCGCGCCCTGTCCAGCCTTCCGGCTGCACGGGAGGGTGAAGATACGGTCCTCACCAAGATACGCGAAGGCATTGAAAGCACTGAACGGTCTTTCATCTCCATTCTGGAACGCAATGGCATTCAGTGTGATGATCCGTCCGGCAAGGCGTTTGATGCCAACCAGCATCAGGCGATGGCCGAGCAGCCCAGCGGGGAGCATGCGCCAGGCACGGTCATTCAGGCCTGGACACCGACATGGACCCTGCATGGCCGCCTGCTGAAGCCGGCTATGGTTGTTGTGGCCAAAGCTGGCGGATAAGGTCTGGTAGGCCCCGCCGTCTGACGGAGCAGGCGGCGGCGGAAAAATTGTTTTTCGCCAGGTGTCCGGCTCTTGAAACAGGTTTTGGGGCATCATACATCAGGTATAACATCCCAGGGCCGGTTCCAGTGTGGGAACAGGCCGGAAGGAAATAGGACGCCGTCCGGTGCTTCGGGCCAGACGGGGTCGCTTAAAAGGAGCAGACATGAGCAAAGTTATTGGTATTGACCTTGGCACGACCAACTCCTGTGTTGCAGTGCGCGAAGGCAATGAAAACCGCGTTATTGAAAACAGCGAAGGCGCACGCACGACGCCGTCCATGGTCGCGTTCACCGAAGTCGGTGAAATGCTGGTAGGACAGGCCGCGAAACGTCAGGCTGTCACCAACCCCACCAACACGCTCTATGCAGTCAAGCGTCTGATCGGCCGCCGGTATGATGACCCGACCGTCCAGAAAGACAAGGAAATGGTCCCCTACGCCATTATCAAAGGTGATAACGGCGATGCGTGGGTCGAGGCGCGCGGCAAGGGGTATGCCCCCTCCCAGATTTCCGCGTTCGTGCTTGGCAAGATGAAGGAAACCGCCGAGGCTTATCTCGGTGAGAAAGTGACGCAGGCCGTTATCACGGTTCCGGCATACTTCAATGATGCACAGCGTCAGGCCACCAAGGATGCAGGGCGCATCGCCGGTCTGGAAGTGCTGCGTATCATCAACGAACCGACCGCAGCGGCCCTTGCCTACGGCATGGAAAAGAAGAGCGGCGGCACGGTTGCGGTTTATGACCTTGGCGGCGGCACGTTCGACGTGTCCGTGCTGGAAATTTCTGATGGCGTGATCGAAGTGAAATCCACCAACGGGGATACGTTCCTGGGTGGTGAAGACTTTGACAACCGTATCATCGATTATCTGGCAGACGAGTTCAAACGTGAACAGGGCATTGACCTGCGGTCTGACAAGCTGGCTCTGCAGCGCCTGAAAGAAGCGGCTGAAAAAGCGAAGATCGAGCTGTCTTCCGCCAAGGAAACGGAAGTCAACCTGCCGTTCATCACCGCGGACGCATCCGGTCCGAAGCATCTGCTGCTGAAGCTGACCCGCGCCAAGCTGGAAAGCCTTGTTGATGACCTGATCCAGCGCACGCTCGAGCCCTGCAAGGCAGCGCTGAAGGATGCTGGCATTTCTGCTTCCGAAGTGGATGAAGTCATCCTCGTCGGTGGTATGACCCGCATGCCCAAGGTGATTGAAGCCGTTAAGCAGTTCTTCGGGAAAGACCCTGCCCGTAACGTGAACCCGGATGAAGTGGTGGCCATTGGTGCCGCTATTCAGGGTGCGGTGCTGAAAGGGGACGTGAAGGACGTTCTGCTGCTGGACGTGACTCCGCTTTCTCTCGGCATTGAAACGCTGGGCGGCGTGTTCACACGTCTGATCGACCGGAACACGACCATCCCGACGAAGAAGAGCCAGACCTTCTCCACGGCGGAAGACAACCAGAACGCCGTGACCATCAAGGTCTATCAGGGCGAACGTGAAATGGCAGCGGACAACAAGCTGCTGGGTAACTTCGACCTGACGGGCATTGCCCCGGCTCCGCGTGGCGTGCCGCAGATTGAAGTGACATTCGATATCGATGCCAACGGTATTGTCTCCGTCTCCGCCAAGGACAAGGCAACCGGCAAGGAACAGCAGATCAAGATCCAGGCTTCTGGTGGTCTGTCCGACAGCGATATCGAAAAGATGGTGAAAGACGCTGAAGCGAACGCTGAAGCCGATAAAGCCAAGCGTGAACAGGTTGAAGTGCGTAACAACGCGGAAAGCCTTGTGCATCAGGTCGAAAAGTCTCTGTCTGAAGCCGGTGACAAGGTTCCGGCTGCTGACAAAACGGAAGCTGAAAGCGCGATTGCGGCAGTCAAGACCGCTCTTGAAGGCAGCGATGCGGAAGCCATCAAGACGGCAAGTGACCGCCTGACACAGGCCGCCATGAAGATTGGTGAAGCAGTCTATAAGGCTGGTCAGGCGGGTGAAGCCGCTCCGGCAGGAGAAGCCGGTACTGCGGGTGCCCAGCCGCATGACGAGAAAATTGTCGATGCGGACTTTGAAGACGTGAACGACAAAAAGTCCTGATCGGACGCTGTTATCCGGTGCTGCGCTGTGCGCAGGGCAGCACCGGCCTTTATTTTCCGGCGTCCGCGCTTCTTGGAAGGCGGGCGCTTTTTGCTATCCCGGACATCTGTTGCGCTTTTGTAAAAAGCAGTTTCCTGCAAGAGGACTTCTATGGCCATCAAGGTTGATTATTACGAAATTCTTGAAGTTTCCCGGACTGTTTCATCCGATGAACTCAAGAAAGCGTATCGTAAGCTGGCCATGCAATATCATCCGGACCGCAACCCCGGAGATGCAGCGGCTGAAGCGAAATTCAAGGAAATCAATCAGGCCTATGATGTTCTGAAAGATGACCAGAAGCGCGCGGCTTATGATCGTTTTGGGCATTCCGCCTTTGAAAACGGTGGCGGTGGCCCCGGTGGGTTTGACTTCCACGGTTTTGGCGGTGGTGGTGGCGGTGGTCTGGGCGATATTTTCGAGCAGATGTTCGGAGATATGATGGGTGGCCGCCGTGGTGGCCGTGCCCGTACGGGTAACGATATTCAGACCCATGTTGAAATCACGCTGGAAGAAGCCTTTGCCGGCGTGAAAAAGGATGTGCGGATCATCACGCGCGTGGCGTGTGACTCCTGCCATGGCACGGGCTCCAATGATGGCGAGGCCGGCGCGGAAACCTGCCCGAGCTGCCATGGTGCGGGAAAGGTGCGGGCGCAGCAGGGGTTCTTTGTGGTGGAACGGCCTTGCCCGACCTGCCACGGCGCCGGGCGCGTTGTGAAAAACCCGTGCAAGGTCTGCCATGGGGAAGGGACGGTCGAAAAGGAACGGACCCTGGCCGTGCAGATTCCCGCCGGTGTGGAAGATGGCACCCGGATCCGCATTTCTGGTGAGGGTGAAGCCGGCGGTCAGGGTGTGCCTGCCGGGGATCTGTATGTGCATGTGTCTGTTTCAGAACACAGCATTTTCCAGCGTGATGGTGCGAACGTCTATTGTCGCGTCCCGCTGCGGATGGGGCAGGCGGCTCTGGGCACGGAAATTGAAGTGCCGGTTATTGATGGGAACCGCGCCAAGGTCAAAATCCCTGCGGGCACACAGACTGGCGCGCATTTCCGCCTGCGTGGCAAGGGCTTTTCTGTTCTGCGTTCCAGTGCGCGGGGGGATATGTATATTCAGGTAACGGTGGAAACGCCGCAGCACCTGAGCAAGCGCCAGAAAGAACTGCTGGAAGAGTTTGAAAAGGAAGCGGGTGAAAACGTGAAGGGAAGCCCGGAACATACGGGGTTCTTCGCCCGTGTTCGGGACTTTTTTGAAAACAAGGGATAATGCTGCCTCGGCATTTTTCCTGATGGGTTTTTCCGTAAGCCGGGCACTCTGTGTGTCCGGCTTTCTGGTATGGTGCGTGTAAAAAGAAGGAACTTTCCGCATGACAGATCAGGCGCTGCGTATCGGCATTGCAGGCGTTACCGGGCGTGTGGGCCGCCTGCTGGTGGAGGAAGTGCAGGCCGCCGGGGCTGTGCTTGCAGGAGGCACGGCACGGGATCAGGCGAAAGCAGCCGGTCTGCCGGAAGGCCTGCCTCTGTATACGGACATGGCCAGTCTGGCGGCTGTCAGTGATGTGGTGATCGATTTTACCCATGCGGAAACGGTCCTGCCGCATGCGCAGGTTCTGGCGGAGCAGGGCGCGGCGTGGGTGCTGGGCACAACCGGCCTTTCCGAAGCACAGCAGGCGGCCGTCATGCAGGCGGCTGAGCGGATCGGGATTGTTCATGCGGCCAATTTTTCCGCAGGCGTTACGCTGGTGCGGCGTCTGGCGCAGATGATGGGGCAGGCGCTGCCCGCCAACTCCTATGACGCCGAGATTGTTGAAATGCACCATCGGCAGAAGGTCGATGCGCCATCAGGCACGGCCCTGGCGATTGGGGAGGCTGTGGCAAAGGGGCGGGGTGTTGCACTGGCTGCTGTGCGGGAGAGCGGGCGGGATGGCCATACCGGCCCGCGCGCGCCGGGCGCCATCGGGTTTGCCGCCCTCAGAGGCGGGCAGATTGTCGGCGAGCATGAGGTTCTGTTCACCTCGGCGGATGAGCAGATCACCCTGACACATCGGGCGTTTGACCGGCGCGTGTTCGCGGCTGGTGCGGTGCGGGCGGCGCTCTGGCTGAAAGGGCGTCCAGCCGGATATTACGGGATGGAAGAGGTACTCGGCCTGCCACCCTGCTGAGGTGTGTTGCAGTTTTTTAATGCGCTGACTCGATATACTTTTAGTGGTAGTGATTTTTTTTCATATCCGCTTGTGTATGGCAGTATTCTGCGGCCCATGTGCCGGAATAAGCCACATTTGATGCGGGAAATATGCGGTATTCAGGGGGTGGGGGAGACGGTCCTGATCCCTGCATGGCCGTAATACACTTGACCATTCGCCACTATTCCGCCACACGGTCCCGTCGCCTTTTCTTAAGGCGGCGGTCACAATTCCTTATTCATAGTGCGTGGGGCAGACGGCACCATCATGCGTAAAGACGGCGATTTCCTGTTTACCTCGGAATCTGTTTCCGAAGGTCATCCAGACAAGGTTGCAGACCGGATCAGCGATACTGTTCTGGATGCTTATCTTGCAGCGGACCCGGAAGCCCGCGTGGCCTGTGAAACGCTGGTAACCACAAACCGGATCATTCTGGCCGGTGAGGTGCGTGGCCCCTCCTCCGTGACGTCCGAAGGCCTTATCGAGGCTGCACGGGCTGCGGTGAAGGACATTGGGTACGATCAGGAGGGTTTCTCCTGGCGCACGGCTGATGCCGCCAACTACCTGCACGCCCAGTCTGCTGACATTGCAGTGGGTGTGGACAGCGCAGGCGACAAGGACGAAGGCGCGGGCGACCAGGGCATCATGTTCGGTCATGCCTCCACCGAGACCGACACCCTGATGCCGGCAACCATCTATTACGCACACCGCATCCTGCACGAAATTCGTGACCTGCGCCGTGCGGGTGACCCGCGCGCCGCCGGCCTTCAGCCGGACGCGAAAAGCCAGGTCACGCTGCGCTACGTCAACGGTCGCCCTGTAGGGGCCACATCCGTTGTGATCTCCACCCAGCATGATGAAGGCGTAAGCCAGAAAAAGCTGCGTGAAGAGCTGGGCGAGATCGTGCGTGGCGTTCTGCCGGAGGGCTGGATGCCGCCGGAAGACGAACTCTACGTCAACCCCACCGGGATCTTCGTGATTGGTGGTCCGGACGGGGATTGCGGTCTGACCGGGCGCAAGATTATTGTGGACACCTACGGTGGCGCAGCCCCGCATGGCGGCGGTGCCTTCTCCGGTAAGGACCCGACAAAGGTTGACCGTTCCGCGGCCTATGCCTGCCGCTATCTGGCCAAGAACGTTGTGGCTGCCGGTCTTGCAGACCGTTGCACGCTTCAGGTATCTTACGCCATTGGCGTGTCTCATCCGCTGTCTGTCTATGTGGATCTGGATGGCACAGGCAAGGATGTGGATGAAGCCCGTCTGGGTGCCGTTCTGCGTGAGGTGATGGATCTCTCCCCGCGTGGTATCCGCAACCATCTGCGTCTGAACCGCCCGATTTACGCGGAAACCTCTGCTTATGGCCATTTCGGCCGTACGCCGGATGATGCGCGTGATAACTTTACGTGGGAGCGCACCGATCTGGTGGATGCCCTGCGTGGCGCCTTCAACCGCTAAGGTTTGAAGACACGATGACGGAGGAAGTGCGCGGGCCGGACGTCAAGCCGTCGCCTGAACGACTTTACGGACGCCCGCGTGGCCACTCGCTGCGCCCCCGTCAGCAACGCCTTCTGGATGAGGCTCTGCCCCGCCTGCGCTTTCCGCTGGATCGCGCGGGTGAACCGGGCACAGCCTTTACCCGCCCGCCCGAACAGATCTGGTTTGAAGTCGGATTCGGCGGCGGAGAACACGTGGTGGCGCAGCATAATGCCCACCCCGATGTCGGCTATATTGCCTCTGAAGTTTTTGATAACGGCCTGTGCTCTCTGCTGACCCGCTTCGTGCCGGTTGGGCAGGAGTCGCATTCCGCTGTTCCCGAGATGCTGCGCCTGTGGGATGATGATGCCCGCGTGCTGCTGCGGGCCATGCCCGATGCCTCGCTGGACCGGCTGTTCCTGATGTTTCCAGACCCGTGGCCCAAGGCCCGTCACGCCAAGCGGCGCTTCATGCACCCGGAAAACGTGGCTCTTGTTGCCCGCCTGCTCAAGCCCGGTGCTGTCTGGCGCGTGGCGAGTGATGACCCGACCTATCAGGCATGGGTTGAAGAGGTCATGGGCGCACAGGCGTTTTTCGATGCACCGCCGCCGGTTTCTGAACGACCGGACGGCTGGTTTCCGACCCGTTATGAAGCCAAGGCGATCGCGGCAGGGCGCCAGCCGCTGTATTGGACCTTTACGCGTCGGTAAAAGGTTTTGAGGTGCGGGGCGGTTGCTCCCGCGCCGCTTGTTGGCTAATGAGCCGCCTTACTTCAGGCTTAGCCGTGCGAAAGGTCCGCCAATGAACCAGACGACGCAACCCGTGCGCCGCGCATTGATTTCTGTTTCCGATAAAACGGGGCTTCTTGACCTCGGGCGCGCGCTGGTCGCGCACGGTGCGGAAATTCTTTCCACAGGGGGTTCCGCCCGCGCGCTGCGTGAAGCGGGCCTGCCCGTGACCGAGGTGTCTGACCACACCGGATTCCCCGAGATTCTCGATGGCCGCGTGAAAACGCTCGTGCCCAAGATTCATGGCGGTATCCTCGGGCGGCGTGACCTGCCTGCGCATGTGGCCCAGATGGAAGAGCACGGCATCGCCCCGATCGATCTGGTTGCGGTCAACCTGTATCCGTTTGAAAAAACGGTTGCTTCCGGCGCTGGCGCTGAAGATTGCATTGAAAACATTGATATTGGCGGCCCGGCCCTGATCCGCGCGGCGGCTAAAAACCATGACCATGTGGTGGTGCTGACCGATACCGCCCAGTATGCGGGGCTGATCGAGGCTCTGGGGCAGGGCGGCAGCACGCTGGAGATGCGCCGTGGCTATGCCGGTGCGGCCTATGCCCGCACCGCCGCGTATGATGCCGCCATTGCGGCATGGTTTGCCGCACAGGCGCAGGACACCCTGCCGGAGCGCTTTGTGCTGGCTGGCCAGCGTGCGGAAGTATTGCGCTATGGTGAAAACCCGCACCAGCAGGCCGCGTTCTACAAAGATGGCAGCACACGCCCCGGTGTGGCCACGGCTGTGCAGGTGCAGGGCAAGGCCCTCTCCTACAACAACATCAATGATACGGATGCCGCGTTTGAAGCCGTGGCAGAGTTTGACCGCCCTGCGGTGGTGATTGTCAAACATGCCAACCCATGTGGTGTGGCGGTGGGTGACACGCTTTCCGCCTGCTGGGACAGCGCGCTGCGGTGTGACCCGGTTTCGGCCTTTGGCGGCATTGTCGCGTTGAACCGCACGTTGGATGCGGCAACAGCGAGCAAAATTGCCACGCTTTTCACTGAGGTGATTGTCGCTCCGGATGCGGAGGAAGAGGCGAAAGCCATTCTGGCCAGCAAGAAAAATCTGCGCCTGCTGCTTACCGGTGGCTTGCCGGATGCGGCGGCGGCGGGTGTGGTTGTGCGCTCTGTGGCCGGTGGTTTTCTGGCGCAGACCCGTGACAACGGGCAGATTCGCCCCGAGTCCCTGCGTGTTGTGACAAAACGCGCCCCCACCGCACAGGAAATGGAAGACCTGATGTTTGCCTTCCGTGTGGCCAAGCACGTGAAGTCCAACGCCATTGTCTATGCGAAAAATAACGCCACGGTAGGGATTGGCGCAGGCCAGATGAGCCGTGTCGACTCTGCGCGGATTGCCGCCAGCAAAAGCGGAGAAGCAGCTAAGGCAGCCGGGCAGGATGCACCGCTCACGCACGGTTCCGTGGCGGCGTCTGATGCATTCTTCCCGTTTGCGGATGGGCTGGAAACCATTGTGGTCGCTGGCGCAACCGCCGTTATCCAGCCGGGTGGGTCCATCCGGGATGATGAGGTGATTGCTGCGGCCGATGCCGCCGGGATTGCCATGGTCTTTACCGGTATGCGTCATTTCCGTCACTGACACGCTTTTCCGGCTCTTGCCGGATGCGGATTCCTGACGAAGAATAGAGCGTTTTCATCCTTGTTCCGGCCTGAAGTCCGCGTGATTTCGGGCTGGATCGCTCCTTTTGGTTGATCCATGCGCTCTCTGCTCTCGCTTCCAGCTTTTTTTCTGGCATCGTCCGTCGCTCTAGCTGCCCCCGCCTCTCAGGGGCCTGCCGGACGGCAGGATGCAGCAGCGTTTGCTTCACACCAGACTGCGACAGAAAAGGAAGCGGACGGCGTTTATGATCTGTCCGGCCTGCCGCGCTTTACGGGGCAGGTGGCGCAGTTTCTGCCCTCCTCCCATGGCAGCGTGATCGGCCTTGTGCTGGCGGATGGCACACAGGTGTTTGTCTCGCCCGATCAGGGGCACACGCTGGCCGGGTCGATCAAACCTGGAGAGACTGTCGAGATTCGCGGGATTAAAGGCCGCACACTCCCTATTATCCGGGCGTTTGGCATTACCAGCCCGCGTGGGCGCAGTATGCAGGACACCTTCATTGCCATGCCGCGCCAGTCCACCGAGATGATTGCAGGACCCGATCTGGTGCTGCATGGCGAAGTCTGGATGCCGCTCTATGATCTGGACGGCAAGCTGAGTGGCGCGGTGCTGAAAGACCATTCCGTGATCTATCTTGCCCCCAGTGAGGCCGCGCGTCTGGCGGCCTGGCTGAAACCGGGCCAGATGCTCTATGCCGTGGGCACGGGCAGCAGTGGTGATCTGGGTGTTGCGATCGACGCACGGGAAATAGGACCAGCCGCCAATCAGATGGTCGGAGTGGCGGTGGGGAATGCTCCCCCGCCTGGCCCTGCGCCGGGGAGTGCTGGATATGATATTATTCCGGGCTCAGAAGGGCATTAACAGGCTGCGTTGGGTAACCGCTTGAGTCCAAAGCGAGAGAACTTTTCTTTTCTCCCTGCGTTGTGCTGAGGGACATGCAAGGCCGTATCGATCTTCCGTGAGATTACGGCACTCCTGAGGAGAAGCGAGATGCCTATTCTGCGGTGGTTTCTGGCTTTTCTGATTCTGGCCATGCTTGCCTCCCTCTTTGGGTTTGGGGGAGCGGCTTCCGGGTTTGCCAGTATTGCGAAAGTTCTACTGTTTATTTTTGTTGTGCTGCTGGTGGCCAGTTTTTTCTTTGGTCGCTCACGCGGCTGAAGGGCCAGCCGTCCACACGCCCTGATGTGGAAAGATGAGAAAAACGGAAAAGCGTGTTGTCCTGAAAAGGCAGCACGCTTTTTTTATGATCAGTGGCCCAGAGGGGCCCGAAGTGAGTAAGGTAGGGCAGGTAGTATGGGGGAAGGGCCTGCATTCATGGAAAAGCCGATGGACCATATTCTCTGGTCGGATTTTGAAAAAATTGTGATGGTTTCTGGCACTATTCTGCGTGCCGAACCTTTTCCCGAAGCCCGCAAACCGGCCTTTAAAATCTGGGTGGATTTCGGGCCGTATGGTGAGCGCAAAACCAGTGCGCAGGTCACACGCCTTTACACGCCGGAGACTCTGATCGGGCGGCAGATTATCGGGATTATCAATTTCCCTGAAAAGCAGATTGGTCCGTTTCGTTCCCAGTTTCTGCTTGCGGGGTTTGAAACGGAACAGGGTGTTGTGCTGGCTTCTCTGGAAAGGCCGGTGCCCAACGGCACCCGGTTAAGCTGAAAAAAAGGGGACGTGGTGTGGCACCACGTCCCCCTTCAGAATTCAGCCCCGGAGAAGGGGTTAGCCTTCAATCTGGCTGAAATCCGCAATCAGACGCATCATGCGGCCCAGGCGGGAGAGCAGGCGCAGGCGGTTAAGCCTCAGGGCTGCGTCTTCCGCATTTACCGTGACGGCTTCAAAGAACTTGTCCAGAGGGCCACGCAGGCTGGCGGCCGCGCGCATGGCATCGGTGAAGCGTTCTTCCGCGAAGGCGTGCTCCACAGCGGGTTCAACCTGATCCAGCGCCGTGGCCAGAGCCTGTTCTTCCGGCTGGGCGAACAGGGCCGGGTCTGGCGTGCCGTCATGCGGGCCATCCTTGCGGTCTTCAATCCGCAGGATGTTGGCGGCACGACGGGTGGCGGCAAGCAGGTTTTTACCATCTTCCGTGGCCAGCATGGTTTCCAGCGCCTGCGCGCGGGCCAGAAGGCGGGTGATGTCCGTATCTGTGTTCCCGGTGGAAATGGCGGCAAGGCAGTCATACCGCGCGCCTTCCGAGCGCAGCTGCACGCGCAGGCGTTCCGCCATGAACTGTGGCAGCAGGTCCAGATCCGGCGCATTGCGCAGGGGCTCCAGCAGGGCTTCACTCGCCAGCAGGAACAGCCTGACCAGATCCAGCCGCAAACCGTTTTCACGGATCAGGCGGATAATGCCCAGCGCGGCGCGGCGCAGACCAAACGGGTCCCCCGAGCCGGATGGTTTTTCACCGGCGGCAAAGAAGGCCGCCAGCATGTCAAACCGGTCCGCCAGACCAAGTGCGATGGAAACCGGGGCTGTGGGCACCGTGTCCCCCGGGCCGCGCGGCATATATTGCTCACTGATTGCCTGACAGACAGCCGGGCTCTCGCCATCATGGTGGGCATAATACCCCCCCATGACACCCTGAAGCTCAGGGAACTCTCCAACCATGCCCGTGGTCAGGTCCGTTTTGGCCAGTTCTGCCGCACGTTCCGCATCGGCGGCTGATGCGCCTACCATCGGGGCAATCAGACCGGCCAGACGGACCATGCGGCGGGTGCGTGCGCCTTGGCTGCCGAGCTTGGCATGGAAGGTAATGGCGTCCAGCGCGCCCAGCCGGGAGGCAAGGCTCTGCTTGCGGTCCAGATCCCAGAAGTGGCGGGCATCGGCAAAGCGGGCGCGCAGCACGCGCTCGTTACCGGTGACAATCAGGGTGCCGTCATCCGCCGGGGCGATATTGGCGGCAAATGCGAAGCGCGGGGCCGCTGACCCATCCGTGTTGCGGAGCGCGAAATAGCGCTGGTTGACGCGCATGGAAACCTGCATCACCTCGGGCGGCAGGTCCATATACCGGTCATCAATTCGGCCAAGGAACAGCACGGGCCATTCCACCAGCCCGGCCACTTCCTCCACCAGCCCGGAATCGGGCACAAGGGACAGGCCTTCAGCCGAGGCAAGCGCCGTGAGGCCCTGCAGGATGTTTTCCCGGCGTTCCGCAGCATTTACCAGCACATGCCGGCCGCGCAGTGTTTCCTGCCATTCCGCGGCATTGCTGACAGCCACAGGGCCGGGGGAGAGGAAGCGGTGGCCTTCCGTCAGGTTGCCGGAGTGCAGGTGGTGGCCGTTATCCTCGTCCTGAGCCAGAGAGAACGGCACGGTCTCCCCATCCAGAATGCACAGGATGCGGCGCAGGGGGCGCACCCATGTAAAGGCGCTGCCCTGGCCCCAGCGCATGGATTTCGGCCAGGGGAAGCGGCGCAGCAGGTCCGGCAGGACAGCGGCAATATGCAGTCTGGCGCTGATGGCGGGTTCTTCGCGCTCCAGCACCCAGAAGCCGTTTTGCAGGGTCAGGGCATCCTGCGTCACGCTATGCTTGCGTGTGAAGCCTTCCAGCGCCTTTTCCGGCGCGCCCTCACGCGGGCCGCGTTCAGAAACAGTGCGGCCCGGCACCGTGGCGTCCAGCGTGCAGGAGGCGGCAATGCGGCGCGGCCCGGTATAGGCCACAGCGGCCTGCGGGTTCAGGGGAGCCAGCGTTTCGGACAGCAGGCGCAGCAGGGTTTCCCCGGCCTGTTGCTGCATGCGGGCGGGAATTTCTTCTGAAAAGAGTTCTATCAGCAGTTCGGGCATGATCTTATTTGTCCTCGCCAGCCAGCCAGGTCTCACAGCACAGTTTTGCCAGCGTGCGCACACGGCCAATGTAGGAGGCCCGCTCACTCACACTGATCACGCCGCGTGCATCCAGCAGGTTGAACAGGTGGCTCGCCTTCAGGCACTGGTCATAGGCTGGCTGCGCGACACCGGCTTCGGCCAGCGCCACACTTTCCTTTTCCGCATCGGCAAAGTGGCGGAACAGCAGCTCTGTATCAGCCAGTTCAAAATTATGGCGGGAATAGTCCTTTTCCGCACGCAGGAAGACATCCCCGTAGGTCAGGCCTGCCCCGTTATAATCCAGGTCATAAACGTTCTCTACGCCCTGCACATACATGGCCAGACGTTCGAGACCGTAGGTCAGCTCTGTGGAGGGGAGAGTGACCGGAATACCGCCCACCTGCTGGAAATACGTAAACTGCGTGACTTCCATCCCGTCACACCAGACTTCCCAACCCAGACCCCATGCGCCGATGGTCGGGTTTTCCCAGTCATCTTCCACAAAGCGGATATCGTGGCGGTCCGGATCAATCCCGATGGCGCGGTAGCTGTCCAGAAGCAGTTTCTGGCTCTCTTCCGGCGTGGGCTTCAGCAGAACCTGATATTGATAATAATGCTGCAGGCGGTTGGGGTTTTCCCCATAGCGGCCATCGGACGGGCGGCGGCATGGCTGCACATAGGCAGCTTTCCACGGCGTATTTCCCAGCGCCCGCAGGGTGGTATGGGGGGAAAGCGTGCCTGCACCGATTTCCTGATCATAAGGCTGGAGAATGGCGCACCCCTGCCTTGACCAGAACTGGTGGAGGGTCAGGATCAGGTCCTGAAAGGAAAGGGGCCGCTCGGTAGGGCGGGGAGACGCCGGGTCCATGGTCAGGATGAAACTCCGCAGTGTGACAGTCAGGGTGTGCGCATGGCGCGCACGGCGGGAGCACACCATACAGGGGTGCAGCGCATTCAGGAAGAGAAGGCGAAAAACTCCCTGCGGCTCTCCCCTTGCAACGCTCTTGCCTGCACGCCACATGACGGTCAGAGTGGGGCTATGTGATGCCGGCTGTCTGGAAGCTGGCGGACTGAAGCCGATAAACGAATGCCGCAGGCAGGGAAGGTAGAAGATGACCAACGAGGAACGTGACCTCATTGCGAAATTTGTAGCCAGAGTGGGTGGTGCGTCCCAGCCTGGTTTTGGCAGCGTGCCCAGTACGCGGCCTGATCTTCCGCCGGTTGACCCTGAAGCCGACAGATTTCTGGCACAGGAATTCCAGCAGTATCCTGAAGCACGCTATCGCATTACGCAGATGGCCGTTGTGCAGGAAATGGCGCTGGTGGAAGCACAGAACCGTATCCAGCAGCTCCAGTTTCAGCTTCAGCAGGCGCAGCAGGCCTTACAGCAGGCTCAGACGCAGCAGAAACCTGCGGGCGGCGGTTTTCTTGGCGGGCTTTTCGGGGGTGGGCAGCGTGATGCGCAGGCTCAGCCGCAGCAGGCTCCCCCGCCGGGCTGGGGTGGCCGTCCGGCTGCCGCACCGCAGTATCAGCCTCAATACCAGCCCCAGTACCAGCCGCAGCCCCTGCCTTATGGCGCGCAGCCGGGCATGTTCCGTAGTGGCACCGGCTTTCTGGGCACGGCTCTTTCAACCGCCACGGGTGTGGCGGGCGGGATGCTGGCCGCAAATGCCCTGACAGACCTGTTCAGTGGTCACCATGGTGGCGGAGCAGATGCCGGATGGGGTGCGGGGCAGCCGACTGAGACAATTATCAACAATAATTATGGTGACGGTGCCGGGGCTGACCCGTTTGGCGGAGCCGGAACGTCTGCTGATCCGGGTTTTGATGCCGGAAGCAATGGCTGGGGCGATGCTGGCGGAGATGCCGGCGGCGGCTGGAGTGACGATCAGGACTTCTGAGAGCGCTGCCTTGAAAGCGTAGTCTCGAAAAAAGGGGCGGCTTCGGTCGCCCTTTGGTTTTTCAGGAGATCTGGTCTGGCGAACTGATGGAGTCCAGCGGCGGAGCCATGGACCGCACAAGATCCAGCACGCGTTTGCGAACGGTCGGGTCTGGAATGCGGTAATAGGCCCGGATCAGTTCAATGGTTTCCTTGCGGGAAAACAGGGAGGCTTCGCTTTCTGAAAAAACCGATGCCGTGCCGGTTTGAAACGGGCTTTCAAACGGCTTGCGGTTTTGTGAAAAATGGTCGTGCAGGTGGGGCTGGTCGTGATGTTCCGCCGGACGGTCAAGAGTGGGCATATCATCAAAAAAGAAGCTGATCGGCACATCCAGCGCACTTGCCAGATCGTACAGGCGGGAGGCACCCACCCGGTTGGTACCGCGTTCGTATTTCTGTACCTGCTGGAATGTGATGCCCAGAGCCTCCCCCAGCTTTTCCTGAGAGATACCCAGAAGCGTGCGCCGGAGCCGGATCCGGCGTCCAACATGCATGTCAACAGAACCCGCCCGTGGTGAGGGTGTTTTCTGGTCAGAGGGGGGGGAGACAGTCTTTGTCACGCGGTCACTCATCTGGAAAGGGTTCGTTGTATAAACCCGACTGAACCAGACTATAAACCATTTCTTAAACATTCCAGTGCTGCTGGTGACGTCATTCACAACGGCGCGTGAGTTTTTTGAGAATTTGAAATAATGCCTTGAAAGAAAAAGAGAATATCAGAAAAAATTTAACACCTCATATATATTTTCAAGAAAGGAAAAAGGTCTTTGTGGAGGACCTTTCAGGAATGGAAAAGGCAATTCAGAAAATCCGAATTGTTAGAAAAAAACACACTTTTGTTTCAATCAGGCTTCCTCCGGCTTGTGCGGGCAAAAGCAGCCAGAAATGCAATCAGGCACAGCAGGGCGGGCAGGGTGCGCCCGTATCGGGCGAATAAAGGAGTAGGTAAAGCGGGTGGCAGGGGGACAACCAGCGTGCCGGTTCTGCCCCAGCCCAGACGTTCCAGCTCATGTCCAAACCCGTCATAGGCTATGGAAATGCCGGTATTGGCCGCGCGGGCAATGGGTAACCCTTCTTCTACCGCACGCAGCCTGACGGAGGAGAGATGCTGGCGCGGGCCCGCACTGTTTCCAAACCAGCCATCATTGGTGACATTGGCCAGCCAGCGGGGGCGGTCATGCCGGTCAACCGTCAGGCCGGAGAAAATCACCTCATAGCAGACCAAGGGGCCAACGGGGGGCACCCCTGGCAGATGCCATGTGCGGGGGCCGGGGCCTGCGGCCATGCCACCCTGGGGCACAATTTGCAGCGGGATAAAGGGCGGCTGGTACTCACCAAACGGAACAAGCCGGGCCTTGTCATAAATCCCGGCAATGTCTCCATTGGGGGCCAGAGCCAGAACAGAGTTCCGGTAGCGCCCGTTATCATCCATACGCAGCGCGCCGATCAAACCGGCATCGGCACCGGCCCCCCATTCCATGATGATCTGGCGGGCCCGCGGGCTGTCCTGCAGCAGGTCAGAGCCGGGGAAAGAGGTTTCCGGCCACAGGAAGACAATCGGGCGGGAGAGAGCATCCGCAAAGGCGGGCTGCGGAACGAGACGGCGGGCCTGAAGCACGCCATCTGCTGTCAGGCGCAGGTAACGCTGGAAAATATCACGGGGGTTGAGATGGCCGATTTTCTCGGTTTCCGGCACGTTCCCTTGCACGATCACGGCAACAGGCCCGTTTTCCCCGGCGGGATGCACGGTCTTCAGCCGGATCAGGCTGGCGGTCAGGGCAAGGCTCACCACCACAGCCGCACAGGCGGCCACGCGCAGGCGGTCTGCCCGCTGCGGGAAAAGGTGGCAGGGGTGCCCTGCGCGGGCCCGGAATGCATCCTGCAGGGCCTCTCCGCAGAACAGGGCACCAAACACCACAAAAAAGGTCAGACCATCCACGCCAATCCATGCCGCAGGCTGAATCAACACATCTCCCACCGCGCCGGGAATGGCGAGACCGCTCCCTAACGGGTTCCATGTAAACCCGCTGAACAGGAAGACGCGCCCCATATCAAACAGCGTCCAGCCAGCAGCAAAGGCCAGAAGCCGGCGCGGCCCGGCAGGCACAAGGCGGCACAGGGCGGCCGGAGCCGCAACCATGGGGGCAAGAATGAGCGCGCACCCCAGTGACGGGAACGGCACAAACCACCAGAACTCTGCCGCACGGATCATGACGGCATTAACCATCCAGTACAGACTGGCGGCATATAGCCCGAAACCAAACAGCGCGCCCGCCCATGCGGCGGCTTTCCAGCTTCCGGCGCGGTTCAGCACCCGGCCCAGCACAGGAAATGTCACCAGCAGCACAGGCAGGAGATGCACGGGCGGCAGGGCCAGAGCGGAGAGTGCGCCCATGGCCAGCATGAGGCCTGCCTGCCGCCATTTCTGGCCACGGCTCAACTTATTGGGGGTCGGGGTCATGTGTTCAGCCTGCCCTGCAGGGAAAAAGCGCCGGAGTGCGCGGGAGGTCAGCACGGAGGGCAGGCAGAAAAGGTGGTGTCAGCCTGAGCGTGTTGCTTAATCCAGCGCATCGCGCAGGCGGCGTTCATAGTGGCGGTAATATTTGTCTGCCAGCAGTTCGCTTTTCACCAGAACGGCAACGTCTGTGGTGTTGAACTGCGTATCAATTACCGCGCCATCTCCCACATAGCCGCCAAGGCGCAGATAGCCTTTGATCAACGGGGGCAGGCTGGCCAGACTCCTGCGGAAATCGAGGGAATGCGGGTCCACCCGCAGCATGTCCACCCGCCGTTCCGGCAGGGCCTTCACCCGCAGGGCGGGTGGGGCCAGATGATTGTGATAGAGGTATGTCAGCTCGTTTGCGATGGCGTCGGGGTTGGTTCCCGGCAGGCTGGCGCAGCCGAACAGTACATCAATGCGATGCAGGAAAATGTAGGAGGCAATGCCCCGCCACAAAAGCTGCATGGCGGCCCGCCCGCGATAGTCCTTGTCCACGCAGGAGCGGCCAACTTCCAGCAGCCGCCCGGGAAATTCTGTCAGCGGGGAAATATCGTATTCGCTGGCGGAGTAGAAACGGCCAATTTTGGCGGCGGCATCCCCCTGCATGAGCCGGTAGGTGCCCACCACGCCGCGGGCATCGGACGCAATGGCGTGGTCAATCACCAGCAGGTGGTCGGCCACGGCATCAAACTCATCAAAGTCGCGTTTGAGGCGGAGGGTCTCCGCATCCGGATGCGCGCCCATTTCTTCATAAAACACACGGTAGCGCAGGGCCTGTGCGGCATCCCGCTCATCATCCGTGGCGGCAATGCGCACACTCAGGTTTCCACCCCGCAGTTCGGGAAAGCCCTTGCGTTCCAGATCCAGAGTGGAGAGAGAACCGGCGGACAGTTGGTCTGCGCTCATGAAGCCGCTCCTTTACGTTTTGAGGGCTGAGGCGCTTTGGCCTCCTGCTGCACGGTGCGCTTTCTGCCGAACAGTTCAAGCCGCATGGAAACAAAATCGAAGCCCAGCCGCTCGGCAACACGGCGCATCAGCTCTTCATGTTCCTGATCTTCAAATTCAATAACCTTGCCATTATCAACATCAATCAGATGGTAATGGTGGCGGCCATGTTCCGTGGCTTCATAGCGCGCACGGCCTCCGCCAAAGTCACGCCGTTCGAGAATACCCTTTTCTTCCAGCAGGCGCACTGTACGATAAACAGTGGCTACGGAAATGCGGGAATCAAGCACGGACGCACGGCGGTATAATTCTTCCACATCGGGGTGATCATCAGCATCTGACAGAACGCGTGCAATGACACGGCGCTGACCAGTCATTTTCAGGCCATGTTCGACGCAGAGCTGCGCGATCCGAGATTCTGTCGACTGTGACTTCAAGGGCGCAAATCCTGCTTGTTACCACCTGCGTTCATAAAATCTCAGGTAGCCGAAAAGGGTGGGGGTTGTCCAATTTTACACGGGTATGCAGGTTTCTTTAGCTCTGGTTTCCCCTGCCTTATAGTGCCTTTCAGCGTTGCTTCATGGAGTATGGTTTTATGAAAACCCCAACAGACCTGCCAGTGCCCCCCTCAGCCGAGCCGTCACACCCGGAGGCTGTCATGCTGGATATCACCCATGAAAAATGCCCGATGACCTTTGTGCGCACCCGTCTTGCGCTGGATGGCATGGCTGCGGGCAGCCTTCTGGCCGTGCGGCTGATGGGGGAAGAACCGCACAGGAACGTCCGGCGCTCCGTGCTGGCGCTGGGGCATATTGTGCTGGCGGAACAGGCGGAAGCAGATGGCAGCGTTGTGCTGACCATCCTGAAAAAAGACCCCACACCAGCAGGCTGAGCACAGCCGCCAGAGTGGGGTCAGGCGGCTTTACAGAGAAAGCCGCGGGAGGATGAACCCCGGAGCCGGGGTCAGTTGTTCATGGCCTCGAAGAAATCCGCGTTGGATTTGCTGTATTTGAGCTTGTCCAGCAGGAAGTCCATCGCATCCATGGAGCCCATGGGCGCCAGAATACGGCGCAGGACCCACATTTTGGAAAGTGTGGCGCGGTCCACCAGCATTTCTTCCTTACGCGTGCCGCTCTTGGTGATGTCAATGGCGGGGAAGGTGCGCTTGTCAGCCAGTTTACGGTCAAGGATCAGCTCGGAGTTACCCGTGCCCTTGAACTCTTCAAAAATCACTTCGTCCATGCGGCTGCCGGTATCAATCAGCGCCGTGGCGATAATGGTCAGAGAGCCGCCTTCCTCAATGTTACGCGCCGCGCCGAAGAAGCGCTTGGGGCGCTGCAGGGCGTTGGCATCCACACCGCCGGTCAGCACCTTGCCGGATGACGGCACAACGGTGTTGTAGGCGCGGGCCAGACGGGTGATGGAGTCCAGCAGGATCACAACATCGCGCTTGTGCTCCACCAGACGCTTGGCTTTTTCCAGCACCATTTCCGTCACCTGAACGTGGCGGTGGGCCGGTTCATCAAAGGTGGAGGAAATCACTTCCCCGCGCACGGAGCGGGCCATGTCCGTCACTTCTTCCGGGCGCTCGTCAATCAGCAGCACGATCAGGAAGCATTCGGGGTGATTGGCGGAAATGGAGGAGGCAATGCTCTGCAGCATGACCGTTTTACCGGTGCGCGGCGGAGCAACAATCAGCGCGCGCTGGCCCATCCCGATGGGGGAGACCAGATCAATCACGCGGGGCGTGAAATCCTGCGTGCTCTTGCCTTTCTTGCCCTTGGTTTCGCTTACCGGCGGGGCATCGTTTTCCACTTCCATCTTCAGGCGGCGCTCGGGGTAGAGCGGTGTCAGATTATCGAAGTTGATGCGGTGCCGGACGGCTTCGGGCGGCTCGAAATTGATGCTGTTGATTTTCAGCAGGGAGAAATAGCGCTCTCCGTCACGCGGGGCGCGGATCTGCCCTTCCACCGTATCCCCCGTGCGCAGACCGAAGCGGCGCACCTGGGCGGGGGAGATGTAGATATCGTCCGGGCCGGGGAGGTAGTTTGATTCGGGGGAGCGGAGGTAACCGAACCCGTCATGCAGGATCTCGAGTGTGCCATCACCGTAGATCGCCTGATCATTATCGGCCAGTGCCTTCAGAATGGCGAACATCATGTCCTGTTTGCGCAGGGATGATGCATTTTCAATATTCAGGTCTTCGGCACAGGCCAGAAGATCGGCCGGAGATTTGGCCTTGAGTTCCGCAAGATGCATTTAGGAATGCCCTGACTGGCAGTAGTTCAGAAAAGGGGAGGTCCGGATCAGTCTTGCGCGAGGCCCGAAGATACAGCGCGTAACAGCCATGGTTACGGTGTGAGGCCGGATGGCAGGACAATCCTGACGGGGAGGGAAGTACTGGACAGGTGAAGTCAGCCAGTTCTGGTGACAGAGAATAAAACCACCAGCCTGCTTCGTCAACCAGACTTTCAGAAGCCTGCGGCGGGCAGGTGCGCTGTGGCGGCCCGGTGCTGTGTTCGTCTCGCCGTATGTCCGGCTTTATTTGATGCCGCCCAGCCAGCCCTTGCGCCAGAACCACAGGAGCGGCAGCACGATGGAGGCCGCCATAAGGCCCAGAGAATACCAGTATCCAAAGGACCAGTTCAGTTCGGGAATATCCTTGAAGTTCATGCCATACACCCCGGCAATCAGGGTGGGGGCCACACCAATAAAGCTGACAACAGTCAGCACCTTCATCACGCCATTCTGTTCAATACTGATAAAGCCCAACGTGGCATCCAGCAGAAATTCTACTTTGCTTGTTGCCTGAGAGACGTAATCGCTCAGGGAGGACAGGTCGCGGTTGGCTGTTGCCATGCGGGCGCGCAAGGCACCGGAGAGCGCATAGGGAGCGTTCTCGGCGGGAAGGGTGCTGTTGCCGGTATCGAGGCGACGGCTTGTCAGCGGCAGGCCGGAGGCAAGGGCCAGACTGTCCTTTTTGCTTTCGCTCAGGAAAATGGTGATGCGCTCCAGCCCGAGCAGGGAATCCCGCAAGCGAGAACACAGGTCACCCGAAGCGCCAACACGTTCCAGCAGGTCACGCTGCCGGGCGGCGATGCTCCGGACAGGCGGCTTGCTTTGTTTCCGCCTGAAAATGTCCAGAGAAAGCTTGTCCAGCAACGTGCCGAAACTCTCCAGAATATCAGCCAGCCGGTCCACGATTGTTTCAATCAGCGCAACCAGAATGTCTCCGGGGCCGATGAATGCGGGAGCGGGTCCCTTGTGCGCCGTGCCCGGGGTGGACTGTGCTTCATGAGGTTGGCCGGGTGCGCTCTCCCTGCCCGGCGCAGGGCTTGGTGCTGCTTCGGACGCCGGGGTGGGGGCTGTCACTGCCGCGGGAGCAGTAGAGGGCAGGGTGTGCTCCGCCACAAGCTGGGCGACAGTCTCAAAGGAGGGGTAGGGCTGGTAGCGGATGGTAAGCAGCCGCTCGGCGGTCAGAATAAAGCCGACGGGAGAGGTCTGGAATTCTGTCCCGATTTTCTTGAGAAGAGGCGTTGAAAGAAATGCGGCTCCGTTGCGTACGCTGATACGCGAGGAACTCTCAATTTCATTCAGGTCATCCAGCGTGGGCAGAGGCTGGCCACAGATGCGGGTTGCGAGCGCCTGCTCCTGCGGGGTGGGGTTGAGCAGGTCAATCCACGCTACGCCGTCGGCATCGGCCTCACTCTCGATTGCCCGCGCCGGGGCTCCGGGCGTGTGGGCCAGAAACATTCAGCCTCTCCTTGGGGTGTCGTCGCCTGCATCATGCTTGGGTCTTGCGTTGCAAGACCATGCCCCGAGCGGACAAGGGCTGACAAGCAGTGGTTTAAAGGGGCTGCCGTGCCTTAGGCTTGGGCTGGTTTTTCCGGCGGGCGGATTTCGGGTTTGCGGCACCCTGACGTGCAAAATTTAGGGGAGGCGGCCCCTGTGCAAGGGCTTGTGGCTTCTGGTAAGCCAGACTCCTGCTTTCCGGGGCAGCGGGAGCACCCAGCATAACGCGCAAAGATCAGGAGCGGCGGAACCAGCCATGGCAGATCAGGCAGAACGGCACAGCACACAGGCCGCACACCCCAATTCCCTCCGGCATGGCCCGGATGCACGCGGCCATTTTGGCGGCCTCTATGGCGGGCGGTTTGTCGCGGAAACCCTCATGCCGCTGCTGCTGGAGCTGAATGAGGCGTATGAGGCTGCCAAGGCAGACCCGGCCTTTCATAAGGAAC
Source organism: Acetobacter farinalis (assembly GCF_011516935.1). Taxonomy (GTDB): domain Bacteria; phylum Pseudomonadota; class Alphaproteobacteria; order Acetobacterales; family Acetobacteraceae; genus Acetobacter; species Acetobacter farinalis. The sequence goes on from NZ_WOTF01000006.1 coordinate 55,415, forward strand.
TGGCGTTCTACCTGCGTGATTATGTCGGGCGGCCCAGCCCGCTCTGGTTTGCCCGCCGCATGACGGAAGAGCTTGGCGGCGCCAAACTCTACATGAAGCGCGAAGAGCTCAACCATACCGGCTCTCACAAGCTGAATAACGTCATGGGGCAGATTTTGCTGGCCCGCCGCATGGGCCGCACCCGCATTGTGGCGGAAACCGGAGCCGGGCAGCACGGCGTGGCCACGGCTACCGTCTGCGCGCTGTTTGGCATGAAATGCGTGGTCTATATGGGGGCCACGGACGTTGAGCGGCAGAAGCCCAACGTGTTTCGCATGCGTCTGCTGGGGGCCGAGGTCGTGCCGGTGACCTCCGGGGCCGGAACGCTGAAGGACGCCATGAACGAAGCCATGCGCGACTGGGTGGCTAACGTTGCGGATACCTATTTTCTGGTGGGTACCGTGGCCGGCCCGCACCCGTATCCTGCCATGGTGCGTGATTTCCAGAGCGTGATTGGCGAGGAAACCAGAGAGCAGATGTTGGCTCAGGAAGGCCGCCTGCCGGATGTGATTGTCGCCGCCATTGGGGGTGGCTCCAATGCGATGGGGATTTTCCATCCGTTTCTGGATGACGCCTCCGTCCGGCTGATTGGCGTTGAAGCCGCAGGATGCGGGCTGGACAGCGGCAGGACAGCGGCCTCCATTGAACGTGGCCGCCCCGGTGTGCTGCACGGTAATCGCACCTACCTGCTGCAGAATGCGGACGGGCAGATTGAAGAGGCCCATTCCATCAGTGCCGGTCTGGACTATCCGGGTGTCGGGCCGGAGCATTCCTGGCTGAGTGATATTGGCCGCGCTGAGTATGTCGGGGCCACGGATGATGAAGCCCTGCAGGCATTCCAGCTCTGCACCCGCACGGAGGGGATTATTCCCGCGCTGGAATCCGCCCACGCCATTGCCCATGCGGCCAAGATTGCTCCCACACTGCCGAAAGAGACGCTGCTGGTCATCAATATTTCAGGCCGGGGTGACAAGGATATTTTCACCGTTGCCGAGCATCTGGGAGTAAAACTGTGAGCCGTATTGCCGCCCGCTTCAAAACACTGGCCGCACAGGGGCGCGGTGCGCTCATCCCCTATCTGGAAGCGTTCGACCCGGATCTTGAAACTTCTCTGGCGCTGCTCAAGGCCATGCCCGCTGCCGGGGCGGACCTGATTGAAGTCGGCATGCCGTTCTCCGACCCGTCAGCCGATGGCCCCATTATTCAGCTCGCCGCCATCCGGGGGCTGAAGGCCGGGGCTTCTGTGGCGGGCGTGCTGGAGATGATCGCGGCTTTCCGCAAGGAAGATCAGGAAACCCCCATCATTCTGATGGGCTACCTGAACCCTGTGGAAGCATACGGCCATGCCCGTTTCTGTGCGGATGCGGCCAAAGCCGGGGTTGATGGCCTGATTCTGGTCGATCTGCCGCCTGAAGAAGCCGATATTCTGGAGCAGCCCGCGCAGGATGCCGGGTTGGACATTATCCGTCTGGTGGCACCCACCACGCCGGATGAGCGCCTGCGGTATGTGCTCTCCCATGCGTCCGGCTTTGTCTATTATGTGAGCATTACCGGTATTACCGGCACACGGACAGCCAGTGCTGCGGAATTGCAGTCGGCTCTTGCGCGCATCCGCGCCGCGACGGATCTGCCGGTGGCCATCGGTTTTGGCATCCGCACGCCGGAGCAGGCCGCAACGGCTGCCGGAATTGCGGATGGCGCTGTGGTGGCCTCTGCCCTGCTGGCCACGCTGGCGGAAACTCTGGATAGCACCGGCAAGGCAACAGACCAGACCCTGCCGCGCGTGCTGGGGCAGATTGAAACGCTGGCTGCTGCCGTGCGGGCCGGGGAGAAAAAGGCGGGATGACTCGTCTTTTTTTCCGTAAAGCAGCTTTCATGCGGACAGCCTTGCGGTCTGCCACGCGGGCATGAGCAGTCCGTTCCGTGTTGTTGTAATCGGGGCCGGGCCTGCCGGGCTGGCCGCGGCGGAGTATCTTTCCGCCGCAGGCTGCGCGGTGCAGGTTGTGGAGCATATGCCCAGTCCGGGCCGTAAGTTTCTTATGGCCGGTCGTGGCGGGCTGAACATCACGCATTCCGAACCTTCAGAAAAATTCCTCAGCCGGTATGGCGCGGCGTCCTCATGGCTTGCTCCGGCACTTGCCGCGTGGACAGTGGAGGATATCCGGCACTGGATGAGCGGGCTGGAGCAGGAAAGTTTTGTCGGCTCTTCCGGCCGTGTTTTCCCCAAGGCCATGAAGGCTTCTCCGCTTTTGCGGGCATGGCTGGCCCGCCTGCGTGCGCAGGGTGTGGTGCTGCACACCCGCACAGGCTGGACAGGCTGGGATGCCGCCGGACATCTGACCTTTTCGCATCCGCAGTCTGAGGATGCCGCGTCCGCATCGCACAGCCCCGCTGTGTTTTCAGCGCCTGATGCCGTCATTCTGGCGCTTGGCGGGGCAAGCTGGCCGCGTCTGGGGAGTGATGGAGGCTGGGTGCCGCTGCTGGAAGCGCGCGGGGTTACGCTCTCGCCCCTACGGCCTGCAAACTGTGGTTTCCAGACAGACTGGCCGGAGGCTGTGCGGGAAAGGTTCGCCGGAACGCCGCTCAAGCCGGTCTCGCTGACGTTTGGTGGTCAGACGGTGCGGGGGGAAGTGATTGTTACCGCAAAAGGGCTGGAAGGTGGCGCGCTTTATGCGCTGTCCGCCCCGCTGCGGGAGCATCTGGCGCATCATGGTGTGGCGGAGGTGCTGTGTGACCTACGGCCCGATCTTTCGGTGGAAGAGCTGACACAGCGGCTGGCTGCCGTGCGCCCGCGTGAGAGCCTGTCCAACAAGCTGCGCAAGGCCCTGCGCCTGCCGCCTGTGGCTGTGGCGCTGCTGCGGGAGGCCGGGCCTGTTCCGGTGTCCACTCCCGCTCTGGCGGCCCGACTCAAGGCGTTGCCGGTGCGGCTGACAGGGCCGGAGCCGCTGGAGCGCGCTATTTCCACCGCAGGGGGCATTGCGCAGGCCGCGTGTGATGAGCGGTTGATGCTGCGTGCGCAGCCCGGTGTTTTTGCAGCAGGTGAAATGCTGGACTGGGAGGCTCCAACCGGCGGCTATCTGCTGCATGCATGTCTCGCAACCGGGCGGCTGGCGGCACAGGGGGCGCTTGCATGGTTGCGGGATAAGCATCCGGAGGGGTATCGGAAGCCCCTATGAGCAGTACCATGCCGAATAACAATATGATTGTGATGGGGGATGTGTCCGGTGGTGGTCCGGCACAGATGGACCTTGCCGAGCTTCTGGCCACCCGCCTTCTTGTGCAGGGCAATTCCGGGTCTGGAAAATCGCACCTTCTGCGGCGTCTGCTTGAGCAGTCGGCGCGCATGGTGCAGCAGGCGATTATTGACCCGGAAGGGGATTTTGTCAGTCTGGCCGAGAAATTCGGCCATCTGGTGATTGATGGCGCAGCCTGTTCGGAAATGGCGCTGCATGCCGCGGGTGAGCGGATGCGCAGGCATCGGGCGTCCGTTGTGCTCAATCTGGAAGGTCTGGATGCAGACCAGCAGATGAAATGGGCCGCGGCCTTTCTGGGCGGCATGTTCGAAGCCCCGCGTGAGTATTGGTACCCCGTGCTGGTGGTGGTGGATGAAGCCCAGCTTTTTGCCCCCGCCGCCGCCGGGGAGGTATCTGATGAAGCACGCCGTGCTTCGCTGGGGGCCATGACAAATCTGATGTGCCGTGGCCGCAAGCGCGGTCTGGCAGGCATTATCGCCACACAGCGTCTGGCCAAGCTGGCCAAGAACGTGGCGGCGGAAGCCTCCAATTTTCTGATGGGCCGCACCTTTCTGGATATCGATATGGCCCGTGCGGCGGACCTGCTGGGAATGGAGCGGCGGCAGGCCGAAGCCTTCCGGGATCTGCCTCGGGGAACCTTTGTGGCGCTGGGGCCAGCCATGTGCCGCAGGCCGGTGCCGGTGCGCGTGGGCGCGGTGGAAACGGAAAGCCGCTCCGCCGGCCCGATGCTGACGCCCTTCGAGCCGCCCTCCGCCCCGGTGCATGAGCTTATTCTGGCCCCGGTGCCTGTTTCGGAAACGCTGGCGCGCCCCAGAAAGGCCCCCGTCACGCCGCAGCCGGACCTGCTGAGCCAGCTTGCCGCGCATGGTGAGGCACAGGCTGCTGTCCTGCAGGAGGAGCAGCCGGAAGAATCGTCGGAAGATCAGGCGGAGCGTGAGGCCCGCATGAACGCAATCCTGCGGGATATACTGGCGGATGATGAAACCTCATTCCGCGCCGCGGCCGTGCTGTATCAGGATTTTCTGGTGCGCTGCCGCATTGCCGGGCTGGGGCGTAACGCGCTGGACCTGAAAGCCTTTAATCGTGCTCTGGCCACGGCGCGGAGCGGCGTGAGTGAGGATATGGTGGCCTCGGACGACTGGCAGCAGGCGGAGGCTCTGGCCAATGCCCTGCCGGAAGACCTGCAATCCGTTTTCCTGTTCCTGGCGCGTGCGGCCATCAGCCGTCAGGCGTGCCCCTCTGATGCGGAAATTGCCCGAGTTTACGGCACGGCCTCACAGGGGCGGGCCCGCAGGCTTCTGGAATGGCTGGAAGACCGGAATATCATCGTCCTGCGGGCCGATGGCATGGGGCGGCGGGTCATGACTGTCATCGGGCCGGGGTGGGAGACGCTGCCCGGCGTTCCACAAGGGTGAGTTCTGTTAAAAAAAGTGCGGGTTTCCGGGCATGACGGGCGCGGCATGCAGTGCTATAGGCCGAAGCATGACGGATGACCCGCCCTTTAGCCCGGCTTTGCTGCCGGCTGGTTTTGTTGATCTCCTGACCCCTGATGCCCGTACCGAGGCAGAGGGGGTTGCTACGCTTATGGGCGTGTTCGCTTCGCATGGGTATGACCGTGTACGGCCGCCGCTCATGGAGTTTGAAGAGACCTTGCTGGCGGGAGCCGGAGCGGCTCTGGCGGAACAGAGCTTCCGGGTGATGGACCCTGATACCCGCAAGATGATGGTCCTGCGGCCCGATATCACCCCCCAGATCGCCCGTATGGCCGCGACTCGGCTTGGCGCCGCCCCCCGGCCCCTGCGTCTGTCCTATGCCGGAACGTGCGTGGTGGTCATGCCTGCCGCGGCGGAAGAGAGCGGGCGGCAGATCATGCAGGCGGGTATCGAGCTGATCGGCCCGGATAGCCCGCAGGCCGATGCCGAGGTTGTTGCTGTCGGGGCGGAAGCCTTGGCCCGGCTTGGCGTGCCAGATGTCTCGTTTGATCTGACCATGCCGCCGCTTGTTCCGGCGCTGCTGGAAGAAGCCGGTATTTCCGCCGCTGTGCGCCCGGCGCTCATGCGGGCGCTGGACCGCAAGGATGCCGCTGCCGTGGCGGAACTGGGCGGTGCCGTGGCTGAAACACTGATTGCACTGCTGCGCGCTGCCGGCCCGGCGGAACAGGCTGTTGAACAGCTTGCCCATATCAGCCTGCCGCCTCGCGCACGGGCGTTCAGTGAGCGTCTGGCCGCAACGGTTACCGCGCTTCGTCACGTGAAGCCTGATCTGTGCCTGACGGTCGATCCAGTCGAATTCCGGGGCTGGAAATATCATACCGGCGTGTGTGTCACGCTGTTTGCCGTGGGGCGTGCGGAAGAACTCGGGCGCGGTGGCCGGTATCTTTCCAATGAGAATGAACCGGCCTGCGGGCTGACATTCCGGCCGGATGTGCTGTTCCGGGCCATTCCGCCCGCACAGGCCATGCGGCGGATCTATCTTGCCCCGGATGCACAGCCGCAGGCTGCGGCGCGCCTGCGCGCGGAAGGGTGTGCCACGCTGGCAGCCCTGCCGCCGGAGGCCCCGTATCGCGCAGGCCCGGAGCATGATCGGGCCGAGGCGCGGCGTTTGGGGTGCAGCCACATTCTTTCCGGTGCAACATGCACAGAGCTTGACTGATCTCTCCCGCTCAAGAGGCACACAGGCCCGTTAGCAGATTTTTCAGGCAGATTTTCCAGGAGCAGACCGTTTATGTCCAACGTCACGGTGATCGGCGCCCAGTGGGGCGATGAAGGCAAAGGTAAGATTGTAGACTGGCTGGCCAGCCGGGCAGACATTGTTGTGCGCTTTCAGGGCGGGCACAATGCCGGGCATACGCTGGTTGTGGGTAATCAGGTTTACAAGCTCTCCCTGCTGCCGTCCGGCGTGGTCAGCGGCAAGCTGGGCATTATCGGGAACGGCGTGGTGGTGGACCCGCAGGCGCTGCTGGCGGAAATCGGCCGGATCAAGGAACAGGGTCTGATCGTGACCCCCGACACCCTGAAAATTGCAGAAAACGCTCCGCTGATCCTGCCCGTGCATGGCGCGCTCGATCGTGCGCGTGAAGCCGCCCGTGGGGACCGCAAGATCGGCACCACAGGCCGTGGTATCGGCCCGGCCTATGAAGACAAGGTAGCCCGCCGCGCCATCCGCCTGTGTGACCTGGCCGAGCCGGAAACGCTGGACTGGAAGCTGGACGAACTGCTGCTGCACCACAACACGCTGCTGGCGGGGCTGGGTGCCGAAACGTTCAAAAAGGAAGACCTGCTGGCCTTCCTGACGGACATTGCCCCCAAGGTCCTGCCGTTCATGGCCCCGACATGGGACATTCTGGACGAAGCCCGCCGTGGTGGCCGCCGTATCCTGTTTGAAGGCGCTCAGGCGGTTATGCTGGATGTGGACCACGGGACTTACCCGTTCGTCACCAGTTCCAACACGGTGGCCGCCAATGCCGGCACCGGGGCGGGCATGGGGCCGAATGCTGCCGGGTTCGTGCTGGGCATTGCCAAAGCCTATTGCACCCGCGTGGGTGAAGGGCCGTTCCCGACCGAACTGTTTGATGATGTTGGCCGCAAGATTGGTGAACGCGGGCATGAGTTCGGCACCGTGACAGGCCGCCCGCGCCGCTGTGGCTGGTTTGATGCCATTCTGGTCCGCCATGCCGTGCGCGTGGGGGGGGTGAATGGTCTGGCTTTGACCAAGCTGGACGTGCTGGATGGTCTGGACGAAATCCGTATCTGCATCGGCTATGAGCTGGACGGGAAGAAAACGGACCGGTTCCCGTCCTCCCCGGCGGCTCAGTCCCGGATCAAGCCGATTTTTGAAACCATGGAAGGCTGGAAAGAAACCACCCACGGCGCACGGCGCTGGGCGGATCTTCCGGCACAGGCCATCAAATATGTCCGCCGGATTGAAGAGCTGGTTGGGGCTCCTGTCACCCTGCTGTCCACCAGCCCGGACCGTGATGACACCATCCTGATGCGTGACCCGTTTGAAGACTGAGTGAACACCAGTCCTTAATCGACCAGTCCTTGGTCGGTTTCAGGGCCCGCTGAGTCTCTCCTTTTGAAACAGCTCTTCCGGAGTTTTTCAGGGGGAGACGATGCGGGTCTTTTCGTTTCTGCTGCGTGCTGGGGCCTTCAGTCCGCCTGCATGATGGCCAGTTCCATGCCGTTCGGCTCACGGAAATGGAAGCGCTGCCCGGTTTTGAAAAAAGCGGCGGAGAGCCGGGGCCGGTGGGTCTGAAGTGTGTAACTTTTATGACACCAGTTGTTTTCTTCCGGGTGGCGCGCTTATTCTGCGCCCGAATCGCTATGGGGTGTTCATGACACACAATGCAAGCGTGCTCGTCGTTGAGGATGATCCCGCACTTTCCCGGTTGATCTGCTATAACCTTGAAAAACAGGGGTATGACGTACGTCTGGCGGGCGATGGCCATACCGCGCTTGACCAGATCAGCCGTCGTGCGCCTGACCTGATTCTGCTGGACTGGATGCTGCCCGGCATTTCAGGGCTGGAAGTGTGCCGGCAACTCAGAGAGCAGCCTAAAACCCGCTCCATTCCTATCATCATGCTCAGCGCACGCGGGCAGGAGACAGATAGTGTGCGCGGGCTGGAAATTGGCGCGGATGATTATCTGGTCAAACCCTTCGGCATGGAAGCGCTGTTCGCCCGTGTGAAGGCCATGCTGCGGCGGCTGCCGCCTTCGGGCAACGTCCTGAAATTTGATTCCCTGAGTCTGGACCGTGTTGCGCACAAGGTCGAGCGGAACGGGCGGCACCTGCCGCTGGGGCCAACGGAATACCGGCTGCTGGAATTTCTGATGACGCACCCCGGGCAGGTCTTCTCGCGTGAGGAATTGCTGGAACAGGCGTGGGAGCGGAGTTCCTGTGTGGAGCTTCGCACAGTGGATGTGCATATTCGCAGGCTGCGGCAGACGCTGAATGCAGAGGACGAGAAAGATCTTATCCGAACCGTTCGCGCCCGGGGCTATGCTCTTGATATGCCACAGGACTGATCACGCTGTTTCCTGGCGGAGCGCCATGTGATGCATGAGGCTCTGCTTGCAGTGGCCGGGATGCTGGTAGGCAGCGGGGTGACCGCCAGCCTCCTTGTCACGCGGCTCCGTCCTGAAAAAGTTGTGGTTCCCGAATATCATCAGGAAGACAGCGTCTCCTCCTTCAGGGCACCTGTGCCGGCTGTGGTGGAGCAGGTCATGGCCTGCCTGCCCGCCGCCACGCTGGTGCTGGATGCGGAGCGGCGGCTGCATTTTGCCTCGCCGGAAGCGCACCAGTTGTTTGACGATAATCTGGGCAGCATCAAGCGCCATCCGGCTTTTCAGACAGCGCTTGATCGCCTTGCAGAAAAAAAACCGGGGACAGACGTCCGCTCAGCAACAGCCCGGATCGTGCTGGATGTGCCGCACCACCGGGTTATCCGGGCCTATTTTCAGCAGCACGTGCTCTCTGGTGCGTTGTTTTCCGAGTCCCGTAGCCGGAATGGGGCTCTGGAGCGCCCGGTGTTCCCGCTGGTTTTCGTTGCTTTGCATGATGAAACGGAAGCGGATAATACCGAGCGCCAGCATACGGATTTTGTGGCCTATGCCAGCCATGAATTGCGGACACCGCTTGCAGCCCTGATGGGGTTTGTGGAAACCCTGCAAGGCCCCGCGGCGGATGACCCGGAAGCCCAGCAGGAATTTCTGGGCATTATGGCGGCGCAGGGAAAGCGGATGCAGCATATGCTGGATGACCTGCTTTACCTCTCCCGCGTGCAGCGGCTGGAACATCAGCGGCCTCGTGGCACGGTTACGCTCACAGAGCTGTTTGTTCGGCTGAAGGCGGAGTCTTCAGGGCTTTTTCGTCTGAAAAAGGCAAAATTGACACTTCGCCCCGTGCCGGACCCGAACGTGTGCATTGCCGCCGATACCGGGCAGCTTGTGCAGGTGTTGATCAACCTGATTGAAAATGCCTTCAAATACGGCACCCAGCCCGAAGGCAGTAGTGAGGCGCATACCCTGCAGGTCACGGTTTCCTGCGAGTCCGCCCAGCCAGACCCGCACTGGCCTGCCGGGCCGGGTGTGGTGCTGAGTGTGGCGGATAACGGCCCTGGTATTGCGGCGCGCCATCTGCCGCGGCTGACAGAGCATTTCTACCGTGTGCCCAAAACAGCGGCCACAGTGGAAGGGAGTGGGCTGGGCCTTGCCATTGTCCAGCATGTTGTAACCCGTCATGGCGGGCGCTTTCTTGTAGAAAGCACGGTGGGTAAAGGCACAACCTGCAAAATCTGGCTGCCGTGTGTGCCGCTGCCGGCAGCGGCTGTCACAAAACCGCCTGCCACAAAAGAGACTGTCATAAAAGAGTCATAAAACAGTCTTGAACATGTCATCCCGCAAAAGTGGAAAGGCCATTAAGGTTCGTCCCCGACGTGGCGATTTGCGTCGTTATTTATGATGTCCAGGGATAAAACCGAAATGCGTCTTTCCTTCAGGCCTGCTCTGTGTCTGCTTGCTGCAACGTGTTTGACCGCTGCACTGCCGAGCGCCTCCCGGGCCGAAAGCGTCACGGGCGCTGGGTCAAGCTTTGCTGCCCCGATTTATGAAGCCTGGGGTGAAACCGCAAAAACTGCTGCTGGCGTCACGATCAATTATCAGAGCGTCGGTTCCAGCGCTGGGCAGAATCAGGTTCTGGCAGGAACGGTTGATTTCGGTGCGTCTGACGCCCCGATGGATGCAAAGAAAATTGAATCCGCAGGCCTGTTCCAGTTCCCGACCGTTATGGGCGGCATTGTTCCTGTTGTGAACATTCCGGGCATGAAGGCTGATACACTGCGCCTGAGCGGCGCTGTGCTGGCTGGTATTTATGCTGGTGAAATCACCCAGTGGAATGACCCGAAAATTGCCGCGCTGAACCCGGGCGTCAGCCTGCCGGATATGCCCGTTGCTCCGGTGCACCGTGCAGATGGTTCCGGCACCACGTTTGTCTTCACCTCTTATCTGGCCGGTGCCTCTGCCTCCTGGCACGATTCTCTGGGTGCCAGCACCTCCATCTCTTGGCCCGGTGGCCTGGGTGCCCGCGGGAATGATGGCGTTGCAGCAACCGTGCAGAACACAGAAGGTGCAATTGGCTACGTTGAATATGCGTATGCCAGCCGCAACCACCTGACGACAGTCAAGCTGCATAACCGCGCAGGGGATGACGTTGCCGCGAATCAGGCAAGCTTTGCCCGCGCTGCTGAAGCCGCAGACTGGCAGCACGCAACGCATTTTGCTGTGAACCTGCTTGATACGGCTGGTAAAGGCGCATGGCCGATTGTGTCCGCCACGTATGTCCTGACCCCGATTGCGCCGAAAAACGCAGCACGTGGCGCAGCCGTGCAGAAGTTCTTTACCTGGGCTTTTGAAAAAGGCGATGCCACGGCACAGAAGCTGGATTATGTGGCCCTGCCGCAGGCTGTGAAGACCAGCATTCTCTCTGCCTGGAAAAGCAGCAAATAAAACTGTGCTTATTTCATAAAGACTTTTTATAAGGCCTTTTCAGAAATCTATTTTTCTGGAATAGTGTTTAAAAGGGAGGCGGGCTGAATATTCAGCCCGCCTCCTTTGTCATATAAGTGTAACGAAACCATCACGAAACCATCACGCACAAAAGCCGTTCAGCGCGATATTCAGCGGTAATCTTTTATCTCTGGATTGGTAATGATGCGCTGTAAACCGGTTATTTCATCACTGGCATTTGCCACTTTTCTGATGGGTGGCGCGGCACCTGTCGCAGTGGCATCATCTTCTGATGATGCCCAGATTCGCGCACTTCGCCTTGAAATGGCGGAAATGCGTAAAGAAATGATGGGGCAGATTACAACACTCAAAAGCCGTCTGGCCCGGACAGAAACTTCCGCCCGGAAACAGGACCGTATGAGCAGCGCATCAGCTCGTAACGTCCATGCAGGCCATCGTGAGATTGCCTCCGGGCCGGTTGATCCAACCGTTCAGTTTAATGAGCCAACATCTATTTCAAGCAGAATTCATCTGGCCAATGCGGGCACGCCCACATCTGATCGTGGGGATGTCACATCCTGGAAAGCGTTCCGCGCTGCCACGAAGAGTGATGAAAACGTGCATGTTGGCGGCATGGTCGTCGGCTTCCCGAAGGGCCGCTTTACCGTTGCATCTGAAGATGGCGCTTACGGCCTGTCCATCGGTCTGGCGTTCCATGAAGATTTCGGTGGCTTTTTCAATTCCGGCCCTCGTCCGGGTGAGGCGCGTGGTGCATTTAACAGCTTCACGACCAACATGCGTCGCCTGCGTATCCCATTCTCCTTCCGCTACAAAAACTGGGTTGCTGCTGTAACGCCGGACTTTGGCGCGAACCATAATGACGGCTACGTTGGCCTGTATGAAGGCAACCTGAACTATACCGGCCTGCACAATACGATCCTGACGGTTGGTTACTTCCAGCCGCGCGTGACAGAAGAAGATTCTGAAAGCTCCAACGACTTCTTCACGCTCGAACGTCCGAGCATCACCGATATGGTCCGTAACATTGCTGCTGGTGACGCACGCTTCAGTGTCGGTGCCCTGCATTATGAAAAGCGCTGGTGGATTGCAGGCTACTTCACGGGTCAGGAATGGGGCCACCGCAACGCATCTGACATGGGCAGCACCTACTACGGTGGCGGCAACGGCAACACGATGGACAGCCAGACAGGCGCCATGCTGCGTGTGGCAGGTCGCCCGGTTGCGACGAAGGACTGGGATGTCCATACTGGTATTTCCAGCATTTCGTCTTTCCGTCAGGCGTGTAATGCGGCAAATGCCAATGCAACGTCCTGCTCGCGCTCCACGTCTTTCGGCCAGCGTCCTGAATTCGATATTGGTGAAGCCAACCTGTCCGCAACTGGCGGAATCAGCAATGCCGCACAGGTCTGGGCCGCTGGTCCGGAACTGGGTGTTCGCTGGAAACGCCTGATTGTGAAGGGTGAATACTATCATGTTGGTGTTCAGCGTAACGGGCCGGGCCTGAAGTCCGCAGGCTTCCAGGGCTGGTATGGTTCGGCTGCCTACACGCTCTTCGGCAATCCGCGCATGTATAACGAAAAGGAAGGTGCGTTTGGCGCACCGGGCGTTTCCGAAAACCAGGAATTTGATCCCGCACGCAACCACTGGGGCGCGCTGGAAGTTGTGGGTCATTACAGCGTGATCGATCTCAACAGCCGCCTGAACGATGCCTATGCGAAAAACGTGATCCGTGGTGGTCAGCAGACTGTCTGGACCGGTGGTCTGAACTGGTATCCCAACCGCCACTTCCGCTTCATGCTCGATTACAGCCACTTCATCGTGTCTCGCAGCGAACAGGCGACCAACATTTATGGCCGCACGGGTAACTCCATCGCGGCACGTGTGCAGGCTGGTTTCTGAAGTCTTTCAGATGTGATGGTGAGGGAGGTCTGAAAGACTTCCCTTGCTGTTAAAAGCGTTACTTTTCCAGAGTATAAGAACCCCCCTCAGGTCACCCTGTGGGGGTTTTTATATGGAGTATGATTTTCATATACTCTTGTGGAAACCCGTTCAGCTATTGGGTTCTTTCTTAACAGAGCCTGTAAACAGGCAACGTGATGTATTTCGGGCAAGTGCTACAATGGTCAGGCCAGCCTGCTCAGCAAGCTGCAATGCCCGTGCAGTCGGGGCAGAAACAGCAACCAGTGTTGAAAAACCGGCAAGTATCGCTTTCTGCGCCATCTCGTAGGAGCAGCGGCTGGTAATCAGGCAGAATCCTTCCGCAAAGGAGATGTTCTGCCGCAGTCCCGCCCCGATCAGCTTATCCAGAGCGTTATGGCGGCCCACATCCTCACGGATAATCCGGATTGTACCATCAGGCCCGCACCAGGCGGCCCCATGTACCATATGCACCTGCGCATTCAGGGTCTGGTGTTCTGCCAGATGGTTCACGGCCTGACGGATGGCAGCAAGGGGAACCGGAGGCATGGTGGGTGCGGGGGGCAGGGCGGCGTGAAGACTTTTGAGGTCTTCACTGCCACAGACCCCACAGCCCGTGCGGCCTGTCATGGCGCGGCGGGACTGAAGCAGGCGGCGAAAATCCTCTCCGGCAATATCAAGAGAAAGTGTTACGCCATCTTCCGCGGTTTCAATCCGCACGGAGCGGATAGAAGAAGCCTGTGACACAAGCCGCTCTGTTACGGAAAAGCCGTAAGCATAATCTTCAAGGTCCTGAAGTGTGCCCATCATCACGGCATAAGGCACGCTGTTGTAAACAAACCCGATGGGCGTTTCCTCGGCAATGTTCAGCGTGGCTGGCTCTGCCGTGGTGTCAGAAAAGCGCAGTACATCCCATTGTGTCATGACAGGGCTAGTCATGCGTCAGTTCCTTTCGGCCAGTGCGCGGGCGCAGGCATAGTCATCCGGTGTATTGATGTTGAAAAACAGATCAGGCGTCTGGTCTGGAAACAGGACATCGCGCATGCCAAGTGTTGCGGCAAAACTGCGGATGCGACGTTTGTCAGGATGCTCGGGCTGGGCCAGCCACGTCTGAAGGGCGGCCCGACACGAAACGGGCCAGCTTGCCACCAGATGGTGCCGCTGGTTTTCTGAAACCGCGACGGCAGGGGCTGGCAGCACATGCAGGGGCAGGTCAGGCGGGATGAACGGTGTGTCGCCTGGCACTGTTATCAGGACAGAGCAGTTCTGCGATTCAGCCCAGAGCAACCCTTCCAGAATGCCCGCCAGCGGCCCCATGTCTGCCTGCGTATCCGGTAAAACGGGAAGCCCCCATGGGGCAAAGCGGGAGGGGTTTCCATTCGCACTCAGGGCGATGGCCGCGCAGTGGGGGCGCAGGGCGGCCAGAACGAAATCCAGCACGGTCCGGTGCCCGGAGAGCGGGAGAAGGGGTTTGTCACATCCACCCATGCGGGTGCCGGTACCGCCAGCCAGAACAAGGGCTGCAAGACGCGGGAGGGAAGGGGAGGCGCTCATGGAGCGGAGCATCTGCTTCCTGCCAGAGAGAGGCAAGAGTTTTTAGGCAAGGCGGCGAACGGCAAGTGCCGGGCAAAAAAAGTGACCCGGCAAAGCGGGCCACCTGAACGCGAAAAAAGAGAGCGCTGCCAGTCGCTCTTATCTGGGGATGACGTTCTTGTAAGCAACCATGCACTGCACATAGGCATTGTTGTATTGCGTCTGGATAGAGCCCTGCTGGTTTTTGGAATACAGGCCACCACCCAGAGCGCCGCCCAGAGCACCCGCTCCGGCCCCGATGCCAGCGCCAGCGCCGCCACCCGCAGCCGCACCCAGACCAGCACCCAGCGCCGTGGCAGCCAGACCGCCATAAATAGCCTTGTGGTTCTGGCGTTCTGCCTGGCCCTGCACGGCGGCACTGGCCTGTGAGCGGCAGAAGTCCTGTTCCTGCTGGAAGGCTGCATAGCTCTTGCCTTTGCCGGGCAGAACCATGGCCGTGGGGCCCATTGGCGTTTCTGCACAGGCAGACAGCAGAAGTGCAGGGAGAAGGAAGAGAGCCGCTTTTTTGATCGTCATGAAAGGATACTCTTGTTGCTATTGGACAATAATCAGACAGGGGATTCTGGCAATTTTTTGGACGCGGGGAAACCTTTTAAATCAGCCAGAAAGGCGGATGACGTTTTGCCTCCCAGTGTTTCCAGACGTGTAGAGCCTTTCAACGGTTTCAGGCGGCGGAAGTTTCTGCCTGTCCTGCGGTTCAGTGCCCGTGGTGATCGCGCTTGTTTTCTTCCGAAAGAACGCGGCCGCACAATTCCTTTATTTCTTCCAGAGTGAGAGCGTCCGGATGGCTGAGGCCTCTGGCGGCAATGGAGGCCAGAGTTTTTGAAGGGGGTTTTTCAGGTGTTGTTTTGGAAGACATGGCTTTTATCCTTGGTTCAGGCGTAAACAAAACCGTGTAGTCAGAAAATTTTAAAGTTCTGAAGACCTGATTTCAACAAATATTGTCTCTTGAATACTATAAATCAGTGTTCTTTAAAAAATCATAAAGCCTGTGCTTCTGGTTGTCCTGACTGAATAGTCTGCGCAGAAACGTGTTCCATATCCTGCGTAATGCAGGCGTGAGGGAGGCGGGTCTTTCCGTCCGCCAGAGTGTTGGCCCTTTGTGGTAAAAGGGGATCATGCTGGCCAGCAGGCACGCCATGGGTGCGCATGCCGTGCCGGGAGACCAGCACGACAGCCTTCAGCACAGGAGTGCTTCAGGTCAAACGGGTGACGAGAAGTTGATTGATACGGAAGCCCTCCACATCCACCACCTCAAACCGGAAGCCCCCCGCATCCACCCGGTCCGCTTTGCGGGCCATGCGGCGCAGCCGGTGCATGACAAAACCGCCAATGGTGTCAAACTGGGCGCTGTCGGGCAGTTCGAGCACATGCAACTCTCGCATCACGTCCCCAATCGGGGCGGCGCCATCAATCAGCCAGGAATTTTCATCACGCCGGACAATGGCCTGCTCTTCAAACGGATTGGCCAGACCATCCATGAGTGCCCCCATGATGTCCTTGAAGGTAATCAACCCGACGACCAGCCCGTATTCATTCACAATCAGGGCGAAACCAACGCCATGCGTGTCAAACTGGGCCAGCGTATCCCACAGGTTGAGTGTTTCGGGCACGGAGAGCACATCGCGCCGCATGCGGAAAATGGGAGTGGTGCGTGGGGCCTGATCTTCAGGGATACGGGTGGGGTCCACAACGGATGCCAGAACGTCTTCCGCACGGATGGAGCCAATAACCTTGTCCAGCCCGCCATCGCACAGCGGATAACGGGAGTAGGGTTTGGCCCGCACTTTTTCGTAGTTGATGTCCGCATTGTCCTGCACGTCCAGAAAAACAATTTCGTCACGCGGGGTCATGGCGGAGGTAATCGAGCGGTCCTGCAGCCCCAGCACATTCTGGATCATCTGGTGTTCCTGCTCCAGCAGGACACCCGATGCCGTGCCAGCAGCCAGAATGGCCCGCAGGTCTTCCGGGGTTACGGGTTCCACGGCGGAGGCGGCGGGAATTTTCAGGGCGCGGAGAACAGCATCTGAAACTTTGGAGAAAATCCAGACAAACGGATACAGCACCTGCAACGCGAATTTGGGGAACCAGCCAATGGAGAGGGCAACCTTGTCCGGCGCATTCATGGCAACCCGCTTGGGCAGCAGGTCAGCAAACAGCACGAACAGGCCTGTCACCATAATAAAGCTGAGGGTGGAGCCGGTTTTTTCAGCCAGTCCGTTTGGCACACCCCAGTAACGCAGCAGGTCTCCGCAGGGTGGAGAGAGCATTTCCGAGCTGACAATACCGCCCAGAATCCCAACACCGTTCAGGCAGATCTGAAGGACAGTGATCACCTGCCCACTGTTGCGCCGCAGCGCAAGGAAGGCCTGGGCGCGTTTGTCTCCTGCTTCTGCACGGGACCGAAGCCGCACATCACGGGCTGCGGCAAAGGAAATCTCGGAAAGAGAAATCAGGATACTGACGGCTATCAGAAGAAAAAGGGCTAGAACGCCCAGAAGAAAAAGGATCAAGACACGCTCGGAGTTCAAAAAGAAAAAGCTTATCGATCAAGGTTATAACTTCTGGCTTTTTAAAATCCTAATTTATTTTCCTAAATTTGTCCTTTGTGCCTGTTCTGATGTGCTGCACGGCGGCTCACACTGCCTTCACTCTTTGTTGACGCATGAGCTCTGATTAAAAGCGTGGGTGCCGGGTGACTTTCGGGGCAGACTGAGCGTTAGAGGCCCAAAGAGCGTATCAGAAAACAGGTGGACGCCTGCCATAAGGCTCCTCCTCACCATGGAAAAGCAAGACCATGTTCAAAGCGGTACTGATTGAAAAAACAGACGCGGGCGGTCAGGTTGTCCGCCAGTGTTCTCTTGCGGAGGACCAGTTGCCCCCCGGGGATGTGACGGTGCGGGTGGAATGGTCAACCCTGAACTACAAGGATGCTTTGGCCTTGACCGGGAGAGGCCCCATTCTTCGGGCATGGCCGATGATTCCGGGTGTTGATTTTGCCGGAACAGTTGAACACTCCTCTCATCCCGGTCTGGTTGCTGGTCAATCTGTGGTGCTGAATGGGTGGGGTGTGGGAGAACGCCACTGGGGCGGGCTGGCTGAGCGGGCGCGGGTGCCGGGAGAGTGGCTGATTCCTCTGCCAGCCGCATTGAGCACCCGGCAGGCCATGGCCCTGGGGACAGCAGGCTATACCGCCATGCTGTGTGTTCGGGCACTGGTCAAGCAAGGGGTAACCCCGAAAAGCGGGCCGGTGGTGGTGACGGGAGCCTCCGGTGGGGTGGGGAGCGTGGCGGTGATGCTGCTGAGCCGGCTTGGCTATCAGGTCACGGCTGTTACCGGGCACCCGGAAGAGGAACCGACCCTGCGCGATCTGGGGGCGAGCGATATTCTACCCCGTCAGGCCTTGCTTCAACTGACGCGACCACTGGAAAAAGCCCGATGGGCCGGTGCTGTTGATGTTGCCGGGGGCGCTATGCTGGCGGCTGTGTGTGCGTCCATACAGCTACAGGGTGTGGTCACCGCGTGTGGTCTGGCGGGGGGAATGGAATTTCCGGCAACGGTGGCGCCTTTTATCCTGCGTGGTGTGACACTGGTCGGCATTGACAGTGTTCAGTGCCCCCGCGAGGAGCGCCTTGCAGCATGGCAGCAGTTGTCTGAGCTGATTGATCTCGAAAAACTGGACGGTATTGTAAAAGAAATTCCGCTTTCTGATGTGCAGAAAGCGGCGTCTGATCTTCTGGATGGGCATATCCGGGGGCGGGTGGTCGTGAGGCTGGATGCCCCCACGGATGCTGGCTGAAAGACGGTTTACAGGGGCACTGGGGGTATAGGCGGGGCTCTGAAGCACTGAACCCCCGACGCATGGGCATCGGGGGTTCAGCAGGCGGTGCCGCGTGGTGCGGTACTGTTATCCTTCTTCAACCGCAGGGGGCTGCGGCGGTTGCGGCTGCGGGCGTTGATACGGCACAAGCTGCCCGCCCGGCTGGAACACGTAAACGGTATCCGCATGGGCAATGGTTGCCGGGCGATGGGCGACCATAATGCGTGTGATGTTCATGTCCCGCAAAGCGTTTGCAACCTTGTGTTCCGTCAGTTCATCCAGATGGCTGGTGGCTTCATCAAGGAACAGGATTTCCGGGCGCCGGTAGAGGGCGCGGGCCAGAATCACGCGCTGCTTCTGCCCGCCGGAAAGGCCGCTGCCCATATCGCCCACCAGCGTTTCAAACCCCATGGGCATCCGCATGATATCTTCCAGAATGGCCGCGCGGGAAGCGCATTCACGCAACCAGTCCTCATCCTGATTTTCCGCAAACCCGCTGATGTTGTCAGCAATGGAACCAGAAAACAGACCATCATCCTGAAGCACACCGGCAATCCTGTCCCGGTAGCCTTCCAGAGTGAGGGCGGCAATATCTGCGCCATCCAGCCGGATCACCCCTTCATCCAGATGCATCAGGCCCATCATGGTTTTCAGCAGGGTTGTCTTACCGCACCCGGAGGGCCCAACAATAGCCACGGAGGAACCCGCCGGAATTTCAACAGAAATATCCTTGAAGATCCACGGGTCCTGTGTGCCATAGCGTGCCGAGATATTGAGGCAGGTTAAAGAAGCCGCCTGATGCATCCCTTCAGCGCGGAGGGGAGTGGGAATAATCCCCTGTGCTGAAGGTTCGGGGTCTGTCATTACAATGTCGGAAAGTCGGTCTGTCTGCACGTTAAGCATACGGAGCTGGAACCCGCTGCTGATCAGACTGCCAATGCGGCTGGCAAACTGGTCCTTATAGGACAGGAAGGCCACCAGCATCCCGACACTCATATCACCGCGCATGACGGCATTGGCCCCCAGCACCATCATGATCAAGCGGTCCGCCCCGAAAATCAGGTCTCCCAGCCGCCCGTAAATCAGGTCATACCGCTGCAGGCGCAGGCGGATGTTGATGCTGTCCACAATCAGGTTCAGCCATGTTGTGCGCCGCCGTTCCCGCAGGCCCAGCAGCTTCACACTGGCCATGCCGCGCAATGTTTCAATAAAATGGCTTTGCTGGCGTGCATCAATCACAATCTGTTCTTCCGATGCCTCCCGATAAACACGGTAGGTGATCAGACGCAGCGTGATATCCAGCCCTGTGGCGATCATGGCAATCATGCCCAGCCAGCCGCCGTAGATAAACAGCATGATGGCCATACCAATTGCCATCAACCCGTCCATGAGCGTTTGCACCATGTCCGTTGTAATGGTTTTCTGGATGGTTCCCAGAGCATTGAAGCGGGAAAGCACATCCCCCACATGGCGTTTTGAAAAATAGTCGAGCGGCAGGCGGGAGAGGTGATCAAACAGGCTGGTGTTCCACTCCAGCCCCACGCGTGTGCCCAGAATAAGCACCGCCCACTGCCGCACAGAGCCAATAAGCATCTGCAACAGCAGCAGCAGGGCCAGACCAAAGGCAATGGTGATCATCAGCTCGTGGTCAGCCGTGACAATGACTTCGTCAATCACCACCTGAGAAATCATCGGCATGACCAGCGCGATAACTTCGAGCCCCAGTGAAAGTGCGAACAGCACCATAAGGGCAGGGCGCAGCCCGGCAACCTGACGGAACAGGTCCCGCAGGCGCAGGGTTTCACGGTCATCCTGCTTGCGAAAACTCTCGTTGGGCACAGCTTCCAGCGCAATGCCGGTAAACTCGCGCGAGACTTCGCCCATGCTCAGCGTACGCTTGCCAACGGCGGGGTCATGAATAACCACCTTGTTGGCCGTTACTTTTGTCAGAACCACAAAATGGTTCATGCTCCAGTGCAGGATACAGGGCAGGCGCAGGTTGGGGAGGTCTTCCATATCCAGACGCACCGCGCGGGTGGAAAGACCGACCTTGTCCGCCGTGGAGACCAGATCCCGCAGGGAAACCCCTTTGACCGACACGGAATACCGGCGGCGCAGCGTTGCAAGATCAATCTGGTTTCCATAATGGCCCATGATCATGGCCAGGCAGGCCAGACCACATTCCGCCGCTTCAACCTGCAGGATAACCGGTGTGCGGGACCCCCAGCCAAATTCCAGCTCTTTCTGGCCAAGGTTCATTTCACCAATCCTCCGCTCACGGCGTAAATACTGTCCCGCATGCTGATGACAGGATCAAAAATCCATCGGTAAAGTCTACGGGAATCAATGGCGATGTCAGCTTCCACCTCCATTCCGGCTTCCAGATTTTTACGCTGCCCGTAGGCTTCGACATACTGAAGGTCGGGCAGCACGCGGATGCGATATACATCCTGACTGGGGGCCTGAGACTGTGTCTTGTCTTTTGCGGTAGGGGCTGCGCGCTGGCCGGTTGAATTCGTATCTGTCGCGGTAATGGGCGCACGGGTAATTTCGCGCACACGACCACGGGAAAGGCCGAAGCGCTGATACGGGAAGGCCGCATAGCGCAGCAGAACCGGTTCCCCTTCATGAATAAATCCGATGGAAGCACTGGAAACATACAGTTCCGCCTCCAGCGTGTGCCCTGTGGGAAGCAGGGTTACCAAGGGTGTGCCCGCCGAAACCTGCTGGCCGGGATTGGCGCGAATGGCCGTTAATATCCCATCATCAGGTGCCAGAATAACGTTTGTGCGGTGGCCTTCGCCTTCGGCAATCTGCTGGTCAACCTGGGCAATCTGGCGGTCGAGATCATTCAAATCATGCGCAAGCTGGCTGTCGTAACGGATGAGCTTTGAGGTCAGATCCGCAATTTTCCCTTCTGTATCGGTATAATTTTGCAGAAACTGGGCATGACTGCTGAGGAGCTGGGCATAGGTATAAAGCTGGCTCTGGAACTGCGTCTCTGTCACCAGATGCGCTGTTTCAGCGCTTTGCATGCGGCGCACGGCACTTTCCACCACGGGCAGCACGCGGGCATCATTCTCAAGCTGATGGCCAATATGCTCATGCTGCTGCTGCAGATAGCGGATTTGTGTCACCATGGACTGTTTTTCAATAGGTGCGTCAGCCGAACGGATAGCCTTCTGTTTTTCAAACAGGGCACGCTGGTTCATCAGTTCACTGACAACATGTTCCTGCGTCGGGCCGGAGGAAGACGTGGCTTCGAGGTCAATAACAAACAGGGTTTCCCCTTTTTTGACGCGCATCCCTTCTTCCGCATGCTGCTTCTTCACAATGCCAGCAGCACTTGCATTGACGGTTATAAGCCCTGAAGGGGGCATCATCAGCCCTGTGGCGTGCACGCGGCGCGTGTAGACCCCGAAAATTGTGTAGAGAACGGCCAGCAGGACAAGAGCAAGCGTAAACCAGGCCGCTATCCGGATGGAAAGAGGCTGAGACGCCTGAACCTGCCCCAGCCAGGACTGACGCCGGGCGGCAAGAGCCTCCGGCCTGAAGAGATCAGAGCTCATAGGTCACGGGATTCAAGGATGGAAAAAATCAAATAGGGCGTGTGACCTGAAGAAATAATGCGACTCGCCAATGATAAGTATCCTGAAGCGCATTGTGTGCCGCTTGGGGTCATAAGGAGGAAGGCTCCGAGAGGTTTATAAAGATAAAATCAGTGCAATAGTGTATATTTATATAGATTATATTTCTAGAGGAAACGCCGGGTAGAGTGAAAATAGTTCTATCGTTATTTTTGTGTTAATGATGATTTGATGATATTAATGAATAGTGAATTTTTTACGGAGTTTCCATAGTGATGTTAGTTTTTAAATCGTACGGTCATCACGTAAAATTGGTTGCCAGGAAAGTAGGCTTCAGTTTATTGAAGGGTCTCTCAATAAAATTCTGTTTACGGTAGAGAGCTAAATCTATTTCTCGTTGTGTCATTCTTTTGCTTTTCTGAAAAATGATTGGGAGCAGTCCCGTGCTCTTTTAATTAATCGCCTTGTTTGCGTCATACGCGCTGTCGACAAGGAAGCTATTTAGGGCAATATTTTCTAGAAACAGTTTAGCCTGAGTGGTAATCGGTATCCTGTTCTGGTATAATGGTAAGTTGCACTGGATTGCCCAGAGTATAGCACATGATACGCATCTTTGTAGTCAATCAGCTTAGGGATCGGTCGGTAACCTGAGGCAAAAAAAATAGACACAAAGCCGTAAAATTCCAAGTATTAGAAGATATTTTGCGTTTGCAATAATATCTTAGTGTCTTGCTGAAGTTGTTTATTTTATTTCCGGAAAGACACCGAGAATGTTTTGAAATCTATTTGTTAATCTAATTCTATTTCCATGGTGGGAGCCATGGAGACACGACCACCGGCTCCAACACCATAAGTGGCTGAAGACCAATTATAGCCTACTTGAGCGCATTCAGCAGTAGCAATGCCGAGCCCCCCAAGCAAGCGCCCCACTAAGTCCCATTGTAGGACCGGCGGCGATAAGTCCGCCAAAAGCTAGACCGGCTCCCATAATACACTTGGCTACCCCAAAAAAAGCATCACTTTCCGTGGATCCTCCAGAAATTTTTTCAATTTCGTCAACCCTGAGAGATCTCATTTTCTATTCCGTATTTTATATGATACATATAGTTGATTTGAAAAAATCAGGAAAAACACCCAAAAAGACAAATCTCGTATGCAGTTATAACCATCGTGTAAAAATAGAAATACCGCACACAGAAAAGAGATAAAACATACAGAGATGGATATTTTATATTTAGATGCTATCATTTCTTGTTCTCCAATCATCATGTTTGTTATCGTAGGGAAATATTTTTGCAATCGATTTTTTTTTGAAAATGGAGGATTCTAAAAACCTCTTGGTTTTGAGCTATTGGCTGTGATTATATGATGATTGGGAGTGATGGCATGAAACAGTCCGGTTTCTTTGATGTTGAAGAGCGGCTTGGTGACCCAATCAAAGCGTTTTCCCGAACTGTGGATTTCGAGATCTTCTGCCCTAATCTAGACAAAGCTCTGGCCTATACTGATGGGAGTAAGGGCAGGCATCCGCCGTTTGATTCGGTACTGATGTTCAAAATCCTGGTGATCCAGAATTGAGCAGTCTCTCTGACGAATGGACGGAATATCTAGGCTCAGGACTCATTCTTTGAGATAGAAGATGATGCTTGCTGCGATGTGGATTGCAGACATGACTGTATGAGTGCCGCGGTCGTATCTGGTCGCAACACGTCGCCAGTCTTTCAGCTTTGCGAACATATTTTCGATCAGATGACGCTTTTTATGCAGATGCCAATTGTAAGGCGGCTTTGATTTCCGGTTCTTCTTCGGGGGAATACAGGCAGTGATATTGCGTTCTGCAAGCGATAACCTGATCTGGTTGCTGTCATAGCCTCCGTCCCCGATAACTTCTTCTGTCTCGTCGGGGAGATCTGCCAGCAGCACGTCTGCGCCTTTGAAGTCACTAACCTGTCCCGCAGTCAGATGAAGGCGGATAGGCCGCCCTTGACCGTCGCACATGGCATGCAGTTTTGAGTTCAGACCGCCTTTTGTGCGTTCGATATAGCGGGGAAAAGCCCCTTTTTGAGGAGAAACGCCGCCGTTCTGTGCGCTTTAAGGTGCGTCGCGTCGATCATCGGGCGTTTTGAACGGCCAGCCTGTTCTGTCAGGGCGACGAAGATCCAGTCGAAGACACCGAGGCGGCTCCAGCGAATAAAACGATTGTATAAAGTCTTCTGCGGGCCATACGCTATTGGAGCGTCTTTCCACTGAAGCCCGTTGCGGATCACGTAAACGATCCCGCTCAGAACACGGCGATCATCCACTCGTGGCACTCCATGCGTCAGAGGAAAAAATGGCTCAATCCGCTTCATCTGGTGCTCAGACAGCAAAAACACCTCATTCACAGCCTCACCTCCATCGGTAAGCCTGGGAATCACAACGTCTCGCTCAGTTCAATAAATTAATAGGCCCTGAGCCTAATTGACGACACGCCGTAGTCTGTCGGAATAATCGTTTTTCGAAAGTGGTTTCTTCTGCCATGCTGTTTTCACGGCATGGCAGGCTGAAGTCTTGCTTATTTGCTTGGTGCAGGCGTCTTGCCTACAGCAGCCTGCTGGCCGCCATTGGCTTCCGGGCTGATTGCCGTGAAGAACGCAGCCAGAGCCAGCACGGACAGGCCAGCAGCGATAAGGCAGCATGTGCCGCCGGAAACATTGTCCATTTCTGTAGTTGTCAGGGTACGCATCGCGTTTGCTCCTTGAAAATTATAACAAGAATGATCACGCACCGCAGAACCGTGCGCCGGCTCATCCTTAAAAATCCTTAACAATATAATTAATGATAATCAATACAAATAATGAGACGCTAAGCCGTTCATAAAAAACCGGAAAGGCGTGCCAGCCTTCCCGGTTGGATAACCCGTGTTCAATCAGGTTTTGTCAGGCTTCCAGGCCGCCATCCACCGGCAGGGCGGCTCCTGTAATGTAGCCTGCCTGAGGGCTGGCGAGGAAAGAGACCATGCTGGCAATGTCCTGAACCGTTCCGTAGGCCCCGGTTGCGACAAAGCTGCTGATCAGCTTGGCGGAGTCCCCCGTGGCGGGGTTGAGGTCTGTATCAATCGGGCCGGGCTCCACCACGTTCGCGGTAATGCCTTTCGGCCCCAGATCTCGCGCAACACCCTTGGCAAACCCGCGCAGGGCGGCCTTGGTAGCCGCGTAAAGGGAAATGCCGGGGAAAGGCGCGCGGGCACCAAAAGCGGAACCAATGAAGATCAGCCGGCCGCCGTCCTTCATATGTTTGGCCGCTTCCATGGTTTCCACCATCACGGCGCGCAGGTTGAGGTTCAGAACCTCTTCGATCTGCGCAACACTCATTTCGTCAATCGGCCCGTACGGATAGAGGCCAGCGTTACACACCAGCGTATCAATCCGGCCAAATTCTTTCACGGTGGCAGCAATTCCGGCCTGATTGCCCTCAATCGTGGTGCCATCGGCCTGTATGGTCAACGCCTTGCGGCCATGCGCCCGCACGGTTGCGGCTGTGGCCTCTGCGGCCTCTGCATTGCGGGCGTAGGTCAGGGCTACGTCAAACCCGTCTTTTGCCAATGCTTCTGCAATGGAGGCGCCAATGCCCCGGCTGCCGCCCGTGACCAGCGCTGCACGGTTTGTCATGTTTCAGGTCCTTGCTTTTGTAAAACCGAAGAAGTGCTCAGGCCTGTGTCAGGCCGAGCATCAAGGCGATATTCTGCAAAGCCGCCCCGGATGCCCCTTTGCCAAGGTTATCCAGCCGCGCTGTCAGCACGGCCTGCCGGGTGTGAGGATTGCCGTGAACCCGCAGTTCCATTTTATCGCTGCCTGCCAGAGCCTCGGCGGAGAGTTTGGGGTCTGCAGGCAGAACATGCACGTGGTCCTGAGCGGTATAACGGCCAGCCAGTGCGGTATGCAGGTCTTCCCCTGTCACGCCGCCGTTCAGGTCATCCAGATGCAGCGGGATGGAGACAATCATGCCCTGCGCGAAATGGCCGACAGACGGCACAAAAACCGGCCGCCGTGCCAGCCCCGCATGGAGGTGAATTTCCGAGACATGCTTGTGCTCAAGTGCCAGACCATAGAGTTCAAAGGCCGGGCCGCCGTCGCGCTCGTGGGCTTCAATCATCATCCGGCCACCACCGGAATAGCCGCTGACGGCGTTGATGCACACAGGATAGTGGGCGTCCATAATCCCCGCATCAATCAGCGGGCGCAGCAGCGCAATCGCACCGGTTGGGTAACAGCCGGGGTTTGAGACGCGGGGCGCGCCCTGAATAGCTTCGGCCTGTGCGGGAGAAAGTTCCGGAAAGCCGTAGACCCAGCCGGGGGCTGTGCGAAAGGCCGTGCTGGCGTCCAGCAGGCGCGGGGCTGCCTGCCCGAGTGTATTGGCCATCTCCACAGCCTCACGCGAGGCCTCATCCGGCAGGCACAACACAACCAGATCTGCGGCCGCCATGGCGTCCTTGCGGACGGCCGGGTCTTTCCGGTGGGCGGGGTCGATGGAGTGGAGCGTGACAGGCAGCGCGGACAGGCGCTCCCGAATACCCAGCCCGGTGGTTCCGGCTTCTCCGTCAATAAAAATAACAGGCTGCTGTGTCATACCGTTCTCATCCGCCCTGATCGTGGGAGGTCCTCTCTCTTCGCCTTGAACCACGGGCCTGTGGTGCGTGGCTGTTCGGTCTCTCTGCTTGTGCATAGTATGGGGTAAGTCCCCTGTGGCGAAAGGGGGGGGAATGAAAAACACCTTTCGGGTGCGGGGCTGGTATGCGGGAAGAGGCTTTCTGTTCCGGCCGCTGGAGGGAACACACAAGGGTATTGAAAGGAAGTGCAGGGTCTTATGGGTGCACAACACGACGCCTCTTCGGCGCAGGATCAGACTGAAACCGCGGGGCAGACAGATGCCGCCCGTGAGCTGACACGCCTTGTGGCGCTGATGGCCCGCCTGCGCGACCCGGATCACGGTTGCCCGTGGGACCGGGAGCAGACGCATGAGACCATAGCGCCATACGCGATTGAAGAAGCCTACGAGGTTCTGGATGCCATTCAGAAGCGGGACTGGCAGGCTTTTCCGGATGAGCTGGGGGACCTGCTCCTGCAGGTGGTCTATCAGGCTCGGCTGGCGGAAGAGGAAGGGCATTTTGACTTCGCGACAGTCGCCCGGATGATTACGGAAAAAATGATCCGCCGCCATCCGCACGTGACATTCGGCCCGGATGTGCTGGGCTTTTCGGAAGAGGCCGCAGCCCGCACGGACAGCCCGCATGCCGCACAGCCAGCCTCTGCCGTCATGCCGGAGCAGTGGGAAAAGCTGAAAGACAGGGAACGCCAGAAGCAAGGGGTTCCGGGCCAGCATTCCAGTGCTCTGGCGGGAATTCCCCCCGCGCTGCCAGCCTTGCTCCGGGCTTCAAAAATCGCCTCCCGCGCGGCGCGTGTGGGGTTTGACTGGCCGGACGTGCAGGGTGTCGTGGCCAAGGTGCATGAGGAAATGGAAGAATTCGCCGTGGAAATGGCGGCGAATGACCGGGCCAAAATGCAGGATGAGCTGGGAGATGTCCTGTTCTCGATCGCCAGTCTGGCCCGACGCCTGAATCTGGACCCGGAGGCGTGTCTGCGGCAAGCCTGCGACAAATTCACGCGCCGCTTTCAGGCGGTTGAAGCGCATCTGGCGGCAGAGGGCCGCTCCATGCAGGATCAGTCCGTAGAGTATCTTGATGATGTCTGGAACGCGGTCAAAAAACGCGAGGCCTGAGAAGCCGGGCCTGGGATAGACGCCCAAAAAAAGGCCCCCTCCGGGTAAGAGGGGGCCAGTGCTTATGCGGTGTGGGTTTCAGCACCGCCCGCAAGATAATCCATCAGCCTGCGGGAGAAGGCGTTTACGTCCTTTGGTGTTTCGCCATTCTGGATGCTGGCGACATCCAGCAGGATATGCGCCAGTGCGTCCACCGGCTTTCCAGCACTCACCAGCCCGGCCAGATGATGGACAATCGGATGGGCGGGGTTGAGTTCCAGAACCGGTGTGACGGAGGGCAGGCTCTGGCCGCTCCGCTGCATCAGCTTTTGCAGTTGCAGGTCCGGGCCTCCTTCGGGCGCGCTCAGCACCATGGCGCTGTTCACCAGGCGGTCTGTGGCGCGGATGTCGGACACCGCGTCACCCAGAGCCTCTTTCAGGGCAGGGACCAGCGTGTCCATGTCGGCCTTTTCGGCATCGCTTTCTGCGGGCGCGCCGAATTTTTCAAGGTCCGTCTGGCCCTGCGCCACGTTGCGCAACGTTTTCCCTTCATAGGTGCCCAGACGTTCCGGCCAGAAGGAGTCCACCGCATCAGACAGCAGCAGCACTTCCACACCGCGGGCCTTGAACCCTTCAATCTGCGGGGAGGAGGCGAGTGTTTCGGCATTGTCTCCCGTCAGGTAGTAAATGGCGTCCTGCTCGGGCTTCATACGGCTGATATAGGCATCCAGAGAGGTGAGCCCCTCCACCGCGCTGGAACGGAAGCGGCTGAGAGCCGCTACCTCTGTGCGGTGTGCCGGGTCATCCCACATGCCTTCCTTCAGCACGGGGCCGAAGTTTTCCCAGAAGGTTGCGTAGGCCTCTTCATCTTTGGAGCGGGTTTTCAGTTCGCCCATCACCTTGCCGGTCACGGCCTTGCGGATGCGCGCCAGAACCGGGGTGGCCTGAAGCATCTCGCGCGAGACGTTCAGAGGCAGATCTTCCGT
Organism: Acetobacter farinalis; assembly: GCF_011516935.1. Taxonomy (GTDB): domain Bacteria; phylum Pseudomonadota; class Alphaproteobacteria; order Acetobacterales; family Acetobacteraceae; genus Acetobacter; species Acetobacter farinalis. Next base: position 83,875 of record NZ_WOTF01000006.1, read on the forward strand.
ATCCACAACGCCCTGCACAAAGCGCAGCCATGAGGGGAGGATGGTGGCTTCATCAGTAATGAACATCCGGCGGACATGCAGCCTGACGCGGCTTTCCCGTGTCTGCTCGGCAAATTCAAACGGGCGGCTGCCCGGAATGAAGAGCAGGGCCGAGAATTCAATCGTGCCTTCAGCGCGCCAGTGCAGCGTGTCCCACGGTGTATCGAAATTGTGGGTGACGTGACGATAGAACTCGTTCAGCTGTTCATCCGTCACTTCACTGCGCGGCTTGCGCCACAGGGCGGTGCCTTCGTTTGCCGCTTCTTCCGTGCCGTCCTTGAGGATGGTAACGGGCCAGGCAATATGGTCGGACCATTTGCGGATAATGGCTTCAAGGCGCCAGCTATCAAGGAATTCGTCCGCATCCTCCTTGATATGCAGTGTGATATCGGTGCCGGGCTTTTCACGCGTGGCAGGTTCCAGCGTGTAGGAGCCTTTTCCGTCAGACGTCCAGCGCCAGGCCTCCTCCGAGCCAGCGCGGCGGGAGACAACATCCACCTTGTCCGCCACCATGAAGGCTGCATAGAAGCCCACGCCAAACTGGCCGATCAGATTCGGGCGGTCTTCCGGCTTCGCGTTTTCCAGCTTCTGGCCGAAGGCGCGGGTGCCGGAGCGGGCAATGGTGCCCAGATTGGAAACCAGTTCCTCACGGCTCATGCCTGACCCATCATCACTGATGGTCAGCAGGCGGGCGTCCTTGTCCGGGTTGATCCGGATTTTTGCGTCTTCGGGAAGGGCGTGCGCGCCATCGGTCAACGCCTCAAAACGACGGCGGTCCGTGGCATCAGCGGCGTTTGCAACCAGTTCACGCAGAAAAATTTCCCGCTCGGAATAGAGCGAATGCACGACAAGATCGAGCAGCCGCCCGACTTCCGCGCTGAATTCCCGTGTTTCGCTGCCGTTTGCGGGCGTGGCGCCCGTAGCTCTTTCAGTCATCATATCCCCGCATTCATGCGTCTTGTGCATCATGAGCGCGGCAGTATCTGCCCTCAGGCCAGACGCTGCCGCCTCCTGCATCTTCAAGGAGATGAGATGATCGGGAGAATTTTTCAATATCTCCCGATGCAGAACGTCAGCGGTTTTTCAGGGACTCGGCGGTGCACTGGCCTGTGCGGAAGAAAGACCATTCCTCACAACTGTTTCCATCCGGCAGGTGACACACGCCATACTGCCCCCCGGAGGACGCGGTGCGGATCTCCAGCTTGCCTCCGGCGTTAAGGCAGTGGAGCGAAGCCGGATTGGCCATGCCAATGCGCTTTTTGCTCTGGGCCGGGGCCTGCTGGCCGGGGGGCATGGTGCCGGGTGTTGCACTCTGTGCCGTACCCGGCACCGGGGCTTGCGGTGCTACGCTCTGCGGCAGGGCCGCGCCGGAGGGTGTAGCTCCGGCCTGTTCACTCGCTGTGGCCGGTGCAGGCTGGCACGCTGCCAGACTGCACAGGGTGGCCCCCAGCACACTCGCGCCGAGCAGTTTTCTGGAGACTGTACCCATCAGGACCGGGAAACGTGTGATCATCTGTCTGTCTTCTCCTGAGTATGGCGTCTGGGTGCGCCATGCGCCTTCAGCAGGCGGGACGGTTGAATGGGGGCAGCCTCGGCCCTGCTGTGGCCAGCGGCCATCAGGTCGAAGCGTCTCCCGCAGAAAGAGCATCATTCGACAAAGGTATAAATGAGGCAACGGCAGGACTTTTCTCTCAAACCCGGAAAGGGGGGCGTATGAAAACGAGATGGAAAAAATGGGGAGCGGCGTTCTTGCGCCTGTTCAGGCCGGATACGCGCAAACCGCTGGCCGTGTTGACCATGGTGTATAACGAGCACCGCATGCTGCCGCTCTGGGCTGATTATTACAGGCGGCAGGCCGGGGCGGGGAATATTTTTGTTCTGGACCACGGGAGCGATGCCCTGCCTGCTCTGCCCGGGTGTGAGGTCATTCCCGTCCCGCGGGGTGAAGTGGATGAGATTGACCGTTGCGCGCAGGTTGAGGCGTTTCAGAAACAGCTTCTCAAAACCTATCGGTATGTTCTCTTCACGGACTGTGATGAATTTCTGGTGGCGGACCCTGCGCGGTATTCGTCCCTGCTGGACTACGTAGAGCGGGCTCCAGCCCCCAGCCTCCGCTGTGTGGGGGTGGATGTGATTGATTACGCACCGGATCTGCCACCTGTGCAGTGGGACAAACCCATTCTGGCGCAAAGATCCTATGGTGCGGTACGCTTCTGGTCGTGCAAAACGCTTCTCTCCTCCGTGCCTCTAACCTGGCAGCCCGGTTTTCATGCCTGCGAGGAACCCGCTTATCTGGATACAGACCTATGGATGTTTCACCTGAAATATGCGGATCAACACACCCTGCTGGAACGGTTGAACATCACACGCCACCTGCGGTGGAGTGAGCGGGCGCTGACCTTGGAGCATGGTGCCTCGCACCGGATGGCGGATCGGACCATGGTCAACTTCATCAGGACATTTCAGGCAACGCGTTCGGAAACATCTCTGGGGGATCTTGATCTTGCAGGGATTATAAACGCGGGCGCTGAAAGCGGTCTGCACAGAATTCCGGAGCGTTTTCTCAAGGCGTTTTGAAAACGCGAAGGTTTTTCTAAAGCGTCTCAAACGTACGCAGCGTCGAGACAAGGCGTTCTGCCACCTGCGCCAGAGCGTCGCTCAGGCGGGAGAAGCCTGCGTGCTTCTGGCGTGTTTGCTCATCCATATACAGGCTGCGGCGCATTTCTATCTGAAGGGCATGCACTCCGTCACGCGGGCGACCGTAATGCTGGGTGATATATCCGCCTGCGTATGGTGTATTGCGTGATGTTCTGAAGCCCAAGTCCTGCAGGGCGTCTTCCGCTGTCTGTACCAGAACATGTGCGCAGCTTGCCCCGTAAACATCACCCAGAACAAAATCAGGGTTTCCGGCTTCCGGCGCGTCGGGCATGGAGTGAAGGTCCAGCAGCAGGCATAGGCCATGTCGCTCCTGTGTCTGGCGCAGTGTGCCGGCCAGAGCGGCATGATATGGCATCCAGTAATCCCGGACCCGGAGCGCTGCTTCCATGAAAGGCATCCGGCTCCGGTAAATCTGGCGGTTATCGGCAACCACGCGGGGCACAGACCCCAACCCGGCAAGACCCCGATGCGTTGCCCGCACGAAGGCTGGCACAGGCGTGCTGAACATGCGGGGGTCGAGATCCCACGCGGCGCGATTCACATCACAGAACACGCGGGGGAAGGTTGCATGGACCAGCATAGGGCCAGCCGCGTGCGCCTGTGCCGCCAAGGCGTCCACATAGCTGTCTTCCCCGCTGCGCAGGATGTTCAGAGGTTGGCGGCTCTCCTGCACAAAAAGTTCCGGGTAGAAACGGCCCGAATGGGGGGAGGCCAGCACAACCGGGGTTTCCGGCTGGCCGGAAACCAGCACCGGGGCGGGAGCCTGCACGCGGTCCGCTTCTTCTTGTCCGCTGGCTGGCTTTTCAGGCAAAACCTTGGCCAGACCCCGGTTGATCAGGCTGTGCGTAATATTTTTCATGAGCCCATCATTGAGGGCTTGCACTTTGAACGCAAGCGAGATAGAACGCGGCCCACGGTCAAAGATGGGCGCATAGCTCAGCGGTAGAGCACTACCTTGACATGGTAGGGGTCACAGGTTCAATCCCTGTTGCGCCCACCATCTTTGACCGGTGGAAAACCCACTGTTTTCTGAAGCTTATGCACTTGGACTGCTATCCTTCGCAGTTAAGTCTGGCACGCTACCAGCACACAAATTGAAATTTACCACTGATAGGGCTGCGACCCGGTCAATGGCGCTTGCGACCTCTTCAATGAGCGCGCGGAGCGACCGGCCTGAGTTGTTGCGGAGGATCGTCGATCTGCAAGGCGGTGAAGTCGTGATCGCGGAAAAGATGGATCGCATCAGCCGCCTGCCTCTTGCCGACGCGGCGCAGCTTGTGAAAGCTATCTGTAATCAAGGCGCACGGCGCGCCACCCTCGGTGTTGTAGATCTATCGGAAGTGACAGCCTTGGCCGAAGGCGTCGCTCGGATTGTTCTTGAATCCGCACAAGAAATGCTTCTGCGCCTAGCCTTGCAGATGGCCGCCGCCGACGATGAGGATCGAAGGGAACGCCAACGGCAAGGGGATAGAACTGGCGAAAGCGGCAGGCCGTTATGGCGGGTGCAGACCCAATCGGGCGTTGCACGCTCGCGTTGTCGCGCTCCGGGCGGGAGCAGCATCGCGGAAACCGCTCGTCTAGCCGGGGGCAGCGTCAGCCAAGTCAAGCGGGTATGGGCAATGTGCAAAGGTAAGAGAAAGTAGTAAATGGCCGCTTTCGCCTCATGTCGGTCGTTCCCGACGTCTTGGTGTAGAGCGGATAGCGGATATTCGCGGTAACTACTCTTCGTTCTTGTTTTGCGCCACTGCCGGCTACCCGGCATAATGTCCGCGCCTTGGGATAGTATTACTGGTGATGTCTAGCTTATAATCCAATGACGCTTAAGATATTCATCAAACATTGGAACAGTAAATGCAATATCTCCATACGCAGGACTGTAAATCATTCCCTTCGCAATGATTTGTGCGCGTCTAGGTCCAAGTGTCGTGAGTTTTTCGCCGAGCTTGTCGGCGACCTCTGCTGAACGATATGGCCCCGCTCCTAGCTGTGCCATTGCGATGACATATTCTCTCTCCTTTGGCGTTAGGCGATCAATACGAACCTTGAAGAAACCTTCGTCGAGCCTTCTAAGTGCTTCTTTCTCGGCGGCTTGAATACAATCTATGCTAATCGGAGATTGCATTGATGCATTCCATACCTGAAACCCCCATTCTTGTAAGAAATAAGGATATCCTTTTGTTAAATTAACAATTTTATATAGAAAATCTTCGTCTATAGACTCACCCTCACTTTCGATCGGCTGCCGAATTGCATTTGCAGCATCTAATTTATTCAAAGCATCTATCTTTGGATAAATGAAAAGTCTTTCCGCATATGATTTTGCATCCCCGGACAGGGCTGCTACTGCGGGAAGACCTGCCCCGAATAATAGCACTGGCAACGCTTTTTGATTGATGCGATGAATCGCAACAATCAGCGCGCCTAACTCTGCAGGTGAAAGATACTGCACTTCATCAATCAGCAACACCCATCCTCGGCCAGCAGCTTTTGCCGCCTCGCCAATTTTAAAAAAGAGTTCGGTGATATCGTATTCAAGATTTCCGCTGTCCGCCACTCCTGGCTCGGGATCGACCGATACTTCAAAATCGCCCATAGAAATTTTGAATACGCTTGCGAAACTGCGAAGAGCGCGCATAGCATTATGTGTGGCAGTCTTTGCATTCTCAAATAGCGATAGTTTACGAAGAACCTGATAGATTTTTGGATAAAGCAGATCGGCAAGTGTCCGATCTTCTGGTGCCTCTATAAAAGAGGTGAGGTAATTTAGTTTTTCAGCAACCTGTTCGATTCGGTTTAGAAGAACAGTTTTGCCGACACCGTGCAAACCCAATAGCATTTGCGATTGGGCAGGGCGCCCAAGTAGAATACGTTTTAGAGCTATCTCGGTAGTCGTGATAATTTCCTCACGCCCCGCTAACTCGGGCGGCTGTGAGCCAGCCCCGGGAGCAAACGGATTTCGAACCGGGTCCATCTTTATCTCTTTAGGTGCGGTTATACATTGATTGGCATATAACCATATAAAGTTTACCTAATCAATAAAATCTCATGTTGCTCTTGTGAGGAATGTCTCGGTAACTGGCCTGCCAGCCAAGAGCGGACATTTCGCTTCCCCCCCCATTTCCGACAGTTCATACTTTTTTCTCTAACCATCACTATCATCTGGAAACACGCGTTGGGGAGGGCAAGTATCGGCTGACCATGGAGTCCTGGATGTTCCGGGAAAACGGCACCGCTGTGCGTTGGCACATGAGTGACATAACAAGTCGGCAGTTTTGTTGTCTCTGGCCGCGAGCGCAGGCGGTTCGGCGGGAGCGAACTGAAGCGACGTATCGTCTTGATCAATGCCCCGCCGCTTCTATGATGCCATCAGCGCCCGGAGTTGCGCATGCATCCAAGGATACAGTTCCTCGCCTTTCGTGTTGAGCCTTGATTTCAGGTCGCGCGTCGTATCGTCGGCCAGAATTTCGAGAGCCCCTGCGGCAATGCAGTTATAGGCTTCTGTCACGACGCTCGTCGCGCTGCTCTTCGGAATATTCCAGTTCTTTGTCATCGGTGTGTCGATCATGCCGACCAGAAGGCCGACATTTTCCAGGGGGTCCGTCGTTGATGAATCTTGGGTGTGTGCTGCGGTTGTCAGCTCTGGCAGCCCGGCGATATCGCTGACCTGCGCGAACGCTTTCCTGATAGTGTCCGGATCGGTGATGCCGAGCGGCAGGATGGTGAGGGTGTCGGAGGGCGGCAGAATTCCGGCCTTGGGGGAACGCATTATAGCGATGATTTTCCTGCTTCGTCTTGCCGGATACTGCGTTGTCAGGGGCTACCCGGTTACAGGGGCAGATCCGTTTCAAAAGCCAGGTATTACGGGTTTTTCTTGACGTGGAGAGCGGAAGGAAGCAGCGATGAAACATGGACACCATCAGCCTCCTTGCCCTACTTCTGACTCTCTGCGCCGGTTTCAGTATTCTTAATCATCACACGTTTCGCTTGCCGCTGACGATCGGCGTGCTGGTCTTTTCATTGCTGACCTCCCTGCTGGTCATGATCCTGAATCCGCTGATCCCGGCTTATGATCTTCAGGCTCTCCCGCGATCCATGCTCGGAGCCATAAATCTCCCCACGGCACTTCTGAACGGTGCATTGTCGCTCCTTTTGTTTGCCGGGGCCATGCAGGTGGATGTTGGGCATCTTCGCGCAAAGCTTGCGTCCGTCGCTGCTCTCTCTGTTCTGGGGACCGTGCTGGCTGTCGTCTTTCTGGCGGTCGCGGCATGGTATATTTTCCCCTTGCTGGGGCACCCCGTTCCTTTTGCATGGTGCATCGTACTGGGTGCCATCCTTGCACCGACTGACCCGGTTTCGGTCGTGGGAATGTTGAAACGTCTGGGGCTGCCGGGACCACTCCAGGCCGTTTTCGCAGGCGAGAGTCTCTTTAATGATGGTGTGGGGGTTGTCATTTTCGGTGTGACGATTGGGCTGGCGACCGGGGACAGCCATGGGGTGACTGTCTCTGAAATTGCCCTGAGCTTCTGCCGGGAGGCGCTTGGTGGCGGTTTGTTGGGCGCAGTAACCGGGTGGATCGCACTGGGTGTGCTCAAGCGGCAGCGAGATCCGCATATTGATCTGCTGACATCGTTGGCTCTGGCGACTGGAACTTTCAGCATAGCCAACCAGTTAGGTATGTCGGGCGCGATTGCCGTCGTCGTGGCTGGATTGTGCTTCGGAACCAGTTCCAGTCAGTCTGTTTTTGATGTGCCGTCTCGCAGGGAGCTGGACGGCGCCTGGACGCTCATTGACGAGGTGCTGAACGTTTTGCTGTTCATGCTTATCGGCTTTGAAATTCTGGAAATCACGCCGCGCCTGTTTACGGTAATGGCCGCGCTTGTCGTGATTCCGCTCTCTATTGCCGTGCGGGCATTGAGCGTGCTGCTTTCCACTCTCCCGGTACATCTTCGGCAATGGAAGCGGGGGCGTGCTCTTGCTATCCTGACCTGGGGCGGCCTGCGGGGTGGTATTTCGGTCGCGTTGGCGTTGGGATTGCCGCCCGGAGATTTGCGCGATTTGCTGCTGCCTGTCTGCTACGGCGTGGTTGTGTTCACCATCATCGTGCAGGGCCTGACCATGGAGCGGGTTGCCCGCAGGCTTTATCCGGCATCCGCTCTCTCATCGAAATAAGACTGTTCTTAACTGTCTCGGTATCGACCTGACATCTGCCTGCTCACGGAGCGTTTCACGCGCCATCTGCATCTGGTGTTCAAGCGTGAGGTTTCGCTTCACGAGCTTGATGCCGTCAGCCATTTCGCCCAGCGTGAGGGCCTGCCCGACCAAGGCTGACGGTCAGGACACCCGCTTTTCCAGCCTTGCCGGGGTGAGGCCTGTCCTCATGTCTGATGTTTTCAAGCAAGAAGCCTGCTTGCAGAGAGGCCTCAACAGGTCCCGTGCCGCTGTTGTCTGGAAAGAGCAGGCCGAACACCATGTCTAAAGTGCATGAAGAGGGACGGAGAGGCCGCTCAGCATTCTCAGACTGAACCAGAAAATGCCGTGCGTTATTGTCCGGTCTGGTTGGTCAAGGCAAGAGCTGAAGGCTGGGCAGGCGTGTTTCTGTGTGGCATGGGGCGCTGTGCGCGGCATGGTACGGAAGCAGGCTGCTCCCAGATGTAGAGGAGTGTTTTGCGAAGCGTTTCATGAACAGCTTCACGCCATTTCTCATTGGTCGGTGTTGTGCTGGAAAGTATCATAGCGTGTTTCATGGTCTGTCTTTTGCCGTTCAGAACTGTGGCTGACGGCGTTCTAGCACTCTGATTGCTCGGTGTAGTGTGACGTTTGTATGAAATATTCCCGAAGAATGTTTTGTCAATATTAAGGGTCATGCTGTCATACTGAAGACATTATTATTAGGAATTTTGCAGTATGGCAGTATTCGGAGGCTAACATGACAGCATTCTGGGCTTACTGGCTTGCCTTGAAAGGCATTGCCAGCAAAACACGGGCTTCTGTACGACAGCGGCTGGCGCAGTGGCGTGGTCTGCGGCGCGTGTGGTCATAGCAGCCATATCTTTTAAGGGTTTAAGTAAAGGCTTTTCCGGGTTGGACGGCGGAGAGTGTGTGAGGGCTGCGGCGCGTTTCCCATTGCAAAAATCCTTCACCACCTTGCGGCCTCGGGTTTTCTGACGGTCTCCTGAAAAGCATGTACAACACATAAAAAAAAGCCCGCCCCTTTGAAAGGGCGGGCTTTTTGGAGAGCGGATAGTTTTATTTCCCGTCACCAGAAAATGTGTTGCTGATATTCTTACCAGCTTTATCCCCCCATTTTCCAATAGCTTTGCCAGTGCGCTTGGCCCAGTTTTTTGTAGAGTCAGCCGCGTCTGATGTCGCGTTCCTGGTTTTATCCCACGCTTTTTCGGAGCCGGTCTTGGTCTTGTCCCAGGCGTTGGAGGTGCCTTCCTTGGTTTTATCCCACGCCTTTTCGGAGCCGGTCTTGGTCTTGTCCCAGGCGTTGGAGGTGCCTTCCTTGGTTTTATCCCACGCCTTTTCGGAGCCGGTCTTGGTCTTGTCCCAGGCGTTGGAAGTGCCTTCCTTGGTTTTATCCCATGCCTTTTCGGAACCGGCCGCGGTCTTGTCCCAGGCGTTGGAGGTGCCTTCCTTGGTTTTATCCCACGCCTTTTCGGAACCGGCCGCGGTCTTGTCCCAAGCGTTGGAGGTGCCTTCCTTGGTTTTATCCCACGCTTTGTCTGTTGCCTGACGCGTGTCATTCCACGTGCGGCTCAGAGCTCCCTGTTCTTCAGCATGAGCGGGTTCAGCAGGAAGGGTAAGCGTGAACGCCGCAGCTCCCAGAAGGGTGGTGAGGGCGGTCCGGAATGTCGCAAGTGCCATTTTGGTCTCCATACGGTTCACTACGCTATACTCGTCATGCCGCCGGTTTATGGCAAATATGAGAGTAGCCTGTGCGAGGTATGCGGTAAAATTCTTGAGAAAAGGTGTGAAAAAAACCTCCCGCTTCCCCCGGTTCTGCCATGCTGGTCCCATCATGTTCAAGGGCGGGGCAGGCAGTCCAGTGCGGCCTGAAGGATATAGGCCGCGGCCAGCCTGTCCACAATATCATCGCGCTTGCGGCGTGAGAGGTCTGCTTCCTGAATCAGCATACGGTTGACGGCGGAAGAGGAAAGCCGCTCATCCCACAGGCAGACGGGAAGGCCGGACTGTTCGGAAAGAGCCGTGGCCCAGTCCTTGCTGGCTTGTGCGGCGGGGCCGAAAGAGCCATCGAGCGAGAGCGGAATACCGATCACCATACCGCCAATGCCGTGTTTTTCCGCCAGAGCGCGTACATGCTGCGCCATGGCTCCCAGCTTGCCGCGCTTTACGGTTTCCAGCGGGGTGGCCACCATGCGGGACACATCGGACAGCGCCAGCCCTACCTGCTTGCGGCCGGGGTCAATGCCCAGCAGGCGCGCTTCAGGGGCCAGAGTGGCGGCGAGATCGGAGAGGTTGAACAGAGCCATGTCTGCACGGTATGTTGCCTTGCGCCCGATTATGCTAGGGCTTTTTTCCTCCATAGCTGAAGAGAGTCTGCTTTCATGTCGCTCGACCTCGCGACCACCCGACGTATTGCGAAACTGGCCCGCATCGGCCTTGAAGACGCGGAGCTTGAAAACGTCCGCCAGAAGCTGGACGGCATCCTGGGCTGGGTTGATCAGCTCTCCGAGGTGGATGTTGAGGGCGTGCCCCCCATGGTGGGGACTGAAACAGAGGCTCTGCGCCAACGTGAAGACGTGGTGACGGACGGTAACTGCCGTGATGCCATCCTCTCCTGTGCGCCGGAAAAATCCGGCCCCTTCTATACAGTACCCAAGGTTGTTGAATGATGCTGACCGGACTGACGCTTACCGAAGCGCGCGCGGGGCTTGCTGCCCGCAAATTTTCTGCCCGTGAGCTCGCTCAGGCGCATCTGGACGCCATTGGCCGCCTGAACACGCAGCTCAATGCCTATATTACGGTTCTGCCCGAGCAGGATGTTCTGGCTGCCGCTGATGCCGCCGATGCCCGCTATGCCAAGGGAGAAGCCGGGCTGATGGACGGCCTGCCGGTTGGCGTGAAGGACCTGTTCTGCACAAAAGGTGTGAAAACCACCGCCGCCAGCAAAATTCTGGCCAATTTTGTGCCGCCTTATGAAAGCAGCGTGACAGCACGCCTGCTGGATGCGGGCGCAGTGTTCCTGGGCAAGACCAACCTTGACGAATTCGCCATGGGCTCGGCCAACATCACATCCGCCTTTGGTTCCGTGCTGAACCCATGGAAGCGTAAAGGGGATGATGCCGCTCTGGTGCCTGGTGGCTCTTCCGGTGGCTCTGCCGCGGCTGTGGCCGCCGGTCTGGCGCTGGCCGCAACCGGCACGGATACCGGTGGCTCCATCCGTCAGCCTGCTGCGTTCTGCGGTATTGTCGGGCTGAAGCCGACCTATGGCCGGTGCAGCCGCTGGGGCACCATTGCCTTCGCAAGCTCGCTGGATCAGGCTGGCCCCATGACACGCAGCGTGGCGGATGCCGGGCTGATGCTGGAAGCCATGGCCGGGTTTGATGAGAAAGACAGCACCAGCTCCAACCGCCCCGTGCCGGAATTTTCCAAGGCTGTGGGCAAGAGCGTGAAGGGTCTGCGAGTTGGTATTCCCGCAGAATACCGTGCTCCCGGCATGCCGGAAGAAATCGCCAGACTGTGGGAGCAGGGCATTGCCTGGCTGCGTGAAGCCGGATGCGAGGTGGTGGATGTCTCACTGCCGCATACCAAATATGGTCTGGCCACGTACTACATCATTGCTCCGGCGGAGTGCTCTTCCAACCTCGCGCGGTATGACGGCATTCGCTTTGGCGAACGTCAGGATGCCCCCACGCTGGATGGCATTTACGAACGCACTCGTGCGGAAGGGTTCGGGCAGGAAGTGCGTAACCGTATCCTGATGGGCACCTATGTGCTGTCCGCCGGGTATTACGATGCGTATTACCTGAAAGCCCAGAAAGTCCGCACGCTGATCAAGCGTGACTTTGTGCAGGCGTTTGAGCAGGTGGACGTTCTGCTGACTCCCACCGCACCGAGTGCGGCCTTTGCGCAGGGTGAGAACATGGATGATCCGGTGCAGATGTATCTGAATGACATCTTCACCGTGCCTGCCAGCATGGCCGGGGTTCCGGCGCTGTCTGTGCCTGTGGGGCTGGATTCCAGAGGTCTGCCGCTCGGGCTGCAGATTATCGGGCGGCATTTTGATGAAGAAACCGTGCTGTCTGTTGGCGGCGCGCTCGAGGCGGCTGCGGGCTTTGCCCACAAGCCCACCCTGCATGCGGAGGCAGGCGTATGAGCTACGTGATTGAAGGTAAAACCGGGAGCTGGGAAATTGTTGTAGGGCTGGAAGTGCACGCCCAGATTGTCAGCAATTCCAAACTGTTTTCCGGGGCATCCACTACATTCGGGGCTGAGCCGAACTCTCAGGTGAGTCTGGTGGATGCGGCGTTTCCGGGCATGCTGCCGGTTATCAACAAGGAATGCGTGGCGCAGGCCGTGCGGACCGGGTTGGGGCTGAACGCACGCATCAATCTGGAAAGCCGGTTTGACCGGAAAAACTATTTCTATGCGGACCTCCCGCAGGGCTACCAGATCAGCCAGTTCGCACACCCGATTGTGGGCGAAGGCACGATCGAGATTGAGCTCTCCAGCGGCGAAATCCGGAAAATCGGCATTACCCGCCTGCATATGGAGCAGGACGCAGGCAAGCTGATCCATGATCAGGACCCCACAAAGTCGATGGTGGACCTGAACCGGGCCGGCGTGGCGCTGATGGAAATCGTGAGCGAGCCGGATATCCGTGAGCCGGAGGAAGCCGGGGCCTATCTGCGTAAACTTCGTCAGATTCTGCGCTATCTCGGCACGTGTGATGGAAACATGGAAGAAGGCTCCATGCGTGCGGACGTGAACGTGTCCGTGCGCAAGGCGGGTGAGCCGTTCCGCACGCGCTGCGAGATCAAGAACGTCAATTCCATTCGCTTTGTCATGCAGGCGATTGAGGCTGAAGCGGCCCGTCAGGTTGAAATCTGGGAAAGCGGTGGCGAGGTTGATCAGGAAACACGCCTGTTTGACGCCGCCCGGGGTGAAACCCGGACTATGCGCTCCAAGGAAGACGCGCATGATTATCGCTATTTCCCGGACCCGGACCTCCTGCCTCTGGTGATTGAACAGGAATGGGTTGATGCGCTGAAGGCCGCCCTGCCGGAACTCCCGGATGCCAAGCGGGCGCGTTTCCAGTCCGATTACGGCATTCCGTTCTATGATGCCGGCGTTCTGGTGGCCGAGCAGGCGGTGGCGGATTTTTATGAAACCGTGGCCAAAGGGCGTGATGGCAAACTGGCCGTTTCCTGGGTGACGGGAGACCTGTTTGCCGCCCTGAACCGCACCAGCAAGACCATTGAAACCAGCCCTGTCAGCGCGGAAGCGCTGGGCAAGATGCTGGACCTGATTGCGGATGGCACCATCAATGGCAAAATTGCCAAAGAGGTGTTTGAAGACATGGTGGAAACCGGGGAAGGCCCGGATGCGATTGTGGAGAAAAAAGGCCTGCGTCAGGTGACGGATACAGGCGTGATTGATGCCGCCATCGAGTCTGTCATGGCCAGCAATGCCGACAAGGTTGCCGAATATCGTTCAGGAAAGGACAAGCTGTTCGGATTTTTTGTGGGGCTGGTGATGAAGGAAACCAAGGGGAAAGCAAACCCTGCGCTGGTGAACGAAGCCCTGAAATCCAAGCTGGACGCATAAGTGCACCGGGCAGTGCCCGGGCAGACGGAGCCCGGGCACATAATTTTTCGCGTAGAGCGAAAATAACCTGCAAATAAGCCTTTCAGGGGGTTTGACGGAACGTTCAGAACCCCCTAAAAGCACCTCTGCAAACGTCGTGTATTTTCACACTCTTCTTGCGGAGGGGTGGCCGAGTGGCTGAAGGCGACGGTTTGCTAAACCGTTGTACGGTGTCAAGCCGTACCGTGGGTTCGAATCCCATCCCCTCCGCCAACATAATCAAAAAACATTAAACAAATCAGTGTGTTGCGAGTGATTTATTTTACGCTCCCATCATCCATCCCACCTTATGGTTTGCGGTTTCCTGTGGCGTCGGGCGGCTTCAAACCGCGTTGGAACGATTTGTGTTGGCAGAACGCCGCGTATTCTGATAGAACAAAACAAGAATACGCTGAGGAGCCTTTTCGTTTAATATTTCTCCATCCCGACAGAACATAGCATAGCCCCTCGTGACCGAGGGCAAACGTCCTCCCCAAGACAGCCCCAGCTCCTCGGCAAGGTGGTTCGACAAGACGGTCGATGGTCGACCGTCATGGCTTGAGGAGTGCATGCGGTGCACGACATACAGACGTCTGGCCTATTGGGGCGCTTTATCACCCGGCTCGAGGCAGCGGAGATCTATCTGCGATGCGACGTTGCGACGGTTGACCGATACGTCGCCAAGGGGCTCCTCCCGAAATACAAGTTCGGCCGGAAAACGCTCTTCCTTCTGGCGGACGTCCTCAAGCTGGTGGTCCGGGCGGATGTCCCTGATATGGAATCAGGTGGACCTTGCGGTTCAACGCGTCGCGGTCGGGCCTGTTCCCAGCCTCTTCCAGTGGCCCTGGAGACACTCATTTTCTATCTGATCGCTGCGGCCTTGCTGATACGATTCATCATGCTCCATCATTGACCCGGAGCCGACGGGGGCTTGTCCTGGTGCACGCCCCCGTTCGCCTTCACTGAGGTCAGGCGCTCACAAGGCTTGAGCCCTAGCAAAAGCTTGACCTAAACGCGCCGTCAGGCTGGCAGGATCGCATACTTCATCGATGTGCAGCACTTCGACCGGAGCCATCCCGACATAGCGGAGCAGGCGTTCCTCGATAGCGTTGCGGAGGCCTTCGGCGTCTTCTGAGATCGAGCGTCCGTCACGGGTGACGGTGCCGACCACTTCGACATACAACGTGGGTTTCCCTCGGACGTAGAGCCCGAAGTCGGCTCGCGCCTGGACAACACTCTCTCTGACAGGCGGCTGAACCATCACGCGCACCGCTTGCGGACAGATGGTAAGCATCCGGAGAGAGCCGCGGGCGTAATCAGGCTTTGATGGTATTATTGCTGTGGTGAAGGGTTTTCCAGTGCCATGGCAGGAGTTCATGGAGGCGTGGATTTGGCAT
>NZ_WOTF01000007.1 GCF_011516935.1 Acetobacter farinalis
TCTTCAACATCAAAGAAACCAGTCTGCTTCATGATCCATGCCCCCAATCAACTCAAGGGAAATGGAATCACAGAGCAGCTCTCAAAACCAGGGGGTTTTTCGAACCCTCCAGATGATGTAATCAGGAAAATTCAGGATTACAGGGAAAAAATAACCTCTTCGAACAGAAGCGAAGAAGAAATACAACGCCTGACAGATGAGGCGGATCAGTCCATCAAGGAGATGGATAAGACGCTGTGACTTGGCCGATAGTTGTGGAGAGAGGGTAAGGAAGCCTTGTCTCACTGTTGGGGGAATCGGAGACCGCATTCTTTAACGGGATTAACACGGTGGGTAACGCCTGCTTGTTCCGATTAAAAGGAATCCAGAGTTACAGATTTTGATTTTATGCCTGAGTCTGGATAGTGGTTGCAAAATATATAATAAAATAAATTAAATATTATCATAATAAATAAATGATCAAGTGGAATAGTAATGAAAAAAATTGCATGGTTTTTATTTTATAACGGATAAGAGTAATGGAAATATTCAAAAATGAAATATTTTAAGGTTATAAATTATATTTATCCCGTTAAGGGCATAGGAAGCAAAATCAAAAAACGAATTATGAAAAAATAACTCTATTTATTAAATAAATAATGAAATCTTTTTAAAATCAAAATGAATCAAAAACACGTATTTATTTTATTTGTTGTTAATTATCCATCAATTCATCCAGATTTTTATTGTTGCATTCAATAATATGTGTGGGGTTACGGTTGAGTTTTTCTTGATCCGTGTATTTTTTTAGAATAATAAAAAAAATGTAATGTTTAGATGTTGGATCAGAGATGGGCTTCACAGAAATTCTTTATAACGGGAATGACACTGTCGTTCATTTTCATGCTGGCGCTGAAGATTTTGTAATAATAACGTTTATGGGGCTGTATCATGAAGAAGATGCAGAGGACACCTATTTTCTTAAACCTATTGCTGAAAAATTGAATTATACATGTATTGGAATAACAACTAAGAAGCAAAATTGGTATGTTTCTTCGGAGATGGAAGAAGTTATTTCTATATGTAGAAGTATGACAGAAGGAAAGAAAGTAATAACTTTTGGTCCGTCTATGGGGGGGTATGCCGCCATTAAATATTCAAATAGACTCAACGCTGATTATGTCTTGGCTTTGGCACCGAAGTTTAGTATTTATCATGAAGACTGTAGTCTTCCAGAGCATTATACGCAATATATAAAAGAATATATGAAAGATATGGCCATAAAGCCAGAAGACACAAAAGGTGAAATTTATATTTGTTATGATCCTAGCGAGGAGGTGGATAATTTTCAGGCCTACGAAACGTCTCGGCGCTGCAAGTCATCCGTTCTTATCCCTGTTTTTTACGCAGGGCATATCGTGATTGATAGCTTGATTGGCGTACAGTCAATTAAGACTATAATGGAGTGTTTTGATTTCCAAGATAATAAAAAAACAACAGAAAAACTAACAAGAAGAATAAATAATATAAGGAGAAAAAATAACAATAATATCATTAATAAAATTTACAGAGAAGGAAGGAGTAAGCCTAGTTTAATTTATAATATTCTGATGTCTGATAAATTTTCAAATAAAAAAAGAAGTTCCGATGTGTATAATGATTTAGGACTTATGGGGGGAGTGTGTTTCGAATTGGCAAATAGAAATGAAATTATCAAAGCTCAGATATTAATTAATTCTATGAATTCATTCTTAATAAGAAATATTTTTTCATGTTCGGATTTTTTGTGGTGGAGTCATTTAGATAAAGGGGTTTTGATTACCACGCACGGATCTCAGATTTATTATGATCCCAAGACGCGTAGTCTTTGTGCAGCTTCTCTTTTAAGGACCCCTGAGGGAATGATGCCTGTAGGTATTGATTATGATGATGGAATGCCATGCCTTTGTGCGCAAAGTAATGGACGGATTTTTAGTCTCTATAAAGAGCCTGAATCTGCATTAATACATCTTTCGGTTGGTGAAAAAAAAGGTAATATATTTTTCTCGCCAGATAGAAATCCAAGCTTTTGTTTCTTGGAGGAGGGAGGGTATTTAAGGTGCTGGCCGGAAAATATAATAGATTTTGAAGCCCAAGAAGTTAATGACTGGGAAAAGATAGCATTTATTCCACCTTTACGTGACAATAGAATTCGTGGAAGTTAAAGTTGTAGAAGTTATGAGTGATTTTTGGTGCAGTGATGGATGTTTTACGTCCTTTTGTGTGCCAGCGTTGTGAAAAATACGCAGGGTCGTTTTATTACAAGACTCACCGATAGGGCTTTCTGCATTTTTGATCATTGTATTGAAAAATTTAAGAAAATTTCTTTAAAAAGTATAATATTTTTAAATCCATACAGGAAAGGCCTCGTGTTGGAGTTGGGTGTTGGTGCCTCATGGGGAGTGCAGATTTCTGCTGTTACCGCTTTGATTTAAACGCATCTGTAGAGTTTATTTCAAAGAGGAATGATAATCGCGGAAATTCTGGCAGTTTGCGGAAGTCTATCGATATCAATGAAGGTTTAATGAGGGGAAACCACTCATCCCCCGACTGTGGTGGACCTGTATGGGGCCTTCCACGGATGGGGGTGGTGTCCGCGACGGGATTCGAACCCATGGCCCCAGGATTCATCCCACTTCGGCTTTCACCGCCGCCTGGTTTCGTCCCCCTTCAGGGGCCGGGCGTTCGTGGTCTGGACTGTCCCTTTGCCGTAAGCCTTTTCAGGCTCGTAGGCACCGCCCGTCCAGTCTCTACACCTTCCGGCTCCAGCGTGGCGGAGCGCGGCTTGGCTCGGGATCGGCACGGCCAGAGATGGCCAGAGCGTTCCCCGAATTTGAGCGGATACACCATGGGGTTTCCCGTCATGGCGCCCAATTACCTTAGGAATCCTGTGCTCTATCCTGCTGAGCTACGCGGACACACCCTGTTGTCTATACTGAAAGCATCCCGCCGGAGCAAGGGCGCAGGGTTCAGCGCCGAGCTGCCAGTGCCGCACGGGCGGCCAGCCCCGCCACGTAGCGTTTGCACAGCAGGGTATCCGGCGCGCCGGTCTGTTTGCAGGAGAGTTCCAGCGCCTGTGTTTCCTGCACGGCTTGGGTAAGGGCTGGAAGCGTCCAGAGTTCTGCTGCCCGGTTAAAACCGTTGGCGCGTTTGAAAAAAACAGGAGGCCGCAAGACCTTGATGGCATCGCTCCGGCTGGCGCCATCCGCCATGGCCGCCCGCACCCGCCGCAGGCGGTGCAGGTGGGAGAGGAAGGCCCGGGCAATGGCAATCGGGCTGGTGCCTTCCGCCAGAGCGCGCTCAATGGCCAGATCGGCCTCCGCGCGGCGGCCTTCCATGGCGGCAAAGGCGGCGTCTTCCACAGAGACACTGCCCGCATCGCCAATGCAGGCATACAGATCTTCCAGGGAGAGTGTGCCTTTGTCCCCCGCATACAGGGCCAGCTTTTCCACTTCACTGCGGGCAGCGCCCCGGTCGGCCCCCAGTCGTCCTGTCAGCCAGTGCAGGGCATCCTGATCAATCCGCACGTTCCGGCTGGCCAGCATCTGGGTAATGGTGGCTTCAAGTGTGCGGCCTTCCTCCGGGTAGCACCCTACGCTGGCGCATTCGGGGTGCTTTTCCAGCAGGGCACGCAGTTTGGAGCGGGAGGGAAGGTCCGGGGCTTCCAGCACCACCAGGGTATCCGTGTTCTGCTCCAGAACATGCGTCACAGCTTTCAGCAGGGTATCGCCCACATCCCGCACACGCACCACGCGGCGGCCCCCCATAAGGGAAAAAGCCGTGGCTTCTTCTTCCAGCCTGTCGTGCGTCTCCTTGTCCAGCACGGCCACCCGGAACGGGTCATCCTTGCTGCCGGCAACCATCTGCGTGGCGGAGAGCGCGCGTTCACGGATCAGCCCCGTATCCTCGCCGTGCAGCAGGATGACCCGCCATGAGCCGGGGTCCCGGGTAACGCGCGGCAGGGTGCGGGCATCAATTTTCATGGGGCTGGTCCGTGCCCTCAGCCGTTACAGGCCACCGGTAGAGCTTGGGGCGCCACGGCCGGTTGCCATATCCGGAATGGCATCCGCACCTTCCTGCTCCATCGGGGTATCTTTTTCAGAATTCGGAATGGCGTTGGGAATGGGGTAGAACGCCTTGGGGCCCTGATCACGGCGCTCGGCCGGAGTGGCCTGCGTGCGGAGCCATGTTGAAACCTGCTGTGTCACCTGGTCGGCCAGTGCCTTGGCAATGCGGCCATTTGCGGTTTCTGTATTCAGGGTCTGGGCGAAATACTGTTCGTAGGTGGCTGTGTAGCCATCCAGCGCGGAGGCATCCCCCTGTGCGAGCAGTTTGGGAGACTGCTCCACGGTATAGAGCATCCAGTGGGCATGGCCGTTCATGCGGACACGGCCCGAGGTGTTATCCGCATGGATATCAATGGCTTCAGACCCGATGGAGGGCTGCACGACCAGCCGGTATCCTTGCGGGTCTTCCGGGCCATCACCCGCCATATCCTGCTGCAGGGCAAGGCGCACCTGCTGCCCCACACGCTCGGGGATATTGGCAACGTAGATGCGCTTGAGTTCCGCCTGAATCTGCGGGTCATGCGCGCGTTCGCCATAGAGTGGCTGAAAACCGCACCCGCTCAGCGCAAGAGGAGCCCCCAGCAGCAGGACTGCCAGAGAGCCGTTCAGGAAAATCTGCGGGGTGCGGGGTTTGAACATCAGCCTGCCGTTACAAAGTTGACGATACGGTTGGGCACATGAATGCGTTTGACAATTCTTTTGCCCTCCAGAAGCCGCGCCACGTTAGGCTCGGCTTCCGCGCGGGCAATCACGGTCGCGCTGTCTTCATCCGGTGCGGCGTCAATCTTGCCGCGCAGCTTGCCCATGATCTGCACGGCAAGTGTGACCTGCGTGGCGGCCAGCAGGCTCGGGTCCGCATCAGGCCAGGGCAGTTGTACCACCATAGGGCCTGCCGGTTCCATCTGGGCGAACATTTCCTCCGCCAGATGCGGCATCATCGGGGCGCACAACTGGCAGAGTGTGCGGGCGGCCTCGCGTCGGGCGAACGCCATGCCTGCGGCATCGGGTGTTTTTTCGGCGTCTGCCAGAGCGGAGGTCAGCTCATGGATACGGGCCACGGCCACGTTGATGGTGAAGGTTTCCAGCGCTTCCGTTACGGCGGCAACGGTGCGGTGGGTGGCGCGGCGCAGGGCATCTGCTTCCGGTGCGATCTCTGCCGGGCAGGTATCCTGCGCGGGCACATCCTGCGCCACGCTGCGCACAAGGCGGAACAGGCGCTGGGCAAAGCGGGCCGCGCCGGACACCCCGGCTTCCGTCCACTCCATGTCGCGCTCCGGCGGGCTGTCGGAGAGTACGAACCAGCGGGCGGTATCCGCGCCAAAGCGTTCGATAATGGCCACAGGGGCCACCGTGTTCCGCTTGGATTTGGACATTTTTTCCACACGGCCAACCGTCACGGCTTCTCCCGTGGCGCGCGCCACGACACCCTCCGGGCGGCTCTCCACTTCTTCGGGATACAGCCAGTTTCCGGCAGAGTCCTTGTAGCTTTCGTGGCTGACCATGCCCTGTGTGAACAGGCCGGCAAACGGCTCGCTCAGGTCCAGATGCCCGGTCTTGCGCATGGCGCGGGTAAAGAAGCGCGCATAGAGCAGATGCAGGATGGCGTGTTCAATCCCGCCAATATACTGGTCTACCGCCAGCCAGCCATCCGCGGCGCTGCGCACTGTCGGGGTGTCCGCATGCGGCGCGGTGAAGCGGGCAAAATACCATGAGCTGTCAACAAACGTATCGAACGTGTCCGTCTCACGCACAGCCGGTTTGCCGCAGCAGGGGCAGTCCACATGTTTCCATGTGGGGTGATGATCCAGCGGGTTTCCGGGTTTGTCGAACGTGACATCTTCCGGCAGCTTGACCGGAAGCTGGGCGTCCGGCACCGGAACGGCCCCGCAGCTTTCGCAATGGATGACCGGAATGGGGCAACCCCAGTAGCGCTGGCGGGACACACCCCAGTCCCGCAGGCGCCAGTTGACCACACCTTTGCCAACCCCCAGTTCTTCCAGCCGGGTGATAGCCTCCCTGCGGGCGTCTTCCGTGGAAAGACCATCCAGAAAGCCCGAGTTGATCAGGGTGCCATCGCCGGTGAAGGCGTTTTTGGTAATGACGAATTCGGCCTCGGTCTTGCCATGCGGCAGGACAACCGGCGTGACGGGCAGAGTGTATTTGTGCGCGAAGTCCAGATCGCGCTGGTCTCCGGAAGGGCAGCCAAACAGCGCACCCGTTCCGTAATCCATCAGCACGAAATTGGCGATCCAGATTGGAAAGCTCTTGTCCATGAAGGGATGATTGACGCGCAGACCTGTATCGAAGCCGCGCTTTTCAGCCGTTTCCACTGCTTCCACCGAGGTGCCGAGGCGGCGGCATTCCGCAATGAACTCAGCCGCTTCCGGATTGCTCTGTGCAACCCACGCTGCCAGCGGATGGTCAGGCGCAATGGCCAGAAAGGACATGCCGAAGAGCGTATCCGGGCGGGTGGTGAAAACTTCCACCGCGTTCAGGTTGCTCTCCAGCCCCTGCGGCGGCTGATGCAGGGAGAAGGTGATATGCGCCCCTTCTGAACGGCCAATCCAGCGTTCCTGCATGGTGCGCACGCGGTCCGGCCAGCGGTCCAGCGTTTTCAGGCCTTCCAGAAGATCCTCAGCGAAATCGGTGATCTTGAGGAACCACTGGGAGAGCTTCTTTTTTTCGATCAGCGCGCCGGAGCGCCAGCCGCGCCCGTCCACCACCTGTTCGTTCGCCAGCACGGTCTGGTCTACCGGGTCCCAGTTCACCCAGCTTTCCCGGCGCTCGACAAGGCCTGCCTGAAGGAAGTCCAGAAACAGTTTTTGCTGCTTGCCATAATATTCAGGCAGGCAGGTGGCGATTTCGCGGTCCCAGTTCAGGGAGAAGCCAAGGCGCTGGAGGGTGGCGCGCATGGCGGCAATGTTTTTGAGTGTCCAGTCCTGCGGGTGGACGCCGCGTTCACGCGCCGCGTTTTCCGCCGGCAGGCCAAACGCATCCCACCCCATGGGGTGCAGCACGGCATAGCCACGGGCGCGCTTGTACCGCGCCACCACGTCACCCAGCGCATAGTTCCGGACATGGCCCATATGGAGCTGGCCGGAGGGGTAGGGAAACATTTCCAGCACATAGTATTTGGGCTGATCGGCCGGGGGGACATCCGGCACGGTGAAGACACCGGCATCATCCCACGCTTTCTGCCACCGGGGCTCAACGGTCTGAAAATCGAAGGCAACCCCTGTGGAGGAGGGCGCCGAGGTGCTGGGCGTGCTGGCAGGCTGTGTCATGGAACTCGCGCGGGTGATTTTGAAGGCGGGGAAAACCGGCCCTCAGCGGGCCGGAACGGCGGGGTAGCCGGGAGATCAGTCGTCCCGGTTGCCGTTATCTGCGCGCAGCTTGCGTGCGCGGGAGAGAATGCGGGCCGCAATGTCAGAGGCCGTGTTGGCGGCGGGCGGTGTATCCACCCATTCGCCGCCCTGCTGGACCTGCCGGAAAACCGTCAGCCTCAGGGCATCGGAGCGCATGCGGCGGTCAAGAATGAACGCCGTTATCTTGAAGCGCTCCCCATGGGCCGCGGGCGGGGTGTACCAGTCTGTCAGGATAATGCCACCCTCCGCATCCGCCGAGGAAACCGGCATGAAGGAGAGCGTATCCAGCGTTGCGCGCCACAGATAGGCGTTTACGCCGCCTTTCAGCACGTCCTCCCCACCCGATGCGCCACGGTCTTCATGCAGAAGGTGGTTGCGCGGGGAGGTCAGGCCATTGCTGGTGCGGTGGCCGCCGCCGAAGCAGGCGGTGAGCAGCAGCAGGCTGGAAAGGGCGGCACCAGACAGCCAGAAAGAAGACCGGGAGCCGCGGGAGGCAGAACCGGAAGCGGGCGGGCAGGGCATGAGACGACGTGGCATAATGTCGATACGGCTCCTTCGGCGGCGGGGCGCCGATGTTCCCCGGCCTGCCGCTGCGCAGGATCAGGTCCGGTTCATGGTCGAATGGGTCTTGGTTCTCTTCATATCCTGTCGGGGCAATCCCGCCAAGCGTCTGCTTGCGCTCTCGGCGGGCCGGGGGCGCAGGGGGGCGTGGTCCTGAAGCAGGAAGCCGCCTTTTTTCAGGGCTTCCAGAACGAGTTTTACCATATGCGGTGGCAGATACGCGTAATGGGCTTCAATCCGTGCGGCGGTCAGGTCCGGTTGCAGCAGGCAGAGGCGCTCGGCATATTCCTCAGCCAGATCATGCTGGTCGAGAGCAGAGGCCGCAGCCAGGGCCGGCAGCAGGATGGCGGTGCGATTCGGGTTGGTAATCAGAATGTTCCGGGCTTTTTCCAGTGCCAGCGTGTGCTGTCCGGCCAGAAAACAGGACAGGACCAGATTGGGGTCCGCGGCTGTCGTCATGGGCATGAACGGCAGCATGTTGAAAAAGTCCGTGTAGATGCGCGCGGCTGTTGTGGCATCGCCACCGGTCAGGGCGTGCAGCCCTTCCAGCAGAATAAACTGGCTGTCCCGCGGGTCCGGGGTTTCGGCTTCCATCTGCTGGAGCAGGGCAAGGGCTTCCTCCCGCCGCTGCATGTACAGCAGGCTGACGGCCAGAAGGAAGCGTGCGCTCATGCTGGTGGGGACGAGCGCGAGGTTCCGGCGCATCAGGTCAACAATAGGGACCATCAGGCTCGCCAGCGGGGTATCCCACTGCTCAAAGGCCTGAAGCAGCAGGTACTGGCCATGCACAAACAGGATGAACGCTTCCTCCGGGGCGCGTTTTTCCGCCTGATGCAGGAGTTCATCAATGGAATGCGCGATGGCCGGGTCATTCCGCAGGCTGAGGTTGAAGGCCCGCAGTGCCATGCCGATAGGAGCCAGTTCGGCCAGCGGCTTGCTGCCGAGCCTGCGGGATTCCGTCATCAGCAGGGTCCAGACCAGCACGGAAGAAATGCGGTTGGACAGGCGGATCAGCATATCCTGCGTGAAGGCCAGCCTGTAGCCCCAGACAATGGCCCCGTTCAGGCGGGTGTCAAAGGCTTGCAGGGTCAGGTGCGGTTTGCCGTCCTGCTGGGATGTCAGCGTGACGCTGAGGATAAAATCCGTATCCTTCTGCCGGAAAATTTCCAGATCTTCCGGTGTGGCGGACGGGAAGCGCTGCGGCAGCATGATGACATCAAGAATCTCGTGCCGCGCCATGGACAGGCACAGTTCATCCCGAAATTCTTCCGCAAGGCTGATCACGGCCTGATCTGTCACGTTGTCCGGGCAGGAGAGGAACACCAGGGTGCTGATATGTTTGCTGCCGTGCAGCGCCGCGCGCGCCGGGGGGGCGTGCTCGGGTTCCGCCGGGCTGGTGGTCTCTGCCCAACGGGGCAGCGCGCGGTCTTCCTGCCGGGAGACGAGGCGTGTGCCCTTGTAATGTGTGCTGCGGATTTCAGAAATCAGCCGCATGGTCTCTTCCCCCGGAGGGGCGCCAACGGTTTCCTGAAAGGCGCGGATGCAGGTTTCAGCGCTCAGCAGCGCCGCACCCTGCTCACCACACAGCGTTTCGGAGAAAATGCGTGCACGCCATGCGCCTTCATGCAGCGGCTCCATGCGCAGCAGGCGGCGGGCGGCTTCTCGTGCTGTCGTTGGTTCCGGCGTTGTGGCCAGCAGGGCCTCAAGCTGGTGCAGGATATGCTGGCGCAGGCGGGTGCGCTGCTCGGCCAGCCATACGCTGAAGGCCGGGTCCACGGCTGTCAGGTTTTCCAGCAGGGCCGCCGGGGCTTCGGGCAGATTCAGCACATTGCCGGGGGTGCTTGTCATGAAGCGTTCGGCATCCACACTGGTCAGCCCCGGCAGCAGCGCCAGAGACTGGCGCTGCACGTCCAGCACAGGCACGCCCAGCGGGCTGAGTGTTTCCTGCAGGCGGTGGATTTCCTGCCGGAGGGAGGCGCGGGCCTGCTCGGAAGATCTCTGGCTCCACAGCAGTTCCGCAAGCCGTGTCCGGGCGACGGGCCTCCGGTCAGACAGCGCGAGAATAGCCAGCAGTCCTTTGGTTTTCGTGCCGTTTGGGAGCAGCGAATCATCAGCAAGAGAGGTTACATCCATGTGGCCCAGAAGGCGCACGCGCAGGATGGCAGTTTCAGTCTTGTGAAACCCAGGTCTGTTTACAGTGGGCATGAGTCACGGTGTCCGTTATTTATAAACGCGTTATGCAAGAGTTATCCGTGGTAATGTCGGCCGATTGTGGCCGCGTTAAGGTATGCTTTACAGGAAATATAGTCCTATAAGAAAAACCTTAACAAGGAATAGAAAAAAATTACTGATCAACAACCAGTATACAGGCCAGGCCTTGCTGGCGGAGCTGTGAGCAGATTGGCCCTGTCTGCGTGACGGAAAGGCCAGCCAGCCGTGTGCGCCAGACCTGGCGGCCATCGGCGGCGGAGATCAGTTCAATGCGGTTGACGGCACTGGCCAGACTGTCGGAGGACTGTCTGGCAAGGGCTGCGGCCTGCATGGCGCGTTCCTGTGTGGAGAATGCGCCAATCTGGATCATGGCGTTCCCGCCTGTGTCCTGCTGCCAGAGTGTGGCGGCGGCAGGCGCCTGATAAGGTGTCTGCTCAGCGGCGGTTGCCACGGCTGGCGCTGTCAGGTCCGGGTCTGTCCCGGCTGCGGAGGAAACGGCGATGCCTTCTTCATCCACCCCGGAAGGGGCGGGCAGGGCAGGAGAGTCGGGCGCGCTCCCTGATACATTTTCAGGCACCTGCGGGGCGGCAGGAAGGGCGGGGGCCGGGCTGTACGCCATTTCGGTGGTGCGCAGGGTGGCCGGAACAGGGTCATTCAGATGCGGGCGGACAGACGCCAGATAGGTCCGCGCATAGGAAGGCAGGGAGGCCTTCCCTCTGCGGTGGTTTTCCGCGCATTGTGGCCCGCAGCTATAGGCCACCAGAAAATTGGGGGAGCCGAAGCGCTCATACAGTTCCCGGATATAGGCGCTGCCCGCCATGATGTTGTCATGCGGGTTATAGGGGTTTGAGCCCAGATGGTAGCGCCTTGCCAGTTCCCGGTAGGTATCAGGTTTAATCTGCATCAGCCCCACCGCCCCATGAATGGAGCGGGTCAGCCGGCCATGCATATATTGGTGCCCGCCCGATTCCTGCTGCATCACCGCCCGTATCCATGCCTGAGGGATGGCAAAGCGTGTCGAGGCTTCCTGAATATAGGGGCTCCATTGGTTGACGGCGGCACCGGGTGGCGCGGAGGGCTGGCGGGCTGGCCCCGCGCAGGCGGCAAGCGTTGCCAGACCGCCCAGACACAGCGCGGGAAGCGCTCGCTTTTTCTGCCGGGAGGACCTGCGGTGCTGAGAAATCGGAACCATGGCGGCATGGTGCCCCTGCTGAAAGCCGGATGCAATCATAACATGAGCAGATCGGGGCATTGTGACCTGAAAACAGGGCGGCCGGCAGCAGTAATCAGCGTGACCTGTGGCCGTTTTTTCTCTCGCTGTTCTGGTGGATATTGTGGGCAATCTCACGCATCAGGTCCGGGTTGGTGCGCCTGATCTGCCCCGCCCGCAAAATGCTGGCAGCGGTATTGCTGGGCGTGGTTTCCCATTTTTCCAGAAATTTCAGATCGGAAAGGCTCTCCCGCCCATGGCGGCGCAGGGCACGGCGGGCGGCGGTGGTGCGTATTGTCAGAGCAAGTTCCGTCTTCATGAGCATAGTCTGGGTCCTGTGAGCTGTCTTGTCGTGCTGCAGGCTGCGTCTGGCAACCGCTTCCCCGGGCGTTCGGGCACGGCCTCCTTACAAAAGGATGGTGCGCCGAAGAGGTCCTGATGGACCGGTGTGCGGAGGCACGAGAGGACGTATAATGTCCGTAAGACATGGAAGATTAGGGGTCTTGGTTGTCACTTTACTGTTATTGCGAGGGCTTTAACGCCCAACAATGTGTCATTTTAAAGAAAGCACTTAAAAAAATGATGAAGATTGAAGAGGAGTGTGAAGCCTTTTCCTGCTCTTCTTCGCGCGAGACTTAAGCTCCCGTCTTTTTCTGCTCGATATGTGCCCCGAGAGATTCGAGAGCAGCCCGCAGGGGGCCATCTTCCATGTCCGGCAGATGGCACGGGCGCGTGGTGGGTTTCGGGGTGCGGCGTGCCGCCATGCGTTGCCCGGCGGCGGGGTCC
This sequence comes from Acetobacter farinalis, assembly GCF_011516935.1. Lineage (GTDB taxonomy): Bacteria > Pseudomonadota > Alphaproteobacteria > Acetobacterales > Acetobacteraceae > Acetobacter > Acetobacter farinalis. The sequence goes on from NZ_WOTF01000007.1 coordinate 12,219, forward strand.
TGCACAAACCGCAGGCGCGCGACCAGAGCCTGCCCGCACCATGTATTGATGCGGGAAATCAGGGCCTCTGAGAGATGTTGCAGCTCCATGGCCACAGGCCCCGCACAGGCAATGGTCAGGGTGCCGGTGGAGAGCTTGCGCGGAGTGGTGACAGCCGCATGGGCCGGCCCGACGATATCCGCCCAGTCCGTAAAAAGCTGCACACCGGCCGGAGAGCGTTTCTTGAAAGCGGGGGCTGTCACATTCGGCAGCAGGGCGGCCAGACTGCGGGCTGTCATGGCGCGGCGGGGTGGAGCCGGTGGCGCTTCAGCCTTGCGCCCGGTTGTCTTGCCGGAGGGACTCTCCTTCGTCATAACACTCTCCGTGAAAAAACCATCCGCCCGCCTCCTGCTTGACTGGTATGACAGACATCGCCGCTCCCTGCCATGGCGGGCCGAGGCGGAGGGGTGTGCTGAGCCATACCCTGTCTGGCTGAGTGAAATCATGCTTCAGCAGACAACGGTGAAGGCGGTTGGCCCCTATTACCACCGTTTTCTGGAAAAGTTTCCTACCGTGCAGGCGCTGGCGGCGGCGGAGCGGGATGATGTGCTCTCCGCATGGGCCGGGCTGGGCTATTATTCCCGGGCGCGTAACCTGCATGCCTGCGCGCAGCAGGTGGTGGCGCTGGGGGGCTTCCCGCAGGATGTTGCGGGCCTGCGCGCCCTGCCGGGCGTGGGCGCCTATACGGCGGCGGCCATTGCGGCCATTGCGTTTGGCGTGCCCGTTGTGCCGGTGGATGGCAATGTGGAGCGTATTACCGCCCGCCTCTTTGCGGTGGAAGAGCCTCTGCCCGCCTCCCGCAAGACACTGGCCAGACTGGCCGAAGGGTTGAATGACAGCCCGGAAGCGCAGGCGCGCCCGTCTGACTTTGCGCAGGCACTGTTTGATCTGGGGGCTTCCCTGTGTTCCCCGCGTGCCCCGGCCTGCGGCCTGTGCCCGTGGCGGGAGAGCTGTGCGGCACACAAGGCCGGTATTGCGGCCACTCTTCCGCGCAAGGCCCCTAAAGTGGCGCGGCCTGTGCGATACGGCGCGCATTTTCTGGCGCTGGATGCGGCCGAGCAGATACTGCTGCGCAAGCGGCCCGAAACCGGCCTGCTGGCCGCCATGACGGAACTGCCCGGCACGGACTGGCGTGCGGACCCGTGGCCGGAAGCCGAGGCTTTGTCACAGGCCCCGCTCACAGCGGACTGGCAGGCCTGCGGTGTGGTCCGGCATGTCTTTACGCATTTTACACTTGAGGTGACGGTGTATGCCGCACGGGTGCGGCACTTTTCCAATCAGGCTGCGCAGGCGGGGTTTCTGGCCCCGGCCAGCGGGGTTGGGGGGCTTGCGTTGCCCTCTGTCATGCTCAAGTGCATAAGGCTTGGACTCAAGGCGCTGTAAGAGGTCTCATGGTCTTCCACCACATTCCCCCCCGCAAGCATCCGACTGGTAAAGCGCGGTATGAAGGCCGCCCCGGGATCCTGCTGCTTAATCTGGGCACGCCGGAGGATACCGGGTATCGGGCCGTGCGCCGCTATCTTTCCGAATTCCTGTCCGACCGGAGGGTGATTGAAGGCTCTCCGCTGCTCTGGCAGCCCATCCTTCAGGGGGTGGTGCTGACAGTCCGCCCCGGCAAGAGTGGCAAGGCGTACGCGCGCATCTGGGACAAGTCGAACAATGAAAGCCCCTTGCGCGGCTATACGCGCCGGCAGGCCGACGGGCTGAGGGCACGGTTTGAAGCGGATGATGTCCCGGTTGTCTGGGGCATGCGCTACGGGACGCCCTCTGTGGCATCAGGCGTGCGGGAACTGCTGGAGCTGGGGTGTGACCGTATTCTGGCCATGCCGCTTTACCCGCAATACAGCGCCACCACCACGGCTACGGCCAATGACCAGCTTTTCCGTGCGCTGATGAAACTGCGCAACCAGCCCGCCGTCCGCACGCTTCCGCCTTTCCCGGACAATGCCAGCTATATCGCGGCGCTGGCCGGTTCCGTGCGCAAGGCTCTGGCCACTTTGGACACACCGCCACAGATGCTGGTGGCCTCGTTCCACGGGCTGCCGAAAGACTATGTGGACAAAGGCGATTCCTACCTCGCGGAGTGCCAGCGGACCGTCAAGGCCCTGCGCGAGGCACTGGGGATGGATGAGCAGACCCTGCCGCTCACGTTCCAATCGCGCTTTGGCCCAACCAAATGGCTGGAACCGTATACGGCTCCGTTTATTGCTGCCCTGCCAGCGCGGGGCGTGAAGCGCATTGCTGTCATCACGCCGGGCTTCATCACGGACTGCATTGAAACGCTGGATGAAATTGGCAACGAAGTCTGTGAAGATTTCATCAAGGCGGGAGGGGAGGAATTTACCCTCATCCCCTGCCTGAATGACAGTGCGGAAGCCGTGACGGTGCTGGAGCAACTCGCCCGGAATGAACTGGCGGGCTGGCTGTAAGCGGCGGCGTCACGCCGTCCGGCGTGGCGGCTTGAGGGTGGGGCGGTCTGTCTTCGCCGGGTAGAGGCACGGCTCGCTGGCGGCACAGCGCCAGCATTCCGGCTTGCGCGCCTTGCACACGTAGCGGCCCTGCAGGATCAGCCAGTGGTGGGAGTCGCGGATCATGTCTGCGGGAATGCGCCGCTCCAGAGCGGCTTCCACCGCTTCCACCGTTTTGCCGCGCCCAAGGCCCGTGCGGTTGGCCAGCCGGAACACATGCGTATCCACCGGCACGGTCGGCTGGTGAAACGCCACATTCAGCACCACATTGGCCGTCTTGCGGCCCACACCGGCCAGAGCTTCCAGCGCCTCGCGCGTGCCGGGCACCTCGCCGTTATGGTGCTCCAGCATCTGGCGGGAGAGTTCCACCACGTTTTTCGCCTTGTTGCGCCACAGGCCGATGGTGCGGATCAACGCCGCCACGCCCTCTTCCCCCAGCGCCACCATGGCCGCGGGGGTGGGGGCGGCGGCAAACAGGGCGGGGGTGACACGGTTGACGGAGGCGTCCGTCGCCTGCGCGGAGAGCACCACGGCAATCAGCAGAGTGAAGGGCGAGCTGTAGTGCAGCTCGGTTTCCGCATCCGGCCAGGCCCGCGCTAAGTCGCTCAGAAACTGGAGAATTTCGGGCGGTGTCATGTCCCGCGGGGCGATGGCCTTGCTGTCTGCTGTGGTGGCAGCCTCGGTGGGTGCCTTGCGAGGGGCCTTGCGGGGGGGCTCAGGGGGCGCTTCCGGGTGCACCGGTTTTGCGGTGCGGCGTTTGGGGGCGGGGGGTTTTGCGGGTTTTGCCGCTGCTCTGGCAGGGGCGCGAGTCTGTCTGGCCATAGGAAATTTCTACCGTGCGGGGCGTGCCTGCGTCTATCTCCGGGCGGCAGGAAAGGAGGCGGGTTATTTGCCAAATACCGGGGTGCGCGATACAGATGGACGAGTAGCCCTCAGCCGGGGCTGGCCAAATCCCTTCCTTATTTTCGGATTTTTCTGATGCCGTCCTCCTCTTCCGACGCGGGTCGTGCCGCGCGGGGGCCAAACCTGTTTGTTGATGTCCTGAAGTTTGTCATGCGCCGCTGGCTGGAATTTCCCCGCCCGCTGGCGGTGACTCTTGCCGGGGTGATGCTCGCGACCGTGCTGGATGTGCTGATGCCCGTTCTGGCCGGGCGTCTGGTGTCCGATGTGGCGCAACCTGCGGCGGATTCCGGCCTGAGTCGTGATGCGCTGTGGATGCTGGCCGGCATGGCGGCCTGCGGTATCGGGAACGTGCTGGGCAAGCGTGCGGCCTATCTGGGCATTACGCATCTGAGCACGCGGGTCATGCAGAAAATTGCCGTTCAGGCGTTTGCCCATGTCCAGCGGCTTTCAACGGACTGGCATGCCAACACCTTCGCAGGCTCCACCGTGCGGCGGCTGACGCGCGGCATGTGGGCGGTGGACATGCTGGATGACACACTCCTGCTGATGCTCATTCCCGAAGTCTGCCTGCTGCTGCTCACCACGGTGGTTCTGGCATGGCACTGGCTGTTTATGGGGCTGCTGCTGGGCGTGCTTTCCGTGGTGTTTATCACCTGTTCCAGCCTGCTCACGCTGCGCTACGTGGCCCCCTCCGCCCGGGAGGCCAACCAGTGGGACAGCAAGATGGGGGCTGCTCTTGCGGATTCCATCACCTGCAATGCCGTGGTGAAGGCTTTTGGTGCGGAAGAGCGGGAAGAAGCGCGGCTGATGCAGGTTGTGTCCGAATGGAAGAAGCAGACCTGCCACACATGGACACGCGGCACCAACAGCGCGACCATTCAGAACCTGATGGTTACAGCCCTGCGGCTTGTGCTGGCCGGAGCCGCTGTCTGGCTGTGGCTGGGCGGCAAGGCCGGGCCGGGGGATCTGGCTTATGTTCTGACCATGACCTTTCTGGTGCAGGGCTACCTGCGCGATATTGGCCAGCAGGTGTCCGTTGTGCAGCGCTCCGTGAATGAGATGGAAGAGCTGATAGCCCTGTGGCGCACGGAACCGGGCGTGAAAGACCTGCCCGTTGTGCAGCCGTTTGCTATCCGCGAAGGCGAGATCCGGTTCGAGCATGTGTCCTTCCAGTATCCCGGACAGGCGCGGCCCATTTTTTCCGATCTCACCCTGAGCATTGCACCGGGCAGCCGTGTGGGCTTGGTCGGGCCGTCCGGCTCGGGAAAATCCACCTTCACAAAGCTGCTTCAGCGGCTTTATCCGCTGAATGGCGGGCGGATCCTGATTGATGGGGTGGATATCGCCACGGTCAGCCAGTCCCGCCTGCGGTCGGAAATTGCCATCGTGCAGCAGGAGCCCACGCTGTTTCATCGCAGTCTGGCGGAAAATATTGCCTATGGCCGCCCGGATGCCACGCAGGCGGAAATAGAAGAAGCCGCCCGGCTGGCGAATGCCTCGGACTTTATCAGCCGCCTGCCGGAAGGCTACAACACGCTGGTGGGGGAACGCGGCGTGAAGCTTTCCGGGGGGGAACGCCAGCGTGTGGCCATTGCCCGTGCCTTTCTGGCGGATAACCCCATTCTGGTGCTGGATGAGGCAACGGCCAGCCTTGATTCGGAATCCGAATCTCTGGTGCAGGACGCCATGCAGAGGTTGATGGAAGGCCGCACGGTAATTGTTATTGCGCACCGTCTGGCCACCGTGGTGGATCTGGACCGGATTCTGGTGTTCGAGCGCGGGCAGGTGGTGGAAGATGCCTCGCATGCCGAACTCGTGCAGAAGCCGGACGGGCTGTACCGCAGGCTGTATGATCTTCAGGCCCTGTAAAGGCTGAAGGGCCACCCCTGAAAATTCTTTTCCGCGGGAGGGAGCTTTTCACGGGGTGTCGGCGTTTCAGGGGTGTGCCAGCGCTCGGCTGGCGGTCCTGCTGTGTTTTTCGCGGCAGGCTCCTGTTGCAGGATCATCACACAGCAGGGGTAATACGAATAACTTCGTAATTGCTGGTATTACACTCAATCAAAAGTGGCATAAATAAACACGCAACATGTGTGTTTATTAAGTGTGTGGTTGAGGAGCGTTCTGCTGTGCGCAAAGGTTTTTCGTCAGAAACAGTTATCCGGGTTCGTTCAGCACGGCGAACAATGCCAGAATGCAGGCGGGGGTTTGCATCCGCCCTGCTGGCCGCCACACTTCTGTCCGGCTTTGCCGGAAGCGAGGCCCTTGCGGCGGGAGCAACGCAGGCAGGCAAGGCTGCCAGACATGCTACCACACGCGCGGCACAGCATAAGGCCACGCATGGGGGTGCCCGGACCTATGCTGCGCCGCAGGCGCGCAGTGTGCGCGCCACGGCCTCTCCCGCGGCCTCTTCCAGCCTTACCCCGCAGCAGGTTCAGTCTTTCCGCAGGGATGCGGCCCCCGCCGCTGTTGCGGCGGAAGGTGAGGAATCCGTGATTGTCACCGGCACGCGTGAAACAGGCCGGAAAGCGCGGGAAAGCCTTTCCCCCATTGATGTCGTGTCTGCCAAGCAGCTCAGCCAGACCGGCCAGCCCAACCTGCGGGAAGCCCTGGCCCAGCTTCTGCCCTCCCTCACCATGCCAACCGGCGGGTTTGACAGTGGCGCGCTGACAGACTCCATCAGCCTGCGTGGCCTGAACCCGAATGAAACACTGGTGCTGGTGGACGGAAAGCGCCGCCATACCACAGCCAATATCTATGCCGACCCCGGCCCGCAGCAGGGCTCCACGGCGGTTGATATTGACATGATCCCCATGGCCGCCATTGACCATGTGGAAGTGCTGCGTGATGGCGCGTCCGCCCAGTACGGGTCAGACGCCGTGGCCGGGGTGGTGAATATCATCCTCAAAAAGCAGGACCACGGATTTCATGCGGAATCCATTTCCGGCATTACCGCCGCCAAGGATGGCTTCCAGCAGGGCGTGTATCTGGATGGCGGGGCAAGGCTCGGCGAACGCGGCTTTGTGCATGTGAGCGGGGATTTCTATCATACCGATCACACCTACCGCAGCGCCCCGGATGCCCGGACCGGCCAGAAGGACAATAACGTGCTGGGCCAGCCCGAGCAGACGCGTGAAAGCGTTGCCATCAAGGCCGGGTATGACCTGACAGACAGCATTCAGCTTTACGGCACGGGTACCTATGCGCACCGGCATGCGGAGTCCTATCAGAACTATCGTCTGGCCAGCTCTCTGGCGAAATATCCCGGTTATGCCGCCATTTATCCGTGGGGCTATTCCCCGCTGGAAACCAATGAAGAAAATGATTTCGAGCTGACAGCAGGGGTCAAGGGAAAACTGGCTGGCTGGAACTGGGATCTTTCTTCAGTCTATGGCCGGGATTTTGATGATATCGGTCTGATTAATTCCGCCAATCTGGCGCTGGAGAAAAACACCGGTCGTACGCGTACACATTTTGATGTGCAGGGCTTTAACAATTCGCAGTGGAGCAACAGTCTCGATCTTTCGCGCAAGTTCCACTTCTCCGGCTGGCCGCATGACATCAACGTGGCCGGAGGAACCTCCTACCGGTATGAAAGCTATTCCATCGGCACCGGAGATGCCGCGTCTCTGTATGGCAGCGGGTCTGACGCCATGGCAGGCACCAACCCCGGCAATGCGGGCAATTTCAGCCGGGATGTCGTGTCTGGCTATGTCGATGTTGCAACCTCTCTGACACGCCACTGGCAGGTCGATCTTGCAGGCCGGTACGAGCACTATACAGATGTGGGTGATACCGAAACCGGCAAGATCGCCACACGCTATGAGGTTTCTCCGCGTCTTGCGTTCCGCGCAACGATCTCGACCGGTTTCCATGCTCCCACGCTGGCGCAGGAGCATTACAGCGCACTGGCTATCTCCCCCACGGCCGCGCGTGGCCTGATTGCCGTGAACTCTCCGGGCGCGCTGGCCAATGGTTCCTCTCCGCTCAAGCCGGAGCGTTCCACCAATGCCAGCGGCGGAATTGTCATGGAGCCGTTCCGCAAATTGCATGTGACAGTCGATGTTTATCAGATCAACCTGCGTGATCAGATCATGCCGGGCGGGCAGGTTTATGGTGCGCAGGCGGCGTCAGCCCTCACCATGAACGGCTTTGCCCTGCCGAGTGATGTGAATACATGGAGCCCGGCTTCTCTCTCCACCCACTGGTTTGCCAATGTGGCCAGCACTCGCACGCAGGGGCTGGACCTGACAGCAACCTACCCCACACAACTGGGCACTATCGGGCGGATCGACTGGGATGTCGCCATCAACCTCAACCGCACGCGCCTGACCCATCAGGGGACAGATGCGCAGGGAAATCCGCTGATGAATGCGCAGAGTATTGCGTATCTCACCACGGCTTATCCGCGCAGCAAGATGATTTTTGGCGGGCGTTTCACAAGCGGGAAATGGACAGTCGGGGTGCATGAAATCCGGTATGGCCAGACAACCTCCCAGCTCACTTATTACGGGGGTGCGGGCAACACCAGCTCCCTGTCCAGCACGGTGTTCAGAGAGTTCCATAACACACCGAAATTTATCACGAATCTGGAAGTGACATACCGCGTGCACCCCAGACTGGCGCTGACACTGGGTGGCAACAACATGTTTGATGCCCGCCCCAGCCGCGTGCCGGACAACAACCGCTATCTTGGCGCACCGCAATACTACATGAGCACATCCCAGCTTGGCATGAATGGCGGGTTCTATTACCTGCGGGGTGATCTCAGCTTCTAAGAAAGCGTAGCGCGACTTTTTAGAATGATCTGCTTTTGGTTGTGATATTTGGCCATGGTCCATGCGTTTTTCGTTTCTGGAGAACGCATGGATAAAGGCCCGGAACGGGTGTCTGGTCTATCTGACGGTTTTGGAAATCAGGCTGGGTCAGTCAGCATGTTTTCCTTTTTCTTGGTTTAAGAAAAAACGCCTGTGCGCACTGGATTTTCCAGTCTGCACAGGCGTTTTTTTGTTCTGGCAAGGGAGGCCCTTCCTTGCAGCAGGCAGGGTCAGATTTTGCGGGCGAGGGCCTCGAACACGCAGGCAACGGCTTCCGCGCCGGGGTCCGGCACGTTGGCCAGTTTGGCTTCCGGCACGTAGGAGGCGCGGCCCGCGTTTGCGCGGGTCATGTGTTTTGTGGCGTCTGCGCCAGCACGGGCGGCCTGTGCGGCGTCCGCCAGAGAGCCTCCGTCCGCCAGAACCGTCAAGGCCGGTTGCAGGGCATCAATCATGGTGCGGTCACCCGGTTTGGCTCCGCCATGCTGCTGCACGGCGTTCAGCCCTTCCAGCAGAGCCTTCTGCCATGGGCCTGTGCTGCGCCCTGCGGCAGAGAACAGGATGGAGAGCAGAACACCGCTGGACCCCCCGGCATGGCGCGCCAGAACTGCCCCGATCGTGGAGAGCAGCGGCAGAGGCTCGGCCAGAGGCAAGCGGTCTATCGTTTTCAGAATTTCCTGAGCGCCCTCTGCAAAGGTAGACCCGGCATCACCATCGCCAATCTGGGCATCCAGCGCATTCAGCGCGTCCTTGTTCTTGATCAGGGTTTCTGCGGCCAGCCGGATGGCAGCTTCGACCTTGGGGGAAGAGGAGGGCGGGAAGCGGAAAGTTTTCGGCAGTTCCGGCAGGGGGCGCACGGCGGGCGCTCCGAACGGGGCGGAACCCGGCCACGCCCAGGCTTCCACCGGTGCGTTCAGGGCTGTGCGGATGTCCTCATTCAGCGGGATGGCTGTCAGGGAAAAGCCATTCATATCCAGCGCTGTCATCATGGGGGCCGGGCCGATAATCAGATCAACCTGTTTGGCCAGATCGGTTTTGGCAAAGGATGTGAGCAGCAGTGTCATTTCAATGGGCGGTACGGCGCCCAGCATGTTCAGCAGCAGGCCGTAGCGCTCATGCTGGCCCGGTGGGTTTTTGGCCGGCAGGGCTTTGGAGAGGGTGTCAGCGGCCAGCGCCATCAGCGTATCAGCGTCAGCCAGTGCAATCTGCTGTGCGCCGGGCTCACCATGGATGCCCAGCCCGAGTTCCGCCTGGTCAGCCGCCAGACGGCTGGTGTGGGCGGGGTCATAAGCGTTGCAGTCGCTCAGGGAAAGGCCAAGGGAGGAAATGCGCGCGGCGGCAGCGCGGGCGCGTTCTGCCACACGGGCCAGAGGCTCGCCTTGCCGGGCCGCATGGCCGGCAATTTTATGCACCAGAAGAGTGCCCGCCAGACCACGGGCAAAGTGATTATCAGGCAGGGCAATATCATCCCCCACCACCACGGTTTCCACCTGATACCCCATACCCCGCGCCTGCTCGGCCGCCAGAGCGAAGTTCAGCCGGTCTCCCGTATAGCTTTTGATCACCAGCAGGCAGCCTGCCTTGCCGGTAACAGCCAGAATCCCTGCCAGAACAGCATCCACACTGGGAGAGGCGAAAACAGACCCGCAGATGGCGGCATCCAGCATCCCCGCCCCCACAAACCCCGCATGGGTGGGTTCATGCCCGGCCCCGCCGCCGGAAATAATCGCCACATGCTCCGGATTCCGCTCTTTTCGTATCACAACGCGGATGTCCGGATAGCCATCCAGTCGGCAGAGATGCTGGCCCATGGAGGAGCGGAGCAGACCATCCAGAGAGTCGCCTACAAGTGTTTCGCGAGTGTTGAAAAAGCGCTTCATGGATAATCTGCTCCCTCGTTGTGCTGAGTACAAGAGAGTTCAGACTAGTCCGGTTCCCCACGCATGTGGAATGGGGGGGACAGGCCGTGGCTATCAAATCAGGCCATCCGGCCCCGTGCGTCGGGGGTAAAACCCTGTGCCCGGGCAAGCCAAAACTGCGGGCTTTATGCGTTTTATGGCAGGATTATCCGGAAAGGCAGGGAGGCAGGGGTGTCCCGGTTTGTCCCGCTGCCATGAGAGGCCATCAAATGTTTGTTATTTCCAGACTCACCGTGCCGCATCGCCAGTTGATGCCCGTGTTGAGGTCTGTGTGCCGTGGTCCCTGTGCCGGGTGTGTCAGGCCCCCTGATGTCAGCCGCTCTCGCTGCGGTGCGGTGTCGGAAGCCTGAAGAGGCGAGAATGGGTCTAAGAGCGCCCGTTTCCGACTGTAATGAGAGGGGTTGGTGTAAACGGATAAAGAACTAAAAATAATCGGTGTTTTTTAGAAAATATGGTCTGCGGAGTTACTGAAGTCCGCGGTCTCTCCCCTCTGCATCTGGTGCAGAGGGGATAGGAGGGGCTTATTCAGCAGGAACGTAGACAGTGCCGCCAGCTTTGCGGAACTCTTCGTTCTTCTGCTCAATGCCCGCCATACGCACGGCATCTTCCTTCAGATCCTGACTGATCCGCATGGAGCAGAACTTCGGGCCGCACATGGAGCAGAAGTGAGCGGATTTGTGCGCTTCCTTCGGCATGGTTTCATCGTGATACGCACAGGCTGTATCCGGATCGAGCGAAAGATTGAACTGGTCCTGCCAGCGGAAGGAGAAACGTGCCCGGCTCAGGGCATCATCCCGCAGTTTTGCCGCCGGGTGGCCTTTGGCGAGGTCGGCGGCGTGGGCTGCAATCCGGTAGGTAATCACACCGGTTTTCACATCGTTGCGGTCCGGCAGGCCCAGATGTTCCTTGGGAGTCACGTAGCAGAGCATGGCAGTACCAAACCAGCCGATCATGGCCGCGCCAATGGCAGAGGTGATGTGGTCATACCCCGGAGCGATATCGGTGGTCAGTGGCCCGAGCGTGTAGAACGGGGCTTCACCACAGTCACGCAGCTGCTTGTCCATGTTTTCCTTGATCTTGTGCATGGGCACATGCCCCGGCCCTTCGATCATGACCTGGCAGCCCTTGGCCCAGGCAATCTGGGTCAGTTCGCCCAGAGTTTCCAGCTCGGCAAACTGGGCGGCATCATTCGCGTCCGCAATGCTGCCGGGGCGCAGGCCATCCCCCAGAGAGAAGGACACATCATAGGCGCGCATGATGTCACAAATCTCTTCAAAATGCTCATACAGGAAGCTTTCCCGATGCCCGTTCAGGCACCAGCTTGCCATGATGGAGCCGCCGCGGGAGACAATGCCCGTCACGCGGTTGGCTGTCAGCGGAACATGCTGGAGGCGAACGCCTGCGTGGATGGTGAAGTAATCCACACCCTGTTCCGCCTGCTCGATCAGGGTATCCCGGAACACTTCCCAGTTCAGTTTGCTGACATCCCCGCCCACTTTTTCAAGAGCCTGATACAGCGGCACGGTGCCAATGGGGGTGGGAGAGTTACGCAGGATCCAGTCACGAATGTTATGGATGTTGCGGCCGGTGGAAAGGTCCATCACGGTATCCGCACCCCAGCGGATGGACCAGACCAGCTTTTCCACTTCTTCAGCGGCGGAAGAGGTGACGGCAGAATTGCCGATATTGGCGTTCACTTTCACAAGGAAGTTACGGCCAATAATCACCGGCTCCAGTTCCGGGTGATTGATGTTTGCCGGAATAATGGCGCGGCCACGGGCAATTTCTTCCCGCACGAATTCCGGTGTCACGAAAGACGGAATGGCCGCGCCGAATGAGTCACCATCCGCAAGGCGGGCCGCGGCCTCATCCGCTGCTTTCAGGCGGCCGAGATTTTCGCGGTGCGCGACATAGATCATCTCTTCCGTGATCACACCGGCTTTTGCGAATTCATACTGCGTGACAGGCTGGCCGGCCTGCCCCTTCAGAACCGTGTGCGGGGCAGGGCAGGGGGCAACAAGCTGTTCGCCCTGTGCGTTGCCATTATCTTCCGGCTTTACCGCGCGGGGCGTGGCCTGAACCAGATTGCGCTTTGCCAGCCAGGGGGCGCGGGGCTTGGGCAGGCCGGCGCGCACGTCAATCTGTTCTGCCTCGTCCGTGTAGGGGCCGGACGTATCATACACGCGCAAAGGCGGTTCGTTGGCAGAGGGGTCCAGCAGGATTTCACGGAACGGAACACGGATGTCCGGCCGGTCTGCCGGGCTCGAATAGACTTTTCTGGAACCACGAATGGGGCCGGTTGTCACCTGGCCGGGGGCCGGGGCCGCTGTGTTGGCAGGTTTCGGGTTGCCGGTTACCGCCTGCGTGGCGGGTGTGTCAGTTCGGGTCATTAACGCTCTCCTCTGCCCAGAGGAGGACAGAAGCCGGAAGTGGCTCCGCTGCATGGGGGGACACGTATACAGCCCTGCAACGGCGAACGTCTTCTGGCACCAGTCCCTCCGCCGGTATGATCCGGATCAGGTTCCCCACCAGGTGCGGTATGCCTCTGGTGGCAGGGTCACCACGCGTTGCCCTTGCGGGACAGAGTGGCCTCTCAGTTCCTTGCCGGAACACCCCTTGGTCTCTTTGTGGCCCCGAGCAGATAGCGTTCCGGAGTGGTCTGTCAAGAAAAATCCGGATGAGGTGAGGAGATGTCCCGGGAACCCCCATCACATTGTGGTGTTACGAAGGGGTCTGTTCAGCAGGCGGAACGACACGAAAACAGGCGCATTGGAAATGTCTGGTCCGCCGGGAGTAAGAAAGGGGTTCATTCACCGTGCACTTGTTGCAAGGGGGTGGTATTAAAAAATCATGAAGTTAGATAACAGGAAGACTAAAAGTATAATATATCGTGTCAAAATATCTCAAAATGCGCATCTTGTCTTATGGTTGGCATCTCTTGTTTCGGCAATATGTGGCGGACTTTACGGGTATGACACGGGTATTATTTCTGGAACTCTCCTTCTTATTACTAAAGATTTGCACCTGACATCAGGGCAGGAAGAGCTTGTGACGTCTGCCATCCTTGTTGGGGCGGTTGTGGGGGCTTTGTGTATCTCCTGGCTTTCTGAACGCTTCGGGCGGCGGATGTCGGTTATGGTTGTCACGGCGGTGTTTGTGGTGGGCGCGGTGGCCTGTTCCCGCGCGCCAGATGTGACATCTCTGGTTATTGCCCGTGTTTTTCTGGGTCTTGCCGTTGGGGGTGCCACGCAGGTGGTGCCAACTTATATTTCCGAACTTGCGCCAGCCAGCAAGCGCGGCAATCTGGTGACCATGTTTAACGTTGCGATTGGTGTGGGGATTTTTCTGGCCAATCTTGTTGGCTTTGTGATGCGGGATGCCTGGGGTTGGCGTCCGATGATTTCTGTTGCGGCAATTCCGGCGGCATTTGTTTTTGTCTGCATGTTCTTCCTGCCGAAAAGCCCGCGCTGGACGGCAGACAATGAAGGATTGACCTCTGCGGTGGAGCAGCTTGGTCGTGTTCGGAGTTCTCACAAGACCATTCACCGGGAAATTCGGGAAATTCAAAAAAACGCGTCCGACATGGATGAAACTGAACGCGGCTGGAAAGGTCTGATGCTGCCGTGGGCTCGTCCGGCGGTTGTCGCGGCGTTGGGGATTGCCTTTTTCACGCAGGCGGGTGGCCTGGAGATGATGATCTATTATGCCCCCACCTTCCTGTCAGACGCAGGGTTTGGCAATTCCTCCGCCTTGCTGGCCAGTCTGGGGATTGCCATCGTCTATCTCATCATGACGTTGCTGGGCTGCATTTTTGTAGACCGGATCGGCCGCCGCCGCCTGATTCTCATCATGGGGCCGGGGTCTGTCATCAGCCTGCTCGGGCTGGGGGTCATGTTCGCGCTTCATCCCGACAAGGGCAGTGTGGGGAGCTGGGCAATTATCGCGTTCATGCTTCTGTTCATGATGTTCAACGCGGGCGGTATTCAGGTTGTGGGCTGGCTGCTGGGGGCTGAACTGTTCCCGCTGCCCATGCGGGCCGCTGCAACCAGCCTGCATGCTGCCGTGCTGTGGGGGGCCGATCTTCTTGTCACCTCTACGGCACTGACACTGGTGCAGCTTGTCACACTGGGCGGCACCATGTGGATTTATGCAGGGGTTAATCTGGCTTCCGTGATTTTTGTCTACTTCCTTGTGCCGGAAACAGCCGGGGCCTCACTGGAAGATATCGAAGCCGCTCTGCGGCGGGGCGAGTTCCGGCCGCGCCGGGGGGAGGATCCGCGCATCCGCTCCTCGCACTAAAGAGGAAAGCAGGGGGATGTTCCCTCTGCCTGATCCCGGTTTTGCGGTGAAAAGTGAAAAGAAAGGCTCCTGCGGGAGCCTTTCCTGTTGTGGTTTCAGCGGAAAACCAGCCCGCCATCAATCATGACGGATTGGCCTGTCATGTAATCAGCATCCGCGCTGGCCAGATAGGAGACAAAGCCTGCCACATCGTCCGGTGTTTCAACCCGGCCAAGAGCAATGCCATCGACATACTTCTTGTAGGTCTCACCAATGGCGGCCCCGGTTTCTTCCGCCATGCGGCGGTCAATATCTGTCCACATCGCGGTGCCCACCACGCCGGGGCAATAGGCGTTGACGGTAATGCCGGAGGAGGCAAGCTCCTTGGCGGCGGCCTGTGTCAGGGCGCGGACAGCGAATTTTGTGGCGGAATAAATGCCCAGAAGCGGGTAGCTCTCATGCCCCGCAATGGAGCAGGCATTGATGATTTTGCCCCGACTCTTCTGTGCCTGAAAGGTTTTGGCAGCGGCCTGAATGCCCCAGAGGGTGCCCTGCACATTGATACGGAAAATGGTCTCCACATCCGCCGGGGTGGCCTCCAGAATGGAGCCGACCTGTGCGATGCCGGCATTATTGACCATAATATCAACCGCCCCGAGAGCCGCTCCGGCCTCCTTCAGGACGGAAAAGACCTGTTCCCGGTTACTGACATCCGCAGTGAGGGGAAGTGCGACGCCCCCCAGCGCGCCAATTTCGGCGGCCACAGCGGCCAGCTTGTCCTTGTTGAGGTCTGTCAGCACGACAGCCGCGCCATCGCGTGCCAGACGCAGGGCAATTCCGCGCCCGATCCCTTGGGCGGCCCCGGTGACAATGGCGGTTTTTCCCGCCAGTTTTCCTGAAAGAGACATCAGCGTGATCTTTTTCTGAAGGCGCGTTTCGCACAGTGCCTCGCGCCGGAAATATCAACGCGGCTGCCACGGGGCAGACTTCAGTCATCACGGAGTTATGACCCCGGCCCACCCCTGTTTAGACAGGGCAGGCCGGGGGCTGCGCGCCCAATCAGTGCGGGCGTGCGGTAAACTGTTCCAGCCAGTGGATGGTGTAATCCCCTTTCTGGAACTCAGGGTCAGCCAGAATACGGCGGTGCAGCGGAATCACGGTCTTGATGCCTTCCACCACAAATTCGTCCAGCGCGCGGTGCATCCGGGCAATGGCCTCGGCCCGTGTGGGGGCGTGGACAATGACCTTGGCAATCATGCTGTCGTAAAAGGGAGGAACGCGGTAGCCGGTATAAAGCGCACTGTCGATCCGCACACCCAGACCACCCGGCGCGTGATACACGGCCACGGTGCCGGGGCAGGGGGCGAAGGTGTCCGGGTCTTCCGCATTGATGCGGCATTCAATGGCATGGCCGGAGAAGGTCACGTCAGACTGCGTGTAACCCAGCTTTTCACCGGCGGCGATACGGATCTGCTCACGCACCAGATCCACATCGCACACCATTTCCGTCACCGGATGTTCCACCTGAAGGCGGGTGTTCATCTCGATGAAGCAGAACTGCCCGTCCTGATACAGGAATTCCAGCGTTCCGGCGTTCCGGTAGCCCATTCTGGAGAGGGCTTCGGTCACCGTCTTGCCAATGGTGTCACGCTGCTCTGGCGTGATGACGGGAGACCCGGCTTCTTCCAGCAGCTTCTGGTGGCGGCGCTGCAGGGAGCAGTCACGTTCCCCGAAATGCACGACATTGCCGTAGTTATCGCCCAGAATCTGGAGTTCGATATGCCGGGGCTTATCGAGGTATTTTTCCAGATAGACGGCATCATTGCCAAAAGCCGTGCGTGCTTCCGTGCGGGCAACACTCCAGGCTTCTTCAATCTCGCTGGCGTCACGCGCCACTTTCATGCCGCGCCCGCCACCGCCTGCGGTGGCCTTGATCAGCACCGGATACCCAACCTTTTCCGCCACAGCGCGGGCTTCTTCCAGGTTGGTCAGCTCACCATCAGAGCCGGGCACCAGCGGCACGCCCAGCGCTTCCATGGTGGTCTTGGCGGTAATCTTGTCACCCATCATGCGGATATGCTCCGCCGTAGGGCCGATAAAGACCAGACCGTGGGCTTCCACCGTTTCCGCAAAGTCCGCGTTTTCAGACAGGAACCCGTAGCCGGGGTGAATGGCTTCCGCCCCGGTGATGGTTGCTGCGGAAAGAATAGCCGCGACGTTCAGATACGAATCGCGCGCGGCGGGCGGGCCAATGCACACGGCTTCATCCGCCAGACGCACATGCATGGCGTCTTCATCCGCAGTGGAATGGACCGCAACGGTCTTGATGCCAAGTTCCCGGCAGGCGCGCAGGACACGAAGGGCGATCTCGCCGCGATTGGCGATGAGGATTTTTGAAAACATCACTCGATAATGGCAAGCGGCTGGCCAAATTCCACCGGGTCTCCGGAGGCAACGAGCAGGGTTTTCACCGTGCCGGCTTTGGGGGCCTTGATCTGGTTGAAGGTTTTCATCGCCTCGATCAGCAGCAGGGTCTGACCCGCGCTGACAACCTGCCCTTCGCTCACAAACGGAGGGGAGGACGGGTCGGGCGTGAGATAGGCCACACCCACCATCGGGCTGTTCACAGCGCCGGGGTGGCGGGAGAGGTCAGCCGGAGCAGCGGCCGCGGGGGCGGCGGCCACTACAGGGGCCGGAGCAGCCATAACCGGAGCCGGAGCCACGGCCTGCACCGTTGCGGGGGCGCGGGCCACCCGGATGCGGCTGTCCTTTTCCGAAACCTCGATCTCGGTCAGTCCTGTGTCGGTCAGAATTTCGGCCAATGCCCGAATGGCATCTGCGTCCACGAGCAATCCGCTCATTGGTCATCCTCATCTAGAATAAGATCTGTCATTGCCTGCAATGCCAGAGAATACCCCGCCACGCCTAGCCCGCAGATCACGCCGGTAGCGGCGCGCGAGACGTAGGACATATGGCGGAACGGCTCACGACGGTGAATGTTGGAGATGTGCACTTCTATCACGGGCAGGTCCGTGGCCAGAAGAGCATCCAGCAACGCCACGGAAGTGTGGCTGTATCCCGCCGGGTTGATGACGATGCCGCGCGCACGCTTGCGGCATTCCTGTACCCAGGAAATCAGCTCCCCTTCAATGTTCGTCTGACGGAAGTCGATAGCCAGATTAAGCTTGTCGGCTGTCTGAATGCAGATCTGCTCCACATCGTCCAGCGTGGCGCGACCATAGATTTCAGGCTGGCGCTGGCCAAGCATGTTCAGGTTCGGGCCGTTAAACACAGCGATGAGGGGTCTTTCCATAGTGCTCCGGGCCGTAGCACGATGCCGGACAGCATCCAAGAGAAGAGATGCCTGATAAACCTGAATCCGGCGTAAAAACGTGCCGGGACTGGTGTTCCGGCAAGGCGGACAGGGGCGTGAATGCCTCTTTTTTGCCATTTGGGTGAGGCATGCAGACACAGGGCCAGATGGCCTGGAAGGCAGAAAGCAGTTGCTTTTTACGGTATGCACCGGCTTAACTCAGTCTGGTGATACGGAAAACGGAGTGAACAAGCGGATGTCAGCCCTGCGCCGGGCACTTCTGGGAAGTGTATTTGTTATGGCCTCTCTGGCCTCTGCCCCGGCTGCAAAAGCCGCAGGGGAAGGACAGCAGGGGAAAACGTCATGGGCCGACTCCGTTCAGCGCGCGCTTGCCGCGCGGGATGAGCAGGATTCCGCGCCAACCCTTCCGGAAGGCGGACACTCCGCTCACGCAGGCCGATTCCAGAAAGGTCTGGCCAGTTGGTATGGCGGGCGCTTTCATAATCGCCGCACCTCCTCAGGCTCCCGGTTTGACAAGGCCAGCCTGACCGCCGCACACCCCACCGCACCCCTTGGCAGCAAACTGCTGGTCACGTCTGAAGAGACGGGGCGCTCCGTTGTGGTGACGGTGAATGACCGTGGGCCTTATGGCCACAACCGTATTATCGATCTTTCACAGGCCGCCGCCGCCCGCATCGGAATGCTGGGCGCAGGCGTGGCGCATGTGGAGGTTGAACCCGCTCCTGTTGAAGTGGCTTCGGCACCGCAGGACGATGCGGATTCTCTGGATTCCGGCGCCCTTCAGATGGAGGCTGCAACCCCGAAGCATGCACTGCGCGCGATGCGTGTGCTGCACCGGGCGCGCCCCAAAAGAGCGCATCACTGAGAGATGATCTGAGCTGAGAACGCCTCAGGAAAAAGGCCGGTCAGGATACCCTGACCGGCCTTTTTTATGGTCAGCGCGAACGCTGCGGGAGTGAGGTCAGAATGTCAGTGGCTTGCGGCGATCACCACGGGCATAGATTTCCATCTCGGCGTTGAATTCAGCGCCCATCAGCACAACCCATGCGCTGACAAAAAACCACATCATGATGGCAATCACCGCGCCAAGAGGCCCGTATGTGGCGTTGTAACTGGCAATGTGGGCGACGTAATAGGAGAAGCCAAAAGCCACGATAACCCACGTGATGGTGGCAAACAGTGCCCCCGGCATCACCCAGCGCCACAGGCCGGGAAATTTGCGGTCCGGCCCGAACCGGTAGAGCGCGGAGATGGCCAGAATCTGGAATGTGAACATGATGACCGGCCCGCTCCACTGCGCCAGAAATTCAATGGAGCCCGGCGGGGTGGGGATGTCCAGCCAGGTCGGCAGACGCAGCAGCAGGGGCAGGGCCACCATCAGCGCCAGAGTCAGCGCGGCTCCCAGCACAGCAAAAAGCGTCATGGCCAGAGCCGTCAGGTGGAAGATCAGAAAACTCCGGTCTTCCTTGGTGTTGTAGGCGATATTCAGGGCGGCAAGGATGGATTTTGTGGCGGCGGAGGCCGACCAGAGCGCCACGCTCAGTGAGATGACCAGGTTGAGGGTCAGGGAGCTGTGTGGTTCTGCCACCAGTGTCTGGATGCGGTCATGAATCAGCGCGTAAGCCCCCGGCGGAAGCAGGTTGCGCAGAACTTCCATCTGCGGGGCGACTGTCTGAACATCAAACACAAGCCCATAGATGGAAATCAGGGAACTGATGGCCGGGAACAGCGCCAGCGTGGTATAAAACGCGCACCCCGCCGCGACCAGCGTGGTGGGGCCGAAAAGCAGGCTTTTGAACGTCCGGGTGAAAATCGTTTTCCAGTCCTGCCACCTCAGGGCGGAAGGGCGGGAGAACACTGGGCCACGTTTCTGGAACGCCGTATTGGGGGACTCGGAGTTCAGGGGGTCGGGCTTGCGTGGGGCCGCGGGGTCACAGAGAACCTGCATCGTGTGTAAAGCATCCTTATCTGACGTGTGGTGTCGCCCTGAGAGGCCGAACCGTGTGGATGCCAGGCCGCAGTGGCCGGGCTGTATAACGGACGGTTCCCATCACGAGAGAAAAGAGCGTTCCACAAGGCCAAAAGTGCCGTGCAGATGTGAAGAAACCGATGGTGAGGCAGGTTTTACAGGCCGTGCAGCGGGCTTTCCATATTTTTTTAAAATCCCCTGATTTTTTGACTTGCGCTTGTGACGCTTTGGCCTCATATGCACGCCCCTACGCAGCAACGCACGTGCCACTGGCCCTCTGAGGTTACGCAACGACGTCAAGCGTTCTGGCAATCTGGGTTTCCGTTGTTCAGGAAACCCGTCTTTGGTCGCTGGTCCGTTAGACCGTTTCGCAACTCTTCCTCGCGTCTTTAAACAGCGATGGAACATTATTTGGGGGAATGGGTGGGATGAATCCCAAAATCGCCCGTTTTTTCGCTGAGCAGAAGCCAGCGACGCCTTGCCTGGTCGTCGATGTCGATCAGGTTGAAGCTCGTTATCACGCCCTGACGGCTGCCCTGCCGCATGCGCGTGTTTATTATGCCGTCAAGGCTAATCCGGCCATGCCGATTCTGAACCGGCTGGTGGGGCTTGGCGCCTGCTTTGATGCCGCTTCCTGGGAGGAAGTGTCTCTCTGCCTGGATGCCGGCGCCACACCGGATGCCATCTCCTTTGGCAATACGGTCAAGAAAGTCTCCGCTATTCGGGCCGCCTATGAGGCTGGCGTGCGGATGTTCGTGTTTGACTGCCGGGAAGAGCTGGAAAAGCTGGCGGCGCATGCCCCCGGCTCCCGCGTCTACTGCCGCCTTCTGGTGGACAATGATGGCGCGGAATGGCCGCTTTCCCGCAAGTTCGGCACGACGCTGGACTCCGCACGGGAGCTGATGCTTCAGGCGCGTGAGCTGGGGCTGGACCCGTATGGCCTGTCTTTCCATGTTGGCAGCCAGCAGCTCTCTGCCGATGCGTATGAGGTGGCGATTGCCCGTGTGGCCGCGCTGTTTACAGACCTTAGCGCAGCAGGGCTTGACCTGCGGATGGTCAATCTGGGTGGGGGCTTCCCGGTTCGTTACCGGGCGGATGTGCCGGAAATTGATCATTTCGCGCAGGCTATCAGCCACGCCATGACCACCCACTTCGGGAACGCCCTGCCGGAAATGCTGGTGGAGCCGGGCCGCTATATTGTGGGTGAAGCCGGGGTTGTGCGCTCGGAAGTGGTGCTGGTCAGCCGCCGCGGGCGGGAAGACGGGCCGCGCTGGGTGTATCTTGATATCGGCCGCTTTGGCGGGCTGGCGGAAACGGAAGGCGAAGCCATCCGCTACGCGATCCGCACCGCGCGGGATGGGTCTCCCACCGGTCCGGTCGCTATTGCCGGTCCGACCTGTGATGGCGCGGATATCATGTATGAAAAGACAGCCTATGAGCTGCCTTTGGGTCTGGAAGCGGGAGAGCAGGTGGATCTGGAAGCCACCGGTGCTTACGTTTCCACATATTGCTCAACCCGGTTCAACGGGTTCCGCCCGCTGGCCGAGCATTATATCTGATCTGTTTTCACACTCAGGTCCTCTTTCAAAAACGGTGGCAGGCACGAATGTGCCGGGCCGCCGTTTTTTTTGTCTCTATCTTCCTGCAGGTTTTTCTGTGCAGGCCATACACAAAGGCAGTCCTGCCCTGTGTGCGCGCGCCTTTGCAGGGGCGCTGATCGGGCTCATTTTTCTCCTCTGTCCGATAAGACTGTGAGGAGAGATGTCATGAAACGAACAGGACTGATGCTGGCGGCCCTTCTGGTGCCTGCCATCCATGCCGTTCCGGCGCTGGCCCAGAGTGCCAGCACGGCCGGGTCAGCGGCAGGCGCTTCCGGGGCTGCCCTGGCCACAGCGGCGGATACCGCCGCACAGGATTTCGGGCGTCTTTCAGTGGATGGCGGCGTGGCGGCTGAAGATGTCAGCCTGGCACGACAGGCCATTTTTGATGGAGATCTGGACACAGCCCGTAACCTGATTGCTGATGCCGCCATGGCTCTGGAACGCGCGAAGGTGGACAACACGGCTTTCCAGAAAGCGGAAGCAGACCTCCAGCCGACCAAAACGCATCGTCCCATCACATCGCATGCGCCGTCTTCCAATGCGGCACCTGTGGCGTGGCTACCGGTTGATGGCGAACTGGTGCTGGATGAAGCCATTGACCCCACACCGGAAAAAACGGCGGCTGTTGCCGCGGCCAACCGCCACCTGCGGGCAGGGAACACGGCGCGTGCCTCTGATGTGCTGAAGATTTCCGGGGTTGATGCGGACTATATTATTGCCGCCGTGCCGCTTGAGCAGACGCGCGCGGATGTGGCGCGTGCCGCAAAATTCATCAAACGCAATCCCTACAAGGCCGGTGAAGCCCTGCGTGATGCGGAAAACGCCGTGCGCTATGCCACTGTTGCCATGCGGGGTGGCACACCGCAGCCTTCCGCGCAGGGGCAGGCTTCCGGGGGGCAGTAAGGCGGCCGCGCCGGGAGCGGCGCGGACACCCACAGAAAAGGTTGGCGCGTGGTGTGGGGTGGCCAAACCCGATCTGCTGCCCGCCCCCGGAAGTGACGGCTCCCGGAAGGTGTGTTTGTATGGCGGCTGTTTAGAGAGCCTTCGGGCTTTTTGTTACCCGTAAGCAGCCGAAGGGGTTTACCATGCAGTACCGTGAACTTGGCCGTACGGGCATTCTTGTCAGTGAACTGTGCCTGGGCACCATGACGTTTGGCCAGCAGAACACAGAGGCGGAAGGCCACGCGCAGCTTGATCTGGCTCTGGAGCATGGTGTCAATTTTATTGATACGGCCGAGCTGTATTCCATCCCGCCCCGTGCCGAAACATACGGCGCGACGGAAACTATTATCGGAAGCTGGCTGAAAGCCCGTGGCGGGCGCAGCAAACTTGTGCTGGCCAGCAAGGTTGTGGGGCGCAGCAGCTCTCCGTGGTACCGGCCCGGCGGGGAGGAAGCCCGGCTGACGCCGCGCCAGATCCGCTATGCGCTGGAAGGCTCTCTGCGGCGTCTGGGCACGGAGTATCTGGATGTGTACCAGCTTCACTGGCCGGACCGGAAAATCGGCCTGTTTGGAGAAGGTGGCACAACCTTCACCACGCTTCCCGATACGGATGAAGTGCCGCTGGAGGAAACGCTCGGGGTGCTGGGAGATCTGGTGGCGGAAGGGAAAATCCGCCATGTCGGGCTCTCGAATGAAACGGCATGGGGTGTGGCCAAGTCTCTGGCCTGCGCACAGAACGGCGCGCCGCGCGTGGCTTCTATCCAGAATGCCTATAATCTGATCAACCGGACATTTGAAATTGGTCTGGCGGAAATGGCCCTGCGGGAACGGGTGAGCCTGCTGGCCTATTCCCCGCTGGGGCAGGGATATCTGACAGGCAAATATCTGAACGGCGCTCGCCCGGCCGGTGCTCGCACCACCCTGTTCAACCGGGGGCAGCGGTATGAAAAGCCGGGTGTGGACGTGGCGGTGGAGGCCTATCTGAACCTTGCCCGTGCGGAAGGGATTGACCCGGTGCAGTTCGCGCTGGCCTTTGTCACGTCCCGCCCGTTCGTGACATCCAACATTATTGGTGCAACCAGTCTGGAACAACTGACCACAGCCCTGACATCCGTCACGGTGCGGATCACACCGGAGCTGGAAAGCAAAATCAACGCCATTCATCAGGTGCATTCCAACCCGGCTCCCTGAAGCATCTCCACCCTGAAAGGTGGGGCATTCTTTGGGGCCTGTGCCCTGAGGGTGCAGTGCGGGGCAGTGCGCCTTCAGGGGGTGCCGCTACGGCGGAGGTTACTCCACCGCAGCGCGCAGGCCTGCTCCGGCGGCCAGCGGGCAGAGCGGAATGGCGGCGGCCAGAAAGGCTCCCAGCAATTCCAGATCCGGTGCCCACGGCAGCCCGGTGCGGGCGGCATCAATGGCGGCAGCCCCGAAAATCAGCGCCGGGGTGATGAGCGGGAGCACCAGCAGGGGCAAAAGCACCCCCCCGCGTCTGGCCCCCAGCACGATGGACGCTCCCATCCCACCCACCAGAGACAGCACCATGGAGCCCAGCAGCAGGCCAGCCAGCAGAACAGGCAGGGTGGAGGGCGGCAGGCCCAGCATGATGGCCAGCGGCACGGCGGCCAGAAGCAGGGGGAGGCCGGTTGTCAGCCAGTGCGCCGTGATTTTGGCCAGAGCCACCAGCGAAGGCGGCAGGCCCAACAGCAGAAGCTGATCAAGCGAGCCATCTTCCAGCTCCGCGCTAAACAGGCGGTCCAGCGGAAGCAGGGCGGCCAGCAGGGCGCAGACCCAGATGATGCCCGGGGCCATATGGCGCAGCAGGTCAGGCGAGGGGCCAAGTGCCAGCGGGAAAAGCGTGCCGGTCAGAATGAAGAAGAGAACAGCGCCCAGCGTGTCCGCCCCGTGCCGCAGGGCCAGCCGCAGGTCTCGGGCCACAACGGCGCAGAACAGGGCCATCATGCCGCATCTCCTCTCAGGTCGGTCTCGCCCGTGCCCCACCAGCCCCGAGTCTGGTCCGGCATGCCGGGCAGGGCGAGGTGGCTGACATGCTCCAGAGGCAGCGGGACATGCGTTGTGGCAATCACAAGGCCGCCATGCGCGCGGTGGGTGGCAATAGCCTGCCCCAGCAGGTCAACGGAGGCCGCATCAAGCCCAAGGCTCGGTTCATCCAGCAGCCATAGCGGTGCCCGGGCCAGCAGCACGCGGGCCAGGGCGGTCCGGCGTTTCTGCCCGGCGGAAAGCAGGCGGGCGGGCAGGCTGGACAGATGCAGGAGGTCTACCGCGTTCAGGGCGTCTTCCATCTCTCCGCCTCCGGCGCGGGCCGAGATGGCCAGGTTTTCCCGCACGGTCAGGCTTGGTTTCAGCGCGTCCTGATGCCCCAGATACGCCACGCGTGCCGTGTGGGCGGTCCAGTCCTGCGCGATGGGCGTGCCCTCCCACAGGAGTGTGCCGCCATCCGGCCTGCGCAGCCCGGCCAGAACCCGCAGCAGGGTGGATTTTCCCGCGCCATTGGGGCCGGTCAGCAGCAGGGCGTCCCCACTGTTCAGGGTCAGGCTGACGTCATCCAGCACCAGCCGGTCTCCCCGGAAAACCGAAAGAGATTCTGCCACCAGCCGGGGGCTGGCCGGGCCGGAGCGCTGCGAAGGCTGTTCCGCATCGGGCGAAAAAAGCTCGGAGATGGGACTTCTCCTTAATGTTACCGGTTAAAGACCGCCAAAGCTGGCGTGCTCGCGTTCTCGTGGTTACGCACCCGCTTGTGTCGCGCCAGACTGCCGGTATGTTCTACCGTCATCGGGATATCAAGCCGGCCGCCCGGAAGACCGGGTGAGCGCAAAACGCCGCACTTGGCGGCGTGCCGGTTCCGGAACGGATCACCAGCCATCGGCTGTGATCGGGGAGAAGGGTTTACTATGAAGACGGTTGGGCACGATTCACTCAAAACAGGTCGCACGCTCTCGGTTGATGGCAAGACCTATCATTATTTTTCCATTCCCGAAGCGGCAAAGACCATTGGCGATATCAGCCGTCTGCCCGTTTCGCTGAAAGTGCTGCTGGAAAACGTACTGCGCTTTGAAGACAGCCATTCCTACACCGTGGATGATGCGAAGGCGATTGCTGGCTGGCTGCCGGAAGGGCGCAGCAGCAAGGAAGTGCCGTTCAAGCCTTCCCGCATTCTCATGCAGGATTTTACCGGCGTGCCTGCGGTGGTTGATCTTGCCGCCATGCGTGACGGCATTGTGAAGCTGAACGGCAACCCCCAGAAGGTGAACCCTCTGGTGCCGGTCGATCTGGTGATTGACCACTCCGTGATGGTGGATGTCTACGGCTCCCAGGACGCACTTCAGAAAAACATCACGCTGGAATTCGAGCGGAATGGCGAGCGGTATGCCTTCCTGCGCTGGGGCCAGGAAGCGTTTGAAAACTTCTCGGTTGTGCCGCCGGATACGGGCATCTGCCATCAGGTCAACCTTGAATATATCGCGCAGGTTGCCTGGACTGCCAACGTGGGCGGAAAAGACTATGTCTACCCGGATTCGCTGTACGGCACGGACAGCCACACCACCATGATCAACGGTCTGGGCGTGCTGGGCTGGGGTGTTGGCGGGATCGAGGCGGAAGCCGCGATGCTCGGCCAGCCCATTGCCATGCTCGTGCCGGATGTGATCGGCTTCCGTCTGACGGGCAAGCTGCCTGAAGGCGCAACCGCGACCGATCTGGTGCTGACAGTCACCCAGATGCTCCGTAAAAAGGGCGTGGTTGGCAAGTTTGTTGAGTTCTTTGGCCCCGCTCTGGACCACCTGCCGGTGGCAGACCGCGCGACCATTGCCAACATGGCCCCGGAATACGGTGCAACCTGCGGCTTCTTCCCGGTTGATACGCTCACGCTCGACTTCCTGCGTGAAACCGGCCGTGACGAACACCGCATCAAGCTGACGGAAGAGTATCTGCGTGCGCAGGACATGTTCCGTACGTCAGAAACGCCGGAGCCGGTCTTTACCGATATTCTGGAACTCGACCTCTCCACGGTTGTGCCCTCCATCTCCGGCCCGAAACGCCCGCAGGACCGCGTGGTGCTGAAGGAAGCCAAGACGGCGTTTGAAAAGGAACTGACCTCCTCTCTGGGTGTTCCCGCCAACGATGCCGATAAAAAGGTTCCCGTGGCTGGCACCAATTATGAGATCGGTCAGGGTGATATCGTGATTGCCGCCATCACCTCCTGCACCAACACGTCCAACCCGGCCGTGCTGATTGCCGCAGGGCTGGTGGCGCGCAAGGCTCGCGCACTCGGGCTCAAGCCGAAACCGTGGGTGAAAACCTCCCTCGCTCCCGGCTCTCAGGTGGTGACGGATTATCTGGATCGCTCCAAACTCTCTGAAGATCTGGATGCCCTGGGCTTCAACACCGTGGGCTATGGCTGCACCACCTGTATCGGTAACTCCGGTCCGCTGCCGTCCCACATTGTAGACGCCATTGAGAACAACGACCTTGTCGCGGTGTCTGTCCTGTCTGGTAACCGTAACTTTGAGGGCCGTATTTCCCCCAACGTGCGCGCCAACTATCTGGCCAGCCCGCCGCTGGTGGTGGCCTATTCCCTGCTGGGCACCATGCGCAAGGATATCACGACAGAACCGCTGGGCGTCTCCAAGGATGGCAAGCCCGTCTATCTGAAGGATATCTGGCCCTCCAACAAGGAAATCGCGGATCTGATCGGCTCTTCCATCAACCGTGAAGAGTTTATCAACCGCTACAAGAACGTCTCCAAAGGCACCAAGGAGTGGCAGGATCTCAAGGTGGCCACAGGGTCTGAAACCTATAAGTGGGACCCGAATTCCACCTATGTGCAGGACCCCCCGTACTTCAAGGACATCACCCCCGAGCCTGTGGCGCGTGGCGGTATTGAAGGCGCACGTATTCTGGCCGTTCTGGGTGACAACATCACCACCGACCATATCTCTCCCGCCGGGGCCATCAAGAAGGACTCCCCTGCCGGGCGTTATCTGATCGAACACGGTGTGGAACCGCGTGATTTCAACTCCTACGGCTCACGCCGCGGGAATGACCGCGTGATGGTGCGTGGCACCTTTGCCAACATCCGTATCAAGAACGAGATGCTTCCGGGCACGGAAGGGGGGCTGTCCAAGCACTTCCCTGATGGCAAGGAAGGCGCGATCTACGATGTCGCCATGGAATACAAGAAAGAGGGTATTCCTCTGGTTGTGTTCGGCGGCAAGGAATACGGCATGGGCTCCTCGCGTGACTGGGCGGCCAAAGGCACCCTGCTGCTGGGCATCAAGGCAGTGATTGCGGAAAGCTTCGAGCGTATCCACCGTTCCAACCTTGTGGGCATGGGCGTTCTGCCGCTGCTGTTCAAGGAAGGCACAACACGCAAGACGCTGAACCTGAAGGGTGATGAAACCATCACCATCAAGGGTCTGGAAAAAATCACCCCGCGGATGGACGTGACCATGACCATCACACGGGCGGATGGCTCCACGCAGGATGTGCCGCTTCTCTGCCGTGTCGATACACTGGACGAAGTTGAGTATTACCGGCATGGTGGCATCCTCCAGTATGTGTTGCGCGGGATGACCAAAGCTGCCTGACGACTTTCTTGTTCCATCGGAACATCAGAACGCCGGCCCGGATCATTCCGGGCCGGCTTTTTGCCTTGAAAACGAACCTGTCGTGCTGGATGCGCAGGGAATACACAAAAGCTTTGGTGACGGTGATATTCTGGGGGGTGTCTCCCTTCAGGTCCGCAAGGGGGAGCTGGTCTCCATCATCGGTCCGTCCGGCTGCGGGAAATCAACGTTTCTGCGCTGCCTGAATTTTCTCGAAATTCCTGACCGTGGCACCATAAACGCCATGGGTGTAACCATCGCGCGGAACGGCGGCCCATGGCGGCGTGCGGATGAGCAGATGGCGCACAGGCTCCGCACCCATGTGGGCATGGTTTTTCAGAATTTTAATCTTTTTCCGCATCTGAGTGTTCTGGATAATGTCCTGCTCGCCCCGCGTGTCGTGAAGGGGGACGCTGGTCCTGACGAGCGTGATGAAGCCATGAGCCTGCTGGAAAAGGTCGGGCTGGGGCGTGTGGCGCAGCGTTATCCGGTCTCGCTCTCCGGAGGGCAGCAGCAGCGGGCCGCCATTGCGCGTGCGCTGGCCATGCGCCCCGAAATCATGCTGTATGACGAACCGACATCCGCACTGGACCCCATTGTGGCGGAGGAAGTGCTGGGTGTGATGCGCACGCTGGATGATGAAGGCATGACGCAGATTATTGTCACGCACGACATGCGTTTTGCCCAGGTGGCGTCTGATACAATCGTCTATATGGACGGGGGGCACATTATCGAATCCGGTCCGCCGGAAACCCTGTGTGTGGACCCGGTGGATGACCGGACACGGCGCTTTTTGAGGACTGTCTTGTGAAATACGGCGTGCGGTGCCCTCTGGCCCGGGTTTTAGCCTTTCCGCACCGGATTGTGTGCGCGCTGGTTCTGATCCTGCTGGCCGGTCTATGCGGGGCCGCGCCGCAGCCCGCCCACGCCCAGCAGCCCCTGCGCTGGGGGGCTGATGCCTCGGCGGATGTGCCCTATACATTTCATGACCCGAATGACCAGTCCCGGCTGACCGGCTTTGAGTTTGACCTGATGCAGTCTCTGGGGGAGCATCTGCGCACCCCTCTGCACTTTGTGCAGAATGACTGGGATGGCCTGATCCCCGGTTTGCAGCGGGGCCTGTACGAGATGGTGATCTGCGGGATTGAAATCACCCCCGAGCATGCGGAAGGGATTGATTTCAGCACACCGTACTATGTGACATCCGAACGAATTGTGGTCCGGCGGCACGGGCCTGCCCTGACAAGTCTTGATGCGCTGAACAGCCATGTTGTCGGCACCATGAAGGCCACGCAGGCGGAACGGATTCTGGCCAATCATCCTCAGGTGCAGGTTCGTACCTATGAGGAAGAAACCAATGTCTTCATGGATCTGGTCAACGGGCGCACGGATGCTGTGCTGATTGATGGACCAATTGCCCAGTACTACGGCGCGACCAACCCGGATCTTCAGGTGGTGGGGGAGCCGATAGGCACGGTCTCCTACGGGATTGCCTTTGCCAAGGGGCAGAACGCGGCCCTGCGCGAGCAGGTCAACACCGCGCTGGATGCCATGAAGCAGGATGGCAGCCTGCACCGTATTCTGGCCCGGTGGAACTTGTGGACGCCACAGGTCGCACGCTGGTCTGAAGATTTCTCAACTCCCACCCTCGAACCGACAAGCTGGAATGACTATGTCGCGGCTCTGCACGGTGCCTCGGGCTGGCATGCGCGGCTTGTGCGCTATGCCGGCTTCCTGCCGCTGCTGGCCAAAGGGGCTGTTCTCACGCTGCTCGTGTCGCTCTGCGCCATGGTGCTGGCGGTGGGGCTGGGGCTTACTCTGGCGCTGCTCAGGCTTTATGGCCCGGCTCCGCTGGCCACACTTTCTTCCTTCTACGTGGAAATTGTGCGCGGCACGCCGTTGCTGATCCAGATTCTGCTGATTTTCTATGGTCTGCCGCAATGCGGCCTGAACCTGACACCCTTTGTGGCCGGGGTGCTCGCTCTTGGGCTGAATTATGCGGCATATGAGGCGGAGAATTATCGGGCCGGGTTGCAGTCCGTGGCCCGAGGGCAGATGGAAGCCGCGCTGGCGCTGAACATGACGCATGTGCAGGCCCTGCGCTATGTGGTGGTGCCGCAGGCGTTCCGGCTGGTCATGCCGGTCATGACGAATGATTTCATTTCCCTGCTGAAAGATTCTTCTCTGGTCAGCGTGATTACCCTGACAGAACTGACACAGACCTATATCCGCCTCTCCTCCACCTATTTTGATTATTTCGGTACGGGGCTGATGGTGGGCGGGGCATATCTGCTGCTGGGGCTGCCTTTTGTCCGTCTGGCCCGCATGGCGGAGAAAAAACTCTCACAGCCGCATATCCGGCGTCGTTAAAGCCGCCTGAAAGGTCCGGTAAAGGCCTGAATAAGGATCCGGATGAAGGGTGGGGAAAATGGTCCGGGTGTCAGCATGGGCCAATGCGCGTACAACATGGCGGAACAGAGAAGAGGAGCCCTTGTCTGAACATGGAGGATGCTTCACAAATAAGATGAATAGCCTGATAATCTCGGATTATCATCTGTTTCTGCCTGATGGCGTTTGGTAACGGCGCGGTACCCCGCACGGCCAGTGTCTGAAGCGTTGTGCAGGCAGGATGCAGAAAGACGGCGGAATATCTGCTAAAAAGCCCGGAATTTAATGGATCTTCTTTCTGCCCTTCACAGCTTTGTCCGCGTGGCGGCCACAGGCTCTTTTTCCGCTGTCTCGCGTGAGACAGGGGTCAGTCAACCCACCATCTCGCGCCATATCGCCCTGCTGGAAGCGCATTATGGCACCACGCTGTTTGCGCGCACCACCCGCAGCCTGATGATGACGGAAGACGGGCGCAGCCTCCTGCCCCACGCCTATGAAGTGCTGGAAATTCTGGAAACGGCGGAAACTGTTCTGGGCCGCAGGCGTGCGTCCGTGTCCGGTCTGGTCCGGCTGGGGATGACAACCGCATTCGGCTTGTATTTTACCCGCAGGCTGGGCGACCTGCTGGAACGCCATCCTGATCTGTCCGTGGAAGCCGTGATCCGTGACGGGTTTGGTGATCTGGTGGAAGAGGGGCTCGATCTGGCCGTGCGGGTGGGGGATATTGCCGAAGGCTCCCTGATTGCCCGCAAGCTGGGCGTGGTGCGTAAATGGCTGGTGGTCTCTCCGGCGTGTCTGGCCCGGTGCGGCACGCCGCAACACCCCAGAGAACTCCCGGAATATCCGGCCATTGTTTATAATTATGGCGGAGGCCGCCATGACTGGCATTTCTTCCGGGATGACGAAGAAAGTGTGATTGCCCCTTCCACCGTCTTCCGGGCAAACAGCAGTGAGGCCGTACTGTGTGCGGTATCGGCCGATGTCGGGATTGGTCTGCTGCCGGAGTTTCAGGTGCGTGATGCCGTGCGGGAAGGCAGGCTGGTCAGACTGTTTGCAGACTGGCGTATTCCCGATCTGCCTTTTTATGCCGTGCATACCGGCCCGCGCACGCTGCCGCTGCGCACCCGGACGGTGCTTGATTTCCTGGTTGAGGTCTCGTCAGAAGTTCTGCGGGACGACAGGGAGCCTTAAAAGGGCCGCTCTGCGGGGGGCTTTCCAGAGAGCGCCCCGAAGGGCGTTTGGCAGCCCCGGCCTTAACCGTGGAAGCCGGGGTCCGTTGTGGCGGCAGCAGGCAGGCGGCTGCCGGAGTCCAGCGTGCCATTATAGCCTTTACGCAGGTAAGGCAGCCAGCCTTGCAGCCAATGGTCCGTGCGGCCAACAAAATCCGCAACAACGGGGGAGCTGGCCATTCCGGCGTGAGACCAGTCTTCCGGTGCGCCGGGCACAGCTTTCTGGCCAGCCAGAGCCGGGCTGAGCAGGGTGTGAATGGTTGCGAAATCCACTCCCGTGCCGGATTTGCTTTTTTCAATATGCGTCCATGCGGCATCCACCAGCACGGGGGGCAGATCAAAGCCCATCATGCCCAGCCGTTGCAGCGCGGGTGGAATGAAGAGCGGGCTGCTCAGCAGGCCCTGAAGCGCCTGATTGGATGTGAGGAACAGATTGTTCACCACCCGGATGGGGGAGGTCATCCAGCATTCTGTCTGCTTGCCGTCCTGCGGCAGGTCATTCACGGTAAAATTGAAGGTGCTGTGGCACTGGTCCTGAAGCATCTGGGTGTCAGAGGCGGGCAGAGATTGCGTGGTGGCCTGCGCAATCATGAAACCGGTGACGACACCCTGCTCGGAACGCACGAAAATGGAGGTCAGAATTTCCCCGTGTGAAATATCATCCTGATAATTCAGCACCGGGTGCCACTTGCCCGCAGGGAGCGGGAGCTGACGTCCGGCAAACGGAATCACGCCTTCAAACTGCGCATCCATCGGGGGTTGTGAGACCATGCGGCGGCCTTCATCCGCGCTTGCGTCTGCTGCCGGAGCGGCGGAAGAGCGGCCCAGCATCTGGCCGACTTTCGCGGTCATGGTCCCGTAATACGGTAGCTGGCGTGTAAGCCAGGGAGCCGGGAACAGCACGGAAAACAGGCCGCATACACCGGTGGTGATCAGGGCGGTGCGCCACAGGGGCGCGCGGTGCCAGAGGCGGGTAAAAGCGGACATGCCGGGGCTCAGTTCACACAGGTCAGGGGCGGACGGGGCCAGCCAGGGGGTGAACCGTGGGCTGGCCTTGCGGAGGAGGTCTTTACGGGGTCAGGCGGGCGTGAATGGCATCGCCGTTATCAGGCGTGCCATCGGCGATTTTGGCGCTGATTGTTCCATCCTCATCCCGCACGATCCGCACCATCTCAGCGCCCTGCTGGCGCGCCACAATCAGCGATTCGCTGATCATGTCTTCAATGGAGCGCACCAGATCACGCGCTGAAGCGGCATCCCCCATCCGGCTCTGGCGGCGCATGACGTCCACCAGAAGCCCCGCATCAATCCCGCCGGTTTCAACCTTCAGGCCGTAGCTTTCAATCATGCCTTCAATTTCCAGCGCGGAAACACGGGCGATATCCAGCCCCTTCAGGGTGCGGAACACAAAAATGCGGTCCAGACGGTTCAGCACTTCCGGCGCGAACCCGGCCTGACGCAGCGCCTCGACCGATTCGGCGCGCATGCGGTCTGGGTCATTGTGCAGGCGGTCGGCAATTTCCGTCAGCGCTTCCGTGGCGATGTTGGATGTCAGCACAAAAATGCAGCGGACTGTGGAAATCTGCTGCCCGGTGGAGGCTTCCGTCACGTGCCCGTCGTTCCAGGCCGTCAGGAATTTCTTGAACACATCCGGATGGGCTTTTTCAATTTCATCCAGCAGCACAACGGCATCGGGCTTTTCTTTCAGGCCGCCGGTCAGCTTGCCGTAGGTATCCGAGCCCACATAGCCCTTTGGGGAGCCAAAAAGCTGGGTGGCGGCGTGCGGGCTGCTCATCTGCGTCATGTCAAAATGCAGCAGGGGGCGCCCAAGCTGGCGGGCCAGTTGTTTGGCCAGATAGGTTTTTCCGGTGCCGGGCGGGCCTGCCAGCAGGAAAATTCCCACCGGCTTGCCGCGTACCTGCAAGGCGAGGCGGCGGCGCAACTGTGTGGCGATATCCTCACACACCTGATCCTGCCCGATCACACGGGCGCGCAGGTTCGCGGCCAGTTCCTCGGCATCAATCGTTGTTTCCCGCTGTTCCCGCGCCAGCATTTCTTCCAGCGCGTTGCGGTTGGTCAGTCTGGCAAGAACATCCATCATCCACCCCCGTCGGCGTAACAGGCCCTTGCGTGCGAGCCGTTCTGCGCGTGTTTCAAATAACAGCCCCCCCAGTGTCAGTATGCCGCCAACAGCAGCCAGTACGGGCCACGCCGGTGCGCACCACTCCATGAAATGGGTGAAGGACGCCAGCGAGAGGTGCAGGCTGATTGCCATCTGGACACTGGCAAGCACCAGAAAGATGACCATCATCAGCGGCATCAACCGGTTCAGGGCCGGAAGCAGGTCTTTCATTGCGCAATCACCGTCAGGCCAAGAGTATCACCCTGATGCATGATGGGCAGGGCCTGCGGACCAAACATGGTTATCACGCCACTGCCCGTTCCAGCCGGACCGGGGTCGGACACGGGCACGATATCCACATTACCACTTACTGTAATGGGAAGCACGAGAACTGTGGGTTTGGGCTGAAGCAGCACGGTCCGCTGTGTTGTTCCGCAGATCACACTCACTGTCCCTCCCGCACCTGTCGCATCAAAAATCGGCATGGCCACCAGCCGCAGCTCCCGCCGTTTCACGCCGGCCAGAATATCAGCCTGCTCTTTTTCAGAGTAGCCCGAGTCCGCAAGGGCCTGCGCGGCTTTTTCCGGCGCAATCAGCGAAAACTGCACCCCAAGGCGGGCCTGTGTGGTTCCGCCGTTCTGGCTGCCCCCCGCGTCTGCCGCGGGGAGGGCTGATGTGCTGCCGCTGTTTGAGCCAGCGTAATGAACCCCGGCCCCGGCCAGCAGGGCACATGTGGCCAAGGCTACCATAAGAAGGCGGAAGTGTGAGGGTTTTTCCTCTTTTTCCGCCTGTGCCCTGTATGCGGGGTCCGGCAAATTCTTCATGAGACAATCAGACATGGGCGGGCGCGAAAGTGCAAGTTCTGAAACGGGGGGAAAGTCTGGAAAACCCCCTGTGTTGATTAATTTCTTTTTCACGAAACGGTATGGCCGGATTGCCCGACTCTGTTTCCGCCCTTGCAGCATGACGGTGTATCCCCTACATGAAGGGCATCCTTTCATTGAATCAGAATTTTGGGGGGTGGCCTTGACGGGCCGCCTTTTTTGCATTGGACGCTGATCTGCCTGCCCACTCCGGCCTTGAAGCCCGGCTTGTCGCTCTTGTAGCGCCAACGCTGGAGGATCTTGGCTATGAAATCGTCCGCATCGCGGTGCTCGGGCGTGAAAGCCCGACCGTGCAGATTATGGCGGATCGGGCGGATGGTTCGCTCATCAGTGTGGATGATTGTGAACGCATCAGCCATGCCGTGGGCGCCGTGCTGGATGTGGAAGACCCCATTCCGGGGGCGTGGACTCTGGAAGTCTCGTCCGCGGGAATCGACAGGCCACTGACACGCGCCAAGGACTGGAACCGGTTTGCCGGGCATCAGGCCAAGGCGGAAGTGCTGGTGCCGGTGGATGGCCGACGCCGGTTTTCCGGTATCGTGCTGGGAGCGGATGATGGTGTTGCCAGGCTGCGGCTGGATGATGGCACCGAGGTTGCCTTGCCGCTGGAGGAAATCCGGCGGGCAAGGCTGGTTCTGACAGATGCCCTGATTGAGGCAAGCGCGCAGATGGCGCGCCCTGCCGAGACGGGTGAAGAAGAGAAGAGCGAGGCCGGGGAAGAAAATCCGGCCGGGCGCAAGTTACACTGATCAAGCCGCCTGCTTTGGAGAGCTGAGAGTATGGATACCTCTGTTTCCCGTCCTGAACTGCTGCTGGTTGCAGATGCTGTCTCGCGCGAGAAAGGAATCGAGCGCGAGGAAGTTCTGGAGGCCATGGAGCAGGCCATCCAGAAGGCCGGTCGTGCCAAATACGGGCACGAAAAAGATATTCGCGCCACAATTGACCGCCGGACCGGGGATGTACGCCTCTCTCGCTGGACTGAAGTTGTCGAGACGGTAGAGAACGA
The DNA here is from genome assembly GCF_011516935.1 of Acetobacter farinalis. Classification (GTDB taxonomy): domain Bacteria; phylum Pseudomonadota; class Alphaproteobacteria; order Acetobacterales; family Acetobacteraceae; genus Acetobacter; species Acetobacter farinalis. The sequence goes on from NZ_WOTF01000007.1 coordinate 47,732, forward strand.
AGAAACCCAGATTCCGCTGGCTATTGCGAGCAAGTTCCGGCCGGAAATCAAGGCGGGTGAATATCTGGTTGATCCGCTGCCGCCGATTGATTTTGGCCGCATTGCCGCCCAGACCGCCAAGCAGGTCATTGTCCAGCGCGTGCGGGAATATGAGCGCAAGCGCCAGTACAACGAATTCAAGGACCGCGTGGGCGAAATCGTCAACGGCACCATCAAGCGGACCGAGTACGGCAACCTCATGGTTGAAATCGGCTCTGCGGAGGCGCTGCTGCGCCGTGATGAGCTGATTCCGCGTGAAACGTTCCGTAACTCGGACCGCGTGCGCGCCTACATCTATGATGTGCGTGATGAACCGCGCGGCCCGCAGATTTTCCTCTCCCGCACGCATCCGGCCTTCCTGGCCAAACTGTTTGCGCAGGAAGTGCCGGAAATCTATGACGGCATCATCGAAATCAAGGCTGTGGCGCGTGACCCCGGCTCCCGTGCCAAAATGGCCGTGATCTCCCGTGATGCGTCCATTGACCCGGTCGGTGCCTGCGTTGGTATGCGTGGCTCCCGCGTGCAGGCCGTTGTGGCTGAACTGCAGGGCGAGAAAATCGACATCATTCCCTGGAGCCCGCAGGCCGCGACCTTCGTGGTGAACGCCCTTGCTCCTGCTGAAGTCAGCAAGGTGGTGATGGATGAAGAAGCCGGGCGTGTGGAAGTTGTGGTGCCGGATGAGCAACTCTCGCTGGCCATTGGCCGCCGCGGGCAGAACGTGCGTCTGGCCAGCCAGCTCACGCGCTGGGATATTGATATCCTGACCGAGGCCGAAGAATCCGAACGCCGTCAGGAAGAGTTCCGCCGCCGCACGAACCTGTTCGTGGAAGCGCTGGATGTGGATGACGTGATTGCAGGTCTGCTGGTCACAGAAGGGTTCCACACGGTTGAAGAACTGGCGTATGCTGACCCGGACGAGCTGATTGGCATTGAAGGTTTTGACGAGTCGGTGGTAAGTGAGCTGGTACAGCGCGCTGAAGCCTACCTGGTTCGTCAGGAAGAAAACCTTGATGCGAAGCGCCGTGATCTTGGCGTGGTGGACGATATTGCCAATCTCGGGGTCTTTACAAACCAGATGCTTGTGACGCTGGGCGAAAAAGGTGTAAAAACCCTTGACGACCTCGCTGACCTTGCGGGTGACGAGCTTGTCGAGATTCTCGGTCCTGACGCCCTTGAGGAAGATGCTGCCAATGAGATTATCATGGCCGCACGTGCTCACTGGTTCGAGGGAGAAGGCAAGTCCTCCGGTCAGGCTGAGGGCTGAGCAGGCACTTCGGGCCTGACAAGAAATGAGTGGTGATTTGCCCGAAGCGTATGATGATGAGAAAGGCCCCCTGCGCCGCTGCGCGGTAACGCGTGAGCAGGGGCAACCTGCTCTGATGATACGGTTTGTGGTTTCACCCTCACTGGTTGTCGTGCCGGATCTGGACGCGCGGCTCCCCGGTCGGGGAATATGGTTGAGCCCCAGCCGGGATGTGATAGAACAGGCCCGCAAACGCGGGGTGTTCGCACGGGCTGCACGCTGCCAGGTGGTTGTGCCGGAAGATCTCTCTGCTCAGGTGGAGGCAGGTCTGCGCCGGCGGATGATGGAACTTCTGGGGCTGGCACGGCGTGCCGGGCAGTCCACAAGCGGTTTTATGAAGGTGCGGGAGTGGGTCACACAGCGTCGTGCTGCGGTGATTGTTCACGCATCGGATGGAAGCGGAGAGGAACTTGGTCGGCTCGTATCGGGTGCCAGGGACCTCCCCGTGGTTGAGGCGCTTTCGGGTGAAGACCTTGCAAAGGTTTTTGGTCGGGAGCGAGTTGTGAATGCGGCGCTGGCGGCCGGGGTTCTGGCCTCGCGTCTGTGTTGTGAGAATAAGCGTTTTTCGGGGGTTGCCGATGGTGGCTCCCGGGTTCGTCGGACCTTTCCGGCGGATGGGTGTGAACAGGCGGGTCAATGAGCGAAGGCAAGGATCAGGATCAGGGTAAGGGGCGTCTGTCCCTTCGGCCGGCGGGACGTTCGGAAGTCGGACGGACGGTTGATGCCGGGTCCGTGCGGCAGAGTTTCAGTCACGGGCGCTCGAAGGTTGTACAGGTTGAGGTGCGCAAGAAGCGTGGCCCCGGTACTCCTGGTAGCCCTGGTGGTCGAGGTGCCGGCGGACGGGCAGGGGGTGGCCGTACCCTGACGGCTGCTGAACTGGCCATGCGCCAGCGTGTGCTGGCGGAACAGACACAGGCAGCCGCAGAGGCTGAACGGCGTGAAGCCGAGCGGCGCGAGCAGGAAAAGATTCAGATCCTTTCCGCGGCTGAAGAAGCACGCCGCCGTGAGGAAGACGAAAAACGGACAGCGGAAGCCGAAGCTCAGGCGAAAGCCGCGGCTGAGGAAGCTGAACGTCGGGCCCGGATCGACTCCATCAAGCAGATCGAGCCGAAAGGCCCCGTTGTTTCGGCTGTGCCGATTCCGGGTGAAGTCACGCTTGCCCCGCCGGTTGACCGCCTGAAGCCTCTGGCTGAACGCGCCATCATGCCGGCGCGCCCGCTCAAGCCGGCAGCTCCGCGCCCGCAGCCTGCGGCCGATGCCGCCGAGCCTCCTGCCGCCCAGACCCTGCGTCTGCGTGGCCGTGGTGCGGATGGTGAGGAAGAAACTCGCCGTGCTCCCTCCCGTCGTCCGGGTGGCGGCGGTGGTGGTGCGGGCAATGTGCCTGCAAACCGCAAGAGCGCCAGCCCCCGTAAGGGTGATGCCGGGCGTCGTGCAGGCCGTATTGACGTGCAGGCCGCCATTGAAGGGGATGATGACAAGACGCGTTCACTCGCCTCTGTCCGTCGCCAGCGTGAGCGTGAGCGCCGTCAGGCCGAACTCGAACGCCTGCGTGCTGATCAGGTCCGCGTGGTGCGTGATGTCATCCTGCCCGAAACCATTACGGTGCAGGAGCTTGCCAACCGTATGGCGGCCCGTCAGGGAGAAGTCATCAAGGCGCTGATGAAAAACGGCGTGATGGCAACTGTCACGCAGAGCATTGATGCCGATACGGCTGAACTGATTGTTGAAGAATTCGGCCACCGCGTGCGCCGTGTTTCTGAAAGCGACGTTGAGCTGGGCATTGAAGGCGTTGAGGATCAGCCCGAAGAACTCATGCCCCGTCCGCCGGTTGTGACCGTGATGGGCCATGTTGACCACGGCAAGACCTCGCTGCTGGATGCCCTGCGCACAACCGACGTTGCGGCAGGGGAAGCCGGTGGCATTACCCAGCATATCGGGGCCTATCAGGTTACTCTGAAGTCCGGCGCGAAAATCACGTTCCTGGATACACCGGGCCACGAGGCGTTTACCGCCATGCGTGCCCGCGGTGCCTCCATTACGGACGTGGTGGTGCTGGTGGTTGCAGCGGATGACGGCGTGATGCCGCAGACGATTGAGGCCATCAAACACGCCAAGGCTGCGAATGCGCCGATTATCGTGGCCATCAACAAGATCGACAAGCCGGGTGCCAACCCGGACCGTGTGCGCCAGGAACTGCTGCACCACGAGATTGTTGTGGAATCCATGAGCGGTGACGTGCAGGACATTGAAGTGTCTGCCACCAAGCGTCTGGGTCTTGAGCAGCTGGAAGAAGCCATTCTTCTGCAGGCCGAAATTCTGGACCTGAAGGCAAACCCGGATCGTTCTGCGGAAGGTGCGGTGATTGAAAGCCGTCTGGACCGTGGCCGTGGTTCCGTGGCGTCTGTGCTGGTGCAGAAAGGCACCCTGCATAAGGGCGACATCGTGGTGGCCGGGTCCGAATGGGGCCGTGTGCGTGCGCTGATTGATGATCGTGGCCGTCAGGTTGCGGATGCAACACCGTCCATGCCGGTTGAAATTCTGGGGCTGACAGGGGTGCCGTCCGCCGGTGCGCCGTTCGTGGTCGTGGAAAATGAAACCCGCGCCCGTGAAATCTGTGAATTCCGCCAGCGGAAGCTGAAGGAACATCAGGTTGCCGGTCAGGTTGCGGCCCGTGGCACGCTGGATCAGATGCTGGCGCGTATCCAGGCTGGCCAGCAGAAGGAAGTCGCGGTTCTTATCAAGGCTGACGTGCAGGGCTCTGCTGAAGCAATTCAGTCAACCGTGCTCAAGCTGGCGCATGAAGAAGTGGCTGTGCGGGTGCTCAACGCAACGGTGGGGCAGATCACGGAAAGTGATGTGCAGTTCGCCAAGGCGTCTGATGCCCTGATCATTGCCTTCAACGTGCGTGCCACGGCGCAGGCCCGCATACTCGCCCAGCGCGAGGGTGTGGAAATCCGCTACTACTCCATCATCTATCAGGTGGCGGATGACGTGGAACAGCTGGTGCGTGGCAAGATTGCGCCCAAGCATCGTGAGAAGTTCCTGGGCTATGCCGAAATCCGTCAGGTTTTCGACATTACCAAGGTGGGCAAGGTGGCCGGGTGCTACATTACAGAAGGCGTGGTCAAGCGCGGCTGTGGTGTGCGTCTGCTGCGTGATGGCGTGGTGATCCATGAAGGGGATCTGAGCCAGCTCAAGCGCTTCAAGGACGATGTGAAGGAAGTGGCCAAAGGCTACGAATGTGGTCTGTCCTTCGCTGGCTATAACGACCTGCGTGAAGGCGACGTGGTCGAGTGCTTTGAAAGCGAGCTGGTGCCTGCATGAGCCGTCGGAACGGATCAGGTAAGGCAGGAGCAGGGGAGCCGGCGGGGTATCTCGCCGGCCTTTCTCCTTTAGGGCCATCCCAGCGCCAGTTGCGCGTGGGGGAAGAAGTGCGGCGCGTGCTGGCGGAACTGTTCGCCCGCACCACGTTTCGTGACCCGGATCTGGCAGATGCCACGGTAACGGTGACGGAAGTCCGGCTTTCTCCGGATTTCAAACACGCCACGGTTTTTGTGGCGCGTCTGGGCCGCAGTGATGTGGATGCGTTATTGCCCGCCCTCAAGCGGGTTGGGCCGTGGCTGCGCACGCAGATGTCGCACAAGCTGCGTTTGCGGGCGGCTCCGGAATTGCATTTCCAGCCGGATACCACGCTGGATGTTGCCATGCACATGAACTCGCTGCTGAGGTCTCCGGACGTTCAGCGCGACCTTGCTTCAAAAGACGACGAGGAAGAGCCGGAGGCCTGAGCTTCCCGTTCTTCCGCTCCGGCCCGCGCCGGGTGTGTCAGCACGCATTTCAAACAGAATTCTAGCTTTTCCACGGCTGCACAACGGGGCGGATGGCAAAGTTGCTTTGAATGCGGACAACACCCGGCATGCGGGAGAGTTCTTCCTTATGAATGCGTTCATAGTCTGACATATCCCGCGCTTCCACGCGGAGCAGATAGTCGGCATCCCCCGTCATCAGATAACATTCCTTTACATCCGGGCATTCCCGCACGCGAGTTTCAAACCGGCGCAGGCCGTCTTCCGTCTGGCGCTCAAGGGTGATCTGCACAATGACGGTGGCCATGCTGTGCACCGCGTTCTTATCGATAATGGCGCGGTAGCCCTGAATAACGCCCTCCTGTTCCAGAATTTTGACCCGCCGCAGGCAGGCAGAGGGAGAAAGCCCAACCTTTTCAGCAAGTTCGGCGTTGCTCATGCGGCCATCATGCTGGAGGTGACGCAAGATTGCGTCAGTCAGGCGGTCGAAGATCATAAGGCGATATCCTGTTTTTATTCGAAGAATATACGAATTTTAGCCACTTCTGTCACATTTTATGCGGCCAATCGACAGGATATTCCGAAAGATTTCTGTTAAAAGTTTGGAATCGAAATGTTTTAGGGGGCTGGTGTGGCATCTTCCAGTGTTTCTGCCCGACCGAACTGGCCCGCGTCCCGCGCCGGGGCGGTCCTGACAATTGATCTTGCAGCGATTGCGGCCAATTATCGTGCGCTGGATGCCAGAACGCCGGGGGCCATCTGCGCGGCTGTGGTGAAGGCCGATGCCTATGGGCTGGGTGCGGCCCATGTTGCTCCGGTTCTTGAAAAAGCCGGGGCGCGCCAGTTTTTTGTTGCCCATGTGGATGAAGGCCTCGCCTTGCGGGAAAGCCTTTCTCCCGCCGCCCGGATTACGGTGCTGCACGGTGCGCGGCCGGATGCTCTGGAAGACTGCGTGCGCTCCGGCCTGCGTCCGGTTCTGAATTCTCTGGAGCAGATCAGCCAGTTACGGGCACTTGCCCGCCGCCTTGGCCACACGCTGGATGCTGTTCTGCAACTGGATACCGGCATGTCCCGCTTCGGGCTTTCCAGAGCCGATGTGCAGTGTCTGGTACAGGAGCCGGACCGGCTGGAGGGGATTTCTCTCAGCCTGATCATGAGCCATCTGGCCTGCGCGGATACCCCCGAAAACCCGGCGAACAGGGAGCAGTTAGAGGCCTTTCTGGCTGCTGCGGCCATCTTGCCAGCCGCGCCCCTCAGTCTGGCAGCGTCTTCCGGAATTTTTCTGGAACCTGCCTTCCACCAGTCTCTCGTGCGGCCGGGGGCGGCTCTTTATGGCGTGGCCCCCAATGCCGCGGGGCCGAACCCGCTGGCTCCCGTCGTGACGCTTGCGGCGCATATCCTGCAAATCCGCACCCTCTCCAAAGGGGACCGCGTTGGATATGGGCTGACATGGCGGGCTGATGGCCCCCGGCGTGTGGCAACATTGGCCACGGGCTATGCGGACGGGTTTGCCCGGCAGGGGGCGGAGAAAGGGTGCGCGTGGTTCAAGGGCCAGCGTTTGCCCGTTCTGGGCCGGATTTCCATGGATTCCATGACCGTGGATATTTCCGATATTCCGGAAGGCCAGATTGCGCCGGATGATACGGTCGAACTGCTCAACGCCTCCCATGGTGTGGATGCCGTGGCGCAGGCCGAGGGCACGATAGGGTACGAAGTCCTGACCTCGCTTGGGCGCCGGTATCATCGTGTTTATGAAAACCAGCCACAGAATACGTAAAATTTAAAAAATAAGAAGGTGCTTCCAATGAAAGTTATCGTTCTTGGTGGGGGTGTGGTGGGTGTGACCTCTGCCTGGTATCTGGCGCAGGCCGGGCATGAGGTCACGGTGGTGGAACGCCAGCCGGAAGCCGGGATGGAAACCAGCTTTGCCAATGCAGGGCAGGTTTCCCCAGGCTATTCCGCTCCCTGGGCTGGCCCCGGCGTGCCGCTGAAATCCATCCGCTGGCTGATGATGGCGTATCGCCCCTTTGTGTTCTGGCCGATGCCGGATCCGCATTTGTGGACATGGCTGATGCAGATGCTGGAAAACTGCACCTCCGCCGCCTATGACCGGAACAAGGGCCGTATGGTGCGTCTGGCGGAATACAGCCGGGATGTGATGAAGGATCTGCGGACTGAAACGGGCATCACGTATGATGACCGCCAGCAGGGCACCCTTCAGGTGTTCCGGACCCAGAAGCAGCTTGATAACGCCGCACAGGATATTGCTGTTCTCAAACAGTATCAGGTGTCCTACGAAGTTCTGGATCGGGCGGCCTGTGTGCGGGCGGAGCCGGGCCTTGCGGATGCGGCGGACAAGATTGTCGGCGGCCTGCGTCTGCCAGGTGATGAAACGGGGGATGCCTTCAAGTTCACGCAGACTCTGGCGGGCATGGCGGAAAAGGCGGGGGTGAAGTTTCTGTATAACACCCGTATCAAGCAGCTTTTGTCCGAAGGTGGCCGCATTACGGGTGTGGAGACCAGTGCAGGTGTTCTGACGGCGGATTCTTATGTGCTGTCACTGGGGAGCTTCTCTCCCGCACTGGTGCGCGGGCTGGGGATGAAGCTGCCGATTTATCCGGTAAAAGGCTACTCTCTGACAGCTAATATCACAAATGCGGATCGTGCTCCCGTTTCAACGATTATGGATGAAACCTTCAAGATCGGGATTACCCGCCTTGGAGACCGTGTGCGTGTGGGTGGCACGGCGGAGCTGGCCGGGTTCAGCCGCCGCCTGCGTGCGCCGCGCCGGGCAACGCTGGAACATTCGGTGACAGACCTGTTCTCTGACTGCTGTGATGTGCCGGGTGCCTCCTTCTGGACAGGCCTGCGCCCCATGACACCGGATGGCACGCCCATTATTGGCCGGACAGGGCTGGAAAATCTGTTCCTCAATACCGGGCACGGCACGCTGGGCTGGACCATGGCCTGTGGCTCCGGCCGTGTTCTGGCGGATATCATGTCTGGTAAGACACCAGACATTGCCTATGAAGATCTGAATATCTTCCGCTACGGACTTTCCTGAGCCCTGCGGTATACCTGCTCCCGCCCAGAACCGGGCCGGGAGCAGGATGGGGCGGAAGGACGTGCGGCCCCGGGAGGCTCCTGCTGGCACCTCCTTTCTTCTGGTAACTGCGTGCGCGGAATATGCGGCATGCGGAAAGCCTATGGTCCACGGAATTTCAAGAAACTGTAAAACTGTTCACGAAGAAAAAATGTTTTCACTCGGAAACATATTTTTTTCTGGCGATGACATGAATATGCTCGGTTTTTCTGGTGCAACAGTGCCGTGGCGGGATGTCATGTTGTTCCTGACGTTTTTATAGGATGGACCTTGCTTGTTATGATGCCGGACTGGTTTTTCTTGTCTTTTCGCTTTTCTCGCGGGCATGATGCCGCCTGCCAACAGGTCCCTTCCCGTACCCGGCGGGTTTCTCCCCGTGTGGGTTTTCTGGCGTTTGTAGCCCTTTCGGCTTTCGGGCCAGCGGCTGCGCAGGCAGCGGAGGCCTCTGCACCGGCCACTTCTGCCACACAGGCCGCGCCTATAGTCGCGCCGTCCATCCCTTCGGTCCGTCAGCAGCGGGAGGCCGCGCGCCTGTCCACCAGTGTGGTGTTCAAACCCAGCCGGGCAGATATGGCGTTGATTGAAGATCTGGAACACCGCACCTTTCTGTGGTTCTGGGAAGCAGGCGATGCACAGACCGGCCTGGTGCCCGACCGGTATCCATCAGACCAGACACAGGCGAGTGTGGCCTCAATCGGGTTTGCGCTGACAGCCTATGGTATCGGAGCGGAGCGCGGGTATATCACCCGCCAGCAGGCTGCTGAACGGACTCTGGCCACCCTGCGGTATCTCTCCGGGCTTCCGCAGAATGACAGTCCGGAAAACTCTTCCGGGTATCATGGATTTTTCTATCATTTTCTGAACAACAAGACCGGATTGCGGCTCAACAAGGACATTGAACTGTCCAGCATTGATACAGCCCTGCTGATGCAGGGCGTTCTGTTCTCGGAAAGCTATTATACGAAAGATACGGAGCAGGAGCGGGAAATCCGCTCTCTGGCAAACGGACTTTACCAGAATGTTGACTGGGTCTGGATGCGCAGGCCTGACCTGCGGCTGAGCATGGGGTGGTCTCCCGAGCGCCAGTTCCTCCCCAATTACTGGGAAGGCTACAGTGAGGGGATGATGGCCTATATTCTGGCGCTTGGTTCTCAGGGCCATCCGCTGGAACCGGCGTCATGGCAGGCGTGGCTGACCACAAATGACCGGCGCTGGGGGGAATATTACGGCCAGACCCTGCTGAATTTTGCCCCCATGTTCGGGCATGAATACACCCATTCATGGATCGATTTCCGCGGGATTCAGGATGACTGGAACCGTGAGAAGGGCATTGATTATTTTGAAAACAGCCGCCGTGCGACCTATGCGCAGCGGACCTATGCCATGACCAACCCTGGCAAATGGCAGGATTACGGGCAGGATGTATGGGGGCTGACCGCCAGTGATGGCCCCGGCGAACTGACGCAGACAGTAGGTGGCACCCCCCGCCACTTCCTGTCTTACGCCGCGCGCGGAGCCGGGCGCGACTATACGCAGGATGATGGCACCATTGCGCCCACCGCCGCTGGCGGTGCGGTGGCCTTCGCCCCGGAAATTGCCATTCCCGCCCTGCGGGAAATGAAGCACCGCTACGGCCGCCATATCTACAGCCGGTATGGGTTTGTGGATGCGTTCAACCCCAGCTTCCATACGGCGGACAAGTCTTTCTGGTCTGACACAGCCTATCTGGGCATTGATCAGGGGCCAATTCTGCTGATGATTGAAAACTGGCGCAGCGGGTTTGTGTGGAACATCATGAAGCAGAATCCCGCCATTCGGCAGGGGCTGCTGAAAGCCGGCTTCCGGGGTGGCTGGCTGGGGCAGGACGCTGGTCCTGCGGCACCGGCCACACATGCCAGTGCACCGGCTTCCGGCACGGTTCTGCCTCCTGCCAGCCAGCATGCGGCCACGCAGCACCCTGCCCGGCAAGGGGCACAGCAGCAGACCGGCTGAAGGCCGGTTGCTCCTGAAAATCGCTTTTCTGGAAAAGTCCTTTCGCACCAGTCTCTGAAGAGACTCCATCGGAGACTGGCGCGGGAAACCCTGAAGGGTGGTCTGAGGCCCGCCTATCCCTGATAGGAGGCGATCTCGATCAGATTCTGGTCCGGATCATGGCAGTAGACAGAGGTGATTGGCCCCAGAGCGCCCAACCGCGCCACGGGGCCTTCTACAATCGTCACGCCACATTTTTTCAGATGCTCAATGATGTCCTCACTGGTCACCGCGGTGACAAAGCAGAGGTCATTCCCGCCGGGCAGCGCATGGACTGCTGTGTCCCACCCCGTGGCGTCCTGCGGCCGAAGGTTGAGCTTCTGCCCGCCAAAAGCCAGCGCTGTGCGGTTGTTGCGCCCGTACTCCTCGCGATCCATGCCCAGCACACGCTGATACCAGGAGGCGGAAATTTCGAGGTCTCTTACAGTCAGGACAGCATGGTCCATCCGGTCAACAGTAAAGCGCATGGGGTCAACACAGCTCCTTTAATGCTCAGCTGAGTTCAGCGTAGAAGTCATTCCCCTTGTCGTCGATAACAATAAAGGCGGGGAAGTCCTCAACCTCGATTTTCCACACCGCTTCCATGCCCAGTTCGGGGTATTCCAGAACTTCCACCTTGCGGATGCAGTCCTGCGCCAGCCGGGCCGCCGGGCCGCCAACGGACCCCAGATAGAACCCGCCGTACGTCTGGCAGGCGTCCTTCACGGCTTTGGAGCGGTTGCCCTTGGCCAGCATGATATAGGAGCCGCCAGCGGCCTGAAGCTCGGCCACATAGGAGTCCATGCGTCCGGCCGTGGTGGGGCCGAAGGAGCCTGTCGCCATGCCTTCGGGCGTTTTGGCCGGGCCTGCGTAATAAACCGGGTGGTCTTTCAGATATTGCGGCAGGCCTTCCCCCCGTTCCAGCCGCTCACGGAATTTGGCGTGGGCAATATCCCGCGCCACCACCACGGTGCCGTTCAGGGCAAGGCGGGTTTTGACAGGATAGCGGGAGAGTTCCTTGCGGATTTCGTCCATCGGGCGATTGAGGTCGATCCTGACGGCCTCACCCTCCAGATGGTCATCCGTGGTTTCGGGCAGGAAGCGGGCCGGGTCATGCTCCAGCTCTTCCAGAAAAAAGCCTTCCGCCGTGATGCGCGCCTTGATCTGCCGGTCTGCCGAGCAGGAGACCCCCATCCCCACCGGCAGAGAGGCGCCGTGGCGGGGCAGGCGGATCACCCGCACGTCATGGCAGAAATATTTGCCGCCAAACTGCGCGCCAATGCCCAGCTTGCGGGTCAGCTCCAGAACCTTCTGCTCCATCTCTACATCCCGGAAGGCGTGGCCGGTCATGCTGCCGCTGGTGGGCAGGCTGTCATACCAGTGGGTGGAGGCCAGCTTCACGGTCTTGAGCGTCTGCTCCGCGGACATGCCGCCAATCACGATAGCCAGATGGTAGGGCGGGCAGGCGGAGGTGCCGAGGGTTTTGATTTTGGTATCCAGCCAGTCCAGCAGTTTCTGTTCAGACCCCAGCAGGGCGCGGGTTTCCTGAAACAGGAACGTCTTGTTGGCCGAGCCACCGCCCTTGGCCACAAACATCAGATCAAACTGTTCATCATGATGCGTGGCGGGGCTGGCGAAAATATCGCACTGCACCGGCAGGTTGGTGCCTGTGTTCTTTTCCTCGAACATGGTGAGCGGGGCCATCTGCGAATAGCGCAGGCTGGTGCGGGTGTAGGTTTCATACACTCCTTTGGAGAACGCGACTTCCTCATCGCCTTCCACCCATACGCGCTGGCCTTTTTTGCCAAACACAATGGCCGTGCCGGTGTCCTGACACATGGGCAGCACGCCACCCGCGGCAATGCCGGCGTTTTTCAGCAGGTCCAGTGCCACGAAGCGGTCATTGTCCGAGGCTTCGGGGTCTTTGAGAATGCTGGCAAGCTGTTTGAGGTGAGCAGGGCGCAGGTAATGCGCCACTTCGTGAAACGCCTGCGCTGTCAATTCTGTCAGCGCTTCGGGCGTGATGTGCAGAATGGTTTTGCCCGCACACTGCGATGTGCTGACACCGGCGATATCCACCTTCCTGTAAGAGGTGGTGTCCTCCCCCAGCGGGAAGAGGGGAGACCAGGTGAAGGGGGGTACCGGGGGGCGAGGGGGCTGGCTGGTCATGATGTGCTGAACTCTCCATGGGGCCCGCCCCTGAATGCGGGGCTTAAGCGGGTGATGGCCCTTTCTTGCGAAAAGCGTCAAGGCTTACGACCTGTGATGACGGGTCACTTTCCGCTGAGCCTCCGGCATCGTCTTCTGCCGGTGCTGCCGGAGCTGTTTCTGTGGCGGCTGCGGCGGCAGCCGCTGCGTCCGATGCCGTGAAATGCAGGCTGAGATGGATCGACGGATCAGCAAACCCGGTAAAGGCCGCCACTGGAATGACCAGAATGGAGCCAACCCCACCGAAGGACAGACCGACGGAAACCTTGCCTGCGGCGCGGTCCACGGCCAGATCCCAGAACTGGTGCTGGAGCACGATGGTCATCTCATGCGGGTACTGGGCGCGGAGGCGGTCAGGGATCACCACACCGGGAAGATCGGTGCGGAAGGTCAGATAAAAATGATGTTCCCCCGCAAGCCCTTCGCGGCTCACATACTCGAGGGCGCTCAGCATCACCCCGCGATAGGCCTCGTCCAGCCACTGCTCATAAGGCAGCTGGCTTTCGGGTGGGAAAGCGCCGTTTTCCGGGGTGTTATCGTGGTCATCAGCCATGACAGCTCTCCTCGCTCACGCTGGTCCTTTCGGGCCAGCGATTTGAATATCACTCTGCCGTCAGCCATGCGTGAAAGAGGGGATAAGTGCAAGCCGCCAAGCCATGATTCTGTAGCGCAGTGGGTTCCTCACAGCTGCGTATGCCGGCTTTCAAAAGTGCTTGAGCATTGGCAGGCTGCGGGGTTCATGCCCCGGCTGCGGTCCTGAAATTTTAACGGGATTTTTCTGGCGGACTGTGAGGGGGCTTCTGTTGCCCGGTGCCCCCCCGAACCGCGCTTATCGCTTATGCAGCGACAGCGAGCACCTCAGTGTTATCGTTGGCACTTGTATGTTTAGCCCGATAACGGCGGTACAATGCCGGGCAAAAGGAAGGTCTTTACCACGCGTGTCGAGCCTGTTTCGTCCCCATCCGTCCGGCCGTGAGGCTGGATTGAAACTGGTGGAGACGCCGGGTACTGCCCCCGGGTCCACAACGATTATTCCACGTTCCGTTTATCACCATAGCCAAGGGGCAAGCCCCTCCTGCACCAATGAACATAAGGAGCACAGCGGTGGATTGCAAGATCCTGTTTCACGCGGCGGCCCAACTTGAATGCGTGCTGGACTGTCTGTAACACAGAAGCCGAGCTCATTTTCAGTCCGGGGAACAGCATGTCACTGACCGACGCCCAGCGCGCAGAAATTGCCGCGCATCTTCAGGAGTCCGCTCCTACCCGCCGCCCGACGGTGCCGGCGCTGGAGGCCATGCTGTATGAACCACAGGAAGTGCTTGACCACGGCTTTCTGCGGGTTGTGGACTATATGGGCGATGATTCGGCCATTGTGCAGGCCGCCCGCGTGTCCTACGGGCGCGGCACCCGCAAGGTTTCTGAAGATGCCGGGCTGATCCGCTATCTGATGCGGCACCGCCATTCCTCGCCGTTTGAAATGTGCGAGATGAAGTTTCACGTCAAACTGCCCATTTTTGTTGCGCGGCAGTGGATCCGCCACCGGATGGCCAGCGTGAATGAATATTCCGCCCGCTATTCGATTCTCGACAGTGAATTCTACATCCCCGCGCCGGAACACATGGCCGCGCAGAGTGTGATCAACCGGCAGGGCCGGGGCGATGTGCTGGCCCCGGATGACGCCGCTGCCGTGATGGAGATCCTGCGGGATGACGCCGTGCGCACCTACCGCAATTATGAAACCATGCTGAACACGGAAGAGGGCTACGGTCTGGCCCGTGAGCTGGCCCGCATCAATCTGACAGTGAACACCTATACCCAGTGGTATTGGAAGATCGACCTGCACAACCTCATGCATTTTCTGGCGCTGCGGCTGGACCCGCATGCGCAGTATGAAATCCGTGTCTATGCGGAAGCCATGCTGAAAATCCTGCATGCCTGGGTGCCGCAGACAGCGGCTGCATTTGAGGATTATCGCCGGGGCGCTGTGACATTCTCCGCCGGCATGCTCAAGATCGTGCGCCGTATGCTGGCGGGTGAGCCGGTCGAGCAGGCCAGCTCCGGCCTGAGCAAGCGCGAGTGGGATGAGATGATGGCTGTCCTGAAGGACTGATCTCCACCCGCAATGGATACTCCCCCCAAAACGGACGCCGCCCTTCGGGATGAAGCTTTTCTCGAGGATGAGGCCGGAGGTCGCGCCTCATCCCTGTTTCTGAAAGAGCAGGGTGGCGCGCGTGGCCTGCGCCCGCCGGGGAATCAGTTGCCGGGGTTTGCACCGTTTGTGGCGGTTGCGGCTGTGCTGGTGGCGGTGTGGGCGTTCCTGTTCTTTACAGCCCCCAAGGATATGAAGCCCCAGCATCTGCATGTGTGTGAAACACAGGGGCCGGACAGCCAGCGGACACTCTGTCTGCATTAAAATTTGACATGATTGTCAAGCTCACTACTGTTTTCCCGGAACGACGTGCCGGGAACGGGGTGTGATGGCGTGGCAAGGCGCGCCAGTCCCGTCATGTTTATCATTATTTTTGCGGCGGACTGGCGTTCTGGCTATTCCGCACAGAAGATGGATAAAAGTGACATGCCTGCTTTCACACCGAAATTTTTAAAGACATTCTGCCTTGCCGCGACCGGTATCGCCCTGCTCGGCACGCTGGCCCCAGCCCGTGCGGAGGATACCCTGCGCCAGAAGCAAACCCAGGCCTGCAAGGGGGATGCTCTCAAGCTTTGCGCTCTTGCCATTCCCAATGAAAAGAAAATCACCAGCTGCATGGAGCGCAAGAAAGACAGGCTGAGCCCCCAGTGCCGTGCGTTCTTTGATGCTCCGGCAGGATCCGGGAAAACTTCCGCGAAAAAACCCTGATTTCTACAGGGGTTTTATGGTGCGTTATCATGTGGAGGATGTGCTGTCTGCCGGGATGCGGGAAGCTTCCCGGCAGCGTCTGCCACGGTGACTCCTGCCTGCAGCTATATTGAAAAAATGCAGGTTTTAAGAGGGGCTTCTGTTAAATGTTATATGGCCAATTATGGCATGAAGTGTGAGATATTTTGGTTTGAGAATGTGACAGTTGGTGCCTTATGACGGAAAGCACCAACTTGAACGAAGGTGGTACGAATAAAGTGTAGGAAAAACCTCTCAATTATTATTGTGTTTTTCCCTAACTTCTTATCCGCATGCGTAAATCATTTTACGCATTCCTGTGCCGCAGGGCTTCCGCCGTTGCCTGCGCGATACGGCGGAACGCCTGTGCGCCTTCGCTTTCGGGGGCGCTGGCTACAATCGGGGCGCCTGCATCCCCCGTGGCGCGGATATCCGCCAGAAGGGGCACTTCCCCAAGGAAGGGCACACCCATGGCTTCGGCTTCCTTCCGTGCGCCGCCATGGCCGAACAGTTCGGTGTTATGGCCGCAATTCGGGCAGCAGAAATAGGACATGTTCTCAATCAGGCCGAGAACAGGCACGTTCATTTTCTCAAACATGGTCACACCGCGCCGCGCATCAATCAGCGCGATATCCTGCGGTGTAGAGACAATAACGGCCCCGGCCAGCGGCACTTTCTGCATCAGGGAGAGCTGTGCGTCTCCGGTGCCGGGGGGCATGTCCACCACCAGAACATCCAGAGGGCCCCAGTCCACGTCTGTCAGAAACTGGTTGATAGCGCCCATCACCATGGGGCCGCGCCAGATCATGGCCTGCTTTTCATCCACCAGCATGCCAATGGACACGGCGCGGAGGCCCCAGACTTCCATGGGCTGCAGGCGGCCTTCCCGTGCTTCCGGCTTGCTCTCCGTGCCCAGCATGCGGTGCAGGGAGGGGCCGTGAATATCGGCATCCATCAGGCCCACGCGCAGCCCTTCCTGCGCCAGCCCGATGGCCAGATTGGTGGCTGTGGTGGATTTGCCCACGCCACCCTTGCCGGAGGCGACGGCAATAATGGCCTTCACATCTGGCAGCACCGGGGTGCCCGGAGCCGGAGCAGGGCCACCAAACGGCCGGTGTCCACCGCCCGCAGCGGCTTTCGGCGGCGGAGCAGCAGCTCGCCCGCCCTGTGTAGCAGCTTCGGCGGGTGTTCCAGCGCCTGCCGGACGGTGGGCGGTCAGGATCACATTGGCGCTCTGCACACCCGGGAGTTTTTCCAGTGCGATTTTTGCTTCATCGCAGAGCGGTGCAAGGCGGGCAGCCTGCTCTTTCGCTACGGCCAGAGCCACGCCTAGCCGCCCGTCTTCCAGCCGGAATCCTTCCAGCTTGGTCAGGGCAAGCAGGGAGTGCCCTGTCTGCGCATCCCGAACGGAATCCAGCACGCGGGCGATGTCATCATGATGAAGGGGGGAGGAGACCACTGTTTTTCGTCCTGACTCTGTGGCGGAAGGCTCTGTTGCCCTGTTGGCAACAGCATGAGGCTGCTGCCGTCAAGGAGAATATGGCGGGTGAGGTGAGGCTGGCGGCGGAGAATGTGGAGGGAATGTATTGCGTGCCCATGGTTTTGGCGCTTTTGTCCGGAATCCTGAGCGCGTAAAGAAGGCGCAGGGCAGGCCTCTCCTCAGGAGCGGTCTGAGGCTGAGGGAAAAGGGGCTGATCCATTATTATGAGTGCACCATCGCCGGATCAGTCTTCCGTGAACGCTCCTGCGCCGAATGCTCCCGCTCCGGGGCAGCCCGGCCCAAACGCTCCGCGCTCTGTGCGGGATCACAGGATTGACGCCCTGCGCGGTGTGGCCCTGCTGATGATGTTTGTGGACCACATTCCTCAAAGCCTGCTCAACCGTTTTACCATGCGCAATGTCGGGTTTGCCGATGCCGCGGAAATTTTTGTTCTGCTGGCGGGTTATGCCTCGTGGCTGGCATACGGGCGCGGGTTTCGCAAATACGGGGTGGTGGAGTGCCTTAAGCGCATCGCCCGCCGGTGTGTGCAGCTCTACATCGGGCAGACCATTATGGTGGTGGTCTCTGTCTTCAGCATCCGTATCTGGCGGCATTATACGCCGGTGCCGGTGGATTTTCTGGAACCTGAACTGGCGCACGGGCTGAGCTGGGTCTGGCGCGTGATGATGTTTGATGCGCTGCCCAGTAACCTGAATATCCTGCCTCTTTATATCATCCTGCTGGGTGGGTTTCCGCTTTTTTATGGTCTGATGCGTATCCACCGTTCTCTGGCGCTGCTTCTGTCCGGTGCGGTGTGGATGCTGGTCAATCTGGACCCGGACGTGAACCTGCCCAACTGGCTGGACCCGGATGGCTGGTACTTCAACCCGTTTGCCTGGCAGTTCCTGTTCGCGCTGGGGGCCACGGCGTCCGCCGAGACAGAGCGGCGCGGTGCCGATTTCCCCCGCGTGCGCCTGATGGTTGTATGCTGTGTGCTGTATCTGCTGTTTTCCGCTTTTCAGGCGTTCCCATGGACTTTGTGGGGGCTGCCGGACCTGCGGCCGTTTGGCAGCATGATCATGCCGGAAAAAAGCTGGCTCTCACCTTTGCGGCTGCTGGATGTGATGGCCATTTTCTATTTGGTGCAATCCTCCGCCAAGGCCCGGACATGGGCGGCGGAGTCCCGCATGGGGCGGCTTCTGGCCCGTGTGGGGCGGCATTCTCTGGAAATTTTTGTGGTGGGCACGCTGCTGGATCTCTACGCGCGCCTGCTGTTCAGCACCTTTGGAGATGGCTGGCTGTTGCAGATTGTGGTGAATCTGGCGGGTCTGGGCATTCTGTTTTCTCTGGCGGACTGGCTGGATGGCTACAGAAAGCGCCAGCGTGCGGCGCAGGCCGCCTGAACCCTGCAGGCGCGGTGCCGGGGGGCGGTGTGTGTGAAACAGGCTGACGTTGTGGCAGGATCGTGCGATAGACTAGGGTCTGATATGATTTCTGTCCGTTTGAGAGTGTATGCGCCCATGCGTCTGTCCGTTCATCTCCTTCGTGCCGGTTCCCTCTCCTGCCTGCTGCTGGCGGGTGTTTCCGGCCCGGTTGCGGCATGGGCAGCGGAGGGAGCTGCCCTGCCAGCCACACCACAGGCTGTGGCTCCAGTGGCGGGCCGGATGCATGGTGCGCCGGACAGCTTTGCGGATCTGGCAGCCAGACTGCTGCCTGCCGTGGTGAACGTGTCCACTACCCAGACGGTCAAAAGCGGCTCGGATGAAGAGGATGAGGACGGTGAGGGCGGGGATGACCAGCTTCCCCAGATGCCCAACTTCCCGCAGGGCTCGCCCTTTGAGAAATTTTTTCATGATTTCATGAACCGGCAGAGCAGCCCGGATGCTCCGCCGCGCCGCATGCAGGCACTGGGTTCCGGGTTTATTATCGACCCCGCCGGCTATATCGTGACGAACAATCACGTGATCCGCCATGCGGACAAGATTACGGTGACCCTGCAGGACAATACGGTGCTGACAGCCCGCGCTGTGGGGCATGATGACCGGACAGACCTCGCCCTGCTGAAGGTGGACAGCAAGAAGCCCCTTCCCGCCGTCCATTTCGGCGATAGCGACAAGCGCCGGGTGGGGGACTGGGTTCTGGCCATTGGTAATCCCTTCGGCCTTTCCGGCACCGTTACCGCCGGGATCATCTCTTCACGCGGGCGCAATATCGATCAGGGCCCGTATGATGATTTCATCCAGACAGACGCCCCCATCAACAAGGGGAACTCCGGTGGCCCGCTGTTTGATATGGATGGGAACGTCATCGGGGTGAATACCGCCATTTATTCGCCCTCCGGCGGCTCTGTCGGGATTGGCTTCTCCATCCCGGCCAATGAGGCGCGCGGCATTGTTGAGCAGTTGCGGAAAACCGGAAAAGTGTCCCGTGGCTGGCTGGGTGTGCGCATCCAGAACGTGACGCAGGACATTGCGGATGGCCTTGGCCTCAGCCCGGCCCGCGGCGCGCTGGTGGCGGGTGTGGAAAAGGATGGCCCCGCCGCGAAGGCAAAACTCCAGACCGGCGATGTGATCCAGACGCTGGATGGCCAGCCTGTTGAAGGCAAGGCCCTGCCTCGCCTGTCCGCCCAGTTGCCGGTGGGCACGGTGGCGCATCTGGGCGTGTGGCGTCACGGCAAGACCGTGGATGTGCCGGTGACCATCGGCATGCTGCCCGAACCTGCGGCGGAGCCGGATGCCAAGCCTGCAGCCGCCCCGAAGGGAGCAGCGGAGGTCAGTCTTTCCACGCTCGGGTTCTCCGTGGGGCCGCTGGATGCGGCAGCCCGCCAGAAATACAACCTGCCTGCGGGGCAGAAAGGCGTGCTTGTCACCTCCGTGAAGGATGGCGGTCTGGCGTCTGACCGTGGCCTGCGGGAAGGGGATGTGGTGACAGAGGTGCAGCAGGCGGAAGTCACCAGCCCGGCGGACCTGAAAAAGCGGATTGAAGCCGCGCAGAAAGCCAACAAGAAATCCGTGCTCCTGCTGGTGCATGATGCGGATGGCCTGCGTTGGGTGCCGTTCCCTCTGAATGGTGAGGATGCTCCCTGACCCTATGGCGCGATTTCTGCCTGTGGCTGGAATACAGGGCAGAATTCTGAGGCCGCTCAGGGTCTTGTTTTCCGCCCCATGGCTGGGGAATCCGGTTGCGCGGCAGACCATCAGGCTGCTGGTGTCTGTCGGGCTGTGCGGGTGCGTCACATGGATCACGCACCTTCAGGAACCCGGCTGGGCGTTGATCACGTCTGTCATCGTAACGCAAAGCAGTATTACGGAAACGCTTTCCAGCGGGCGTTACCAGCTCGTGGGCACCTTGATCGGGGCTGCGGCCAGCATTCTGCCCATTACGCTCATGCTGTATCACTGGCCGCTCTGGCAGGCCTTTGTGGTGGCTTTTGTGCCGCTGGCCGTGCTGGCGTCCTGGCGGCCCGGCACGCGCATGAGCGTGGTCACGCTCATGATCGCCACGCTGTTTACCACGCCGAATGACCCCTATCTGCTCCCGATTGAGCGTGTGCTGTCCATCCTGATCGGTGTGGGGGTGTCCATGCTCGTCACTTACGTGGTGCTGCATGAACAGGCCCGGAGGGACGCGTTCAGGAATGCGGCCCTCACGGTGCGCCAGATTGTCGGGATGCTGACCCATGCGGGGCGGCAGGATATGGACTGGTCACAGATTCAGGATCTGAATGATGCGTGTGTGCTGTCCCTGCGCAAGGTTCAGACAGCGGTAGAGGAAGCCCGGCGCGAGCACTGGCGTCCGCTGGAGCAGCGGGACCCCATGCTGGCGCAACTGCCTAAAGTGCTGCGTCAACTCCAGATGGATACGCTGGTGGTGGCGCGTGCGGTTTTGCGAGGGGAGACGCGTCCTGTGCCAGATGCCGCGCAGGCCTCGGGTGTTGAACCGCTCAGCCCGGGCCTGATGCGTGGGTTTGACTGGATTATCAGCCGTTGCGAAGGTGAGGCCGTGGCCCGCACGGGAGAAGAATATCGCGTGGCGGCGGGGGTTATGGCCGGTTTGTCGGATGAAGCCGCGCAGGCTGACGAGATCATGCATTTTGTGGTGGGGATTTTGCAGACAGATCTGAAAGCCCTCATCCACCTTCTGGGGCAGGATGATACCGCGCAGGCCTGAGGGCTCCGCTATCGTTCAGAGCTTTTTATCACACGGAGGCTTCTGTCATGGATCAGGAAATCAATACCGTCATACGTGTGCATGCACCGGGCGGGCCGGATGTCATGCAGGTGGAAACCCTGCCAGTGCCGCAGCCGGGGCCGGGTGAAGTTCTGCTGCGGCAGGAGGCCATAGGGGTCAATTTCATTGATACCTATTTCCGTTCCGGCCTTTACAAATTTCCAGCACTTCCCGGGATTCCCGGCATGGAAGGAGCCGGGGTGATCGAGGCGGTTGGTCCGGGTGTGACCACCCTCACGCCCGGTATGCGCGTGGCCTATGCCGGTGTGCTTGGGGGCTATGCCCGTTACCGGATTCTGGCGGCGGACAAGGTTGTGGTTCTGCCCGAGCAGATTTCCTTCGAGACGGCGGCAGGCGTCATGCTGCGCGGGCTTTCGGCCCATATGCTGTTGCGGCAGGTTTATCCGGTGCGGAAAGGGGAAATCATTCTGGTCTATGCGGCGGCCGGAGGTGTCGGGCAGTTGCTGTGCCAGTGGGGGCGGTTTTTGGGGGCGCGGGTTATTGGTGTCACGTCCACCCCCGAAAAGGCCGCTCTGGCACGCGCCTGTGGCGCTGAGGAGGTGCTGGTCGGCACGGAAAACCTGCCGCAGCGTGTGCGGGACCTGACAGAAGGAGCCATGGTGCCGGTGGTGTATGACAGCATCGGGCGGGATACGTTCGAGGTCAGTCTCTCCTGTCTCGCCCCGCGCGGCCTGATGGTGAGCTACGGGAACGCATCCGGCCCGGTGACAGGTGTGGATGTGGGCACACTGGCAGCGCATGGCAGCCTGTATCTCACCCGGACCTCTCTCATAACCTATATCGCGAAAAGGCCTGAGCTTGAGGCTTCCGCGGCGGAGATGTTCAGTTTGCTCGGGCAGGGGGTTCTGCGGCCTTCCATCGGGCAACGCTTTGCCCTGAAGGACGCCGCGCAGGCTCACAGGGCACTGGAGTCGCGCGCCACAACGGGCAGCACCATTCTGCTGCCATAGGGCGGCGTGCTCCTGTCAGTCTGTCTAAAAATCTGGCGGATGCCGCGGCCTGCGGAGGACTCCCGGGGTCTCGCGGCAGTCTGGCACAAGACGTGGGGTGTCTGTCCCGCGTTTTAAAGGCGTGGCGGCGGGAGCACAGGCATGCGGGCGTTAGCGCATGACGCGCCTCCACGGATGCGTTAGAATTGCTCTGTTCGCCCCGCGTGATGGGTGGAAAAAAGAATGCAAGGATAGTCTGATATGCCTAAATGTCCGGTAAAATGCCCGAAATCCCCCTGCCTGCGTGGCCTGCTGATTGCTGGGCTGATTGCATCCGCGGTTTATTTCTTCCGCAAGAAGAAGTGCTGCAACTGAAGCTGGTTCTCTGACCAGGCGGACGTAGCCAAAAGCCCGACCGGTCTTCCGGACGGGCTTTTTTATTGGCGGGTCACGTTTCACATTTCAGGCACATGCGCGTTGAGGTAGAGCAATGCAGTGGAAGCTGCTTGTGTTATGATGGCGGCTCTGTATCAGACTATCGTGATAACCGCTGTCTGCTTCCCTGTGCTGTCAGACTGATTTCAAAAAAGGATAAGGGCGTTGCATCCTATCGTCTCCCGTCTTTCTGCTCTGGTTGCAGGGTCCATGGTCGCGTGTGCGTTCACTGTTGGTGGCGTGGTGGCTTCTGGCCTGCCTTCCGTAGCGCATGCCCAGGCTTCGGTTCTGCTCAAGAACCAGTCTGCCAAAGCCGTTGTTGAAACGGTGGACCATGAAGCCCGTGAGCTTCTGCTGCGTGAAGCCAATGGCCATCTGATTACTATTGAATATGGTGCTGCTGTGCGGGACCTGCCGCATGTGAACGCCGGTGACAAGCTGAGCATCCGCTTTGTGGAAACGCTGGGTGCGGACATTGCAGCACCGGGCAGCCCGCTGCCGGAATCTACGCTGACAACCGCCAGAGGGTATGTGCATGGCCACCCGCGCGGCGTGATTGCAGCGTTCCGCCGTGAACGCGCAACCGTGCAGACCATTGACCTTGCAACCCACACCCTCTCCTTCGTGACGACAGATGGGGAATCTCATATTGCCGTCATGCGCATCAAAGCCATGCAGGAGTTCATGGCAGGCCTGAAGGTTGGGGATGTGATTGACATCACCCGTATGGAATCCATTTCCTACGTGATCCTGAACGACACGGTTGCCCCGGCGGCTGACCAGACCAGCGCTGCCCCTGTGGCAACTCCGGCTACCCCCGCAGTTCCTGCTGTTCCAGCAGCGCCTGTGGCTCCTGCGGCTCAGTAAGTGCTCTGATTTTTCAGAAGTCATGAAAGAGGCGTCCCATTCCGGGGCGCCTTTTTTGTTTGTGGGGTGCTGGCCGCTATCATCTCACCAGATTTTATAAGACTATTGCGATCTGATACGTGTTGGATTTGCAGCGCATGAGCCACTTGTCTTCCAGCCTTCAGGATAAACGCAGGGATTGATTTTCTGCGCGGGGTGGCGATCCTTCTGGTTATTCTTGACCATATCTCGATCAGGCTTCCGCTTTCAGAAACGAGTCTGGCGAGCATTTTCCCTTCCGGCATTCTGCGGTTCCTCACGCATCAGGGGCACCACAGTGTTTTCATATTTTTTGTGATTTCAGGGTTTTTGATTACGTCAGGGATTATCAGGCGGTGGGGATCTCTGAGGAGCATTCATCTCCCATTTTTTTATACTCATCGGTTTGCGCGTATTGCCCCCTGTCTGCTCGTGTTGCTTTGCGTTCTTTCGGCGTTGGATGCGCTGAATGTTCAGGGGTTTGAACTTGATAAAACACATCACTCCCTGCGTGGCGCGCTCTGCGCAGCATTGGGAATGTATGTGAACTGGTATGAATGTTTGACGGGATATCTACCTGCGAACTGGGATGTTCTTTGGTCTCTGTCGATTGAGGAAATGTTTTATTTTGTATTTCCAGTTCTCTGTCTGAGGGTGCCCCGGTCTGACACACAGAAGGTCATGCTTTTTGGGTGTGTTGCTGTGTCTCTGCCACTCCTCATGTTCATGATGAGTGGTGCGCCCCCGATATGGCGGCATAAGGCGTATCTTCCCGGGGCCGCAGCCCTTTCTACCGGTGTGGCGGCGGCACTTCTTGCCCGGTATGATCGGATCACGCCGTTCTGGATTTCTGCTTTGGGGTGGTCAGGTGCTGTCGTGTTACCCCTGACCTGTGTCTTGTCATTTTTCATGGTATCGCATGTGGCGGATACCCTGCTGGTGGGCCTTACCCTGAGCGTTGCAGCTTTGCTGCTTGCCTTTTCAAAAGGGTGGGGGAGCGTGTTTCAGCACAGCATGTTTGCATGGATCAGATCATGCGGACTCATGAGCTATGAGATTTATTTAACGCACATGTTTGTGGTGATTTTTCTTGTGCAGGCCTATCAGGCTATCGGATTTTCCGCACAGGCATCATGGCTGTGTTTTCCTATCGCTCTGGGAGGTGCATGGCTGCTGGGTTACGGGACGGACCGGCTCCTGTCATACCCCGCAGAGCGCAGGATGCGGGAAATATTCCTGCGCTTCTTTCCCTCTCTGGAAATGAATTTTCGGGAATGAATGCCCCAGGGGGCCTGTGTTCAGACGTGCCTGCTTGCCGCCCCCGTGAGAGAGGGAGGTGGAGTTCGTGTTGGATGCGCACTTTCAGCATGGTGATTTTATGAAGTGCGCTACGGGTTATGCCAGAGTACTCACACGATAATGACTGCACGGGATGTGAGAAGTGCTTTACTTGGTAATGTCGCGTGTTATAACAATTTCTGAATAGTAAAAATAATAAAATTCCTCGGGGGTGCGAGACTATCAAATGTAAAATATGGAATGGGGAGACGTTAAGGTGTCAAAATCAAACAAAATCTTGGGAATTCTGTTTGTTGTCTCGGCTTTTATCCTGCCGCACTCTTCGTTTGCGCAGTCCACCGCATCCGCTCATGTGGACGTTTTAAGTAAAAGCACGGACTCCTGGAATGGGAAGCGTTATACCGGTTACCCCAAGGGGCAGCCTGAGTTGACCGTGTTGAAGATGACCATTCCTGCAAACACGGCGCTCCCATGGCATATACATCCGTTCCCTAATGCCGGGTATGTTCTGCAGGGCCAATTGACGATTGAAGACAAGGCCAGCGGGAAAAAGCAGACTTTTCAGAAAGGTCAGGCTTTTGCGGAATCTGTTGATGATGTTCATCGGGGTGTGAGCGGGCCGACCCCTACGGTCCTGATTATCACATATGCAGGCACACCAGGGGTTCCGACATTTGTCGCGCAACCGGGCGAGAAACCTGAATATTAAAACTCCTGCTTTGCAGGGTTGGAGTTTTCTTGAAATTCTGATTTTCCCGGCGTGGTGAAGCGGTCAGGATTTATGCCGTAAAATACAGAGAGTATGTCACAAAGGGTTCTGTTATCACACACCCGCCCGCTGTTCTGAATGGCGGCTGCGCGCCGTTGTGGAGCTGGGCGCGATGGCCGCTCATGGTGTTCCCGTTTTTGCCGGTAGAGCGTATGGCCTGGGATGAGGGAGGCCGAACAGGTTCAGCCTCCCAAAATTATCAGAACATAAGCGGATGTTTTACCGCGGCATGCGCCGGGTCAGTTGCCCGAGGTCACGCACGGCGCCGCGTGCGGCACTGGTGGTCAGGGCGGCGTAGGCTTTCAGGGCGGTGGAGACAACGCGGTTCCGGTTAGGCTGCCACGCGGCGTTCCCCTTGTCATCCATCCGCTCGCGCCGGGCGGCGAGTTCACTGTCCGGCACAGCAACGGAGAGGCGGCGAGCGGGGATATCGATCTCAATCCGGTCCCCTTCCTCCACTAGACCGATCACGCCACCTTCCCCCGCTTCGGGTGAGATATGGCCAATGGAGAGGCCCGAGCTGCCACCGGAGAAGCGGCCATCGGTAATCAGGGCGCATTTTTCCGCCAGCCCCTTGGATTTCAGATAGCTGGTCGGGTAGAGCATTTCCTGCATGCCGGGGCCGCCTTTGGGGCCTTCATACCGGATCACCACCACATCGCCGGCTTGAATTTTGTTGCCCAGAATGGCGGCCACGGCATCATCCTGGCTTTCAAAAATGCGCGCGGGGCCGGAGAAGGTTTCAAGGCCTGCTGCAACACCGGCGGTTTTTACAATCGCGCCATCTTCCGCCAGATTGCCATACAGCACGGCCAGACCGCCATCCTGATTATAGGCATGCGCGCCATCACGAATGGCACCGTTTTCCTGATCCGTATCCAGTTCCTTGTACAGGCTGGACTGGGAGAACGCCTGCGTGGTGCGCACCCCACCGGGAGCGGCGCGGAAGAAGTCGCGGGCTTTGCTTTCGCCTGCGCCGTTGGGTGAACGGATATCCCACCCCGCAAGGGCATCCTTCAGGGAGGGGGCGTGGACCATGGGGATTTCGTTATGCAGCAGGCCGAGGCGGTCCAGTTCCCCCATGATGGCGGGAATGCCGCCAGCCCGGTGGACGTCTTCCATATGCACGTCCGGGCGGGAGGGAGAAACCTTGCACAGATGCGGCACCTTGCGGGAAAGGCGGTCGATATCCTGCATGGTAAAGGGCACTTCCCCCTCATGTGCTGCGGCCAGCAGGTGCAGCACGGTGTTGGTGGAGCCCCCCATGGCAATGTCCACGGACATCGCGTTTTCAAACGCCTTCATGCTGGCAATATTGCGGGGCAGAACGCTGGTGTCTTCCTGCTCGTAATACCGGCGTGCCATGTCCACGCTGCGTCTGCCTGCTTCCACAAACAGCTCGCGCCGTGCGGCATGTGTGGCCACAAGCGTGCCGTTGCCGGGCAGGGAAAGGCCGAGGGCTTCGGTCAGGCAGTTCATGGAGTTGGCGGTGAACATGCCGGAGCAGGAACCGCATGTGGGGCAGGCCGAGCGTTCGATGGCCTGCGAATCCGCCTCACTCACACCGGGGTTTGCCGCCGCGACCATGGAGGTCACAAGGTCCGCCCGCTGCTCGATATCCGCCAGTGTCACGCGCCCGGCTTCCATCGGGCCGCCGGAGACAAAAATGGTCGGGATATTCAGCCGCATGGCGGCCATCAGCATGCCGGGCGTGATCTTGTCACAGTTGCTGATGCACACCAGAGCATCCGCACAATGCGCGTTGACCATATATTCCACGGCATCGGCAATCAGTTCGCGCGAGGGCAGGCTGTAGAGCATCCCGCCGTGGCCCATGGCAATGCCGTCATCCACCGCGATGGTATTGAACTCGCGCCCAACCCCGCCTGCTTCAGCAATGGCCTCGCACACAAGCTGGCCCATGTCTTTCAGGTGCACATGGCCGGGCACAAACTGGGTGAAGGAGTTGGCAACGGCAATAATCGGTTTGCCGAAGTCGGCGTCCGTCATGCCGGTGGCACGCCACAGGCTGCGGGCGCCAGCCATGTTGCGGCCATGGGTGGTGGTGCGGGAACGGTAACCGGCCATTGCAAAAGTCTCTCTGGTGATAAGAACAAAAACTGCCACAGGCAGGCGGCCTGATCTGACGCAGGTCGGGAATGCCAGCGTGCACTTTACGGCATAAGCGCGCTGCTGTCAGGGTGTCGGGTGGGAGTCTGGGACATATCCGGTGTAAAAGTGCTACAATTTCATGACATTTATTGCGTATGAGGGTCTTTGTTAACGCCTCTGGTTGCAGGCAGCCGGGGGGTTCAGTATTGCTCCCATTGCCCGACCTGAAAATCGGAACGGAGAGCAGATGGACGGATCCGCAGAGCAGTCAGCCGTGGCTGCAGCGCCTCAGATAACCCGGCGGTGGGATGGCGACTCCCTTTTCAGAACGCTGGTCGTCCTGACAGGGATCAGCGTCCTTGTCGTGCTTGGGGCTATTATCACCATTATGGTGACAGGCGGCTGGAAAGCCTTTTCCACTTTCGGGCCAAGCTTTTTTGTCACGGCGGTGTGGAATCCTGTCACCCAGCATTTTGGCGCGGTGGCACCGGTGTTCGGCACGCTGGCCAGCAGTTTTCTGGGGCTGCTTATTGCCGTGCCGCTGGCGTTCGGCACAGCCTTCTGGCTGACAGCACTGGCTCCGCCAGCCGTGTCTTCCGTGATCGGGATGGCCGTGCAGCTTCTGGCCGCCGTTCCCTCCATTATTTTCGGCATGTGGGGGTTTTTCGTGCTGGTGCCGGTCATGGCGCATTATGTGCAGCCTACGGCCCGCCACATGTTTGGCCATGTGCCCGTGCTGTCCGCTCTTGTCAGCGGGGCCCCGTTTGGCACGGGCCTGCTGACAGCGGGTCTGGTGCTGGGTGTCATGGTCGTGCCCTCCATTACGGCCGTGATGCGTGACGTGTTCGTGTCCATGCCCGCCGTGCTGCGCGAGAGCGCATACGGGCTGGGCGCCACCCGCTGGGAGGTGATGCGCCGCGTTGTGCTGCCCTGGTCCCGTCAGGGCGTTGTGGGTGGCATTGTGCTGGGCATGGGCCGCGCCATGGGCGAGACCATGGCGGTCACGTTCGTGATCGGGGACAGCAACCATATCGGCTGGTCTCTGTTTGCTCCGGCCAACACCATTGCCTCCTTGATTGCCCTTGAATTTCCGGAAAGCCCGGCGGGCAGCCTCAAGCTGTCTTCCCTGATGGCGCTGGGAGCCATTCTGATGGCGATTTCCTTTGTCACGCTCTGGTGCTCGCGTGTTCTGCTCTCCCGGGGTGAAGTGAAGGCAGGAAAACGCTCATGAAAGCGCACGTAGTGTCTCAGTCCGGCGCGCGGCTTCCTCGGTCGGACTTTCAGGCCATGCGGCGCAGGCTGACAGACAAGCTGGCAACCTGCATGAGCTGGCTTGCCATGCTGATTGTGGTGTCTGTGCTGGGCTCCATTCTCTGGACCCTGCTGAAAAACGGCCTTCCCGGTCTCACCCTTACGCTGTTCACCCATTCCATGGGGGCGCCGGGTGCGGGCGGGGGTCTTGCGAATGCGATTGTGGGGAGCCTGCTGCAAACAGGGCTTTCCATCCTGCTGGGGGCTCCGGCTGGTCTGCTGACAGGTATTTTTCTGGCGGAATATGGTGCCGAGAGCAAGCTGGCGCGGAGTGTCCGGTTTGTGTCGGACATGCTGCTCTCCGCCCCTTCGATTCTCATCGGCCTGTTCATTTATATGCTGCTGGTTGAACCGTTCGGGCATTTTTCCGGCTTTGCCGGTGCGGCGGCGCTGGCCGTGATGGCCATGCCGATTATTGTCCGCACCACGGAAGACATGCTCAGGCTCGTGCCTGTGTCCATGCGTGAAGCTGGCATTGCGCTCGGTGCCCCCAGATGGCGGGTGATCCTGTTTATCTGCGTGCGCGCCGCCCGCGGCGGGATCATGACTGGCGTTCTGCTGGCCATTGCCCGCGTAACGGGTGAGACAGCGCCTCTGCTGTTCACCTCTCTTGGCAATTCCGAATGGTCACTGGACATGCGGCGGCCGATGGCCAGCCTTCCGGTGGCGATTTATCAGTATGCAGGCTCCGCCTATCAGGACTGGATGCAACAGGCCTGGACCGGTGCCCTGGTGGTGACTTTGGGTGTGCTCATTATCAATATTGTGGTGCGGGTTGGCATCCGCGGAGGACGGACATGAAGGAAAACACCATGCAGGGTAAACCGTTGGCCGATGCCGAGACGGATGCCGCGGCTGCTGCACTGTCAGACCGCCCGATTGCCATTCAGGTGAATAATCTGGATTTCTATTACGGCAAGACACACGCGCTGCACGGCATTACCCTCGGCTTCCCCGAGCGGAGTGTGACCGGAATGATCGGGCCGTCCGGCTGCGGGAAATCCACCCTGCTGCGCGTGCTGAACCGGATGTATGACCTCTACCCCGGCCAGCGCGCCACGGGTGAGGTGCTGTTTGCCGGCCAGAACATTCTGGGCAACGGGCTGGATATGAACGCCCTGCGGTCCCGCGTTGGCATGGTGTTCCAGAAGCCGACTCCGTTCCCGATGTCTATTTATGACAACATCGCTTTTGGCATCCGGTTGCATGAGCGTGTGTCCCGCTCCGAAATGGACGGGCGGGTGGAAGATGCCCTGCGCCGCGTGGCCTTGTGGACGGAAGTGAAGGACCGCCTTCAGGCGTCCGCCACCGCCCTTTCCGGCGGGCAGCAGCAGCGGCTGTGCATTGCCCGCACCATTGCCGTGCGCCCGGAAGTGATCCTGCTGGATGAACCGACCAGCGCGCTCGATCCTGTTTCCACGGCGCGTATTGAAGAGCTGCTGGATGAACTCAAAACCGAGTTCACCATCGCCATCGTCACGCATAACATGCAGCAGGCGGCCCGCTGCGCGGATCAGGTTGCCTTTTTCTATCTGGGCGAACTGGTGGAAGTGGACAGCACGGCCCGGATGTTTACGGCCCCGCGTGAAAGCCGCACACAGGACTACATCACCGGCCGCTTCGGCTGAACAGGGAGGACACACTCATGGGGAACGAACCCGCGCATACCGTCACCCGATATGATCAGGAACTGGACCGTCTGCGTGGGCTGGTGGCCCGCATGGGTGGTCTGGTGGAGCGCCAGACAGCGCAGGCCATTGCCGCCGTGGTGGATCAGGATGAGGACGCCGCTCTGGAGCCGCCGGAGCTGGATGTTGAGGTCGATGCCCTGGAGCGTGAGGCGGAAAGCCTTGCCATTCGCATTCTGGCGCTGCGCGCCCCGATGGCGGTGGACCTGCGTGTGATCATCGCCGTGCTCAAGATCACCGGTGATTTTGAACGGATCGGGGATTATGCCGCCAGCATTGCCCGCCGCGCGCTCAAGGTGGAACCGCTGGATGGCGCCCTGTCTTTCGGGGCTCTGCGCAACATGGCGCGTCTGGTGCAGGAAAACCTGCACAGCGCCATTGAAGCCATGGTCAATAATGACAGCGAATGCGCCATGCAGGTCTGGAATTCCGATACCGCCATTGATGAGCTGTATACGGCCATGTTCCGGGAACTGGTGACGTACATGATGGAAGATCCGCGCAAGATCAGCCCCTGTATTCACCTTCTGTTTGTCGCGAAAAATCTGGAACGGATTGGCGATCACGCAACCAATATTGCTGAGCGTGTCTATTACGCAGTGACCGGTGAAATGCTTCCTGCCCTGCGTCCGCGCGGGGGTGCTGCGAAAAAGCCGGCTGAGGCAGGCTGAGCGGGGCAGGCAGGGCGCATTTTCTGACGTGCAGAAATGGGAAGGCCGGACGTGCGGAAAACCGGGCTGAAGGTGATTGTGCCCCTGCTGGCACTGGCTGGGTGTGCCGAGCAGGGCGGCGGGTGCCATATTGCAACGCTGGGAGCGCTCCCTGTTCTGAATAAAAGTGGCTCACCCATCGTGGGTGTGACGCTTAACGGCCAGAATGCCGCGATGATTGTGGATAGCGGGGCCGATATTTCCATGGTTTCGGAGGCGGCCAGCAAGCAGTTCGGCTTGATTGCCACCGGGGCTGTCGTGCCGCTCACCGGTGTGACGGGTGGACTCATGGCGCCTGTTATGCGGGCCGACAAGCTGAGCCTTGGCTCGGCCTCCACCGAAGAGATTTTTCTGACAGAAACCACGCGCTCCTTTGGGGGCAGCATTGAGGGACGGCCCATTATCGGGTTGTTCGGGGCCGATTTTCTTCAGGCTTATGATGTGGTGTTCGATCTTCCGGCGCACACCATTTCGCTGTTTCAGGTCCACGGTTGCTCCTCTCCCACGCCCACGTGGGAGGGTAAAACCTCAAAGTTCGAAGTCTCGCGTGTGGGGCCGGGCGGGCGTATCAGCACCACCCTCCGCCTGAATGACCAGAAGATTGATGCCATTGTGGATAGTGGTGCGTGGCATACAACGGTTCTGCCGCGTCAGGCCCGCAAGGCCGGTGTTTCAAAGGACATGCTGGCGCAGGATATCCATATCGATTCGTCCGGTGTGAACGGAAGCCATAGAAAGGGGTCTCTGCACCGCTTTGCCAGCATACAGGTAGGGGACGAGCGCTTCCTGAAGCCGGTTCTTGCGGTCTCCCCCATGGAGACCGATGGCTATGCGCTGCTCGGAGCGGATTTCCTGCGGCGCAACCGGGTCTGGATTTCCTACCGGAATGAGGAAGCCTACGTCCAGCGGCTTGCACCCCCGGAGCAGGATCAGACGTTTCAGGTGCGGATACGGTACAGGAAGGTCCCGGCTGGCGGGAGTGGGAGCGGAACGCCTGCTCAGGTCCCGAGTCCGGGTGCTCCGTTCACGGGGCAGCCTCAATCGGCATGGGCTCCGGCCTCAGCCGCCCCGGCACCCGGTGTGCCAGCGTCCAGCCTGCCGGTGTCCAACGCGCCTGCGGGTGGGCTGCCAGTCTCCGGCGGCTCTGCGTCCGGAGTCTCCGTGCCCGGCGCCTCTCCCGCTGCATCAGAAGCAGGACCAGCCGGGCAGGTCTCCACGCCTTAAGGGGCGTGGACGGTCAGGCCAATCTGCTGGGCCATCTGCGGTGCAGAGGCCAGCATGCTCAGTGAGGCCGCAATGGCCATCATGGGCAGGGGCTGCGGCGGGTGCAGGGTGATTTTGAGAGCACCACTATCCGGATGAGCCAGATAGGAGGCAAGCTGCGGCAGCGCGTCTGCCGGCTTGCTGCCTTGAGGGGCAAACTGTGTCTGGAGAGACGTAACCAGTTCCTGCGGGCTGACGCCGCGCGCCTTGGCGGAGGCCTGAAGCACCTTGGGCAGCAGTCCCTGATCGGTATAGGAGAGGTTCAGCGTCATGACCTGCATGTCAGCCGCCCCGGCGGAGAGCAGGGCGGTGGTGCTGGTCTGGCTGAAATCTCCATCCAGCGTGAGGCGGCCCATGCCGGGGGCTTCCAGGCTGAATGTTTCCACATGCAGCTTCTGCGCCTTGTAATCATGCGTGTCATTCAGCACGAGTGCGCCGCGGAAGTGGTCATACCCCAGAGCGGGCAGGATGGAGAGATTCGGCACTTCCGGCCAGAGTTCCAGACCCTGAAGGCTGGAGACTTCCTGCTCGGAGGTATCGGAGCGGGTGGCGTGGGATGAAAGCCGTGCAACCCGCAGAAGCGGGCCGGTGCCATCCACCCCGAGGGCGTCCACCTGAATATCCCGCGTGCCATTGCGCGGCGTGTAGGGCGTGTTGGTGGTCAGGCTGCTGTAAAGGCCAGCCAGATCAATTCCGTCCAGCACAAGGGCGTGGGCGGTAATATGGCGCTGGGGGGCGACATCCGTTGAAAGCCGGACATCATGGGCTTCCAGACGGGAGGCTTCATCGCTGCCGTAATCCTCCACTTTCAGGCGGGTGGCGGAAAGGTCGGACTGCAGGCTGCTGATAAAGCCGTGCAGTGTGCTGGCTTCCGCATGCCGGATTTCCAGCCCCTGCGCGGGGGTGCCATGTTTGTCATCCGCGCTGGCGGGCAGCGTGACGCCTTCCATGGTCAGATCATCCAGATGGAGGCTTCCCGCCGGGTCAGCCAACTGGAAATTGCGGAAGGAAAGATGGCCGATCAGTCTGGCATCATCCCCGCTTGTGCTGGGCTTGGAAATTTCCGCGTCATCCGCCGTAATGGTTTCCGGCCCCTGCCGGAAGACCAGCCCGGTGAACTTCACGCTCCGGCCCAGCAGGCCGGGCCATGCCTTCTTATAGGTGAAGGAGGCATCCGGCCCCAGCGTCTGACGGAAATTGTCGATGCTTTTGTCCAGCATGACGTGTTCGGCATGACGCGCCGCCAGCCATCCAACACAGGCAAGGGTTGCGATACCGGCAACCGTAACAGGAACATGTTTCTTCACCAGGCAGGAATCCAGCTTGTTTTTACAAAGGAAGTCTTCAAAGCGACCCTCCATGTAATGCACGGGCAGGGGGCACTGCAACCCCACCAACGGTAATATGTTACCTAGCAAAAAACTGTTGATTTTACGGGAAGGAACACCAATTCCTCTTGACGAAGGGTCTTCGCACACGCATAAGGCGCCATCTTCAAAGCTTATAGTCTTAACGGAATCACACTCTCATGAAGACCACCCTCTCGCTGAAACCCGCGGAGGTGACGAAGAACTGGATCCTGATCGATGCCGAAGGCCTCGCTCTGGGTCGTCTGGCCGTCATCATCGCGAACCGCCTGCGCGGCAAGCACAAAGCCCAGTTCACGCCGCATGTTGATTGCGGTGACCATGTTGTCGTCATCAACGCTGAAAAAGTAGCGCTGACCGGCAACAAGGCTGGCCAGAAGCTGTTCCACTACCACACGGGTTACCCCGGCGGTATCAAGACCCGCACCATTGCACAGCGCCTGGGTGGCAAGAACCCGGACCATGTTGTGGTGAAGGCAGTTGAACGCATGATCACCCGTGGTCCGCTTCAGCGCCAGCAGATGCGCAACCTGCACGTCTATGCCGGTGCCGAGCACCCGCATGACGGCCAGCAGCCCCAGAAACTGGACGTTGCGGCTCTGAACCGTAAAAACGTCGTTAACGTGCAGAAAGGCTGAGCATCATGTCTGAAACTCAGGAACGTACAGGCACGCTGGCTGATCTGAAAGACGTGGTTCCCACGGCTCCGGAAGCCCCGGTCTATGAAGTAAAACGCGATGCGCAGGGCCGCTCCTACGCAACCGGCCGCCGTAAGGATGCCGTGGCCCGCGTGTGGATCAAGCCCGGCAAAGGCGATATCACGGTTAACGGTCGTCCCGTTGGCACGTATTTCGCACGCCCCGTGCTGCGCATGCTGCTGACCCAGCCCTTCCTGGTGGCTGACCGCTACAACCAGTTCGACGTTGTCTGCACCGTCGTGGGTGGTGGTCTGTCCGGTCAGGCTGGCGCTGTTCGTCACGGCATCAGCCGTGCGCTGACGCACTATGAACCCGGCCTGCGCAGCATTCTGAAAGCTGCGGGCTTCCTGACGCGTGACTCTCGTCAGGTTGAACGTAAGAAATACGGTCGCGCCAAAGCTCGTCGTTCCTTCCAGTTCAGCAAGCGCTGATCCGGCAAGGGCGAACGCTTACAAGCTGCGCCAGAAGAAGGCGGGAGAGGGAAACCTCTCCCGCCTTCTTTTTTGGACAAAATTCCGAATTTAAACAGAATTCTAAATATTGATAATAATCCTATGAGAAAACACAAAATAAAAGACTATACTTATTTTATAACACACTCATAAAAACTCCATACTGACGTATATATTGTTTGTTTTTAAAAAATCACAAATTTCTACAGTATAAAAAATTAGAATTATTGCGATCGTGAAAATCATTACCACATATTAAATATGTGACGTGATGGTAAAGAATTATAAAAAGTTCAGATTTAATTTTATGAACTGAAAAAAATATGGCTGTTCAGATTGTATCAAGCGGCGTGGTTTCCTCTTCCGTTATGCTGGAGTCGGGGGACGGATTGCTGATCCTCTCTGGAGGCATCGCCAGCAGCACAACCCTGTTTTCTGGAAGTGTTGAAGTCATTTCTTCCGGTGGAATTGCTGCCGGAAACGAGGTGGAGGGTTCGAAAAACCCCCTGGTTTTGAGAGCTGCTCTGTGATTCCATTTCCCTTGAGTTGATTGGGGGCATGGATCATGAAGCAGACTGGTTTCTTTGATGTTGA
>NZ_WOTF01000008.1 GCF_011516935.1 Acetobacter farinalis
TGATCTGCTCAAAACGCAGATCAAAAGCTCTCCAGAAAACCGTCAATCAAATCGCCAAAACCCAGAAATTACTGGCCAAGCACATCAATCAACGGTTCTTCGATCCCTCCAGGTGATTGGAGGCCTCGTTCGGAACTTCGGTCTGGATAGCGGTGCGCGGGTGACGGCTGGAGAGATAGATGCTCTGGCGAATGGTGCGGTTATTTCCTCAGCCAATATTATTGGGGGCGTGGTCGCGGCCACTTCTGGCGGTCTGGTTTCAGGAAATGTGCTGCAAGGCGGCAAGATTGATGTTTTTTCTGGCGCTTTGGCCTCCGGAAACACGATTTCTTTCGGGCAGGAAGTCGTCATGTCCGGTGGCGTGGCCCGCGGTGAAACTGTTGCCGGTCTTGGGGCCGCTGCGGGTGCGGCCGAGCAAGGCGCTATCGTTGAAAGCAGTTATGCACTGAATGGGGGCATTATTGTTGCTCAGAGTGGTGGGCTGGCGTCTGCCAATATTGCATCTGGCTTTAGTGAAATTCAGACCATTTCAGGCGGGATTGCCTCAGGGAATACTTTTTACGACACAGCTAAAGCTGTTGCGAGCACTGGTGGTCTTGTTTCAGGGAATGTTTTTCAGGGTTCTGCACAAGCACATACCAGCTCCGGTGGGTTGGTGCAGGAGAATATTCTTAACGATAATAGTATGGTTATTGCCTCCGGTGGGGGGATTATTTCTGCAAACACTCTTTTTAATTCAGCACAGACTTTAGTGCTTTCAGGAGGTGTTGCCAGAAATGATATCCTGATCGGGTCTTCCGTGCTGGGTGTTGTCAGTTCAGGTGGTGCGGCTTACAGAGAAGTGCTTTCGGGTGCCGAACTGGATGCTGTCGGGGTTGGGGCGGTCGTCTCGGGCACGCAGGTTTTGTCTGGCGGGATTCTCGTCGCGACATCGTCCGGCCTGCTCTCGGGGAATATTATTTCCAGTGGCCAGCTTCAGACAACTTATGGTGGCCAGGCAAGAGGGGATGTTTTTTCTTCCGGTGCGAACCTTGACGTGAATGTCAGTGGTCTTGCCACGTCAGAAACGCTCCTCTCCGGTGCTTCGGGAACAGTAGAGTTTTCCGGGGCGGTGCTTGCGAGCAGTATGATTGCCAGCGGCGCGGTCGTGACGGTCTTTAATGGTGGGACGTTGTCTGCAACGAGCGTGCAGGGTCTTTCCATTCTGCAAGAGAATACAACTGCTTCCGGGAATAGTATCGCCGGGGAGGAAGATCTCTACGGCAATGCATCTGTCAGCTCGGAAACCGTTTTGTCCGGTGGTTATCTGGTCGGTGTTGGCACGGGCAATACTGTCACGGGCACAACAGTGTCTGATGGAACACTGGTGGTAGCCAGTGGGAGTTCGATGGTTTCCGGCAACACCATCTCAGGCACCAATGCCCAGTTTATCATCGGGCAGAGCGGGAGTGTTCCGTTCACGAACTTGGGCGGAACAGTCTCTGCGGTCGGCAATACGATTGAGGGAGGAGCTCAGGAACAGATCCGTGGGACGGGTGTTGCGTCTGGTGATACCGTGCAGAATGGATCTGTGGATGTGATTGGCAGTGCTGATCACATGGTGCTTGAGGACAGTCTTGTTTGTGTTGAATATGGCGGAACGCTGACCAATACAGACATCACGTCCGGCTCGGTGCTGCAGATCTTCGATAGTGGCACGACCACGCTGAAGAATGACACCATTGATATCGGCGCCAGATTGCAGTCATGGGCCAACAGCACCGAACCCTCACAATTTACTGTAAGCGGCAATACGCTGACCATCAGTGATCAGGGTGGGCAGAACATCCAGACTCTCACCATCAATGGCACACCGGACCAGCTTCTTCAGGTTGCTCTGATTGATGGCAGTACAGGTCTGTTTGAGCTGGAAGAAGGTACGCCCTGCTATTGCCGCGGCACGCTGATTGATACGGACCGTGGTGAAGTGCCGGTTGAACATCTGAAAATTGGTGATCAGGTTCGCACACTGCGCCATGGTTTCCGCCCCATTCGCTGGATCGGGCGGCGGGCGTATTCCGGGCAGTTTGCTGCGGGAAATCGGGATGTTCTGCCGGTTGTGTTCCGTGCCGGGTCTTTGGGGAAAAACCTGCCCCGGCAGGATCTGTCCGTCTCTCCTCTGCATGCCATGTATCTTGAGGGCGTTCTGGTGCCTGCCGTAGCACTGGTTAATGGCCGTTCCATTGTGCAGGCCAAGGCTATGGATGAAGTGGCGTATTTCCACATCGAGCTGGAAAGCCATGACGTTATTTTTGCCAATGGAGCGCAGTCGGAAACCTTTGTGGATGATGGCTCCCGCAGCATGTTCCACAATGCGGCTGATTATGCCCGGCTGTATCCCGATGCCGTGCAGGAGCCGGTTATTTATTACGCCCCACGTATTGAAGAAGGGGCGCGTCTGGATGCCATCCGCAAAACGCTGAATGTGCTGGCAGGCAGGAAAACGCTGGGTACGGGGCCGCTGGAAGGCTATCTGGACAGTGTAACCCGCACCCGTCTGGCAGGTTGGGCCCGTAACCCGGAAACCCGCAAACCTGTGCGCTTGCAGGTGCTCGACCGCGGTGTGGTGCTGGGTGAAGTGCTGGCGGACCAGCCACGGGCCGACCTTGGCCGAGCCTGCGGGTTTGTGTTTGACGTGCCGGGTGGCCTTTCCCCTCTGGAGCGGCATGTGCTGGAAGTTCGGCGCGTGGAAGATCATGTGGCGCTGGCCAATACACCCTGGATGCTGGATCAGGCAGACATTCAGGGCACTCATGCTGTCATTGTGCCTCGTCCTTCCACACCGCTGAAGGGATACGTGGATACTGTCAGCCGGGACCGTCTGACAGGCTGGGCTTTCAGCCCGGCAACACCGGACGTGCCGGTGGCCTTGCAGGTGCTGGATAATGGCCAGCTTGTTGCCTCCGTGGTGGCCAATGCCCTGCGGCCGGACGTGCGCAATGCGGGAGCAAGCCCCACAGAGCAGTGCGGGTTTGATGTGTTGTTCCCTGCCATGCTCTCACCCTTTACCCGGCATGTGCTGGAGGTCCGGCGTGAGCAGGATGGTGCCATGCTGGGCAAGCCGCATGTGATTGATCCGGTCGGTGCGTTTGACCCTGCTCTGGAAGACGTTGTGAGCCGGGCTGTGGCCTCGGTGTCCGATAAGGGCGATCAGGATCACATCCTGTCCTTCCTGCTCGGGCAGGTGGAAAAGCTTTCGCAGGCCAGAGCGCAGGCGGATAGCGGGCAGTCTGAGCGTGACATTCAGGGGCTGCGCAAGCGGCGCGGGCTGGCGTCTGCCGCGGTGCCGCCCCGTCGTCGCGTGCTGATGATTGACAGCCAACGCCCGGATACGGGGCGTGATGCCGGGTCTCATGCTGTGATGTCTCACATGCAGGCGTTTCAGGCGCTGGGCTATGAGGTCAGTTTTGTGGCCGCAGACCAGATGACTGGAGACACCAGCCTGAAGGGGGCTCCGGGCGTGAAGATGCTGACCGGCCCGGTCTATCATTCTGTGGAAGATGTCCTGCGTCGTCAGGCTGGCAGCTTTGATGTGGTGTATCTGCACCGTGCCGAAAACGCGACACGCTACCTCGCCCTTGTGCGGATGCACCAGAAAAAGGCGCGGGTGGTGTATAACGTTGCCGATCTGCACTTCCTGCGTCTGATGCGTCAGGCTGAAGTGCAGCAGCGGCCGGAAGTGCTGGTTCGTGCGCAGCGGATGAAGCTGGCGGAATATGCCTCCATGCTTCAGGCTGATGTGGTGCTGACTCACTCCGTGACGGAAGCTGAGCAGATTCGCGCTGATGTGCCGCAGGCCAATGTGCATGTGGTGCCATGGTCCGTGCCGGCGCGAGCCCGTGTTCCGGGCTTTGCCAAACGCTCTGGTGTGGTGTTCCTTGGAAATTATGCCCATACCCCGAACGCGGACGCAGCCCGCTGGCTGGTGGAAGAGATCATGCCGCGTGTGTGGAAGCAGGATCGCTCTATTTCCTGTCTTCTGGCAGGGGCTGAAATGT
Organism: Acetobacter farinalis; assembly: GCF_011516935.1. Taxonomy (GTDB): domain Bacteria; phylum Pseudomonadota; class Alphaproteobacteria; order Acetobacterales; family Acetobacteraceae; genus Acetobacter; species Acetobacter farinalis. Next base: position 4,038 of record NZ_WOTF01000008.1, read on the forward strand.
CAGACAGTATTCATGCTCTGGCGCGCCGGGGTGTGGAAACACTGGGGCAGGTTGAAGATCTTGATGCCCTGTTTGACAGTGTACGCTTGAGCGTGGCGCCGCTGCGGTTCGGGGCGGGTATCAAAGGGAAGGTGCTGGACAGTTTTGCAGCAGGTGTGCCGTGCGTGATGACGCCGGTTGCGGCTGAAGGGCTGATGCTGCCGAAGGGGCTGAGTGGTCTGGTTCAGGAGAGCGCGGAAGATCTGGCGCATCAGGTTCTCCGCCTGCACAAATGGCCCGCAACCCATGCCAGCATGAGCCGCGCAGGACGCGCCTTCCTGCGTGAAGGCTGGACGGAAGATCTGGTGCAGCAGGCACTGGCAGCGGCTCTTCAGCCCGTATCACACGGGATGAAGGTGCTGGTGGGCTGAAGCACATCTGGAGCTGGCGTAACGCCAGCTCCAGCTTTGTGTTGAAAATACTCTCAGGGGCTCAGGAAGGCGCGGACATCGCGGGAGAGGGCGGCGCGGCTGTCCGGGCGGATATAGAGCATGTGGCCACCGGGGTAGGTGTGCAGGCTGATGCGGTTGCGGCCCACGGGGATATGCTCCGTAACCCAGCGCGCGCTGGCAAACGGGCAGGCCAGATCATAATAGCCGTTGGCAATAAAGATGCGCAGGGTCGGGTTCAGGGCCAGCAGGCGGCGCAGAACCGGAATCTGGTGGGCAACGGGTTCTCCCTCTCCCCTGAAATCCCACGCGGCGTTCACCTTCATGTTCAGCAGTTCGTAAGAAAGATCCGTCTGGTAGTTCAGGGTTTTGGACGCATAGTGTTCAAATGCGCTGCCATAGGCGCGCCCAAAGCCAGCCAGGGTCGGGTCCGGGCTGTCACTGTTGTCCACACCCTCGGGGAAGGGGTCGGCAATGGAGACCGTGGCGTCATACAGGGTGTAGAGGCGTCCATCCCGACTGCGGACATCGTGCGCACCCGGCTGCGGCATGCCGCGTTCCTTGGTAATCACATCTTCCGGCAGGCCGGTATGGGTCGCCACATCCTGATAAAAATCATGTGCGGCATCACCGGTGGGAGGTGTGTTGGCCAAAGTGGAGAGGTACGGGCCAAGCGCATAATGGTAGGCCTCATCAAGCTGGCGTGCCGCGGTTTCAGGGGCTAGCTTGTGCTGCATGGCCAGTTTCGCGGCTTCAAATGAAGGCAGCACGAGAGCGGAGGCCAGAATGTTGTTGCTGGTATCCAGCAGCCCCATGTCCAGCGCGGGCGAGATCATGACAATCCCGTTCACCATGATGTTCTGCTGCTGCGCCAGCGCTGCGGCCACCTCAATGGAGCGAATGCCGCCATAGCTTTCCCCCACGAGGTAACGCGGGGAGATCAGCCGGCCATTGGTGCTGGCCCAGAGCTGAATGGTTTTGGCAAACGCCTGCGCATCCTGCTTGACGCCGTAGAAGGTTTTGTCCGCCGTTTTGGGGTCTGTCGGTACGGACCAGCCTGTGCCGGGGGCATCAATAAAGACCATGTCCGTATCGGGCAGCCAGCTATCCGGGTTGAGCCCCAGCCGGGCATTTGCGCCGTCGGTCGGGTTTCCTGCCGGGAAGGTGAGCGCTGTGGGGCCTGCAGCCCCCAGATGCAGGTAGGCCGTGGCCCCACCCGGCCCGCCGTTGAAAAAGAAGGAGACCGGCCGCCGCGCAGGATCTGCTCCATCCTGCGTATACGCGACATAGAAGATGCGGGCGGTTGGTTTGCCAGCGTCATCACGCAGCACAACGGTCCCAGCATGCGCGGTGTAGCTGATTTTGTGACCTGCGAACGTGTCTGTGTGATGTGTTACGGCATCGTCCGGCAGCATGGCGGCTGCGCCCTGGAAGTCTTTGGGCGCCTCTTTCGGAGCCTGGGTATGGGGCGCTGTTGGCTGTGGGGACGGAGCAGCGTATAGCGGAGCGGCAGACAGGCACAGAGCGGTTGCCAGGGCAATTCCGGCAGGCGCTCTGTGTCTGTTTGTGTGTTTGTAGAGTAAAGAAAGATAGGACATAAGGGCTTAGTCTCCAAACACAAAAAAAGATGCAGTGGGTAGGAAGAAATTCTGGCTCATTAAGGCGAGTTTGGCCATTTTTTGACAAATTCCAAGTCTAGAAAACCCTGTCTTCCTGATGATCATCAGGAATCATGGAAGGAATACTTATGCAGTTCATTCGGAAAATCGCCGTTATGGGTTTGCCTCTGGCAACGGTTCTGGCTTCTGCCACCGCCGCCTATGCTGATCCGTGCCTCTCCCTTACATCCTGCGCACAGCAGCAGGTGCAGCAGGGAGTGGAGAATACGCGCAATGCCGTCAAGACTGATGCAAACCAATTTTCATCCAATCTGAAAAATGCCGGTCAGTCCGTACAGGATAACGTGAAGAACCGCTGGAACAATGCGACTGATGCAACTCGCAGCAAGCTGGAAGCCCAGCGTGACAGCGTGACGAATGCCGCGCAGAACGCACAAGACAAATGGAACAATGCGAGCGAGGCCACTCGCCAGAAGCTGGAAGAGCAGCGCAACAGCGTGACGAATTCTGTTCAGAGCGCGAGAGACAGGGCGCACGCTGCGACCGAGGAAGCTCGCCAGAAGCTGGAAGAGCAGCGCGACAGCGTGACGAATGCTGAGCAGAACGCGAAAGACAAATGGAACAACGCGAGCGAAGAAACGCGCAAGAAGCTGGAAGCCCAGCGTGACCGAGTGACGAATGTCGGCAAGAACGCCCAGAACAAGTGGAACAAAGCCGGGCAGAACGCGAAAAACGCCTGGAAGAACCAGAAAGAACGCTTCAATTCTGGTCTGAAGGAGATGACAACCGTGCCCAAACTCTAAGGGCTCAAGGTTGAGGTAGAAAAAAGGCCCCTCCCGAAAGGAAGGGGCCTTTTTTTGGGCCTGAAAGATCAGAAGTCTTTGCGTTTCCGGCTGGACGGGCCGCTTTTGCTGAAGCCACCGCCAGACTTGCGGGGCGGACGGCCACCGGGACCGCCTGAACGCGGCGGGCGGCCACCGGACGCACCCTGACGCGGCGCGGCTGCGGGTTCGACAGTAATTTCATCCGCATCCGCTCCGGCGGCGCAGGACTGGAAGCGCTCAGCCTTGTCTTGTGCAATTTCCACCAGAGTATGGTCCGGCTGAATACGGATCGCGCCGATATCCTGTTTACGGATACCGCCCAGACGGCAGAGCATGGGCACCAGCCATTTCGGATCTGCGCGGTCTTCACGGCCAACAGACAGACGGAACCAGGCGCCCGGCTCGCGTGATTCACGCGGCTCGCGCGGTTCACGGCTGCTTCCTTCCTCGTCATCACGGCGGGTTCTCTCACGCGGCGCTTTCTTGACAGAGCCGGGGGAGAGCACGCGCACGTTGGCGGGTTCGGGAAGGCTGGAACGCCACATGGCAATCAGGGCTGCCGCAAGCTGGTCCGAGGAATGGCTTTCCGTCAGCTTGGTGATCAGCTCATGCATGCCGCCGGATTCCGGTACGGCAATGGAGAGTGCCGGTGCGGACAGCAGGCGTTCCGCATCCGCTTTGGCAATATCTTCCGGAGTCGGGGCACCGCTCCATTCTGCCGTGACTTTCGCGCCTTCCAGCAGGCGTTCGGCCAGCCTTCTGCGTGCGGGCGGCACCAGCAGCACGCAGGTGCCCTTGCGCCCGGCGCGGCCTGTGCGGCCTGAACGGTGCAGCAGGGTGGCGGGGTTGGACGGCAGGCTTGCGTGAATCACGAGACCAAGATCGGGAATATCAATGCCGCGGGCGGCAACGTCTGTCGCCACGCAGACACGCGCCTGACCATGGCGCAGGCTTTCAATGGCGCGGCTGCGCTCGTTCTGCCCGAGATCACCGGAAATGGCGACGGAAGAGAAGCCCCGCTGCGTCAGGATCCCCTGCAACTGCCGCACGGCTTCACGCGTGTGGCAGAACACGATGGCGGTGGGAGACTCCATCAGGCGCAGCACATTGATAATGGTGCCTGCCATGTCGGACTGGTCTGCCAGAATCGCGCGGTAGGAAATGTCTGTGTGCGGGGTGTTGCCGCCCACTGTGTCGATGCGCAGGGCATCACGCTGGTAGCGGCGGGCCAGATTTGCAATGTCCCGCGCGATGGTGGCGGAGAACAGAAGCGTGCGGCGGTCGGTCGGTGCGGCTTTCAGCAGGGTTTCCAGCTCATCACGGAAGCCCAGATCCAGCATTTCATCCGCTTCATCCAGCACCACAACGCGCAGGGCGGACAGGTTGAGCTGGCCACGGGAGAGATGGTCACACAGGCGCCCCGGCGTGCCGACCACAATGTGGCAGCCAGCGGAAAGCGCACGCGCTTCCGTGCGGGGTTCCATCCCACCAACGCAGGAGACAATGCGGGCACCGGTTTTTGCATAGAGCCAGTCCAGCTCATTGCGCACCTGAAGGGCGAGTTCACGCGTGGGGGCAATCACCAGAGCCAGCGGCGCGCCCGGCGGGGGGCAGCGGCCGCTGTCATCCAGCAGGGAGTCCGCCATCGCCAGCCCGAAGGCAACGGTTTTGCCTGAGCCGGTGCGGGCTGAAACAAGAAGATCCCGGCCTTCGGCATCAGGGGCCAGGACGGCGGCCTGAACTGGGGTTGCGGAAGCGTACCCACGAGCGGCAAGAGCGCTCGCAAGAGAGACGGGGGCATTCTGAAAAGGCATTTTACTTAGGTCCAGGCAACAAGATTTATGGGGGGATAAAGGTTCCCCGCATAAATGACCAGAGGCCTGGCCGGAGAACTTTTGCCCTGAGCGCTTACAGGTAAGCTTGCTGTGTTACTGGAACGGCAGGTAACGGAAGTCCAGAAATATCTGACTCATGCTCGTATCCGGACCGCCGCCCTGGCCCTTCCAGGCATCCCTGCGGGAGTAGGCAAGCTGGGCTCCGGCTTCCACCGTACCGTAATGCCCTTTGAAGAACCGGTACCATGCGCCAACCGTGGCTTCCATCACGCTGCGGGTGTTGGCGGTGCACCCCAGTGTGGAGAGTTCGGTCTCGCATCCAGCGTTGGAATAGTTCGGGTTTCCATAGCCGTACGCGCCGCTTCCATAGTTCGAATAGCGCCGCCCGGCTTCCTGATAGCCAAAGAAGCCATACACATCCACTCGCGGCGTGGGGTGGGCAATAATGCCGCCGGTGGCCTGTATGGAGGGGATGGGGGCGATATCGCCGTTGGTTTTCAGCGTGGCGTCCGGCAGCAGCACGGAGCCGTAGCGGCCAATGCCAATCCCGGCCAGACCGGCCAGACGCATCTCCACCTTGTGGGGAATGATGGGCAGCACCATGGAGCCGCCGCCGCCGCCCGCAATGGCGGTATTGTTGTGGCCCTGGCCCAGAGAGGCAACGCGGTCATGCGGGAAGTGGAGGATACCCACGGCTTCGTAATGGCCCCAATGCGGGTCCCACGCCACTTTTCCGATTACGTCTGGCGCGATCTCGTTGGAGAAGGGGGCATCGTTCGTGAGCCCCGTGCCATTGCTGCTGATGGTGGCAATCTTGCCATTGGGTAGTGTGACAGTGCCATCGGCATTGTTGAAGCCGGTGGTGTCATACAGCGTGGCGGAATTTTCAATGGACAGGCCCAGCCACAGGCGGTGCTGGAGGAAATCCTTCACGAACCGGAACTGGAGCTGCCGTGCCCATGTCTGGCCCGCCAGCATGGAGGATTCAATGGTTTCCGGCAGGCTTTCCTGGCGCGGAACAATGCCGATACGGCCCGGCGTGAGCATGCTCCATGCCTGCCCCGCGAGGAAATGGAAATTCAGGTCACTGTTATCATAAGCAAGGTACGCCTGCCGCAGGCGGAAGGCGTAGCTGTTGCTTTCATAGGCGTCAGTCGTGGCGGCACCGGCCCCGAAATCCATTTCAAAGAAGCCTGAAATGGTGGAGTGCGCGTCCACATTCCCGCGGGCCATGAGCGAGATACGGCTGTAGCGGGCGCTGCCTTCAAAGTTGTTGGTGTGGTAGCGGGATTCGTTGGGATACGGCATGGCCTGCCAGTAGTTGAACGTGCCGGATGCCGTATGGCGGTTTGCCACCACGGCGGAGGCATCCAGAAAGCCACCCAGAATGAGGGTGACAGGCCCCATATGGAACACACCGTGGTCGCCCAGTGCACCGGCGGCCTGAGCGCCCACCGTTTCACGCGCATGCGGGCCGACACTGTTTTCGGCAATACGGGACACCATATCTTCCGCGCGGTGGCCAATCACGGCTTCCACATCCGGGCGGTCATTCGCACCGGAGAAAACGGGCTGCGCATCGGGGCCTGTCGCATGGTGGCCCGTGCGATGCGGGGTGGTGTTCATGGCGGTTTCAATGCCCGGTCCACCCGTGTCGGTGTCTGGCCCGGTTTCAGGAGACCAGCCCTTGTGGCCGGCAGACGCGCCGGATGCAGCGTTTCGTGCTGTAAGTGTACGGTGGCTGCTGCTGTCCATGGCGGAGCGTGTGGCGGCCCCGCTGCCCCCATGCGTCAGCGCGGCCCGATGGGCGGCAATCTGCTTTTGCATGACAACAAGGGTTTTCTGGAGTGCTTTCTGTTCTTCCTGAATATGCGCCATCTGGCGTTCAAGTGCTTCCAGGGATGCCGTTTCATCTTCTGCTGCGCGGGCCGTGCCACAAAGCTGGGTGACTGCCAGCCCTGGCGCCAGAATGGTGCCGACAAACAGCCACGTCCGCATCTGGCGCATGGCCGGAGCTGGCAGAAGAGAAAAACTCGTCATTTCTTTAAATATAACCCCTGAATTTTGTCTATTTACTGTTTGAAACCATTTTGGCGCGGGCTGCGTAAAGAGTATTTTTTTAAAAAATAATTTCAGCAGGAGGGACTTCGGCGGTATGAGCACTGCACCTTTTGGGTGGCGCTGGTGCCACATGAATTTGAAGGGGCGTGTGTGATGGCAAAAATGATTCATTCCATGGTGCGGGTTCTTGAAGAACAGCGCTCTCTGGCGTTTTACGACATCGCCCTGGGTCTCAGGCCGGTTGAGCGGCTGGTGTTTGAAAGCTTCACGCTGATCTATCTGGCGAATGATGAGCAGACGTTTGAACTGGAACTGACCGTCAATCACGGGCGCACACAGCCGTATGTTCTGGGGGACGGCTACGGGCATCTGGCCGTATCCGTTGCGGATCTGGCCTCCGAACATGCCCGTGTGGACGCCATGGGTCTTGCCCCGACACCCATCAAGACGCTGGAACATGATGGCCGCGTTATCGGCACGTTCTTTTTCCTGACCGACCCGGATGGGTACAAGATTGAAGTGCTGCAACGTGGTGAAGCGGGTCGCTTTCTCTAAAGCTTTGCGCCGCGTCTTCTGAAGGGCCGTGTAAAAAGTCAGGGGTTACGCACGGCGGAGGGCTGTTCCGCAATGGTATTGGGGGCTGATCTGCCTTATAAGGCGCCCTATGCAGACCTCCTTTTTCAAGATGCACGGGCTTGGGAATGACTTTGTCATTCTTGATGAGCGTGCTGGCCACCTCCCCCTCACTCCTGCGCGGATTGCCGCTCTGGCGCATCGCCGCAGGGGGATCGGGTGTGACCAGCTTGTGACGCTGCGCCCGGCCTGTGCCGAGGGGGCGGATGTCTTTGTGCGGTTTTTCAACCCGGATGGCTCGGAAGCCGGAGCCTGCGGCAATGCCTCCCGCTGCGTTGCGGAACTGATTTTCCGGCAGACGGGCAACCGCAGGCCGGTGCTGCAGACACGGGCCGGAACGCTGCCTGCCCGGATCGAGGCGGATGGGCTGGTTACGGTGGATATGGGGGTGCCGCGCCTGGAGTGGCAGGCCGTGCCTCTGGCGGTAGAGATGGACACACTCCATCTCCCTCTGGAAGGAGACCCGGCGGCGGCCTCCATGGGGAACCCGCACGCAACGTTTTTTGTGAAAGATTTCTCGATGCTCAGCCACGGCCATGCGCTGGAGCATGATCCGCTCTTTCCCGAGCGCGCCAATATTGGTTTTGCCAGAATAGACACCCCGGAACACATGCGCCTGAAGGTGCATGAGCGCGGGGCAGGGGTGACGGAAGCCTGCGGGTCCGGTGCGTGCGCGGCGGTGGTGAACGCGGTGCGGCGCGGGCTGGTGCAGCGCCGCTGCACAGTGGAGCTGGATGGCGGCCTGCTCCAGATTGAATGGGTGGAAAGCGGCCCGCAGGCAGGCCATGTGCTGATGACCGGCGCAACGGCAACAGCCTTTGAGGGAACAGTGGATCTGGCCACATACGCTTCATGACACGCCCTGAGATTCTGACATTCGGCTGCCGGCTGAATACATGGGAAAGCGAGGTCATGCGCGAGCATGCCGCTGCCCTCAACGATGTAATTATCGTCAATACCTGCGCCGTAACGGGTGAGGCGGAGCGGCAGGCCCGGCAGGCCATCCGCCGTGCACACCGGGATAACCCGGCGGCCCGTATCGTGGTGACAGGCTGCGCCGCCCAGATCGACCCGGACCGCTGGGCCACCCTGCCGGGTGTGACCCGCGTGCTGGGGAACGAGGAAAAGCTGAAAGCGGAAAGCTGGGCTCCCGCCGCCATGAACGAACCGCGTGCCGTGTCGGATATCATGGCCGCGAAGGAAACGGCAGCGCATCTCGTCACGGAGTTTGCGGGCCGCACACGGGCTTTTGTGCAGGTGCAGCAGGGGTGTGACCACCGCTGTACCTTCTGCATCATTCCATTCGGGCGGGGGCCATCCCGCTCGGCTCCGGTGGGCGTGGTGGTGGAGCAGGTGCGCGCCCTTGTCGAATCGGGCTATCGGGAAGTGGTGCTGACCGGGGTGGACATGACCTCATGGGGCGGTGACCTGCCGGGGCAGCCCTCCCTCGGGCAGTTGTGCCGCCGTGTGCTGGGGCTGGTGCCGGGTCTTGAGCGCCTGCGCCTCTCCTCGGTTGATCCGGTGGAAATTGATGAGGATATCTGGCGGCTTCTGGAGCACGAGCCGCGCTTCATGCCGTATCTGCACCTCTCGCTTCAGGCCGGGTCGGACCTGATTCTCAAGCGGATGAAGCGCCGCCATCTGGCGGAAGATGCGGCACGGGTTATCGCACGGGCCCGTGCGTTGCGCCCCGATATCGGGATCGGCGCGGATGTGATTGCCGGGTTCCCGACCGAAGATGATGCGCTGTTTGAAGAAACACGCGCCTTTCTGGCGGAGCAGGGCGTGCCGTATCTGCATGTTTTTCCCTACAGCGAGCGGCCGGGCACCCCGGCGGCTCGGATGCGGGCGGTGCCTGTGCCGGAACGCAAGGCACGGGCGGCCCGCCTGCGGGAGGTGGGGGCCGAAGCAGCCGACCGGTATTACCGCACCCTGCTTGGCCAGACTTTGTGGGTGCTGATGGAAACGCCCACATCCGGGCACAGTGAACAGTTTGCCCCCGTCCGCCTTGCGGAAGGTGAGGCAGAAGCAGGCGAGATTATCAGCCTGCGGGCTGTAGCGGTGGATGCCGCGGGCCTGCTGGCGGAAAGGGTTTGAGATGGCGCTAGGTTTTTTTTCACGCCTCAAAAAGGGGCTGTCCCGTTCAACGCAGAAACTGGGCGGCGGCCTGACATCGGTTTTTACCAAACGGAAACTTGATGATGAAGCGCTGGAAGAGCTGGAAGACCTGCTGATTACAGCGGATCTCGGCCCGAGTGTTGCCGGCCGGATTATTGAGTCCTTCCGCCGCACCCGCTTTGGAACAGAGGTGAGCGATGCGGAAATCCGCAGCGCCCTGGCGGACGAGATCGCCAGCGTGCTGGAGCCGGTTGCCATCCCGTTTGCGCCAGACCCGGCACACAGGCCGCATGTGGTGCTGATGGTGGGGGTGAACGGCACCGGCAAGACCACAACCATTGGAAAAATGGCCCGCTATTTTACCGATCAGGGTAAAAAAGTGATGCTGGTGGCGGGTGATACCTTCCGGGCCGCGGCTGTGGAGCAGTTGCAGGTATGGGGTGAACGTACTGGCTGCACGGTGATTGCCGGCCCGCCAAACGCGGATGCCGCCGGACTGGCGTTTGAAGCCCTCAAGCAGGCAAAGGCGCAGGATGCGGACCTGCTGTTTGTCGATACAGCGGGCCGCCTGCACAACAAAAGCGCCCTGATGGAAGAGCTGGCCAAAATTATTCGCGTCATGCGGAAATTTGATGAGACAGCTCCCCATTCCGTTCTGCTGGTGCTGGATGCCACAACCGGGCAGAACGCCATGGAGCAGGTGCGCGTGTTCCGTGAGCTGGTGAACGTGACCGGCCTTGTGGTGACAAAGCTGGACGGTTCGGCCCGAGGCGGCATTGTGGTGGCGCTGGCGGACAGTTTTGGTCTGCCCGTGCATGCCGTGGGTGTGGGGGAACAGGCGGAAGACCTGCGGCCCTTCTCCGCGCAGGATTTTGCCAAAGGGCTGGTCGGTCTGCCGGAAGGAGAGGCCGAAGCGGCGTCCTGATCATGGCAGGAGGGTGCGGGGCGTAGTTTTTTTGCACAGGTGACGGATTTTCCCCCCGGTGCTACTTATGCTTCCTTGACAGGATATGGCAGCGCCGTTAGCAAGCGCCTGCACCCTTCTTGGAGGTGCGAAGTATGGGTGAAGACAGCGACGAGTCCTTTACCAAACGACTGAGAGAGGCGGAACGCCGGGCCGGTCAGTTGGAAGAAGGGCAGAAAGTCAGTGTGGTTGACAAGGAAGAGCAATCCTTGCCTGCACTGGCACTCAGGGCCGGGACAGAAATGATTTCTGCTCTGGTTGTTGGGGTGGCTGCTGGGTGGGGTCTGGACCGCTGGTTCCATACCCGTGCCATCTTCCTGATCATCTTCGCGCTGCTGGGCGGAAGTGCAGGAGTGCTGAATGTCTGGCGGCTCGTAAAGCCACCGGAACAGTAAGTTGGAAAGCTGAAGGCCCGGCGGAGCAGCCCGGGTCCGGTGAAGTGGGAGAACGGTTTTGGCGGGCGGTTCCAGTATCGACGTACTTGGTCAGTTCGAGCTTCGTCCCGTTCTTGGCGGGCTTGGTGAGGCACTGCGCTTCAGTCAGTCACCTCTCTACATGATCCTGGCCGCGTGCCTGGTTCTGGCGTTCCTCTATTTCGGCATGCGTCCTGCTGCTGTCGTGCCTGGCCGGTTTCAGGCTGCGGCCGAGGTGTGCTACGAATTCATTCGCAGCATGGCGGTGGATACGATCGGACCGGAAGGCGCTGCCTTCTTCCCGTTCATCTTCACGCTGTTCTTCTTCATTCTGGCCGGGAATTACATCGGCCTGCTGCCCTTCTCCTTTACCTTCACCAGCCATATTGCGGTGACCCTGGCCCTTGCGGTCATGGTGTTCCTGCTGACGGTGATCGTGTCGCTCCGGGCGCAGGGGTTCCGCTTCTTCGCGCATTTCATGCCGGCTGGTGCCAGCATGTATCTCGCGCCGCTGCTGATCCCGATTGAAATCCTGTCCTTTCTCTCTCGCCCCGTGAGCCTGTCCATCCGACTGTTTGCAAACATGGTCGCCGGGCATGTCATGTTCGATATTTTCGCAAGCTTTGTCATCATGCTCGCCGGTTTTGGCGTGGTGGGTGATGTGTTTGCGATAGGGCCTATTGCCATTAACATGGCGCTGGTGGCTCTTGAGTTGCTGGTTGGTGTATTGCAGGCCTACGTGTTTGCCATCCTGACCTGCATCTACCTGCGGGAGGCCGTGGCTCACTGAGCTGCTTTGCCCGTTTCGTTTGAACTGTACTTTTTAACAAGGAAGTGACTGATATGGACATCGCTGCAGCCCGGGAAATCGGTGCAGGTATCGCCGTGATCGCCCTCGCCGGCGTTGGTATCGGCCTCGGCAACATCTTTTCAACGCTGGTGAGCAGCATTGCTCGTAACCCCGCTTCCCGTCCGCATGTGTTCGGTCTGGGCATGCTGGGCTTCGCGCTGACAGAAGCTATCGCGCTGTTCGCGCTTCTCATCGCGTTCCTGATCCTTTTCGTCTAATAAACGGCAGGGAAAGGGAGGCTCTCCTGTGGGTGTCATGATGAAGATGGTCCGTGCCGGTTTGTTCGCTACGGTATCCGGCGTGTCTCTTCTGGTAATGGCTGCACCTGGTGCACACGCCACAGGGATGCCTCAGCTCGATTTTCACAACCCCATGGTTACCGGTCAGGTAATCTGGGGTGCTGTGATCTTCCTGGGCTTTTATCTGGCGTTGAGCCAGATCATGCTGCCGCGCGTTGGTCGTGTTCTGGAAGACCGGAGCAAGCGTATTTCGGGTGATCTCGATGTTGCGCGTGCTGCAAAACAGGATGCGGACAAAGCCGTGGCGGAACTTCAGCAGGCCCGTAAGGATGCCATGGCTGAAGCCCAGTCCAATCTTCAGAAAGCGCTGGATGAAGAACAGCGTGCTGCGGATAAGAAGCTGGAAGAAATCAATGCGCGCCTGTCAGCAGAAATTGCTGATGCGGAAAAACGCGTTGCTGCCGAAAAAGCACGTGCATTCGGTACACTCAAAGAAATTGCGGCCGATACAACACAGGCGCTCGTTTCCCGCCTGACAGGTACCACACCCGATGCCCAGCTTGTGGCGCAGAAGGTTGAAGGTGCTACCGCGCACCAGAATATCTGACCGGCTTCGGGAGAACTTGTAGTCATGTCTGGCATTTTTCACGAAGCGGGTTTCTGGTTCGCTGTTTCCTTCGTTCTGTTTTTCGCCTTCTTCTGGCGCAGGCTGTGGACACCTATCACAGCCGTGCTGGATAGCCGCGCGGCCCGCATCCGGAGTGAGCTGGATGAATCTGCCCAGCTCCGTCGGGAAGCCGAGCAGATGCTGGAAGACGCCACGCGTGAGCGTGAGCAGGCTCTGGTGGAAGCCCGTTCCATGGTTGAGCAGTCTCTTCACCATGCGGCAGAACTGGCTGAAAAAGCCCGTACAGAAGCCGAAGCAGCCGTGCAGCGCCATGAACAGATGGCACGTGACCGGATTGCAGCGGTAGAACGCGCCGCTATCAAGGAAGTGCGTCAGGCTGCCGTGGATGTGGCGGTTGAGGCCGCACGCGGCGTTATTGGTCAGTCTCTTGACCCGAAGAAGGCAGAAGAACTGGTCGATCGGGCCATTGCCGATCTGCCGTCCGCTCTTGCGCGCCGCGTTGCCTGAGCGCCCTGATTGTTGATTGATCAGGCTTGAACGCGCTCTCTTCTTCCCGGAATGATAATAGTCCGGTTCTGAGCATTGTCATTGCCGTTCTGGATGAACGGGATAACCTCCCGTTTGTCTGCCAGGAACTGGCGGAAGCCTGTGTGCATCTGCCAGAGACTGAAGTTGTTTTTGTGGATGACGGCAGTCGGGATGATACCGTAGCTGTCCTCCAGAAAATGCGGGCCGAAGTTTTACCCGGCCTGCGTGTCCTCTCCCATGATCATTGCTGTGGCAAGTCCGCCGCCCTGCGCACAGGCATTACCGCCGCGCGTGGCGAATGGATTGCCACGATTGACGGGGATGGTCAGGATGACCCGCGTGAGTTGATTGGCCTGCTGCGGCTAGCCCGTGCCGCCAATGGCGTGCCGCCTCTTGTGGTGGGGGTGCGCAAAAAGCGCCGGGATGGATGGTCCCGCCGGTTCGCAACGCGGTTTGCCAATGGCTTGCGCCGCCGCCTGCTGCGGGATGAGTGCCCGGATACGGGCGCGCCCATCAAGCTTTTCCAGCGCGAAGCATTTTTGAAGCTGCCCCAGTTTGAAGGGCTGCATCGCTTTCTGCCCGCGCTGTTTGCCTCTTATGGTGTGCCGCTGGTGTGCCACCCGGTTCAACACCGGCCGCGCCTGCACGGGCAGTCCAAATATACCAATTTCAACCGTGCGCTGGTGGGAATACGGGATCTGCTGGGTGTGATCTGGCTGCGGAACCGCACGCGCCTGCCGCGCTCGGTTCGCGAATGCTAGGCTCACGCTGGGGCCAGCACCCTCTTTCCCGGCGTGGGTTGGCGTTGCTCGGCCTGCTGGCATTTTTCCTTTTCTTGCCGGGGCGGGCCTCCACCCCACCGTTTGACCGTGATGAGCCGCGCTATATGGAAGCGACGGCCCAGATGCTGGAAAGCGGAAATTTTGTGGATGTCCGCTTTCAGGACAAACCCCGCTATCTTCAGCCTGCCGGAATTTACTGGCTGGAAGCAGCATCCGTCGCGGTAACAGGCACCCTGAAAACCCGTGCGGTATGGGCGTATCGCCTGCCCTCCCTGCTGGCCATGTCTGCCGTTGTGGTGCTGACAGCATGGATGGGCTCCATCCTGTTTGGCGCAACAGCCGGGCTTGCGGCGGGCGTGATGCTGATGGTGTCCGTGCTGGTCTCGGCGGAAAGCCGGATGGGCACGATTGATTCCACCCTGCTGCTCAGTGTGGTGCTGGCGCAGGCAGCCCTGCTGCGGGCTTTGTGTGATCGTGAAGCCGGACGCCCGACGTTTCTTCGGACAGCCCTGCTCTACTGGGGAGCCATTGGCTGCGGCCTGATGCTGAAGGGGCCGGTTATTCTTATTCCGTCTCTGGCCACGCCTTTGTGCCTGGCCGCGGTGGAGCGGAATTTCAGCCTGTGGCGCAGGCTTCGGCCTGCATGGGGGTGGCTGGTTTCTCTGGCCATTCTGCTGCCCTGGTGCGTGGCGATTGGTGTTGTCAGCCATGGCGAGTTTTTCCGCAGGGCTGTGGGCACAAATTTTCTGGGCAAGGTGGCTTCCGGCCAGCAGGCGCATGGCCTGCCGCCCGGCTATCATCTTCTGGTGTTTCTGATTGCCTTCTGGCCGGGCTCGTTCTTTGCGGCGGCCGCGCTGCCTGCCGTGCTGAAAAGCCGCACGCTTCTGTCTGTCAGATACCTGCTGTGCTGGATCATTCCGCACTGGGTGGTGTTTGAAGCCATTGCGACCAAGCTGCCGCATTATGTGCTGCCCACTTATCCGGCCATTGCCATTCTGACTGCGGGCATGCTGGCGCAGGGGGCTCCTGTGTGGGCGGGCTGGCCCCGCGCTGTCTGGGCGCGTCTGGCGCTGGGGGCTTATGGCATACTCTGGACCGCTGTTGGTGTGGCGCTTGCTCTGGCTGGCCCGGTACTGGTGTGGACGCTGGAGCATACCCTCTCCCTGCCGGCCCTGATTCTGGCGGCGGGAACCCTGCCACTTGTCGGCCTTTCCGTTGTGTTCATCTGCCGCTCGGAGCTGCGCAAGGCCCTGCTGGCCAGCGTGGCCTCCGCCGTGCTGTTGTATATCGGGCTGTTCACGGTTGTGGTGCCGCGTCTGCACAGCATCTGGCTGGCTCCGCGCCTGACGGCACTGGTCACGGCGCATCGCCCGTGCGGGCAGATGGAAGTATCGTCCGTCTCTTTTTCCGAGCCGAGCCTTGTGTTCCTGCTGGGGGGCAAGGTGCATCTGGAAGGAGCGGCAGATGCCGCGCGCCGGATGCAGGCCAATGAAGCCTGCGCGGTCGCTCTGGTGGATGTGAAAGACAGCGAGGCCTTTCTTGCCGCACTCGGCCCGGCCCGCAGCCGTGTGCAAACCTATGGTTCCGTGACCGGGATGAACTATTCAAACGGGCATCATCTGACCATCAGCCTGTATGGCCTGACACCCCGCTAACGTCCGGGGCCTCACGCCCGCGCCAGAAGAGAGGCCCAAAACAGGCCCAGAAAAAAGCCGGGAAAGAGGTTGGAACCAAGGGCTGGAGCAGGGATCTCCACAGTGCTCCACATCGGGGCCGAAGCCGCGCTCCAGACAGCACTCCTGAACAACTCTACTGTATGGAAAGCCGCGTGAGCCGGTTGAGAACGAGGCCGGATGAACGCCCCGGTGCTTATTCTGGCACGCATCAGCACGTCGGCACTGTTCCGGCGGACGGTGGCAGGGGTATGAAAAGCCCGGGAACGCCTATAAAGTCGGGAAAAGCGCACCAGAGTGTTGCTGAAGCGCCTTCAGGCGGTATCCTCAACGGGCGCGGTATCTCTATTTTCAGGGAGATATGAAAGTGGTGCCCGCTGGCGGATTCGAACCACCGGCCCCATCATTACGAATGACGTGCTCTACCAACTGAGCTAAGCGGGCATACTCACTTTCGAGGGGCTGGGTATCATAGCAGTTCAGGAAACGCAACGGGGAAAGGCGGGGAAACAGAAGATATTTCGGCCTGTGTGTACGCCTGTCTTATCCCCGCATGGCTGCAATCTTGTGAGATGGCTATTACGTTGAATTTTTTTTCGTTCTAAGGTTGGCATCATGAGCGTGTCGCAATTTACCGCCCTGATGCGTGAAGCCGTAATGCCTGTTCAGGATACAGCGGTGGATAACACCCGGCACGTTCAGGTTCTTGAGGGTGTGATAGAGTGTCCGTGCTGTGGCCTGATCCAGAGGCTGCCGGAGCTTCCACCCGGCACGCAGGCGCGTTGCACACGCTGTAACCAGTGTCTGGACCGGCGTAATAAAACCGCACCTATCGCAACGCCGCTGGCCTTTTGCATTACCTCTGCGGCCTTGTATCTCGCCATGCTGTTTTCCACCCTGATGATGCTGGACCTCTACGGGCGGCAGCGCACGGTGGATATTCTCACAGGTCCGGTTGAACTCCTGCACGAAGGCTGGGGGGAAGTGGGCGTGCTGGTGGCCATTGCCACCATTCTGGCCCCCGGCATTGCGATTGCCATGATGGGCATGATTCTCACAGCCTCCCTACGGCCCACCCTGCCGTCCTGGGTGCTGCATCTGATGAAGTGGTATGAACTGCTGCGCCCCTGGTCCATGGTGGAAGTCTATATTCTGGGTGTGTTCGTGGCCTACACCAAGCTGGTGGATCTGGCGTTTGTGGAGGTGGGTGCCGCGGTTTATCTGGTGGCCGGGCTGATGGTCTCCATGGCCGCGACAGATGCCACGCTGGATACGGAACTCATCTGGCAGCACCGGCGGATTGACCCGTATATGCGGCTCATGAAAGGCCCGCGCCTGCCGTTGCGCTTTGTGTCGACGGGGGAAGAGGCGCTGATGCCTTCCGCCAACCGGGTGTCCTGCCTTTCCTGCGGGCTGGTGCTGGAGTTTGAACATCCGGTCTCCGCTACGGAGCCAGCGGGCCACTGCCCGCGCTGCGGGCATGTGGTGCGGCGGCGCAAGGCGGAGAGCATGGGCCGCACCAT
This sequence comes from Acetobacter farinalis, assembly GCF_011516935.1. GTDB lineage: Bacteria > Pseudomonadota > Alphaproteobacteria > Acetobacterales > Acetobacteraceae > Acetobacter > Acetobacter farinalis. Next base: position 21,156 of record NZ_WOTF01000008.1, read on the forward strand.
GGCGCTGCTGATTTCAGCCATCGTGTTTTATCTGCCCGCCAATCTTTATCCGGTCATGACCGTTATCCGCATGGGGGCGGGCACAGGTCATACCATTGTGGAAGGGGCGATCGAGCTATGGGTGGAGGGAATGATCCCGCTTTCCCTGCTGGTTCTGTTTGCCAGCGTGACGGTGCCGGTTCTCAAGGTTGTCGGCCTGTCCTACATGGTCATAACCACACGGCTCAGGTCTCGTAAGGCTCTGGCTTTCAGGTCCAGTGTCTATCGTATCATTGATATCATTGGCCGCTGGTCCATGATTGACGTGTTTATGGTCTCTATTCTGGTTGCTATGGTGCGGTTTAACCATATGGCCAGTATTACGGCGAACGGCGGTATGGTGTGTTTTGCCGCCGTTGTTGTGCTGACAATTTTTGCGGTCCACACGTTTGACCCGCGTCTGATGTGGGATGCCGCAGGTGAAAATGGCGATACGGCCTTTGCTCAGGGCCCCGGCGATGTCGGGCACAGGGAGCAGGCCGCACAGACCAGTGCATATCTGGGTAACATGGAGCCGGACAGGGCGTGAACGGACAGAATAACCATCAATCTCCCGACGAGTATGACTGCACGATGCCAGATGCCACCGTGCGCCGTATCCGGTTTTCCATCATCTGGATTATTCCCGTTCTCTCGGTGCTTATTGCCGGCTTTCTGATATGGAAGAGCTTTGCCAATAACGGGCCGGAAATTACGGTGATGTTTGACACGGCGGATGGCCTGACAAGCGGCCAGACGCAGGTGAAGAACAAGGCCGTGGTGCTGGGGACCGTGGAGGGGATTTCCCTGACAGATGACCTGCGGCATGTGAATGTACGGATCCGCATGAATGCCGGCTCCGGCCCCATGCTGACGGACAAGGCCCGGTTCTGGGTGGTGCGGCCCCGTATCAACGGTGCGAGCATCACCGGGCTGGAGACGCTGATGTCGGGCGCCTATATCGCGTTTGACCCCGGTCTGGATGGTGCCGGAGAGGGCAAGGGGCGCCGTGTGACGGAGTTCCGCGGGCTGGAAGCGCCTCCCGGCGTGCGGTCTGGCCAACCGGGCCGGACCTATACCCTCATCACCCCCACCATCGGGTCTATCGGGCAGGGGGCTCCTGTTTTCTTCCGTGATGTGGATGTGGGGGAAGTGCTGGGTTACACCATGCCGCCTGGTGGCCGCGGGCCTATTCTCATCCAGCTTTTTGTGCGGGAGCCGTATGATCATTATCTGTACCCAGATACCCGCTTCTGGAGTGTTTCCGGCGTAAAGGTCGGGCTTGGCGCAGGGGGGCTGAAAGTGCAGATGCAGTCTCTTCAGGCGCTGTTCTCCGGCGGGGTGGCGTTTGGCCTGCCGATGGAAAAGGAGAAAGGTCAGACGACAGAGGAAGCTCCGGCGGATACTGTTTTCAGGCTGTACGACAGCCAGGAAGACGCCGAAAGCGCCGGCTACCATGAACGTGTGCCACTGGCGACGTATGTCACCTCCTCCGTCAAGGGGCTGGTACCGGGCAGTCAGGTCACCATGTTCGGAATCCAGATTGGCAGCGTGACTAGCGTGAAGCTTGATCTGGACCAGAAAACAGGCCACCCGCGTGTGCGGATCGGGATGCAGATCCAGCCGGAACGTGTGCTCTCCGCCAAGGAAATTCACCACGAGGCATTGCCGGACATGTTCCGGACGCTGGTGGAGAACGGCCTGCGTGCCTCGACCGACAGCGCCAGCCTGCTGACGGGTGAGAGCATGATCTCGCTGAATTTCGTGAAAAACGCACCGCCAGCCCAAACTACGATGGAAGGGCAGACGCTCGTGATCCCCAGTCAGGCAGGGGGCATGAGCGGGATTATGGATTCCCTGTCCACCGTGGCGGGGCGTCTGGCTGATATGCCGTTTGAGCAGATTGGCGTGAATGCCAATAATCTGCTGGCCCATGTCGATAAAACCCTGACCGGCCCGGATGTCCAGCAGTCTCTGGCCAGCCTGAAGGAATCCCTGAAGAATCTTCAGGCGCTCAGCGGCCAGCTCAACAGCGGCCTTCACCCTCTGATGCAGCGCCTGCCTGAAATGGTGACCGCGCTGGACCAGACCCTGCAGAACGCAAACCGCCTGCTGGCAAGCTATGGCGGTAACAGTGATTTCCACCGGAACCTTCAGGCGATGGTGATCCAGCTCAGTCAGGCAGCGCGTTCCCTGCGGTTCCTGTCCGAGTTCCTGACAAACCACCCCACCGCGCTGATATCGGGACGGTAAAGCATGACGCAGTTTTCTTCCTCACGCGGCCTTCAGGCTTTCCTTCCCCGCCGCAGCCTGCTGCTCGGTGCGGTGGGGTTGGGTGTGATGGCCACCACGCTCACGGCCTGCTCCAGCGGGGCCGGGCCTGCGCTCTACACACTCTCCGTTGTGCCGGGGCAGCCTGCATCGGGTGGCCCGCGGTTTGTTGAGGTGCGCCAGCCCACCATTGCATCCGGGCTGGACAGGGACCGCATTGTAACAGCCGATACCGGCTACAGGCTGAGTGTTGCCGCCAATGATGCGTGGGGGGACTCTCTTGCCGGGCAGATCAGCCGCGCCCTTGCGGGGGATCTGGCCCAACGCCTGCCGGGCACAAACGTTTTTGCGGAAAATGATGCGGTTTCCATCGAGCCACAGGCTTATGTGGAACTCTCCGTGACCCGCTTTTCCGCGGGGCCTTCCGGCACGGTGCAGATTGAAGCCGCTCTTTCGGTAAAAGCGGCACAGGCGGGCGCACCCGACACAAACGGGCAGATCTATATGCAGCGGGTTCTGGTGCAGGCTCCGCCGGTATCCTCCGGCACCATGGGGATGGTGGAGACCCTCAGCCAGCTTCTGGGGCAACTGGCTGATCAGGCCGCGGCGCAACTGCGCATGATGCCTCCTGTGCCGGACAGCCAGAGCCAGATGTCCGCTTCAAGCCTCTCTCATCGGCGCTGAGTCCGGGTTTCTTTTCGTGCGCCCTTTCCCGTGAGGGGGAGGGCGGCGGAATTACCCGGATGCTGAGGCCTGCTGCTCAGCTTAAGACAATAAAAAAGGCGGCCCATTCCGGGCCGCCTTTTTTGGTATCAGTCCTGTGCCCGGCCTCAGGCTGTGCCCGGCCCGTGTTCCCGGTCATGGTCAACCAGCGGAATGGGGTAGTTCCCCGTAAAGCAGGCATCGCAATAGCGTTCACGGCGTCCATCACCCATGGCGCGGTAGAGGCCGTCCAGTGAGACGAAGGCGAGGCTGTCCACGCCAATCAGTTCCGCCATGGTGGCAAGGTCATGCTGGGCGGCCAGCAGATGGCTGCGCTCCGGCGTGTCGATCCCGTAGAAGCAGGAGTGCTTGGTGGGGGGGGAGGAGATGCGCATATGCACTTCCTTGGCCCCGGCGGCCCGCACCATATCCACAATCTTGCGGGAGGTGGTGCCGCGCACGATGGAGTCATCCACCAGAATCACGCGCTTGCCATCCAGCGCGGGGCGGTTGGTGGAATGCTTCATCTTCACGCCCAGATTACGGATATGGTCCGTCGGTTCGATAAAGGTGCGGCCCACATAATGGTTGCGGATAATGCCCAGTTCGAACGGAATGCCGCTGGCTTCTGCATAGCCCATGGCGGACGGCACGCCGGAATCCGGCACCGGCACCACCACATCGGCTTCCACACCGCTTTCCTGCGCCAGTTCCTTGCCGATCTGCTTGCGCACGGCATAAACGGGCAGGCCTTCCAGCACGGAGTCCGGACGGGCGAAGTAGATATATTCAAACACGCAGAAATGCGGCTTGGTCTCGCCAAACGGGCGGAGCGAGCGGATGCCGTTATCATCGATGATAACCAGCTCACCTGCTTCCACATCCCGCACGAATTCCGCACCAATGATGTCCAGACCGCAGGTTTCAGAGGCCAGAACCCAGCTTCCTTCCTTGCCGTCTTCACCCGGCAGGCGGCCCAGCACCAGCGGGCGCACGCCCATCGGGTCACGCACGCCCATCAGGGCATCTTCAGACAGCACGACCAGTGAATACGCACCCGTTACGCGCTTGAGCGCATCAATCAGGCGGTCTTCCACCGTGGCGTACAGGGAGATGGCAATCAGATGAACAAAGACTTCCGTGTCCATGGTGGACTGGAAGAGGCAGCCCCGGCGGATCAGTTCCTGACGCAGGGAATCGGAATTGGTCAGGTTGCCGTTATGCGCCACACCCAGCCCGCCAAAGGCGAATTCGGCAAACAGCGGCTGCACGTTGCGCAGCAGTGTGGCGCCGGTTGTGGCGTAGCGGTTGTGCCCGATGGCGCAGTTCCCTTTCAGGGTGGCCATCACACGCGGGTCATTGAACACATCCCCCACCAGCCCGAGGCCGCGGTGAGAGTGGAATCGGCCATCGTAGGAGACAATGCCGGCGGCTTCCTGCCCCCGGTGTTGCAGGGCGTGCAGGCCAAGCGCCGTCAGGGCAGCGGCGTCCTTGGCGTTCCAGACACCAAAGACGGCGCATTCTTCATGCGGGTGGTCGTCATCATGGCATGAGGCACTCACAGGTGCTTCAGGAAGAGTCGGATGGGAGAGCATCGGTGCGCAGGGCCTCCGCAAATGGCCGGCACAGGGCCGCAAGAGATTACAGGTTGGCGTCATGACCCGTAGCGAGCTTCTGCGCAACCCCTTTCGCGTCGAAATCCGGCAGGAGAGGTTGGATATAGGCTGCGCCGAGCTGAATATAAGGGGTCAGCCGACCATTCTTTTCAAGGCGGAGCATATCTTCGGGCTGCATGAGCCACTGCGCGACCATAAAAAGCAGAATGACAAGTAAGCCCCCGCGTATGGCTCCGAAGCCACACCCAAGAAGGCGGTCCAGACCGCCAAGTGCGGCCAGATGCACCAGCCGGACGATAAAGGCCGAAAGCACAGTGGCGGCCATGAGCAGGCCGATGAGCACCAGCACGAAGGCCGCGGCTTCCGAGGCCAGCAGGTTGGAGAGGTAACCGTGTGTCCAGGGGACAAGCACCGGATAAAACCGGGAGGCCAAAACGATAGCCACAATCCAGCCGCCCAGCCCCAGCGCCTGCCGGGTGAAGCCCCGCCAGAGACCATGCAGGGCGGAAAGCCCCACAGTCACAAGGGTTATGATGTCAATGGCAGCCATAAGACAGCGCTTATGCCACGAACAGCCCGTGCGTAAAACCGGCATATGGCCGGTATTTCAAAAGTTTTCTGAAAGGGTTCCGCAATTTTTTTCAGGGGAGTTTGCTGGTGGTAATCCGCCACGGCCGCGCGGATTTGCCATCAAGCTTCCGGCGGTGGGGCGGCTGGTTGAGCCGCAGGAAAAGTTCTCCGATTTCAATGCGGCGCAGCAATTCGGTCCAGACCTCTGCCGGGTCGATCTCTTCTTCCGCCCAGATGGCTTCAAGCCCGCGGATGAAGGCGGCGCTTTCCCGAATGATATCGGCCCGGTTTCCGGCAATGAAGGCGGCGGTGCAGGCCATGGCATGCCGCCCTGCGTCACGGTTGACCTGCTTGACGGCCTCTGTCCGGTCCATAGTGACGGGTGCTGTGGCCATGTCTGTTTCACCCGGAGCCGGGAGCGGCCCGGAGGGGGAGGCAGGACGGGGTCTGGAAGACGGCACATAGGGCATGCCGTGATGATGAGCGGGAGAAGCGAGGCCGGTCAAGCTTCCTGTGCGGAGCGGCGCGAAACAGGCGATTTTTCCGCAGTAATTCCTGCCCGGACGGCCTTTAAGTCTCCTCTGGTTTCTGTTCTGGCGGAGCCTGCACGAAAAGATCATCCTCCGCTGGTGTCATGGGGTAGGTGGAGGCCGCGACGATATGCGTGTTCACCCGCCGCAGGTCACGCAGCAGGGTGAGCTGATAGGTCACGTCCTCATCCTGTAGGGAGAGGTCATGCCCTTCCGTGGCGGGAGGAGTGTCGGTCGTTTGTCTCCGCAGGCGCTCGAAATAGGCTGTGGTCGCCTCGATTTCCAGATCCCGGAAAAAATCCTTCTGGCCACTCAGCGGGTTGGACATCCCTCGCTTCGTGCCCAGCAGCATTGTGGCGCAGATGGTGATGTTGGTGTTCAGCTGCGTGATCATGCTCAGCACGGGAGCGAGCAGGTCGGGCGGCAGCCGTAGGCGCTGGCGGGCCATTTTCTGCACCACGGGCACAAGGCTGCGTTCGGCAATATCCTCGGCGTGGAGCATCTGGGTCGTGAAGGCCAGAATATCCTCGGCACGGTCCATTTCATGCTGGCTGGCGGTTTCCGGGTCCAGTCCGGCCAGATAGGAGCGGATGGCGTTGCCCAGATCCTCCATGGCGTTGCCAAGGGCGCGGGCCGCTCCTGCGCGGGCCGGGTCGGAGGACGTCAGGCCATCCCGCATGGCGTCAAGCATGGCGCCCAGCAGGTCACACAGCCGCATGGCCTCCCGCGTGGCGCTGCCCACGGCAAGCTGAGGGGCCTTGTCCAGCAGGAGAGGGTCCAGATAGAGCGGGGCCCCCGGGAGTTGCTGTGCTGTTTGCGGCGGGGTGGGGATCAGTCGCATCATCAGGCGGGCGTACCCGTTGAGAAACGGGATCATCAGCACGGCCAGAAGGATGTTGAACAGAGTATGGAAGTTCGCCACCTGGCGGGCTGCATCCGGTTCGATCCGGGCGATAAGGCCGCTCAGATACGGCAGAACCGGAAGCAGCAGCATGGCCCCCACCGCCCGTACCAGCAGGTTACCCATGGAAATGCGGCGGGCTGTCAGGTCAGTGCGGCTGCCTTCCACCACCGGGTTGATGGACGTGCCGATATTGGCGCCAAGCACCAGCGCCAGCGCGGTTTCCACCGGAATGGTGCCGCTGGTGGCAAAGGTGGTGATCAGCATGACCGTGGCCACGGAGGAATGGCTGATCCAGGTAATGACAGTCCCCAGCAGCACGGCGGCCAGGTCGTGCGAGTTCATGGAGGCCAGAACGGCTGTCAGCTCCGGCCTGTGTGTATAGGGGCCAAGCAGCACAAGAAACTGCCGCAGGGAGATGAGGATCAACCCCAGCCCGATAAACACCCGCCCGGAATCCCGCCATGTGCCCTGCCCCCGCCGGAACAGCATGACACCGGTCAGCACAAAGACCGGGGCTATGGCGGCAACATCGAAGGAGAGAAGCTGGACAATCAGCGTGGTGCCGACATTGGCCCCCAGCATGACCGCCAGTGCCGGAGCCAGCTCAAGCTGCCCGCGCGCGGCCAGACCGGTAATCATCAGCCCCGTGGCGGTGGAGGACTGAAGGACCGCGGTAATGCCAAGGCCGGTCAGGAACGCCTGAAAGCGGTTGCCCAGCATGCGGGCCAGCAGGCTGTTCAGCCGCGCGCCACACGCCCGCTGCACGCCGGTCTGCACCATATGCACGCCCCACAGCAGCAGGGCGACGCTTCCGGCAAGATCAACAAGTGTCAGCAGTTCCAAGGGGGCAGGTTCCTTCTGGTTCAGGAGTCAGGGCCGGGGGCTTGCCCGGCTTACCCCTGACCAGAGGGCAGTTACAGGCCGGGGTGGGCCTCAGATTGTAAAATATTTCGCATGTTTGTTGAGGATCACAAGAGCGGAGGTGGACTGCTCCGGGTGGAGCTGGTCACCATCCGTCAGGGAAACCCCGATGCGTTCCGCGTTCAGCAGCCGCAGGATGGGGTGCTGGTCTTCCAGCCTCGGGCAGGCGGGATACCCGAAGGAGTAACGGGAACCGCGATAGCCCTGCTGGAGCAGACTTTCCATATCCCGCGCGTCATCCCCCGCAAAGCCGAGTTCGGAGCGGATGCGCTGGTGGGTATATTCCGCCATGGCTTCCGCCATCTCAACAGAGAGACCGTGCAGGTAGAGATAATCCTGATACCGGTTTTCTTCAAACCAGTCCCGCGCGATGTCGGACGCTTTCTGGCCGACGGTCACAACCTGCAGGCCGACCACATCGCGTTCGGGGTGGCTGATGTCCCGCACGAAATCGGCAATGCACTCACCATCATCGCGCGGCTGGCGCGGCAGGGTGAAGCGGGCGGCTTCCGTGGTGCCATCCTCTTCAAACAGCACGAGGTCGTTCCCGTCGCCTGCCGCTTTCCAGTAGCCATAGGAGGCTTGCGGGGCCAGAATGCTGTCCTTGGCGGCCAGATCCAGCATGCGGCGCAGAATGGGCCGCAGGTCCTGCTTGGCCCAGGTCAGGAACTCTTCCAGAGAGCGCCCCTGCTTCCTGAACCCCCACTGGAACTGATAGAGCGCACGCTCATTCAGGAACGGCAGAATGGCTTCCGGTGTGGCGGTGAGTACGCGCGGCCCCCAGAAAGGCGGGACCAGAGCCGGGGCGTCCGCCGTTATGCGCTCCCGGCGCGCGCGGGCTGCTGCGGCGTCAACCGGGGTAAAGCCGCGTGTTTCCGCCTGTTCGGGTGCGCGGGCGTTGCGGCGTGTGGCCTTGCCCTCACGCTTTTTGCTGATGGCCGCCAGATAGTCGTCAAAACTGTTCTGCGTGATCTGGTCCATCAGCGTCAGGCCATCAAACGCATCCCGCGCATAGGCCACGCGGCCTGTGGGGGCGTAGGCCGCCACGCAGTCTTCCTCCACATAGTTGCGGGTGAGTGCGGCACCGCCAAGCAGGACGGGGACGTCGAGCCCCGCCCGGGCAATTTCTTCCAGATTTTCGCGCATGATCACGGTGGATTTCACCAGCAGGCCGGACATGCCGATGGCATCGGCCTTTTCCGCCCGGGCAGAGGCAATCATGTCCGCCACCGGCACCTTGATGCCCAGATTGACAACGCGATAGCCGTTATTGGTCAGAATGATATCTACCAGATTTTTGCCGATATCATGCACATCGCCCTTCACCGTCGCCAGCACGATGGTGCCGCGCTGCTGGCCTTCCGTGCGTTCCATGTGCGGTTCCAGATGCGCCACGGCGGCTTTCATGGTTTCGGCGGATTGCAGCACGAACGGAAGTTGCATCTTGCCTGAGCCGAACAGTTCGCCCACCACTTTCATGCCGTCGAGCAGCACGGTGTTGATGATGTCGAGCGGCGGCATTTTGGTCATGGCTTCATCAAGGTCGGCTTCCAGCCCCTTGCGGTCCCCATCCACAATGCGGTCACGCAGGCGCTCTTCCACGCTCTCCGCTTTCTGGCGTTTGACAGCTTCGGAGGCCTTGCGGTCCGCAAACATGGCCAGCAGCGTTTGCAGCGGGTCATAGCCGTCCGAGCGGCGGTCAAAAATCAGGTCTTCCGCAACCTTCACCTCTTCCGGCGCAATCATGTGCAGCGGGCGGATTTTGGAGACATGCACGATGGCGGCGGTCATGCCCGCCTTCACCGCGAGGTCCAGATAGACCGAGTTCAGCACGGCACGGGCCGCCGGGTTCAGGCCGAAGGAAATGTTGGAGAGGCCCAGCACGATCTGGATATCGGGGAAGGCCTCGCGGATCATGCGGATGCCTTCCAGCGTCCACAGGCCCAGCTTGCGGTCATCTTCCGCGCCGGTTGCAATGGTGAAGGTCAGCGGGTCGATCATCAGGTCCGACTGCGGCAGACCATGTTTCTCGCAGGCAAATTCAACCAGCCGGGAGGCAATGCGCAGCTTGTCTTCCGGGCTGCGGGCCATGCCGACTTCATCAATCGTCAGCGCCACCACAGCCGCGCCAAACTTGCGGGCCAGCTTCATGCGGTCCGTGGCCGGGCCTTCGCCATCTTCAAAGTTGATGGAGTTGATGATGGGCTTGCCGCCATGCAGCTTGAGGGCGGCTTCGATCACCGGGGTTTCGGTGGAATCAATCACCAGTGGCGCGTTGACGGAAGAGGTGAAGCGTTTGATGACTTCATCCATCTCCGCCCGCTCGTTCCGGCCCACAAAGGCCGTGCAGATATCCAGAGCGTTGGAGCCTTCTGCGGTCTGTTCACGGCCGAGGGCCACGCAGCCATCCCAGTCATGAGCTTCCTGGAGTTCACGCCATTTTTTGGAGCCGTTGGCGTTGCAGCGCTCGCCAATGGAAAAATAAGCGTTTTCCTGCCGCAGGGGCACTTGCCCATACAGGCTGGCCACGGAGGGAATCCATACGGATTTTTTGGCAACCGGAGCGGGGCGATAGTGGCCCGTGCCCTCCGCGCGGCGGCGCAGCATGGCGTCCAGCGCAGCAATATGCGGGGTGGACGTGCCACAGCAGCCGCCGACCATGTTCAGCCCGTCTTCCACAATAAAGCGTTCGACCCATGTGGCCATGTCTTCAGGGGAGAGGGGGTAGCGGGTCTGCCCGTCCACCAGCTCCGGCAGACCTGCATTGGGCTGGACCGACGTCAGGCGTGGCCAGTTTTCTGAAAGCCAGCGGACATGTTCCGCCATTTCCTGCGGGCCGGTGGCGCAGTTCAGACCCATCAGGTCCACATCAAGGCTGTGGATCACGGTAGCGGCCGCGGCAATATCGGGGCCGACCAGCAGCGTGCCGGTGGTCTCAACGGTAACCTGCACAAAAATCGGGGTGGTGGTGCCCATTTCCGCGCGGGCAATTTTCATGCCGTTGACGGCCGCCTTGATCTGTAGCGTGTCCTGACAGGTTTCAATCAGGATGGCGTCCACCCCACCTTCAATCAGCCCGCGCCCCTGTTCGGCAAGGGCGGCCTCCAGGGAGTCATAATCCACATTGCCCAGAGAGGGCAGCTTGGTGCCCGGTCCTACGGAGCCCACGACATATCGGGTGCGGCCATCAGCAAAACTTTCGGCGGCTTCACGCGCCAGAATGGCTGAGTTCCGGTTGATCTCGCGTGCCTTGTCTGCCAGATCGAATTCGGCGAGAGTGATGGGCGAGCCACCGAACGTATTGGTTTCCACCATGTCCGCTCCAGCCTCATAATAGCCGCGGTGGATTTCCCGGATCAGTTCAGGGCGGGAGAGCGTGAGGATTTCCGTGCAGTTTTCCTGCCCCCAGTAATCCCGATTGAGGTCCAGATCGAGCATCTGGATCCGTGAGCCCATCCCTCCATCACAGAGCAGAACCTGATTGCGCAGAGCATCGAGAACGGGGAGACGAGCAGACATGGCACCCATGGATCAGAAAAAGCGGGAAGAAGGCCCCCGGTCGGACGCAGGTCCGGAGGGCGGGGCATTATTCCAGAGAGCCGCATCGGTGTCCACCAGCCGCCTGAGGTGGAAAGGGGAGGCAGACTCCCGGATACGCCTGCAGCTTCTCTCGTCGGTCCGCTCGGGGGAGGAGGCCCGTCCAGACAGCATGGCTGTTTTTTTCAGGGTTCAGCCCTCCGCCGAAGATCGCGCCGGATGGGGAGACGTGCGGCGCATGGAGGACGGGCAGGACGCTACAGGGCATGGAAGCGGCTGTACTTGCTGCCAGGTGGGTGGGCATCTGGGGCGCCTGCTGATGAGCCTGGTACAGGAGCGGGCACGTGGGCAGTGCATTTTTTTTCGCACTCTCTGTCTTATTTGTCCGCCACAGCAGGTATCTGCCCTGATACAGGCTCTGGAGGCCGACCCTTTTGTCTTTTCCCTGTATGGTCTGGACTTTGCTTTAGACCGTTTTTCCTGCCATTGTTGAAAAAATAACATAATGTGCTGAGAATAAAACAGAGAAACACTTTGAGGTCATCGGCGCACCCTGTCATAAGAGCTTCTGTTTGGAAGCTGGACTGGCAAGTCTGTCGGGCCGCGTATTTTAGGTTTTGTCAAAAGGGTTGTTCGTGAACCAGACTGATCATGTGCCCGATGTTTCTGGCCCTTCTTCTGATCCCGGCCATGAAAGTGCCGTCCGCCTGACCCCCACCATGATTCGTTTGCGCGCCGTTGTTGCGGCAGCGCGGTTCCATGGGCTGGAGCTTGATATCCGCGACTTCGCGGCAGACCCGGAAGAAGAAAGCCCGTCTCCGGCTTCTCTGGTTCGCTGGCTGGAAGAGCAGGGCGCTGTTGCCAAAGGTATGCGCATCAAGTGGCGCTATCTGGTCAAGATGAGCAATTCGCCGCCGATCGTGCTGATGTTCCAGGACGGGTCCGCGGCCTTGATGGTCAATGCGGATCCGGGCAAAGGCGTTGTCTGGCTGCGTGATCCGCTGAAGGGCGAAGCTGCGGCCCCGGTGCCGGTTGATGAACTGCGTCTGAGCAAGATCTGGACCGGTGATATTCTGCTGATCAAACGCCGGCGCGATCAGTCGGAGGCAGATGCGCCCATTAATTTTAGCTGGCTGGCCAAGATGGTGCTGCGGGAAAAGCGCTCCCTGCGTGATATCGCCATTGCGTCCATGACACTCAGTATTCTGCAGATTTTTCCACCCCTGATTGTCATGCAGGTTATTGACCGGGTGGTGAACTATAAATCCATGTCCACGCTGATTTCGATCAGTGGGATTATTGTTGTTTTTTCCGTGTACGAAGTTCTGCTGTCCTACGGGCGCAGGGAACTGTCCATGGTTCTGACCACGCGCGTGGACTCCCGTATTTCCCTGCATGTGTTCAGCCGTCTTGTTGCCCTGCCGCTGGAATATTTTGAACGGCAGCAGGCCGGGAATCTTCTTGGTCGCGTCATGGCAATTTACAAGGTGCGGGATTTTCTCACCGGGAAATTGATGACGACGTTTCTGGATCTGTTTACGCTCGTCGTGATCTTGCCGTTCCTGTTTTATCTCAGTTCCACTCTGGCCTGGATGACGGTTGCTGCAGCCGGCTGTATTGGTCTGATTGTTGTGATTTTCATGGGGCCGGTTGCACGCGTGATGGGAGCACAGATGCAGGCAGAGCGTGAACGGAGTGCTGTTTTGTATGAAACAGTGGCCGGCATCCGCACGCTCAAGACGCTTGCTCTGGAAAATATGCGCAAGCAGATATGGGACGAGGCGACGGCGGTTGTCATTCGCTGGAAACTGGCCGTTGGACGGATGTCCAACTGGCCCCAGACGTTGGTCATGCCGCTGGATATGTTTATCAATCGCGGCATTATCCTGATCGGGGCCTACCTTGCACTGGTTAATCCGTCTGCTGTCGGGGTCGGAGGATTGGTTGCGTTCATGATGCTGGGTGGGCGTGTTGCATCCCCTCTGGTCGGATTTGCCAGACTTCTGGACGATTTCAATGAAGTAAGGACTGCCCTGGGTGAGGCAGCCTCTGTTCTCAACCAGCCGACCGAAACCAAGGCGCTGACAACCGGCATGCGACCGCAGATCAAGGGGGCGTTGTCGTTCGAGGGAGTGGATTTCACCTATCCGGGTTCAACCTCCAAGGCGCTCAATAACGTCAACTTTGAAATTCCTGCGGGCACCATGCTGGGGCTGGTGGGGCGAAGCGGGTCCGGTAAATCAACAATCACCCGTCTGCTTCAGGGTGTCAGTCGGTCCTATACCGGTTATCTCAAGCTGGATGGGGTTGATCTGCGCGAGATTAACCTGACGCATCTTCGGCGGTCCTTCGGCGTGGTGTTGCAGGACAACTTCCTGTTCCGTGGCACGATCCGTGAAAATATTACGGCTGGCCGTCCGGGCTATACGATTGATGATGTCGTGCGTGCCGCGCGTCTGGCCGGTGCGGAAGAGTTTATTGAACGCATGCCGGCCGGGTATGAAACCTTTATCGAAGAAGGCTCCACCAATATTTCTGGTGGGCAGCGCCAGCGTCTGGCGATTGCGCGCGCTGTGATTACCGATCCCAAGTTGATGATTCTGGATGAAGCCACTTCAGCGCTGGATCCGGAAAGTGAGGCGCTGGTGAACGCCAATCTTGAGCGGATAGGCAAGGGACGCACCATGGTGATCGTCTCGCATCGTCTGTCTTCCCTAGTGAATTGTGACCAGATCTGCGTGATGGATCATGGGTCTGTGGCAGATATCGCACCCCATGATGTTCTGCTGGAACGGTGCGATATCTATCGTACCCTCTGGATGCAGCAGAACCGGCATACGGAGGGGAAAGCGCGTACCGGCTCCTCTTCTCTGATTGCGGAAGGAGAATAAGCCATGAGTGAGCAGGATATTGTGCCCTCAGGGCAGGAGACCGGTTCCGAGGTGGGTACGGAATTTCTGCGTCAGGCGGATGATCCATACGCACCGGGTGATATGCCGCCGGCCTTGCTGGAATTTCATTCTCCCACGGCGGCGCTGGTCAATATGCCGCCCACGGCGTCCGCACAGTATATCACCTGGCTGGTCGGCGCTCTGGTGTTGTCTTCAGTGACTGTGATGACTGTCTTTCCACTGGATCGGGTGGTGTCGACGCAGGGGCGTCTGGTCTCCACGGAGCAGACGCTTCTCATTCAGCCTCTGGATACCTCCATTGTCCGGTCCATTGACGTGCGGGAGGGGGATTTCGTTCATAAGGGTGATGTTCTGGCGCATCTGGACCCGACGAGTTCTGGTGCCGACATCGAGAATATGCGCGCCCAGATGGACCAGTATCAGGCGGAGGTTGATCGTCTGATCTCCGAGGCGGAGGGTCAGATCTATAAGGCTGACCCGAAAAACCCGGCCTCTGTGCAGCAGGGTGAGGCGTTCCTGCGGCGCCGGGCGGAGTTCAACGCCAAGGTCAGCAATTACGACAAGCAGATTGCCAGCCTTCAGAATGACCTTCAGGGTTATCTCGCCAGTGCTGCAATGTATGCTTCCCGCGCCAAGGTGGCTTCGGATGTGCATAAAATGCGGATGCAGCTTCAGAAGGATCAGGTCGGGAGCAAGCTTTCTACGCTGAGTGCCCAGAACGAGTTGATGGAAGTGGAGCGTTCCCAGATTGGTGCGCAGCAGCAGGCGGCCAGCACACGGAACAAACTTGCGGCGCAGGTTGCTGAAAAAGAAGCCTATATCCAGAACTGGAAGGCAGAAGTGTATCGCGATCTGGCCGCAGCGCAGCATCATCTTTCTGAAACAAAAGGGGCGTATCAGAAAGCTGTTCTGCACAATAGTCTGGTGACGCTGAAAGCGGATGAAGACGCGGTTGTGCTGAATATTTCCAAAGTGTCGGTGGGCTCTGTGCTGACAGCCGGCCAGAAAATCATGACCCTTGTACCGGTGGGGAAAGGGCTTGAAATCGAGACCGTGATGTCCGGCAAGGATGCCGGGTTCGTAAGGCTTGGAGACAAGGCCCTCGTCAAGTTTGCAACCTTCCCGTATCAGCAATATGGCGGTGCGGACGCAACAGTGCGGACTATCAGTGCTGACTCTTTTGTTGGGGGAGCTGCTGGTGGTGGCCAGCAGGATAATGACGTCACGCCCGACAGCAGCAGCAAGGAGTTTTATCGTATCCGCCTGCGTGTTGACCGCTATACCCTGCATGGTGTGCCGCGGTTCTTCCATCCGCAGCCCGGGATGCCGGTAACAGCCGATATCCGTGTCGGCAAACGCACGATCATGCAATATCTGCTGAACAGTTTCATGCCGCTGATGACGGATGGCATGCGGGAGCCCTGAGAGGTTTTCGGAATGTCTGAGATCATAAGAGGAAGGGGCACATCATGCTACGGGGTCTGATCAGTTGGCTGTTTGGTCGTGGGCACAAAGATGTCTCTGATACCCGACTGACTCAGGCCAAAGCGCTGCTGGAGCAGGGGGAGGCCACCAAGGCCTTTACCGCGCTGACAGTTCTCGCGCGGGAAGGGCAGCCGGAAGCCCAGTTTCTGGTCGGGCAGGCTTATCTGAATGCGCAGGGTGCGCCTCCCAATCTGATAGAAGGGGCACGCTGGACGCGTCGCGCGGCCCAAAAGGGCTGGAGCAGAGCTGCCTTCATTCTGGCAACACTCTATCTGCATGGTCTGCCTAAGGAGGTTGAAGGCGACAGTCTGGCCTCCGTTTTTGATGATTATCAGGAACGGGAGAAACCACAGCCTGATTATCGCAAGGCAGCCCGCTGGGCGAAGCAGGCAGCGGAGGCCGGAGATCCGGACGGGCAGGCCCTTTATGGTTATGTTCTGAGTGCTGGGCCTGAAGATATTCAGGATCAGGCCCAGGCGCTGCTCTGGTATCAGAAAGCCGCGGATGCCGGGTGTCTGCAGGGGCATCTGGGGTTGGGGCTTATCGCGCTCAAGGACGCCCGGACTTACGAACAGTATGAAGCTGCGGCGAGTGAGTTGCGGAAGGCGGCGGATGGCGGGCTGGGTACCGCGCTCTACCTGATGGGCGTTATGGCCGAACGGGGGAGCGGGGTTCCGCAGGATGATGCGGTCGCGACTGCGTATTTCGGGCAGGCGGCTGAAAAGAATGTGCGGGGCGGGCAGGCAAAATATGGTCTGGCGCTCATGGCCGGAAAGGGGATTGAACGGAACCGCTCGCGTGGCGAGACTTGGCTGCGGAAAGCGGCCCTTGCCGGGGATGCAGAGGCGGCGGCCATTCTGGGGGACTGGTACGGGCGTGGTGTTGACCTTCCCCCCAACTATGCCGAAGCAATTTCCTGGTACCGTTTTGCATCCGAACGCGGCCATGCTGCCTCCAGCCACACGCTGGGGACCATCTATATGGCGGGCGTGGGTGTTCCCAAAGATCCGGAAGCGGCCGCACAGTGGTTCAAGCTTGCCGCAGAACAGGGTGACAAGCAGGCCAATGCTGATCTGGGAAATCTGGTTCTGGAGGGTGAGGCACCCGCGGCCGAAGGGCCGGCTCTCCTGCAGTTCTACAGGCAGGCCGCCGAGGCGGGCGATCTGCTGGCCGCTTTCAATGTTGGTGTCTGTCTGGCGCAGGGCATCGGCGGAGAGCGGAACGAGGAAGAAGCGCTCGAGTGGTTGCATAAAGCGGCGGAAAAAGTGGTCAATGCCCAGTACTGGTATGGTCATATGCTGTTGCAGGGCAGGGGGATTGCCCGCAACCTTGAAGAAGGGCGCGCGTGGATCCAGAAAGCTGCGGAAGCCGGGATGGTGGAAGCGGAAGTGACGTATGCTGACTTGCTCGTGACAGGGGCTGGTGGCCCGAAAGACCATACGGAAGCGCTGCGTTTGTATAGGCAGGCCGCGGAGCGGGGCACTGTCTCGGCTATGTTCTCCGTGGCGGCCCTCTATGGCGGTGGGCATGATGTGCCGGAAGACCGTGTGCAGGCGCGGGCATGGTTCCTGAAGGCCGCGCAGCATGGGCATCCGGCGGCGCAACTCATGATGGGTCGCTATTGCGCCAATGGTCTGGGTGGCGAGAAAGATCTGGAGGAGGCCCGTCAGTGGTATCGCAAGGCGGAAGCCCAGAATGTTGCGCAGGCTAGCGCGGAACTGGCGGGTATTGGCACAGGTGGAACAGCACCTCTGCCTGTCGAAAGCTGAGCCTTTCATAAAGGGTTATCACGGCGTGAACAGGAAGCTGGGTCTCTGATGGCGCGTTCGCCCGGTGAGCGAGGGCCTTTGTCCGGATTTGTCACGCAGGATGATCGTGCTGCGTGGGAGGTGTGGGCCAGCGCGCAGGCGCAGGAGTCTTTCCGGCGGGGCAACGCTGCCTGGCAGGCCGGGCAGGAGGCCGAGGCGTGGGACTGGCTGGAACGCGCTAACCGGCAGGCGCGGGATAATCCCCATGTCATGCTGGCGCTGGCGCTGGCGCGTCAGGCGGTTGGAGAGGCATCCGGTGCACTCCATCTTCTGGAAGAACTTTTAAAACGTTTTGATTTTCGTGAGGGCTGGTTTTTTCTGGCGACCTTTCAGCAGGCCGCGGGGGAAGGGGCTGCGGCTGTACGTTCTCTTGGGCGTCTGCTGTCTCATTTTGCCTGTACACCCGAAATTGCCACTCTGGCTGCCAAGATTGCGCGGCTGAACGGCCTTGCAGGGTGGTGCGGCGTGCAGGGTGATGGTGTGCTCGTTCTGGGCGGTGCGGCTGCTGAGGGGGCTATGCCTCAGATGCGGCTGGATGGTCAGCCTGCAAAGGTCGTGCATAAAAAGGCTGGTTGGGTTTGTCCCGCTGGATGGCAGACGGCAAAGAATCTGGATCTTTCTTTTTCTGATAGCCAGTTTTTATTGGGAAGCCCTCTCCAGCCCCGTGTCATCACGCGCAGTGAGGGGCTGGTGGAGGCCGGTCCTGATGGACTGACAGGATGGGTCTGGCTCCCGCATGATGCTGATCGTATTCCCGTGGTTCAGGTGCTGGAGGCGCAGACAGGGAAAATTCTGCATACACTGAAGGCAGAGGCTTTCAGCGTGTCTGTAAGTTCCGAGGTGCCATTGGCGCGGTATCGCGCTCTGGATGTGCCTTGGGAGGCCCTGCCGGATGGCCCGGTGCGGGTTGTGGGACCGGACGGGCGGGATCTGGCCGGGAGCCCGCTGGATGCCGGGTTGGAACGGCGCTCTGCCAGCCAGAGTGCGGGACTCGTTGCTCAGGAATTTCCTTCAGGGGTACGGAAAAAGGACCGTAGTCCTCAGGTGTTTCCGAAATTTGTTCCTGTCCCTGTGCAGCAGGGAGGCGCTGCCAGCCCACTGGTTTCCGGGCAGCGCGCAGCGGTGGCGCTTGTTATTCCGGTTTATCGGGATAAGGCGCGGACACTGGCATGTCTGAGAACGGTTGCCGAGACTGTCGACTCTCGTAAAAACCCTGTCATTATCGTGAATGATGCCGCCCCGGATCCGGATCTGGTGGAGGCTGTTGAAGCCTTTGCCGCGCAGGCCGGGTTCCGGGTAATGACGCATGTGCGTAATCTCGGCTTTCCATCAGCGGTGAATACCGGCCTGAAAGCTGTGCCGGGGCAGGATGTGATTGTGCTCAACAGTGACACTCTGGTGGCTGAAGGCTGGTTGGAAGAACTGCGGCAGATTGCCTATGCCCGGCCGGAAACAGGTACGGTCACACCCTTCTCCAATGATGCCAGCATTTTATCCTACCCCGCGCCGGATAAGAAAAACCCTGTTCCGGACCTTGAGGAAACCCGACGCCTGATGGCGTGTGCACAGGCGGCCAATGCCGGGCAGGCGGTGGAAATTCCCACCGCAAACGGTTTTTGCATGTATATCCGTCATGATTGTCTCGCCCAGACTGGCCTGCTGCGGGAAGATGTTTTTGCGCAAGGTTATGGCGAGGAAAATGATTTTTGCATGCGGGCCCGTGCGTTGGGCTGGCGGCATCAGGCTGCGCCGGGCGCGTTTGTTGCGCATGTTGGGTCGGCCTCGTTCGGGGGAACGCGTGCTGGCCTGATGCGTCGGAATGAAGCTATTCTTGGTCGCCTTCATCCCGGATATCATGAGCTGGTTGCAGCATGGATTGCAGAAGATCCGCTTTTTCAGGCGCGGCGCAGGCTGGATCTTGTGAGGTTCCGGGCAGCTCCTGTTCCTGTTCCTGTGCCGGTCTCTGGTGCTGCATCAGGGAAGGCCGCGCGGCAGAAGGGCTCAGTCAGGAAGGCTTCGGCCGGGCAGAGCCGATCCCGCCGGGCCGTGGTGCTTGTCACGCATGATTATGGCGGCGGGGTTGAGCGCGTGGTGCGCGGCCGTATCAGAACCCTGCTGCGTCAGGGGGTGCGGCCTCTGATCCTGCGCCCGCTTGAAGGTGGGTGCCAGATTGAAGAGGGCGTTCTGGGTGAAAAGGGTCCGTCGGGGGGAGGAGCATGCCCATCCCTGCGTTTCCGGCTTCCGGAAGAGTGGACCCTGCTGGTCCGCATTCTGAAGGCAGAGGGGGCGGAAGGTGTGGAGGTGCACCATATGGCAGGCCATCATTCCGGCCTCTATAGGCTGCCAGAGGCGCTGGCCTGCCCTTATGATGTCTATATTCATGATTATATGTGGTTCTGTCAGAGAATTTCTCTGATGGGCCCCAAGGGCCGCTATTGTGGAGAACCGGATGCCGCAGGGTGCGAAACCTGCATAGCGCTTCTGGGGCGGAATATGGGGGAAGAGATTTCCGTCACGGCTTATCTTAAGCGGTCGGCTGGTTTTTTGCAGGCGGCGCACAAGGTCCGTGTGCCTTCGCAGGACACGGCTGCGCGGATGCGGCATCATTTCCCGGGTCTGACCTGCCATGTCAGCCCTCTGGAGGATGATGCGGCGCTTTGTGCCGCAGGCATGGCCGGGAAGGCTGATACAGAGGAATGCGGCCGTGCGCCGCAGGGCCGCATTCCCGGCGTGGCGGTGATGGGACGGAAGAGGCGCGAGCGGATCCGGGTGTGTGTTATCGGCGCGATCGGTAAGGAAAAGGGATACGATGTCCTTCTGGCCGCTGCTCAGGATGCCGCCATGCGGGGGCTGCCTCTTGAGTTCGTGGTGGCAGGGCATACTCCGGATGATGATGCCCTGATGCGGACTGGTCACGTTTTTGTCACGGGGGAATACAGGGAGGAGGAGGCTGTTCCGCTGATTGTTTCCCTGCAGGCCGATTATGCTTTTCTGCCGTCCGTATGGCCGGAAACCTGGTGTTATACGCTGGGTCTGGCCTGGAAGGCGGGGTTGCGTGTGGCGGTGTTTGATTTTGGCGCACCGGCTGAACGTATTCGTGCGACAAAACAGGGCATTTTACTGGAGACAGATCTTTCCGGGGGTGCCTTGAATGACGTATTGACAGGTATTGGACGCGCAGAGAGGTAAAGGGCTGGCCTGCGTCCGTCTCATAACCTTTTCTTTACCGGCCCGTGGTTTTTTGATTTACAGTTTATTCGTCTTGTCACGATGGAAGAGGTTTTATGTCACAGACTACCCAGACGCCTGCCCAGCAGCGGATTTCTGATCTCAAGGTATCGGGACATCTGATGACGCTTCAGACAGGCCTGTTCTGCGTTTTTCATGCTCCCGGGCAGCAGCCGCCCACCGGCGCGGGTCTGCCGGGCGTGCGTATTTCCCAGCCCCCTGTGCGGGATGCGGGCAATATCAGCATCGTGACATTTGAAGAGGATGGCTGGCTGGGTGGCCAGAATGGCGCAGCGCTGATCCGGGTGCAGAATGGCCCGGCACAGGTGCTGGTGACAGTGTATCAGGAACTTGGCTCCCCGCATGACGCACCGCGTCTGCAGGTAGTGCAGTTAAGCCACAGTGCCAATGCCGGTCCCGTTGTGCAGCGTGCCCCGATGGTGCCCGCATCCCATATTCCGGCTCCGGTGGGTGCGGCTCAGGGCAGCCAGAAGGCTCCCGTGCCGGCCCGCACGAAAGAAAATGTCGATGCGGCTGAAATTGCCGCCCATATCCAGCGGCGCGGGGATGTCGTCTCCCACGTGGGCGAATGGATGGGTGAGCCGGGAAGCCATGCGTGGATTGAAGGCTTCGGGGTTGCCGTTACGGACCTGATTCCTGCTGAAGACATTGAATATCAGGCCGTTCTGGGTAAAGGCTGGCTTTCTCCATGGGTGGAAGGCGGCAAGTATTGCGGTAGCCGCGGCATGGCGCTGCCCATTCTGGGCCTGTGCATTCGCCTGAAAGGCAAGGCCGCTAAAAAATTCATCTGTCAGGTTACCGCGACCTTTACGGATGGCACGAAAATTGGCCCGGTAGAGAGCGGTGAACCGGTAGAGGCAGAAAGCCTTGCGCCGCTGGAAGCATTCCTGCTCGAAATTCTGCCCCGTGAAGAGGGGCGTTCGGCAAAAGTCCGTGCGGCTGGCAAAGGGCGTGGCCGGAACGCCAGAGCCGAGGCCGACGCCGCGGCGGATCTTGCAGCCCTTCTTGAAGACGATCTGGAAGAGCTTGAAGTTCTGGAAGAGATCATGGAGCTTGAGGTCGAGGCTGACGAACTTGACCTGTTTGTAGAGGAAGATCTGCCGCGGACAAAAGCGCCGCGCAAGTCCCGTGGTGGGCATGCGGCTGGCAGGGGGCGTGCCCCTAAAGCGGTGGCGGCGCCGGTGGCGGTTGCCACGGCTCCGGCAAAGCGTGCGGGCCGTGCAGCGCAACCGCCGGTTGCTGCATCCAAACCCGTTGTAAAAACCGGCGGGAAAACCAAAGCCAGCGCGGCTAAGGCCCGTCCGGCTTCCCGCTCTGGCAGCACGGGCCGCAAGACACCTCCCCGTCGCTGAAAGCTCTGAGGGGTTCTGTTTGAAAAAAACAGAACCCGCCGGGGGCGGCGAGACAGGCGGTGGCATAACAATACAGGTAATCCCTTGAAGTATCTTTTCATTCACCAGAACTTTCCCGGACAGTATCTTCATCTCGTGCGGCATCTTGTTCAGGTGGGTGGGCATGAGATTGTTTTTATCAGTGAAGATAATGCCAATCTCATTCCCGGCGTCCGGCGTGTGATCTACCGTGTGCCGCGTCCGGCAGCGGAGCAGGCGCACCCCGGCGTGCGGGAGTTCGATCTTGGTCTGGTGCGGGCCGATGCCGTGGCAAAAGCGGCGACCACGCTGAAAAAACTGGGGTTTGAGCCGGATATTATCGTCGGCCATCATGGCTGGGGGGAACTGCTGAATATTCAGGATGTGTTCCCCGGTGTGCCGGTGCTGGGGTATTTCGAGTTTTATTATCATACCGAACCGGGCTTTGATGTGGGGTTTGATCCGGAATTCCCCATGCAGCAGTCCATGATGCCGCTGGTGCGAGCCAAGAATGCCATCAATCTTCTGGCGCTCACGGCCCCCGGTTATGGGCAGACGCCGACGGAATTTCAGAAAGGCGCCTATCCGGAATGGGCGCAGGAGAAGATTACGGTTCTGCGGGAAGGGGTGGATCTGGAAACCTGCCGCCCGGACCCGACAGCGGCGCGCCGGAAGTTCAGCATTGGCGATGTACATGTTTCTCCGAAGGAAAAGCTGATCACGTATGTCTCGCGGGATCTGGAGCCGTATCGGGGGTTTCATGTTTTCATGCGGGCCTTGCCCCGCATTCTCAAGGAACAGCCCAATGCCCGCGTAATCATGGTGGGCGGGGATGGTGTCAGTTACGGCGCGCGTCTGCCCACAGGCTCATGGCGTGAGGTGATGCTGGCTGAACTGGATGGAAAGCTGGACCTCTCCCGCGTCCATTTCGTGGGGAAGGTGGCTTATGATGTGTTCCTTGCCCTGCTTCAGCGTTCTGATGTGCATGTGTATCTGACATATCCGTTTGTGGCGTCCTGGTCCCTGCGGGAAGCAATGGCCGCCGGGTGCGCGATTGTCGGCAGCGCCACGGCTCCGGTTGAGGAATTTATCGAAGATGGCGTAACCGGGCGGCTGGTGCCGTTTACGGAGCCGGACAAGATTGCCGCAGGCGTTCTGGAACTGCTGGCAGACACCCAGACAGCCAAAAAAATGCGTCAGGCCGCGCGGGCCGAGGCCGAGCGGTCTTTGTGCATGAAGGCGTATCTGGCGCAGTATGACGCGTTGATCGAGCGTCTGGTCGCAACGCACAAAGCCGAGGTTGGAGCAGGAACCAGCGGTCAACAGGCTGAAGCAAGACCAGCGTCCATCCGGAAAACCCGGCAGCCAGCCCGGAAAAAAAGCGTGCCTGCATCCCGCATGGCCGCCGCACCTGAACCCGTGCTGCCCAAGCCAGAGAAGATCAGACCAGCGGCAGTCAAGGTGGGTGCCTCCAAAGCAGCAGCCTCCAGAGCAACGCCGTCCAAGCCAGCCGCCGCCAAAACAGCGCTCCCCAAAACCGCGACGTCCAAAAAAACCACCCCGGCCAGAAAAGTCGCGGTCAAACCAGTGGTTCCGACCCGGAAAACCGCGGCTTCTGCAGGCAGGCGCAAAAAATAAGAAGGTGGATCGGGTTTTGTCCTGATCCGCCATCTGTTCTGCTGTTCGTGCAGCGCCTGTTCAGTCCGCCTGTTTCATACAGGAGTTTTAGTATTGGGCAGGAATGGACTGGTTCACCCTGTCCGCCAGCGTGAGGATGAGCTTGCGCATCAGGGTGACAACACCGGACTCCGTGCTGACATCCCCGGTTTCGGAAAGATGGACCCGGTCCTGCGTCAGGGGTTTATGCGGGTCCAGTGGCAGCACGGCCCAGTTTGCGTCCAGCGTGGCGGAACCAGAGGCGTTCACATCAAGGCGCGCAATATTAACCTGTACCCGCAGGCTGGGCGTTTCAGCCAGAGGCTGGTCGGTCACCAGATCCTGCGGGCGCTGGTGGGCGATCTGGCTGGTGATCAGGTCGGTAATGCCCAGTGAGAGCCGGGAAGCCCAGCGGGCATTCGGACTGCGGACGATGACTTCACCATTCCGTACCACAATATCCTGTGAATCGAGATAATCGGGCAGCACTGTCAGGCTGATCCCAATCGTTGGGGTATGGGCGGAAAGAGGGGCTGGCTGCATGGGTTGATCAGACGGCATGCTCAGCGTGTAGATCCGCAGCGGAGGAGAGGCGCAGGAGGCCAGCAGCGCACAGCCTGCAAGCAGGGTCACGCAGGAGAGGCGGCGCAGGGGGAGCATCATGGTGAGCATCATGGGCGGCGTCCCATCAGCAGGAGTTGCGGGTTGCGCTCAACATCGCTGGAAAACCCGCGCAGGGAGGCCGCCGCTGCGGCAATATCGCGCAGGGCGGCGTCAAGATTGGCGCGGTCAATGGAGCGAGGGGAAAGCATGGCCTGAAGCGTATCCAGTGTTTTTGTAGCGGATGCCAGTGTGGCGTGCATGTCCGCACTCCGGCTCGCGAGCTGGTTGGTGCCGGTTTGCAGGAACTGGTCCATTTTCAGGAGGGTTGTGTCCAGCTTGGCCTGAAGGTCGCGGATGGCATCGGTTGTGGCCTGTGCGGTCTCGTGTGAACGGTCCGAGAGGGTTTTGATGCTGGCAATCAGCGGCGGGATGTCGGTGTTCATCTTGTCGCTCAGCGTCCTGATGGAGAGCAGGGTTTCATCCGTGTGGCTGGCTATCTCCTTGACAGGCAACTGGCCCAGCGAGTCCTTCAGGCGCTCTATGGGGGAAAGGCGTGCCGGGATTTCCAGTTCATTCGTAATGCGCGGGTGCAGGATGGCCGGGACAGATTTGTCAAAATCCAGCTCGATGTTGGACTGACCGGTCACAAAACTCTGGAGGTTGAGTTCCGCCCGCAGCCCATTGGCAATCATCTGGTGCATGCCAACAGCCTGCTTGCCCCGTTCATCCGGCACGATATGGACCTGCTCCGGGTCCAGTGTGAGTTCAACCGGGATGTAGGCTTTATGGTCCAGCGGGTCAAAACGCAGGGAAATGCGCTCGACAGAGCCTACCTTCACACCCCGGAAATTCACCGGAGCCCCAACGGAAAGGCCGGTAATGGAGTTCTCGAACACCACCACGGCCTCCCGGGAGGAGGAAAACAGGCGCATGTGACCAAAAAAGACGATAACAGCCAGCGCCAGTGCGCCCCCGCCCAGAACAAATGCGCCGATCAGGGTTTTGCGGTTTGTGCTTCCAGCCATGAACGTTCAGCCCTTTGTCTGATCTGTCGGGGGAAGGTCTGCCTCGCGCTTCATGAAGGCCACGACTTCCGGAATGGTGCAGTGGTCCCGCAAGTCCCGAGGGGAACCATGTGCAATGGGTGTGTGGGTTATTGCATCCAGAAAAATGCCATCATCCGCAATGGCAAACAGGCTTGGCAGTTCGTGGCTGACAATCACGATGGTCGCCCCCAGCCCGTCCCGCAGGGTCAGGATCAGGTCATCCAGCCGGGCGGAGGTAATGGGGTCCAGCCCGGCGGAGGGTTCATCCAGAAACAGGATATCCGGGTTCAGCGCAATGGCGCGGGCCAGCCCCGCGCGCTTGCGCATGCCGCCCGAAATTTCAGAGGGCATCAGGTCAATCGCCTGTTCCATGCCCACAAAACCGAGCTTGAGGTCAACCAGACGGCGGATGTCATCGGCCGGCAGGGAGGTAAGCATTTCCATGGGCAGGGCCACGTTTTCCCCCACTGTCATGGAACTCCACAGGGCCGCACTCTGGAACAGCACGCCAAAATGCAGGTTGATATCCCTGCGCCGCAGCCCGCTTTGTGCCCAGTAGTCTTCCTGCCCTACCAGAATCTGGCCCGCAGTGGGGCGGAGAAGGCCGATCATGCTTTTCAGAAGAGTGCTCTTCCCGCAGCCGGAGCCGCCCATGATCGCAAAGATCGACCCGCGCTTCAGGTCAAACGACACACCTTGCTGAATGACCTTCGGACCAAAGGAGAGGCGCAGGTCCCGCACGGAGATAAGGGTGTCTGCCTGGCTCATTTCAGATCCCCAGAGTATTGGCGAGAATGGCAAAAATGGCATCCATCGCAATAATTCCCACAATGCCGATCACCACGGCACGGGTGGCGGCAATGCCCACATCCGCGGCACTGCGTCCGGCCTTCAGGCCCACACGGCAGGCGGCCAGCCCGATGAAGCAGGCAAAGCAGAAGGATTTGGTGAGCCCGAAGACAAATTCGTGCAGCGGGACACCATTGAACGTGGTGGTGAGATACCCGATCGGGGAGATGTCCATCATGCTGATGGACACCACAAAACCGCCCAGAATGGCGATAAGCGTGCCGTAGATATACAGCAGCGGCATCATCAGCCCGAGCGAGAGAATGGACGGCAGCAGGATGTAGCTGGACACCGGGATACCGAAAACCATCAAGGCATCAATTTCTTCATTGCCCAGCATGGTGGAAATGCGTGCGGCATATGCCCCACCGGTGCGGCCCGCCATGACAATGGCGGTCATGATGGCGGCAATCTCGCGCGCGCAGGCAATGCCAACCAGATTGGCAACATAGATTTCGGCCGCAAAACGCCGCAGTTCAACAAGCCCGACAAAGGCCAGAATGGCCCCCACCAGAAAATTGACCACCCCCACAATCAACAGGGCGGCGGGGCCGGCGTTCCAGATATCGGTCAGCAGATCCTTGGTGCGCATCCCGCTTCTGCCGGTCAGACTCCGGGCGGCTTCACGCGCTGTCTCCAGCGCGAGTTCCGTCACGGTGCCGGTTTCATCCAGAACGGCGAGGGTTCTGGTGCCGACCCGCTCCAGCAGCGGCGGGCGTTGGGGTGGGGGTGCCTTGGTGGCCGCGGTAGCGGGCAGCAGGGCCAGCAGCCGCTGTGCCGCCTGAGGCAGGCCTTCAGGCTCAAAACCCAGGCCAGCGTGTCCTGTGGCCTGCTTTACATCCCACAGGAACGCGACAAGGGCCGAATCCCAGTCGGTCATGCCCTGACAGTCAAAGGTCAGGGTGCCATGGGCCTGTGCCAGCGCATCCGGCGGGAAGGGAGCCAACCCGCCATTCTGCACAGTCCAGGTACCCGCAAGAACCAGCCGGGGGGCGTCAGGCTCTCCCTCCAGCGCCCAGACAGGCTTCTGGAAAGGCTGCCCGGCGCTCTGGCCGGCGGTCTGCCCGGCGTTCTGCAGGGCGGCGTGGGAGGCATGCTCTGTCATAATATGAGACAACAGTAGGGCAGGCATCCGGACCTGACCAGCCCCGTTATGGGACGGGGTGGGTCTGCTCTGAAGGAAAGGCTGCGTGCGCCCGCCATTGCGGCGGCGGAGCGGGTCCGCTAGATGCAGCCGGGATTTGCCGGTTTTACGAGGCCGGTCTTGTGATATCTGACAACGGGAGTTCTTCATGCGACGCAGACGCGGCCGCCCCCTGGATGGCTGGCTGGTGATCGACAAGCCTTCCGGGGTGACATCCACCCAGATGGTCGGTCGGGCCAAACGGATTTTTGATGCGCAGAAAGTCGGGCATGGCGGCACGCTGGACCCGCTGGCCACCGGCCTGCTGCCGCTGGCTTTCGGGGCGGCTACAAAAACCGTGCCGTATATTATGGATGGCACAAAAATCTACCGCTTCACGCTCCGGCTGGGGGAAGCGCGGGATAGTGACGATGCTGATGGCAACGTGACCGCCGTATCCGATGTCCGCCCGACGGATGAGGAACTGCGGGCCGCCCTTCCCGCCCTGACGGGGGACATCATGCAGGTGCCACCGGTGTTTTCCGCGCTGAAAGTTGCCGGAGAACGTGCCTATGACATGGCGCGTGAAGGCCGCCCGCCGGAACTCCCGCCGCGCCCGGCCCGGGTGGACCGGTTCGAGCTGATCGAACGGCCTGATCGGGATACGGCAATTTTTGAAGTCGAATCCGGCAAGGGGGTGTACATGCGCGCCCTGGCGCGGGATGTGGCGCTGGCCTGCGGCACCGTGGGGCACATTACGGCCCTGCGCCGCCTGCGCGTTGGGCCTTTTACGGAGGCGGATGCGATTGTTCTGGACAAAATTGTCCTAAACGACGACAACGCGCATGCCTCACCGGAACTGCTGCGTCCGGTCGCGACCGCGCTGGCCGACATCCCGGCGGTGGCCCTGACCAGAGACGAAGCAGTGTCCTTGTTGCACGGACAGGCGCTCAGCCTTGTCGATCTGATGGATCGTCTCCCCCAGATTGATGAGGACGCACCCATCCGGGCCATGGAAGGGGGGCGCGTACTGGGCCTTTGCCGGCGTGAAGACGGCTTCCTGCGCCCTGTGCGGATTCTCTAGAACCTTCTTTGTACGGAGACATGTGATGTCGATTACCGCAGAACGCCGCACGGCAGTCATCAGCGAATACCAGACGTCCCCCACGGACACTGGTTCACCTGAAGTTCAGGTCGCGATCCTGACCGAGCGTATTGTCAACCTGACCGAGCATCTGAAGACCCACGCGAAGGATTTCCATTCCCGCCGTGGCCTGCTGATTCTCGTTGGCCGTCGTCGCAGCCTGCTCGACTACCTGCGCCGCAAGAGCCAGAGCCGTTATGAAGCGCTGATCGCGCGTCTGGGCCTGCGTCGCTAAGACCAGCGTTCAAGGTGTGGAGGGTGTGGTTGTCGGGTCATTCCGCAAGCCACACCCTTTCCCTTTTTCGGGGCTGTGTGTGATGATAGCTCCACGCGTAAGGGCCATAACGGTCTTTGCGTATGAAACGTAAACAGCCACAGGTCTGAGTGCGGGATCCTGATCCCGGCGGGCCACGGCGTTTCCGACCACATGGCGCCTGGGTGGTTTTGCCACCAGTCACCATGCCGTCCGAGGCGCTGTCCGCTCCATCGGTTCTCCCCGCCTGTTCATGTGGCCATGAATGAAATGTAAGGCAGAACCGTATGTTCAATTACTACCGTAAAGAAATCGAATGGGGCGGCCGTCCGCTGGTGCTGGAAACGGGCAAGATCGCCCGTCAGGCTGATGGCGCTGTGGTTGTCACCTATGGTGAAACTGTTGTCCTGTGTACCGCTGTGGGCGCCAAATCGGTCAAGGCCGGGCAGGACTTCTTCCCGCTGACCGTCAACTATCAGGAAAAAGCCTACGCCGCGGGCAAGATCCCCGGTGGCTTCTTCAAGCGTGAAGGCCGTCCGTCCGAGAACGAGACCCTGGTGTCCCGCCTGATCGACCGCCCGATCCGTCCGCTGTTCCCCGAAGGGTTCCGTAACGAGGTGCAGGTCATTGCCACCGTGCTGGCGCACGATATGGAAAATGACCCCTCCATTCCGGCTCTCATCGGTTGCTCCGCAGCGCTGACGCTCTCTGGCATTCCCTTCTTCGGCCCGGTTGGCGCCGCTCGCGTTGGCTTCAAGGATGGTGCATTCATCCTGAACCCGACGCTTGAGCAGCTGACCGAAACACAGCTTGATCTGGTTGTTGCCGGCACGGAAGAAGGCGTGCTGATGGTGGAATCCGAAGCGTCTGAACTGTCTGAAGACGTGATGCTGGAAGCCGTGACCTTTGGCCACAAGGCTTTCCAGCCGGTGATCGAAGCCATTATCTCCCTGGCTGAACACGCCGCGAAATCCCCTTGGGATCTGCCGGAAGTCTCCAAGGAAGCGCAGAAACTGCGCACCCGCGTTGACAAGATTGGCCGCAAGCTGATTGCGGACGCCTACAAGGAAAAGAAGAAGCAGGCCCGCTACGAAAAGATCGGCGCGGCCAAGGAAGCGATTCTGGCCAAGCTGGCTGAAGAAGAGCTGGATGTTGATGCCGCCAAGCCGATGCTGAAGGATCTGGAAGCAGACGTGGTGCGTTCATCCGTGCTCAAGACCGGCACGCGCATTGACGGGCGTGATCTGGTCACGGTGCGTCCGATTGTGTCTGAAGTCGGTGTGCTGCCGCGCGCTCATGGGTCTTCCCTGTTCACACGTGGTGAAACACAGGCTCTGGTTGTGACCACACTGGGCACGGCGCAGGATGAGCAGGTGATTGATGCGCTTCAGGGCGAATATCGCACCAACTTCATGCTGCACTACAACTTCCCTCCCTACTCCGTGGGGGAATGCGGCCGTATCGGCTCTCCGGGCCGTCGTGAAATCGGGCATGGCAAGCTGGCCTGGCGCGCAATCAACCCGCTGCTGCCTTCCCGTCAGGAATTCCCGTACACCCTGCGTGTGGTGTCTGAAATCACGGAAAGCAATGGCTCTTCCTCCATGGCGACCGTATGCGGCACCTCTCTGGCGCTGATGGATGCCGGTGTGCCGCTGAAGCGCCCTGTGGCGGGCATTGCCATGGGTCTGATCAAGGAAGGTGAAGAGTTCGCCGTTCTGTCCGACATTCTGGGTGATGAAGATCATCTGGGCGACATGGACTTCAAGGTGGCTGGCACCGAACAGGGCGTGACCGCCCTTCAGATGGATATCAAGATTACCTCCATCACGCCGGAAATCATGAAGATCGCGCTTGCTCAGGCCCGCAATGGCCGCATGCACATTCTGGGTGAAATGAGCAAGGCGCTGACGGAAGGCCGTTCAGACGTGTCCTCCACCGCACCGAAAATCACCACCATGACGGTGCCGCGCGAAAAGATCCGTGATGTGATCGGGTCCGGCGGTAAAGTTATTCGTGAGATTGTTGAATATTCCGGTGCGAAGGTTGATATCGGGGATGACGGTACAATCACCATCGCGGCCATGTCTGATGAACAGGCCCAGAAGGCGATTGACCGGATCAACGGGATTGTGGCCGAACCGGAAATTGGCCGCATTTACAACGGTAAGGTTGTAAAAACGGCTGATTTCGGCGCGTTTGTGAATTTCATGGGCGCACGGGATGGTCTGGTTCACATTTCCGAACTTGCACAGGGCCGCGTTGGCAAGACGACAGACGTTGTCAAGCAGGGCGATGAGGTGAAGGTGAAAGTGATCGGGTTTGATGACCGGGGCAAAGTGAAACTGTCCATGCGTGTTGTTGACCAGGAAACTGGGGCTGATGTCACGGAAGCCGTAGGTGCCCGGCCTGCGCGCGCTCCGCGCCGGGATGCTGAGTAAGCATCCCCCAAGGGGCTCCTGAGCAGGAGCCCCTGATCAGAGACCGGCGCTTGCCAGACAATACGATAGGACAGTTATGAAGGCGATCAACACAGTTCGCATGGGGGGCGTGGATGTCCTGCCGCTGGTAGAAGGCGGTAAGGGTGTTTCCGTTTCGACTGGTGCGTCAGCCGGAGCATGGGCTGCTGCCGGTGGGGCCGGTACGGTCTCCATTGTCAATGCGGACAGTTACGATTCAGCCGGAAACCCCGTTCCGCAGATCTATCATGGCCGTACCCGCCGGGAGCGGCATGAGGAACTGGTGGACTACGCCATCCGGGGCGGCATTGCACAGGCGCAGGTCGCGCATGAGATTGCAGGCGGCCGCGGGCGTATCCATGCGAATATCCTGTGGGAAATGGGCTCGGCAGAACGCGTGATTTCCGGCGTGCTGGAAGGGGCCAAAGGCCTGATCCACGGGCTGACCTGTGGCGCGGGCATGCCCTACCGGCTTTCCCACATTGCTGCGGAGTACGGGGTGTATTACTACCCCATCGTCTCGTCCGCACGGGCCTTCAATGCCTTGTGGAAGCGTTCTTATAGCAAGACGTCCGAACTTCTGGGCGGCGTGGTGTATGAAGACCCCTGGCGGGCAGGCGGGCATAACGGCCTGTCCAACACGGAAGATCCGCTTAATCCGGAAGATCCCTACCCCCGCGTGGCGGCTCTGCGCAAACTGATGCGCAGCTTCGGGCTGGATGAAACTCCCATTATCATGGCGGGTGGCGTCTGGTGGCTGGAAGAGTGGGAAGACTGGCTGGATAATCCGGAACTGGGGCCGATTGTGTTCCAGTTCGGCACACGCCCGCTGCTCACGCAGGAAAGCCCGATTCCGCAGGCCTGGAAAAACCGGCTGCTCACCCTGAAAAAGGGTGATGTCTATCTCAACCGTTTCTCCCCTACCGGTTTTTATTCCTCTGCCGTGAATAACAGCTTCATGCAGGAACTGCGTGAGCGTTCCGAGCGGCAGGTTGCCTTCTCACCGGAAGCGCTGGGGGCGCATACTGCGTCGTACGGCGTGGGTGCGCGCAAGCGCGAGGTGTTTGTGGCGGCGGAAGACCTCCAGCGCATTCACGGATGGGAAGCGCAGGGCTTTACAGAAGCCATGCGCACCCCGGACTCCACGCTGATTTTTGTGACACCTGACCGCGCACGCGAGATCATGGCGGACCAGATTGATTGCATGGGCTGTCTTTCCGAATGCAAGTTCTCCAACTGGAGCCAGAACGCCCCGAACTATTCCACCGGGCATAAGGCTGATCCGCGCTCCTTCTGCATCCAGAAAACGCTTCAGACCGTGGCGCACGCCAGCGGGCCGGAAGCGGAGGATGCGATGGACCATAACCTGATGTTCGGCGGCACCAATGCGTGGCGTTTTGCAACAGACCCGTTCTACGCCAACGGCTTTGTGCCGACGGTGGGGCAACTGGTTGAACGGATCATGACGGGGCGTTAAATCCCGCGCCATTGCTTCAAAAAAGCCCGCCAGCTTTGTGTCTGGCGGGCTTTTTTTGCCTTCGGCTCCGGCACACTGGGCCTTGGCCGAAGGCGGCTTTACCGGGCGGGCCCAGGCCGGGCCTTATTGGCCGGCGCGGGCAATCTTCCTGTCGGTTTCATACTGGCTCAGTGCGTAGACAGACCAGATGGCAGCCGGAATCCAGCCGATAATCGTAATCTGCAAAAACAGGCAGATAAGGCCGGAGAACGGCCGACCGATGGTGAAGAACTGAAGCCAGGGCAGCAGCAGGGCAAGAAGCAGACGCATGATGATAAGAGACTCCCATGGAGAGGCATGACGCCAATACGGGCAGGATGGCGGTCCGGCGTGAGGAAAACAAGCCCGGTGCGCGGCCCTAGGTGCCTCGGCCTTTGTGTGCTAGAACAACATGCAGGGTACACCGTGCGGTGTGCCCTTACGCGTTTTAAGGCGCGCCCCGCGTTTGGGCAGGGTGCGCGGCCATGAACAAGACGGATGGACCTTGACCGAGATTTCTGACCAGCCGGGATCGCCGGTACCCTCTGACCTTATTCCTGTCACCATTGAGGAGGAAATGCGCTCCTCCTACCTCGCGTATGCGATGTCGGTGATTGTCAGCCGCGCTCTGCCTGATGTGCGTGATGGCCTCAAGCCGGTGCACCGGCGCATTCTGTACGCCATGCACGAAAGCGGATTTACGCACGATAAACCTTACCGCAAATCGGCCCGTGCGGTCGGTGAGGTGATGGGTAAATACCATCCGCATGGTGACGCCTCCATTTATGATGCCATGGTGCGTATGGCGCAGTCTTGGTCCATGCGCGTCAAGCTGATTGACGGGCAGGGGAACTTCGGTTCCGTGGACGGAGACAGCCCGGCAGCCATGCGTTATACGGAAGCGCGTCTGGCCAAGGCCTCGACCTTCCTGCTGACGGATATTGACCGCGATACAGTCGATTTCCAGCCGAACTATGATGAAAGCGAGCATGAGCCAACGGTTCTGCCCGCAGCCTTCCCCAATCTGCTCATCAATGGCGCGACCGGCATTGCGGTGGGGATGGCCACCAACATCCCGCCGCATAATCCATCAGAAGTGATTGATGCGACACTCGCGCTGATCGAAAAGCCCGAGATGGATCTGGAAGAACTGATGCAGTACGTGCCGGGGCCTGATTTCCCGACCGGTGGCATCATTCTCGGGCGATCCGGGATTCGCAGCGCGTTCGCCACAGGCCGTGGCGCCGTGATTATCCGCGCCCGGGCTGAAGTTGAGGAAATCCGCAAGGACCGCAAGGCCATTATCATCACGGAAATTCCGTATCAGGTGAACAAGGCCACCCTGCAGGAGCGCATTGCCGATCTGGTGCGCAACAAGCAGATTGAAGGCATTGCGGATATCCGTGATGAATCTGACCGCTCCGGCATGCGCGTGGTGATTGAAATCAAGCGCGATGCCACGCCGGAAGTGGTGCTGAACCAGTTGTATCGCTTCACCCAGCTTCAGACCTCCTTCGGGGTGAACATGCTGGCGCTGGATGGCGGGCAGCCGCGTCTGATGGGGCTGAAAGACGTCCTTCAGGCCTTTATTGCCTTCCGTGAGGAAGTCATTCTGCGCCGGTCCCGCTTTGACCTGAACAAGGCGCGGGATCGCGGGCATATTCTGGTTGGTCTGGTCATTGCCGTTGCCAACATTGATGCGGTCATTGCGCTGATCCGCGCTGCACCCGATGCCGCCAGCGCGCGTGAAGCCCTGATTGCCGCAACCTGGGATGCCGGAGATGTGGCGCCGCTGCTGGCGCTGATCCATGATGATGGCAATCAGGTTGTGGATGGCAAGGTCCGCCTGACGGAAGCCCAGGCCCGCGGTATTCTGGAATTGCGCCTGCAGCGCCTGACCGGGCTTGAGCGGGACAAGATTCAGGGCGAACTTTCCGAAGTTGCCATTCGTATCAACACATTGCTGGAAATTATCGGCAGCCATGTCCGCCGCATGGAAGTGCTGCGTGATGAAATGATGCTGGCCCGCGCTGAACTTGCGACACCGCGTGCCACCGAAATTTCCGATTACGCCGGAGATCAGGATGATGAAAGCCTGATTGAACCCGGCCAGATGGTTGTCACCATCACGCGTGAAGGCTTCATCAAGCGCACACCGCTGGATGTGTATCGCGCCCAGAACCGGGGTGGCCGTGGCCGCACCGGGGCCGGGACACGCGGTGATGATATTCTGGTCCGCTCCTTCAATGCGCATACGCACCAGTGGGTGATGTTCTTCTCCTCCGGTGGGAAGGCGTATCGGGAAAAAGTGTGGCGTCTGCCTGAAGCCAGCCCCACGGCCAAGGGCCGCGCGCTGGTGAACCTGCTGCCTGATCTGGGGTCGGACACGATTACGGCCGTGCTGCCTCTGCCGCATGATGAGGAGCTGTGGGAATCCCTGCACCTTGTCTTCGCGACAGCCAGCGGCGGCGTGCGCCGCAACCGCCTGAGTGACTTCCGCAACATCCGTTCTTCCGGGCTGATTGCCATGAAGCTGGATGAAGGGGACAGGCTGATTGGTGTGGCCACCTGCCGCGAAGGGCAGGATGTGTTCCTGGCCACCCGCAAGGCTCGTTGTATCCGCTTCCAGATTACGGATGAAACATTGCGCGTGTTTGCAGGCCGTGGGTCTTCGGGCGTGCGCGGTATCCGTCTGGCGGAAGGGGATGAAGTGATCAGCCTTGCCGTGCTCAACCATGTTGACGCCACGGTGGAGGAACGCTCGGCTTACCTGCGGATGGCCAATGCCAAACGCCGTGCTGAAAATGCCGTTGAGGGTGAGGAAGAGTCCGAAACCCCGGTGGTTGATGCGGATGAAGAGGAAACCACATCCGGTTCTGAACTGCTCACACCTGAGCGCTTCGCCCAGCTTGAAGCCGCGGAGGAAATTCTGCTGGTGGTAAGCGATGGCGGGTTTGGCCGCCGCTCTTCCGCGTATGATTACCGCGTGAGCGGGCGTGGTGGGCAGGGCATTACCAACATGACGTTCTCGCCCAACAAGCGCGGCACGGAAGTGGCTGCCACCCTTCAGGTGCTTGATGGAACGGATGTGATGCTGGTGACGGATGCAGGCCGCCTGATCCGTGTGCCGGTTGATCAGGTGCGTGTCATGTCGCGTCAGGCCAGCGGTGTCACGCTCTTCCGCCTGAATGAGGATGAACGCGTGAGCAGCGTCTTCCCGGTTATGGAAGATGAAGAAACCGGAGAGACGGAAGGGGCCGCACCGCCTGCGGTCAGTTCCTCTCCTGCGGCGGGTCCTGATGACGCGTCCGCATCACCGGATGAAGGCGCGTGACCAAGAGCGTGTGTGCCGAGCCTCGGCGCATAGGCTTTTACGCGGGGACATTTGACCCCGTGACCGCCGGGCATCTGGACGTGATCGAGCGTGCAGCCCGGCTGGTGGACCGCCTGGTGATTGGTGTTGCGAAAAACCCGGGCAAAAATCCGCTCATGCCGCTGGAAGAACGTGTGGCCTGTGTGGAGGAAGCCCTGCCCGCCATTGCCAGCCGGGTGGAGGGAGATCTGAAAGTGGTCTCCTTCAATTCCCTGCTGGTGGAAGCCGTGCGCGCCCATGGGGCTTCGCTTATTTTCCGTGGCCTGCGAGTGCTGACGGATTTCGACTATGAAATTCAGATGTCCGGCGTGAACCGCCGTCTGGCCCCGGACATTGAAACTGTTTTTCTCATGGCGTCTGAACGGACACAGTTCATTTCATCACGCCTTGTGAAAGAAATTGCCGGGTATCACGGAGATATTTCCGAATTCGTGACACCCGGCACACAAAAACGCCTGCTCGCCCGGCTGAAGGCGCGGGCAGGGGGGTAACAGGCCCACAGTGCTGTTACCGAGTGTTCAAGGAGAAGTTTTATGACCGCCGACACAGATAAAAATGATCTGATTTATATGGACGTGCCCGAAGGCCGCGTGGTCATCCGCCTGCGTTCGGACATTGCTCCCCTCGCGGCTGAGCGTATCCGCACGCTGTCCGCTCAGGGCTTTTACGATAACGTGCCGTTCCATCGCGTTATTTCAGGCTTTATGGCTCAGGCGGGTGACCCGACGGGTACCGGCATGGGCGGCAGTGATCTGCCGGACCTGAAAGCCGAATTCACGCGGGATGCCAAATTCCTGCGCGGCACTGTGGGCATGGCCCGCACGTCTGACCCGAACAGCGCGAACAGCCAGTTCTTCATCATGTTCGAGCCCTCCCCGCATCTGGATGGCCAGTACACCATTGTGGGTGATGTGATTGAAGGCATGGAGCACATTGACAAAATCAAGCGTGGCTCTGGTGGTTCCGGCGTGGTGAAGGACCCGGACCTGATCAAAAGCATGCGTCCGGCTTCTGCTGAAAACGCCTGATTTTATCAGACTGTTTTTTGCGTCTGAAAAATGCGGTCTCTTCGGGGCCGCATTTTTTTTATGCGGGTTTTTCTCTGTGCTCCACAAAGTCGGCGCTCTCTGCGTGCGGGGCGATGCATTCCGGGAGCAGGCAGGGGGCCGCAGGATGAAGTGTGGTGGCCTGAGGCGGGGCAGGAACATGCAGTGCCCGCCCGTGATTCCGGAATGCGGGGAAAAGAATCCTTTTTTCAGGACTGAAAGCGGTCTCTTCGCTTGACACCACAGGAATGATCCGTCTAGACAGCGTTCCAGCAAACACATCCCGCCGCTCAGGCTGCTGATGCTGTGTGCTGAACCAATAATGTGAGCCGGTAGCTCAGTCGGTAGAGCATTCGACTTTTAATCGAATGGTCGAGGGTTCGAGTCCCTCCCGGCTCACCATTGTGTTTTTCCCCTGATATACTCAAAAGCTTCTCTGCCCTTCCGGGTCATGGCAGGTCTTTGTCCCATGGCGGGGTGTCGTCATACTGTTCGGCGAGAAAATCGATCATTGCCCGCACTTTCAGCGGTGTGGTCAGGCCGGGTGCATAAACGGCATGGAGTGCTGGGCCGGGGGTGGGTGGTGCGTCCAGCGCCAGCGCCTTCAGGCTGCCGTTCCGCAGCGCATCCGCCACGATAAAAGTCGGCTGGTAGATAATCCCCTGTCCGGCAATGGCAGCTTCACGCAGCACATCTCCATTGTTGGCGCAGAGCGGGCCGGAAACAAGAACGGATTTTTCGCCCTTTTCTCCAAAAGACCAGCGTGAGGCACCGCCCACTGTCTCGCTCAGCGTGTAGCCCAGGCAGGCATGCTGGCTCAGTTCAGCCAGTGTGGCAGGCGTTCCGGCCTCTTTCAGATAGGCGGGGGCGGCGCACACCACCATGCTGATGGTGGCAAGCCTGCGCATACGCAGGGTGCTGGAGGCCATGTGGCGGACCCGCAGGGTGAGATCCCACCCTTCCTCAATCAGGTCTACCGTGCGGTCATTCACGCCCAGTTCTACGGTGACCAGCGGGTATCGCTTGCTGAATTCCGGCAGGAGCGGAGCAAGATAACGAATGGCGAAGGAAACCGGTGCATTCAGCCGCAGAAGGCCACGGGGTTCGCGTCGCTGCTCCGTAACGGTCTGTTCAATATCTTCCAGTTCCGGGAGAATTTTCTGGCAGCCTTCCAGAAACAGGCGGCCAGCCTCCGTCAGGGAAAGCTTTCGGGTGCTTCTGTGAAAAAGCATGCTGCCCAAACGGGTTTCCAGAGCCGTGATATGCTTTGTCACCATTGTCTGGGAAAGGGAGAGAGCCCGCCCGGCCCCGGTAAAGCTGCCGGTTGCGACAACTTTTACAAAAACCTGCATGCTTGTAATGCGGTCGAGCATAAAAACTCACAAGGTCAGGGCCAGCACATCCGCCCTCTGCCTGAGTGGCGGTCTGGTCAGTGTTCCCCGGCTCGGGCATTGGCGCAAGCCCCAACGCAAACACCCGGGTGACGGAAAACCATCACCCGGGAGCAAAAGGGGGTATCAGCCACCGTTAGCGGGGCATGGGGCGCTGAGGGTAGTAGTGATTATTGCCGTTGTCGTGGTGGTTATAGTTCCAGTTGGAGCGATCCCCGTGGTGATGATGGTAGCGGCCACCGGCACAGCCTGCGAGTATCAGGGGAGCAATAAGACAAAGACCAAAAACAATATGCTTCATGAGAACCTCCATGTCATAAATATTCCGTGGGAATCACGGCAACTCTGCGGCAATATTCAAGCCTGATAAAAGCAAAGTCACTAAAAATTCTTCCGTTTTGTGAATAAAACGTATTTTTCTTTGTCAGACCTGCGGAATGATGCAAAAAAAGAGCCCGCCGCGCCAAGGCGGCTGTGTGCAGGGAGTAATAAAAAGCCCGTGTCGGGAAACAGAATGGCGCGCAGGGTACTCTCCTGCCTTGTGCTGACGCAGGTACTGGCCTCTCAGGCTGCTCTTCTTTCCGCAAGCAGGGTGTTTGCTGCGGAAAGCGGTGTGGATGGCCTGCATGCTGCTCCCCTCCAGTCTGTTACGCGTGATGGTCT
Source organism: Acetobacter farinalis (assembly GCF_011516935.1). Lineage (GTDB taxonomy): Bacteria > Pseudomonadota > Alphaproteobacteria > Acetobacterales > Acetobacteraceae > Acetobacter > Acetobacter farinalis. Next base: position 60,147 of record NZ_WOTF01000008.1, read on the forward strand.
TGGCCAGCAGGAGGACGGAGCCTCCGCACATCGGCTTTTCCTGCCCTTTGATGCACAGACTGGTGTTGCCGCCTTCTGGTCGGGTCCGGATTTCATTGTGGTGGCAGACCGTGCCGTGCCGGTTCTGGCGCATGGGCATGGTGGCAGCGACATTTTTTCCAGTCTGGATGTCACGGTGCTGGATACCGCAACGCTTGTGCGCTTGCATCTGCCTGCGCACCCCTTGCTCGCCCTGCTCCGCGAGCCGGACGGCTGGAGCGTGCAGGCTGAAAGCCCGGCGTCTCCGCTCAGTCCGGCACCTGTTTCCCGACCCGGCGCGATTTTGTTTCCCCTGAAGCAGCCGGGGTGGGTGGTCTCGTTGCCTGATCCAGCCTCCGGCGGCCGCCTGCTGATTGCAACCGCCCGGGTAGGGAGCGGTCGCACGGAACAGGTGCGGCGGGCTGTGGGCTATAGCGTGCAGCCCTCGCTTCAGGGCGTGGTGATTGCGGCGGACTCCGGTCAGATTGCCCTGCGCGCCACGCCGGAGGGCGCGGTGGTGGATGCGGTGGCGCTGCACGCGCTGCCGGTTGGAGATACTCCCGCCCCTCTTTCTGCAGGGGCGCACGGGCAGGACTGGGCATGGCTTGGCCTGCAGGATGCGCCGGAAGATACACTGCGCACCCGCATGCAGGCGCAGGTGTCGGCAGCTTTGCGCGCCGGGGCCGGGCTGAGTGCGGAAAAGCGTCTGGCCGCAGCACAGGCCGCCTTTGCCGCAGGCCAGCCGGCGCAGGCATTGCAAGTGTTGGAGGCCAGCGGCGCATCGCCCACCACCGCAGGTGGCGGGTCTGTTCTGGCGTCTGTCATGCAGCGAGTGACCGGCGGGGCAGAGGAGGTGAAAACTGCAACAGCCTTCCTGCGCGCGGCCTCCGCCCTGCTGGCAGGGCACCCCACCCGGGCGCAGGTGCTGGACGGACCAGATTTTGGCGATTCCCCGCAAACCCGTGTTTGGCGTGGTCTGTATCTGATGCAAACAGGAGGAGACAGCCGTACGGCCTCCCTCCTGCTGGCGACCGGATTTGAGCAGGTGCGGGCCTATCCGGCTCCGGTGCGTGCTTTGCTTCTTCCGCAAATGGCCACTTATGTCGCCCGGTTTGGAGATGCTGCTGCTATGGCCCTGCCGGGCACCCTGCCGGATGACAGTCTTTATGATCTCCCCCGCGCCCTGCTTCAGGCGCGCGGCGGGAATGTGGAAACCGCGCGTGTCGCACTGGAAAATCTGACAGCCTCCTCCTCCCCTCGCATAGCCGCCTATGCCCGTGCGGCGCTGGTCGGGCTGATGCTGGAGCATGATATGCTGGCTCCGGCTACGGCGGTGCAGGCCTATGGCAAACTTCTGGAAAATGAGGGGCAGCCCGGCGCACTCCCCGCTGGCCCGAAAGCCGTGACGGCGCTGGGGCTGGCCCATGCCCTGACTGTGACGGGAAAAGTGCAGGCGGCTCTGGCGGTGCTGGACGGCCTGCATGCCGGGCCGGACATCCCGCAGGATGTGCTGGCCGCAGCGTATCAGACAGCCTTGCGGGATCTCATTTTCCCGCCCGCTGGGCAGGAGCAGGTCCTGAAGCCTGCCGCGCGGCTTGCTCTCGTCGGCTCCCATCTGTCCCGTGTGGATGAGGGGGGCAAAAAGGCAAAACTGTTGGTAGGGTATGGGCGACTGCTGCTGGCCGCAGGCCAGCCAGACGCGGCAGCCCGGGCATTCAGTCAGGCGGTGGCCCTTCAGGCGGAGCCTGTAGCTCGTGCGGAGGCGGAGGATTTTCTGGCGCAGGCCGGATTGCAGGCCCGCCGGCCCGCTCTGGCGCAGAAGGCGCTGGATCGTGCGACAGCCCCCGCCATGCCGGGAGATCTGGCCACCCAGCGCACCTATGACGCCGCCCGTCTGGCCGCCGCCAGCGGAGACCCCGGCAAGGCCCTTCGGCTGCTGGCGGAGGATGAGTCCGATGCCGGGCTGGACCTGCGTGGGCAGTTATATGAATCCGCACACCGGTGGGGGGAGGCTGTGCAGGTTGTCGGGCGTCTGGCCAGCCGGGGGCTGCCGGAGCAGGGCGGGCTTACGGAGCCGCAGCGCAATCTGGCCCTGCGTCTGGCAACCGATGCCGCCGCCGCGCACGATTCGGAAACACTGGTTCGCCTGAAGGACTGGCTGGCAGGCCGCACGCTGGGGCGTGAGCGCGATGCGCTTCTGGCCATGAAATTCCAGGAAATCACGCCGCATAACCCCGCGCATTGAGAAGGGTGTGTGCACTTTTGTGACGGTTTTTGGAAAAAATGCACTTGAGGCGCAGATAAGACTTGTCAGGGGGGGCATGAGCCCGTAGTTACTCGCGCTCTTGGCCCAAGGGGGCGATCCCGCCCAACAGGCTATCTACTGGTTTGGGGGTACGTCGATGAACGCACTTGCTCAACTGGGGATGGTCTCGGAACACCCGAGCAATAACCAGGCAATTTCTGTTCCGGTCTCGTCTGACGATGATCGCAAGGATTACTTCGTCGAAAAAGATGGCGAGAAGTTTGCAGGTACACACCTGCTGGTTGATTTGTGGGATGCCACAAATCTGGACGATCCTGAAAAGATCGACCGCACCCTGTGTGAAGCGGCTCTTGCCGCAGGTGCGACCATTCTGCACAGTCATTTCCACCATTTCACGCCCAATGGCGGCGTGTCTGGCGTGGTCGTGCTGGCCGAAAGCCATATATCCATTCATACATGGCCCGAGCGTGCCTTTGCAGCCGTGGATATCTTCATGTGCGGGGCATGTGACCCCAATCTGGCTATCCCCGTGATGCAGCGCCTGTTTCAGGCAGGTCGTCTGGAAGTGGATGAACAGCGGCGCGGGCGCGTTGCCCTGTAAGCATCACGCTCCAGCAGTGTGGTGTATTTTTCCGGCAGGGGCCAGAACATCTGTTCTGGCCCCTGTCCGCTGAATCGGGACTGGAAAATCATGGCTGACCAATGGATTGAAGAAACCCTGTATGACAACTGGGGCCAGCGCTTCCGTGTCAAACAGGAACTGGCGCGCACCCGCAGCCCGTTTCAGGACATTGTGGTGTTTGAAAGCGAGTCGCACGGGCGCGTGCTGCTGCTGGATGGTGTTGTGCAGATTACTGAAGGCGATGAATTCGTTTATCAGGAAATGCTGACTCACGTGCCGCTGTTCACGCATGCCGCCCCGCGCACTGTGCTGATTATCGGCGCAGGGGATGGTGGCGTGCTGCGCCGGGTGCTGGAACATCCGGGTGTGGAAAAGGCCGTGATGGTGGAAATTGATGGCGCTGTCATCGAGCTTTCCAAAAAATATCTGCCCGGAATTGCCGGTGATGCGTGGACCAACCCCCGCGCCGAGGTGATTGTGGGAGACGGGATTGATTACGTGGCGCGCGCCGCGGATGCATCTTTCGATGCCATTATTGTGGACAGCACAGACCCGATTGGCGTGGGTGAAGTCCTGTTTACAGATTCGTTCTATGAACATTGCGCCCGCGTGCTCACGGCCGAGGGGCTCATTGTCAATCAGTGCGGTGTACCCTTCATGCAGGCGGATGAACTGCATGAAACCAGCCTGCGCCGCGCCAAGTTTTTCCCGCATGTGTCTGCCTATGTAGCGGCTGTGCCGACTTATGTTGGCGGGTTCATGACACTGGGGATTGCCTCCAAGGGCAAAAACCCGGCGGGTCAGGATGTGGCCGCCGTGCGCGCCCGCGCAGAGGCAGCCGGAATTCTGGGAAAAACGCAGTACTGGACACCCGAAATTCACGTCGGGTCGTTTAATCTGCCGCCGTATATCGCCCGTCATCTGCCTGCGGAAAAAGTGTAACACGCACACGTGACTGACCGGGATCGTGATTGACTTGCTAGTGCAATGATGTCACGGTTCCACCCGCGCAGAGGGAGAGACCGGTCCTGCACCGGCGCCGAAGGAGCAACCGCCCCGGAAACTCTCAGGCAAAAGGACCCTGCGCAGTAAAACTTCTGGAGAGTGGCGCCTGAGCGCCCGCCGACGGGATAGCGATCTCAGGCAAAAAAACAGAAGGGGCAGACGGATTATCCTGGTCCGGGGCCCTTATGTTGTCTTTCTTCGTTAGTATCTGCGCAGCGTATGAAAAACGGCCTCGTCCTCTTACGGAAGGCTGCGGCCATGAGCGCTGATTCTCTCCTTCACACTCCCCTCTATAACCTGCATGTGGACGCAGGCGGCAAGATGGTGCCGTTTGCAGGCTATGCCATGCCGCTGAATTATGCCGATGGCATTATGGCGGAGCATCGGCATGTGCGCACCCATGCGGGGCTGTTTGATGTCTCCCACATGGGGCAGGTGCGTCTGCGCGCCCGTTCGGGAGATGGCGCGGCTGCGGCGCATGCGCTCGAGCGCCTTGTTCCGGCGGATATCGTTTCCCTCAAGAGTGGCAGGCAGCGCTACACGCAGTTCACCAATGAAAAAGGTGGCATTCTGGATGACCTGATGGTTGCCCGGATGGGAGAATCCCTGCTGCTGGTGATCAATGCCGCCTGCAAGGCGGCCGATATCGCGCATCTTCAGGATGAACTGGCCGACTGTCTGGTGGAAGTGCTGGAAGACCGCGCCCTGCTGGCCCTTCAGGGGCCGGAAGCGGAAGCCGCGCTGGCACGGCTGGCCCCCTCCGTGCGGGACATGACCTTCATGGAAGTGCGCGAAGTGGATGTAGGGGGTGCGCTCGGCATCATCTCCCGCTCCGGCTACACGGGGGAAGACGGGTTTGAAATCTCGGTCCCTGCGCTGGATGCCTCCCGCGTGGCCCGCAAGCTGCTGGAACAGCCCGAGGTGAAGCTGATCGGCCTTGGCGCGCGGGACAGCCTGCGTCTGGAAGCCGGGATGTGCCTCTATGGTTCCGATATTGATGAGACCACCACCCCGGTTGAAGCCGCGCTGGAATGGTCCATCCAGAAAAGCCGCCGCCGTGGTGGCGTGCGGGAAGGGGGCTTCCCGGGGGCTGATGTCATTCTGGCGCAGCTTGAAGAGGGGGTTTCCCGCCGCCGCGTTGGCCTGCTGCCTGAAGGCCGTGCCCCTGTGCGCGGTGGCGCGCCGCTTTACGCGGATGGTGAATTCACAACGCCTCTTGGCAAGGTGACCTCCGGTGCCTTCGGCCCCACGGCGGAATCTCCCGTGGCCATGGCCTATGTGGCAACGGACTATGCCGCGCCGAACACTCCGGTCGTGGCGGAACTGCGTGGCCGTGCCGTGCCGGCCATTGTGCATGTGCTGCCGTTTGTTCCAGCTCGTTTCAAACGGTAAGAGCTGGCAGTAAGGGCCGGTTTTTTCCAGTTTCCCTCAGGTTTTTTCAAGATATCTGTTTTTATGGAGTGCTGACCAATGACGCTGTATTTCACCAAAGAACACGAATGGCTCCGCGTAGAGGGCGATTCCGCCGTTGTCGGCATCACCAAACACGCAGCCGAAGAGCTGGGTGAACTGGTGTTTGTTGAAACCCGTGATGCCGGGACCGTGGTGCAGGCAGGGGACTCCATCGCTGTGGTGGAATCCGTGAAGGCTGCATCTGACATTTATGCCCCGGTTGATGGGGAAGTGCTGGAAAGCAATGCCCAGCTTGCGGATGACCCGGCCCGTGTCAGCTCCGACCCGGAAGGAGAAGGCTGGATTGTCAAATTCCGTCTGGCCAAGCCGGAGCAGCTTGATGCCCTGATGGATGCAGACGCTTACGCCGCCTTCATCGCCTGATAGGACGGCCTTCTGGAAACGTCACGACTACTGCCCAGTTTTTTCAGGATACCCCCGCATGTTCTCCCTTGCTTCCGGCCCGAACCGCACGTCCGGTTCTTCTGTTGATACCCTGCCAGCCTTTGCGGGCCTTCAGCCGGAGGCGGGGCCTTTTGTGGCCCGCCATATCGGCCCCACGCCGGATGATCTGGCGGTTATGCTCGAGACCGTGGGGGTCTCCTCCCTTGAGGCGCTGACGCAGGAAACCATTCCTGCGGCCATTCGGGCCACAAAGCCCATGGAGATCGGGGCAGGCTGGAGCGAAAGCGCTGTTCTGGCCCGCCTGCGGGAACTGGCCGGGCAGAATCAGGTCATGACGTCTCTTATCGGGCAGGGCTATTATGGGACCATCCTGCCTGCCGTTATTCAGCGGAACATTCTGGAAAATCCGGCCTGGTACACGGCCTATACGCCGTATCAGCCGGAAATCAGCCAGGGCCGTCTGGAAGCGCTGCTCAACTTCCAGACCATGATTACCGAACTCACCGGCCTCGATATTGCCAATGCCTCGCTGCTGGATGAAGCCACGGCGGCGGCGGAAGCCATGGCGCTGGCGCGGCGTGTTGCAAAATCCCGGGCGACTGCGTTCTTTGTGGATGCGGACTGCCACCCGCAGACCATCGCGGTTCTGAAAACCCGTGCCCTGCCCATGGGCATTACGCTGGTTTACGGAAACCCGCTGACGGATCTGGTGCCCGCGGAGGTTTTCGGGGCGCTGTTCCAGTATCCCGGCACATCCGGCACGGTGGCTGACCCGCGCGGCGTGATTGAAGCCCTGCATGCGGCCTCCGGCATTGCCGTGATGGCGGCTGATCCTCTGGCACTGACCCTGCTGACACCGCCGGGTGAACTGGGTGCGGATATCGCCATTGGTTCCACGCAGCGCTTTGGCATTCCCATGGGCTTTGGCGGCCCGCATGCGGCCTATATGGCGGTGCGGGATGCGTGGAAGCGCAGCATGCCGGGCCGTCTCGTGGGTGTGTCTGTCGATAGTGCCGGGCGTCCGGCGTATCGTCTGGCGCTCCAGACGCGTGAGCAGCATATCCGGCGCGAAAAAGCGACTTCCAACATCTGCACGGCGCAGGTTTTGCTGGCTGTTATTGCCGGGATGTATGCGGTGTACCACGGGCCGGATGGCCTGCGCGCCATTGCCCGCCGCATTAACGGCCTGACCGCCACGTTGGCTTCCGGTCTGCGGGCGCTGGGCGTTACGGTGGAAACCACGGCGTTTTTTGATACGATCACAGTGCAGGCCGGGGCCGGGGCGCAGGATATTCTGGCCCGCGCCCGCTCTGCCGGGCTGAACCTGCGCGATGCGGGTGCGGGCCGTGTTGGCATCAGTCTGGATGAAACCAGTTCTGCCAGCACGGTGGCGGCGGTCTGGTCCTCCTTCTGTGCGGAACAGGGCCGGGTGGATGCCATGGCCGCGGCGCTGGCCCCTGCCGGGAGCGTGATCCCGCAGGAACTGGAACGCAAAACGGCCTTCCTGAAGCAGCCGGTTTTCAAATCCTGCCGTTCTGAAACCGATATGCTGCGCTACATGCGCCGCCTGTCCGACAAGGATCTGGCGCTGGACCGCACCATGATCCCGCTCGGCTCCTGCACCATGAAGCTGAACGCCACGGTGGAGATGATTCCCATCACATGGCCTGGCTTCTGTGACATCCACCCCTTTGCCCCGCAGGACCAGACGCAGGGATACCAGACCCTGTTTGCGGATCTGGAAAAATGGCTGTGCGCCATCAGCGGGTATGATGCGGTTTCTTTCCAGCCCAACTCCGGCGCGCAGGGTGAATATGCTGGCCTGCTGGCTATCAGCGCCTACCATCATGCACGGGGGCAGGCGCACCGCACGGTCTGCCTGATCCCGGCTTCCGCGCATGGCACAAACCCCGCCTCCGCCCAGATGGCGGGCATGCAGGTGGTGGTGGTGCTGTGTGATGAAGAGGGCAACATCGACCTTGAAGACATGCGGGCAAAGGTGAAGGCTCATGCGGACAATCTGTCCGCGGTGATGATCACCTATCCCTCCACTCACGGCGTGTTTGAAGAAAGCATGCGCGAAATCTGTGATCTGGTGCATGAAGCCGGTGGGCAGGTTTATGTGGATGGCGCGAACATGAACGCGCAGGTCGGTCTGGCCCGCCCGGCGGATTATGGTGGGGATGTCAGCCACTTCAACCTGCATAAAACCTTCTGCATTCCGCATGGCGGCGGTGGTCCGGGCATGGGGCCGATTGGGGTGCGTGCGCATCTGGCGCCCTTCCTGCCGGGCAACCCGGCAGAAGCCGGGACCGAGCTGGCTGTCAGCGCGGCACCGTTTGGCTCGGCCTCCATCCTGCCCATCTCATGGGCCTATATCCGCCTGATGGGGGATGAAGGGCTTCAGCGCGCCACGCAGTTTGCCATTCTGAACGCCAACTACATTGTCAGCCGTCTGGCCGGGGCCTATCCGGTGCTGTATCGCGGGGCCAGAGGCCGCGTGGCGCATGAATGCATTCTGGACCTGCGCCCGCTGAAAGACATCGCCGGGGTTACGGTGGATGATATGGCCAAGCGTCTGGTGGATTATGGTTTCCATGCCCCGACAGTCAGCTTCCCGGTGGCGGGCACGTTCATGATCGAGCCGACGGAATCTGAAGGCAAAGCCGAGCTTGATCGCTTCTGTGATGCCATGCTGGCCATTCGTGAAGAAATTCGCGCCATTGAGGCAGGCCGGATCAGCGTGGAAGCCTCCGCCCTGCGCCATGCTCCGCATACGGCGAGTGCCGTGACGATGGAACCCTGGCCGCATGCTTATGTCCGTCAGGACGCCTGCTTCCCGCCGGGCGTCAAGTTCGCCAGCAAATACTGGCCGCCGGTGGGCCGCATTGATAACGTGCATGGAGACAAGAACCTGATCTGCTCCTGCCCGGACATTGCGGAGTGGATGGAATAATCCCGGTTCCGTAAAACAGGACTGGAAAAGGGGCGGCGCCATAAGGTGCCGCCCCTTTTTATCAGAATAAGTCTGCTTGCCGGGGGGCATCAGACCACAGGTTTACAGACTCACAGCCCCTCAGACTTACAAGGGGCAGCCGGGTGCCTGTCAGGCATCCGCCTTGCCGGCCCGCAGGCAGAAGCGCGTGATTTCCGGCGGGCAGGCGAGACGCAGCGCGAAACCGGGCCACAAGCCGGTGCCATTGCTTACATAGAGTGTCATGCCGCCCACAGTGTAGCGGCCCGAGACAAACCCGTTATTCCCGCGTGCGACAAGGGAGGCGAGGCCCGGAATCATGCCGCCATGTGTATGGCCTGAGAGTTGCAGCGCCACTCCGGCCTTCGCCGCGTCCGGTGCGTTGCGCGGCTGATGGTCCAGCAGCACAACCGGCGCACCCGCTGGGCGGCCCGCAAGAGCGGCGGCAAGATCGGGGCCAGCCTGACCATGGCCTTCAGCGGAGAGGTCCGTGACGCCCGCAACCACCAGATGTGCGTCTCCGCGTGTGAGAACGGTGTGGGCATTCAGCAGCATCTGCATGCCCAGGCCGGATAAATGCTGTATCCAGTCCGCGTAATCGAAAAAATACTCATGGTTGCCGGGAATGGCCAGAACACCATCCGGGGCATGAAGCTGGCGCAGGGGGGCGATATCAGCCCGGCGCATGGCAACCGAGCCATCAATAAAATCTCCCGTCACAACAATCAGATTCGCTCCGGCGGCATTGGCGCGGGCCACAACCTGTTCTGTCCAGAGCGCGGGGAACAGGCGGCTGATATGCAGATCCGAGAGCTGAAGCAGGCGATATCCATCAAAACGCTCGGGCAGGCCGGGCAGGAACACCATCACATCGCGCACGGCAGGCACCCGAATCGCATTGGCCACCGCAACGGCGGTCAGCAACCCAGCCAGCCCGGCAGCCGCCAGACGCACGGCATCAGGGATGTGCACCAGCCGCCATACAGCCAGAGACCAGACCAGAGCACTCAGAATCAGCGCGCATTGTAAAAGGGCGAGGAACAGGAGCGTTCCGAATGCCCAGTTGAACAGGATGACAAGAGGGCGAGGAAATTCCGGAGCAAACACGGAGCCAGAGGAGAGTTTGCACCATGAAGAGAACTGCGCTGCACCCAGCATCAGAACCGCGATAAAAATTTTCAGGCCCAGAGGCAGAGTGAGTGGCCAGAGCCAGGTGAGGAGGACAATCAGGCACGGGAGAGAGACAATCAGGCGCAAGGGGATCGTTTCCTCATGAAAGAGCGAGAGAGGGTAGAGCAGACACCAGTCAGGCCGGTCCCATGTGCCTGAGAGTGATAGCGTTCTGCTCTGATACCTCTGGATCGGTCCTTCAGAGTCGCCGTTTCATCTCCCCGACAATCCGGGCAAAAACATCCGGTGCATCAAGCGCACGGGCCAGCACAATCGCGCCCTGAATACCGGCCACAATCTGCTCGGCATGCTCCCGTGCCGCCTGTTCCGTGGCATGTCGGCCGCGCAGCGCGGTTGTCAGGGCCTGTACCCACCGGATGAAATACGTCCGTATGGCATCCGCAAACCGGTCCCGACTGTTGCTGAGTCCCAGCAATCCTACAAGACAGACGCGCTGGCCAGAGGCAAAATAAGCAAGTACAGCCTCGAACATGGCCTCAAGAGAGGCCGCCGGCTGCGTGGAGGTTAGAAGGGGCTGAAAAATCTCCGTCTCGAACCAGTGGTCGATAGCGGCCAGAACGGAGGTCATCATCTCATCCTTCCCGCCGGGAAAGAAATGGTAGAGGCTCCCTTTGCCCAAACCTGTTGCCTGTGAAATCAGGCTCAGGCTCGTGCCTTCATACCCATGCTCCCGAAAAACTTCGGCCAGCACGGGAATGACATCGGCTTTTTCAGAAACAAGACGGGCCACAGATCCTAGAGCCCTAGGTCGCTCAGGGAAGGGAAGTCATCTGGCCGGCGCGCGCCTGTCCAGAGCAGTTTGCGGTCCGCTTCAGAGATGGGCAGATCATTGATGGAGGCCACACGCCGGCGCATCAGCCCGCTTTCGTCAAACTCCCACAGCTCGTTTCCATAAGAGCGGAACCACTGGCCTGCTGCGTTGTGCCATTCATAGGAAAACCGCACGGCAATCCGGTTTGCCTGAAACCCCCAGAGTTCCTTGACCAGCCGGTAATCCTGCTCCTGCTGCCATTTGCGGGTCAGGAAGGCGATAATGTCTTTGCGTCCCTGAATGAAGTCTGTCCGGTTTCGCCAGAAGCAGTCCGGCGTGTATGCCTGCGCGACCTGTTCGGCATTCTGGCTGTTCCAGGCATCTTCAGCCGCGCGGACCTTCAGCGGAGCGGTTTCTTCTGTAAAGGGAGGGAGGGGGGGTCTGATCATGAAAGCCTCTGTACCGTTTGGTTCTGAGTTTACCTATCAGTACAGAATGCGCGTATCAAGCGTGAGAGTCAGGCATAAAAAAACCGCCCCGGTTTCAAACCGGGGCGGTTCAGAATGTTCACGCCGTATTGCGCAGGAAGATTTTACTGCTGGCCATCAAAGGTGATGGAAGAGTCTTCCGCACCGCTGGTAAGCGGGTGAGCGTTTTCCGGAGCCTGCGCCAGCTGTGTTTCGCCACCCTGCGCGCGGGCTTTTTTGGCCCATGCGGTCATGACGTCATGGCTGCTGCTATGATGGGCTTCATGTGAGCGGGGATAGATGAAGCCGTAAGTGGGGTAGATGGAGCCATACGTGCCTGAACGGTTGTTCAGGGCAACACGAACAGCAGACCAGTCATTGTTGGGAGAGACGTCAATCACGGAGACGTTCCGGCTGATACCAGCCTGGCCCCAGTGAGACTGATCAATAACAATCGTGCGGTTATCCACCACGTTGCGCACCACGGCCACGTGGCCCAGCGGCATGCGGCGGATGGGGCGGAAGTTCAGGATACTGCCTTCTGCCGGAGCATGACCACGGTCATAAACGCCAGCGGCATTGTGCCACCAGTCACGGGCATTGCCGCCCAGCGCGACGTCAGAGGCAGATTTGGCGTAGGCAACGCACTGAATAACGTGACCGCCACCATAGCTATAGCCGTGGTGGAGCATGACATGGCTGCCTTCATAACCGCCGCGCAGGGAGTAGCGGCGGCCAGCAGCCGGGTGCCAGCGCCCACCGGCATATCGCCCGGCAGCGCGGCCGGAGATGTGGTAGGACGCTGCGGAGAACGTCATTTTATGGGAACCATGTGAGACATGGGACGCGTTGGAAAAACCGGTGTGATGCACGCGCACCGCAGAGTGGCGTGCCTTTGCAGAGGCGGGCTGAACGAAGGCGGATAACGACAGAAGGGAAACAACGGCCATCGTAAGGTTGAGTTTTCCTGGCCGTCTCTGTCGCATTTTCAGCGTGCCTTCCCTGCATCACGGTTCAGTCAATGTGATCATAGGTATAAACATCTGCGCAAGTCAGGCAAGCGTTCATTGCGGGGCAAATTCGAGAGAGGATGGGTTTGCCAATTCAATACCGTTCAAAGTCAGAAAATAGGAATAAAATCCTATAAACCGCCACGATGATGCCCAAATTTCCGAACGTTAGGCTCTTGTTCAGAAAGTTGCCAATCTGTTCCGGCCCAGTGGATTCGGTTCTGCTGTGGCATAGATGCCACGCCAGACAGGAGCCCACGGGGCCGGCGGCAGGGTATTATTTCGTGGTGATAACCATGATTTCGACCAGAATGCGCGGGTCAGCCATCACGGCCTGCACGCAGGCGCGGGCCGGAGCGCCGTTGGCCGGGAGCCATGCGCTCCACAGTGTGTTCAGCGTTTCACGGTCATTGATGTCTTTCAGCCAGATCTGGGCCTGAAGCAGGCGGGTGTTGTCCGTGCCGTGCTGCTCCAGCAGAGTGTCAAGCTGGTCCAGAACATCGCGGGTCTGGCCTTCCATATCCAGATCCAGATTCCGGGCCACCACGCCCTGCGTGAAAATAAAGCCGTGATATTCCACCGCAGCAGACAGAATCGGGTTGGGGTTGGTGCGCAGAATTTTGCTCATAGGGGTCTCTTCCGGGTTTCAGCGGGTTTGCTGACCGGCTTTGTGCCGGCAGACCCCCAGTTTTCGGTGCCTGAACCCGTGCGGTCAACCGGGGTTCGTGCAGAACCGTGCATAGGCCGCCAGTCTTTCCGGCGTGTCGAAATCCACAAGCTCTTCCGGGCGGGCCAGAATCCGGCGCACGGCAGGGCCAAGCGCGCGGAGAATCGCCCGGCCTCCCTGATCTCCCTGCACAGCGGCAAGGGCATCAAACTGCGCGGCATCCCACACCACGGGGTTGCCGGGTTTGCCGTCCCCCCGGTCAGGTGCTGTGGCGGGTGCGCGGAAATGCGCATGGTCCCGCAGCAGCGCCTCCAGCAATGCGGCGGAAACCAGCGGCATATCCCCCAGACACACAAGCAGGGCCGGAGCATGCTCCGCGCGGGCTGCATCCACCCCGACTCGCAGGGAGGCTGAAAGCCCATCCTGTGCGTTGTGCGCAATCCGGGTTTCCAGGCGGGGTGTTTCGGGCAGGGCCGTGTCGAGCAGGCGGGCAAGCTCCGGTCGGTCAGGCGGGAGAATTACCATCACCTTGCCCGCGGTGGCGGCCAGAACGGTTCTGGTGGTGCGCACCAGCATGGCAACGCCCTGGGCATCGGGGGCAAGCAGCTTGTGGGCGGGGGCCGTGCGGGAAGAACGGCCTGCCGCCAGAATAATGGCCAGTGGCGCGCCGGGGGCGGCCTCTACCATCCCCGGTTTTCCGCAAGAGCGGATTTGCGCCGCACTGCAACAATTTCCGCCAGAATGGACAGCGCGATTTCCTCAGCGCCCACTGCGCCAATCGCCAGCCCGACCGGACCGTGAATGCGGCGGATTGCCTCTTCGGTAAATCCGGCCTCCCGCAAGCGCGCCATCCGGCTGGCCTGCGTTGTGCGGGAACCAAGCGCGCCAATGTAAAAAGCAGGGCTGCGAAGTGCGGCTTCCAGAGTCGGGTCATCCAGCTTGGCGTCATGCGTCAGGGTGACAATGGCTGTCATGCCATCAACATCCAGAGCCTCCAGAGCCTCATCCGGCCATTCGGTAATCAGCGTTTCGCCAGAAATAAAGCCGGGAAAGCGTTCGGGGGTGGCCAGAGCGGTGCGCGGGTCAATCACCACCGGGGCAAATCCTGTCATCCGGGCCAGAAGGGCCAGATGCTGGGCAATATGCACAGCGCCCACAATCAGCAGGCGCGGCGGCGGGGCCAGCGGTTGCAGGAACCATGCTCGCCCCTGTGCATCCGTCTCATTCTGGCAGCGGCCGGACTGGAGGCTTGTCAGAGCCGCGGCGGCCAGCTCTTGCGGAAAGGACTCCGCCAGCGGGGTTTTACCTGCCACACCGGTGAGAGTCTCGCGGGAGAGGAGAACGTGCGCCGCACCATCCAGTGTGCGGGCCAGCACAATGCTGTTCCGGGCGTTCTGCTGTGTGCAGGCCTCGGCCAGAACCGAGTCCGGCAGAGTGCCGGAGGGGCAGGCCGGGGAGTTTATGGCTTCCACCATCACATCCAGCTTGCCACCACAGGCCAGCCCCACTTCCCACGCGCGGGCGCTGCTGATGCCGTAATGCAGCACGTCCGGCGGCGCGCCCGCCAGAATGGCCTGTGCGGCGGTTATCACATCTGTCTCCACACAGCCGCCACTTACGGAGCCTTCAACCCGGCCGGTGTCACTTATCGCCATCAGGCTTCCCGCCGGGCGTGGAGAACTGCCCCATGTTCCCACCACGGTGGCAAGAGCCACGGCGTGGCCCTGCCGCACCCATGAAAGAGCGTGGTCAAGCGGCGTGAGCGGGTGGGGCGGCGGGAGAACAGTCATAGAGCCGAGTCTATACCAGTCTGCGCAGGTCATGCCCACGGAATGAATGTGGGGCAGGCCTGCCTTTGCGGCAGGTTCCCGCAGGCATGGGGGCTTGATACGCAGGAACGAAGGCCCATGTCTTATGATGAGTTATTAAAGATTGAGGAGTGATTTTATGAGTGAAGCAAGAGACGGTCGCGTCATTTATGTTGTTGCTGATGGTGGGAAGGTTCGCTTCCTGCATGACAGCGCGGGCAAGCTGCACGACGTGCAGGATTTTGACAGCGAAAAACATGAAGGCACTCCCGGCAAGCTGCCGACGGGCGCAACCCCGAAAGATGCCGCAAAAGATGGATTTGCCCGCGTGGTAGCGGATCGTCTGAACGCGCTGGCCAACAGTGGTGAGAAGATTGACGGCTTTGTGCTGGCCGCTCCTCCGTCTGTGCTGCACGAAATCCGCACACATCTGGGCAAACCCGCGACCGCAAAGCTGATCAAGACGTTTGATAAGGATTTCACCAATATTCCGGCTCATGATCTGCGCAAGCATTTTGATATTCCGGTAACAGGCTGGGTTCTGCCATCCTGAACCCTGAAATCAGAGGGTTAAAAACTGAAAACTGCCCGTGCCCTCGCACGCGGCAGTTTTTTTATTTAAAAACGTTTTAAAAGTGATGCGCGGGGTCGCGTGCAAACGACGTATGAGATCTTTATCAGGAGAGGCGTGAGACCTCCTCAGGTCAAGATCTGAGGCCCGGCACTCCCACAGGAAGGAAGCTTTGCCTTGCATTTAGTGTATCCCGGCATGCAGTTGCAGGTTCTGCCTGTTACACCGTTCCGGCAGAACTGTTCCCTGTTGTGGGATGACACAACGCGACACGCACTGGTGGTGGACCCCGGCGGGGATGCTGATGTTCTGATGGACATCATCCGGCAGCGCGGGCTGACGGTGGATGCGGTTCTCATCACTCATGGGCATCTGGACCATGCGGGCGGTGTGGCGCCTTTGTGTCGTGCTCTGGCAAAGGAGCAAGGCAAAGCGCCAGTGGTGATCGGGCCGGACAAGCGGGATGAGTTCCTGCTCTCGTCCATTGCCGAGCAGGGGCGCCGTTTCGGGCTATCTGACCTGGAAGACGCAACAGTGGACCGGTACACCCAGGATGGAGAAACGCTGGACCTGCTGGGCCGGGCTTTTCTGGTTCTCCACGTGCCGGGCCATACACCGGGGCACGTTGTTTTTGTTGATAAAGCCGCCCGGTTTGCTTTCGCGGGTGATACGCTGTTCCGCGGTACAGTTGGCCGGACAGACTTTCCCTACGGAGACAGCGCCCTTTTAATTAGTACTATTAATGAGAAATTACTTCCTCTAGGGGATGATATTGTCATTATGCCGGGGCACGGCAGCTCAACCACTTTGGGCGAGGAACGCATGAACACTCCGTTTCTCTGTGCCGGCTAAGTAGGAGTTTGTGAGTGAAACAGGGTATTTATGGCACGATGGTCCTCTGCCTTGCAGCCGGTCTGCTGCTGGGAGCCAGTTCGGCCCGGGCGGATGATTTGGGGGAGCCAACCCAGGCTCAGGCAACACTGCCGAAAGAAAACCTCACAATTGCCTCCGCAACTGGTCATCACGTCTTTTCGGTAGAGCTGGCAAAAACACCGCGTCAGCAGCAGGTGGGGGAAATGTTCCGCACCCGGATTCCGGCGGATAGCGGCATGCTGTTCCTGTGGGATACCCCGCAGCAGAGCGATATGTGGATGGAAAACACGCTTGTTCCGCTGGATATCGTCTTTATTGGAGCAGACCGCCGGATTCAGGCTATTGCGGAAAATGCCGTGCCGCGCAGCCTTGCGCATATCAGCAGCCATGGGCTTGTTGCCGCAACGCTGGAACTTCCGGGTGGCGTGACCGCCAGGCTGGGTATTACCGTGGGAGACAAGGTGGAAGCACCGTCTCTGGAAAAAAAAAAAAAAAAAATCCTGACACAGGGCGTTCTGTCCGGGGGGTACGCTCAGCCCCGGCGGCGGGGTTGTAACGGGGCAGTAACGTGACGTTTTTAGTAACCGGGGCCGCTGGCTTTGTTGGCTATCATGTAAGCCAGGCGCTTCTGCAAAGAGGTGAGCGGGTTATCGGGCTTGATAACCTGAACCCGTATTATAGCCCTACCCTCAAGCGAGCCCGGCTGGCCCGGCTGGAGCAGGCGCCGGGGTTTGTTTTTCAGCAGCTTGATTTGACAGAGCCTGACGCATTGGAGGCCCTCGCCACGCGGGAGCCGGATATTCGTGGCATCTTTCACTTCGCCGCGCAGGCAGGCGTGCGCTATTCCATGCGTGACCCGTATGTGTTTGCGGACAGCAATGTGCTGGGCCATGTGGCCGTTCTGGAATTTGCGCGCAAACTGAAGCGGCTGGACCATCTGGTCTATGCCTCGTCATCATCCGTCTATGGACGGAACACCAGCATGCCCTTCCGCGAGACAGACCGGGTGGATCATCCCGGCTCGTTCTATGCGGTAACCAAGCGGGCTGGTGAACTTACATCCTCCACATACAGCCACCTGTATGGCCTGCCGCAAACCGGCCTGCGCTTCTTTACGGTCTATGGCCCGTGGGGGCGGCCGGATATGGCTTATTACAGCTTCGCCCGTGCCATTGCGCGGGGGGAAGATGTCACTCTCTATGAGGGAGACGGCCTCGCGCGGGACTTCACCTATATTGCGGATGTTGTAGCCGGGGTTCTGGCCGTGTTCGAAAAGCCGCCAGCGGCAGGAGAGGCGCGCGTGCTGAATATCGGCAACCAGCGGCCGGAATCGGTGCGCTATCTTGTGAGCCTGCTGGAATGTGAGCTGGGCCGGAAGGCCAGACTTCGCCTTCTCCCGCGTCCGCAGGCGGATGTTGAAAAGACGTGGGCCTCAATAGATGCCATCCAGTCTCTTACAGGCTGGCACCCCACAACGGTGCTGGAAGAGGGCGTACAGCGCTTTGTTTCCTGGTTCCGCGCTTACGAACCCCTTACGACAGACGCCTGAATCCGAATCATGGATTGTCTTTAATGATTTAAAAGAGGGCCAGAAGAGCCTTCCTTATGGGGTGGAACCCGATTCAGCCCCGGTTTTCCGGGGATTTCGAATAAATTTCCAAAGTGTGTTGACAGTGTATGCCTGATCGCTTAGAAACCGCTTCACCGACGCGGTGGTGTTTAACGGTTGACGGAGCTGAGAGGCTCTGCTAAGTTACTTGGCCCGGTTGGGGGATGGTCTTTGAAAAGAGAATAAGAAGAGAGGGATATGCTGACGGCGTATCTTTTTGATCTAGCGGCCTTTTGGTTGTTAGGTTGAGGGGATCTGACTGAATTTCTGATTTGGTCATGACGTTT
>NZ_WOTF01000009.1 GCF_011516935.1 Acetobacter farinalis
GATCTGCTCAAAACGCAGATCAAAAGCTCTCCAGAAAACCGTCAATCAAATCGCCAAAACCCAGAAATTACTGGCCAAGCACATCAATCAACGGTTCTTCGATCCCTCCAGCTTCATGCTGCCCGCAGGCGTGGACTCTGTCCGGATTGTCTCCCGTGTCAGCCGCCCGAGCGAGGTCATTGGTCCGTTTGTGGATGACCGCCGTTCTCTGGGGGTTGCCGTCGGGGCGATCTGCTTCACGGGTAGCAACCAGCGTCACCAGATCACCACGCATCTGGATGGCGGGGCTTCCGAGGGCTGGCATGATGCCGCGGGCAATTCCGGCTATGTCTGGACAAAGGGCAATGCCCTGCTGCCGCTGGCGGCCCAGACAGGTGGTGTCATGGGAATGCTGACCATCACGGCTGTGCCTGCCGAGCAGTATAGCGCGGCCCCTGTGCAGACTCCTGCGGCCCTGCGTCACTCCGCCTGAAATGTGAAGGTGCCAGTCTGTAAAAAGGCTGGCACCTTCTTTCATGTCTGCCTATCAAGGCTCAGTTTGAGTGTTTGGTATGAAAGCCCGGTTTGTCCGGGAGGCAGAATGATGGCTGAGAATGAACAGTTTCTGGAAGTCTTTCTCAGAAACGCCTCTGGTAGATACATGATTTTTCAGGGGTGTGTGCGATGAGTGGACGCTGCCTCATCCCAACGGACCCCGATGTGCATTTGCTCAGCAATACCGGCGCTGTCATCCGACCAATGCGGCGGGAAGGCGTGCGATACAGCTTCATGCTTCCAGCCCGCACCCGGCACGTCCGGATCATGTCCCGCGTGATGCGGCCGGTAGATGTGTTCGGTCCAGTGGTAGGAGATCAGCGGGTTCTGGGCGTGTTTGTGGGGAATATGACCTTTGCGAGGGATAAAAGACCTGTAAACGTGAGGGTTTTTCTTGAGAAGATACAGCCGGATGGCTGGTATGAGCCCAGCCTCTCGGGGTGTGCCTGGACAAATGGACGGGCCCTCCTGCCTCTGGAAGAGAGTGCTCAGGGTGCTATGGGCATTCTCTCCTTCGATGTCCGGGCAGGTGGGCCCTACAGCATAGGAAATCCACAAGCAGCAGAGGCCGTTCCAGCGTGAAGCTGGAAGCGGCTGCATTCTGGAGGGCGTGAGATGCCTGCCCTTTTGCAGGCAGGCACTATTTATTGAAGAAACAGCCTTACTGAAGAAACAGTCCGATTTCTGCAAGAACCTGCTCTCGGCCCGTTTCCATGACGACCATATGCGTTCCTTCACCAATTTCGACCCAGCGGCGGAAGCGCGCATTCTGGAGGCGGCTGAACAGATCCTTCATCTGATCCGTCACGACATCCCTGTCCCATTCGGCATGGAGAAGGAGAACCGGGACTTCAATCTCCTGAGGGTTATAAAAGGCTTTTCCGGCAGACCAGTATTCCCGGACATCCTGAATCACACCACCCGGAGCGCGGATGATGCCGTCCTTCTCCGCCGGGTCACTTTTCAGGATGATATCCGCCCATTTCTCAAACCAGCCGGGGGGAAGGAGCTTATCCCGCATGGGGGCGGAGAGGCCCTGAAGCCATCTTTCCTTGAAGGCATGAACATTGAACGCTCTATATGCCTTCAGCGGTCCACCGGGGTCCAGGCGGGACACACCATTATTAATCCATTGTGGTGCAATCAGAACAAGTTTTTCGATTTTGTCATTGTTCCGGGATGTATAGGTGCCAGCCACCGTACCGCCCCATGACATACCAATCAGACACAGGCGGGGGAGACTGCGTTCTGCCAGAATATGCGCAACAGCCGCGCCGAGATCCTGAACGGCCGTTTCGGTCCGAACCTGAGGCGGGGCGTCCTCCGGGGCGCCATTCATGCCCGCAGGCCTGCTGGAGCCCCCGAAGCCCCGCACATTCAATGCGTAGACGTCAAACCCGGCCTGCGCCAGAATATCCATGAACGCGCCTCGGCCCACAGGCACGTCAAACAGGCTCTCGGCTGGCAGCGTTGCGCCATGTGTCAGCACGATGGTCCGCTCAGGGCCAAAATGAGCGATGTCCGGTCGGAATTTGCGCCGTATATGCAGAGTAATGTCGGCAGTATCGCTAGGGATATGAAAATTTTCAGTCTGAAGGGCGGTCATTAACCTTCTCCTTTTCCAGGGGTTGCAAATTCCCAGTGATAGTCAGCACCGTTCCGGCGCACGTAGCCTGCGCTGCTTTCGGCAAAATGCGGGGTGAAGCACAGGCAGCCAGAACGAGCGACTTCTTCCAGAAGCCAGCGGCGTGAGTGCTCGGCAGGTTTGATGAACTCGCAATAACGCGAGCGCAGATCAGGGAGATAGACTTGCAGAGGGTGGTGCAGAATATCCCCCGTGAACCACGCTTCCGCATCGTCTGACCGCAGCCTGATGGAGGCGTGGTCAATGCTGTGGCCCGGTGTGGGGTGAAAGGAAAATCCTTCGATAGCGTCTGTTGTGTCCACTTTGATCATCTGTGCCAGCCCGGATGTGATAACCGGCAGCACGCTGTCTGTGTACACGCGGGGCAGGGGGCGGTGGTCCCGTGGCCCCAGAATGTCCGGGGGGAGGTCCGGGGCGGGGTCGATTTCATCCGTATCGGCACCGTATCGGGCTTCAATTTCAGAAAAGATGTGCCGTGCATTGGGGAAGGTAGGAACCCATACGCCGTTCTGCAGGCGGGTGTTCCATCCCACATGGTCCGCATGGATATGGGTGTGCAGCACGTAATCCACCTCTTCCGGTAGAACGCCTGCGGCGGCAAGGCGCTCCAGAAAGGGAATATGGAGGTGATCCATAAGGGGAGCCGCGGGCAGGGGCTTGTCGTTTCCTGTCGCGGTATCCACCAGAATGGTTCTGCCCGGCATTCTGACCAGCCACGCATGCGTGCCCTGAGCCAGTTTGCCGGTGGTGGCATTATAGGAGCCGGGGGAGAGTCTGGGCGCGTAGGTTTCAAACGCTGCGGGGTCAAGGTCAGGATAAAGCCGGTATGGGTCCGCATTATCCCACCGCAGTTCGGGAATGCAGGTAATCTCTGCCTTTCCGACTGTGAAGGCATTGACCATGGAGGAAATCCTTTCTGATTGCCGGATGTCACCCGCAAGGTTAGGATGCCGCAGTCTATCAAACAAATCGATATGGATAATGAGATCAATTGATCATTTCAATCTGAAGTCCTTTGATCTGAATCTGCTCGTGACCTTTGATGCGTTGATGACAGAGCGCAGTGTCACCCGGGCAGCGGCACGATTGAAAATTCAGCAGCCTGCCATGAGCCACGCTCTGGCAACGCTGAGACTGCTTCTGGATGATGAACTCCTGGTCCGGACAGGGTCTGTCATGCAGCCAACGGCCAAGGCGCTGGCAATGGCTCCCGGAGTCCAGACCCTGCTCCAGCAGGTGCAGGGGCTTCTGGCGCCTCAGGACACATTCTGCCCCGGCACGGAGCAGCGGGTGTTCCGGCTTGGCTTTTCAGCAGATCTGGAAGTCTCCGTGATGCCGAGGCTCATAGCCTGCCTTCAGCAGCAGGCTCCCGGAATCCGGCTGTTGGGACGGCATGTGTCCAGAGGGGATGCGCATACACTGCTGGATACGGGCGCTCTCGATAGTGCTGTCGGGTGTTTTGATTTTGATCTGGAGCGCTATCACGGCACAGTGCTGTATGAGCAATCCCTTGTGTGCTGCTTCAATCCCGCACGCATGGAGCCGGGTTTTGACCTGACTGAGGAACTCTACACAACCCTGCCTCATGTCCTGATGACCATGAAGGACGACATTCAGGGCTGCCTTTCAGACGCCCTGAAACAGGCGGGTAAGGAACTGAATGTTGTTCTGGCTACGTCGGACTTTCTCACTGCTCTGGCCACAGCCGCCTCGGCTCCCGTTATCGCCACCCTGCCTGATGGTGTTGCCAGCCAGTATGCGGGGCATTTTGGTCTGGTTACACGGCCTGTTCCATTTGCCCTGCGTGTGCCCGCTGTGTCTCTGGTGTGGTCAGCCCGCAGCCACAGAGACCCTGCATCCTGCTGGCTCCGTGACACCCTTCTTACACTGGTGAAAGAAGGGTAGCCTCTCTGCGCGGGTGTGCTTGGCCGGCGGAGCGTGCTCAGGCGGGCTGCAGCACTAATTCAGCGGGTTTTTCCTGCAGCGGCGGCTTCTGCCAGTGCCCCTGATCAATCGTGGCGATTTCCTGATCAATCTCGCGGACAACCTGGCGTGAAAATGGGCCGAGATGCAGGTAGAGCGCGCTTGTCATGACCACGTAGGGCAGCGCCTTGGGGTTATGCAGAGCGCAGTCCAGCAGCATGCGCCAGAAGTGGCGTGCTGTTCCGGGCCCTGCGCGGTTGATCCGGAAGAGCAGCCGCAGGAAACTGCGCAGATCCCCCTTGATCATCCGGTGCGTGCGCGTGCGCTTGAGCATCCGGCCCAGTCTGCGCACACGGTCAAAATAGGCAGAGGGTTCATAAATGGCTTTGAGCACCATTCGGTAATCATCCAGCACATCCCGGCGGGGGCGCATGGTCTCGAAGTTCAGCCCGGCCGTGCACTGGTCTCCTGATTGTGTCTGCTCGCCCCCCGCAAAAAGGCGACCTTCCGCCAGCAGGCGGCGGGTGAGCTGCGTTGTGGGCAGGGCGTACAGCAGGCCCACCATACAGACCGGGATGGACGTATCTTCAATACAGTCGATCATGCCCGAGGCAACATTGCCTTTTTCACTGTCAAAGCCGACAATAAACCCGGCATTCACAAAAATTCCGGCATTGTGAATGGTCGTAATGCTTTGTTGCAGGCTGCGGCGCGTATTCTGCTTCTTCTGCGTCATGATCAGAGTGTCCGTATCCGGACTTTCGATCCCGACAAAAATCGCGAAGAAATTACTGTCGGCAAGAGAGTGCAGCAGATCGGCATCGTCAGCGAGATTGATGGAGGCTTCTGTTGAAAACTCGAATGGAAAATTCTTTTCCGTCTGCCAGCGTTTCAGCTCGGGCAGGAAGAGTTTAAGGGCCTTCTTGTTGCCAATCAGATTATCATCAACAAAATCCACATGCCCGCGATAGCCGAGGGCATACAGGGCATCAAGCTCAGCCAGAACCTGCGTTGTGGTCTTGGTGCGCGGCACCCGGCCATAGAGTTCGATAATGTCACAAAACTCGCAACTGAACGGGCAGCCGCGTGAGAACTGCACGCCGACATGCAGATACTGGTCAAGCTTCAGAAGATCGAAGCGAGGAAGTGGACTTTTTGTAACGTCTGTTTTCCCCATCGGGGCCTCGAATACTCCCTGCCTCTCCCCTTTCTCCCAGGCGGTGACAAAATCCTGCATGATTTCTTCAGCTTCTCCAAGAACCTGAAAATTCGCCGCAGCATAGAGGTCCGGGCTGGAGGTCACATCGGGACCACCAACCACCACAGGCTTCCCGGCAGCGCGGCACATTTCGATGAGATGCAGCGCATCATTCCTCTGGGGAAGCATGCCGCCGGTCATCACCATATCCGCCCAGGCGAAGGCTTCATCCGTCAGAAGCTCGGTGTTGCGGTTGATCAGCCTGACATCCCAGTGCTTGGGAAGCAGGGCCGCAACGGTGATAAGGCCAAGGGGCGCCGCCGGATAGCGTGCGCCAGTCAGATCACAGGCTTCCTTGTAATTCCAGAACGAATTGGCATTGAAAAGCGGAAAGATCATCAGGATCTTGCAGCTGTTGGTCACCACGGAAAGGTCCTTTGATAAAACAGCTGACTACGATTAAAGCAGGGATATTCCCACCTTTTTTCGAAAGCATGCCGGGCCGCGAAAGGGCCTGGTTCAGATTGAAGGGGGAGGAAGAGTGCGGAGGCGGCTTGGTTGTAACTGGACGAAATAGACCGGAGGGGCAAAATCCCGGTGAGCGGCCCTAACACAGCTCTTGTATGATCCCTGATGAAAGGGAATGGTTATGTATAAGCGGAAAGTCTCAAAATAGCGAGAGAACTGTTCCGATAATACGTTCGAAACAGGAAACAGGCTTTGAAACAGGACATTACCTGGCGAAGAGCCTGCAAGGCAGAACTGCCTTCATCAGGGATGTCTGCCTCAGGGGCCGCATGTCGGGCTCTCCGTCATGCGGCGTTATGATATTTTCAGGTGTCAGGCGTCAGGCGCGTGGGGCTGGCTTGCCCGGTCTGCGGCATTGTCAAGGAAGTCCGATGTGGGAACGAAAAACAGCACACCCGTGACCGCTGTGCTGACATCCAGCAACCTGTCGTAATTACCGGCAGGTTTCCCGACGAACATGTTGTGCAGCATCTGTTCCGTGCGTGCGGGGGAGCAGGAGTAGCCGATAAAGTACGTGCCAAACTCGCTTTTCCCGACCTCACCAAAGGGCATGTTGTCCCGCAGAATCTGGAGCTGCTGGCCGTTTTCTTCAATGTTGGTGAGAACATTATGCGCGTAGCTGGGCTTGGCGGATTCCTGCAGCTCAATATCAGAGACCTTTTTCCGGCCAATGATATGTTCCTGCACTTCGGTGGGAATGGCATTCCATTTTTTCATATCATGCAGATATTTCTGCACAATAACATAGCTTCCGCCGGTAAAGGCGGGGTCTTCCTCGCCAATGAGGGTTGCGGCCAGAGCCGCCTGCCCGGAGGGGTTTTCCGTGCCATCCACAAAACCCAACAGGTCACGGGAATCGAAATATTTGAATCCATGTACTTCATCAATCACTGTCGCAGCCCCTTCCAGTCGGGAGACAATCGCGGCGGCGAGTTCAAAGCACAGATCCATGCGTGTCGCGCGGATATGGAACAGCAGATCCCCCGGCGTGGAAGGGGCATGGTGCACACCGTTGATTTCCTGAAACGGGTGCAGGTTCTTGGGCCGTGGGGCACCGAACAGGCGGTCCCATGCGTCTGATCCGATGCCTGTAATGCAGCTCAGCCTGCCATCGGAGATTCGGAAGCCAACACCTCGGACAAGAGAGGAGATATCTGCCAGAAGTTCGGGAACCTGAGTGGAGGCGGCAGACCCTTCGTTCAGGGTCAGAACCAGAAAAACCGCAGCCTGGGTCAGTGCTGTATCAACGGGTTGTGGCGTGAGCAATGGACTGGAACTCCCTGTCTGTCGTGTCGGCCTGAAAAGCAGAGCCTTTTACCATAGGCGGATGAGGGGCTCTGGCAAGGCATCATGAAGAGGAGGCGGGGCGCAAACAGGCAGGGTTTCAGGTCTGTCTGGCGGGGTAATATTTTTATGATCGCTGTTGGGGGCTTAAATGTCTGCCAGACTGGTGTGTATGGGTTTTTTTTCGCGCAGAAAATTGTAAAGATATTTTTATCAGTTACAGTTTCATGTTTGCAGCAGAGTGATGTGTTTCCTTATGTCAAAATCTGTTTTCACGGTACATCGCCGCACGCAGGCTGACCGGAGTGCTGTTACACGAAAAAAAATTATTGAAGCAACGGTGCTCCTGCTCCAGACGCAGGGGTATGCCGCCACTACCCTCCAGCGCATTGCGAAAACAGCCGGTGTGAGTCTGGGGGCCTTGCAGCATCATTACCCGACAAAAGCTCAGGTTATGGCAATGGTTCTGCGGCATTATGCTCTCAGGCGCGCGCAGCTTTATCGTCTTGCCATGCGGGGCAGGACGCTGCCGGAGCAGCGTGTGGAGGCCATGCTGGATGCCATGTGGTCTCTGGTTTCGGAGGGGCCGGATTTTGTTGCAACGGTGGAAATCGAGCTGGCCCGCCGGAGTGATCCGGAACTGGCCGCTGCGACAGAACCTGTTCTGGCTCGAATTGACCAGTTCATGGCAGGCTGGCTGTCTGGCACACGAAATGGGCTTCCAGAGCAGAAATT
The DNA here is from genome assembly GCF_011516935.1 of Acetobacter farinalis. Classification (GTDB taxonomy): domain Bacteria; phylum Pseudomonadota; class Alphaproteobacteria; order Acetobacterales; family Acetobacteraceae; genus Acetobacter; species Acetobacter farinalis. The sequence continues at coordinate 7,848 of NZ_WOTF01000009.1, forward strand.
CATGACACTGCGCCTGCTGAATACAACATTTCTGCGTGGCATGGCAGTCGAGATTTCTCGGGGGGTATCGCTGGATGAACTGGCGGAGGCTTATGCGCTCTGGCGCCATTTCTCACGGAGCGAGATTATGAAAATTGTGCATCAGATGTCCTGAAGGGTTGGAAATCCGGCCAGACCATGTCGCAGGATCTGTAAAAAACTGATGCTGAGACCTCACACTCTGTGAAATGAAGAAGGGCAGGGAAGAACGTCCCTGCCCTTCTGTGTTGTGTGGGTTATTGCGGAACAGGCGAGCACTGCGGTGTTACGGGCTGGTCGGCCATCACAGCCTGCGTAAAGGCATCTGAATCGGGCAGGGATGCATTAACGGTCTGGGAATGGTCCAGCCCTTTATAGAGGTGGGCCTGCACAACGGTTCCTGCGGCACACGCCGCCTTGACCAGACCAAGCTGGAGAGCGGGTGGGACATCCTGATCAGCCTCTCCCGTGCCTACAAATAGTGGCTGGGCCAGCTTCAGGGTTGGATATTGCATGGCAGCCAGAGCCGGTGCCAGCGCCTGCCCAAAGCCGGGTTTCAGGGCATTGCTCATGGTCAGGCCTTCCGCACGGGCTTTGTCCGTCAGCGGGTAAACGCACAGTTCTGCGGCGGCGCGGTAGGTGGGCATGGCTTTGTCTGTAAAGACAGTGTCCGGTTTAAAGTGCGGGTCATGCCCGCTCAGCCCCTGTGCGAGGTACAGCGTGTAGACCACAAGCGGGTTGAAACCTGTTTCCTTTGCGCCAGCGCTGGAGAGTGTCTGGAACAGTTCGGGCGTGATATACGGAATGCCCGTTGCCACAGTGCCGCGGATGTTCAGGTCCGGAGCATAGTCCGGCGCGAAAGCTGCGGAAGCAAAAGCAGCGCCACCCCCCTGAGATTGGCCAACAATCATGATCTTGTTTTGCAGCCCGGGGACAGAGGCCAGCGCGGTCCGCACCCCATCCAGCACACTGTAGGCTTCCACGCGAGTGTCCAGATACGCATGCGTGCCGGGGGTGCCCAGACCCTGATAATCAGTGCCGACCACGGCAAAGCCGCGCTTCATCCATGCGGACAGATACTGCCGGTTACGCTCCGACCACGGGTTGGAGGAGGGAGAGCAGCGGTCTGCAACGCCCACCGTTCCATGTGCCCAGGCCACAATCGGCCAACCACCGGCCGGAGTTTTGCCTGCGGGGAGAATAACTTCTTCCGTGACAGGAACGAGCCCTTTGCCGGTAAGGCCGTTTGTGGAGAGATAAGTCAGCCGCAGGGAGCGCGCGGCATCCGGCAGGCTCAGCGTTGGGGGGAGTGGCTCAGACTGGAGGAGTGTTCCGGGTTTGTCTGGCCTGTGCGCGGTGGCGGCCGGATTTGGGGAGGCCTGACTGGGGGAGGCCAGAGGGGCAAGGCAAAAACCTGTCAGCAGGCAGGTCGTTGCCCGGAGGAGGCGGGAGGTGCGCATGGGTTATCCTTCCGGAGGGCATTTCTCTTTTCCTGCCCACAAGATATTGAAATTTCTTCTGTTCAGATGATCGTCCGGGGAAAAATTTGTCAAGAAACGTTTGTGTTGCACGGGATGTGAGGACAAACAGGCTTGCTCCGCTGGTCGGTCATCCCTGTCTGTCTCGGAGCCACTCTCTGGCGGGTCGGACTCCCGGCTGACAGGGGGCGGGAAATTTGCTAGTTGTTTCAGTCCGGGATTGAGTGGGGAAGAGTTGGCTTGTGGATAACATGTCTGTAGTGCGTCATGTTGCAAGATCTGTTGCAGGGGTTTCGCTGTGTGCCGTGCTGCTGGGGCTGGATGGCTGCGGCTATTATGCGTCTGTGACAGCGCATGAAGCACAAACCACCATGATCGGCATGACGGAAGAAGACATTCTGGCCTGTGCAGGAATTCCCGCGAAAACACGGACGCTCGACTCTCACGTCAAGATTTTTGAATATCAGCGCGGCCGGAATATCGGCACGGCGGCATCCTCCACCCTGATCCCTGTTCAGTCTGTCGTAAACATCGTGCGCGATATTGGCGAAGGTGATGGCACAACCTGTGTGGCGGATTTTCGTCTGGTGGATGGCAAGGTTCAGGATGTTCACTATAGTGGTGACAACGACATGCTGATCGGGACTGATGGTGTCTGCTCCACGATTGTGCGGGGGTGCACCCGCCGCACTGTCACGAGTGGTTCTCCATCAAATTTCTGGAAGACGTCAGCCTTCCTGCAGCCCCAGAGCAGCCAGACAGCGAAATCATCAGCTTCCGCTGCGGGGGGCGTGCCGGAAAATACGGCCATTGCGCCACCGCTGGCAATGCCTGCTCCGGTTGCAGGAACGGAGCCTGATCCGGGCACGGCATCCGCTCCGGTGGCGGCATCCGTGCCGACCGCACCCGCTGCGGGCATGGCCCCCTCGGCTCCCGGGTCGACACCTGCACAAGGAACAGTTCCGGCATCGGCCGCGCCCTCTGCGAGCCCGCCCTCTTCTGCTTCCGGCGCGGCGCTTGCGCGGGGGGCAGTCCCGGCATCACCCGCGCCCTCTGCCAGCCCGACACCCTCTGTTTCCAGCGCGGCATCTGCTCCGGTGGCCGCGGCTTCGGCATCGTCCGTGCCGTCTGCCAGTCCGGCATCCTCTACCCCCGGTGTGCTCCCTGCCTGGGTGACGGCTCCCACCGCGACGGGATCGCCCGCGCCTCCGGCTACCTCCAGTCCGGTGGCAGTCCCGGTCTCCGTGCCGACAACATCGCCTTCTGCGCCCTCCGCCGGGGCATCTTCCACAGTGCCTGCGGCTCAGGTGCCCTCTCCAGCAGTGAGCCCGTAAAATGCACATGGGCCTGAGAGGGGATTTGCAGGCGGCCTGATGGCCCTTGTGATGAACGGGTTTCGGACTACATCGCCTCGTTGGGAGGTCGTTTCCCCAAAGGCAGCGTGATGCGGGCATGCAGGCCGTGTGGCTGAGCGGCGCTGAGCTGAAGCTGGCCATTGTGGCGGGTGATAATGGCATCCGCAATGGAAAGGCCGAGCCCTAGCCCGCCATCTGCTGCGCGGGCCGGGTCCAGCCGGTAAAAGGGCAGACGGGCCGCGGCAAGCTTGTGCGCGGGAATGCCCGGTCCGTTATCACAGATATCAATCACGGCATGCTGCTGTTCACCCCGAAGGGTGATTTGCACTTCTGTCCCGTATTTCAGGCCATTTTCAATCAGGTTGCTCAAGGCGCGCTCCAGTGCGGTAGGCTGGCATGTGCAGGTGAAGTGGGCCGGACCGGAATAGTGCAGCGTGTGCCCGACCACACTGAATTCATGGCACAGGGTTTCCAGAAGAGAGGCGAGGTCAATCACTTCCGCCTTTTCTGCATCCGCCTGCTCGCGCAGGAAATGTAATGCGCCGTTCAGCATTTTTTTCATCAGTGTCAGATCATGCTTCATGGCGGCGGGAGAGGCTTCCTCGCCGCCCAGTTCCAGCCGCATGAACAGGCGTGTGAGAGGCGTGCGCAGATCATGCCCGATGGCGATAAGCATGCGGGTGCGCTCCTCCGCCGAGGCCGCAATGCGGGCCTGCATGCGGTTGAACGCATGTGTCAGCCGACGGACTTCGGTTGGTCCGTGTTCAGGGAGAGGGTCCGGGGTGCTGTCATATCCAAAAGCATCAGCCTGTGCAGAAATGTTTCGCAAAGGGCGGCTGATGTGCCAAATGCTCCAGAATGTCAGGGAAAATGTAATGGTCAGCAGTGAGGTCAGGGAGGCCAGCAGTGGCATGGTCCAGCGCATCATGCGTCTGAAATGATGGTTGGGCGTGTTGTAAACCAGAACGCTGATATTGTCGTGAGGAAGAAAAAGAAGAGCGGTGGGGCCGCCAGTCTCACGCGGGGCGCAGCTTTTGGCGAGCAGGGTGTAGCCGCCCAGATTATCCCTGAACATCAGCATGGTCTGAAGGAATTTTGTCATGTGGTCAGTCGGGACGACCATGCAGGGCGGGGGTTGGCCAACTGAAAACGTAATCTCGTTCCCGGAAATTTTCTGGGCAACGGCCTCCCGTGTCTGCGGGAGCGACGCCTGAAGCGCCTCAATCCCCGTTTCAATGGCCAGAATATTGGTCCACGGCCCGGAGGGGAGCGGCGGCGGAATCAGAGGGCGGAAGGCATAGAGCAGAACAGGGATCACACTCAGCGTGATCACCATGCACAGGGAAACAAGGGCGACCATCTGCCCGTAAATAGTACGGGGGAAGAGGCGAGGGAAACCTCTCATGCCTTGGTGTCATCCGGGTCAAAAATATAGCCACCGCCGCGAATGGTGCGGATAAGCTCCAGTTGGCGGCCTTCATGCGCCAGTTTACGGCGCAGGCGGCTGATCAGCAGGTCAATGGCGCGCGGGTCCACAGTCTTTTCATCATCATGCATGTGCGTCAGAAGTTCTGCTCGTGTGAAAACCCTGTGCATATTCTGGCAGAATGCCAGAAGAAGATCAGTTTCAGATCCGGTGAGCGCGACCCGGACGCCGGTTTTGCCGTATAAAGCCCGCTTTGCGGGTTCAAACAGCCAGTTATCAAACCGGTAATGCTGCGCCGTCTGCATGGCAGGCGGGGTGGCATCCGACAGGGGCCGCCTGAGCACGGCCCGAATGCGTGCTGCCAGTTCTTCCAGATCAAACGGTTTGGTCACATAATCGTCAGCGCCCAGATCAAGCCCCGAAATACGGTCACGACTGTCACTCAGGGCGCTGACCATGATGATGCGTGTGTGCGATGTCTGTCGGAGGTGCTGGCACAAAGTACGACCATCTTCATCCGGCAGCATGAGGTCAAGCAGGGTGAGGTCAACAGGCTTGCGCTGCTGTGCAGCATCAATTCCTGCGCGGTTGAGCGCTGTGGAGACATCATACCCCAGCCTTTGCAGGTAGCGCTGTAACAGGGCACGGATTTCAGGGTCATCTTCCACAACCAGAATGTGTGTGGAAGAGTGCGCGCCTGCCATACCTGTCTGTGCGTCTTCTGACGATGCGTGCGGAAGGGAAGGGGTATGTGAAGACAAATGCGTTCTCTTGTGTCAGCCGTGTCCTTGAGCAAGTCTCATTAAGACGCTGTTTCTGCACAGGGATGCAAGAGGAAAACGTGGGTCAAGGCCGTGTCCGGCCATGGTGCGTGTCATTAACGTCATGTCTGACATTTTTTATTCCGTGAGAAAAGGGAGTTTAAAGGCCTCCTTCAAAAACGGGGCGCAGGGATATGGGCAGGAGAGGGCGGGGCTGCATTGTCCTCGTCCCAGACCAGTTTGGCGAATACTCGTGAATTTGCTTCATGGAGTGCTTTATTTTGTAATCTTCTTTGTACAGGAAGATAATTTTCTCTTTCTGGGCGGGAAGGGCGTCGGTGGTGAATCTCTGTGTTGTATTGATTTTTTTTATCGCTCCCGCCCGCAGGGAGGGGATGAAAGGATAAATCCGGTCAATATCCTTGATGTCAAACAGCATCTTTACGGCAATGTCACCGTTGCGGTCTGCAAGGTACCAGCTTTGCGGGCGCAGGACATGGTCAAGCTGATAGAGGGAGGAGGCGCCTTCTACATACTCAATCATCTGATCGAGTGTCTTGATGGCCTCATACCGCCTGGCAAAGCCGGGATGCAGCGCGACATGGCTGCCCCCGCCGTTGCGGATAAAATCATAGGCTGAAAGAAAGCGCTCCACCGGGTCACGCCAGAGCGCAAAACTGGGCAGGGTGCGCACCAGATCGGGCGCGTGCCTGATGTAATAGCGAACAGTTTCATGCCGCATGCTGGCTCCATACAGCTCCCGGGAGATGGCCGTTCCGGCATTTTTGGGAACATGGATAAACAGTATGCCGGCCTTGCGGATTGTCTGCAGGCGCGCCTGCCGCTTCCGGCCCAGCGGGACGGGAAGCTGCCAATCTACATAGCGTTCCTGCAGGTCACTGTGCAGGATAACCCCGCCAAGGCGTTCCATAGCCGCTTTCCGGATATCCTGAAGCTGTGTGCGTATGTGGGAAAGAGCGGAAGGCATATTATAAATCCGGCTGGAAGCGAAATAAATCAGTATTGATCCATCTATTTTTTCAAAAATGAAATAATAGAGATAACGTGTGCTGGACCGTGATTTCTTTGTAACGCGCGGAATTAAGAGTATGAAATGCTCAAAAACAAAAATCGGCCCTTTATTTCATTTTGGACACGAAGAGGGCCGGAATGTGTTGGAGTATATTACCGTGCAGGGCGCTCTGCTGGCGTGTGAAATGCGCCGTGGCGGTCAGACCAGCCGAGCGTTTTCAACGTGTCCAGCAGGGCGGGCGTCAGCCAACCTTCGGCCTGCATGCCCTCAAGCATCCACCCAAAGGAGGCCTCTGTGCTTTGGGATTCCGTATCAAATACCATGACATCCGGGGTGGAGGTTGTGCCCGGCAGCACGGCTTTCAGGGCGTCCGTGGGCAGACCCAGCCCGCCATCCTGCATGGGGGCGCTGAGAAGCTCCGTGATAAAGGGGGCCTGTGCCGGTGTGTTGCAGAGTGCCACGGCCTCACGCAGTGCGGCATGCAGGCGGGCCTCGGCGTTCGGATTGTCTGCCTTCCATTGTTCTTTCAGGACAAGCATTTTTTCGAGGTGCCCCGGCATGGTCGAGGCGGAGCCGGCAACGGCAAAGGCCAGATTTTTCAGGGTGGCATCCGCCCCCCATGGAGGCCCGGCGCAGAACCCGTCAATTTCTCCGGCGGCAAGAGCCTCGATCATGCGGGCGGGGGGCATGATGACAATATCCGTTTCTGTGTCCCGGTTGAGGGCGTTCTTTGAAAGAAAGCGTGTCAGAATAAGATAATGTGTGGAATACAGGTGAACAACACCCAGCCGGGGCCTGCGGCCAAGGGCCTGCTGCCAGTTTTTAAAAGCCGTGTGCTTGTCAGGCTCCGCATCCCACAAAGCCTGTTCGGCCTTCTGCCCACGCAGGACAAGCATGTTTCCGCCCCGGCTGAGGGGCAGGCCAGGCCGCAGGTCAAGTGCGCGGCCACGCTGGCCAAGTGCGGTCATGATGGCAAGGGGCGGAAACATCACGGCGCCATCAAACCCGTTCCAGACCAGCCCATCGGCAATATTGGCCCATGAGGGCACAACCACAGGTGCAATCTCCAGCCCGTGCCGGGAGAAAATATTCAGCACACAGGCTACAAGCACTGGTGCACTGTCAGCCAGCTGGAGCAGGCCAATACGGCAGGATGTGCTCATGCTTTGGGGGTCCTGGTATGGTGGGCGAGATACTCTGTGGCAACATCAATAATTTTTCGTGAAGTCTGCATGGCCTGTTTGCGCAACCAGCGGTAGGCATCCTCTTCCCTGCACCGCTCCTGCTTCATGAACAGGAATTTGGCGCGATCTATGGTTTCACGGTCGGAGAGCGTTTTTCGGGCCGCCAGAAGCTCCGCGTTTGTTTTGCGGAAACGGTCATACAACGCAATGGCGGAGCGCAAAAGCGGCTTGACGTTTTTTACCGGTGTATCGAGCACGTTGTAAGAGCAGACCCCTGCGGCAAACGCGTCTTCCATCAGGGCTTCATCATCTTCATCAACAAACAGGGCCACAGGCCGCTCTAGACCGGAGGCAGAGAGTGCGCGCACGCTGTCCAGTGCATCGCGGTCTGCGCGGCTGATATCAACCAGAACAATATCGGGCGCGTGGGAGCGTACGGCGTCCATCAGGCTGGTGTGGGCCTCCAGCAGGATAACCTCCAGAGAGGTATCCGCCTCCAGCAGGCGCGCCAGGGCTCCGGCGCGCTGGGAGTTCTCATCTGCCAGAAGGACTTTCATGCAAACGGCCTTCCCGTTCAGTACACATCGCGCAGATAGCGGCCACCGCGGGCAAGATCTGCCAGAAAGGCGTCAGCCTGTTCAAAGCTCACCTTTCCGTGATGTGCGATAATCCTTTTCAGGGCGCTGTCAACATCCCGCGCCATGCGGGCGGCATCACCACAGATATACAGGTACGCGCCCCGGTTCAGCCAGTCCCATAGCCGGGCACCCTGTTCCTCCATGCGGTCCTGCACATAAATGCGCTCGGGCTGATCCCGCGAGAAGGCTGTATCCAGCCGGGTCAGGTAGCCTTGGGCCAGAAAAGCTTCCAGTTCCTTGCGGTAGTAAAAGCCGGTGCTTTCATGCCGCTCTCCAAAAAACAGCCAGGTGGGGCCGGTGGACTGCCGTGCGGCGCGTTCCTGCAGAAAGGCGCGGAAGGGTGCAATACCAGTGCCCGGCCCAATCATGATGACAGGCCGTGTCTCATCCGCAGGCAGGCGGAAGTGCGTTGTGGGTTGCCCGAACACCGGCACCTCCTCCCCCGGGGTGAGCCCCGTAAGCCATGTGGAGGAAACACCGGGGAATGGTGTGCGGTTGACGCCAACAGTCAGATGCACCTGCCCCGGTGCGGCAAGGGGGGAGGAGGAAATGGAATACAGGCGGGGCTGCATCGGGCGGAACAGGGCCGGGATTTCCTGCGGGGCCGGTGCCGTGGCCAGTGCGCCGAGAAGGTCCGGCAGATATCCGCCATCGGCCTGGCCCAGCCGCTCCAGCAGGGCGGGGGTGGGGCGGGAGAGGTCAAACCAGCGGCGCAGCGCCTCGCCAAGCGGGACGGCCCCCTGCCGCCGCAAGGTCAGCATCGTGTGTTCTGGAAGCTGAAGGGCTTTCAGAACCTGCTGCACCACAGGTTCACTGTTGCGCGGCCAGATGCCCAGCGCATCTCCTGCTGTATAGCGTAGGGATGTTCCGGAAATATCCAGAACAATATGGCATGTTTCCTTTTCCGGGTCTTCCCCCGTCAGGCGGGTCACGCTGGTTATGCGTGCCAGAGCGGGGGTGGTGCGGGTAATGCCGGGGGCCAGAGCCGGGGCATGCAGGGCGGGGCCGGTTTCAGAGGGCGCAGGGCCACCCAGCGCGGCGAGCAGGCGGGGCTGCCAGGCTTCTACAGCCTCTTCATAATCCGGTTCACACTCCACACGCGGGAGCAGGGGGGAGGCACCCAGCGCGCCCAGTCGTGCGTCCAGCGCACGGCCAAACCCGCAGAAGCTGGCGTAAGACGAATCTCCAAGCGCAAGAACAGCGTAATGCAGGGGCGGAAGGGCGAGGTCCTGCCGCCGCACGGCATCCCAGAAGGGGGCGGCGTTGTCTGGTGGGTCTCCATCCCCGAAAGTGGAAACAAGGAACAGGGCTGTGCCGGAAAGGGCGGCCGGGTCACACTGGTCCAGCCCCGCCAGACGGACGTCATGCCCGTTTTCACGCAGCCAGATGGCAAGCTGTGCGGCCAGCGCTTCCGTGCGGCCGGTCTGGGAGGCCCACCAGAGGGTCAGGGCCGGAGCGGAGGACCCCGCCACGAGGTCGGGTGCCAGCGGGGTGGCCAGTGCCGCGGCGGGCGCGCGTGCGTAAAGCCCCGCCAGCACGCCGTTCAGGTGCGTTGCCTGTTCAGCTGAAAGGGGTGCGGAAGCCGGGATAACCGGCAGGGTGCCTTCTGGCGGGGCCATGCGCAGCCCTTCCAGAAAACCGCTCACCCAGTGCGCGCTTTCCCCGGAAAACAGGGGTGCCTTGTGGTCTGCAAGGCCCAGATGGCGGGCAAGGCGGTCCGTGGGCATGGTTTTGGTTCTCTCCTGCACGGCCGGGGGAGCCGTGCGGGCGCGGGTGAGGGAGACAGCGCAGTGTTTGATGCCGGGCTGCAGGGAGAGGGGGTCGATCGCATCCGGTGTCAGCGCGTTGAGGCACAACTGCGCGCCAAACCGGTCATTCCAGTGGAAGGGGGCGAAGCAGGTGCCGGGGGCAATGCGTGTGGAGAGACGGGCGGGCACGGTTGCGCTGCCTCGGCTGGAGCGGATTTCAACCGGGTCTCCCTCAGCCAGCCCCAGATGCCGGGCATCTTCGGGGGCAAGTTCCACAAACGGACCGGGGTTAAGCGTGTTGAGCTGCGCCACCCGGCCCGTTTTGGTCAGGGTGTGCCACTGGTGTTGCAGGCGGCCGGTGTTGAGCAGAAACGGATAGGTTTCATCCGGCTCCTCGGCGCGCGGCATCCATGGGCGCGGGAAAAACACGGCCTTGCCATCGGGGGTTGCAAAAACAGGGGGGGCGTTCGGGTCCGGGCGGTAGCGGATGGGGTGGCGGGTGGCGGTATCATGCTCAGAGATGGGCCATTGCATCGGGCCTTCCCGCAGGCGGGCGTGGCTTGCGCCGGAAATATCATACCCTGTCTGCGGGTTTGCAAAACGGCTGGCCTCGGCAAAAACCTCAGAGGCGGAGCTGTGGGAAAAACCGTCCTCAAACCCCATGGCGCAGGCAACGCGGGCAATAATCTGCCAGTCCGGCAGGGCTTCCCCGGGAGGAGGAACGGCCTGCGGGGCGAGGGTCATGGTCCGCTCCGAGTTCACCTGCACGCCATCGGCCTCGGCCCACAGGGCGGCGGGCAGAAGGATATCGGCATAGTGGCCGGTTTCTGTATCCGTATAGGCATCCTGCACGATCACAAGCTCGGCTTTTTCAAGGGCGGCAATCACGGTGTCGCGCCGGGGCACGGTGGCAACAGGGTTGGTGCAGATAATCCAGCAGGCCTTGATCTGCCCTGCGGCCATCTCCTCGAACATAGCAATCGCGCCCGCGCTGCCGGCGTCCCGCAGGGTGCCGGGAGAGAGGTTCCACAGGGCTTCGCAAAAAGCCCTGTCCTGTGCGGCAAGAGCTGTGCGCTGGCCGGGCAGGCCGGGTCCCATGTAGCCCATCTCCCGCCCACCCATAGCGTTGGGCTGGCCGGTGAGCGAAAACGGCCCCGCCCCAGGCTTGCAGATGGCTCCTGTGGCCAGATGCAGGTTGCACAGCGCATTGGTGTGCCACGCCCCGGAAATGCTTTGGTTGAGCCCCATGGTCCACAGAGACATCCAGTCTCCTGCTTCGGCAATCCAGCGGGCGGCTGTACGGAGGTCATCCTCCGCAAGGCCTGTCAGGCGTGCCACGCGTTCTGGCGTGTACTCTGCCAGAAAGGCGGGCATCTCCTGCCATCCTGTGGTGCAGGCAGCAATGAAGGGCGTATCAATTGCTCCGAGTTCTGTCAGCAGCCAGAGCAGACCGTTGAGTAAAGCGAGGTCCGTACCGGGGCGGATTTGCAAAAACAGGTCCGCTTTTTCAGCTGTGGCGGTGCGGCGTGGGTCCACCACAATCAGTTTTGCACCTGCGCGCTTGCGGTCCAGCAGGCGCAGGAACAGAATGGGATGACAATCCGCCATATTCGCCCCGATGACGAAAAACAGATTGGTACAGTCAAAATCTTCGTAGGAGCCAGGCGGGGCATCCGCTCCCAGTGAGAGCTTGTACCCCATGCCCGCCGCCGCCATGCACAGGCGGGAGTTGGATTCGATATGTCGTGTGCGGAGATAGCCTTTCACAAGTTTGTTGGCGAGGTACTGGGCCTCCAGAGACATCTGGCCGGAGACATACAAAGCAATGGCATCCGGCCCGTATGTTTCCAGAATAGCCCGCAGGCGCTTGGCGGTTTCCTGAATTGCCGCGTCTGCGGAGGCCGGAGCGAGGGGGGCTGCACGCTCTGGCCGGAGCAGGGCTGTTTCCAGCCGGGCGGAAGAGGTTACAGGGTTATCGCAGGAGCTGCCTTTGGTACAGAGCCGCCCCTTGTTGGCCGGGTGTGCGGCATCACCCCGCACCCGGACAATTTTCCGGTTTTCCACCTCAAGCACAATGCCGCAGCCCACACCGCAATAAGGGCAGACCGAGCGGATGTTCTCACACGTCATGGGCGTTACGCCAGAACGGCCTCCGCCGGGGCAGTCATCGTGCGGGCACGAATTTCCACACGCCCCCCACGCAGCCGAGCCTGCCAGGCCCGGATGGAGTGTGCGGCATCTTCCAGACAGGTGCCATCTTCAAGGTTGAAGTGCTGTTTGTAGAGTGGAGAGGCCACCACCGGCTGCCCCTTGTGGTCTCCCATGAGGCCGCGCCCCAAAACATTGGCGTGGGAGAAAGGGTCATGATTATCCACGGCAAAAACGCGCCCGTTGCCTTGGCTTTCGTGCAGATAGAACAGGGCAATCTGGGTATCCTCATACAGGGCGACCACGCCGGAACCCGGAACAAGGTCACTTTCCGCGCACAGGTCCGTCCAGTCCGCAGGGCCTGCATCCTGTTGGCGCTCTGGTTGGTTTTCCGCAGGCCTGATCTGGTCGCGCTCGGGCACTGTGCGGATATTGGGGTCAGGGCGGCTGTCATTGACAAAGGTGCGGAAGCGCTTGAGCTTTTCGCGGTCTGTCAGCGCGTCTTTCCATTCGCAGTGATAGGTGTCCACCACATGCTGCATCTGCTGTTCCAGTTCTGCGCAAATGCCGAGGCTGTCATGGATGATAACATCCTTGAGGTAGTCCAGACCGCCTTCCAGATTTTCTCGCCAGACGGAGGTTCTCTGAAGTTTGTCAGCCGTTCTGATATAAAACATCAGGAAACGATCAATATATTTGACCAGTGTTTCCGAATCCAGATCTGTCGCGAAGAGTTCTGCATGCCTGGGGCGCATGCCGCCATTGCCGCAGACATACAGGTTCCAGCCGTTTTCAGTGGCAATAATTCCCACATCCTTGCTCTGGGCTTCCGCGCATTCCCGCGTGCAGCCGGACACGGCGAATTTCAGCTTGTGGGGCGAACGCAGGCCCTTGTACCGGTTTTCAAGGTCCAGCGCTTTGCCCACACTATCCTGCACACCATAGCGGCACCATGTGCTGCCCACGCAGGATTTAACGGTGCGGGTTGATTTACCATATGCGTGGCCGGTTTCAAACCCGGCATCGAGCAGTTCTGTCCAGATTTCAGGGAGCTGGTGCAGTTGCGCGCCAAACAGGTCCACACGCTGGCCACCGGTAATCTTGGTATAAAGATTATATTTTTTGGCAACCTGCCCCAGAACAATCAGCCTGTCCGGCGTGATTTCTCCCCCGGCAATGCGTGGCACAACGGAATAGGTGCCGTTTTTCTGCATGTTGCCCATGAACGTGTCGTTCGTATCCTGAAGGGGGATATAGAGCGGGTCCGTAATGGGTTTGTTCCATGCCGAGGCCAGAATGGAGCCCACGGCAGGCTTGCAGAGCGTGCAACCAAGGCCACCATTGCCAAACTGTGTCATAAGCTCTTCAAAACTGTGAAGGCCATGCACGCGCACCAGAGAATACAGCTCCTGCCGGGTGTAGGAGAAATGTTCGCACAGGCTGCGGTCAACCGTAATGCCGCGCGCGGTCAGCTCGGCTTCAAAAACGCTTTTCAGCAGGGCGGAACATCCGCCGCAACCTGTACTGGCCTTTGTGTCTTTCTTCAGCGTGGCGAGGTCTGTGCATCCGTGTTCGATAGCCGCACTGATGGACCCTTTGGTCACGTTATGGCACGAGCAGATGGTAGCACTTTCCGGCAGGGCGTCCGCCCCCAGAAGCTCCACCCCTTCTCCGCGCGGCAGGATGAGCGCTGCCGGGTCCGCCGGGGGCGTGATGCCATTTTGCACATATTGAAAAATAGTGTCGTAATAAGAATTATCACCAACCAGAACAGCGCCGGTAATGCGGGTTCCATCTGCTGAAAGCACAAGACGGCGATAAGATCCATCGGCTTCACCAATAAACCGGTAGCTGGTGGAACCCGGCTCCCGCCCCTGCGCATCGCCTATGGAGCCGACATCCACCCCTTGCAGCTTCAGTTTTGTGGACATATCCGCGCCGGTAAAGGCCGCCTCGGTCTCACCCGCCAGCAGGGCGGCCACCGTGCGGGCCATGCTGTAACCGGGGGCGACAAGACCAAAAACCTGCCCTTCCCACAACGCACATTCCCCAACAGCAAAAATATCGCGCTCCGAAGTGCGGCACTGGTTATCCACCACAATGCCGCCGCGCGGGCCGATTTCCAGCCCGCAGGCGCGGCCCAGATTGTCCTGCGGCTGAATCCCTGCGGAGAAGACCACCATATCCGTATCCAGCGTGGTGCCATCAGCAAAAACCAGCTTATGCCGGTGTGTGGTGCCGGGTACAATCTCCTGTGTCTGGTGCAGCACGCGCACATCAATGCCCAGCGCTTCAATGCGGCGTTTCAGGGCGCGGCCCCCCTCTTCATCGAGCTGGGCGGGCATCAGGTGTGTGCCAATCTGGATCACGCTGACATCCAGCCCGAGCACTTTCAGCGCATTGGCGGCTTCCAGCCCCAGAAGGCCGCCGCCAATCACGGTACCATGCCGTGCGCCCTCTGCCGCCGCGCGGATCAGGTCCAGATCTTCCAGTGTGCGGTATACCAGCCCGGCCGTGCCGGTATTGCCCGGCACCGGCGGCACGAAGGGGAGGGAGCCGGTTGCGAGAATCAGCGTGCTGTAGGGAAGAATTCCGTTTTCTGTCGTTACGGTTTTTGCCACCTTGTCAATCTGTGTGATGCGGGTGTTCAGGTGCAGCGTGATACCGTGGGCTGTGTGAAAATCTTCCTGATGCAGCCGCAGGGCCAGTGCATCCTGCCCCACCATGTAATCAGTCAGATGAACACGGTCATAAGCATGGTGGCGTTCTTCACCAAAAACGTGAATCTGGTGCGTTTCATGCAGGCCATGCATGATGAGCTGTTCAGCACAGTAATGGCCAACCATGCCGTTGCCGACAATGAGGATGTTGTCTTTAGTGGTCATGGGTTTGCCCTTATGCCTTAAAATTTGAATTCGAGGGTTTGCATGTAAAGAGCCCCCTCTCTTGCGCCGACATCCCTCATCCCGCGTGAGAGGAGAATACCTTCAATATCATGGGTCCAGGCCCAGTGCGGGGCAAAGTTCCATGACAGTTGGGTGTAGGGCATGGCCCCCGTAAACCCGCCATGCAGGCTGTTCCGCCATGTGTAGATCTTGCCATTGCCGCCATAGAGGGCGTCCTGCGTGCTGGCCCGCCAGAAGAAGGGGGCGTGCAGCTTTAAGTGCAGGGTGGGGCGCAGGGTGAAGCTGGCAACAGGCCCAATGCCAATCAGGTTTTGTGAGGTGAGGGAAAGAGAGAGGTCATTATAATATGGCAGCGGGACAAACGGTGTTGCAAATGTCCCTACAGCCCCGTCCTGACTGCGGGCAGACCCGCCGGAGAACAGGTCCGCCTGCACACCAAACCCCGGTTTGCCCGCCCAGTCCGCCCGCGTGTAGGTAATGGTGCCGTTAAGCGCATAGGCGCGCACGGCGCGGGTGTTCTGGTCTGGTTTGGCGGGGCGGAATTCACCGCCCTGAAAAATGCCGGTCAGATTGGTGCTGAAGGGGCCGATATTGCCCCACAGCCGCAGGCCGATATTATCCCTGCGGGAAGAGCCTTTCTGCACAGCGCCGGGTGCGGCTGCCGGGATGGAGGCCGCCGCACCGCCGTACAGGTAGCCGAGAAAAAAAACATCCGCGAACATCTGGCTTTTCTGGCCCATGAACCGGAAGGAGGGCAGGGCGGTGGAGGTATAGGCGCCATACAGGCGGGTGTTGTAGCTTGTGCCGTCTGCAAAAACCTTTTGTGGCAGCTTGTTGGTTTGCATGAAATCAAACAGGTCGATGCGGAACCGGTTCCACACGGCATAACCACGGAAGCCATCCCATGTCTGCTGGACGTTTGTCAGATCACGCGGGGACTGCATGGAGCCGGGTGCATCCAGAAACACTTGCCGCCCGCCGATAACGCCCATTTGTGCGCCCAGAGCATGCCCTTTGAATTCCAGAATTCCCTGCTGGAGGTCCAGACTTTCGCGTTGCGCACCGGTCTGGTAGCCATATGTGTTGGCGCCACCCGCCACGCCATACAGGAATTCCGCATAGGCGCGGACATGCTCGCCCAGATGCAGGTCCGCCCCATACTGGTTGCGCAGCAGTACACGGCTGGCATTGGTTTTACCAGCCTGCCCCAGCAGGGGTTGGTTTTCAAAAATGTAGCGCAGCCGTTCCTCACCGCTGAAGCTCATCCAGATGCTGCCGCTGTCATTCAGTCGCACATATTTCAGGCGGTTGAACCAGTCATTCTTCCGGGTGGTTTGCGAGGCGCGGGCCAGAGCGCTCCAGTCTTCCGCCCAGCGGGCCTGACCATAGCCATTCACCACGCCAAAGCCGGAAGCGGCAGCGTTCCCGGCGTTGAACATTTTCCAGTCCGGGTGATACAGGGCACCTTTGACAAGAGCCGCGCTGTTCGGCAGCGGCAGGACAGGAGCGGGGGCCGCCGGAGCAAGCGGCGTTGCGGCTGCGGGTACTGGCCGGGGCGAGGCAGAGGGTTTCTGCGCATCGGCCCGGGCTGTGCCGCCCAGGGCTATTCCCGAAAGCAGGGCAGCCCCGGGAAACAGCACAAAACCCATGGCAAGGCTGCCGCTTTTCCAGTGGCGGATGGGGCGGGCTATCTGCGTCATCGGGAGCCCCCCGTCCATTTGCGGTGGCAGAGCGTGACACACCCGCATGCGAGAAGGCAGACAAGGGCAAACACAAGAAAGCCGGGGCCGTAGGAGCCTGTTGTCTGGCGTGCCGCGCCAAGGGAGGAGGCAAGATAGAACCCGCCCACTCCCCCCGCCATGCCGACAAGGCCGGTGAGAATACCCACCTGCTGCGGAAAGCGGATAGGCACGAGCTGGAACACGGCCCCGTTGCCAAGCCCAAGGGCCAGCATGCCCAGAAAAAACGCCCCGAACGCCAGATAGACAGAGGGCAGACCTGTGGCGATCAGCAGAAAAATGGCCCCTGCCGCACCATAAAGCAGGATCAGTGCTTTCGTGCCGCCCACACGGTCCGCCAGTGCCCCGCCAACAGGGCGGATAAAGGAGCCTGCAAACACCACAAATGCCGTGCATGCCCCGGCAACGGCGGGGGGCAGGTGGTACTGGTCATTAAAATAGATGGTCAGGAACGAGGCCAGCCCGACAAATCCGCCAAAGGTCACGCTGTAGAAAAACATCAGTGCCCAGCAGCCGCCGGATTTCAGGATCGGCCCCCAGGAGGAGAGCGTGGGGGCCGCAGGCCGCGTTTCAGGTTCACGCGCCAGATACAGGAAGGCCCCCAGAACGGCCATCAGCGGCAGCGTGACAAGACCGAGAACATTCAGCCAGCCCACCATGGCGGCCAGACCGGGTGCGAAGAGAGAGGCCAGCGCGGTGCCGGAATTGCCCGCTCCGGCAATGCCCAGCGCTGTGCCCTGATAGCGCGGCGGGTACCATACGGAAGCCAGCGGCAGTGCTACGGCGAAGGAAGCCCCGGCAACCCCCAGCACCAGCGCAACCCAGAATAGGCTGGCATAGCTGTGGGGGGCGAGAAACCATGTCAGCCACAGGCCGAGAATAACGGTAATCTGCGCGGCAATGGCCACGCGGCGGGGGCCGAACAGATCAACCAACGCTCCAGCCAGCACACGCAGGCCCGCGCCCGCCAGCACAGGTGTCGCAACAAGCAGGCCTTTCTGGCCAGCGTTCAGGTGCAGGTCATGCGCAATGGCAATCCCCAGCGGGCCGAGCAGCACCCAGACCATGAAGGAGACATCAAAATACAGAAAAGCGGCGACAAGTGTCGGTGTATGACCGGCTTTCAGAAATCCTTTGTCCACAGAACGTCTTCCGGATGGTTTGCGCATTCTGCGCGGAAAACCATCGCTCCTCTGAGCCAGCGAACCATCGTTGATCCGCTCTGTGTGCCTTTTCTGCCCCGAAGGGCGGCTTGTCCGTTCCGCCACCGTTGACGGAAGGGCTGATGTGATAAAAATAGTATGATCGGAATAATCCGAAGTCAAAATGATTTTTCGGGTTTCGGAAAGTTAAATTGGTTTTTAGAGGAAAGTTGTATGCGTCGTCTTCTGGTTTTGAGCACCCTGCTTGCCGGGTTGCTTGTGGTGGTTCCGGCGCAGGCGGAACAGGTTTTTTCATTTCAGTCCGCTGCCGGGCAGCTCCCGAAAACGGTGGTGCCCGCATCCTATGCAATCAATATTGTAACTGATATCGACCATCTGAAGCTTACGGGGCAGGAAACCATCCGGGTGGATGTGCGCACATCTGTGGCGGACATCACACTCAATCAGGCCGGCCTGCATCTGGCCAAGGCCGTGCTGGATAACGGCGTGGCGGCTGAGATCCGTCAGGATGATGCGGCGGAAACCGCCACGCTGCATTTTCCGGCAAAAGTCGGCAAGGGTGCGCATACGCTTGTTATCACTTGGTCCGGCCCGATCCTGAAGACGCCGAACGGCATTTATGTGGATGATTACACAGCACCCACAGGCGAGACAAAGCGGATGCTGGTCACGCAGTTTGAAGTGGCGGACGCCCGCCGCATGTTCCCCGGCTGGGATGAACCCGCGTTCAAGGCGACTTTCCAGCTTGATGTCACGCTTCCGAAAGAGGTTGTGGCTGTCAGCAACATGCCGGTGACGCAGACCCAACCTGACGCAGGTGAGCCGGGGCACGAGATGAAGCGCGTGTCCTTTGGCACAACGCCGCGGATGTCCACCTATCTTCTGGCGCTGGTTGCGGGGGATATGAAATCCGTGCAGGGGCAGGCGGATGGCACGCCTCTGGCTGTATATGCTCCCTCCGGCCTCGAAAATCAGGGTGACTTTGCCCTGCATGCCGCAGAGCAGATCCTTCCTTATTACAACAGCTATTTTGGTGTGAAATACCCATTGCCCAAAATGGATATGGTCGCAATTCCCGGAAACTATCAGGCCGGGGCCATGGAAAACTGGGGGCTGCTGACCTATATTGATAACGTCCTGCTGTTTGACCCCAAAAACAGCACCCCCCGCACGCGTGAACTGATTTATGAAGTTGTTGCGCATGAAATGGCACATCAGTGGTCGGGTGATCTGGTGACCATGGGCTGGTGGGACAATATCTGGCTGAATGAAGGCTTTGCCTCATGGATGGAAATCAAGGCAACCGACAAAATGAATCCGGAATGGGACATCTGGCCACGCCAGCATGAAACCCGTGAGGAAACCATGGCGACGGATGCGTTGCCCTCCACACACCCCATCCAGCAGACCATTCACAATGTCAGTGAGGCAAACTCGGCTTTTGACAATATCAGTTATGGCAAGGGAGAGCTGGTAATCCGGATGCTGGAAGGTTGGCTGGGTGAGGATCATTTCCGTGATGGCATGCGCGCCTACATGAAAGCCCATGCCTACAGCAGCGCAACCAGTCAGGATCTGTGGCAGGCGCTGTCTCAGGCGTCAAATCTGGATGTTGGTTCTGTTGCACGCAGCTTTACTGAACAGCCCGGCATCCCGCTGGTGCATGTGGCGGCTGCCTGTGCATCTGGCAAGACCGTTTATACGCTGACTCAAAGCCGCTTTACCATTCATGACGCTCATCCTGCGCCGCAGGTCTGGCGTATTCCTGTTGTGGCGGGTGGACCGGGGATTGTCCCGCAAAAGCTTGTTCTGGGTAAGGCCCCGCAGAAACTCAGCGTGGCGGGGTGTGAGGCTCCTCTCAAGCTGAATCTGGGGGAAAGCGGATATTACCGCGTGCAGTATGATGCGCCGGCTTTTGCATCCCTGCTGAAAAACAGTGCCCGTTTTGCCCCTGTGGACAGAGCAAACCTGCTGGGGGACCAGTTTGCACTGTTCCGTTCCGGTCAGGCCCCGCTTTCTGCTTATATGGATCTGGCGGATGGCCTTCTGGCGGGTCAGGAGCGCGACATTGCTGTTCTTCAGGAAATTATCGGCAAGTTTGAAACGCTCGATGCGTATCTGAAGGGCAGCGCGGACCGGGAGGTGTTCCGGGCTTATGCGCGCAGGCAGCTTGCACCTGTTCTGGCGCGTCTGGGCTGGGACCAGAAGGCGGATGAAGCCGTGCTGGACACCATGCTGCGTCCGATCGTTCTTTCTGCGCTGGGGATGTTTGAAGACCCGACCGTGGTAGCGGAAGCAAAAGTGCGTTTTGCGCGCTGGCAGGCTGACCCGGCTTCTCTGAAGCCTGATCTGGTCGGGGTGGTGGCTCGTATTGCCATGACGCACGCGGACCAGAAAACCTATGAACTCATGGCGGAAAAAGTGCGCACCACGCAGGCGACTGAAGTTAAACTCAGACTGTTCAATGCGCTTGCTGCGGCAAGAGATCCGGCTCTGATTGAGAAAAACGTCCTGCTGGCTGCCAGCGGTGCTATTCCGAACGGGCGTATTGCCATGGCGCTGGGCCGCGTGGCGGATGAGAGTGAGAATGCTGATCTGGTCTGGAAGCTGGTTAAACAGCATGAGGCGGAAATCAGGACTCATCTGGCTCCGTGGTCTCAGGATGGGTTCCTGGCCGGAATCGCCGCGTATTCGGATACGCCGGAGGTTGCAAAGGCTCTGGAGGCAGACCCTTCTTCCTCCAAAACAACCGGTGCCAGAATTGCAACGGCAAAAGCCCTGAGTGAAATCGGTGCCCGGAAAGACGCTATGCAGGCAACTCGCTCACAACTGCATACATGGCTGGGTGCGCATCACTGATGCATGCGGAACGGGGCTGGCTGGAGTGTCAGCCCCATACCTGCTTCTTATGCCAATCGTTGCATAAGGCAGCTGTGCAAAAAATGCCTGATCAGAGATGATTTTTTGAGATGTGGAAAAACACAATTTTCCCCTTAAAGTTTGTTCTGGAAAGAAGCAAATTTTAGGGGAAAAATTGTTTTAACGCATTAAAGCTATGGTATCCCGTACGGGATTCGAACCCGTGTTGCCGCCGTGAAAGGGCAGTGTCCTAGGCCTCTAGACGAACGGGACAGAGGCAGCGTTGGGCCTTGATTTAGAGGGGTTTCCGGGAAGCGTCAAGGACGAATTTCACATTTTTTGATTTTTTTTGCGGGGCCTGAAACGTGCCGCAAAAAGGCCGGGGAAAGGTAAGGCTTCCCCCGGCCCGGGTCTTGATATGTGGTGTCTTCAGATGGCCTGATCAGGCGGGAAAGAGGGCGCCGGACTGATGCTCCGGCCGGAGTGTGTCTGCTGTAATGAACTGGGCGATGGTATCATCCGCCGCATTGAAGACCGGACCATGAGAGGCGCCGCCAAGATCCTGAGTGATGGAAATGGGAGAAAATTCCACGCCCAGATCTCCTGCTACAGCGCCGGGCAGATGAAAATGCGCGAAGTCTGAGGCAATTTCTGCAAGCTGAATGGCATTGCCAAGCAGAGTGTGGTCCCACAATCCGGCGATATGGCTGGCCAGAGTATTCTGGTCCGCTTCCGCCCCGACAGTCACCACATGCCCGTAATGGGGCATGTCACCACCGTTGGTCGGGTTATAATCCGGCGCAAAAGGCTGGAACCCCTGAATGTCGGAGGCAAAGCTGGCTACCGGGTCTCCATAGGTCACAACGTTGGCAAAATTGGTGCCGGTGCCTGCTGTGGTGGATGTCAGGGGCAGGCCGGTCGATTCAAAGGCGATTCCACCAAGGCCCGTCTGCTGCGCGACATAAGAGGCCTCCATCCCGCCAAGGGAATGGCCGGTCACGAAGATATTGTTGGTATCAATACCCCGTTCACCGGCTTCGTGTACAACAAAGCGAGTAAAGGCCAGAGCATCTTTCTGGGCCTGGGATATGGTGCCCGAGGCTGACTGGATATCGGCCCCAATCTGCCCGATATTGGCGGTGGGGTTAAGGAAGATATTATCGCCCCCTGAAGTGCCCTGAAACGCGATCACAACCTGCTGGTCCGCTGTCTGCCAGACCTTGGCAGCCATACCGCTGAACTGATCACTGATCGCAAGCTGACGTCCGTCATGCAGGAACGGCGTCAGTCCCTCGGGATTGCCCGCAAGAGTATAGGTGCTGTTGCTGGCGTTCAGAAACTGCGAGACGGTCGGGCTGTGCGCGCCGCTCTGGTCCGTGGGAACGGGAATGGCGTAGTCGTGGGACAGAAAAGACAGGTCCGTTACAGTCTGGTGGCCTACTATGGCTTCCGGAATGCTCAGAATGGGGCTGATAATATGGTTGATACCACTGCCAATATCATTGATGACCTGAATGGTATCAGATGCGGCATCCAGAACGCCCCGCCAGAAATCTTCTTTGAGGTTACGGGAAAGCTTTGTGAGCCCCTGCGTGGGCTGCTGGGAAGAAAGAAAATCAGATGCAGACATGGCGATTGTCCTCATTTGTTGTTTTTGTTTTGTGATTGAATGCGCCGTGGACGGTTTGACCTTCCGGCCATTGCATGAATAAATGTTAATTTCCGTTTCCGAAAAAGTGCAAGCGCTTTGCAAGCTTTCCTGAAAAATAGTCATTTTTTAATTGCTTTTAATGATATTATAATGATCAAGGCGAGTCGTTTTGATCTGGCTCATGATGAAAGCTGTGCGGAAACACATGCGGCGGGCCTGAAACGCTATGAGAAAAGGCCGAACCGTGCCGCGAAAACGAAAACAACGAAAAACCCTGTTCGATAGAGTTCTGCTCGGCATGGCGTTGGGTAGTGCTGTGCTGCATGCCGGCGCAGGGCATGCGGAGGATGCTGTGATGAGCCCCCGACACACTCCGCTTCCGGGGACTGTCGCGCGGTGTGTTCTCACAGCGGGGCATCCGGCTTTCTGTGGGGCGCCCTATACCGGACGTGCCGTGCTCTTGCAGCAGGGAGTCTACAACATGTGTGATGTCACACTGGGTGCGGCCCGGTTCTGTTACGGGCCGTATACCGGGCAGGCCGTGATCTGGCAGGGGCGCAGCGGGTATGCGCGGTGTGACCTGACAACAGGCCGTGTGACCTTCTGCTATCAGCCGTATACAGGAAAGGCGGTTATTCCGCAGAATGCAGAGTAACCGCCCTTGGCTGAATGCGAGAAAAAGTTCTGGAAAACCCTTGGAAAGACTTAGTTTTTGGAGCCGCCCAGGCCACGGAATGTCAGCATCGGGCCGATATCCGGGTCTTTGCCGTAGAACGCGCGGAACATCGAGCCGTAATCTTCTGTATGACCGCGGGAGAGGATCATGTCACGGAAGCGCTGGCCATTCTTGCGTGTCAGGCCACCGTTTTTCTCGAACCATGCAAACGTGTCATCATCCAGCATTTCAGTCCACAGATAGGCGTAATATCCGGCTGAATAGCCGTTCGACCAGATATGCAGGAAGTAGCTTGAGCGGTAGCGCGGCGGAACCAGATCCGTCTCCAGTCCCATTTTACCCAGAGCGGATTTTTCAAAAACATCCACATCCTGCTTCGGTGCATCGGCACCAAGGCTGTGCCAGTCCATATCAAGTTCCGCAGCGGTCACCACTTCACCCAGACGATATCCTTGATTGAAGGTTGCTGCTTTTTTCAGCAGAGCCACCAGTTTTTCAGGCATGGGCGCGCCGGTTTTGTAATGGTGGGCATAGTGTGCCAGCACCGTGGCATCCAGCGCCCAATGTTCGTTGAACTGTGAGGGGAATTCCACAAAGTCCCGCGCCACGGAGGTGCCGGAAATAATAGGGTAGGTCTGCTTTGCAAACAGGCCGTGCAGTGCATGCCCGAATTCATGGAACATGGTGGTGACATCATCAAAGCTGATCAGTGCAGGTTCGCCCTGAGCGGGTTTGGTGAAATTGCCAACGTTATACACAACCGGTTTGGTGCCCAGCAGGGTGGACTGCCCCACAAAGTTGGACATCCATGCACCACCGTTCTTGTTGTCGCGCTGGAAGTAATCGAAATAGATCAGGCCGAGTTCAGACCCGTCCTTGTCGAACACTTCAAACACCATGACATCCGGGTTGTAGGTCGGGATATCGGTGCGGCGTTTGAACGTGATTCCGTACAAGCGGTTGGCGGCAAAAAAGACGCCATTCTGCAGAACATTATTCAGCTCAAAATAAGGTTTGACCTGATCCTCATCAAAATTGAGGCGCGCTTTGCGGACTTGAGCGGCGTAGTGTGACCAATCCCACGGTTTGAGCTGGAAGGAGGCCCCGCTTTTTGTGATGGTGTCCTGAATGTCTGCGGCTTCACGCTTCTGTTCTGCCGCAAGGGCGGGGACCAGTTGCGCAATAAAGCCGTGTACGGCTTCCGGCGTCTTGGCCATCTGGTCCGAGAGCACATAGCCCGCATAGTTTTTGTAACCGAACAGGGCCGCTTTCTGTGCGCGGAGCTGGGCGAGCGTGGCAATCGTGTCGCGCGTGTCAGAGGCGCCGCCTTTTTCCACGCGGGTCCAGGACTGTTCGAACAGGGCCTGACGGGTTTCGCGGTCTGTCAGGCTTTCCAGCGCAGGCTGCTGAGTGGTGTTCTGCAGGGGCAGAAGCCATTTGTCCGTCAGCTTCCGCTCTTTGGCGGCGGTCTGCGCGGCGGTGAGGGCGGCGGCATCAAGCCCAGCCAGCGTTTCCTTCGCAGACACAATCAGGGCCGAAGCCTTGGTGCCTGCCAGAAGCTTCTGCTGGAACACGGTTTCCAGTTTGGCAAGGCGGGTGTTCAGATCGCGCAGCTTGGCCTTGTCAGCATCGGAAAGCTCCGCGCCGGCATGCACGAAGTTCTGATAGTAAACGTCCAGAACCTGCTTCTGCTCGGCATTTAGCCCCAACGTGGCCTGCCGGGCATGCAGGGACTGTACGCGTGCGAACAGTTTGGGGTTGAGGTAAATGCTATCTTGATGCGCGGAGAGCTTCGGGCCGACGGCTTCCTGCACCTTATCCAGCATCGGGTTGGTATTGGCGGAATAAACACCGCTGAAGGTTTCCAGCGTGCGGTCCAGCAGACGGCCTGAGCGCTCCATGGCGGCAATGGTGTTCTCAAACGTTGCCGGTTCGGCATTGTTGGCGATTCGGTCCATTTCGGCGGCCTGTTCGGCCATGCCCTGCTCCAGCGCGGGCTGGTAATCCGTGTCTTTGATCAGATCAAAGCGCGGAGCGTGGTAGGGCAGGGGGCTTTCTGCGGCAAATGGATTGGATGCAGGCAGGGGGGCTGCGGTGGCGACCGCACTCCAGCCAGCCAGGCAGGTGGCGGCTGTTGCGGCGTAAAGCCAGGGACGACGGGTCATACAGTATTCTCCTCAAAATCCCCTGCGCGCGCCAGATTCCGGCTGCGCCAGACGGGTCGTGCTTTCACGGTTAGGGGGCGTGAGATGGACGAGTCAAGAAAGCTCTGTGGCTGTTAGGCTACAGAAAGAATGGTTTCAAAACGATCCTAATATCTAGAATAATAATTTTTATTGGAACGTAATTTTCATAAAAATTTTCCGATTTTCTAGAAACAAAATGCATTTTCTGCATAACTGGTGTGTTTAAAATGTCGCACATTTTTGAGAAAATGTTTCTGTATCGGAATTTATGGGTGACACGTGGGGGCGCATTTTTTAATCCGGAAAGACTAACAATACAAAAGCGCAACATCTTGCCGGGAAGCATCCATGTCTCATATTGATCGCGGAAAGAAGCGCCTGCCGCTCTCTTTCTCCCTGCTTTATGCTCTACCTGTTTTTGCAGCGGCTTTTCCGGTTTATTCACAGGCAGCAGCACCTTCCGGTGTGTCTGGTGCCGGGCAGGTAACATCTGCTAAAGTTACAAAAAAGCATGCGGCCCGCACTGTAGTGAAAAAAGCAACGCCCGCTGCACGATCAACATCTGCCGTGCCGGCTCCTAACTCAAACATCGGTAATGCACGCAGCACGATAACCAAGGCCCGTACCGAGGAGGCACGCTCGACCAGTCCCGAGAGTGTCACTGTCGTTGGCTCGCTTTTTCACGATCCCAATCTGACAAGCATGTCTCCTATTACGCACATTTCACGTCAGGATATGCAGCGGCGTGGTTTTGCTAATGTGACCGATGCTTTGCAGTCCCTGTCATCAAATGGTGCGGGTACTCTTACCAACGCATTTTCGGCAAACGGCGCATTTGCGGGTGGTGCATCAGCTCCCTCCTTGCGCGGCCTGTCAACGGATTCAACGTTGGTGCTGATGGATGGCATGCGGTTGTCGTACTATCCATTGTCGGATGACGGTGAGCGTAACTTTGTTGATACCAACTGGATGCCTTCTTCCATTATGGAATCAGTAGATACCATGGAAGACGCAGGCTCGTCCTTGTATGGCGCAGATGCTGTCGCGGGTGTCATAAACTATACAACGCGCAAAGAAATAAAAGGTTTTGAAGGGAACGCGGAAGGCGGCCTGGCGCAGGGCGGTTTTGGCGGACACCAGAAATTATATGCCACGTATGGTCACGGTGACCTGAAGCGTGATGGCTATAACTTCTATGTTAACTCTGAATACCAACAGGATGATGCAATTTATAACCGCCAGTTGGGGTACCCGTTCAATACGTCTAATCTGACCGGGGTAGGCGGTATTGATGGCACAACAAACGTGTCTGATGGTGCTGGCGGCATCAACAATTTCGGTGCGACGCCTGTTGCTCTTGTTCGACCGAGTGATGGTGGGAAAAGCGGTGTAGGACCATGGCAACTTCTTAATCCGTCTGCTGGCTGTGGTGGTTATGGTTCTGTTGTGACAGGTGCTATCGCAGGCGCCGCAGGAACAAGTCAGGCTTGTTCTCAAAACTCAGTGCATGATTATTCCCAAATATCCCCATCTTTGCGTCGTGTAAGTGCAACAGCACATTTGACTGTTGATGTTACTCCGCGCTCTCAGCTTACGGGTATGTTTACTTATTCACAGGCGTTGTCTCAGTATTCCAGCTCACCTTATGGTGCGCGTGCGCGGTCTCAATCTCGCAATGCAGATACTTATAGCACGCCTTTGCCAGCTTACCTGCCAGATGGCTCGCTTAATCCGAATGATCCGTTTGCCGCTCAGGGTAAAGCGGCAGAAGTTATGTATGCCTTTGGCGACGTGATTCCCACAACTGAGCAGTTAAGTCAAAACTTCCGAGGCGCACTTCGTTACGCTGGGACAGCGGCATCTCACTGGGGTTCTGACTGGAATTACGACGTTAATTTTACTGGCATGAATACCATGCTCCAGCAAACTATTACGGGTGCCCCTACTATTGCCGGCATAAAAAATGCCATTATCAATGGGACTTATAATTTTGTTGATCCATCGCAGAATAGTCAGGCGGTACTGAATTCTATCGCGCCCAAAAACGTGATGAATGCGCGTTCGCAAGAATATTCTGGCGATATGCATGTCTCCAAGGGGTTGTTCCGCTTGCCCGGTGGGATGGCGAATCTCGCAATTGGCGGAAATATTCGTTATGAAGCTCTCAATGACCCCAGCGCTAACCCTTATGACCGCAATAACCCTGATGCACAGTACGTTGGGTATGTGAACCCGTTTAACGCGCAGGGAAGCCGCTGGGTAGAAGCGGGATACTGGGAGATGGCCTTGCCGTTCCATAAAATGGTACAGGCGGACATCAGCGGACGGTATGATCATTATGCGCAGGGAAGTGGTTTTGGGCGTTATTCCCCTAAAGCAGGCCTGTCCTTCACACCGGTAAAACAGTTTACTCTACGGGGTACTTTTACGCGTGGTTTCCGTGTGCCAAGTTTTGCTGAAACAAACGGCATGAACGTGGCGTACACGACTTATAACGTGACAAATCAGAATTTCATTAACCAGCATCTTAATGCGAACGGTACGCCGAACAGCTATGCTCAGGCGTACAGCTTGGGGCAAAATACGGCCGGCAACCCAAATCTCAAACCTGAAATTTCTACTAACTTCACAGGTTCTGCGATTATTCGCCCAACAGACTGGCTAAACTTCACGTTTGGTTACTACTATATCAAAAAGAGCAACTACATTGCTCCTAACCCTCTTGGTGCAACGGCTATTGCTAACGCCTGGCTTTCCGGTGGGAATGCCGCAGTGCCTGCGGGCACAAGCGTTGTGCCGGATCAGGTTGATACACAGAATCCGAATGGTCAGGTTCGGCCTTACATGGTCAATCTTGCCTATCTGAATACCCGCAGTCTGGTAACAGACGGTGTGGATATGAAGGTAAACGCCAACGTGCGTCTGCCGGGTTTCTTACGCGATGTTCGTCTTGTGAGTGTAGGTCAGGCCACATATGTGCGCTCGTTTAACCTGACCATGCCTGATGGTCAGGTGCAGCATTGGGCTGGTACGTTAGCCCCTTACAATGCAGTGTCTGCATCTGGCACGCCGCGTTGGCGCGCTAACTGGTCCAATACCTTTATTTGGAAAAATCTTTCTGTTACACCTACCGTTTACTATACGAGCGGTTATAAAAATGTTGCGGAAGATACGAACGGTGCGGGCGCAGGGAGTTGCGCTAACAGCAGTAACCTTCTTGCTGGTTTCAGTAATTCCCCAACAAATCAATGCCACATTCATAATTGGTGGGATGTCGATTTGAACCTGACGTACCGTATCAACAACCGTTGGCGCATCTATACGACGGTGTATAACCTGCTTGGGTTCCGTGCTCCGTACGATTTTGGTACATATGGTTCTTATAACTATAACTCAGCATGGGCCGAAAAGGGAGCTATTATGCGCTCCTTCCAGTTTGGTGTGAATGTCACTTTGTGAAGTTTCATATCAGTAACGAAGTTGTAGAAAAGTATGAAGGAAGCCTTTAAGGCTTCCTTCTTTTTTATATATAATATATAGACTTATTTTATAGAGATATTTCCTTTATTTGTTTGTATAAAATACGATAAATAATCTTGTAATTTTATATTGAAGATATTTTACTTTTGCTGTGTCCGATATAGGCAACAGGTGTGGATGAATGGGGCAGGCTACGAGGGAGTGGTATTGAGGCGAAATCAGATCATTGGTTGGTCTTGAAGTAATTCGCCGCGCACTGCTTCTTCTGGGCGACTGGAGGCATGGCATCGATCTTTTTGAAAGACGCCAGTCCAACACCTTTGCCGGGTAAACTGGAAGTGAGACACTTCATGTCAAAGTTGCCCAACGTTTAGTTAAGCAAGATTTTTTCGGGACATCGCCGTTCGCTGCCGTGTGAGTAGGCTTGAGCACAAAACGACCCTGCATGGATCAACCAGCAGAGTGTTTTGGCATGTGGCCTGCCCAAGCCCAATCGACAGACCGTCATCAGGTCTGATGTGTGGGTATCCTTTTTAGAGTCTGACGTGCCGGGATTTTTCGCATCGGACGCCGATAGTGGACTGGAAAAGGCGCAAGCTTCTGGTTGGGTGGTGCCCATGTGATGGAGACGAAGACTTGTATCGTTTCTCTCTGAAGGAAGGATTGATCTGCCATGGGCTCTTGGAAAGTTTTATGTAGAGCAGAAAGGGCCGTTGGCTGCGCCATGTATGTGCTCCAGATACTTAAGAATGGTGAGATTGATGACAGCGCGATGCCTTCCATCCACGGCGCTTGTGCTCTCTGAAAGTCGAACAGGTACAGGTCCAGATTTTAAGGGGTGCCTCTGGGTCGACTGGGCGTAATCTTATGACTGAGGGGGATAGAGGGACGAGTCAGATAGGGCTTGTAGCAATTAAGCAACACAGAATGGTTTCAAAACCATCTTAATTTATGAGAAGAAAATTATGAATCAAAAGCAATTTTTGTCCATTTTTTACGGTTTTCAAGGAAATAAACAGTTTTTGTTGCATATCTGGTGTGCTTAAAATGTCGCATATTTTTGGAAAAGGTTTTTGCATCGAAATTTTTGGATGACACATGGAGAAGCATTTCTTAATTCGGAAATACCAACGACATTAAAATGTAACATCTTGCCGGGAAGCATCCATGTCTCATACTGACCGCGGGAAGAAGCGTCTGCCGCTCTCTTTTACCCTGCTTTATGCTTTGCCTGTTTTTGCAGCGGCCACACCTGTTCTGGCTGATGCCGCGTCAGCAAAGACAACACGGGCCGGTATTACAAAAACGGCTGGCGTGACACATAAGGCGCGCAGCGCGAAAAAGGTTGTGCAGCAGAGGGCCGTGACGCCTTCAGTTGAGCCGATCAAAGCCACAACGACATCTTCTGCCAGAACAATCAAACAGGCTCGCAGCAGCGCCGCGGTTGCTGGTGAGGCTGAGAATGTCGTGGTCACGGGTTCGTTCCTGCGTCAGGGCCGGAATACCAGCCCCAATCCTGTGCAGATCATCAGTGCCAGGGATATTCAGCAGACGGGTGTGACGAGTGTAGGTGACTTCCTGCAGCGTATGCCCTCCATCGGGTCTAGCGGACGCAGCAATGCGGATACGAATGGTGGGGACGGGATTTCTTGCACGGATCTGCGTAATCTGGGCAGTAATCGTGTGCTGGTGCTGATTGACGGCAAGCGTATGACCCAGAGCGGTGACAGCACGATGTCCTGCGTGGATCTGAATACGCTGCCGGTTATGGCAGTCCAGTCCGTGGAAATCCTGAAGGATGGTGGCTCTGAACTGTACGGGGCGGATGCCGTCTCTGGTGTTATCAATATCAAGCTCAGGCATAATCTGACCACAGGCGGTGTGAATCTGCGTGGTGATATCACGCAGCGTGGCGACAACCGTACCGGTCTGATTTCAGCCTATAAAGGCTTTAATTTTGATCATGACCGCGGCAACATTACTGTTTTTGGGCAGTATGACACGCAGGGCGGTGTCATGCAGAAAGATCGTGCGTGGTCTCGTTATCCGCAGGCGAACAATCCTGCCAATCCTTCAAGCGTCATGTATGGCTCTGGTACAGCAACCAGCGGTAAGTTCTTTGACCCGAACACTGGCGCCTCTCTGTATAACAGCGATAATCAGGGCGGCTTGATCCCCTACAGCAAGTCTAGCCGTTACAATTACAATAAGGATTCCTCATTGCTCAATCAGACGCAGAACGCGAGTCTGATGGGTGATGCGCATTATAATTTTGACAAGCATTTTACGCTGTATTCCAATGTGCTTTACAGCCACAAAACATCCTGGACACAGATAGCACCCATGCCTGCCACGGGCAGTGTGCCGCCGTCTGACCTGCCGAGCTCTATCTTGATTCCAACGGATTATCCCGGGAACACAAGCGGTGAAGAACTGCAGATGTACCGCCGTATGGCAGAGTTCGGCCCTCGTAAATCTGAAAGTGCGATTGACAGCCTGACAGCCAAAGTCGGTGCCAGTGGTGAAATCGCAGCGGGCTGGATGTATGATGCCTCTTTCACCTACGGTTCCACCATGGCCAGCTACCAGACGTCAGGCGTGGGGAATTATGCCAATCTGCTGCGGGAATGGGGTCTTCAGTCCGCAACAGCGGGTGATCCGGCAAGTGACCTGATCTATAATCCAAACGCCTGTGCAGGGTATGCCGGGTGTGTGCCGTCCAGCGCGCTGGCTACCCTGTCACCCAATGCGGCAAATTATGCTAATTATACCCAGCATGATCACTCCCAGTACACGATGCGTGACACCAACATGCGGATTCATAACGATCATGTTGTGAAAATGCCGTACAAAGGCGGTGGTGACCTTGGTATCGCTCTGGGCATGGAACATCGTGGTGAGCAGATGAGCTACCGCCCGGATGCCCTGATCCAGCAGGGTGGGTCACTGACCAACACTGTGGCTGCAACCAGCGGCGGCTTTGATGTGTCAGAAGCCTATCTGGAAGGTAATCTGACGCTGCTGCACAATGTGCCGTTTGCCAAAAACCTGTCAATTGATGGGCAGGGTCGCTATTCGACTTATAATACATTTGGTAGCACCTATAACTGGAAAGCCGGTATCAACTGGGCTCCCACACAGGATGTCGCCTTCCGTGGTACTCTGGGCACGTCTTTCCGTCAGCCCAGCGTGTCTGAAATGTATGGCGGCACGGTCATGAGCTACCTCGGTGCGAATGATCCGTGCGATATGACCCAGATTGGCACATATGGCGGCCGTCAGGCTGCCGTTATGGCAAACTGCATGAAGAACAACATCAATCCGAACACATTCCAGCAATCTGGTTCCGGTCAGGTTCCCACGCTGATTGGGGGTAACCCCAAACTGCGCCCGGAAGTGGGCCGTACCTATACGTTCGGTGCGACGTTCACGCCGCATTGGGTCCGTGGTCTTTCAACCAGTGCTTCTTTCTGGCATTATCGCGTGTCTGATACCATTGGTGCGCTGTCTACGCAGTATGTGCTTGATGGGTGCTATACGGGTTCCGCGCCGGGTATGTGCCAGTATGTCAACCGTCTGGGTAACGGCCAGATCAACACGGTTTCTGCACTCAACGCCAATCTTGGTGCACTTACCACCAGCGGTGTTGACTGGGATCTGAGCTATCGCTTCCGTGTGTCTGATGCAGACTGGTTTCTGGTTGAAAATAATTTCCAGCGTCTGGTCAGCTACAAGCAGCAGCAGATTCCGGGTGGTGAGCACTACAACTACTTGGGTTCCATTACCTATCAGGCAAATGGTACGTCCAATCCGACTGTGCGTGATTATGCTTCCTTGTCATGGCATCATAACAACTTCAGCGTGACCTACATGATGCAGTATATGAGCGGGATGCACTGGAACGACGGCTCCTACACCATCTACAAATCTGATGGGTATGGTCGTGTTAAGACACCTGCCATGGTGCTTCAGGATCTGACGTTCAACTACAACTACAAGCGCTGGAACCTTCAGTTTGAAATCCAGAATCTGGCAGACAAGCAGCCGCCGTTCCTGGTCGATACCTCCAGCAACAGCAACAGTGCCACTTACAGTGGCTGGTATGCTGGCCGCAGCTTCCTCCTGCAGGCTGGAATGAACTTCTAAGTTTCAGGTTTTTTTCTGAGTTGATTTGAGAAAACCCCTTCTTTTTTGAAGGGGTTTCTTTGTGCCTATCTGATGTGTGGCAAGGCGCGCTCTGAAGCTTTGTGAACCGGACTGGGAGCTTTAAGCCGGCATTGTGACATGCTGAGGGGGTGCGGGTATGGTTTTCATAACCCCAGCAAAGTCAGTTCCTTTTGCAAAAGTGGGGGTAGCTCAGAAAGACCGGAACCGGAAAGATCCAGCGGCGCATCACTGCCTTTCAGGTAGCGCCATCCCTGAAAGGGGCGCATGGCGCGGGGTTCAACCCGGATAATTTCGGGGGAGAGCAGGATAAGCGTGCCCTGTGTGCCATCTGCTCGGGTTTCGGTTTGCAGGTCCAGCACAGTCTGGCGGCACTGAATAAGACCGCTGATGACGCGGTATAAAGAGCCACCCTTCAGGATTTCCTCGCTCTGGCGGGGAAAAGTCCGGGTGTGCACAACCGGCAGCCGGACTTTGTGGTCAGGGTGCGGGCGTGTGTTGTGCGGGTCTTTCTGCCGGGCCGCCAGCTCTTCAACCGAACTGACACCGACAACCAGTTTGATGAGGTTGAGAGCAGAAGGTGACATTGTGACCCCTTATGGTTTGAAGCCGGATTGAATGGACTGACGCTGGAAAATTTCAGGAAGTGAATGAATGGATCCAGCAGTCTTGATGGCGGGCAGAGAAGGAAGACTGTTCACATGAAGGCATTCAAGACCATTCTGCTAGTTTCTATGCCTCTTGCCGACTTGCTGATCTCTTGTACAGGAACGTCCCCAAAAGCGCAGGCAACTGTTTCTCGTACGTCCGGTCATGATGTCTCATCGTATCTGCAGGATGTCACGCAAACGCACCATCATCTGATAGTTACGTATCCAAACGGTCAGAAATGCCTCGTGATTATGGGTACGCCTGTGGAGTGCTGGAGCGGAACACTGCAACCCTGAGCGGCTTACAGGTCTCCACGTTGGAAAGGGAACGCTCTTCAGGACTGGCCGCCTGAAGAGCAATCCGTTTTACAATCCCTGTGCCTGCTTAACGAAATTTTCCAGAAACTTTGTGGTGTCGATTTTCTGCACCAGGGTGACTTCCCGCACACCCATGCCAACAGGGACCAGGTCCTTGGGCCAGACATGGGCGTGGCCGTAGCTGAAGCCTTTAGTGGTTTCCACATCCATATAAGCTTTGACAGACTGCTGCACCAGTGACGGGTCAGCCGCAATGGCGGCGGCCATTTCATCCCACAGGGGCAATGGTGCCATATACTGGCTCATATAGCGGGTGACAGGCGTCGCCTTGTTGGCAATGCGTGCCATGTAGGGCTTGGTCATCATGATGTCATTGGAGAGATTGCCCACAACGGTAATGGCGGGCCACGGGGCTGTCAGCGTGATATGGGCGGCTTCAGGATCAAAAATCATGTTGAAGTCAGAGGCAAAATCCGCATTGCCGATGATGGACATCATGTTGGTGTCAATCAGACCACCCATGAAAACAAGCTGTTTGGCCGTGGCGGCAAAGGTGGGGTCCAGGCGGATGGCCAGTGCCAGATTGGTCATAGGCCCAGCTTCAAAAATGGTAACCTGATGCGGGTGCGCATGCACCATGCGGATCAGGAACAGGGCGGCTGGTTCCGCAATGGCCGGTGTTTTGGGCGTGCCTTCCGCAAGTTTTGGCAGCGGTGGCTGGGTGGAGGGCACATTGGCCATGGAGCCCAGCCCACCCCATGCGCCTTTCCACGGAATGGTGCCGTATTGCTGCTCATGCAGGCGCATGAGAGCAACGGAGTTGATCAGTGGATAGACAGCGCCATCCGCCACCGGGATATCCTCCCGATGGGCGATTTCGAGAAAGCGGCGCAGGTGGGCGGATTCAGCATTTTCCCAGTCATCGCCAGTGCTGACGGTAAAGCCCAGCACCTTGATGTGCGGGTTGGCCAGAAGCGGGATGGTGGACTGGATATCCGAACCGCCGGGCCCAAGAAAATCGTTGTCTTCAATCACCAGTTCCGGTGTCTCGGCTTTGTCCTGTGCCCGCACCGGGGGCGTGGCGCACAGCACGGCCAGTGTTGCGGCAAGGGCGGTGGTCAGCCGCAGGAAAGGACGGCGGGGCAGGGAGCGCGGGCGCATGAAAAACCTCGGCTGGCAGAGAGGAT
Source organism: Acetobacter farinalis (assembly GCF_011516935.1). Taxonomy (GTDB): domain Bacteria; phylum Pseudomonadota; class Alphaproteobacteria; order Acetobacterales; family Acetobacteraceae; genus Acetobacter; species Acetobacter farinalis. The sequence goes on from NZ_WOTF01000009.1 coordinate 42,616, forward strand.
GAAACAGAAGCCCCAAGCCTATACGAACAGGCAGCCCCACGCCTAGAGGCAGTTCAGCAGTCTGGTTGCCGCGCGCTATGGCGTGGCGTTTTGAGCGCTTTGTGTCGGGGGGAGTTTACAGCACCAGTGCGCCCAGCAGGGCTTCCAGCCGCAGGCGGCCTTCCGGGGTGGTGCGCAGGGTTTGAGCACTTTGCTCCAGATACCCTTCTTCAAGGGCGGCGTTCAGAATCACGGGGTCCAGTGCCTCGTGCAGCTCTAGGCCGGTGCGGGCGGTAAAGCGGGAGGTGTTCACGCCTTCTGTCACGCGTAGGCCCATCAGCAGCATTTCCCGTGCACGGTCGGTCGGGTCCAGCGCCTCCTGTGATGTCTGGCCTGTGCCGGTGCGTTCCACCAGATCCGCCCACGGTTCCGGTGCGCGATGGCGGCGGGTGGCAAACAGGTTTTCGCCCTGAGTGATGCGCCCATGCGCGCCGGGGCCAAGGCCCAGATAATCGCCGTAGCGCCAGTAGGTCAGGTTATGGCGGCTTTCGCTGCCGGGGCGGGCGTAGTTGGAGACTTCATAATCTGCCAGCCCGTGCCGCGCCGTAACAGTGGCGGTTTCCTGATACAGTGTGGCCGCGGCATCTTCATCCGGCAGGGTGAAGGCACCGGTGCGGTAAAGGGCTTCAAATTTCGTGCCGGGTTCGATGGTAAGCTGATAGAGCGAGACATGGTCCGCCACCAGACTCAGCGCGGTATCCAGCTCCGCCTGCCAGTCTGCCAGTGTCTGGCCGGGGCGGGCGTAAATCAGGTCAAACGTGATACGGGGAAACAGGGCGCGGGCGGTTTCCAGAGCCGCCAGCGCCTGCCGTGCCGAATGTTCGCGCCCCAGAAAAGCCAGTGCGGCATCATCCAGCGCCTGAATACCCAGAGAAACCCGGTTCACACCCGCCTGCCGGAAGGCGCTCAGGCGGCCAGCCTCTACGCTGGTGGGGTTGGCTTCCAGCGTGATTTCAAGGTCCGGTAATGGCTCGAACAGGGTTGTGGCATCCGCAATCAGGGCGGCCACACTTTCAGGAGCCATGAGGGAAGGGGTGCCGCCCCCGAAGAAGATGGACCCCAGCTTCCGGCGGCCCAGCCGTGCGGCATCGTGCGCCAGTTCCGTGCGCAGGGCGGCGGCAAAGCGGGCTTCAGGCATCCGTTCCCGTACATGCGAATTGAAATCACAGTACGGGCATTTGGCCAGACAGAACGGCCAGTGGATGTAGAGCGCGAGAGGCTCGGTTTCGCGCACGTCGGTCAGATAGCCACCTTCACGCCAAGCTGCACCACGCGGTCTGGCGGAATGCGGAAGAATTCCATGCTGGAGGTAGAGTTCCGGGCCATGAACAGGAACAGGGACATCCGCCAGTGCGAGATGCGCGGCACGGAAGAGCGGGTGATGAGCTCACGGGATGTGAAGTAGGAGGCCTGAAGGGAGTCAAAATCCACCCCGTTGGATTTCAGGTCTTCCAGTGCGCGGGGGATATTGGGCATTTCCATAAAGCCGTACCGCAGGATGACACGGTAGATATTGGGGGCCAGTTCTTCCACAGCCACACGGTGGCCGCGGTCAGCTTCCGGCTGGTCAAGGTTCTGCACGGTTACAAACAGGATGTGGTCATGCAGGATCTTGTTGTGGCGGAGGTTATGCAGCAGGCAGGGCGGCACGAAGTCCGGTGTGCCTGTCATGAACACAGCCATGCCCGGTACGCGGATGATGCGGGACTGCGGCAGGCGGGCGATGAAAGACCCCATCGGCAGGCTGTCCTGCCGCTGGCGGGCCAGAATCAGGCCACGACCCTTCTTCCATGTTGTCATCATCAGGGTCAGCACGCAGCCCAACAGGACCGGCACCCAGCCGCCATCCGGAATTTTCAGGGCGTTGGCTGCAAAGAAGATGGCATCCAGCGCCAGAAAGCTTCCGAACACGAGGCCCACATGCCACGCAGACCAGTGGAAGTGCTTGCGGAACACCACAATGGCCAGAATGGAGGTGCAGATGAATGTGCCTGTTACCGCAATGCCGTAGGCGGAGGCCAAGGCATCGGAACTGCGGAAAGCGACCACCAGCAGCACGGCTCCCACGGCCAGAAAACGGTTGAAGTCGGGCAGGTAGATCTGCCCTTCCTCTTCCGCATTGGTGTGGGTAATGCGCAGGCGCGGCATGTAGCCAAGCTGGATGAGCTGGCGGCAGATGGAGAAACCGCCTGAAATTCCGGCCTGGCTGGCAATCACGGTGGCCATGGTGGAGAGGATCACCATCGGCCCCTGCATCCAGTGTGGGCACATCAGGAAGAACGGGTTTGCAAGAGCTTTCGGGTCCGCAATGACCAGAGCGGCCTGCCCGAAATAGTTCAGCACCAGCATGGGCAGCACAAAGAACAGCCACGCGTAGCAAATGGGCGCGCGGCCGAAATGCCCCATATCCGCATACAGCGCCTCTGCCCCGGTCACACACAGCACCACGGAGCCAAGGGCCAGAAAGGAAAGCTTGCCGTGGTAGAACACGAATTCCAGCGCATAGGTGGGGGAAAGCGCCATCAGGATTGCGGGGTGATGCAGGATTTGCAGAACACCCAGCGCGCCCAGCGTGCCGAACCAGAGCAGCATGACCGGGCCGAAAATGGACCCGACCCTGCCGGTGCCGATCCATTGCACGCTGAACAGGCTGATAATGACGAGAATGGCGACGGGAATCACGAAATCATGCGCGGCGGGGATGCTGACTTCCACCCCTTCGATGGCGGAGAGCACGGAGATGGCCGGAGTAATGATGCCATCACCAAAGAACAGGCAGGCCCCGACAATGCCGACCAGGCCCAGCATCCATCGGGCTTTTGGGGTGGTGGCCATACGCTGGGCGAGGGACATGATGGCGAGAATGCCGCCCTCACCATTATGGTCGGCCCGCATGATCAGCAGGACATATTTGACCGTGACGGTGAGGATGAGAGTCCAGAAAATAAGGCTGGCGACCCCCATGATTTCCCACGCCGCCACGCTGTGGTGCCCGGAAATAACCTCCACCGTGGAGCGGAACGCATAAAGCGGGCTGGTCCCGATATCCCCATACACGACACCCAGCACGCCCAGCAGCGCCGCAAAACCGACAGGAGCGGCTGCGTGTTGTGGCTGGTCAGCATCAAATTCCGCAAACTGCATCTTTTCGGTTTGAGGAGGGGCCGTATGTGCTGCGGTAGGGGGGATGGTGCCAGACTGCGGGTCTGCTCCGGAAATATTGAGGGGGTCTGTCATGTCAGTTCTGGCTCCACGTCGCTCGTGGGAAAACGGGTCCCGGCGTCTGCATAGGGTCTGAAGCAGGGGAAAGGCAAGTCATCAGGCATCAGCCATCACGCCAGTGCAGGCCGGGGGCCAAAAATGGCTGTGCCCACGCGCACCAGTGTGGCCCCTTCGGCAATGGCCACAGGATAATCGGCGGACATGCCCATGGAGAGCACCGGCAGCCCGTGTGTTTCCGCCATGCTGCGCAGCAGCCGGAAATGCGGTGTGGGGTCCTCTGCCGCCGGGGGGATGCACATCAGCCCGCGCAGACTGCCGCCAAACCGCTGGCGGCAGAGGCGGATAAAGCTGTCGGCCTCTTCCTTGGGGACACCGAATTTCTGGGGCTCATCCCCCGTGTTCACCTCAATCAGAAGGTCCGGCATCCGCCCGAGGCTTTCTGCCGCGTGGGCGAGCGCATCGGCCAGGGCAGGGCGGTCCAGACTTTCAATCATGTCCGCGATGCGTACGGCGTCTTTTGCCTTGTTTGTCTGCAAGCCGCCTATCAGATGCAGGCGCAGGTCCGGGTTCTGTGCCCGCAGGGGCGGGAATTTGGCGGCGGCTTCCTGAACGCGGTTTTCGCCGAACACGGTCTGGCCCGCGGCTATGGCCTCCTGCACGCTGCTGGCGGGATGAAACTTGGAGACAGCAACCAGCGTGACGGACGCAGGGTCCCGCCCGGCGGCGCGTGCCGCACTGTCCATACGGGTTCGGACATCAGCAAGCCTGTCCGCCAGAGAAAGAGATGGGGCCATAAAGAACGGAGCTTTTCAAACAGGGTGCGAGATTGAAACATCCCCCTCCGGACTCCGTAAAGGCCGGGCAGGCGGCAACACATCTGTTCTTTTAGCGAAAAAGGATCCCTCAGGGGAATGGGGATGTGGGCATGGCACCCTCCCCCCATCAGCCGCGGGGTGAAAAGGCCTCAGGCTTTTGCGTCGGGCACCAGAATAATCCGGCCCAGATGCGTGCCATCTTCCATCATCCGGTGGGCCTGCGCGGCGGCGGAGAAGGGCAGGATGGCATCAATCAGCGGACTGATGGCACCGCTGGAAAGCAGGGGCCAGACCTGCTCATACAGTTGGCGGGCGATGAGCGCCTTGGCGGCGCTGTCCTGCGGGCGGAGGGTGCTGCCTGTCACCACCAGCCGGCGTGTCATAATGCGTGCCAGATCGGCCTGCTCTGCCTTGGCGCCGCCCTGGAGGGCAATAATCACCAGCCGCCCGCCCACGCTCAGGCTTTTGAGGTTGCGGTCAAAATACGCGCCGCCAATCATATCCAGAATAAGGTTTACGCCGGTGTTGTCCGTCAGTTCACGCAGGCGGGTGGCGAAATCCTCTTCCCGGTAATTGATGGCAATGGCCCCAAGCTTTTCACAGAGCGCGCATTTCTCAGCACTCCCCGCCGTGACATACGGAATGCCACCAAACGCGCGTACAAGCTGGATGGCGGTGATGCCGATCCCGCTGCTCCCCCCGTGGATGAGCACCCGCTCTCCAGCAGCCACCGGCTTGGGCATGAAGAGGTTGGACCAGACAGTAAAAAATGTTTCCGGCAGGGCGGCGGCCTGCACGGCATCAAACCCTTCCGGCCATGGCAGGCACTGCCCGGCGGGAGCAAGACAATACTCCGCATAGCCACCGCCGTTGGTCAGTGCGCAAACCCTGCTGCCGGGTTCTGGCATGCGGACGCCCTCAAGCGGAGCCCCACAGGCCACAACCTCTCCGGCAATTTCCAGCCCAAGGCGCGGGTTGGCTCCTGGCGGGGGCGGGTAAAGCCCGGCGCGCTGCATCAGGTCCGGCCGGTTTACGCCCGCCGCCAGCACGCGCACCAGCACTTCTCCTCGCCCCGGTTGCGGGATGGGCAGGCTCTCACAGTGCAGCACATCCGGGCTACCCGGTTCTGTAAAGCAGAGGGCCGTCATGCTGCCGGAGGTGGGAGAGAGGGAAGCTGTCATGATGCGCCTCACGCAGGGAAAACCTTAAAGGCGCATGAAACCCCATTCCGCGCGTGGGTAAAAGAGGGTGCGGCTTCACGTCTGGGATAGGCGGCGGTTAACTGTCAAACTGCTTGCTGCGGCCCTGCTTGATGCCTGCGCGGTGCGCCTTGCCATCCAGCCGCCGCTGGCGGGCGGCGCGGCCGGGGCGGGTGGGTACGCGGTAAGCCTGCCTGTGGGCGGCCTGCCGGAGGAGTTCCACCAGACGTTGCGTGGCGTCCTCCCGGTTCTGCTGCTGGGTGCGGTAGTTGCGGGCGGTGATGACAATCACCCCCTCCCGCGTGGCGCGGCTGCCCGCCAGTTCCAGCACGCGTGTGCGCACCCGGTCCGGCAGGGAGGGAGACCCGGCGGCATCAAACCGTAACTGTGCGGCGGTGGCCACCTTGTTCACATTCTGGCCGCCGGGGCCGGAGGCCAGAATGTAGGTAAAGGAGAGTTCCGCGTCATCCAGCGAGAGGCTGGGGGTGATGGCTATCCGCATCAGGCGTCTTTCCGGCTCTGCATTTGGGCCTTCCGGCTGCCCTGTTCAGGATTTCTGCGCTTTCTCTTTCTTCTTCCGCTTTTCTTTGGCCGCACGCTGGGAGGGGGCAGCCGTGCCGCCCCGCGCACGTTCGATCACGAAGCGGGCGTAATCATCCATATCGCCATCAAACGGCACAATGGTGTTGTCCGCTGCCAGCCACAGGCGGTCCGCCACCAGTTCCATCAGGGAGCGGTCATGCGTGATCAGCAGCACCGCGCCTTCATACTCATTCAGCGCATCCAGCAGGGCGCGGCGGCTGTCGATATCCAGATGGTTGGTCGGTTCGTCCAGAATCAGCAGATGCGGGGCGGACATGGCCACCATGTTCAGCAGCAGGCGGGCGCGTTCCCCACCGGAGAGAGCCTCCACCTTGGTGCCCTGCTTTTCAAAATGGATGCCGAACTGCGCCAGCCGGGAGCGGTGAGACTGGTCACTATCCGTTGGCCGGGCTTCGCGCATGATGTCCAGCGGGGTCTGCTGCGGGTCCAAGGCTTCAATCTGATGCTGGTGGAACCAGCCCACTTCCATGCGGGAGGAGCGGGAAACGCGCCCCTCCCGCGCCTGAAGAGCGCCCGCCACCAGCTTGGCGAAGGTGGATTTCCCGGCCCCGTTCACGCCCAGCAGGCCGATACGGTCATCCACATCCAGCCGCAGGTCGAGATCTTTCAGAATGGCCGGGTCATCCCCGTAGCCCACTTCCACATTTTCCAGCCGCAGCAGGGGCGGGGCCAGCGGGCGCGGCGGGGAAGGCAGGATGAAGGGGGAAACCTGTGCCTCGATGGTGGTTTCAATGGGTGTCAGCTTGGCCAACCGCTTCACGCGGCTCTGGGCCTGCGCGGCCTTGGCGGCGGAGGCCTTGAACCGGTCCACAAAGGATTGCAGATGCGCGCGCTCGGCTTCCTGCTTGGCGCGGGTGGCGTTTTGCAGGCGGATTTTCTCAGCCCGCTGGCGCTCGAAGGAATCATACCCGCCGGTATAGAGTTCCAGCTTGCCTTCCGTGACATGCAGCGTGAAATCTACCGAGTTGTTCAGCAGTTCGCGGTCATGGCTGATAATCAGGGCCGAATGCGGGTAGCGTTCCAGCCGGGCTTCCAGCCAGAGCGCGCCTTCAAGGTCCAGATAGTTGGTCGGTTCGTCCAGCAGCAGCAGGTCGGGCTCGGAGAACAGGGCGGCGGCCAGCGCCACGCGCATCCGCCAGCCACCGGAGAATTCGGCCATCGGGCGGTCCAGATCCGCGGTGGAGAAACCAAGACCGTTCAGGATTTCCGCTGCGCGGGACGGAGCGCTGTCGGCATCAATTTCAATCAGCCGCATCCAGATATCGCCCATCCGTTCCGGCTCGGCTGTTTCCAGCTCGGCCATCAGGGTGGCGCGTTCCGTATCGGCCGCCAGAATGGTGTCAATCAGGCTGATGGCGGTGGCGGGGTGTTCCTGATCCACCGCGGCAATGCGGGCGGATTTGGGAATGGAAATTTCACCGGAATCCGGCTGCAACTCGCCTTTGATCAGCTTGAACAGTGTGGATTTGCCAACCCCGTTCCGCCCCACGAGAGAGACCTTGGAGGGGGTGGGCAGGCTGACGCTGGCACGATTGAAAAACTGGCGTCCCCATGCGTTGAACACGAGGCTGTCGATCTGGAGCATAAGGCGAGAGGTCCGGTAACAGGAATGGGCCGGACCTCTCTATACCAGTTTGCTGGAAAAGGTGAGGGCTGAGGGGCCTCAGACGCTCTCAGCCACCCAGTTTTTCTTTTTGGTGGCCAGACCGATGCCGGGGTTCATGCAGTTGCAGGGGTCCAGTTCCCGGTAATGCGCCAGCATGGTCTCCGGTGCGTGATACAGATGCCCCACGTTATGTTCGGCCGGGTAGCGGGCGCCGCGCTGGTCCAGGCCGGGCAGCATGCTGTGCTCCACGGCCATGGCGTTGTAGCCTTTTTTAATGACGTAATCCTGATGCATCACATGGCACAGGAAGTGGCCGTAATAGAGTTTGACGATAATTTTTTCTTCAATGTCCTGCGGCAGTTTTTCAAACCACTCCTGATCGTTCCGGCGCAGGGCCACATCCAGCGCCACAATATCCTCGGCCTCGCGGTGGTGCACGGCACGGTAGCGCACGGCAGCCCCCGCCGCGGCAAAGCGGTGCAGGAAGGCGCGGGAGCCTTCATCGGGTGTGCATTCGAAAAATTCACCTGTGGCCGTGCTGAAGAACTGCTCCAGATAGGCCCGCACCGGGGCCGCAAGGGTGGCGGAGGTTTTCAGCATCAGGTGATGTTCGAACCTGTCCCGGTAGTCCAGCATCCGCTTGGGGAGCTGGTTGGGGAGGAGCGTGCTGAGCGCCTGCATCAGCCGGTCACTCAGGTTTTCAGGCAGAAAGCTGAATTTCTTGGCAAAAATATCAAAGCGGGATTTTGTGGCGAAGAGTTTGGGCAGGAAGCCGGTGCCGAACTTGCGGATCACCGCGAAGGTGTCCTTGCCGTATTTTTCGGCAATATTGAACGCATCGCGGTGGATGTATTCCCCGGCAATCGGCAGTTCATCAAAGGCTGTCAGCACATGGCGGCGGAGGTCTTCCAGCTCCTGTGTGCTGTTGCTGCCAATGTAGAACACGGCAGGGTTTTTCTCCGCCGGGAAGGTGTCCAGCCGCACGGCAAACACCACCAGCTTGCCCGCGCAGCCTGCCGCTTCATGCCAGCGGGAAGGGTCAGCATTGAAGCGGGCGGGGGTATCGGCATCCACATCCCGCACATGCGTTACATACTCGCCGTCATGCCCGCGGCCGGCATTCCAGTCGATATCCGTTTCGGAGAAGGTTCCGGCCTGAAGCGTGTTCAGAATGGCCTCCGGGTCATTCCCCAACTGGATGCCCAGATGGTTGACAAGGCGCAGCTGGCCATCTTCCCCCACCTGCCCGAACACGGCCATTTCCGTATAGGCCGGGCCGCGCTGCACCAGCGCACCGCCGGAGTTGTTGCTGATCCCGCCCAGAACAGACGCCCCGATGCAGGAGGACCCGATAACGGAATGCGGCTCCCGCCCGATGGCGCTCAGCTTGCTTTCCAGCTCATACAGCGTGGCGCCGGGCAGGCAGACCACCTGCCTGCCCTCCCCAATCAGATGCGCGCCGGTCAGCCGCAGGGTGCTGATAAGCACGATCTCGCGGTCATAGTTATCGCCATCAGGTGTGGAGCCGCCTGTCAGGCCGGTATTGGCGGCCTGCATGATGATAATTTTGCCATCCGCCACACAGGCCTGCGCCACCCGCCACAGCTCCACCAGCGTGCCGGGCTGCACCACGGCCAGCACCTTGCCCGAACCAAAGCGGAAGCCGTGGCGGAACCGGTAGGTTTCGGCCTCGCTGGTCAGCACATGGCCATGGCCGACAATATCCTTCAGGCGGCCCAGCAGGGGCTGGTTTGCCGGGGTCTGGGCGGGGGTCGTCATAAGGTGGAGCTCCGTAAGGCGAGGAAGGGGTGATGTTATAACACGCTTCTTTTTGAGTGCCAGATTGCAGGCATGCGTACCGGTCCATGCCGTATCCCAGTCTATACCTGAGCCAGTGCGCAGCGAAGATCCTGAACGCGGCACGGGCCGCTTCAAAAGGCCCGATGCTGGTCACGATCAGGCGACCAGCCTGAAAATTCCAGCTTTCATTGGTTTGGTCATGGTGCTTTTGGCAGGAGTGTGTGCATCAGAGCTGAAGCGGGGGCACGTGCTCGACAGTCTGCGTGGAAACGGCAGACATTTTCAGGAATGGCCGGGTCCGGGCTCAGAAGGCCCCGCATCCGGGCAGGCTCAGCCGCAATATTTCTCCCCCGCCAGTTCCCGCCGGGTGCGTTCCAGTTCTTCCGCATAGCGCCGCAGCACGTAGCGTTCACTCAGCAGGCCCAGAATGTGGTTCTGGGCGTCCACCACCGCCAGCGCGGGGCGGGCCAGCCGCTCAAAACTGTCAATGGCGGTGGCGAGGGAGAGGTCGGGTGTCAGCGCCAGATCATCCGGGGCCACCAGTTCTGCCAAGGGCGTGGTTTCTGTAAACCGGCCTGAATGGAGCTGCACATTTTCCACCAGCCCCCGGTAACGGTTTTCCGCATCACATAGAATGATGTAGCGCGGAGTCTGGTGCGGGAAGGCCAGACGGGCGGCCTGCACGGTTTCTGTCACGGGGAAGGTGACCACTTCCGTGCGCATCATCCGCTCCACCGTCAGGGTGCGCATCCAGCCCACATCCACGCCCGAGCGGATATTTTCTCCGCGTAGGTGGAAGCGCCATGTGGCGAAGGAGTAGCCGAATGTCCGCCGCACGGTAATGGAGGAAACAATGGCGGAAACCACCACAGCGCCTGTCAGCGGCAGGCTGCCGGTGGTTTCCAGCGCCAGAAAGATCATGGTCATGGGGCCGCCAATCACGCCCACGGCCAGCGCGCACATGCCCGCAATGGTGCAGACAGACACCGGCAGAACCGCCAGCGGGGCCAGAACCCCGGCAAAGACCGCGCCGGTCAGCACCCCCAGATACAGCGAGGCAAAGAACAGCCCGCCGCGAAAGCCGGAGCCAATGGAAATGGCGGAGGCCAGCGCCTTCAGCCCCAGGAGCCCGAGGGCGAGCATCAGCGGGGGAGCAGCAATCAGCCCCGCGCGCATGGCCATATGGCCGGAGGAAAGAACGGAGGGCGAGACAAGCGCCAGCCCCCCTACCAGCAGCCCCCCGAGCGCCGGGTGCAGCCAGACCGGTAGCGGCAGGCTGCGGAAGGTGTGTTCTGTCAGCGTGACGACGCGCATCAGCATCACTCCCACCAGCCCGGCAAAAATCCCAAGCAGGACAATGGGGAAGTAGGCCAGAAGCGGAATGCTGGTCGGGGTTTCCACCTGAACCGGCAGCAGGACAGTGCCTGTCAGATGTACAATGCCAATGCCGCAGATAGCGGCCAGAGCCACCGGGGCCAGTGCGGTAAAGGTGTAGGAGCCGATAATCAGCTCAAACGCGTAGAATGCTCCGGCCAGCGGGGCGTCAAACGCCGCCCCGATGGCTCCGGCCGCCCCGCAGCCCACCAGCAGGCGGACATCGGAGCGGTGCATGCGCAACTGCCGCCCGATGCGTGAGCCGAAGGCTGCCCCAAGCTGGCTGAATCCGGCCTCCAGCCCCAGAGAAACCCCGCAGCCGTTGGAAAGAATGGTCTGCCCGGCCAGAATCAGGCTGTCCCGCAGGGACATCCGGCCTCCGTGCAGGGCGTTGGCCTCAATCGGGTCTACCGGGCGGAAGCGGGTTGTGCGGGCCAGATACAGGCTGCTCAGCCCCAGCAGCAGGCCACCGCCCATTGGCACCAGCAGGGCGCGCACAGGGCTGATGGCTGTAAGGCCGGACAGTCGGCCCGAACCCGGAGCCAGCAGATGGTGCGCGAGCAGTGTAGTGGCTGTCATGAGGCTGACAGCACAGCCCGCCAGCCCTCCCACCAGAGCCGCCAATGCAATCACCCACAGGTTATCCGTGCGTACAAGCGCACGAAGCGCCGCCAGAAGCTGGGGCGGCGTGTTGTGGGTGCGCATATGGTCCAGCAAGCCTGTCATGGCTGCAAGGGAACAGGCAGAGGAGCGTCTGTCGGGGCGTCTGTCCGGTGTTTCACACTGTCCCTAATGCCTGCTTTTGCCCGTGTGAGGAAAGACCTAATTTCAGGCGCTCAGGGGGCAGGGGCAGGGGGTGCCGGAGACTGACCGGCCAGAATGCGTGTCACATCCTCCTCTGTCAGGGTGTAGCGGAAGAACCGGGTGTAGAAAGTCTTCACATCCCGGCGCAGGTCAAAATCCCTGAACAAGTCAGGGTGGATATGCTGCGCGGCCCATTCCATCTGGAGCAGGACTTCACACCCGTAGCGGTCCCACGGGAAAACACCTTGCGGGCTGGTCCATGTCCTGCCGCGCTGAAAGGCGCTGAGGGTGCGCAGCGGGCTTTCAGCCGTCAGGGTTCCGGCATCCGGCCCCAGAATGAGGATGTCCGGATCCCATGCCACAATCTGCTCGAACGTAACGGGGCGACGGTTGCCCGAAACCTCCGCGGCGGCATTGCGCCCGCCTGCGGCCTGAATCCAGGCGTCAATCAGTGTATTCGCGCCATCAATCTGCAAAGGGGCAAGGCGGGCGATATGCAGCACACGCGGGCGGGCCGCAGCGGGCAGGGCGGCCGTGCGGGCATGCAGGGTTTGCAAAAGCCCTTCCATGGCCTGCCGGTACTGCCCTGCCATCTGGCGCGCGTAAGGGGTGGCGAGGGCCTCGGCGGTCATGTCCACGGAGGCGAGCATCTGCGGCAGGGTCGTGTAGTGGGCGTCCAGCGTGGGCAGACCTGTTTTGCGCAGATCTTCCGCCTTGGCACGGGTGGGCACGAACACCAGCCCGATATGCCGGTTCAGCAGATCTTCCGGGTTGGCAATCTCCGGGCGGATGCCGGTTTCAGCAGAGAGAAGAGTCGGGGCAATTTTAAAAAGCCACGGCAGATCAGCGGGTTTGTTGGCCGAGACCTTGATGCGTTCCGCCCCGCCCAGCATGACGGTAATCTCGTTATGGGCGAACCACAGGTCGGCAATATTGGCCGCGTTCTTACCCAGCGTGACGGGGGTGCCGCTCTGGTCCGTAACCGTGCGCGGGTAAACGGGGGCGTGCTCTGCGACCGGAGGAGGGGCAGGGGCTGCCAGCGTATCAGCAGGGGCGGAGGCATGGCTGGCCGGGTGTGCGGTCTGTGCCATGGCTTGGGCAGGGAACGCCTGCGGGGCGGCCAGCCCGGCCCCCAGAAGGCCGAGCATGAGGCCGGACGTGCAGAACAGCCTGCATCGGCGCATAAAGGGGAGCATAAAGGAGCGCATCGGTATTCCGGCCTGATCGTATTATATACGGTAGAATATAGAGGGCGATGGTGCAAGACGCCGCTTCCCCCAAAGGAGCGGGGGAACATGCGCTGTCTTGCACAGAGGAAGGAAAGCTGGCGGGTTTTTAGACAGCCCTGACGTACGGGGTCAGGCCGCCCTCAGGCCAGCAGGGTGCGGTTCCGCCGCCAGGCATCTTCCAGTGCGTCCGCCGGGTCCATATGGGCATCACTCCACGCGCCTTCAGATGTTTCCGGTGCGTGCACAACGGCGCGCCATGTGGCGCTGCCGGTCTCTCTCTCCATGCGCACATGCCAGGAGGGAGGAATACGCGTGAGCAACCGTTCGATCTTCTGGCCAGATGTCAGCGGTTTTGCGTAATTATGGCTCACGCGGCACTCCTCCGTGGTTCAGTCAGAGCGTTTTCAGATACGCCAGAATGCTTGCAATGGTTGCCGCAGGGGTTTCCTCTGCGGGAATTGTCATAGCGTGTTCATCCGCGCCCGGTTCTTCCAGAGTCTGCAACTGGCTGGGGAGCAGGGTGGGCGGCATATAGTGGCCTTTCCGGTTCTTCAGCCGCTGGAGCAGAATGGATTCCGGCGTGTGCAGATAGATAAAGATCGGGTCCAGCCCCCCCTTGCGCAAGGCATCCCGATAGGAATGTTTCAGGGCGGAGCAGGTGAGAATGCCGCCTGTGCCCGCTTGTTTGCACCGGGCCAGCCAGTCATGGCAGCTTGCCAGCCAGGGCCAGCGGTCTTCATCATTCAGGGGGATGCTGGCAGCCATTTTCTCAACATTCGCGGCGGGGTGCAGGTCATCCCCTTCCTGAAACGGCCAGCCGAGTTCATTCCGCAACCCGTGCGCAATGGTGGTTTTGCCGGAGCCTGAAACGCCCATGATGACCAGAAGCTGTTTCTTGATTCCCTCCGCCGCTGGCTGGGGCGGCAGCACGACCTGATTTCTGGCAATATGATCGTGCTCGGGAGCACCCTGTGCCGCGGTGTGGGCGGAGGGCGCCAGAGCGGTGGCTTTCTGCGCGCCGGACGCGGTGGGGTGGAGAACCTGAATGCCTTCAGCCCCCGCGATAATGGCCTGCGTTGCCATGTGAATGAACAGCCCGTGTTCCACAACACCCACAAGGTTATGGATTGCCTGCCCCAGTGTCTGCGGGTCTGCAATCGGGCCAAACACGCAGTCCATGATCAGGTTTTTTTCATCTGTCAGATAAAAAGAGCCGTCCCGCATTTTGCGTGGCGTGACCTGCGCGCCCAGCCTGCCTAGATGAACGGCAACATTTTCCCAGCCGAACGGAACCACTTCCACCGGCACCGGGCAGAGCATGCCCAGATGGTCAACATACTTGCTGCTGTCTGCCACAATCACAAACTGCTTTGCGGCGGAGGCGACAATTTTCTCACGCAGCAGCGCGCCACCCCGGCCCTTGACGAGGTTGAGGGTGCCCGGTTCGATCTCATCCGCGCCATCAATGGTGATATCAAGCTCAGGGTGCGCGCCAAAGCCGGTCAGTTCAATACCTTCCTCACGCGCCTGTGCTTCCGTGGCGTTGGAGGTGGGAATGGCACAGATGCGCAAGCCTTCTTCCCGCACACGGCGGCCCAGTTCCGCCACCACGAAAAACGCGGTGGAGCCCGTACCAAGCCCGACAACCATGCCGTCCTGCACCAGAGCCGCAGCCTGAATGGCAGCCTGTTGTTTGAGTTTTGCAGCGGGGTCCAAAGGTGTGCCGGTCATGCTGTGGTTCCTTGTTCTTACTTTTTAGTGCGTCGTTCTATGCGAACCGGAGGATGTCTCCCCGGGCGTATTTCCAGGTGTATCCGTGAGCGCTTTTCCCCAAGGGCGTTTTCTCCCTGGGGGGGCGCCTTTGGTGCGGTTTGTTCAGTCTTCAGGGGCGGCGGCGCGGTCCAGCACCCATGTCAGGTCTCCCATGGCGGTAATGCCGCTGGCCGGGCAGGCGGGGTCCTGCGCACGGACTTTTGCCACCACATCCCGTTTGGACTCTCCTTCCACCAGAAACACCACATGGCGGCTGGCATGGATGGCGGGGTATGTCAGGGTCAGGCGCGTATAAGGGGCCACAGGCGGCACGCAGGTGGAAACCCATGCGGTGCGTTCCTTCAGCACCGGCTGACCGGGGAAGAGGGACGCCGTGTGGCCATCTGCGCCCAGACCCAGCAGATTGACATCAAACAGCGGTTTGCCCGGCTGGAATGTATCGGCCCCGTAAAACCGCTTCAGCTCTGCCTCATATGTTCTGGCGGCGTCTTCCGCCGTGCCCGTGGCGGGAATGAGGTGAACATTCTCCGCAGGAACCGGCACGCGGGAGAACAGCAGCCGCTGCAGCATGCCGGAATTGCTGTCCTGATGGTCATGCGGCAGAAAGCGGTCATCCCCCAGAAAAAACTGCATGCGCGCCCACGGAAAGCGGCTTGCATAGGGTTCCGAGGCCATCAGGCCATAAAGCCCCTGCGGTGTGCTGCCGCCGGAGAGCGCCATGCTGAACGGACCATCCGTTTTTTCGAGCGCTTGCTTCAGGAGCCAGTCTGCCAGATGGCGGGAAACCTCGTCCCGGTTGGCAAAAACGGCAACGCTGCCGGTGCGGGTGTTCTGTCCGGTCATGGGTCTAGTCCTCTCCGAGCACATACCGCTCGATCGCTTTGGCAAAGCCGTCCTCTTCCGAGGACGCTGTTGTCCAGGTGGCGTTGGATTTCACGCTGTCCGCAGCCTGCCCCATGGCAACAGAGGCTCCGCTGGCGCGGAACATCAGCACGTCGTTCGGCTGGTCTCCCACCGTCAGCATGGCGGCGGCAGGGATGCCCAGCAGGCGTTCCAGTGTATGCACAACGGCGCCCTTGTTGGCATCCGGGTGCGTGATGTCAACATACCAGGGCTGGGAAAGTGCAGCCGAGGCGGTCTCTCCCAATGTCTGCGCGAGAGTGGCCGCCACGCGGCGCATCAGGTCCGCATCATCACTCACACCGGTGATCTTGATGATATCATCCAGAACCGCCTCATATGAGGAGACAACACGCGGCGGGAACTTCACGGTCCTTTGCTCCTGCGCCACATGCGGGGCGGAGGCATTGGGCACCAGCCAGTCCTGCGGGGTGTACACCCATGCGGGCACGCCGTGATCCTGCAGCAGGGCAAGGGTTTTTTCCGCCACGAGGCGGGGGAGGCGCAGTGTGCTGAGCACCCGCATATCAGGCGGCTGCACCATCATGCCGCCGTTAAACCCGGCGAGGGGCGTGGTCAGGTCCAGAGGCTCAATGAGCATGCTCATGCCACGGGGTGGCCTGCCGGACGTTATGGCAAAAAGAATGCCGCGCTCCCGCAAGGCCTGCACGGCCCAGATGGCACGCGGGGTGAGAACTTTCTCCCGCGTGACCAGTGTGCCATCCACATCAGCCAGCACCAGCCGGATGTCATGCGGCGGGCGGGGCATGGGTCAGGCCCCGGAGACCACGCGCGGAAGCACGAGATCCTGAATGGCTTTGGACCAGCCTTCCTGCGTGTTGGAGGCGGTGACAAAATGGGCCTGGGCGGCAACCCAGTCCGGAGCCTGCCCCATGGCAATGGAAAGCCCTGCGGCTTTGAACATCGGCACATCGTTGTCCATGTCGCCAATGCAGGCCACTTCCGAGGGGTCAACGCCGTACTGCGCGGCAAGCAGGCGCAGGGCATGGCCCTTGTTGGCTTCGAGCGGCGTAATGTCGAGAAACCACTCGCTGGAGCGGGCCACGCTGGCGCGGCCTTGCAGCAGCATGCCAATTTCCGCTTCCTGCCGGGCTACAGCCCCATAATCCGTGGAAGAGCCGGTAATCTTGCCAACGCCCGTTGTGGAGCCCGCGAAGGAAGACACCACCTGCGGGTCCATGCGCAGAATCTGTCGTTCTGATTCCACATAGGCCCCGGTTTCATTGTCCACCAGCCATTCATGCCCACGGAACAGCCAGGCATCCAGATGATGCACTTTCAGCATGTCCAGCGCGTCCTGCACGGCTTCCGGGTCCAGTGCGAGCCGGGAGCGTACGGTGCCATCGGCATTGAAAATGGTGCCGCCATTCAGCGCACCGTAGGACGTGCCGAGCTTCAGCACATCAAAATACATCTCGATTCCGGCAGGCGGGCGGCTGCTGACAAGGCAAAGCGGAATGCCCGCATCCTTCAGCGCCTGCACAGCGGCAAGCGAATGATGCGTGATCTGCTTTTCCGGTGTCAGCAGGGTGCCATCCATATCGGACACCACCAGCCGGATGCGGGAGGCCGGGGGCGCAAGCGCTGCGTGAAGGGCGTTATCTGTAACCGTCATTCTGCGTCTGCGCTCCCTGTCCTAACCCTGTCGTCCTGTGCCGAACGGCACTTACTCTTTTGTTTCAACGTGTCCGCCAAAGCCGTAACGCATGGCGGAGAGCACTTTTTCCGAAAATGTGTTGCCAGAGCGGGAACGGAACCGCGTGAAGAGCGCGGCTGCCATGACCGGTACGGGCACGGCTTCTTCAATGGCCGCTTCAATGGTCCAGCGGCCTTCACCGGAATCATTCACTTCCCCGGAGAATTCGGAGAGGGTCTCATTCTTGGTGAGCGCCTGTGCTGTCAGGTCCAGCAGCCAGGAGGACACGACACTGCCACGCCGCCAGACTTCCGCAATATCCGCCAGATTCAGGGAGAAGCGTTCATCTTCCGGCAGGAGCGGGGAGTCCTTGCGGTACATCACGTCAAAGCCTTCAGCAAAGGCCTGCATCATGCCGTATTCAATCCCGTTATGGATCATTTTGACAAAATGGCCGGAGCCCGCCGGGCCACAATACAGGTAGCCCTCCTCGGCACGGCGGTCCACGCCATCACGGTCCCGACCGGGGGTGCGCGGAATATCGCCAATTCCGGGAGCCAGAGCGGCCAGAATGGGGTCGATATGTTCAGCGGCTTCCCGTGCGCCGCCGTACATCATGCAGTAGCCGCGCTCCAGCCCCCACACGCCGCCGGATGTGCCGACATCAATATAATCAATGCCTTTTTCAGCCAGCGTCTTTGCACGACGGATATCGTCCTTGTAGTAGGAGTTCCCCCCATCAATCACGATATCGCCATGGTGCATCAGGCCACCCAGTGACATCACGGTTTCTTCCGTAATCTCACCTGCCGGGAGCATGGACCATACGATGCGCCGCGGTCCGGCCAGCTTTGCCACGACATCCGCCAGACTGCTGGCTCCGGTGGCGCGTCCGCCTTCCGCACGGGCCACGATTTTTTCAACAGCCGCGGTGTCACGGTCATAGACCACCACGTCATGCCCATGCCGTGTGAGGCGGACGGCAATATTGCCGCCCATTCTGCCAAGCCCGACGATGCCAATCTGCATGCTCAGTTCCTTATCTTTATTCCGTATAGTTTACAGGGCGCCGTGCAGCGCTGTTGCCAGAGCGGCCAGACCGTCTTTCAGGGAACCGTGGAGATGGACGCGCAGGGCGCGGCGGCCCCGTTCCGCCAGAACATCAAAGTCCCCACGGGCCTGCGCGGCTTTCACCACGCCAAAGGTGTAGTTGGTGCCCGGTACCGGCAGGTCTTTCGCGTCATCCACGGTAATCTGGAGGAACACGCCGGTGTTCGGTCCGCCTTTGTAGGCCTGCCCGGTGGAGTGCAGGAAGCGGGGGCCGAATTCAGCCGCCGTGGCAATGGTCTTGGCATCACGGATTTTCAGGCGCGTGTGCTGCATCCACTCCATCGTGTTTCGGTCGCGCTCGATATAGGCCAGCAGGCCCACATAATCGTCCGCTTTCACACGGTCGAAATGCGCTTTCAGAATGGCTTCCGCACTGTCCCCCTTGAGGGCTTTTGCATTGGCCTCATCCGCATAGAAGGAGAACGGCCCATGCTGTGCAAAGGGCTTTTCCTCCGGCAGTTTGCCGGTCTTGCTGTAGGCGTCTGTCAGCTTGCGTGTTTCCACCTTGCTGGCTTCCACATCCGGCTGATCGAACGGATCAATCCCCAGGAACGCACCCGCCACGGCCGTGGCAATCTCCCAGCGGAAGAATTCCTGTGCGATCTGGCGCTTGCTGTGCAGGGTGATGGTGATAACCGGCTGCCCGGCATCAATCAGCGAGGCAATGGCTTCATCCTGCTCATGCTGGTGTTCCGCGGCAAGGCGCAGATACACGAACAGGCGGTCGGACCCATAGCGTTTCGGGCCACCCAGTGTCTCATCATCAATGGGGATAATCCCCTTGCCATGCTTGCCGGTGGATTCAGCAATAAGCTGCTCCATCCATGCACCGAAATCGGCAATCTGCGGCGTGGCGATGATGGTGAGCTTGTCCCGGCCGAACTGTGTGGCCGCCACACCCATGATGGTGCCCAGCTGCACGCCGGGATTGTGGGCGGGGGGCACGCTTGCGTCTGTCATGCGCACGCCGCGCAGGGCGTCTTCCAGGAACAGTTTCAGCGGCAGGCCAGCGGCTGCGGCCGGCACCACCCCGAAGTTGGACAGCACGGAATACCGGCCGCCAATCTGCGGGTCCCCTGCAAAAATCTTCCAGAAGCCGTCTTTCTTCGCCTGGGCTTCCAGCTTGGAACCGGGGTCGGTAATGGCCACGAAGTGAGAGCCAGCCTTCTCGCCCAGCGTGCGTTTGGCAAGGTCATGGAAGTAGGCCATCAGGATGTTTGGTTCGAGCGTGCCGCCGGATTTGGACGCAACGATGAACAGCGTGTGGGCCGGGTCGATCTTCTTTTCAAACGTGGCAACCTGCTGCGGGTCCGTGCTGTCCAGCACATACAGGTGGCCAAAGCCTTCATGCTTGCCAAAGGTCATGGCCAGCACTTCCGGCCCGAGGCTTGAGCCCCCCATGCCCAGAAGCAGAACCTGCTTGAAGTTGCGGGCCTTGACCTCAGCCTGAAAGCTTTCCAGCTCGGAGAGGTGGGCAAGGCGGTCATCCACAATGTTCAGCCAGTTCAGCCACTGGCCTTCCGAGCCACCGGTCCAGACTGAGGGGTCCTTGGCCCACAGCTTGCGGATGGTGCCGTTCTTGCGCCATGCCTCCAGCCCTTTCCGGACGGCGTCTTCCAGCGGTGCGGGCAGGCTGGTTTTCATGTCGGTCAGCTTGTTGGCCAGCATGGCCTGCTGTTTGGCGGCCACGGAACCGAGGAGGCTGTCAAACGCCTCCTCAAAGGAGGTCACGCCTTCTTCCACCAGCGTTGTGGTCACGCCGTCCAGATCAAGGTTCAGCCGCTCGGCTTCTTCCATGACATGGCGGGCTTCAGCCAGCCCGGTTGTCAGCGTTTCGGCCACGGTGCCATGGTCACGGAATGCTTCCATGGTGGCGGGCGGCATGGTGTTGACGGTATGGGGGCCAATCAGGCTGTCCACATACAACACATCACTATAGGCCTTGTCCTTCGTGCCGGTGGAGGCCCACAGCAGGCGCTGTGACTGCGCTCCGGCGGCTTCCAGCGCTTTCCAGCGCGGGGTCTGCATCATTTCCTGCCAGTAGGCATAGGCCATCTTGGCATTGGCAATGGCCACCTTGCCGCGCAGGGCTTTGAGAGCCTCGGCGTCCTTGTCGCCTGCTTTCACACGGTGATCAATTTCCGCATCAATCTTGCCGTCAATACGGCTTACAAAGAAGGAGGCGACAGACGCCACGGAGGAGAGATCACCGCCCTTCTTCTTCAGGTCTTCCAGTCCGGAAAGCCAGGCCTCAACCACGGCTTTGTAGGCGGAGAGCGCGAAAATCAGCGTGACGTTCACGTTGATGCCCGCCGCAATGGTCTCACGGATGGCCGGGATGCTTTCCGGTGTGGCGGGAATTTTGATCATCAGGTTGGGTTCGGACACATCGGCCCACAGGCGGGTGGCCTCATGGGCCGTTCCCTTGCCGTCCCGCGCCAGATAGGGGGAGACTTCAAGGCTGACAAACCCGTCTTTCTTGTGCGTGGCAGTATAAACAGGCGCCAGAATATGCGCTGCTGTCTTGATATCCCGCACGGCCAGCTTTTCATACAGCGCACCGGGGGAGACAATTTCATGCTCCAGAATGGAGCGGATCTGCGCGTCATATTCCGTGCCTTCGCCCATAGCCTTCTGGAAAATGGCCGGGTTGGAGGTCACGCCGCGAATACCATCATCCTGCACGATGCGGGCCAGAGAGCCGTCTTCAACAAAGGAGCGGCGGATAAAGTCAAACCAGGGGGATTGCTGCACGGCAGCAAGCTCCCGCAGCGGGTTGGCACCTTTATGTGAAGAAGCAGTCATGACTGGAATCCTTTTCTGCATGCCACCCGGCTGGCTTGTGCCAGCCGGGTGGCAGAGGAGCGTCTGAATAGTCGTGTGAAGCTGTGGCCGTTACCGTGCCTGACGGCGGGCGGCTTCCAGTACAGCTTCCGGCGTGAAGCCGAATTTTTTCGCAAGCTGGCCAGCGGGGGCGGATGCCCCGAAGCCGCGCATGGCAATAATTTCACCCGTGGGGCCGGCATAGCGGTCCCAGCCAATGGGGGAGGCGGCTTCAATCGTCACGCGGCCTGTAACGGCAGGCGGTAGCACCGCATCGCGGTAAGATTGTGGCTGGGCTTCAAACAGTTCCCAGCTCGGCATGGAGACCACGCGGGCCGGAATGCCGTCCTTCTCCAGAGCCTCATAAGCGGATACGGCCAGGCTCAGCTCACTGCCGGAGGCAATCAGGATGACTTTTGGTGTCTCCTTGCTGTCTGCCAGCACATAGCCGCCCTGTGCCACGCCAGCGGCGGAAGCAAAGCGGTTGCGGTCCAGCGTGGGCAGGTCCTGGCGGCTGAGAGCCAGAGCCACCGGGCCATCCTGCTTGGCAATCAGATACCGCCAGACTTCGGCGACCTCGTTGGCGTCGCCGGGGCGGAACGTGATCAGGCCGGGGGTGGCGCGCAACTGCACAAGCTGTTCGATGGGCTGATGTGTCGGCCCGTCTTCCCCCACGCCGATGGAGTCATGCGTGAAGATATAGGTCACCGGCAGGTGCATCAGGGCGGAAAGCCGGATGGGGGCTTTCATGTAATCAGAGAAGATCAGGAACCCGGCGCAGAAGGGGCGCAGGCCATACAGGGCCATGCCGTTCACAATGGCGCCCATGGCGTGCTCACGCACACCGAAATGGAAATTCCGGCCGCTGAAGGCACCGTTCCATGCAGGCGGCTGGAAGCTTTCCTCGCCTTTCAGCAGGGTTTTGGTGGAGGGTGCCAGATCGGCCGAGCCACCCAGCAGCCAGGGCAGGCGGCCTGCCACGGCATTCAGCACTTCACCGGAGCTGGCGCGGGAGGCCAGACCTTTTGCGTTGGCATCAAAAACCGGGATCTGCGCATCCCATCCTGACGGCAGTTTTCCGTTCAGAATAGCGTCCAGTTCAGCCGCCAGTTCCGGGTGCGCCGTGTGGTAGGCGGCAAACAGCTTTTCCCATTCCGTACGGGCCTTGGCACCGCGCGCGCCCAGACCCTCCTGCATGTGAGCCTGCACACCGTCCGGCACGTAAAAGCTGCGGTCTTCCGGCCAGCCGTAGGCCTTCTTGGTTTCACGGATTTCTTCCGCGCCCAGCGGTTCACCGTGCGCTGCGGCGGTGCCAGCCTTGTGCGGCGCACCCCATGCAATCACGGAATGGACCACAATCAGGGTGGGGCGTTCGGTTTCGGCCTTGGCCTGAGCCAGAAGGGTCTTCAGGGTTGCGGTATCGTTCGCGTCCTTCAGTTCCAGCACCTGCCAGCCATAGGCGGTAAAGCGGGCGGCGACATTTTCCGTCAGGGCGATATCGGTCGAGCCTTCAATGGAGATTCGGTTGGAATCGTACAACCAGATCAGATTGCCCAGCTTCAGGTGCGCCGCGGTGGAGGCGGCTTCACTGGAGATGCCTTCCATCATGTCGCCATCCCCGCACAGGGTGTAGACATCATGGTTGAACAGCTCAAAACCCGGCTTGTTGAAGTGAGCGGCCAGCCATTTTTCCGCTATCGCCATGCCGACGGAGTTGCCACAGCCCTGCCCGAGCGGGCCTGTGGTGGTCTCAACGCCGGTGGTGTGGCCGTATTCCGGGTGGCCCGGTGTTTTGGAGTCAAGCTGACGGAACTGCTCAAGGTCAGCCAGCGTCAGGGACGGCTCCTGCGTGACCTTGCCGTTCTTCACCTGCCGGACACCGGCCAGAAAGATCAGCGAATAGAGCAGCATGGACGCATGACCGATGGACAGCACAAAGCGGTCCCGGTTCGGCCAGAGCGGGTCTGCCGGGTCATAGTTCAGCACATCCTGCCACAGGGTGTAGGCAACCGGAGCCAGTGCCATCGCGGTGCCGGGGTGCCCCGAATTCGCTTTCTGCACGCCATCCATGGACAAGGTGCGGATGGTGTTGATGCACAGGTTATCGAGATTGGCCGCTCCCCCGGCGTTCAGACCATCCGGTGCGTGAAGTGGGGTGGGAAAAGAGGCACGCATGCTAACCTATCCTTCAGAGTGGACACTGTATTGTTCTGGCCCGGTGAAGCCACGCAGCCGGGATACCGGCAGGTCTCAAAGGTTATTACATTCACACGGTCCGGCATTATTGGGCAAGAGCAGGAGTATGACTCTCCGCCTTCCAGCACCCGTTCCGGGGCGGAGCCGGATTTTGCCGGACTGTGCTGGTCTTTCAGAGATGTCTTCAGATCCTTGCTTTTGGCGTTCAACGCACGAGATCGGCCTGAAGCTGCGTGAGAGGGAGGGGGTATCTTGTTTTTCTGGGCCGGATGTCAGATAAAAATCAGCGGCGGGGACGTAAAACAGGGAGGCATGACCCCCTGATTTACCACGGATTTTCAGGTTATTCGCCCCTGTCCAATCCGGCCTGCCAAGGGAAGATCACTTGCGCGTGAAGGCTGCTGCTTCCCGGCGAGGGGGCCATGGGCAGGAAACGCTGCACAGGGTGGAGCGTTTGGAGTATAAGGGCAGAGCCAGAGCATCCGCCCCAGTGCAGCCTTTATGGTGTGGCAGGTCAGGCAGGCTATGCATTTTTGCAGGAATTTTTCCGGAGTTCGAGCATGACACAGGTTTCTCCCCAGAACCCGCGTTCTCAGGGCGCGCAGCCCCCGGCTGCCGGTGGGGCGTATGGCAGTTTTACGCAGGAGCAGGTTGAAGCCCTGTTTATCAATGCCGCGCGGGAGGGAGAGGCAGATCTGCTCTCCAGCTTTCTGGATGCCGGGATGAACCCTGATCTGCAGGTGGAAAAAGGCTACACGCCTCTCATTCTGGCGTCCTATAACGGCCATATTGAAGCTGTGAGCGTGCTGCTCATGCGCGGGGCCTCGCCTGATTTGCAGGATGAAAAAGGGGCAACGGCGCTGGCCGGGGTGGCGTTCAAGGGCTTTCTGCCCATTGCCCGCATGCTGCTGCAGGCCGGGGCGCAGGTGGATCTGCCTAATGCCGTGGGGCGTACCCCTCTGATGTTTGCCGTCATGTTCGGGCGGGATGATATGGCGCGGCTTCTTCTGAAAGCCGGTGCCAGCCCGACCCATCGGGACGGTGAGGGGCTGAATGCGCTTGATCTGGCCCAGCGCCAGGGCAATGCGGCATTGCTGGCCCTGTTCAAGGAGCACGAAGCCGGTCAGGCCTGACAGAACACAGGCTTTTCAGGCGGAAACGCATCGGTTAGGGGAGAAGGCAGCCTTTTGCGGGCTGCCTTCTTCTTTTGTGGATAGTTCAGCCATGAGCCGTTTCTGGAGTCCTCTCGTTCACCGCCTGACACCCTACGTGCCGGGCGAACAGCCCAGAATGGCCGATCTGGTCAAGCTCAACACCAATGAATCCCCCTATGGGCCGTCTCCCCGTGCGCTGGAAGCCATGAAGGCTGCGGCGGATAACGGCATGCGCCTGTATCCGGACCCGGAGTCCCTCCGTCTGCGCACCGTTCTGGGTGAACGCGTGGGGCTGGAGGCCGGGAATGTGTTTGTGGGCAATGGCTCGGATGAAGTGCTGGCCCATGCCTTTCAGGCCTTCTTTGGCCACGGCGAGCCTATCCTGTTCGCGGATGTCACATACAGTTTCTACAAGGTGTATTGCGGCCTGTACGACCTGCCATACAGGCTTGTTCCGCTGGATGAGGACATGGGGATTCAGGTGGCGGATTATGCCGGGCCGTGCGGCGGCGTTGTGCTGGCCAACCCCAATGCGCCAACCGGCATGGCGCTGGGGCTGGATGAGGTCCGCCGCCTGCTGGACATGCACCCGGACCGCGTGGTGCTGGTGGATGAAGCCTATGTGGACTTCGGGGCGGAAAGCGCTGTTTCTCTGGTGAAGACGTATCCGAATCTGCTGGTGGTGCAGACCTTCTCCAAATCCCGCGCGCTGGCCGGGGCGCGGGTGGGCTTTGCCTTTGCCCAGCCGGAACTGATTGAAGGGCTGACCCGCGTGAAGGACAGCTTCAATTCCTACCCGCTGGACCGCATTGCGCAGGCCGGGGCCACCGCCGCGGTGGAGGATGAGGACTGGTTTCTGGACAGCGTGGAAAAGGTGATCTCAACACGCAGGGTTCTCTCTGCAAAGCTTGGGGATCTGGGCTTCAAGGTCTTGCCTTCACAGGCTAATTTTGTTTATGTTCAGCATGCTGACCGCGATGCTGCGGAACTGGCGGCACACCTGCGGGAGCGCGCCATTATCGTCCGGCATCTGCGCGGTGTGCGCACATCCTCGTGGCTGCGGATCACGGTTGGAACAGACCAGCAGTGCGAGATGTTACTCTCAGCCCTGCGGGAAATCCTTCTTCGCAACTGCTGAGCATGCTGCCCGGGCTGGTTCTGGCCTGCCGGGTGGGCAATGTGCGCGCTTAGCTTGAAAACTCTACTGTTTCCCCCGCCTTTCCGGCGTGTTGCCGGGGGTGGGCTTGTGTCTGTGGTGCTCTGGCAGCGTCTTGGTTGCTGAAGGCCTGTTGGAATAATCAAGGGAGCTTAAACCCATGCGTGCCTTTCATGGTCAAATGTCTGATAACCAGCCTATCCGCCGCAGCCTGCCGGAAAAGCAGAAGCAGTTGCGTGACCTGAAGGAAACGCTCGCGGCCATGAAATCCCACACGTCTCCGGCCCTGCGGGAGAGCGTGCGGAAGCGGATTGCCCAGCTTGAAGCCGAAGTTACGGCCGCACCCGTGCTGAAACCGGCCCGCAAACCGGCCACTGCCACCCCGCGTGCGGGGGCGGAAGGCCGCCGGCCTGCGCGCCCGGTGCGCCCGCGCTGAGGCTCCTTCTGCGGTAAAAACGCGCACGGCGGCCCATGAGGACTTTGTCTCCACGGCCCGCCGTGATATGAAGCGGACCAGTTTGCGGCGGGCCGTTAACAGTCCGTTTCCTCATGGGACAGGCAATGATCGCCCTTTCGGGAAACAGGGAGTTCAGCGATGGCCAGAACCGCCTCCTCCACATTGCCGGATACCATTTCTGAAGGTGGCACGCTGCTGCGTGACGGCCTGATCTGGGCTATTTTCTGTCGCCCCGGTCAGGAGCCGGTGGAAATGGATCGGGAGGTTGTGAGCCACCGCCTGATGACAGGCGCGTTCCCGCCGGAATTCGCCAATACAGATGGCTGGGCGTGGTTCCATTTCGATATTGTCCACACCCTCTCCCGCACGCAGATTGAAAGCATTCCCTCCCTGCCGGAGGAAGTCCGGCAGGTGCTTACCAATCTGGAACGCAGCATCCGTCTGGACAGTGAGGAAGAAACAGTCTTCGGTGCGCTGCCCGCCTTTGATGACACCACGACGGATGATGACCGGAATGTCAGCACATGGCGGTTCGCTCTTCAGCCGGACCTGCTGATCACCACCCGCAGGCACCCGATTCCCGCTCTTGGCGTGGTGTTTCATGAAATCCGGCGTGGGTTGATCCCGCGTTCCCCCGCCAAGCTGGTTGACCGCGCCCTGCTGGAATTTGCCGATACCCTCCGGCGGGATTTCGCCCGGCTGGATGACCAGCTTGACCGTGCGGAAGATGTCCTGCTGATGCTGGACCGTGATACCGACCTTGGCCGCATGAGCGGTCTGCTCGGCCTTGTCCGCCGCCGTTCCACGGAGCTGCGCCGCGTGCTGGCTCCGGTTGACCGTATTTTTCGGGATGAAGAGCTGGAACTGCCGGAATGGGCGGAAGATGACCTGCGAGATCGCTCCCAGCGGCAGGTTCATGCCGCACTGGATGACCTTCTGGCCCTGCAGGACCGTGCGCGGTCCCTGCAGGATGAGCTGACATCCAATCAGGCGGAAGAAACCAACCATCGCCTGTATATCGTGTCCGTCGGCACGACGTTGATGCTGCCCGCAACATTTGTCACCGGCTTTTTCGGTATGAATACCGGCGGCATGTTTCTTACAGATGGCTCATGGGGCACGGTGGTTGCAGGGGTTCTATGCTTTGCCATCATGCTCGGAACATGGCTCCTCCTGAAGTTTACGCGCCTGCTTTAGTCCTGCCTTGGCAAAACGGTTATTATAAAAATCAAGACTGTTATAATAGTACTAATGTTTATTGTCGGGTTGTAAAACGACCCTTTGGAACAATTAAGGTTTTATGAAATCCCTCTTCAGGGAGATGAAAAAAGTAAAAAACTGGTCTTAATGCAGGGAAGTGCAACACAGGTTCTGCTCCCCATGCTTCATTTCGCTCCGTATTCGGTGTTTTCCATCCTTGCGCTGACCACATGCTTCCTGCTGGTTTGCGTTTTTGAATTTGTTAACGGATTTCACGACACTGCCAACGCAGTGGCAACCGTCATTTACACCCATTCCCTCAAGCCGCGTGTGGCTGTGATCTGGTCCGGTCTGATGAATTTCATCGGCGTGCTGGCCGGGGGTATCAGCGTGGCGTACGGGCTGGTGGAACTGCTGCCGGCTGACGTCCTCTCCCCCCCGAATGGAGACCCGGCCGTTCCCATGCTGATCTCCCTGTTCGGCACGGCTCTGGCATGGAACCTGTTCACCTGGTGGTTCGGAATTCCCAACTCCAGCTCTCACTGCGTGATTGGCGCGCTGATTGGCGTTGCGATTGGGGATGCCTTCCTGCACACGCGCGGGCTTGCCGTGAGTGTTGACTGGACCCAGATCTGGAAAGTGCTGCGCGCACTGGCCATTTCCCCCATTCTGGGGCTTGTGGGTGCGGGTGGTCTTTACTTCATCATGAAGCATCTGGTGAAAGACCCGGAACTGTACCAGCCGCCGCAGGGTGAAAAACCCCCGCATCGCTGGGTGCGCGGCCTGCTGATCCTGACCTGCACGGGTGTCAGCTTCTCTCACGGCAGCAATGATGGCCAGAAAAGCATCGGCCTCATCATGCTGACCATTATCGGCATCCTGCCCGCAACCTTTGCGCTCAGCCCGAATGCCACATCCTATATTCCGCAGATCGCCCCGCAGGCGGTTATCGCGGCACCGCTTCTCCAGAAATATGACCATGATGGCCTGCGTGAAGAAGCTCTGGCTTCCGTGCAGCGCCTGCAGACCACAGACCCGGCAACAGTCGTGCCCTCCATGCTGCGTGCCGATATTTATGAAGTTCTGGCTGGCCTGAAAGCCGTTGCGTCCAACCCGGAGGCTTCTGCCACGGAAAAGAAAAGCGCCAAGGACATTGGTGCAGCGCTGCGCCCGACTGTGGAATATGCTCCGTGGTGGGTGCGTCTGCTGAGCGCCCTGTGCCTCGGCCTTGGCACCATGATTGGTTACAAGCGCATTGTGCACACGCTGGGTGAGAAGATTGGCAATACGCACCTCACTCCCGCACAGGGGGCTTCTGCCGAACTGGTGGGCGCTGGCCTGATTGCCACGGCGGGCTATACCGGCCTGCCGGTCTCCACCACGCACATTATTACGGCAGGTATTGCCGGAACCATGGTCGGCTCCGGCAGCGGGATCAATCCGCAGATGCTGACCAAAATTGCTTTGGCCTGGATCTTCACGCTGCCTATCACCATTACCATCGCCGCAACACTGTTTTACGTCATCAGCATGTAAAGCAATGTTCTCCTGCCCGTGTTCCTTTATGGCGCACGGGCAGGGGGTGCTTATCTGACTGCCTTCAGCCTCTGGGCGCCATCAGGATGATGGAGGCCCCGCCAAGGCAGACCATCGCCCCGAGCAGTTCCCATTTATCGGGCGTGCGCCCTTCTACCAGACGCATCCAGAGCAGGGATGCCGTGATGTAAACGCCGCCATAGGCGGCATAGGCGCGGCCTGCGGAGTCTGACTCAATGCGGGTGAGCAGCAGTGCAAACAGCAGCAGGCTGGCAAGGCCCGGCAGAAGCAGCCACGCGGAGCGCCCTTCCTTCAGCCAGAGCCAGACGGCAAAACAGCCGGCAATTTCAGCAAATCCCGCAGCCAGATAAATCAGAAATGGTGTGAGACGCAGCACAACAGCCCCCGGAGCTGAAAAACCCAGTTTTACAGGGCTGCTCCCCCGGCAGCAATCAGGGTGCGGTGCGGGTGCAGGGTGTTGGGCGTGCTGGCCTGCGGGATCAGCCTGCTGGGTTAACCTGCCGGCTCGGCGGGCGGGGCAGCTTCCGGTTCAGGGGCCTGCATTTCCTCGCGGTAGGCGGCCATGACATCGGCGGTCGGGCCATCCATGCGGATGCGCCCGCCCTCCATCCAGATCAACCGGGTGCACCATGTTTCCAGCACATCCAGCGCGTGGGAGGTGATCACCAGAATATCCGTGCTGTTCACAACGGAGGAGAGCCGCTGTTCCGCGCGTTCACGGAAATGGAAATCGCCCGCCATGAACCATTCATCCATCAGCAGGATCTGCGGGGTGATGGCCGTGGCCAGCCCGAAGCCCAGCCGCACGATCATGCCGGACGAATACAGCCGGACCGGCAGGTCCAGAAAAGTATCAAGCTGCGCGAAGGATTCCACATCCTGTTCAAGCTGGCGGATCTGGGTTGTGTTCAGCCCCTTGTGTCGCCCCATGAGTGTGATGTTCTCACGCCCCGTGAGTTCCGGGTTCATGCCGGAGTTCACGTCCAGCAGGGCGGCCACCTGCCCGCGAATGGCGACATTCAGGGAATCAGGCATATAAATGCCCGCCATGACGCGCAGAAGGGTGGATTTACCCGCACCATTATGCCCGATCAGCCCGACACGCTCGCCCGAGCGGATCTCAACAGACACATCTTCCAGAGCCTGCACATAAACGGGGCCGCCATCCGGGCGGCCGGTGCGGACTTCCCCGCCGGTGCGCAGGCTGCGTGAACTGGTCAGAGCCGCCTTGCCCTGCCGGAACAGCATCTTCTTGAGCGAGCGCGCCCCTCCATGGAAAATCGGGAATTCGAGAGACAGATTCCGGATGCTGATGGTGGAGGTTCCGGCGGGCACGCGCCGGGCGTCAAAAAGAGAGCCACTCATACCCAGAACGCCAGTTTGCTGCGGGAGCGGGAGAAAACAAACAGGGCCAGCAGGCAGAACACCAGACTGATGCCCCCCGAAATCAGCCAGGCGGCACCCGTAGGTGCCTGCCCCAGAAATGGCCTGCGCACAATTTCCAGCAGTGAATAAAACGGGTTGAAATAGAGCAGCCAGGCATGGTCCGCCACCTGCTTGGGCTCCCAGATAATGGGCGTGATGTAGAAAATAATCTGCATGATGCTGCCCACAATGGGCGGGACATCGCGGAAGCGCGCACAGGCGCAGCCCAGCAGCAGGCACAGCGCCACACTATCCACCAGCCAGAGTAGCAGGGCAGGCAGGGCCAGCACTACGTCGGAACCGGGCCAGATACCAAAAATCAGGAAAACCGTGACAGGCACCACAAGGTTATAACTGAACACAATCCCGCAGCGCATCATGGTGCGCAGGGCCTGCACGGTGTACGGCATGTTCACCGAGCGCAGTGTTTCCGTTGCGCGGGTAAAGGTTGAACAGCTTTCCAGAATCAGGGCGGCAAGGCCCGTCTGCCATAGAATTATCGAAATTGAGAGGTATGGCAGGTAATCTTTCAGAACAAGATGAAAAAGCTGGGAATAGATCAACCCCATGGAGCCGATCATGACAGCTGTTGTGAGTGTCAGCCAGAACGGCCCGAGGGTGGACCCGCTGAATTGCAGCCGGATGTCCAGCCAGCCGAGCGTGGCGGCCAGCCGCCACAACCGGAAACCATCTGCAATATCCTTGCAGGCCATGACAATGCGCGAGCGGGTGCGCGGGGCCGAAGGAGCGGTGAAACCTGTGTGTTCAGAAGAACCGGAACTGACCATCATGCCCTCTCGCCTATCCGATCGCGTAGCGGCCCGCAACTCTTCTTCCGTCCCCCAGCGCTTCGGTGCGCACAGAAAAGTCAGCCCGAAGGCCGGGGCTGGCAGGGATGATGTGTTGCATGAGAGACGTTGGCGTTATAGAGACTTAGAGACGATTCTTTCCATATACTCTCAGGA
This sequence comes from Acetobacter farinalis, assembly GCF_011516935.1. GTDB lineage: Bacteria > Pseudomonadota > Alphaproteobacteria > Acetobacterales > Acetobacteraceae > Acetobacter > Acetobacter farinalis. The sequence continues at coordinate 73,680 of NZ_WOTF01000009.1, forward strand.
GGGCGTCCGGCTTAGTCCCTGGCGTCTTGCTTCGTGGGCAGGGCGGATATAATCCATGATCACCAGACACCCCTCATCCCGTTCTTGTCAGGTGCCCGCCACACGGCGGCGTAAAGCCCTGCGGCGCGCTGTGCGGACATCTCCTGCGCTGGGGTTGCTGGCTCTTCTGGCGGCCTGCGCCACCCAGCCGGTGCCTGGTAGCTCTCCCACTCTCCCTGTGGCGGAAGAAGCCGCACAATATCGCGCCCATGCCCGTTCCTACTACGCCCCACCCGGGCCGCCGGAAGATCCGTGGGGGCCGTATATTCAGGAAGCGTCCAAAAAATTTGATGTGCCGGAAGAGTGGGTCCGCGCAGTCATGCAGCAGGAATCGGGCGGCCGACTGTTCCATAATGGCCAGTTTGTCACCTCGGCACCCGGTGCCATGGGGCTGATGCAGTTGATGCCCCCTACCTATGATTCCCTGCGCTACGCCTATAATCTGGGGGATGATCCGTATGACCCGCATGATAACATCATGGCGGGCACGGCGTATATCCGGCAGATGTATGATGTGTATGGCTCTCCCGGGTTTCTGGCGGCCTATAACGCAGGCCCCGGCCGGCTTGAGGATTTCCTGACTCGCAACCGCACGCTGCCGCGTGAAACCCGGAATTATGTGGCCTCCATTGGCCGCCGGATTGTAGGCATCTGGCCTGCCAACCGCTCTCAGGCCGATATGCTTGTGGCCAGCCATGATTCCATGGCGCTGGCCTATCAGCCCACACAGTCTGCTACAGAAACAGGCTCTGTCCGTACGGCCTGGTTACACAAGCAGTCTCCCTCCAGCGTAGGGAGCCAGCCTGTGCAGGTGGCGGAAGCCGCGGCTGACAGCAGTGCGCCGGAAACGCCTTCCTATGGTGCGGACTGGCATCCGGTGTCCCGCGCAACGCCTTCTTCCGCCACGCGGAATGATGTCAGCTCCGTCTGGGCGCAGCGTATGGCTGCTTCTGGTGTGGCTGCCGGTGGGGCGTCTGAAGCGCCGGTGCAGGTGGCGCAGGCTGTTGATGCGTCTGAACCGGTGGAAGGTGCTGCGGATGATGCGCAGGGTACTGCTGCGACACCTCAGGTAGCTGCTGCTCCTCCGGCGCATGTTATCCGTGTTGCCGCCGTTACTCCGGTCGCGCCCGTTGCGAATACGAGTGGCCATGGCCATTCCATTCACCTGATCCCCCGAGCCATGGCAGAACCGGCCCCGCTGCTTACCCGCAAAGCCCGAGCGGAGGAACCGCGGAACTGGGCCATTCAGGTCGGGGCTTTTGGCTCTGCCTCCATGGCACAGCAGGCGACAGGGCAGGCGAAAAACCGCGCAACGCTCTCTGGTGCCAAGGCACAGGTAGCGACCGTGCAGGTGAAAAAAGGCCGCCTCTATCGTGCCCGCCTGACCAACCTCTCCCACACAGATGCCGTTGCAGCTTGCCGCCGTCTGACTGGATGCGTGGTGGTTTCTCCGGATTCACGGTCCTGATTTGAAGTCACGGCTTGGTCAGGACTACTGAAAGATACAGAATGCCAGCGTGAAGAATTTTTCTTCCGCTGGCATTTTTTTTGCGTAATTTTCTGAAACGGCACAATAGCTCACGCCTTCTGTAGAAGGTGTTGTCTGCTGTTTCTGCTCTGCATGGCAGGGCGGAAAATCGAAATGTAAGAAATCGCATTTTCCTTACAAGAGAAGATATTTTTATTTAAATATTGTCTGAATGCAGTAAATCTGTATTTATGATTTGTAAATAATTTGTGTGGGCAATATGAATAATAATAAGGACTTCGTCCCGTATAAAGAGATTAGAAATTTCATTTCCATGAAAAATAAGACGATATGCATCGTTGTTGTTTCTGTTTCTATTTTCTTGATTCAGGCTGTTTATGGTTTTGGATATCACCCGTTTGGTGATGAATCCGGACATGATATCGGTGCGCGTGCTCTTGAAAAGGGCGATATTCTTTATAGAGATTATATTGATGCCCATGGTCCGGTTGTTTATTTCGCAACGTGGATTTTAGGGAAACTGGTTGGCTACAAATATGCTTTCCTGTTCCGTCTGAATGCGGTCATCATCACGGTGCTGGCAGCTTTTGGTTTGTATCACGCCAGCAGGTCTACGGTCTGGCGAGAGCGGCTGATTGCTCCGGCGTTATTTCTGGGTTTGATAGGGCCTGTGTGGATAGTCCAGGCCCTGAATATGAATGGCTACTGGATTTTTGGCGGGGACCTGACAGTTCTTGCATGTTGCTTGCTGGTTGTTCCCGCACTTCTGGATAGACCCCTTGAAAAATGGGCAGCGGTTGCAGGCGGGGCTTCTCTGGGATTTCTGCCTTTTGTGGCGTATTCCTTTCTGCCGGTCACGTTTCTGTTCTTGCTCTCACTTCTTGTTGTGTTTTTCAGCCGATCATCAGGATTAAAAACGAGAGATATTTTCAATATTCTTTCAGGAATTCTTGTTGCTTTTTGTATCATGCTTTTATGGATGCTGGTGTATGCCGATATAAAAGGATTTATCGTTTATCATTTTATAAACAACCAGTTTTATTATTCGCACTATATTCCATTCAGTTTTGGGGCAATTTTCAAAAGTCTCAGGCCGTCTGTTCTGCCGGCAAATCTGGTGCAGACGTTTTCTGTCCTGATGCTGGTTATCGGGAGTGCTGTTCTCGTTTTTAAAGCGCGGTACCGGGTTGCAGGCGGGATCGCGATAGCGGGTATTTTTTCTCTGGATGCCCGGGGTGGAACCACCTTTCATGATGGTGCGTTTGTGGTGGCGTCTCTGGGGCTGGTTTCTCAAATGCTTCCCATTTGGCTTGATCAGTACAAAAGCAGGCTTCTTGGCTTTTCGTCTGTTCTGGTGGCTAGCTCTGTTCTGGTCGGGCTACATGCTGTTTCCTCCCCGTTTGAGGAGAATTATGTTCAGCGCAAACAGGCCGGATTTCATCTCTTCCAGTCCAGCAATAATCTGATTGATCAGAAAATTCGTCAGTATGCCGGGCCAGAGGAACGTATTCTGGTTATTCCCTATAATCCGAATGTTTATATTGAGGCTGACCGTCTGCCCATACGGAAATATCACGATTACCTGCCGTGGGAAGCCGATTATGCAAAGCATCCCGTATGGGGGTATGAGCGTGATATTTGTGTCGATCTGGAGGGATCGAAGAACCGTTGATTGATGTGCTTGGCCAGTAATTTCTGGGTTTTGGCGATTTGATTGACGGTTTTCTGGAGAGCTTTTGATCTGCGTTTTGAGCAGATC
>NZ_WOTF01000010.1 GCF_011516935.1 Acetobacter farinalis
CAACCTTGTGGGATGCCGCCGGATCAGTCCTGGATGCTTTCACTCCTGACGAATGCGCCAACTTCTTTACAGCCGCTGGATATGAGCCGGAATAAAGTGGACGTGCTCTAATGTGGCTTCCTCCGATCCGCTGGGGTTTTCCCCGCAAACCAATATTTCCGTACGCGGCCTGAATGGAGATGCCATTGGGTACGTGCTGGAAGGCATGCCGCTGAATGATATTGCCTATTATACAGGTTACCCCAGCCAGTTTGCGGATAGCGAGAATTATGACAGCATCGCCCTCCAGCAGGGGGCTGCCGATCTGGATAGTCCGGTTCTGAACGCCGCGGGAGGCCTGATGAGCCTGCGTTTCCGCACTCCGCCAGAGAAGGCCGGGGGGCTGGTGAACGTCTCTTACGGCTCTTACAACACCAATCGCGAATTTATCCGTCTGGACAGTGGCGAACTGGGCAAGACCGGCCTGCGGGGGTTTGTGTCTTATTCTCACGGCGCGACCGATAACTGGCGCGGGCCGGGGCGGGATGTACGCCAGCATGTGGACTTCAAGCTGCAAAAAGACTGGGGGCACGGCAGCAGCGCGGCACTTCTGGGGTCATGGAACCAGGCAATTGACAGCTATTATCCTCAGGTTTCAAAAGAAAGCTGGGCGCAGGATGGTATTCACGGCGCGAACAATCTGGCTGCCCGATATGATGTGACTGATACGGCTGGGGGCTCTGATTACTGGCGGCTGTATCGGCAGCCCGAACGCACCCTGTATCTGGCCGCACCGGTACAGGTGCACATGGCGCATGGACTGACTCTGAAAGCCACACCGTACGCGCAAGGGGCTTACGGCAATGCGGCGGGGGGTACGCAAATCCCCACATCCGGCCTGTATAATGGCACGCAACCTCTGGCGGATGAACTGACACTGCCCAGCACGCAGGCGGGCTGGGCCACAGTGCGGGCGGACTATACGCAGCGCAGCGCACGGTCCGGCTTTACCACCGCGCTGGAGTGGAAGCGCGGAGTGAATGATCTGGTTCTGGGTTACTGGTACGACTATACCGATGATAACGAGAAGCAGCAGTTCACCCCGATGTCTGATGATGGATATGCCGCCAATATCTGGGGGAATGGCGGGCGGACGGGTATTCATCTCTCGGACGGCTCTCTCCTTCTAGGCACCAGTAACCACACCATTACACAGACAAATGCATTGTTCTTGGGGGATCGTCTTTCCCTGTTGCATAACAGGCTTTTGCTGACGGCAGGGTTTAAGGAGGTGATGATGACGCGCACCGGCACCAACGCCATGCCTGGTGCGGCGTATCATGCCAACACCAGCAGCGCGGTGCCGCTGCCGCGCATAGGGGCGCGTTTCCAGATTGCGCCGCGCCATCAGGTGTTTTTTGATACCACGACCAATTTCCGCACTCCGGCTGAAACTGCACTGTATGATGTGTTTGACCCGACATCCGGCCAACTGGAAAGCAAGGGTACCGCGCATGTGAAGAATGAATATTCCATCTCGGAAGAGCTGGGCTACCGGTATACGGATGACCGGTTTGTGGGAAGCGTGACCCTGTTCAACTACAATTTTACAAACAGACAGGTGGCAACGCTTATTTCAGAAAACGGCTCCTTCGTGCAATCCACCCTGAACGCGGGCGGTCAGACCAGCCGGGGGGTGGATGTGGAATTCGGCCTGCGCCCGTGGCATCATTTCAGCCCATATGTGTCCGGGGAGTATCTGCACGCCACGATTGATAATGACATTGCCGCCAGTGGTGATCTTCTGCCCACACGCGGCAAGACCGCCGTGCGCAGCCCCACCCTTCAGGCCGCTGCTGCTCTGACCTATGATGACGGGCATTTCTTCGGTGTGGCGGCGCTGCATTATACCGGGCATCAATATGCCACGTTTATGAATGATGAACGGATGTCCGATCATGTAACGGGCAATCTGGCCGTGGGCTACCGGCTTTCCGATGTGGCCATGCTGCATAAACCGGAGTTTCGCATGAATTTCATCAATATCAGTAACCAGCATTACCTCTCCGGCGTGGCGGACCCGACGCTGAACGCAAAGGACACCACAGGCCGTTATGGCTCAACCCTTTCCGGCAGTGCGCCGGACTATTACGTGGGGGGTGGCTTTGCGGCCCTGTTTACCGCTTCCACGGGGTTTTGAGCGGGATGAGCAGCTTTGGTTCGCACGGCCTTCATGGTGCCGCCCCAGCCTACGCCCCGGCGGACCGGCCCGGCCAGTTTGGCGTACACGGTGTGCAGGACAAGCGTGACTGGCCTCCCCTGACAGAGGCGGAAGTGGCGGCGGTGCTGGCGCACTATACGTCCCTGCCACCGGCAACGGCCATTCTCTGGCACAGCATGCGGCCTTTTTCCGCCGCGGGGATTGTGCTGTTGCAAGGGGCTGGTCCGAAAACAGTTGTGATCAAGCGGCATCATGTTCACGTGCGCAATGTGGCGGCGCTGGAGGTGGAACATGCCTTCATGCAGCATCTGCGCGAGCGGGATATTCCAGCCAGCACGGTGCTGGCTACCAGCACCGGCGCTACGGCCCTCACGCAAGGTCCGTGGACCTATGAGGTTTTTCTGCCTGCTCATGGGGAGGACCTGTATCGGGATACCATGTCCTGGCAGCCTTATCAGTCCGCAGGCCATGCGCGGGCAGCGGGGGCGGAACTTGCCCGGCTGCACAGGGCGGCGGAAGGCTTTACGGCTCCCGCGCGGGGAGAGAACTGCCCGCTGGTGTCCAGCATGGTGGCGGTGGGGCAGCCCGAGCTGCTGCCGGCGTTACAGGTCTGGATAACCCGGCAGCCGGGGTTGGCGGCCCAACTGGCAGGGCGTCCATGGGAGCAGGATGTTCGCACGGTTCTGGAGCCATTTCACGCAAAACTGCGCCCCCTGCTGCCGGAGGTAAAACCCTGCTGGGGGCATGGAGACTGGCATGGCTCCAACCTGCTCTGGGCACCGGGGTATGACGCTGCCATTACCAGTATTCTGGATTTTGGCATGGCGGACCGCACCTGTGCGGTGTTTGATCTGGCCGTGGCGCTGGAGCGGAGTGGCGTGAACTGGCTGAACCTGCCGAACCGTGGCGTGGCGGTGTATCGGCAGATGCAGGTGCTGCTGGAAGGCTACCAGAGTGTGCGCCCGCTCAGTGTGGCGGAACGCGCCCTGCTGGTGGCGCTGCTGCCTCTTGTGCATGTGGAGTTTGCCTTTTCGGAAGTGGCGTATTTCGGCACACTGCTGAAGGATGCGGCTTCGGCGGAGGTGGCCTATACGGAGTATCTGCTGGGCCACGCCCGCTGGTTTGCCAGCCCTGAAGGGCGAGAGCTGCTGGACTGGCTGCCCACCGCGCTGGCCCGCGTTCCAGCCGCGCCATGAGCCTGCTGGAGCTGGCTGCTGTGCTGTTCAGCGCGGCGGGGGTCTGGCTTACGGGCCGGAGAACAGTGCTATGCTGGCCGGTGATGCTGGTGGCGTCCGTTCTGTATGGCGCGGTGTTCTGGCGGGCGCATTTATATGCGGATACGGCGTTGCAGGGCGTGTTTGCAGGCCTTTCTGGGTATGGTTGGTGGAACTGGCTGCGCGGTGTGCGGGATGCGGGCACGGTGCAGGTTCTTACCCCCCCGCGTGGTGTGATGGTGCGGGGCGTGATGCTGAGTGGGGCCGCCGGGGTGCTGCTGGGGGTTGGCCTGCAACGCTGGACGGATGATCCGAACCCTTTGATGGACGCTCTGCTCAGCGCCTTCAGCATTCTGGGGCAGGTGTGGATGGCTCGCCGTTATCTGGCCTGTTGGCTGGTCTGGCTGGGCGTTGATGTGCTCTATACCGGCTTGTTTCTGGTGCGTGGTCTTGACCTGACAGCAGGCCTTTATGCAGCCTTTGTGGTGCTGGCAGCCTATGGCTGGATGCAGTGGCGGGCGTGTGAAAAACCGTTGTAACGGCACAGAAAAGCAAGTTGCACGGCGCGGGACGGGGCTTTCCGGCTAGCAGTGCTACAGTACGGTTTGAGAGGTTTCTGGGGCGCATCCACGCAGGGGAGCCGGAGCGCCGCAGGGAGTCGGTCTGCTGAAAGAGGGTCAGCTTTCGACTGGTTCTACTCCGGAAAACACGTTGTAGGGATAATCCACAAAATGGTTTGGCATGTCGACAAGATCGGTCAGGCTGACACTGATACTGGCGGTTTCCCCCACAACGTGATGCCACCAGCCAATGGGGATGTAGAGCATGTCACCCGCTTCCACTGTAATTTCGATCCCGTTGGCGTTTTCAAACAGCGGGTGGCGTTCCAGATCCGGCTGAACCGGGTTGACCGGGCTGTAAACCACGCGATGGTTGTACATGTAGGGCACCTGAATGGCCGGATAGAGCCTGAAGGTTTTACGGCCGTATATCTGACAAAATAGGATATGGTTCAGGTCCTGATGCATGCTGGTGACCACACCGGCAGGGCCCATCCATAGAAAAATGGATTTGGGAACAGGGGTGGGAGTGATGTATCCGTCCCCGATCGAGCCGATATCCTCCCGCACGAAGCCGAATTCCGGTTTATCCAGCGCGAAGTTCACGGCTGTCAGATACACATCATTCCCGACCGAGTTTTCCACAAGTGAGATAAAATCCCGGCAGGCCATCATGGCCCCGTGTTGCGGGTTGTTTTCATCATAATTCGGGTCAGAGTTGCGCCCGGACTGCACAGGAACCTGCGTGTCTGGACCGATTTTTTCTTCAAGCAGTTTGGGAGTCCAGCCTCGTGCGGGCCAATGTTCAAATGCCCCCGAAAACAGGCCCGGACGATTTTGCGAAAGATAGTCTTTTATGAAATCTGCATAAAAAGGAAGGGGTTTGCGTATAAGTTCTTTATGATCAGAATTTAGATTCCAGTAAAAATCAAGTGTTTTTAAAAGCGAGTCGCGCCTTTTGAGGAGTCTGGAATACGCACGCACCGCTGGCAGATAGGGGCTGGTGGAGGCCGCTAGAATTTCTTGATCTACCAGATCTTCCGGATACGCGGTGTTGAGCAGATAGGTTTTGATTTGCTGCGTGCTACATCCCTGCGCCAGATTTTCGGCAATCCAGCTTTTCATATGGTCGGGGAAGATTTGCTGCGTCAAATGAAGCTCTCCATAGGAACGGTCGTGTCAGGCGCGTGTCTGAACACTGGATGCGAGTCTGGAAAATGCGGTTTTGGCGCGTTCTAACATTCATTTTCCAGGGAAATATGACGTTATTGTTAAAGAATTGTGGTGGTAGAAAAGAAGTATTTTTACAACTCTATGAAATCAGGCTGGAAAGCTCTTGTATTTGTTGACGCCTCGTTTGGCGGCGTGCCTCTTATACAGCGCGTTTACTATTTTTTATGCGCTATTCCAGAAAACTCAAGGATGCACATCATGACGGCTACATCTGTTTCGCCTCTTTCCCTGCCGAATTCTCCCGATACTGGTGCGGGACATGCTGATGCGTTTCATCATGCTCTGGGTAACCATGCAGGCCACAGCCCTTTTCAGGAAGGACGTGTGATTACGGCGGTTCTTGGTGGTGATCTTCAGCCGCCCGAGCCGAAGCTGGTTGAGCCGAAAGTGCATGTGATTACGGTGGTTCATGGTGGTGGTCATCAACTGCCCGAGCCGCCGCTGACTGGGCCGGACGTGCATGTGATTACGGCGGTTCAGGGGGGGCATCAGCCGCACGAACCGAAGCTGATCCTGCCGGAAGTGTCTGTGATTACAGCGGTTATGGGTGAACCCAAGCTGCCTGAACCGATCCGGAACCTTCCGGACCTGAGCGAACTGGGAATGGTAGTTCAGGCCCCGAAGAGCGAAGTGAAGCTTTAAGAAGAAGTCCCTGCCGTGACGGAGGCCATGCGTAAGCCGGGCTTTCGTTACGGGGCGAGGGCGGCCTGTATGGCAACGGCGGCAGTCACGCCGCTATTATAGAGGGCGTGGCAGGTTGCCGTGGTCCAGAACGGGCTGCCACGCCGGGATTTGCTGGTCAGATAAAAGCACGCAAAAAAGCAGACTGCGCTTATCAGCCCGACATTAATGGCCGCGGGCCAGTTCCGCTGGAAGCTGTTTCCAATCCGGCCATGGTGATCCATGATGAACAGGATGGTGGTGACGGCAAAGGAAACGCCCCACAACCATGTCTGGTTTTTGATGAACAGCCGGAAAAATCGATACGGCAGATAGAAGAAAAGAAAAGTTTCCAGCGGTGGGGCGAGCACAATCGCCATGAACCCAAACAGCAGGAGGGAACCATGCAGGGGAGCAGGTTTCTCTGCGCCGCTCAGAAACAGGACTGTCAGCCCAAGCGGGCATAAGGTTGCCTGAGCCAGCAGGCAACGCAGGCAGTAAAACCAATTGACAGAAAAGCGGCTTTCAGAACGTTCGGCTTCTCCGGCGGGTGTGAGCGCTGGTGTCTGGTCCGGTTCAGGCGTGTGGTCTGACATGGGGTGGGGCCTCTTTTCAGAACGCGCTGGGGTCAGGAAAAAACAATCGTGCGGTGGCCGTTCAGCATCACGCGCTGTTCCACATGGAGTTTGACGGCGCGGGCCAGTACCTGGGATTCAATAGTGCGGCCTGCAGCCACATAATCTTCCGCGGAAAGACTGTGCGTGACACGGGCGGTTTCCTGCTCGATAATCGGGCCTTCATCCAGATCCGCCGTCACATAGTGGGCTGTGGCGCCTATCAGCTTTACGCCGCGCTCGTAGGCCTGATGATAAGGCCGTGCCCCTTTGAAGGAGGGCAGGAAGGAATGGTGGATGTTGATGATGCGGCCGCTCATCGCGGTGGAAAAGGCATCGGAGAGCACCTGCATGTAGCGGGCCAGCACAATGAGGTCCGCCTGCGTTTCGGTAACAAGGGCGCTCAGGCGTTCTTCCTGTTCGGCCTTGTTGTCCTTGTTTACGGGCCAGTAATAATAGGGGATGCCCGCCTGCGCGGCGGTGGCGGCGCTGTCTTGATGGTTGGAGACAATGGCCACAATCTCCGCCCGCAGCCAGTTGACCCGCACCTGATAGAGCAGGTTGAGCAGGGCGTGATCAAACCGGGAGACCATGAGAATCAGGCGTGGCAGCACAGCGGCGTCATGCAGCCGCATGGTCATGCTGAATTTTGTGGCTACCGGGGCGAGACACGCCTTGAGTTCCTCCACACCCCCGGGGGCGGGAGCCGTGAAGGCCAGCCGCATGAACAACTGTCGGGTTGCGTGGTCACTGAACTGGTGGGTTTCCAGAATATCCGCACCCTTCTGCGCCAGGGCGGTGGCAACAGCGGCCACAATGCCGGGTTGGTCGGGGCATGAAAAGGTCAGGATAAAATGCATGGAGTGTCTGCTGTCCTCTGGGTGTCTTCCGGGCGGGTAGACCGGCCGGAACGCGATTCAGGGCGCGGTAAGGCTGAAATAGGCCCGCCACTGTGCCAAGGCAGATGTCGTACGGCAACAGGGTGCCGGAGTGCCGGCAAGGACTGCCAGAGTTCGCGTGGTGTGGATGATTCGTACTTTTTCCGACTCGTTCAGGCGGCGGAGTGTTCGGATGTGTCAATCATAAAAATGTAAAAAAAGCCCTAAGGCCCGGAAAACTGCCACTTATAAAGGGCCTGTTTCTGAGGTGCGGAGTCTTCTTATCCACAGAAAGCGGGGAAAGACTGTGGGAAAACTCTGTGGATAGTTTTCTGGAACGCAGATGCAGCGCGCACTCTTTTCACGTTTCCCGGTTTGTTCTGTTCCGCTGTGCTGAAAGGCTCCCTCCGGCCCGGTGCGGTGTATGGGCCGGAGGGGAGCCTGTGCAGGATCAGGTGTTGGGAGAGTGCGGGGTGTGTTTCAGCCGGTCCTGCAGATACTCGGCCAGCACCACGGCCTCGTTCTGTTCCGTGTCTCTGGCCCCGAACAGCAGGGTCAGGCGGCCTTTGCGGGCGAGCGTTTCAAGCTGGGCCACGCAGGCGGGGTTGGCCTCCAGTTCCGCCCTGTAACGCTCGCGGAAGCCGGTCCAACGAGCCGGTTCATGCCCGAACCACTGACGCAACTCCGTGGAGGGCGCGATGTCCTTCAGCCACAGGTCCAGAGCCGCGCGCTCCTTGCTCACGCCGCGCGGCCACAGGCGGTCCACCAGCACGCGGGCACCATCCTCGGGAGAGGGGGCTTCGTAAATACGGCGGACCTGAATGTCCGCACAGCTGTGTGCGGACGCCATTGCATCTGAATGTGCGGACATAGGGAGCAACTCCGTGGAGTAGAAAGAGGAACGCTCAGGCTGCGTGCAGGGCGTCTTCCAGCGTGGTGGCGGGGCCAAACACTTCATGCCGCAGGCGGTCTTCCGGAACGCCCGCAGCGCGCAGACCGGTGATCATCTCCTGCATGAAGGCGTCCGGGCCGCAGATATAATAGAGCGCACCAACGGCGGTATTGGCCCTGAGCCATTCCGGCGTGATGTGCCCCGTATGGGCGGTGGTGCCGGGGGCGCTGTGGCTGGCAGCGGCATCAGCCGGGATGCCGGTGTAGAAGATATCCGCCTTGACCCGACCTTTGGCGGCAAGATCACGCACCAGCGGGCCGAAGGCTTCGGTCTGCGGGTTGTGCGTGCCGTGGATGAAGTGCAGCGGCGCACCAGCATTGCTCGCGCAGGCATCCAGCATGGCGATAAACGGGGTGAGGCCCACGCCAGCGCTCAGCAGCACGACACTGGCGGGCTGCGGTGTGGGCAGGGTGAAAGATCCGGCAGGGGCGGACACGAGAAGTTCCGTGCCCACCTGTGCGCTGTCATGCAGCCAGGGGGAGACAACGCCGCCATCGGCCCGGCGCACGCTGATACGATAGCTGTGGCCGTTGGGTGCGGAGGAAATGCTGTAATTGCGGCGCTGGCTGCCATGCCCCGGCACGGTGATGTTGAAGCTGAGATACTGCCCCGGCACATGCGCCATCACGGGTTTACCGTCTGTGGGGACCAGATCGAACGAGGTTACGGTCTCGCTCTCCTGTGTGCGGGCGCGGATGGTAAAGGAGCGCCAGCCAGCCCAGCCACCAGGGGCGGCTTCATGTGCTTCGTAAATCTGGCTTTCCCGGTTGATCAGCACATCCGCCAGAAATCCGTAAGCCTTGGCCCATGCATCCATGATTTCGGGGGTGGCGGCATCACCCAGCACATGGGCAATGGCCCCCAGCAGGGCGCGGCCCACATGCGGGTAATGTTCGGGCAGAATGTTCAGGCCCACATGCTTTTCAGCAATGCGTTCCACCATGGTGCCCAGCTTGTCGAGGGAATTGATGTTGCGGGCATAGGCCAGCACGGCCAGCGCGAGGGCGGTGGGCTGGGTTCCGTTTTTCTGGTGCGAGGTATTGAAAAGAGCGCTGATGGCCGGGTCTGCCAGCAGGCGTTTGTACATCTCGCTGGTGATGTCCACACCGTGTGCTTCCAGAGCGGGCACGCAAGCTGTGACGAGGGCGCGGGTTTTATCGTCGAGAAGTGCGACCATGATGTGGTCTCCTGCATTTAGGAATGCGTTATAAGATGTAAATTACATACATCTTATCGGCGCTGGAAGAAAACCTGTCAATATGGTACCTGTTTGGGATGCGCCTTACTCTTCACTCCGATTATGCCCTGCGAACACTCCTCTATCTTGGGGTGCATTCCGGGTGGCGTGTGTCTATTCATGAAGTGGCGCAAGTGTATGGTATTTCAGAGAATCATCTGGTGAAAGTTATCCACCATCTGGGTCGTGGCGGCTTTGTGGATACGTTGCGAGGTCGCAATGGCGGGCTGATGCTTGCTCGCCCCGCAGAGCAGATATGTCTGGGTGATGTGGTGCGCCACACGGAAGACGATATGGCTCTGGTGGGCTGCATGACCGAACCCGGAAAAGAGAGCGGACGTGCGGGTGAGGACTGCCTTCTGGCGCGGGCCTGCACGCTGCGGGGTGTGCTGGGGGAAGCGCTGGGCGCGTTCATGGCTGTGCTGGATAACCGCACGCTGGCGGATCTGCTCCGGCCCGGTGAGCGCCGGATTCTGACGCAGGCCACTTCGGAGAGCGCAAAAATGGCGGCGGAGCGCACGCCCAACGTGCCCCCGAAAGTGCGCCGGAAGGCGGAATAAGGCGGGTTGCCGAGGTGCGGCGGCTGCCTTTGTCGTAAAAAATAGAATTAACAGATTAAAAACCTGTTCTTCTTCCTCTATCAACGGGCGGCACAAAAGAAGGACTGTCCGTTTTCTCATGCTGCATGTCACACCTGATTCGCCGTTTTCCATCATGGCCCTGCTGTTCTGCGGCGTTCTGGTGTGTGTATTCGAAGTCGTGAACGGGTTTCATGATACCGCCAATGCGGTCGCCACGGTGATTTACACCCGCTCCCTGCGGGCGGGTCAGGCGGTGCTGCTGTCCAGCCTGATGAATTTTCTGGGGGTGTTGGCCGGAGGGCTGAGTGTGGCGTACGCCATGGTGGAACTGCTGCCGGCGGATGTGCTCTCTCCGCCTGATGGCATGCCCGCCGTGGTTATGCTGCTCTCCCTGTTTGGATCCGCGCTGACATGGAACCTGCTGACATGGTGGGCCGGGATTCCCAATTCCAGCTCGCACTGCATGATTGGCGCGATTGTGGGGGTGGCTGTGGGGGACTCCCTTGTGCACACACGCAGTCTGAGCGAGGGGGTGGACTGGCATCAGGTGTTCAAGGTGCTGGAAGCGCTGGCTGTCTCGCCCCTGCTGGGAATGGTGGGGGCGTGGCTGTTCTATCTGGCCCTGCGGGCGATGGTGAAGGATGCGGCCCTGTATCAGCCCCCGAAAGGGGAGGCTCCGCCCCGGGGCTGGGTGCGCTGGCTGCTGGTGGCCAGTTGCAGTGGGGTCAGTTTTTCACATGGCAATAATGACGGGCAGAAAAGTATCGGCCTGATCATGCTGACTGTGGTGGGGCTGCTGCCAGCCCTTTATGCGCTGAACCCGCAGGAAGCGCACCGCCTGCCACTGCCCGTAGCGGAGGCTGCGCAGATTGAAACTCTGTTGACCCGCTATGATCATGACGGCCTGCGCCCGGAGGCTCTGGCTGCGGCGGCTCGCCTGAAGGCCGAGGCGCTTGTGGCTGCTGCGCAGGGCGGGGCACAGAACGAGCCAGTGGTGGGAACACGCCCATTGATGGCGCTGCGGGCTGATGTGTTTGAAATTCTGGCCGGGCTGAAGCAGGTGGACTATAACGCCAGCACTCCGGCGGTAGATCGGGCCAGTGCGAAAACCCTGCGAAAGCATGTGCAGCCTGTGGTGGAATTTGCCCCCTGGTGGGTGCGGCTGCTCAGCGCCCTGTGCCTCAGCTTTGGCACCATGATCGGGTATCAGCGCGTTGTGCGCACATTGGGCGAGAAAATTGGCCGCACGCATTTAACTCCCGCGCAGGGCGCTTCGGCAGAACTGGTGGGGGCTGGTCTGATTTTGACGGCGGGCTACACTGGCCTGCCGGTGAGCACTACACACATCATTACCGCTGGTATTGCAGGCAGCATGATGGGGGCTGGCAGCGGGGTGCAGGGGAGCATGGTCGCGCGCATTATGCTGGCGTGGGTTGCGACCCTGCCGGTTACGATCCTCATGGCGGCGGGACTGTTCTATGTGCTGAGTCCGTAAGGGCGGGCAGGGGACGCGCGGTGGGATAATAAGCGCCTTAATACCTTGGCGGTTCCTGTATGACGGACCATCTCAAAAGGGTATGCGGTATGGACACAGATTTGTCAGGCATATCACGCAGCCGATGAAAAAATAGCAGCTTATGAACTCGCTACAGGCGTTTCCTTAAAACCGCTGACCATACAGTTTGATGAGGTTTCGTGATGTTTTCTCCGCCGCCGTTAACGCCGGAACAGATTAAGGCGATGTATCGTAAAAAAAGCTGAATTTCGTCGAACTCCAAAATTTGTTGCGATTGTCTCTCTTGAAGTCTGGAGAGGGTCCTATTTTTCCCGCACCGGCTGGTGCGCGCATGCGTCTGTTGAAGCGGCAACACCGCTCTGGCTGGGAGAGAATTTCAGGAAGGCGTTGTTGAGTAGTGAGTATTTTAATCAGCCCGGCGAAAAGAGTCTGGGTTGGGAGAATATTCTTCCTATGGAAGAAGCCTCCAATCTGCGGCGTCGGGCCTTTGATGAGGAAATGCGGCAGGCCTACGGCTTCAAGACGATCGAGGCGATGTGGAAGAAGGATGATATGGTTTCCTCAAACTGGCATTATCGTGTGGATGATTTTGTGACGATATATGCTTTGCGTCGTTCCCATGGTGGTGGGCATTCCGGATGGCCAGAGGTGAAGTTTCCCCAGAAAAATCTGGATGTGCCGCTTTCAGTCTCGGATGAAGAGTTGGGGCAGGCACTGCTGGAGATCTGGGCGCAGTGCGAGTGTTCTCGCGGGCCGTGGCCAGCGTCTCTGGGGAAGCCGAAGGACTGAGGGAGCAGGTAAGCCAGCCCGTGACAGCCTGCGCTTTTTTGGCGCATGATAAGGCACGTTCAGCGTCGCAATGGAGAAGAGACAATGACATATGCCCTCAAGACAGTTCTGGTCACCGGTGCCACAGCGGGGTTTGGCCATGCCATTGCGTTGCGGCTGGTGAAGGATGGCTACCGCGTGATTGCCACAGGGCGCAGGCAGGAGCGGCTGGACGCGCTGGCGCAGGAGGCTGGCCCCGCGCTGCTGCCGTTCCGGCTTGATGTGACGGATCTTGCCGCCGTGCAGGCGCTGCCCGGCTCCCTGCCGGAAGGCTGGCAGGAGGTGGATGTGCTGGTGAACAATGCCGGTCTGGCCCTTGGTCTAGACAAGGCGTGGGAGGCCAGACTTTCCGACTGGGAACGGATGATTGCCACCAATGTGACGGGCCTTGTGGAAATTACCCGTATGCTGCTGCCGGGGATGGTGGCCCGCAATAAAGGACATGTGGTGTCACTGGGCAGCACGGCGGGCACGTATCCCTATCCGGGTGCCAATGTGTATGGGGCGACCAAGGCGTTTGTTGACCAGTTCATGCAGAACCTGCGGAGTGACCTGCTGGGCAAGCAGGTGCGGGCCACCACCATTGCGCCGGGTCTGTGCGGCGGCAGTGAGTTCAGTGCGGTGCGGCTGGGAGACAAGGCGCAGGCTGATGCCGTTTATAAAGGCACAAAGCCGCTGCTGCCTGAAGATATTGCGGAAACCGTGGCCTGGGTGCTGGCGCAGCCTGCGCATGTGAACATCAACCATGTGGAAATGATGCCCATCTGTCAGGCTTCAGCCGGGCTTGCGGTTGATCGGACAATGGCCGGGTAACACCGCACCTGCCGTGCTCTGCGGTAGAGAGGAACCTGGCCTCAATGCCGGGCTAGATATGAAAATGCCGTGCCCCCGTAAAAGGGCACGGCATTTTTGTGTACGCGGCTTTTAGAGGCCGCGGTGTTGCTACACTCAGGCAGCCTGGCTGAACAGGCCCTGATGTTCGGTGGGCAGCGGGGTGTGACGGGCGGACTGTGTGTCCAGAACGCCAGCGGCTGCAACCATCTGTGTTTCAGGCTGAGTGGAAGGTGCGGCCCACTCAACAGATTTTTCCAGAGCAGCCATTGCAGCCGGGGCAGATCCCTGCGGAGCAGAAGCGGCGAGGAAATCTGTGGCGACATTGGCAGCATTAAGCTGCGGTGACTGAAGCTTGGAGAGCACGCCATTTACCAGAGAGTTCTGATCGTTGGCGTCCTTGCCGGGGTTGAAAGGCTGCGGATACGGCTGGTCCGGCAGTTCAATATACGTTCCGTCAGGCTTCTGGAGTTCAGACGGAACCGGGATCAGGCTGTGCGTGGCCTGTGCGATGGCTTCATAGATATTGGTGGGAGCATCACCTGAACGGGTGTCCTGCTGGGCAATGCGCGTGGCACGCAGGTCATCAAGCTGGTCGGAAATCCAGCCATCCTTGAGGGAAAGATGCACAGGTGAGGTCACGACACCCAGCGTGGGAACCCACTGGCTGTGACCGAACAGGTCTTTCCCCATATAGATATACCCGTCAATCATGTTCGGGTTTCCTGCCGCGCTGCCGCCAAAGAATTCAACATCCACTGCGCGGGCAATAATGTCGGCCTTGACGTTGAGGGGGGCGGAGGAGTTGAGGAGTGTCGGCACGCCCACGCTCAGAGCATTGACAAAATTGTCGATCAGAACAGGAAGAGAACCGGACTGAACGGACAGGCCAAGCTGTTCGATCACCTGGTTTCCGGTCACGCACAGGGCATTGGCCGTGGTGGCGACGAACTTGTCATATTCCTGCGGGTTTGCCAGAATCTGCTGGCCGACTGTCACTTTTCCGTCATACGGCGTGTTCCAGTAATAAAAGGAACCGCCCCAGCCGCCCAGTGTCATGTGCCCGATGTTTAGAGAAGCCTCGATATCATCATGCAGCATGGTGTTGATCTGCTGCAGGGAGCCGGACTTCAGCGTGTCCTGAATAACAGATTCCCCAATGGAGTCTGACAGAGGCTGAAAGTTTACAGACCCACCATCCCAGTGTGACCCGTAGGCTGTGGCAGCATGAATGAAGATGTTGCCGAAGCTTGTCATGTCATTACCATTGACGGTAATGGCCTGCTGGTACCAGAAGGAACTGTCCGGGCTGAGGGTGTTGGTGCCTTTGCTTTCGGCCTCGGCAATAAAGGAAATCATATCCTGATAACCCTTGAGCGCGTTGGTCGTGCCGTTATCAGTGTCAGTCCGGAGCTTCTCAAGCTGTTCTTCTGTAAGAGTCAATGCAGTATACGCCATCGTGTTATCCTTGTTTTTTAGGCTGTATACAAAATCATGTGGCAGAACAGTTTGTTTTCAAGCCGGGAGAGATGTGCGGGCGCACGTCTCCCGCCCTGGTCAAGGCTCATCCGTTTTGCACACAGTATTTTGAAACAGCCTATGTTTTTTATGAAAGCGGAAAAATGTCCTGAGGTTTGAAGAAGGTTTGCAAACAACTTCAAGCTGGAGCGGCCGCTTTACCGGGAGTGTTTTGCGGCCGGCTTTTCAGGCGGTTTTTCAGTTGATGCCGTTGATCCATTCATTTTCGTAATGGTAATCCGGCGCGATGGTGCCGCCCAGTGCCTGTGCGAAAGTATTCAGGCCTTGTGTAGCCTTGTAGATTGCAAAATCATTGAACTGGTGCAGGGCTCCGACAACAGGGCCTGTGACGACAGTGAGAACCACGCCGATGGGAGCGATGGCATCCTGAAAGCTGTTGAGGGTGTTATCGATCCCGATGATCGTGTTGCCTGCCAGAGCAGCAAGACCGGCAAGGGTGGGGGGGATGAGGGATGCACCGCCGCCGGAAACATCGGTCAGTTCGGAGTCAGAAAGGATACGCATAGAGATGCTCCTGATTAAAAGATTTGAAATTTACTAAGCTTACCGGTGTTACAATGATGTAACCTTACGTTAAGAAAAGTCAAAAGACTTTTTCTCAATTATTAAGAGAATTCTCGTTAATAAGACATCAACGATGTCCAAACCGCTTTGAAACCCGGATTACGTTGCGGCTGCGGGCAGGCCAGGGCGCTTTTTCAGCTCCGCAAATCCCTCATCAGCCCACGTCTTTTTACGTTTGGGGTAGAGGTTTCAGCGTGAAGGGGGTTTCTTTGTGGCCGCCGCCTGCTGTCTGGCGGAAAGCGCCTGCTGGGCTGCGGGTGTTCTGGCAAGGTTTTTTGCGGCTTTTCGGGCCTGCATACGCTCCAGCCGCTCCTTCATGGCCATGCGCTCATATCTGATGCGCTGCCGAATCCAGTTCAGCAGGCCCGAGGCTGTGACCACCACAATCCCAACGAAGGTCCAGCCATCCAGCGGCTGCTGGAACACCAGATAGCTCAGGGCCACGCCCCACACCATCTGGCTGTATTGCGGGAGGGCTACGCGGTTTGCCGGGGCGCGGGCTGTGGCCAGCATCATCAGGAACTGGCCGAAGGCCGCCAGAAAGCCGTAACCGAACAGATAAATCCATGTCGTCACGCCATGGGGCCACGTGGCGTGTGCCCACATCAGCACACCATTCCCCACCAGCGGGCCAATCAGGCTGGAGCCAAACAGGGAAAGCCGCGCACTGTTCTGCCCCGCCAGCCGATAGGCGATCACGCTCACGGCGTTGGCAACCGCGGCAATCAGCGCGCACAAATGGCCAAAATGTAGGGCGCGCAGGCCCGGACGCAGCACAATGAGCACCCCGATAAAACCCAGCACCACCGTCAGCCATGCCCAGCCGGTTACCTTCTCTTTCAGCAGCAGCACAGAAAGGATGGTGACAAACAGTGGCATGAGAAACATAAGGGAAAGCGCTTCGGGCATGGGGAGCAGCATGAAGGCTTCCACGCTGGCGGCGGTGGCCACGAAGGTGCACGTGGCCCGTACTCCCCACATGAGCGGTTCCTGCGTGCGGATGATATCGGCGTAGGATTCCCCGGGCTTGCGAATAAACGGCAGCAGGATACAGCCGAACACCCCGCCGGAGAACGCGACCTCGAACGGGTCGATCCGCCCGCCCAGTAGCTTGGAGAAAGCATCACTGATTGCGAAGGACGCAAAAGCCGCCAGAGCAAGCAGGATGCCGGAGAAAAGGGTTTTGGGGTCCATACTCTGCCTGATACTGTTCTGTGAGCGGGGCGGGGGCGAGAAAAACCGTGCCTGTGCACACTGGCCTGAGCCAACCCTTTTCAGGGCAATAGGGAAAAACGGTGCGTGTTGGAAGCCTGTTCGTGCGGGGTGGCGACAGGATGTGTTTCGGGCGCTCTTGAGGCAGCATTTCTGGGCCGGATTTCAGGGTGCGGTGTGTGATGCTGTACGGTAAGCCTCTTCTGACTCGTTTCTCTGGTGAGGAGTGCCAGGAAATGGAGAGCACAGGGGAGGGATCCCCTCCTATAATATAGGGCCCATGCACGGGCTGGGGGCTTCCGCCGAGCTTCTCTGGGGGAGGAAAGGTGTGCTTTTATCCTGCCGCGTATGGCGGGTGCTCAGGAAAGCCCGCCCGAAGGAAAGGCTTGCTGATGTCGTTTATGTCTTGTCTGCTTGTCATGCTGGGTGGCGCGCTGGGTACCCTTGCGCGATACGCCATGACACTGCTGACAGCCCCCCTCAGCCGGATGATGCCGTGGGGTACGATTGTGGGCATTAACGTGCTGGGTTCGTTCATCATCGGGTTTTTCAGCACCCTCACCCTCGCGGATGGGCGCTATCCGGTTTCTGATAATACCCGGCTGTTTGTCATGGTGGGGCTGTGTGGTGGCTATACCACCTTTTCTTCCTTCAGCCTGCAAACGCTGGACCTGCTGCGCAGCGCGGCATGGGGGCGGGCGCTGGCAAACGTGACACTTTCTGTGGTGCTGTGCCTTGGGGCGGTCTCTTTTGGTCACCTTCTGGCCTCTCGCCTGAACAGTCAGGCAACACGGCTGGAACAGGCAAGCCAGCCGGATGCTCCGGCGGGAGAGGGAGGAGGAGAGGTGGGGGGCTGAAAACGGGAAGAGGTGCGTTTATGCTTGCATTTCATGGTTGACAGGCGCACGAGTATGCCCAGCGGGTGCTTTTATCCGGGTATTCAGCGCGTGTTGCGTTCGTTTTTCTCCTTAAAAGTTATGATTTCGTGTGTGTTTTGTACACGACCGCGCTTTTTGATAAAGGAGCCTTTGTTATGGCAACAGGCACCGTAAAATGGTTTAACCCCACCAAGGGTTTTGGTTTCATTCAGCCGGAAGATGGCGGTCAGGATGCGTTTGTTCACATCTCTGAACTCGAACGCGCTGGCATGCACACCCTCAATGAAGGCCAGAAGGTTTCCTATGAACTGGAAGCTGGCCGGAACGGCAAGACATCTGCGGTCAGCATTAAAGCCCTCTAAGGCTTTAAATCGCAGGAATGCTGTGTGGAAAAGCCGCCCGTCCGGGCGGCTTTTTCTGTTTGGCCCTGCTATGGCTCAGGTATTATGCGGGTCTATGCTCTGGAAGCCGTATGTTTCATAGCGGATTTTTACGGCCCCGTTTTCCACATCCACCACCATGAAGCCTTCCGGCGTGCCATAGCGCGTGCCGTGCCACCAGTTGCCCGAAACCGCGCCGCCGGTAATGTAGGGAACACCGTGCCATTCCACCCGCTCCAGAACGTGGGTGTGGCCCTGAAACACCCCGATCACGTTGTAGCGGTCAAACAGCGGGAGTACTTCATACGCGTTGACCACGCTCAGCGCATGATGCTTGGGCGGCGTGTGGCTGGGGCTGGCGTAATCTTCCATTGCAGTCACAAGCGGAATATGTGTGACTACAATAATCGGCGTGCCTTCCGGCTGGGCGGCAAGATCACGCGCCAGCCAGGCGAGCTGTACCGCATCAATCCGGCCTTCATACATCCGGTCTGCCGTAATACCGATTGAGTCCAGCACAATAACATGCACGCCCTTGTGGTCGAACGCATAGTAAAGCTGGCCAAACTGGTCTTCAAAATACTTCTTGCCGTAAAGCGGGTCCGTCGGCTGGGCGCCGCTCTGGGTGTAAATGCCAAAACAGTCATGATTGCCAACGGTGTGATGGACGGGCAGCGTGAGGTCATCCGCTGTGCGCTGGTATAAATCCATCAGCGTGGAGGCGCGTCCGGCGTTCACGCCCAGCGCATCATATACATGATCCCCGCCCTGAATGGCGAAATCTGCCGGAATGGTGCGTGCTTTACGGAAGGCGGCATGGCATCCGGCCGTGGCGTTCAGTTCCGGCTGGAGGTGTGTGTCGGTAATGAACAGGAAGGTGAACGGCTCGTGCTTGCGCAGGGGCGGACGGGCGGGCAGAGCGGCAAGGGCGTGGCTGCTCTGTGTCAGTGTGGCACCGGTCGTCAGGGCCAGACCTGCGGTAAGGGAGAGGAACGAGCGTCGGTCAAGCTGCAACATAAGAGGCGTCTTCTCAATCCGAAAGAAGGGATGAAACGGAAGGCCTCAGTGTGCGCGGAACTGGACGCAGTTCCAACTCAGTCACAAATGTTTAATATTTTGGAGGACTTACGCTCTGATGCCTCCCGCATCAAAAGACGCAGGAGGCTTGAACTTCAGGCGGAACTCTGTGGAGAAACAGGGTTATTCAGACGCCATGAGGTGTCCGGCGCAGAGTTTGTTGCCGTCCGGGTCACGCAGGTAGGCAAGGTAGAGATCGCCCATAGGGCTATGGCGCACACCCGGCGGGTCTTCAATGGCAACGCCGCCATTGGCAACACCGGCTTTGTGCCAGGCATTGACTTCTTCCGGGCTGTTCATGGCGAACCCGATGGTGCTGCCATTACCCGCTGTGGCGGGTTCACCGTTCAGCGGCGGCAGGATGACCAGGCGGCCTCCACGATGCGTGTAAATCAGGCGCCCCCGTGCATTGGGTTCCACTGGTTCGCAGCCTGTGGCGCCAAGAATGGCATCATAGAAACGTTTGGAGCGGGCAATGTCGTTACTGCCAAGCGCGATATGGCTGAACATGAAGTGTTTTTCTCCTGACCCGTTTTGGGTGGCAGGCAGACTAGCGTGATACGGAGCGCCGTCAAATCCTGCTCTGTCACAGATCAGCCGCGCTGCGGGGAGGACGCATGGTCACACGTATGCCGGGAGGAAGGCGGTGCTGGCCCCGGGCGTGGTGTGCAGTGGGGCAGAGGAAAGGGGCCGGAACGGCAAAGGCCGGTTGCGTGGCTGCGGGTTTATGGTGATGAATAGAAACGAACCGGGACGCCTGCGGAGGCTCCGCGTCCTGCTCCATGCGGGAGGGTTGGGAAAGGGGAAGGTCAGGAATGTCTGAAGTGCCGTGTCTTGAAACGGACCGCCTGCTTATGCGCCTTCCGCAGCGGGAGGATTTTGAAGAGTTTGCCGCCATGCGAGCAGACCCGGTTGTGGCGCGGTATACGTCCGGTGTGCCGGAGTCAGCCAATGTGTCCTGGGGCAGGTTTCTGCAGTACAGGGGGCTGTGGGGGATTATGGGCTTTGGCTTCTGGGTTGTGCGGGAGAAGCTGACGGGCCGGTTTGTTGGCACCATCGGGTTTAATGAGGCGCACCGCGGTGTGACCCCCTCCATGGATGGCATCCCGGAAGCGGGCTGGGTGCTTGCGTCATGGTGCCATGGGCAGGGATTTGCCACGGAGGGTGTGCAGGCCGCCTGCCAGTGGCTGGACCGAGAAACCCCGTACAGGCGATCCCTGTGCATTATTGCGCCGGGAAATGCGGCGTCTGTCAGGGTTGCGGAGAAGATTGGATTTTCCTTCTACACCAAAACAGTTTTCATGAATGAAGAAACCCTGATGTTTGAGCGTAATGCCGCAGAGTGAGGGGCTTTTGCAGCGGTGCGCCGTACTTGCATGAGCCTCATTTACATGAAAGGGGAGGCTCCGAGCCGGGCAGCGGGCGGGCTTCTTTGCCGGTGGCGTGCAACTGCTTGCGCAGGGCGCGGTTGAGCGGTTCAGAAAAGTAACGGCTGATCAGGCTGGCCAGCTGGCAGGAGCCGAGAAAGAACACGGCGAGCAGCATCAACCGCGCAAACCCGCTCTGGGGCACGCTCGCGGGTGGAAAAAACGTGCGCAGCAGCCCCAGAATAATCAGGTGGAACAGGTAGAGTTCATAGCTCAGGCGGCCTGTCCATTCCACACCGCGCAGCAGGCGGGAGCGGGTGGCGAGGCGACCATTTTCATGGTGTGCCGAGGCTACCAGCAGCACCGCAGCTCCCAGTGCCATGGCGGAGACACCCCAGATATTGGTCTGCCCGATGGAGCACCAGAGATAGAGCGTGACCATACCCAGCAGAACAACAGGCTGAAGCAGGCGTGCGGGCAGGCCTTCCAGCCGCCAGCGTGTGGCGAGAACAGCAGCCATGCAGCCGATGGCAATGCCATCGAACGAAGCCGGAAAGGCGAAGAGAAAACCGGCTTCATCCCCCTGATGTGTCATGCGGTAGAACGGGCCGATGAGTGCGATCAGCGCCCAGAAGGCTACAATCAGGGACTGACGGCGGAAGGTCAGCGCTACCAGCGGGAAGGTGAGGTAAAACACTTCCTCCACCGAGAGGGACCATAAGACACCCAGCGCGTAATTGGCCCAGCCATAATGGGCAATGAACACATTCATGCTGAGGGTGAGGGAGGCCAGATTGGCGCGCATCATGGCGGCAAGAGGGGAGAGGCCGGGGATATGCGTGGCGAAAATGGGCACTCCGGCCAGCGCCAGCACATTGACTGCCGTGAGCAGGAGCAGCAGGCACGGCACGATGCGCGCAATGCGAAAGGCATAAAAGGCGCGAGCCTGCATGGCCGCCAGACTGCCCCAGCGGGCCAGCGTGGTGCTGGTAATCAGGAAGCCGGAAATCACGAAAAACAGCGTGACGCCATAATTCCCGTTTCGCGCCACAGCTCGCACGCCGTCGGGGGTGAGCAGGGTGCCCAGTGCGGAATGGCCGAGCGGGTAGGCAATACAGAAATGGTGGAACAGCACCAGAAGAATGGCCACGCCACGCAGGAGGTCAATCCGTCGGTTACGATAGTCGGGGGAGACGGGCAGTGTGTCGGGCGGCTGGGGCGGCATGCGGAACCTGCTGGGGGAGGGGAGTGCAGAGTCTGTTCAGTCTTTATGGTGGAAATGAGACAAAGAAGAAAATTCCTTACAAGGTCTATATTTTGAGAAAACCAGAAAGGATTGACGCGGCCTTTTTCTTTCCCGTATTGAGGCGGCATTAAATTAAAAATATTGTTTGACGGGCATAAAGAAATGGATCTGAAATTCAATAAAGACGCCAGTTTTGTATTTTTATGCATCTTTGGCGTGACTTTATTAAGTTATGGTCAAATTTTTCTGCCCGGCTACACCCCTGATGATTTTCTGGCCGGCAGCGCCCAGCTTCCGCCCGCGTTATACTTTGCGCAGGGGCGGTTTGTGGAAGCCATTCTGGTGGGCATTCTGAATACAAGCCATCTGAGCATGTTTGGTGTCGGGTTTGGGTTTTCCGGCCTTGTGCTGCTGCTTTATGCCGGGCTGATTGTGGTGCTGCTGCAGAACTGCGTGCCTGCCCGGTTTGACAGGCGACTGGTGCTGGCTGCGGGCATGTCTGTGGCGGCCAGCCCGCTTGTGGCAACCTTGCTCAGCTATCGGCAGACGGCATTCAATCTGGCGGCCTGCCTGCTTCTGCTTTTGTATGGCATAAGGTGTTATCAGGTTTTTTTACGTCAGCCCGAGGCGTGGGGGCGGGCTATTACGGCAGTGGTGTGCTTTGCATTTTCGCTGGGATGTTATCAGATTTTTATCAGCGTGATCGTGCTGTATTTTGGATGTCTTTCTCTCTGTGCCGTTTTTGAAAACCGCCGTATTCCGCTGGGAAACCTGGTGGTGCCACTGGCCAGTGTGGCGCTGTATTGCGTGATTTTTGCCCTGACCCGTAACATTGCCGGGGAAAACCACTGGGATGACAGAGGAGCTTTGCTGCCACTCTCGGCTTTTGGGCAGCGCGCGCTTGAAATCCGGGCCTCTCTGGCCAAGGTGGCGGGAGCGCGGCATGGGCTTGGGCTGCTGGCTCTGGTGGCACTTGTGCCAGTCGGGGTGCAGTGTGCTGTCTCGTTCCGGGTTTACCCGAAGCTCACGGTGCTGACAGTGGCGGTGGCAGCCTGCCTGTGCGTGGTCATTCTGTTCCCCGCAGTCAGCCTGACCCGCTGGGAGCCGACGCCGCGCATGTTTCTGGGCTGTTCATTTGTGGTGGCGTTTGGCGTGGTGTGGCTGTGTGGCCTGTCTGGTCTGTTTACGCGGGCCGGAATGGTGGGGCTGGCGGGGCTGGCCCTGTTTTCCATGATGGTGTCCAACATGTTCCTGACAGAGCAGATCAAGGAGAACCGCTGGGACATGGCCATGGCCACCACGCTGGTGGTGGATGTGCGGACAGAACTGGGGGACCGGGCTCCCTCAACCCTGTTTGTTGTGACAGGCCCGGTGGTTCATGGCCATTCCAGCTTCAGGGTTGGCTGGTCCATTCCCGGCATTCTGCATGAAGCTGCCAATGCGGACTGGACGGTAGGGGCGCCCACAGCGGACATGCAGCAGACCTGCCGTACGTCACCCGCCTTTCCGTTGAAGGGGTATCTGCATATCCTGCCGAATGGTGGGGTTCTGGCCTGCCTGTAAAAGGAGCTGGCCTGTAAACAGTGTTTGTCTGCATAAAAGGCCCGCCGCCCGGTGCTGGCGGGCGGCGCAGGTGCCGGGTCAGGAAACTCCGGCCATGCGGGCAAATTTGCGCTGACGGCTGAAGAACAGTTTTTCCGTAATGAAGAAGGCCAGATCCTGAATTCTGCTGTGCGGGGTCAGGCCGATGGTCTTGAACACCATGCTTGTCACCCGGCGCAGGTGGCGCGGCTGGTAGTTCTTCATGGCGCGGGACATGTAGGCCGCAATGCAGCGGTTGTGGTCGTAGGGCAGGGTCGGCGGTTCATTCGTGGTGTAGTAGGCGGAGGCGAGTTCATCATCCTCGCTTTCCGTCACGCGGCCCAGCGCAATGCGGGCGCGCTGAAAGGTGCTGATGCGTTCGCGCTTCAGGTACCGGTGCATGTGGTCATAAAACAGTTTGAAGTGCCGGAATTCATCCGCGGCAATCTGCTTGCACAGGGCTTTCAGAACCGGTTCTTCCGTGGCGTCGGCCAGAGCTGAGTAAAAGGAGGACGTGCCGGTTTCCACCATGCAGCGGGCAATCAGTTCTCCGGTGCGGGAGCCGCGTACGGATTTCTCCACCTCCAGAGGGATATGGTAGAAGTCCCGGTAGCGCTGGAAGGCAGCCTGATAATCCCATTCCGGGTCGGCCAGCATGGCCCAGCGGCCAAGGGCATCCCCGTGCTGGATTTCTTCCACGGCCCAGTGGTCTGCCGCCTGTTTGAAGTCCGGGTCATCATGAAACACATTGTTCAGGTAGATGGCGTAATCCACGCTGTTACGCTCCACCACGGCTGCTGCCTTGATGGCGGGCACCAGCTGCGGGTCTACGCGGGAGGGGTCAAATTCGTCCCAGGGCAACTGGTCAATCTGCCAATGTTTCATGTGTGCCGGGCTCCTGTCTGCTGCTTCAGGCCATTCGTCATGTGGCCAATCCCGCAGTATACAGCACAGCACACAGCACCGCAGGATGGCCCAGACTGTTGCTCTAGACCATTCCTCGCCGAGACGGAATGCCATGACAAAAAAAAGACAGTCCGGCCCGGCAACGGTCTTCCCGCTATAAGGCGCTTTTACGCGCTGGCGGCAATGGTCGGAGAGTTTGCCGGGCTTGCAGGCGGCAGAGGGCGGGGGCGGCGGTTTTCATCAAGAGCCACGAAGGTGAAATCCCCTTCCGTCACCTTGGTGGTCAGGTGTGTATGCCGTGCGCGCCGCCACGTTTCCACATGGATGGTAAGGGATGTCCGGCCCTCACGGGTGATGCGGGTGTAAATGCTTACCTCATCCCCCACCACAACGGGTTCCATGAACACCACGCCGTTGATGGCAACGGTTGCGGCACGCCCGTTGGCCCGGAAGGCGGCGGTGGTGCCGGCGGCAAGATCCATCTGGGAGATGATCCAGCCACCGAACACATCCCCCGCAGGGTTGGTGTCGGTTGGCATGGCAATCACGCGGATGGTGGGAACACCTTCCGGAAGGTTGGCGGCAGAAGTAACGGGGGACATATGAAGAAGCCTTTTCAGTAAAAGAAGAGAAAGCGGTCAGACAGGGCCGTTACCGGAAGGGTGGTTCATCAAACCCACGCAGCTTGCGCGAATGCAGGCGCGCAACGCCCTGCTGCCTGAGCAGACGCATGGTTTCAATGCCCACCATCAGGTGCTGGCTTACGCGTTCACGATAGAACGCATTGGCCATGCCGCGCAGCTTCAGTTCTCCGTGAAGAGGTTTGTCAGACACGCAGAGCAATGTGCCGTAAGGCACCCGGAAGCGGAAGCCATTGGCTGCAATTGTGGCGGATTCCATATCCACCGCAATGGCGCGGCTCATGTTGATCGGGGTGAACAGATGCGCCAGACGCAACTCCCAGTCCCGGTTATCGGTGGTCATCACGGTGCCGGTGCGCAGGCGGGTCTTGATTTCGGGCTCGTGCAGGCCCGTGACAAGCGTTGTGGCTTCCTGCATGGCCACCTGCACTTCCGCTATCGGTGGCACGGGCACCCAGGTGGGCAGGTCCGCATCCAGAACGTGGTCATCCCGCACGTAGCCGTGCGCCAGAACGTAGTCTCCCAGCACCTGGGAGCGGCGCAGGCCCGCGCAGTGCCCCACCATCAACCAGCAATGCGGGCGCAGGACAGCCAGATGGTCTGTCATGGTCTTGGCGTTGGCGGGGCCGACGCCGATATTGATGAGCGTGATGCCATTCCCGTCCGGGCGGCACAGATGGTAGGCGGGCATTTGCGGCAGGCTGCCCGCCGGGGCGTCCGCCAGAGGGCTGCCGGGGCCGGTATAGATGTGGTCTCCGGGTTCGATGAAGGCTGTGTATTCCCCGCCCTTATCCACCTGCGCACGGGCGTAGTCACGGAAGGTTTCCACATAGCGCTGGTAGTTGGTGAGCAGGATGAACCGCTGGAAGGAAGAGGGCGTGGTGCCGGTGTAATGGTGCATCCGCGCCAGTGAGTAGTCCGTGCGTTCCGCTGTGAACAGCGCCAGCGGGCGGGGTTTGGTGGGGTCTGGCAGCAGTTCGCAGTTGGCAATGCTGTCATCCGTGGCGTGCAGGTCGGGCATGGCGAACTGCTCCTGCAACAGGCGCAGGTCAGCTTCTGTCAGTCCGGTTACGGCCTCTTCCAGCACATAGGGCAGCGGGATGGGGTGGTGGGAGCGGCCCACCAGCACCGGCTGACCATAATGGTTCAGCAGGGGGTTGATCTGCTCGCGCAGGTAATCACGGAACAGGGCCGGACGGGTGATGGTAGTGCTGTAAAAGCCGGGGGCCAGAATCACGTCAAACGGTGGGCGGTCCTCCACGCGGGTGCCGGGGGGCAGCTCCAGCGCAAGGCAGGGGTAGGTGGCCTGCTCCGGCGGGCAGCCCTGCCGGGCGCGGAAGGCGGATTGCAGGCGCTGGCTGCTCTCATCATACAGGGCGCACAGGCGATCTATGGCGGCTTCCGCATTGGTGAAGGCTTCAAAATCCGTTCCGGCCGCGGCGCGCAGGGCTGTCATATCAGGCTGTGTCATGGGTCTCCTGAAAGTATGAGGTAAGCAGCATCAGTCTGGCACCATAGCCCGAGAGGTGGGGCCGAGTGCAAGCAGGCAGGCCGCGGTTGGCTGGGGTCGGGGCGGTTTTCCGGGGCTGACGGCGTATCTGCGCACGGAAAAGTGCGCTATACCGCCCGGCAACCAGCCGCCGGGCACCTGGCAGCAGAAGTATGAAGAGAGCGAGATGAGTGCGTGTACCCCTGAACAGACCGCTATTCTGGAGCAGGAGCCGACCTCAAGCTTTCGCGTGGTGGCCGGGGCGGGGTGTGGCAAGACCTCCACGCTGGAGCTGTTCAGCAGGAAATGGAGCCGCCACCGGGGGCTGTATCTGGCATTCAATGCCGCAATCGCTGCGGACGCCCGTACCCGTTTTCCGGCCTGGGTTGAAGCGCGCACGGCCAACAGCTACGCCTATCGCAGCCTGAATATCGGCCAGTCTGGCAGGAAGGTTACAGGCCGCTATCTGGCGCGGGATATCTGGCAGCTTGAAAAAATCCTGGGCTGCAAGGCCAGAGGGCCTGCCGAGACAGTGCTGAAAACGCTGGGCAATTTTCTTATCAGTGAGGGTTCCAAAATTACGGTGGCCCATTGCCCGGAGCCCGACAGCCAGCGCAACCGGGAGGTCCGCCTGTTTGTGGCGCAGGCCTATAAATATCTGGTGGATTTTGAGAAACATGATCTGCCCATCACGCATGATCTGTATCTGAAAAAATTCGAGCGTGAGCAGAAAATTACCGGCTATGACTATATCATGGTGGATGAGGCGCAGGATCTGAACCCTGTCCTGCTTTCCATCCTGAAAAAATCAGGCCTGCCGATTGTCGCGGTGGGAGACCCGCACCAGTCCATTTATGCCTTTCGCGGCGCGGTGGACGCCATAGGGGCGCTGGACGGCTCCCTGCTGCCGCTCACCCGGAGCTGGCGGTTTGGTGAACCGGTGGCGCGGATGGCCCATGCCATTCTGCAAACTCACTCCCGCCCACCGGCTTACCGGCTGCACGGGAACCCTGCGGTGAAAAGCCGGATCATGCCGCACCGCAAAGGCGTGAAGCCCGAGCATGACACCCTCGTGCTGGCCCGGACCAATGCCCGCCTGTTTGAAGGGCTGGCCGAGGCCACCCAGCCTTTCCATGTTCTTGGCGGGGTGACCGATATCGTCCAGGAAATTCGGGGGGCGTTCAACCTCTATCAGCGCCAGTTCCAGCCTGCCCTGAAACCGGAGGGGGCTGCGCTGGACTATGCCTCCTGGCGGGATCTCGAAAATGCGGCGGAAGGACGGGATGGAGATCCTGTTGCAAAAAAGCTTTATTATATTGTGGATAAACACAAGGACACGCTGAACGATAAAATCAGGAGCATTGAAACCCTGTACCGTGACAACACGGAAAATGTCCGGCTGGTGTGCGCGACCGCACATAAGGCCAAGGGACGTGAGTTTGATGCCGTGATCATGCTGGATGATTTTCTGAGCCCTGAGGAATGGAGCAGGCGGCGGAGCCAGCTTATGGAGCGGGTGCGAAAAACAGAGCAGGACAAAGGCCCTTTGTCATCACGGGAGAAAATGCGCCTCAAGCGTGATCTTGAAAACTGTGATCAGGAAATCAACCTGCTTTACGTTGCCTGCACCCGCGCAAAACTGACCCTCTCCCTGCCGGATGCGCTCTGGCAGTTCTGGGAGAAGTCTGTTTTAAAATCGTAACTTCTTGCCGGAATTTTTCCTGTTTAGATGACGTTTCGTCTTGCGTTTTCCAGAGTGAGATTTTCCTGAACCGGTCCCTTAAAAGGGGAGCGGCATGATGTCCGGCGCGACCCATGTTTTTCGGGCGGTCACGCTGAAGAGTGTGCCGCGTGTCCAGTATGTAAAAAGCCAGTCCGGGTGCCCGAACGGCGAGGTCAGAAGAGCTTTCAACACGCTATGAAGCGGTGTGTCCGGTGCGAAGCCTTCAAGAGTGCTGGAAACTGCACGCATGGAGGCAAGCGTGATGGTGTGGTGATATCCGCTGGTATCCGTATTGAGGGTTTGCGTGGCCTCATTATAGCGCATGATGCACGCCCGGATTTCGTCCGGAGCCGTCAGATCCGGGCGATGGCGGGTGAGCCATAATGCCGCGCCGAGATGCCCGGCATGGGTCCACTCGCTTTTCGGGAGGCTCTGGTCGAGAAAGCGCTGCGCGAGACTGCGGAGTGAGGCATCGTCTGATAAGGTCATCGCTTGTTTTCCTTGTATGAGGCCAGATCAGTAACACCCCTCAGACGGTAAGGAGGGTTATTCCGGCATTTTACAGCCAGCCCATATCCCGGCAGGCGGTGACCCGTGCCTTGCTGACGGGAATGCTAAGGCCGCCGGGCAAGTCCAGTTGCCAGGATTGTCCGCGTCTGGAGGGTTGGGGTGCAGCATCCCGCGCGACCCAGAAGGAGCGGTGCACCTGCACGCCGGCTTCTTCCCCCAGGCTGGTTATGGCATCGCGCAGGCGCAGGAGTGCGAGCGCCTGCCCCCGGCTGGTATGGATGCGCAGGTAATGGTCTTCCGCCGCCAGAGCCAGCAGGGTACCATTTTCCAGTTCGGGTGCGTGGCGGCGCAGGAAATCGCGCGGCTGTATCCCTGCCGGTGCTGCGGAAGGCGGCAGGGCAGCCTCCGCAAGAGGGTGGGCTGCACTCACAGGATACAGCCGGGCAGCGTCTGCTGTACCGGTGCAGGCAGGGGCAGAAGCGGCCGAAGGTAGCGGGCTTGCCACAGACTGGCGTGCCGCCGCCTGAGAGCGCAGGCCATGGCGGATGGCGGTGAGGATCAGCCCAAGGCCAAGAGCATTGAGGGTGAAGAGTGCAACGCCGGGCAGTGTTGCAACCGGCATGCCAACGGCGAGCATACTGAGTGGCACCGCCGGGATGGCGGCCAGCCCCAATATCAGCAGGTGAAAGCGGAAAGAGGGCGCAGGTTTCGGGTCGCGTGAAGCAAAGGCGCGCAGCGCGACCCTGCGTACCAGCCAGATGGCGGCCTCCCAGATGATGGCGCAGGCCAGCCATTCCAGTGCACGGCGCGGCAGCGGCACACTCTGGCTGCCCCAGGGGGCCAGAAAAGTCAGGGCCAGAGCGGTTGCCAGCACGAAGCCGATGCGCTGCTTCATGCCATCCGTCAGCACGGCCAGCCCCCTCGCCATTCGCCACGCCTCCATTCGCGCTTCGTGAGTGGCATATAAGCATTCCTTCACGAAAACGACCAGACATTGGCGAAAACACCTCTGCCCAAAACCGGTAGCTGTTCGCAGGATTGCTCATCGCAACGCATATGGAGCTTTCCGCTATGTCTCTTTCGCTTATTCTCGCGCATGTCCCGCTCTGGGTCTGGCTGCTGCTGGCCTATCTGGTCTGGCAGGGTGTTTCCGCCATGTCGGATAACACGGTTTCCCTGCGCCGGGTGGCGCTGCTGCCGCTTGTTTTCATTCTCTGGGGGGTGTCCGGGTTGGTTGCCCGGTCAGGCGGCAGCATAGGCCCTTATCTGGTCTGGGCACTGGGGGCCGCGTTCCTGGTGCCGGTGGGGTATTGCTACGGCCCACGCCGGATGGTGATAGACCGCGCACAGGGCCTCGTGCATCGTGCGGGCAGCCCTTGGCCGCTGATCCGCAATGTCAGCCTGTTCTGCGCGCAGTTCGGGAGTGTGGTCGCACTGGTCATGCTTCCGGCCTGGCGGACGGAACTGGGCCTGTTGCGGAGTGCTCTCTCCGGGGTGATGGCGGGGTATTTTCTGGGGTGGGGCCTTGCGTTCCTCCGGGCAGAACGCAAGGCGGCCATGAAGCAGGAGTGAGGGACAGCCCTGACAGGTGTCTTAATGCCTGATCAGGATATAGTTGATTGTCAGATCAATATCGAAATGGTCGCCCTTCATATCCGGCGGCACGGGGGGAAGCTGGGAGCCGTGGAACATGCCGGAGGTGGCGGCATCCAGATAATAGGAGCCGGAAGAGCCTGTCTGGTAGACGGATTTCACGCGGCCCGTGCGGTCCAGCACCACATGCACGGAAGAACTGCCTTCCTCCCCATTCCGGGCGGCTTCTTCCGGATAATACATATGGCGCTGGATCCATTCGTTGATCTGCTCACCATAGTCATCGCTCACACCGCGCACGGAGGTGCGGGAGGTGTAGTGCGCGTTAATCTGTCCGTTTTCCACCACGGGGCCAACGGAGAGGTCAATCGGGCCGCCGGAACCGCCCGGCCTGCCGTGGCGGCTGCGGCGCGGGGCTGGAGCCTCGTTGAACGAGAGGTCCATCGGATTATCAAAAGGTGAGGCCGCATGGCGGCTGGGGCGCGGGGCGGGCCGTGTGTGCTGCGTGGGGCGCGGCACGGCATGGGCCTGCGGTTTGTGGCCGGAGGGCGGGTGCGCGGGTTTCACCGGTTTCGGCGGCTGCGGTATGGGTTTGGGAAGGCCATCATCCGCTTCCGGCAGGGGGGGTGTTGAGGGCGTTTCTTCCGATGGCACGGTAGGGGCGGGCGGTGCCTCCGCAGGGGTGGGTTCGGCCTGCCCGGCCTGACTGGGGGCTTTGCCGGAGTTGCCGCCCCCGGCTTCATCAGAATGCGGGCCGACCATGCCGCTGGTGGCGTTGGGCTGGGCAAAGACCATTTCCACCGGGGCGGGCTGCTGGCCATCCGGCGTGCCGTGGGACGGGTGGTGTGCGGCCTGCCACAGCAAGGCTCCCAGCAGCAGGAAATGCGCCAGAGCCGAGGCGGTGAGAACCGGGCCGATCGTCGGGTCTGCGTACAGATCCTTGCGGATAAGGGGGGTGGCTGTGCCCTTTACGCGCCGGTAGCCCGTGGTGGGGCGGCTGACGGGTGTTGTGGAAGGGAACAGCCGGTCCCGTTCACCATCCTGCAGGGCAGGCGGCGGGCTGGCAGGAAGTGCGGTACCGGAGAGGGGAGGGGGAACCAGCCGTGGTTCCCGCCCATCTCGCTTGCGCGAAGAAGGGCTGAGCATCGCCGTCATGAAGTGCCGGATCTCTCCTTCGCAAGAACCGCCGTGTGTCTTGGTCGGTCGAAGCAGTTACTTTGCCACTGCTTAAGCATTGTTGCCACCCTGAATCCTACTCTGCATCCGTGGGAGGGTGAATGCCGTTCTCCGCCCCGCCTGTCACGGTATTTTTCTCCGGGTTTTCCTCGGGGCTGCCGTGTGGGCTGGGGGGTGCCAGAGTTTTCCGCATCCGGGTGACGGCCATATCATTCACCGCCGGGGCGTTATTCCCCCACGCCTGACGGATAAATGTGGCGAGGGCCGCCACCTGCGCATCCGTCAGGCGGGAGGCAAAACCCGGCATAGTGAAGGCGGAAGGGGCGGCATCGGTGCCGTGCAACGTGGCACCGTGCAGAATGATGTGAATGATTGAGTCCGGCGCACGGTTCATCACCACCGGGTTACCCGCCAGCGGCGGGAACGCAGGCGCATAGCCTGCACCCGTGCTGCGGTGGCAGGCCGCGCAGTTATCCAGGTACAGTTTTTGTCCCTGTGTCAGCCTGCTGCCCGAGAGCAGGGCGCGGGACGCGGCGGAGTCAGCCTGCCACGGCTGTTCCTTGGTATCTGCCGGGGGCAGGGTTTTCAGGTAACGGGCCATGGCTGTGAGGTCATCATCCGTCAGATACTGCGTGCCGTGGTGCACCGCCATTTCCATAGTGCCAAAGGCGCTGCCGCGTGTGGTCCGGCCGGTGCGCAGGAAGGCGGTGAGGTCTGCCTCGCTCCATGCTCCAAGCCCTGTGCGGGGTTCTCCGCGCAGGGAAGGCGGGGTCCAGTCATCCACAGCCGCACCCCCTGCCAGATAGCGCGGGCCATCCTGCGCGGTGAGGGCACGCTCCTGCATGGCCATGCCGCGTGCGGTGTGGCAGGCCCCGCAATGGCCCGGGCCTTCCACCAGATAGGCACCGCGTGCCAGCTCAGGGGAGGCAAAGGAGCGTTCAGCCGATGCGCGCGCCGCCTCCGGTGAGGGCGCGAACATCCACCGCCAGAGCGTGAGCGGAAAGCGCAGGGAGAACGGCCAGCGGATGGTATTGGCCTGCGGTGCCTGCGCCACCGGCTGCACGCCATGCATGATATAGACATACAGCGCGTGCAGGTCCGCATCCGTCATGCGGGCGTAGGAGGGGTAGGGCATGACCGGGTAAAGCGACGTGCCATCCGGCCGGACACCCTCCCGAATGGCGCGGACAAACTGCGCTTCCGTCCATTTGCCAATACCGTAGGCCGGATCCGGTGTGATGTTGGAAGCATACAGCGTGCCAAAGGGCAATGCGAACGGGTAGCCCCCGGCAAGCGGGGCGGAGCCGGGAGCAGGAGCGGTATGGCAGGCTGCGCAATCCGCCGCCGCGGCGACATAACGCCCCTTGGTGATCAGATCCTGCGTGGCGGGGTCTGCGGGCGCGTGTGTTGCAGTGGCGGGAATGGGCTGTGCAGGCGTGCTGGCAGAGGGTGAAACCGGGGAGGAGTCCGCTGCAAAAACCGGGGCGCTGAGGTGGACGGAAAGTGCCACGGCGCAGAAAAGGAGTGCAGAAAATCCCGTGTTTCTTCGATGTTTTCCCTGAGTGTTGTGACGGGGCGCGAGGGATGCGGGTGGGGTGATCCGGGGGAATGTCCGGCTGTTCATGGTGGTGCTCATGGTGTCACCAGTGGGCCGCCATTGCCCTTCAGCCATTGGGTGCGGATATGGTAGGCAGACCAGTAGGCAAGGGCCGCCACAAGCCCGGTGGGATTGTACCCCATGCCCTGCGGGAAGGCGTTGGCCCCCACTACAAACACATTCGGTACATCCCAGCTTTGCAGATAGCGGTTGAGGGCGGAGGTTTTCGGGTCTTCCCCCATTACGGCCCCGCCGCACAGATGCGTGGTCTGATACGCACGGACGTCAAACGGTTTGCCCTCCTCCCGCATGCCATACTGCACATCCCGCGCGCCCAGGGCTTTCACGATGCCCTCCAGATGCCCGATAACGTAGCGGTTCATGCGGATATCGTTGTCTTTCCAGTCAAACGTCATGCGCAGCATGGGCTGGCCGTAACTGGTGCGCCATGTGGGGTCCAGATCCAGATACACATCGCGATAGGCCATGTTCGAGCCTTGCGCATTGATGGTGAAGGAGTGGCGGTATGTGTCGATGGCCGCCTTTTTCCAGGCACTGCCCCAGCGTGGCACACCCGGTGTGGTGGCCTTGGCCCCGGCTATGGGTTTGACCCCCGCCTGATTGACCCACAGGGGAGAGCCACCAATAAAGCCGTGTGGCCCGTGGTCAAAATTGTCGCAGTTGAAATCATCTATCGCAACACCCCCGGCTGAGCCGATAAACTGGTCCGTGCTGCGGGTGGGGGGCATCCAGACCGTGCTGTTGGTAATGTTCTGATAGGTGAAGTTGCGCCCGACCGTGCCGGTGTTGCTGACAGGATCATACGCTTTGCCAATGCCGGACAGCAGCATGAGGTGCACGTTATGAAACTGGAAAGCCGCCAGAATAACCAGCCCGGCGGGCTGGGTGATGTGATTGCCTTCCGCATCCTGATAGACCACGCCAGTGGCTTTCCGGCCCGTGGAGTCCAGCAGCACTTTCAGCACATGCGCGTTGCTACGGAGTGTGAAATTTTCATGCCGCCTGAGAGCAGGCATGATGTTCACGTTGGGTGAGGCCTTGGCGTACATATAGCACGCATAATCGCTGCAATATCCACAGAAGTTGCAAGGCCCCATCTGTGCGCCATAGGGGTTTGTATAGGGTTGGGAGGCATTGGCGGCGGGCATGGCGTAGGGGTGATAGCCCGCCTCTGCCGCCGCTTGGCGGAACAGGTGCGCGGTATACACATCGCGCAGGGGCGGCAGGGGGAAATCATCCGAGCGGTCCGGCGCGAAGATGTTCCCTTTACCGGTAGCTTTCCCGCCGACTGTATAGGCCTCGCCCGAGGTGCCGAAAACCTTTTCAGCACGGTCAAAGAACGGTTCCAGTTCTTCGTATGTCACGCCGTAATCCTGAAGGTTCATCCCTTCGGGAATAAAGGCGCGACCGTAGCGTTCCACTATATGGCTGCGCAGGCGCAGGTCCTGCGGGGTGGCGCGGAAATGCACGCCTGTCCAGTGCAGGCCAGCCCCCCCAACCCCGGCACCGGGCAGGAATGCCGCCAGCCGCCGGTAGGGCACGGCTTCCTGATCCATGCGGTTGCGCACAGTTACTGTTGTATCAGCAGGATTTTGAAACAGCTTGTACCGGACAGCCCCTTCCAGTTCATCAAGAGAGCTGGGGTACGCGCCATCCCGCGCGGTGGAGCGGCGGCCCCGGCGCTCCAGCATCACCACGGAAAGCCCGGCTTCACACAGTTCCTTGGCCATGATGCTGCCAGCCCAGCCACTGCCAACCACCACGACATCCACAGGGGAGAGGGTTTTTTCAGTCATGTTCAGGCGGTCTCCCCGGAAATGGACACAGGGCCGTAAGGGTAGGGTGTGTCATACTGGTCCACCCAGTCCATGTAATCTCCGCGCGCGCCGGGGAAGCCCATCATGGTCCAGCCTGCCAGATGCCGGTTTCCGCCATGGAGCGGGTCAGAAAACGCGCCTTCTATGGTGTCTGTCCGGAGTTGTTCGAAAAAAACGGCGGCAGGCAGGCCGTCAAACTGCGTGGCGTTGTGTTCCAGCGCCTCCAGAATGCGGTCCTGCTCTTCCGGCGGCAGGGTTTCAAAAGCCGCCTGATGCGTCTGCCGCATCCATGCCTGCACGCCTGCCAGACCTTTCCGGTAAATCTGCTGGGGGCTGTAGGGAAGCTGGTAGCCCAGATTGGCCGGGGCATCCGGCCGGTAGGGGCCTTGCATGTACCACAGTTCCCCTCGGCCCCACGGCGTGTCC
Organism: Acetobacter farinalis; assembly: GCF_011516935.1. Lineage (GTDB taxonomy): Bacteria > Pseudomonadota > Alphaproteobacteria > Acetobacterales > Acetobacteraceae > Acetobacter > Acetobacter farinalis. Next base: position 35,048 of record NZ_WOTF01000010.1, read on the forward strand.
ATCTGCGCGTCAATAAAATTTGGCACGCCAAGGGCTATGGCCCCTGGCCCTTGGGTATCCGCCGGAAAAATCCGCTCACAGGCCGCCCGCAGAAGGGCGAAATCCGCCGGGCTGAAAAAGCGGGGAGCGTCGGGGGCTGGTGGCGTGTGGGCGGAGGGTGTGGCGCTGCCGGCGCGGCCTGTGCCGCCCTGCGGGACAGCCTGCGCCCCGGCGGAGGGGGCCAGCCCGGCCAAAGCCAGTGCTGCGGTGCCTGTACCCAGACCCTGCACCACATGACGGCGGGTGGGTGAGGCAGCAGAAGGCTGCGGGGGCGCGGCTTCAGGGGATGTGGGGAGAGGGCGGTGTGGTATGTCAGGCATCTGCGGCTCTTTTCCGTGGATGGGGATGACCACAGTCGGTCCCCGGTCCCGCAGCTCTATATACGGGCCCGTCAATTTTTCTGACTAGCGGAGGAGGGGGGCAGAAACAAGGCAGGGGCGAACGCCCGAAAGCGCCGCCCCTTTCCCGTTCGCGGTTAAAATCTGGTTTATTACCAGATTTTTACGCGCTGCTGCGGTGTCAGATACAGGCTCTGGCCGGGTTTGACATCCCATGCCTTGTACCATGCATCAATGTTGTGCATCGGGAGGTTCACACGGGCCTGCGGCGGGGAGTGCGGGTCTGTCACAATCAGATTTTTGATTGTGTCATCACGCAGTTTTTCACGCCAGACCTGCGCCCAGCCGAGGAACACGCGCTGGTCTCCCGTCAGGCCATCCAGCACCGGTGCGGGCTGGCCGTGCAGGGAGGCATGATATGCATCCAGCGCCAGCGTCAGGCCGCCGAGATCGGCAATGTTCTCACCCATGGTCAGCTTGCCGTTCACATGCACGCCGGGCAGGACTTCAAACGCATTGTACTGTGCGCCAAGGCGGTCGGCCAGCTTCTGGAAGCGGGCGGCGTCTGCCTTGGTCCACCAGTCACGCAGGCGGCCGTGTTCATCAAACTGGCGGCCTTCATCATCGAAGGAGTGGGTCATTTCATGACCGATCACACCCCCGATCGCCCCGTAATTGACGGCGGCATCAGCCTTGGGGTTGAAGAATGGCGGCTGAAGAATGGCGGCGGGGAACACAACCTGATCAAACAGCGGGTTGTTATAGGCGTTCACCGTCTGCGGGGTCATGCCCCATTCGTTACGGTCTACCGGCTTGTCCAGGCGGTCCAGCCAGTATTGCCATTCAAACGCCACGCCGTTTTTCGCGTTGTTGTAGACTTCACCCTTTGTCACGTTCAGGCTCGAATAATCGCGCCATTCGTTCGGGTAGCCCACCTGAACTTCAAAGTTTTCCAGCTTGCGCAGGGCGGCTTCACGCGTTTCCTTGCTCATCCAGCTATTGTGCTGAAGGCGGATGCGGAAGGCATCCTTCAGGTCGCCTGTCAGCGTCTGCATGGCCGTGCGGCTTTCTGCGGGGAAGTAGCGTTCCACATACACCTTGCCCAGAGCCATGCCCATGGCGCTGCTGGTGGCCTGCACGCCGCGCTTCCAGCGTGCGGGCAGGGCGGGCTGGCCGGAGAGGGCCTTGCTAAAGGTGAAGCGTGCCTGCACGAAGGCATCCGGCAGGTAGGGGGATGCGTTTTCAACAGTATGGAACGCCAGCCAGGCCTGAAGCAGCCCGGTATCGGCAGAGGCCAGCAGTGCGGCTTCCCCCGTGATGGCGGAGGGTTCCCCCACAATCAGCGTGCGGTTTTCAAGACCTTCCTTGGTCAGGCCGGCAGCGGTCAGCCAGGTGAGCCAGTCAAAGCCGGGAGCAGCTTTTTCCAGTGCGCTGACGGTCATCGGGTTATAGGTTTTCTGCGGGTCACGCAGGTCTGCCCGTGCCCAGTGCACTCCGGCCAGCTTTGTTTCAAATGCCACGATGGCGGCGGCGGCGGTAGCCGGTTCGGGCCATTTGATAAGCGTGAGTGCCTGCGTGATATAAGCCTGATAGGCCTCACGCTTCTTGGCGAATTCCGGCTTCAGGTAATAATCGCGGTCCGGCAGACCAAGGCCATCCTGATCCACATTCAGTGCGTAGCGTGTGGGGTCCTTGGCGTCCGGGTTAATACCCAGCGAGAAGGGAGACTTCATGAAGTTGCCCGCAGAAGCGCCTGCCAGCGTGGCGAAAGCCTTGGCGTCCCGCATTTTCATGATGCTGTCCAGATCGGCCTGCATCGGTTTGATGCCCTGCTTCTCGACAGATTTTTCATCCATGAAGGAGGCGTAGTAGGTGCCGAGCTTTTCTTCAATGCTGCTCGGGTGCTTGACCGGGTGGGCAGAGAGATCATTCAGGATGCTCTGCACCCGCGTGCGGGAGAGTTCCGCCAGCGCGTTGAACGGGCCATAGCTGGTCATGTCTGACGGGATGGTCAGATGCTCCAGATAGGTGCCGTTTGCGTATTTGAAGAAGTTGTTGCCGGGTTTTTCAGCGGTATCGCGCCCGGCAAGGTCCACACCCCATGCGCCGAAGCTGGCGGGCGGTACGGCGGCGGGGGCTGTGGCCTGCGGGGCAGTGTCCGCATGGGCAATTCCTGCAAGGCTGCTCAGGCCCAGCCCGGCGGATAGAAGCAGAGCGACGCGGCGTGACAGTCTGGCATGACGTTCAAGGGTCATGATCTTGTCCTATATTCTGCTCAGGGAGGAAGCGTCGAAAGGCCATCCCCCTGTCGTTTTGTGGAACAAACTGTTCCGGTATGCGGATAAAAGCATACCGTGCGGAAAATGCCTACCCTGCGGGAATGATCGCTGTTCAGATGGCCGGAATGGCGCGTGACAGGTGTGAAAGCGGGGGCGGAGGGAGTTGGTCTGTACTCTGCTGGAAGGGGAGGTGTCCGGGTGTCGTGCCGGGCAGGCAGGGGGCCCAAGGGGGCACGATGAGAGGGGCACGAGAAAATATGTCCAGCTGTACTTTCAGATTCGGTGGCCGGAGCAGGCTGGTGCTGTGCCGCAGGTGTGTCCGTGTACAGGCTATCCCGATAAGGGGCGCCTGCATGAAATACTATGGCGCGAGAGAGTATATTTACCACAGGTAAACAAATTTCAGATAATACGCGTTGGTTTCAGGCGTGTTTCGGCCTTCCACGCTGTGGGAGTAGCGGGTGGTCAGGCTGATATTTTTTGTCAGCGTGAACATGGCCCCTATCCCCATGGCCACTTCCCGGCTGCTGGAGTTGTCAATCCAGTTCTGAACGGTGCGGTCCCGCGTGCCAGCGGTGTTCTGCCAGTCAAACGCCAGAAAGGGTTCAAACCGGCGGTGGAGTTTCCAGCTGAAGCGCAGGTTGCTGTGGAAGGTGGTGCCTGGTGTGTAACTATGTTGCGCGTTCACATGTTTTGTCATGTTGACAATGGCGCCAAGGTCTCCACCAAAGCTGAAATGCTTCCATTCATAATCAAAAAGCAGGCTTGAGAGGTTGCTCCAGTAATGGCTGGACAGGGAATCCCGTGTACCGCTGGGGGTTTGTAAAAATGTCTGGATACCAAAGGTGCTGTGAGAATTTGGTTTGAACCATACCGCCGGGCCGCTGATGGTGCCGCCTAGGCCGCCATAATTTGTGCCGCCGGCCAGCCTGTAGGATTCTGTCTGGATCACCTCAAAGGCAAAGCCGACATGGGGAATGGCGTCAAAACTTCTGAAATGCACGTATTTTGTCAGGCCAGACCACGTGTGACTGCCGCCTTCGGGCTTGCGTGCACCCAGACTGTTGTATGTCATCCCGGCGGCGTTGCCATCGCCGTACTGCACCAGAACGTTAAACGGTTTGAAATCTACCGGAAGGTCATATTCATGCGGGCCGATAATGGCCAGGGGGATATCCGCCGCCCGGGCTGCGTGCCCTCCTGCGAGAGTAAGCAGGAGGGTTGCGATGGTTGCGGTATTCAGTCTTAAAAATCCTGAACAGGGAAGGATTTTTCTGGTCAAGTGAGAAAAGGGGTGGGTGGGATGTATGGAATGTTTCATGGTGGTTTGGCACTTTTTTATTGTTACTGTTTGCAGGCAGATCAACCGCATTCCAGCCCGTGCCTCTGGCCGGTCTTTTAAAAGGCGTGCGTCAGTATTGGGGGATGTTTGCGAAAACGTGCATATCACGAACAGGTGATTCATTCATAAATCACATACATTTTATTTAAAGATTTCTGGGATGAATGATCAGTAGCAAAATACGGAACAGAGCTGAATGGAGAGAGGAAAACGCACCATTTTACGGAAGACTTTCTAAAGCCCAGATGTCATTTATTTCATATGTGAGGTTAAGATGAACCCGACCTTATCGAGGTTATTAGGGCTTGTAACCGGTGCGGCTCTGGCGGTGGTGGGGGTGTACCTTGCCATCGCCGGGGGACAACTCGCGCTTCTCGGTGGTTCGCTCTACTACGTTTTTGCTGGTCTTGTTCTGGTTGGCACTGCTGTGCTGGGGGTTTTTCGCCCGCGCACAGCGCCACTGGTTTATGCAGCACTCATGCTCGTCACCCTTGTGTGGGCGCTGGAGGAGACTGGCCTGAATATCTGGGGGCTTGAAGTCCGGCTGCTGACCTTTGTGGTCTTTGGCGTGTGGCTGCTGGTTCCGGCTGTATGGTACACCGGGCGCGGCTGGATGGCTGACAAGGCTGCCGTGCTGGTCGGGCTGGGTGCCACAGGGGCTGTGCTGCTTGCAAGCTGCTTCTCCTCCTATTCCATCAACGGCACGCTTTCGGCGGAGCGCATGGCCACAGCAGATGCCAGCGCGGAAACAGATAACGCCATTGCCAATGCAGACTGGCAGTATTACGGGCGCACCGCGCATGGAGATCGGTATTCTCCGCTGGGGCAGATTACCCCGCAGAACATCTCCCACCTGAAACTGGCCTGGCAGACCCGCACGGGTGATACCGCCCACGCTGGGGAAGCCGTTGTGGCCGGGCCTGATCAGGGGCATGAGTTCAACCTTGAGGTCACCCCCATCAAGGTGGATGACACCCTATATATGTGCACGCCCCATAGCTGGATCGTGGCGATGGACGCTGCCACCGGCAAGATCAAGTGGACGTATGATCCGCATCCCGACAAAAAGGATGTGGCCGCCAACGTGTATCTGGCCTGCCGTGGTGTGTCCTATTACAAGGCCCCTGAAGGCACACAGACATCCTGCCCGAAGCGGATTTTCTCCCCCACGGCGGATGTGCGTCTGGTGGCTGTCAATGCGGAAACTGGCAAGCCGTGTGATGATTTTGGGGATCACGGGTCCGTCTCCCTGCGTACCTATCTGGGGAATGTGCCGCTTGGTTTCCATTTCGTGACATCTCCGCCGCTGGTGGTGAAGGATCGTGTGGTGCTGGGTGGCTGGGTGATGGATAACCAGGCCAATTTTGAACCCTCCGGCGCCGTGCGTGCGTTTGACCCGCTGACAGGTGAACTGGCATGGGCGTGGGATGCCGGGCACACTCCGGAAAACTGGAAACCCGGCCCGAATGATGAGCTGACGCGTGATACCCCCAACGCATGGGGTGTTTACACGGCAGACCCGGAACTGGGGCTGCTCTACATCCCCACCGGCAATTCTCCGCCGGACAACTGGGGTGGATCACGCCGCCCGTTTGATGATGCAACCTCCAGCGCAACCATTGCTCTGGATATTGAAACCGGCGAACGCAAATGGACCTTCCAGACCGTGCATCACGATCTGTGGGACATGGATATTCCTTCCGGTCCTTCTCTGGTTGATCTGCCTGGCCCGAACGGGGAAAATATTCCCGCACTGGTGCAGAGCACCAAGCGCGGTGAATTCTTTGTGCTGGACCGTCGCACCGGCACGCCGGTTCCGGGCTACCCGGTTGAGGAAAAACCTGTGCCTACAGCAGGGGTTGCGCCGGATGACCATGTTTCTCCCACCCAGCCGTACCCGGTTGCCATGCCCTCTCTCACCCCGCCGGATCTGAAAGAGACGGACATGTGGGGAGCAACACTGCTGGACCAGCTGATCTGCCGTATCCAGTATAAATCCGCAGCGTATGACGGACAGTTCACGCCGCCTCATATTGGTAAAACCACGATTGTTTACCCGGCATTTTACGGCATTGTGGACTGGCAGGGCGCTACGGTGGACCCCGTGCGCAAGGTGCTGATTGCCAATGCCAGCTATCTGCCCTTCCGCATCAAGCTGGACCGCCGCACCAAACTGGAAGAAAGCGGTGCGCTGCCCAAGTGGAACGGGGACGGGAATGAACCCACACCCAAGGGAAATGCTCTGGCGCTTTCACCCAACTACGGCACGCCTTATGTGGCCTATACGGACCCTTGGCTGAACCCGCTGCAAATTCCCTGCAAGGGGCCTGTGTGGGGCACGCTGACGGCGATCGATCTGGTGAGCAAGAAAATCATCTGGCAGCACCCGATTGGCACCACACGGGACACCGGGCCTTTCCGCACCCACACCAACCTGCCGCTGCCCACGGGCATGTATAATATTGGCGGGAGTGTTGTGACCAAGGGTGGACTGGTCTTCATGGGGGCTACGGCTGATGACTATCTGCGCGGGATTGATCTTGCCACCGGCAAGGTGATCTGGCGTGACCGTCTGCCGGCTGGTGGTCAGGCAACGCCCATGTCCTATGAAGTCAATGGCAAACAGTATGTGCTGATTGCCGCTGGCGGGCATGGCGGGCTTGGCACCCGTTCCGGCGATTATATCCGGGCTTATGCACTGGATGACACCGCACACTGATCTGACTAAACACTCGGTTTGAAAAAAGCCGGTTCCAGCCTTTCAGGAGGTTGGGGCCGGTTTTTTTGTGCGTGATGTGCGCGGTGCAGCCGGGCTGCGGCCGTGTGGGCGGGAACGAGCGCTGAGCAGAATAGCGCTGCGCAGGTGCGTATACATCTCCGCACGGGCCACGCCGGGGTCTCGGCGGCGGATGGCGTCCAGAATACGCTGGTGGCCTGCAAGGGTTTCTTCCAGAGAGTATTCCGGCAGGGATACCAGATTGCCTACGCGGGAAAACCAGATCTGATCGTAACTGATTTCAAGCTGGCGGCGCAGCAGGTCATTTTTCGCGCCCTCTGCAATCAGGACGTGAAACTGGGTGTCGAGCCGCTCAAATTCATAAAACTGTTTGGCGCGTGCGGCTTTACCCTGCTCATTCAGGCAGGCCTGAAGGGATTTAATCAGGACTTCATCCGCACGCTCGCAGCAGAGGGCAACTGTGGCGGTTTCAATCGCTTCACGAAATTCATAAATTTGCCGGATGTTGTCATGAGAAGGGGAGGCAACAACATAAAACCGCCCTTTCCGCCCGATAAGGTTGTCCTGATGCAGCCGTTGCAGGGCTTCACGCACGGGCGTACGGCTTACGCCATAGCGGCGGCCTATGTCTTCTTCCTGCAGGACGGTGCCGCCCTGCACGCGGTTGTCAATCATATCGCGGCGCAGGGCTGTATAAAGCTCTTCACCAGTCAGGGTGGGGCGGCTGTCAGTCATGGGTCCATCATAGCCGGGGCAAGGGGCGGAAGGAGGTGGGCTCTCTGAAACTCATGCCATGCGGACGCATATATGGTGACGAGACCCCGGAGGCAGAGATTAACTTGCCCGGGATCCTTCTCCGTTGCAACCGAACCGATCAAGGGTGAAATGGTCCCGGCCCAGTGTGTCGGGTTCCCCGGTAATCAGATTGGCCATCAGCTTCCCGGAGGCTGGGCCAACGCCAAACCCGTGAGCGGAAAAGCCAGTGGCCACATACAGGCCGGGATAGCGGGCTACAGGTGAGAGAATGGGCAGGGCATCGGGCACAACATCAATCACCCCCGCCCACATGGTGGCGATGCGGGCTTTTTCAAACACCGGCATGTCTGCACGCAGGCGGTTCATGGTGCGGGCAAGAGTCTTGCTGTCCGGGGTTGGATCACACGCGCGGAACTGTTCAAACGGATTGGGTTTGCCTTTGCCAAATTGCCTTTCCTGCCTGCGTTCCTGCACAAAGGAAGACCCGATGCGAACACTCAGAAGTTTTTTCTGTTTCAGAAAATTAGGCATGAATTCACGCAAAAAGCGGAAAGAGTCCGGCGTGACATAAGTGATGGAGGAGTTGCGTTGTGCGACTGTATAGCCTCCATCCATCCGCCGGCGCAGGGAAAAACGTGAGGACGCTACAATAGGATCTGGCCCGCCTGCCACCGGCTCCGTGCGCAGGACAGATGCAATCACCTTGAGTTGCGGCAGGACAATATCCACCGTCTTGCACAGCCAGCGGGACCAGATGCCGGCGGCAACCACAACCGAAGATGCACTTATCCGGCCGTTTTCTGTTTCAAACCCGCAGGCACGCCCCCCTTGAATATCAATGCTCTTAACGGCGGTATCCGGCAGAATGACCACACCCGCCGCTTCAGCTTTCCGCACAAGAAAGCGCATGGCGCTATCCGGTTCAGCCCGACCATCCCCCGGGCTGTAAAGCGCTCCGGCCCACTGGCCCCGGCTCTGGGGCAGAAGGGTGCTGATTTCGGAACGCCCCAGTTCCCGTGCATCAAACCCGCGCGTGCGCGCGGCGGCCAGCCAGCTTTCCAAGCCCTGCCATTCATCCTGATCCTGCGCGAGGGAAAGCAGGCCGCTGCGCGTATACCCGAAATCGCCTTCTTTGGCCCATTGCTCCCAAAGCGGACGGCTGGCAACAGCCAGAGGCAGTTCTTCCATGGCTTGGCTGATGGTGCGCACCCAGCCCCAGTTGCGGCTGGACTGCTCATAGCCGGGGCGCCCTTTATCCAGAACCGCGACGGAGAGACCCTTTTCACGCAAAAACAGTGCTGTGCACACGCCGATAATACCGCCACCGGCCAGAACAACATCATAATGCGGGGGGGTGGGCCAGGGCTTTTCCATGATGGTCAGACTCTCCTTGTGGGTATGTGGGAGGAGAAATTTTCAGCATACTGAAATCAGAGATAAACGCTGACAGGAGTCTTGTGAAGAGGTTTTTGTATGCGGAGTTGAGAGAATCTTATGCAAAAAGATCTCCCATATTTTGTAAAAATAACCGTAAACAAAAGAGTCTTGATGGTATTTTCCGCTTTGCTTCCTACTGCAGGAGTTCCCGACTTTGGAGAGGGTGAAATAATGAGCCTTTCTTAAGTATGTCCATATCAGGAAATATGAGGGGAATGGCGTTCGGAGGTGTTGGAATTATTCAAGATAATATATTGAAAATGCTCTATAAATCTTGAGGCAGGGCATGCTGTAGGTATTTTTCAGGTCAATGGCATTTGAGAAAATGATTCATTGTGCTGATAGATTAATCATTCCTTATTCAAAACATGATTGACAGAAGGAGGTCTTGTGGGACTAATCTCGGTATACCGAAACTTGGGATGAAGAATCGATTCCGTAATGGTCTGAAAATTCTGTATGCCGAACGGATACAGAAAGCCGGACTGTCACGCGCTCTCAGACCAGACAAACCCTGCCTTGGGCTGTGACAGGAGACGTACTGTGCATCGTCTTTCAGCAAATTCCGTAAGTTTTTTGTGTGCTATGGTTCTGGCGGCTGGTAATACAGCAGCACGGGCAGAAACCAGCAAAGATACGGGGCGCAAACGCGCGCCGATCCGGGTTGCCCCGCACCATGCGGCCAGTTCTGGTTCCGGGGTTAGTTCTGCGACTTCCCATTCTGCGGTACCCCGCCCTGCCGCCTTCCGGGCACCCCGCAAAGCCGGTCCGTTGATGGCGGGAAAGGCGGAGGAAATAACCGTCAGTTCAGGGGTGACCCCGAACGGGGTTTCTGGTCACTCCGCCGGGGGCGGCATGATGCCCAGACAGACAGAGCCGTTTGCAAAAAGTGGCGTCACGCGTGACTATATTGCCGCGCAGGCTCCAGCCACAAATGCGCTGACACTGGTGCGGAATGTGCCGGGTGTGGTTGTGGCTTCAGCCGACCCCGCAGGGGCCACGGACCGCATGAGTGTGTCTATTCGCGGAATGAACCAGAACGAGTTGGGGTATGAGTTGGAAGGGATGAATCCTTCTGATGTCCTGTATTATTCTCCTACCTCGTCCGGTTGGGCGGATACGGAAAATATCGGCTCCGTGATGGTCACGCCCGGTGCGCCGGATCTGATGGCCCCGACATTCAGCGCCGTGGGTGGGTTGGTCAGTGAAACATTGCGGGATCCATCACATAAGTTTGGCGGGCTGTTGGATCTGACGTATGGCGGAAACAACATGCGACGGGAGTTTATCCGGCTGGAGAGTGGTGAACTGGGGCATAGCGGAATTCGCAGCTTTGCCTCATTTTCAGATACTCAGGCCTCCAACTGGCGTGGACCGGGTGATCTGCACCGGTGGCATGTGGATTTCAAGGCGGCCAAGAAATGGGGCGATGGAAACAGTATTTCCGCCTTTATGTCCTATAATGACGTGCGGGAAAGCCTGTATACCTATCCTACAATGGCGCAATGGAACGCTTATGGGATAGATTATAATTACAGAAAGGATTTTACTGGAAACAACACGAATTATTATAAATTCCATCAGTATGAGTGGAAGCATGCTCGTGCCAGTGTGCAGATGAAGTTCAAGTTGGCTGACGGGCTGAACCTGTCTGTCACACCGTATATTTTCGATGTGGATGGTACAGTGCAGGGTGGCAGCACCCTGAACCGGAACAAGGCGTTTCTGGGGAGTGAGTCTGCCAGTCCGCTGCAGTTTCCCGAAGGCTCACCAAGCGTGCAGGTTGCGCAATCCAACGATACGTTCAGGGAATCCACATTCGGGATCAACAGTGTTCTTGACTGGAAAAAAGGCCATAATGACCTTCAGTTCGGATACTGGTATTCCTACATCAATTATGCGGAAGATCCAACCTATTCTCTGCCTGACGCATCGGGAGATGCCAGCCGGTGGGGGCAGCATCCCGTTCTGACAGCCTCCGGAGCGCCTCTCAAACAATGGGATGCACATGTTATTCAGCAGACCAACACGCTGAGCCTGATGGATACATATTCCCTGTTGCATGAAAGACTGAAAATTTCGGCAGGTTTCAAGGAAGCGATGATCACCCGTACCGCTACCAATCTGATGCCCGGTGCAACGTATGCAACCGGCTTCAGTGATGCGCAGCCCCTGCCTCGGGTGGCTATCAGCTATCAGGTAACCCCGCGGGACCAGATTTATCTCAACGGAACCACGGCCTTCCGTGAGGCCGCAGCGATTACACCGTCTGTTGACATGTTCAGTGCGGCTACCGGGCAGATGACATCCCGCCATGTCAGCGGTGGGATCAAACCGGAATACTCCATTGCGGAAGAACTGGGCTACCGCCATTACGGCCGGTATTTTAACATCTCTCTGTCTCTCTTTAACTACAACTTCACCAACAGGCAGATTACCAGCAGTTCTCTGGTGGAAGGCACAACCATCACGACGTCACTCAACGGAGGTGGTCAGACTACACGCGGGATCAGTGGGGAAATCAGCCTGCCGCGCTGGCATCACTTCACGCCGTATTTTTCCGGGCAGTATCTGCATGCCACAACGGATAACAATCTGGCATCTGGCAGTACCTTTTTGCCCACAGCAGGGAAAGTGGCCGTGCTGAGCCCGAAATTCAGCGGTTCCATTGGCTTGTCCTATGATGATGGGCATGTGTTCGGGAATTTTGCGTTCAATTATGTCGGCTCTGAATATTCAACCTTCATGAATGATGAAAAAATTCCATCCTATGAAACAGCTAATCTGGGGATCGGCTATCGGTTTAATGATGTGTTCTTCCTCAAGCGGCCGCAGATACAGTTGAACATGACCAATCTGGGTAACAGCCATTATCTGTCCGGTGCATGGGGCCTGACCACAAACGCCCGGAATACACTGGGTACGGATGGGCATACCGTGATCAAGGGTAGTGCGCCAACATATATCACGGGCGGGAATTTTACCGGTCTTGTCAGCTTCACTACGGGGTTCTGAAAAACGCAGATGGCTCACGCTCCGCCCACCACCGCACGCCTCTGGCTTTCTGTTTTGGCAACAACGCTGGGTGGTGTGCTGGAGTGGTATGACCTTATTCTTTACGGACTTTTTGCCGTAACGCTGTCTCACCTGTTTTTTCCTGCGGCAACAGCCGGGTTTTCTCTCCTGCTGAGCCTTGGCAGTTTTGGGGTGGCGTTTGTTGCGCGTCCCGTCGGGGCGGCGTGGCTGGGGTCTTATGCGGACCGCAAGGGGCGGAGGCAGGGGCTGGTTCTGTCTTCTTTGCTGATGACAGTGGGCACCGGCCTTCTGGCAATTGTGCCGTCTTATGCGTCCATCGGGCTTGCCGCGCCTCTTGTTGTGGTGTGTTCCCGCCTGCTGCAGGGCTTTGCTGCGGGCGGAGAGTTTGGCGGGGCGGCAACCATGCTGGCGGAGCGCAGCCCGAAATACCGGGGCGTTTATTCAAGCCTGCAGTGGTCGGCTGGAGGGGTGGCGGTCACGCTGGCATCGGCTGTGGCATGGGGTGTGCATCAGGCCTTTACCGAGGCCCAGATTTTGGCGTGGGCGTGGCGCCTTCCTTTTGCACTCGGCATGGTGCTGGGGCCGCTCACGGCGTGGTTGAGGCTGATTAGTGATGAATCTCCCGAATTCAGGCGGCAGGAAAATCACAGACCTCTGCAGGAAGTTATCCGGCATGAACCCTTGCGGCTGTTGTTGGGTATGGGGTTGGTAAGTGCCGGAGCAACCGGGAGCTATCTGAACATCTACATGCCAACACTGGCAAAAACGCAGTTGCATCTGGGAGATGCCGTTTCTTTCATGGGAACGATGGTTTCAGGGGTTCTGACCATTTTTCTGCCGCCACTGTTTGCCCTGCTGGGGGATAAAGTCGGGAGACGGGGCATGATGGCTGTGATGGCTGCGGCTGGTGGCCTCATGGCGTGGCCTCTGTTCCATTTTCTGGTGGCATGTCCTTCTGGCATGCATCTGGTTCTGGTGCAGGCTTTTCTGGTGACCACTGTGTATTGCGGCTATTATGCCTCCGTTCCGGCGCTTTTTGCTGAAATTTTCCTGCCGCGTAACAGGACAACGGCCATTGCACTGAGTTATGCATTGGGGCAACTGATTTTTGGTGGCTTTACACCTATGATTCTTTCTTTTCTTGTAACATATTTTCAGGATAAGGCTGTTCCGGGATTTTATCTGCTTGGGACAGTGGCGTTAAGTCTGCTCTGCCTTGTCTGTTCGCGGCGTTATGCTGGAGTTGAGCGCGGGCAGTCTTTGGGGCACGGGCCGTGAGGCAGAATGGGGGAGCATGTGGCATGGGGTGTCTGGTCATCAAAAATGGAGGGGCTGCGGCCCTGCCGGAATGGAAGGCTCTGTTTGCCAGACTGATGCCGGGGCTCGAGGTGCGTGAGTGGAATGATCCGGCGCTGGACCCGGCTCAGGTGACGTATGCGCTGGTCTGGAAGCCTGACCCGGGGCGGTTGGCAAAAATGGTAAATTTGAAAGCCATTTTGAGTGCCGCCGTGGGGGTGGACCATATCACCAGTGATCCGGACTGGCCGAAGCATGTGCCCCTTATCCGCATGGGGGGTGAGGAGCCTGCTCTCCAGATGGCGGATTATGTTCTCTGGGCGGTGCTGTCCATTTTGCGCGATGCCGCCACCTGGCGTGTGGGGCAGCAGGACAAGGTCTGGACCCGGCAGGCTGGCCCTGCGCGGATGTCTTCAGAGATGCATGTCGGGGTGATGGGGCTGGGCAGTCTGGGTGGCCCGGTGGCAACCCGGCTGGTGCAGGCGGGCTTTCGCGTGTCTGGCTGGGCGCGTCATGCAAAAACGCTGGAGGGTGTGACCTGTTACACGGGCACCGAGGGGTTGAACGATTTTTTGCAGGCGTGTGACACATTGGTGTGCCTGCTGCCGGAAACGCCAGAGACCATCGGGATGGTGACATATGAGAAGCTGGCGAGGCTGCGCAGGCCTGCCGGACTGATCAACGTTGCGCGTGGTGCGCTGGTGGTGGAGGCGGACTTGCAGCGTGCATTGGATGATGGCACGCTGCACATGGCGGTGCTTGATGTATTTGATGCTGAACCGCTGCCCGCTGCGTCGCCCCTCTGGGCGCATCCGCGTGTGCTGATCACGCCGCATGCTGCAGCAGAGTCCTCGCGCCCGGCGCGGGCTGAGTATGTGGCTTCCGTTATTCAGGCGCTGGAGCAGGGGCGCGATGTGCCTCTGCGTTATGATCCGGTAAAAGGGTATTAAAAGCGTGTTAACCGGGGGCAGGATAGAGCAGAATTTTTATGCCTGAAGGGCATTCCGTGCTTGCAAGAGGGTAGGGGCAGCCGCCATAGGAAGGCAGTTTCCGGGCAGCCGGGACGCGGTGCCCGAAAGCAAGAAGTGAAGGAGTGTTCTGATTTTCTACCTTGGCCAAAATGGCGTTTCCCGACGTAAGGCAGGAAACGCCAGACAGATGAGCAGATTTGGCACGGCGCTGACCCTGATGGGAATGATGCCTGTCTGGTGTGCGGCGACGCAGGCTGAGGGTGTTAGCGCATCGGCCAACGGTCGCCCGGGTGTGGGGGGCATACACACGGCGGCTGTGGTGGCCTTGGCAGCATCGGGCCAGGGAGAAAATCAGAGAGCAGCGTCTTCTTCCACCGCACCGAAGGCTTCTGCGCCTTCAGGTGCCGTACGTTCGGGGGTGGCGCGCTCTCGGGGCGGGATGCAGGTGGGTGTTGCGAGGCATCGGGCAGGGCTTGTCCGGCCTTCCGGCAGGGTAAAACCCGGCGCGGTGCCGGCGCGGCAGGTCACGGCTGTGGATGTCAGCGCGCATCGGCATGATTTTGCGTATCAGGAAGCCCAGCATATCCCCGATGCCACCACACGCATCACGGCGGAGCGGCTGGCCGAGCGGGGCGTGGTGACACTGCGGGGGCTGGAACGAGTGGCCCCGAACCTGACGATCCAGAGCATCAACGGCACGGCATCCACCAATTTCTATCTGCGCGGGGTGGGGTTCAATGACTTCACGCAGAACAACATGCCCCCGGTTCTGACGTATGTGGATGATGTAGCCTTCCCATATTCCTCCATGACCAGCGGCATGATGTTTGACCTTGCCGGAGCCAGTGTCACCCCCGGCCCGGTGGGTACGGAGCACGGCCAGTCCGACACGGGTGGGGAAGTGCGCCTGCGCACGAATGACCCCACCAACACATGGCATTTCGGGGCGACGCAGGATATTGCCTCCTACGCCCGCAGCCGCAGCGAAGCCTATGTGTCCGGCCCACTGGCGCGCGGGCTGAGCTTCCGTCTGGCCGGGCAGACGCAGCACGGTGGCGGCTGGCAGACCAACCCCCTGAACGGGGACCATCTGGGCGATGCGGACCTCTGGGCCCTGCGCGGCAAACTGCGCTGGAAGCCTGATGCGCACACAACCATTCTGCTCTCCGGCCATGTCACGCAGGATAACAGTGAGGTTGTTACGGCTGTGCCCGTCAGCCGGTTGATCGGCACGCAGCCTCTGCCGAGTTTTTCCTCATGGCAGCAGGCGGAATGGTCCTCCCGCCCGCAGTTCGCGCATCTTGTGGGCCGCAAGGCTGGCCTCAAACCGAGCGAACACAACCAGTTCTGGGGAGCGGACCTGCATATCGACCATGATTTCGGGCCGCTGAGCCTTACGGCCATCAGCGCATTCGAAACAGAGCGGCAGGGCGAATATACGGATCAGGACGGCACGGCACTCTCTCAGGCGGATACATACCGCACGATTGACGCCAATACGTTTACGCAGGAACTGCGGCTGCATTCCTCCAACACGCAGGACAGGCTGCAATGGGTGGTGGGCGCGCATTACCAGCGTACCCGCATGGATCAGCGGTTTTTTTTTGACTATACGGATTACCGGCCCGCGCGCGGCTATATGATGGCGACCACCTTTGGTCTCAATCAGCAAAGTCTTTCGGAATTCGGGCATCTGAGCTATCGGCTGCCGCATGGCGTGATGGTGTGGGGCGGCCTTCTGCATGAGCGGGATGAACGGTCCATCACGGGCCTGAAATCTCAGATTTTTGGTGGTGCTACCACGAATTTTCATGGTGAGAGCACGACTGCGGACCAGTTTGCCGGGCAACTGGGGGTTTCGTGGCAGATGCTGCCGCACGCGCTGGTCTATTATAAAATGAGCAAGGGCTTCAAACCCGGGGGCTTTACCGCCAACAATACCCAGATTCAGGCGCAGCTTGATCCGTTTAAACCGGAAACCGTGCTGACCTATGAAGCAGGTTTCAAGTCTGACCCCATTCCGGACAGGCTGCGCATCAATGGAGCTGCATTTTACAACGATTTTCATAATCAGCAGATTCTGGGCACAGTGCTGATCCCCGATTACGGCCCTTTGAGCGAAATTACCAATGCGCCAAAATCCGAAAGCTGGGGGTTTGAGGGCACGGTTGAGGCACATCCCTTCAGCCATCTGCACCTGACACAGAATTTTGGTTGGCAGCGCGGCAATTTTCAGGATTTTCCTACCGTCAATCGCGCCAAGACAAACGCCTATTATGCGCATCACGGGGTGTGGAAAGCCATTAACGACAATTTTGCCGGAGTGGATAACGGTCAGCCCAAGTTGACGCTGAATGGTTCGGCGGAGTGGCGGCAGCCGCTGGCGCGGGCCTATACGCTGGAACTGGGGCCGGACTGGCAGTACCGGGGCAGTCAGGCCATCACCCCGGGCGGCACGGGCTTTTACCGCCTGCCACCGTATTTCCTGCTCGGGGCGCATGTATCCCTGCGTTCGGCTTCCGGCCGGTGGGAGGCAACGGTGTATGCCCGTAATATCCTGAACCGCCGCTTTGCGGAAAGTGGCGGGCAGGCCACCACCACGTATTTCTATATTCCGGGGGAACCGCGCTTTATTGGCGGGCGGGTATCCTACACCTATTGAGGCGCTTCGTGTGAGGTGAAGGCAGGCGAAAACGCCGTCAGAACGGCCTGTCCGGGCTGCCTGCGGGGCGGCTGTACATGTCTTTTTCGACATATGCGGCAGTATTGTGTATTAATCAGAGGTATGACTTACAGTGAAGATGACATACCCGCCGCCGATATTCTGAAAACAGAGACCCGGAAAGTTCCCCCAGAGAAGGGATTTCCCACGACAGGCCATGATGCAGCACGCGCGCATTTCGGCTGGTTCAAACGCCGCAAGCACCTCACATCGGACGATATCACGGTTGTTGATGCCGATATGCTCAAGCGGGCCGTGGGCGCTGCGGCGCTGGGCAACGCCATGGAGTGGTTCGATTTCGGGGTGTATGGGTATATTGCCGTCACGCTGGGGAAGGTCTTTTTCCCCGCGTCAGACCCGACACTCCAGCTCATAGCCACTTTTGCCACCTTTACCGTGGCCTTTCTGGTCCGCCCGGTGGGTGGAGCTGTTTTCGGCCCGCTGGGGGACCGTTACGGGCGGCAGAAGCTGCTGGCCGTTACCATGATCATGATGGCGCTGGGCACATTCTGCATCGGGCTTATTCCTTCCTATGGCCGGATTGGCCTCTGGGCCCCGGTGCTGCTGCTTGTGGCCCGGCTTGTGCAGGGCTTTTCCACCGGCGGGGAGTATGGCGGAGCCGCCACCTTCATTGCGGAATATTCCACGGACCGGAACCGGGGGCTGATGGGAAGCTGGCTCGAATTCGGAACACTGGGCGGCTATGTGGCCGGGGCCGGGGTGGTGACGGCACTTCAGTTTTTTCTGAATGAGAGCGCGATGCTGTCCTGGGGCTGGCGCATTCCTTTTCTGGTAGCGGGTCCGCTGGGGCTGATGGGCCTTTATATGCGGACCAGACTGGAGGAAACCCCCGCTTTTCAGGCTTATGCGGCGGAGGCGGAGCGGCGTGAGCATGAAAAACCCGGCTGGCGGCACCTGTTTGCGGTGCATTGGCGGCAGTTGCTGAAATGTGTCGGGCTGGTGCTGGTTTTTAACGTAACGGACTATATGCTGCTGACCTATATCCCCAGCTACATGACCGTCACGCTGAACTACCCCGAAAGCAAGGGGCTGCTGCTGATCATTCTTGTGATGGTGCTGATGATGCCGCTGAACGTTCTGGGCGGATATTTCAGTGACAGGCTGGGCCGCCGGCCCATGGTGATCAGCGCCTGTCTGGCTCTGCTGGTGCTGGCCATTCCCAGCCTGCACCTGATCCGCAGTGGCAATGATCTCGAGATTTTTGCGGGCCTGATGCTGCTGGGGCTGGCGTTGGTCTGCTTTACCAGTTCCATGCCTTCCACTCTGCCCGCCCTGTTTTACACACCGGTGCGCTACACGGCTCTTTCCGTGGCGTTTAATGTCTCCGTTTCCCTGTTCGGGGGCACCACACCGCTGGTGACGGCGTGGCTGGTGAAAAAAACCGGTATGCTGGATATGCCCGCATGGTATCTGATGGGGGCCGCCGTGATCGGGGTGGTCACGATGCTGACCGTGCGGGAAACGGCACGGCTGCCCTTGCGTGGCTCCCCGCCCGCAGTGGCCAGTGATGATGAGGCCGAGCGGCTGATGAACAGCAAGCAACCGCTGACCGTTGATCACGCGCCTCCACCTGTTGCCTGAAGCCGCCCTGAAAGGGACTGGGTATGATAAGTCTCTTCGATATTTTTAAAGTTGGTATTGGTCCCTCCTCCTCTCACACGGTTGGCCCCATGCGGGCCGCGGCGCGCTTTGCGGAGGAGTGCGCTGCGCTGGGGCAGACCGCCGCAGGCGGTGCTGTCGCGCAGATCCGGGTGACGCTGTACGGGTCTCTGGCCTGGACCGCGACAGGCCACGCCACGGACAAGGCGGTGATTCTGGGGCTGTGTGGCGCGCATCCGGAAACGGTCCAGCCGGACCAGACCGAGGCTATGGTGGCGCATGTCCGGGCCACGGGGAGCCTTCCTGCGTGGGGGGACAGGGCACCGGTGCGGTTTCAGCCGGATGTGGATATTCTTCTCGACAAGGAAACCCAGCCGCCCAAACATCCGAACACCCTTCAGTTCGAAGCGTTTGACGTACAGGGCGCCCTGCTGCTGGCCGCGCGGTTCTGCTCTGTCGGGGGTGGCTTTATCGTGTCTGAAGAGGCCGTGGAAAGCTCGTCCTATACCATGCCGGATGTGCCGTATGATTTCCGTTCCGGCGCGGATCTGCTGGCGCTTACGCAGAAAACCGGCCTGAGCATTGCCCAGCTTGTGTTCCGGAATGAATGTGCCCTGCGTCCGGCTGCGGACGTGGTGGCGCATCTGGACCATATTGCCGCGATCATGATGCAGTGCATTGAACGCGGCCTTGCGCAGGATGGTATTCTGCCGGGCAAGCTGCGTGTCAAACGGCGGGCGCATGCGCTGTATGAGCGGCTGAAAGAGAAAGACCAGCGCAACAGCAGCCTGCCGCATGAAATCATGGATTGGGTCAGCCTGTTCGCCATTGCCGTAAATGAGGAAAACGCCGCCGGGGGCCGGGTGGTGACAGCCCCCACTAATGGGGCAGCAGGCGTGGTGCCAGCGGTGCTGCGCTACTATCGGGATTATTGCCAGACCTGCCACCAGAGCAGCAGCCATGAGTACGATCAGGGTGCAGGCCAGAAAGGCGGCCCTGAAGGCAGCCAGACATATGGCGGGCGTTCCGACGGGGAAGAGGCTTCCGAAGCCTTCCGATACGGTATGCGAGATTTTCTGCTGACAGCCGCCGCCCTTGGCAGCCTGTTCAAGCTGAATGCCTCTATTTCCGGGGCGGAAGTCGGGTGTCAGGGGGAAGTGGGGGTCGCGTCCTCCATGGCGGCGGCGGGGCTGGCTGCCGTGCTGGGAGCCACACCGGCGCAGGTGGAAAACGCGGCGGAAATTGCCATGGAGCACCATCTGGGCATGACGTGTGACCCGGTGGGCGGGCTGGTGCAGATCCCTTGTATCGAACGCAACGCCTTTGGCGCGATCAAGGCGATCAATGCGGCCTCACTCGCCTTATGCGGGGATGGAGAGCATCGCGTCTCTCTGGATCAGGTGGTGCAGACCATGGCCGAGACAGGCCGGGATATGAACCACCGCTACAAGGAAACATCGCTTGGTGGGCTGGCTATGAATTTCCCGGAGTGCTGAGGGGGAGCTGGTTCCTCTTGCACCGCAGGTGCGGTCGCGCTGCGGCGTTGCTGCAATTTATGGTGGAACGCCGGGGCCGGGCGGGGGGCCTGCGCGGCCATGGCGGTCACGCGGGCGTCCGCCTCGGCCAGCATGCGTGGGATCAATGTGGTTTCCGGTAGATTCTTCCAGTATTTGCGCGGCATTTCAGAAAGCATGGCTTTTGTCTTGATACGTGCCGGATTGAAGGTGGATACATAATAGGTCTGCCAGAGTTGCTCTATGGTGTCTGACAGTTTCGGTTTTGCGCATGGAACCGGGCTGAAGGCGCAGGTGTCCCCATTCCACGCCAGCGAGCCTTTGGGGGTGAGGATCACCCAGTCCATATCCACAAAGCGTCTTGCGAAAAACGGTGCCACGCTGGGCAGAATGTAATGGTCCGGCTCAAACCACGCATAAAAGGACCGGCGGCCTGCCTGTGCGGAGCCATGTTCCCGAAAGCGCACAAAGGCTGTCATTTTATGCACATCTTTCCGTACTTGCTGATGCATGCGCAGGGCGCGGGCAATGTCCGGGTCTGTCGCGATGCTGGCAAGGGCGGGTTCTGTCTGCGCACGCCAGAGAATGCGGTAGGCCAGCGCAAAGCGGGTCTTGTCCGCATGGCGGAGAATGGAGCGGAGCAGGGCATGGCACTGGCTGCGCAGAACTGGTGGCTGCGCTCCGGCTCTGGCCGGAGGAGGGGATGCCAGCGGGGTGTCAAACAGCGTGGTTTCTTCCGATGTGCCGCGCCATTCAATCTCTTCCGGCGCGCAGCCAGCCAGAAAGCTCTGGCGGGCGAGAGGGCGCCATGCGGAAAAGGAAGCGTAGTCATCAAGAACGAAGCCGTAGGCCATGGTCGGGCACTCTGTGGTCAGAACAGGGAAAGTTGCTGGGGCTGCGGCAGGAAGAGTTCCCGGAGGTTCTGCCGCTCCGCCAGCCTGCCCGGGGTCCATCCGGTGGCGTAGAGAAACGGTTTGACCTTGCGGATGGAAACATTCAGCCGCACGAGGTCTTCCAGACGTAACTGCCGGTGGCTGCGGGCGGACAGAATGGCCTGCACGGAGCGCACGCCAAGCCCCGGCACACGCAGCAGCATTTCTTTGGGCGCGCGGTTCAGGTCCAGAGGGAACAGGGCGCGGTTGGCCAGCGCCCAGGCCAGTTTGGGGTCCAGCTCAAGGTCCAGCATGCCATCTGGCCGGGCCGCGGTGATTTCTGAAAACTGGAACCCATAAAAGCGGAACAGCCAGTCGGCCTGGTACAGCCTGTGCTCACGCAGCAGGGGTGGTGCTTTGACAGGCAGAATGGCCGAGGCATCCGGAATAGGGCTGAACGCCGAGTAATAGACGCGCCTCAGCCGGTATCCGGTATAAAGGGAGGAACTGCTGGAGAGAATATCGCGGTCAGTTGCCGCATCGGCTCCCACAATCATCTGTGTGCTCTGGCCGCCGGGCGCAAAGCGCGGGGGCTTGCGCCCTGTGAGGGTACGATCCTTCCCGGCTTCGATATGCGTGCGCATCTCCCCCATGGAGTGGCGGATTTCCGAGGCATGCTTCTGCGGGGCATACGCTGCCAGACCCTGCTCGGTTGGCATTTCCACGTTAATGGAGAGCCTGTCCGCATACAGGCCGGCTTCCGCCAGCAGGGCAGGGGAGGCGTTGGGAATGGTCTTGAGGTGGATATAGCCGCGAAAATTATGTGTCTGCCGCAACTCCCGCGCAACGTGCACCATCTGGCTCATGGTGTCATCTGAAGAGCGGATGATGCCGGAGGAGAGAAACAGCCCTTCAATATAGTTCCGGCGGTAGAATTCCAGTGTCAGCCAGATCACCTCATCCGGGGTAAACCGTGCGCGCGGCACGTTGGAGGAGGAGCGGTTGATACAATAGGCGCAGTCATAGATGCAGAAGTTGGTCAGCAGGATTTTCAGCAGGGAAATGCAGCGGCCATCCGGTGTGTAGGCATGGCAGATTCCGTTGCTGACAGACCCCAGCCCTTTTGTGGCTGCGGAATCCCGTTTGCCTGCGCCACTGGAAGAGCAGGAGGCGTCATATTTGGCGGCATCCGAGAGGAGAGCCAGACGGTCAGACAGGCTTTGCTTCATGTGTTCATGATATGTTCTTGTCTGGTGCCATGCAAGTGCTCTCTTGCAGGGGGGGCTGTGTAGGAGGCCGTAGGGGCTGGCTTGTATAAAAAAGCCGTCCCTCCCTTCAGTTCGGGAAGAGACGGCTTTCTTTATGGATCTTTCGCAGTCCCCGTGCTGAGCACAGGTGACGGAAAATCAGGCGGACATGCGTTTGGCCGGTGTGATCACATAGGGGCCCGCCGCACGGATTTCGAGAGTCAGAAGCCCCATTTCCCCCTGCGTTTCATCATGCAGTGGCAGGACAGCATTTCCGTCAGTCCATGCCCAGTCAGCCTGCGGCTCTCTGGCATACCAGCCGGTTGGTCTGACATCCTCAAGATGCGTGGTGATGGATGTTGAAGGGGTTTTTGCTCCCGTAAAATGAATACCTGCGACAGCGACACCCATATAACGGCGATCATTTGCAAAAGGTCCGACAACGTCTACCGGGCGGCTTGCATTCGAGAGGATGCGTACCGTGTGTGTGTTGGGAGGGAGCATGAAACGATAGAATGTTCCGTCCTGCCGGATTGGCCGGATACGCGCGCCTGTATTTGTCAGCAGGTGCAGGTTGCTCTCTGTTGTGAGAACCGGCGCGTTTTTATCAGCCTGAAGGCCCTTTATCTGCGCCACGGCTTTGAGGTGATGATAGAGGCGTTTGACAGAGGCCTGATCGACATCCAGGGGGGCGGCTGCGTCATTTGTCCAGCTTCGCGCAACACCCCGCAGCATGACCACAGGGCCATTTTGCTGGAACGATGCGCGATTACCTGTGTCCAGATAACTTTCAGTCAGCATACCATCTGCCGTGATGACGGAATGCTGTTCTGTTTCTATGTGATAATAGTCGTAGGACAGGATGGATTTGTCGTAAAAAATGGAGGCACCATTGACCAGCATGCGCACAGGAACGAACCGGTTTTCAAAAAACAGGCAATGTTCGGCTGTAATCAGCATATCCTTGTAGGGCACCCCTTCTGCGATCGCATTTTTCAGAACACGAACTGGGTAGCCTGCTTCATCATCACGCAGGCCGGGGCGGACTGTAGCGCGTGCTTTCCCTGCCCAGGTGACTGGTTGAGAGATGTTTTGGCCGCTTTTCCAGTCAAAAGTAATGATGTCATCACCAATCCCGATATGTTCTACAGCGACATCTCCATTCGGTGTGCGGATCATGCTGCCAGCAAGAAAGCAAACGAGAACAGTGTCAGCCGTAAGATAGGTTTTTCCACCTATTGTCTTGACGGTGAAAGTTGTTCCTTCATTTGCTGTAGGTAACTGAAAGGATGCGGTTCCGCTGATAGGTTGTCCGTTTTCGGTAAGAGTATAAACGCCCTGTGCAAACATGTAATTATCTGCGGTGATACCATCCAGAATAATGGTATCCCCTTTGCTGATATTTGTTATGTATTCAATAATGCTGGGCGTTGTTCCCGCTGCGACTTCAATGGTTCCACCGGTCCCGTCAAACTGGATCAAACCCGGAGTGGTTGTGGCATAGCCCCCAAGAATAAGTGTGCCACCGTTACTGACAAGCACTTTGGAACCAGAGGCAATGACATCTGCGTTGGTCAAGCTAAGGGTGCCGTTTACGGTTACTGTCGTGGGGTTGTCGGTGTTTCCGATCTGCCATCCGTGTCCGTTGATTGTGGTGTTGGAATCAATAATGACATTAATGCCTGAAGTCGGGCCGGATACGGTATCACCATCCTGTGCTGACGTGATGGTAATTGTACTGTTATTCGTGGTGGTTACGGTACCGTTTGTGCCCCATCCAGTATCTGGGGTGCTTCCGTAATCCAAGGTAACGGAAGGGTTTGACGGAAGTACACGTGACATTTTTGAGCCTTTCCTAATTCCTGAATTAGGGGAAAGGCGGTCATTTATTTTTTTTAATTTAAATTAACGTTTTTATTGCGCAAACAGCGCGTCGTTGGTAGATAAACGAGTGCGTCGTTACATAGGTGAGGCGGTGTGATTCGCTCTTGCTTAAATCAGGATTTATGCAAAAAGCTGATGTGATAGGACCTTCATTCTCATGGAATGAAAGGATGTTGGATGAGCCGGAAAATAGGGTATGCACGGGTGAGTACTGTCGGGCAAACCCTTGATACGCAAATAAAAAAATTAAAGGCTTTTGAGTGCGTCAAAATATACCGGGAGAAGGTGAGCGGGGCTGATGCGCGAAGAGTTCAGCTTCAGAAACTGATTAGCAGCCTGCAGGAAGGGGACACCGTTGTTGTCACCAGAATTGATCGGCTTGCACGAAGTACTTTTGATCTTTTTGCTATAGTTAAAGATATCACAAATAAAAAATCCCAGTTCTATTCTTTGTCTGAGCCTTGGGTGGATACTTGCACCAGTACAGGTCGTCTGATGCTGGCCGTGTTGGGGGGGCTGGCTGATGTGGAGCGGGATCTGATCCGCATCAGGACCGCTGAGGGGCGGATGCGGGCTATTGAACGGGGTAAACGTATGGGAAGGCCGCCCCGTATCTTGCCGGAGCAGCGGCTTGAAATTGCCAGAAGGAGAGAGGCTGGAGAAACATTGAAAACTCTGGCAACAGCTTTTGGAATCAGTGAGACGACTGTGTCACGCATTGCCAGCCGTTGTGAAACAGTGAAGCAGTAGCTGCGTGAAAGGCCTTTGAGGAAAGCGGCGCGCTGGCCTTCCCTGAAGACCAGAGCCAATCGGCGCTCAAGCGAGCAGGAGCATGATGGGGTTGTTCCGTGTCGTCTTTTATCGGAAGGCGATACGGACCATTCAGAGACCACGCATCATCATGGGCATCAGACGGATACACTGTGCGAGCAGCCAACTCCGCCCGCTCTGCACCGATCATGACAGGCAGCGCATGATATCCGCCCTGTGGCCTCAAGAGGGAATTTTTAAAGAATCCAGATCTTGGAAAAAACTTTCAGGATTAGTGATATCCTTCACATTTTTTGTCAGAATGGGCACTTCAATCATCGCGCCACCCTTACTCGCCTGACTGATCCCTCTTATTTCAAGAGTTCCATCCCA
This sequence comes from Acetobacter farinalis, assembly GCF_011516935.1. GTDB lineage: Bacteria > Pseudomonadota > Alphaproteobacteria > Acetobacterales > Acetobacteraceae > Acetobacter > Acetobacter farinalis. The sequence continues at coordinate 60,281 of NZ_WOTF01000010.1, forward strand.
TGAGAGACGCGCCAGATACCGGCCGGGCAGAAACCCGACATCAGGGGCGGGAGAGGGTGATGGATCGGGTGCAGAATCATCTTTGTCCAGTGGGGCACCGGCAGGAGGGCGGTCCAGAAGAAGCTTGCCGGGTTCCAGAGTGGGGAGATTGCTCTGGAGCCAGTCCCAGTCCGCATCAGTCAGGAATTCCTGCTGGCGGAAGGCTGGATCAATAAAGGGAACATCATAAGTATAACGAATTTCGACCTGTGCTGCGCGCCGTTCCTCTACCAGATAACGGGCCAGAGCCGGGAGTTCATGAAAATTGGATTTATAAGCCATAATGACATAACGCAGGGCAACGGACGAGTTATTGTCATCAAACGCGGTGATAAGCTTGTTCCAGTTTTCCATAAATATTGGAAACCGTGCGCCTTTTCGCATCAGTTCGTAAATCTCCGGTGTGAGAGATTCAAGCGAGATGTTGATATGGTCAATCCCGCTTCTGGCGAGGTTCTGGAAATAGGTGTTGGGCATCCGGCGTGCGATATTTGATGTGAAAAACACCTTTTTTCGCATGGGATCAGGGATTGCCTGTAGAAATGACAGAAAATCAGGATGAAGTGAAGGTTCATGGAGGCAGGAAAACCAGAACTCTCCATCTTTGGTATACGGCATCAGACGAAGTGCGGCGTCCAGAGTTTCGCGTGACATGAAATTGGTTTTACGGACAGTGCTGTAGTCATACAAGCAGAACGGGCAACGGAGATTGCAATTATCGACGATATCCATAGCAACATGCAGAAGCGGCTGCGCGGATGTCAGATTGGGGGAGAAAGGAATTTCCTTTCCGTTGGGGACGCGTATGCGAAGCTGGGCTCGCTCCGTGGGGGTGATCGGGCGTGTCAGGTGGAACCAGAAACCATACAGGCGGCTTGCGTCACCAACACCCATAATGCCGTGATGAAACTGATCCGCCACGACAGTGCCGAGGGTTTCTCCCGTTTCTGGCAGGAAGGCTTCTACAGCCAGACGTTCAACCGGATCATCCGGGTTCATGGCCCACCCATGCACATGCCGTTCGCTGATTTGATCCACAAAGCCAAGCAGCGGCTGGTCACTGTATTCTTTTTTTATAGACTGATCTTTGGCGCGAGAGCTCCTGAAGGTTCTCAAGATTTTTTGTTTGAATTTTCTGATGCAGTTCATGCGAGCGCCTTGATTTTCATGAAATACGTTTGAGTCTATTCCTTCAGTATTACACGATCCCGCAGAAAAAAGCGATTGCTCCGTCCGTATCTGGAACTGGGAGAAAGAGAGTGAAGCATGAACGGTATCCTTCCATTTAACTTTTCAGACGGTGTTGCTTTGCTTCTGGCAGGTGGAGGGATCGAAGAACCGTTGATTGATGTGCTTGGCCAGTAATTTCTGGGTTTTGGCGATTTGATTGACGGTTTTCTGGAGAGCTTTTGATCTGCGTTTTGAGCAGAT
>NZ_WOTF01000011.1 GCF_011516935.1 Acetobacter farinalis
GTAAGCCATACCGCCGCATCTGTTGCTCCCCCCCCCCTGAAAACCGGGAAAACAATCAGCACAGGCAGCCAGAAAGTACAACTCTCAGGGCCTAACTGACGACACGCCGTAGTTGGCTGCGGCAAAAGAGGAGTGGCTGTTCAGGCTGGGAAGGACGCGGTCCGGGCTTCTGCTTTCCCTTGAGGGTAGAAAACAGAAGAGCTGGGATAGCAATTTCAAGAAGAAGGCTGTTGTGTGCATCAGCGGACATGGTGTGTCCGGTTGTTCTTCAGACGGTTGGCCAGGTCATGGGTGTTAGAAGAACCGGCAGACCAACCCCTCACCCCGCGAAGCGGGCGAAGGCGGGGCGGGTGTGTTGCTGTTCCAGAAAAGTCTGCATGGCGGTGCGGGCGCGCCCGGCATCTTTCCCAAGGCCGATCAGGCCGGAAATCTGGCCGGGGTGGCGCAGCAGGGAACCAAGCAAAGCTCCGATCTTCAGGCCGCCATCAGGAGATAGAACGGCTCCGGCTACGGGGGGGAGAGAGCGGCTCGCAGGGTCACAGATCACCCGCAGGACGGCAAAGGGCAGCCCGGCCTCTTCCGCCGCGCGGGCCAGAAACCCGCTTTCCATATCCAGAGCTGTACACTGGGTTGTTGCGAACAGACCGGCTTTTTCAGAGGCGTTCAGCACAACGGTATCACTGTGCAGCAAGGTGCTGCCGAGTACGCCCGGCTGACCGGCCCCGAGGATATGCCGCAGGGTGGGGTCACACAGATATGCAGCGCCCCATGCCATCACCCGTTCCGGCAGAACGAGGGTGCCGGGTGGCAGGGCCGGGTCCAGCCCCGCGGCCAGCCCGAAGGAGAGCAGGCAATCCGCCCCGCAGGCGGCCAGTCGGGCGGCTTCCCGCTGGGCACCCGTGCGGGTGGCCCCGCTGGCGGCAATGGCGGCGTGTGGAAACACCTGTCTGATCAGCCGTGCTTCCGCTTTCAGGCCAACAAGAATGCCGGGGTGGTGTGGTGGCGGGGCGCGGTCTGCCATGGGTCAGAATCCGAATGCAACGCGGCGGGAGTTGCTGTTTTCCAGATTCCGGTAGCGCGCGAGCGCCATCAGCGGGAAGAACTGCTTGTACCCGTGGTAGCGGAGGTAAAACACTTTGGGGAAACCCACGGCATTATACGGTTCTTCCTGCCATTCCCCTTTTTCATCCTGCTGGGATGCCAGCCAGGCGATACCGCGTGCTACTGCCGGGTCATCCCGTCGGCCAGCCGCCATCAGGCCAAGCAGCGCCCATGAGGTCTGGGAGGGCAGGCTTTCCGTATACTGGCCGTGTGCGCTGCCTTCATACGTTTCACAGCTTTCGCCCCAGCCGCCTTCCGGCCGCTGGACGGAGCGCAGCCATTCCACGGCTTTCACCACAGCCGGGTCATCATGCGAGATGTCAGCCGCGTTGAAGGCGCACAGAACAGACCATGTGCCGTAAATATAGTTCGTCCCCCAGCGGCCAAACCATGAACCATCGCTTTCCTGCTCCTTGCGCAGGTAGGTGATGGCGCGTTCAATCACCGGGCGATCCTCCACATGGCCAAGCTGGCAGAGGAAGGAGATGCAGCGGGCCGTGACATCGGCTGTCGGCGGGTCCAGCAGGGCACCGTGGTCTGAAAACGGGATATGGTTCAGCATATCCTTGTCGTTATCAATATCGAACGCACCCCAGCCGCCGTCACGGCTCTGCATGCCGATAATCCACTGGCGGGCGCGCTCAAGCGCTTCGGCATTGGCCGGGTCACCCTCACGGTGCAGCAGCATGCCCACCACGGCGGTATCATCCACATCCGGGTAGTAATCATTCCCGTACTGGAAGGCCCAGCCACCGGGCGCGAGGTCCGGCGCGTTGATCGCCCAGTCCCCTTTCACATCCAGAATCTGTTTTTCACGCAGCCATTTGCTGGCTTTGCGCAGGTTTACCAGTGTTTCTTCCGGCGCAATGCCTTTCGGGCCGGAGGCAGCCTCAAGCATGGCGTGGCCGGAAAGGCCGGTGTCCCAGATCGGGGAGACGCAGGGCTGGCAGTATACCTCGTCTTCCTTATGCACCAGCAGGCCCTGCACGGCTTCCCATGCGGTGGCGGCGCGTGGGTCACTGTCCGGCACGCCCAGGGCGCGATACATCATGACGACGTTCGCCAGCGCCGGATAAATGGCCCCCAGACCATCCCGCCCGTTCAGGCGGGGTTCAATGAAATCAATGGCGGCCTTGATGGCTTTTTCGTGCGTCTTGGCAGGGATGAAACCAATGGTCGGGCGCAGAACACTGTCGAGCCCCTTGAACACATGCCCCCACACAGAGCGGAACGGCCCACGGATCCAGTCTCTCACCCGCTCTGGCGGCGTGACGAACAGTTCGCGGATGTGGATCTGGCGCGGATTGATGGCAATGGGTTTCAGCGCCGCCAGAACCAGCAGCGGCGCGATCACCACGCGGGACCAGTAGGACATGTTCCAGACGGAAAAGAACGCCTTGCGCGGCAGCAGCATCAGCTCCACGGGCATGACCGGCGTGGCACGCCAGGGCACATCACCGAACAGGGCCATCTGGATGCGTGTGAACACGTTGGTGCGCTCGGCTCCACCATGGTCCAGAATGGCTTCGCGGGCGCGGCGCATATGGGGGGCATTGATATCATCCCCCACGGCTTTCAGCGCAAAATAGGCTTTTACAGAGGCCGAAAGGTCAAACTGGCCGTTATGGTACAACGGCCAGCCACCATGATCCGGGCTCTGGATGCGGCGCAGATAGACGGCAATCTTCTGCTCCAACGCATCATCAATCCGGTCGAGATAATGTTCCAGCAGGATGTATTCCGCCGGGATGGTGGCATCAGCTTCCAGCTCGTAAACCCAGTGACCATCAGCCTGCTGACGCTGCCCTAATGCGGCATGGGCATTTTTAACCGCACGATCCAGATCTTCACTGGACAGGAGGTTATCAGGGAGTGCGCTGCCATCAGCGGCCATGGTTCGGGTTCCTTTTCAGGGTTTGGGGTGGAAGGGAGAAGGCGTTCTGCAGGGTCTCTGTGTTACGGGCGGCGCAGGCCGAGTGCCCGCACAGCCTTAACACCTGACCTCATTGCGCCTTCAAGTGTGGCGGGGAGTCCGGTTGCCGTCCAGTCCCCCGCCAGAGCCAGGTTCACCAGAGGTGTCACAGGGCCGGGGCGCAGGCGGTTCTGTTCCGGTGTGGCGGCAAAGGTGGCACGTTTTTCCCACACCACGCGCTGGTGCGGTGGTGTGGCAGGCAGGGGGGCGTGCAGAACCGGGTCACACGCACGGCGTACATCATGCCAGATGGTGCGGGCCAGATCATCCGGGTCCTGCTCTGCAAAGCGGTTTGCCGCACTGACGGTCACGGAGAGAATGTCTCCCCGCAGGAACACCCATTCCGCAATGCTGCCCACAAGCCCCATAAACCCGGCCCGGGCGAAGGAGCCTAAGGCACGCGGCGGCGTGTCCAGACGGAAGTGCAGGTTCAGAATGCTTTCAAACGCAGTGGGTACCCGCAGGGCGGGCAGATGGGAGGCAAGCAGGGTTTCCGCCACAGGGGCGGGGACTGCCAGAATGACGGTATCGTCCTCTGTCAGGGGAATGATGCCTTCAGGCCCATGCAGAGCGGTCACGCGCCCCCGCGCGACATCCAGCGCGCTGATGCGGCTCTGGGTGCGCACCTCCGCATGCAGAATGGCCAGATGGGCCAGAGCCGGGTCCACCAGTGTTTCAGAAAGTCCCTCCTTGGGGAACCACGGCACACAGGCCTTGCCACCAAGAGAGAGCGATTCCTTTACCACCGCACCCAGCAGGGCCGCACTCCCGGTCTCACAAGCGGTATTGAGGGCGGAAATGGCGAACGGTTCCAGCAGACGGCGGCTCAGGGCACCGGGCAGCAGGCAACTGGAGACGGTTTCATCCTCCCCGGCCTGCATCAGCTTTTGCAGGCTCCGCAGTTCCAGAACCCGCATATCCGGCACGCGCCGATGCGGTTGGAAAACCCACCAGGGGATGCGCCCGCGCGAGAGGTCGAGCGTCCAGCGGGTGCCTTCCGCCAGATCGGCAAAGGGGAAAATGGGAATGCCGGGGCCGGTCAGGGTATCGGTGGCGCCCGTCATGGCCAGATAGCGGAAGACTGTCTTGTTGGCGGAGAGCAGCAGGTGGTTTCCGTTATCAATCCGGCATCCAAGCTGCTTGTCATCATAAGACCGGGCGCGGCCACCGCACGCGCGGCCCGCTTCATGCACAATCACGCGGCGGCCCGAACCCGCCACGTCCACCGCGGCGGCCAGACCCGCCACGCCGCCCCCGATAATGTGCACAGATGCTGCCATGGTGCCGCTCTCCTTCAGGCTCAGGGAAGGTAGGATCTGGTGAGCCAGAACACCTTGTTCAGGGTTGAGGTCTCGGGGCGGTCATGCAGGGCGAGGCCGGACCAGCCGCGCTTGCGCAAGGCAATCAGCACAGCTTCATAGCTGGCGCCCATGATCCGGGCCGGGAGCATGGCTTTCGCGCGGCAGGCGCGCATGGTGGCGAAGGCCAGCCGGAAATGGTCCAGCGCGCGTACAGACAGGATATTGGCCACCCCGGCAAGGCCGGGGGCGGAGAGCGCCTTGATGGGATCATGCGGGACATGAAAGCGGTCCAGCAGGTCCCCCGGCAGGTAGAGTCTGCCACGGGCGGCATCTTCCGCAATATCCCGCAGGATATTGGTCAGTTGCAGGGCGCGGCCCAGATGATAGGCAACCTTGTCGGCCTCATCAGAGCTGTCACCAAAAATCCGCACGGAGAGGCGGCCTACGGCAGAGGCTACGCGGTCACAATACAGGTCCAGCGTTTTTTCGTCCGGGGCGACAATGGTGTTTTCAGCATCCATCACCATCCCGTCGATCACGGCATGAAAATCCTCCTGCCGCAGGGAGAAGAAATGGATGGTGGCCAGCAGCACGCGGTCCAGAGAATCCTGCGTTTTGCTGTGGTCATACAGGTCCACAATGCGCTGGTGCCAGGCGTCAAGCGCGGCCTTGCGTTCCGCCATGGGTTCAGACCCATCAGCAATATCGTCCACCACGCGGCAGAAAGCGTAAATGGCATACATGCCAAAGCGCCGCATGGGGGGCAGAATGCGCATACCGGCGGCAAAGGATGTGCCCGCCTGTTTTACCGTGCTTTCCACCCATGCCAGATCCGCGGGGTCACACCCGAGGGGGGTTGGCTCGTCATGCGTCTGGATGTTCTGAGCTGTCACGCGCTTTTCACCTGTCTGTTCATCAATTCTTCAAGTCTGTCTCTTTTTGCAGACCCGCAGCGATCCTGAAAGTTCAGGACCATGCCCGCAGGGCCGCGCCGGCTGCATGCATAAGGTCTGTACGTTTCAGGGAAACCCGCCCTGCCAGCGGGTCTTCCCGCCGCAGGCGCCGCGTCAGGCGGTGGGCCAGACTGACAATGGCCGCGCATTCCATGCGGAAGCGCCTGTCCCGCACCAGACCGGGCAGGACCGTGGCCTCCCGGTTCAGGCTATCCACGCCGTCCAGCAGGGTGTTGAACACCCGGCGCAGGGCGGAGGAGGCCCGTCCTGCCAGCAGGTCATCCTGCGTTGCGCCGGCCTGTGCCATCAGGTCCGAGGGCATATAGCAGCGGTGCAGGCGTTTAAGGTCGCCCTGGCAGTCCTGCAGATGGTTGAGAATCTGAAGGGAGGTGCACAGCGCATCGGCCGCCGCGAATGTATGGGGCACTTCACCATGCAGATGCAGCAGAAACCGGCCGACCGGATTGGCGGAGTAGCGGCAGTAGTGCACCAGATCGTCCCATGAGGTGCAGGGCGTGCCGCGGGAATCGTCCCGGAAGGCAATCAGCAGGTCTGTCGCGGTTTCAAACGGAACCCCTGTTTGCAGCAGGGAGGCCCGCAGCCGGGCGGCGCTCATGGCATCCGCACGGGGAATGGGGTCCCGCTTGCCCAGCAGCACATCTTCCATGGCGTCCAGACGGGCTATCTTCTCATCCGCGCCCAGTGTCTCGCAGTCGGCAATATCGTCGATAACGCGCGCATAGTCATAATAGGCATGCACATGCGGGCGCAGCGCCTTGCTGAGCAGAAGGGAGCCGACGGGAAAATTCTCGTCAGACGCACCTTTGCCGGAAGAGACATCGGCTCTTCCCCATACGGAGGCGGGATCGGTCATGTCAGGCTCCGGATGGAGGAACGGTAAGGCATAGGGCGGAGCTTTACACGCTCTCTTCCGGCATGCCTACTCCCTGCGCGTACGGGGGCAGCCGCGGAGGCAGGGGGAGCTGAAAGCCGGGGCTTCATGCCCGGCTTTCCTGCCTTGGCGCGGCTTCAGCCTGCGCCGGGTGGTTTGGTATGGTGTCTGTAGCCATACGGCCATCATTCGGAATGGCGTCCGTATAGGCCCGGTTTTTCCACACAACACCCCGCCCCCGGTAATGATTGACAGCAGAGCCGATGGTAGCAGCCGTATAGAAAATGGCCACAAACGGTAATGCCAGAGCCCATAGGGGAGAGAGGCGGAAGCGGCGGAGGGTGGGGATGAAGGAGCCGATGGAGGCAAGCCATGTCGCCAGCCCGATCCAGCGGGGCAGACCGTGCCCGAACAGGGCGAGCAGCCCCGGCGCAATCCAGATAACCCCCATGGCCAGCACCGTGAGCACCAGAAGCAGCGGCGAATAGCGCAACTGCACAAAGGCCGTGCGCGCAATCATGCGCCAGACATCAATGGGGTAAGGATAAGGCCGGATGGACCGTGCGAGGCAGGAGTGCCCCAGATAAAGGCGGCCCCCGGCCTGTTTGACGCAGGCTGCCAGAGTGCAGTCATCAATCAGGGCGCCCTTGAGGGCTTCAATCCAGCCGATTTCGGCCAGCATGTCCCGCCGGATCAGGATCGTGCCGCCAGCCGCCCCGGCCGTGCGGCTTTTGGGGTTATTGACCTGCGCGAAGGGGTAGAGCAGCGCGAAGAAGAAAACAAAAGCGGGCACCAGCGCGCGTTCGGCCAGACTTTCACACTGAAGTTCCACCATTTCAGATACCATATGCAGGGCATCCGTCTGGGCTTTGGCAACCAGTGTTGAAACATGTTCCGGAGCGTGCAGGATGTCGGCATCGGTCAGCAGGATATAGCCGCTGTTGGAGTCCTGCTGGCGGCGCGCTTCGGCCACGCCCTGCGCCACAGCCCAGAGCTTGCCGCTCCATCCCGGTTCCGGCTCCGCGCCGTCCAGCACGGTCAGGCAGCCGTGGGGGTCGGGCAGGGCGCGGGCCAGAGCGCCTGTGTTATCCTCACTGCGGTCATTCACCAGAATAAGGGAAAGGCGTCCGGCGTAGTCCTGTTCCAGAAGGGAAGACAGGGCGACTTCAATAGAGTCAGCCTCATCCCGCGCAGGGATAACCACGGTCACATCCGGCATGATATCGGCGGGGGCTGTGCCGGGGGAGGCCGGGCGCAGGATGGGGCCTGCCTGCCAGAATTTGCCGTGGAAAAAAATAAGACCGAACCAGATAAGTGCGGCAAGAACAGCCAGACCAAACAGCATTGCCAGCCCCTTATTTCAGCATACCGCTCGTGCGGAACCAGGTGATGGCATCTTCCACTGCCTGCCGGGCGGGGCGGGGCGTGTAGCCCAGTTCCCGGATGGCTTTTTCGGAGGAGAAGAACATTTTCTTGCGGGACATGGCCAGCATCTCCCGTGTGACGCGGGGAGAAAAGCCAAAGGAGCGGGAAAGCCATTCCGAGACCACGGCAACCGGCCAGATCACACCCTGAGGCAGGCGCACGCGTGGCGGGGGCACATGGGCAATTTCAGACACCATGGCGAACAGGTCGCGCAGCAGGTAGTTCTGGCCGCCCAGAATATATTTCTCGCCAATGGTGCCGCGTTCGAGCGCGAGCGCATGGCCTTCGGCCACATCATCCACATGAACAATGTTCACGCCTGTATCCACATAGGCGGGCATGCGGCCGGCAGCGCAATCCAGAATCATCTGCCCGGTGGGGGTGGGTTTGATGTCCCGTGGTCCGACCGGTGTTGAGGGATTGACGATAACGGCTGGCAGGCCCTGCTCCCGCACAAGCTGGAGCACTTCCTGCTCGGCACGGTATTTGGAGCGTTTGTAAATGCCGATCACACCATGTTCATGGACCGGAGTCGTTTCATCAGAATCCGTGCCATCGCCAATCAGGCCGAGTGCCGCAACGGAGGAGCAGTAGACAATCCGTTCCACACCGGCATTCTGCGCGGCCAGCATCAGCAGGCGGGTGCCTTCCACATTGGCGGTCATCATGGGGGCCGGGTCCGGCACCCACAGGCGGTAGTCCGCAGCCACATGGAACACGTACCGGCAGCCTTCCACAGCGCGGGCGAAGGTGTTCGGGCGGGAGAGATCCCCTTCCACCAGCTCTGCCGGAATATCAGCGATGTTGCTTCGGTCACTTCCCTCGCGCACCATCAATCTCAGCGTGTGTCCGCGTTCAAGCAGTGTGCGGGCAACGGCAGACCCGACAAAGCCTGTCGCACCGGTGACGAGCGTATGGGCAGTCATAGTAAAGTGCACTCCCATAAGGGTATAAGAAGCTGAAGGGTGTTAAACCCCATCGGCGGGTTTGTTTCTTTATCCTGCTGCCCAAGGTGGCGCCAGACCCCGGGCTGGTGTAAGTGGTCGGATCACTCATGAATTCAGCCCCTCTGGTCAGGTGTTATGCACCCAGGAGAAGGGAGGCCCAGGGGGGCTTCTCGGGTAAGTAGAGCTTAGGCATTGAAGAAGCTTACTGTTTTTCTGACATTATTGGGTCTGGCCGCTGTTACGGCAGCCGTGGCATGGAGCGGTGTTGGCTCCGTGGTGCATGCTGTCATGCGTATTGGTCTGGGCGGCTTCCTTCTTATGGTATGCTGCCAGCTTGGTGTGAACAGCCTGCTCGGGCTTGCCTGGCACGCGGCCTTTCCGGAAATCGGCTATCTGCGCCTTTTGGGTGCCCGCATGGTGCGTGATGCCGCGGCAACATGCCTGCCGTTCTCCCAGGTGGGCGGGATTGTTATCGGGATCCGGGCAACGTGCTCAGGCCACGGGCTGCATGGCCAAAAATCCCGTCAGGTGGACTGGCCGGAAGCCGCCAGCGCCAATCTGGTGGACATCACAACGGAAGTGATGGGGCAGGTGGCGTTTGTGCTGCTGGGTGTGGCTTTTCTGGTGGCACACCAACGCTCCAGCCCGTTTGTGGTGCCCGTGAGTATTGGCGCGGTCTTCCTCACACTGGGCACTGCGGGCTTTATCTGGACGCAGCGGCACGGTGGCAGCATTTTCCGCAAATTTGGCGGCATGTTCACCCGCAGTCTGGCCTCCCAGTGGCATGAGAGCATGCTGAACGGTGCGGACACCCTGCAGGAATGGCTGGAAGCCGCATGGAGCCGCCCCGGGCGGATATGCCTTTCCGCATTTTACCATCTGGTGGGCTGGCTTGGCAGCGCGGCCATCCTCTGGATGACGGCCAGTTTCCTTGGTGCTTCCCTCACGCTTGCGAACGCCATTGCCATTGAAGGGGTGACCTGCGCCGTCATGTCTCTTGGTTTTCTGGTGCCCGGCAGTCTGGGTGTGCAGGAAGGGGCGTATATGGCGCTGGGGCACGCCTTCGGAATTGATTCCTCCGTGTCTCTGGGCCTGTCCCTGCTGCGGCGCGGGCGGGAGCTGGTTATTGGCATTCCGGTCCTGCTGCTGTGGCAGGTGATGGAAATGCGGGGCCTGCGGCAGCCTGCGACCAAAAAAGCGGCGGATGTCAGCTATGCCCCCGCCCCGACAGTGGTGAAGGATCCCTGAGCGTGTCTCCAACTGTTTCTGATGAGTCTGTTGTTGATGAGTCTGGGGCGGACGTTCTGACAGCACCGGGTGAGGATGCGGCAAAGCCTGTGTCTGATACGCCGCTGTTTGACACGCTTGTGGTTGTGGGGCCGGGGCTGATCGGCTCTTCCGTGCTCCGCCGTGCGCAGCAGAAGCGCACATTGGCCCGGCAGTTGATTGCGGTTGATGTCTCGCCCGAAGTCCGTGCGCGGGTGGAGGAACTGGGCATTGCAGATCGCGTGATGGCCGATGTCGCGGAGGCCGCAGCTCTGGCGGACTGCGTCATGCTGTGCGTGCCGGTGGGGGCCATGGGGCCTGTGGCGGCGCTGGCGCTGCCCGCCATGCGGCCCGGCTCCATTCTGACGGAAGTTGGCTCGACCAAGGTTTCCGTGATTGAGGCCATCAGCCCGTTTCTGCGCCCGGATGTGGCGTATGTTCCCGCACACCCCATGGCAGGCACGGAGTATTCCGGCCCGGATGCCGGGTTTGCAACCCTGTTTGAAAATCGCTGGTGCCTTCTGACACCGCTTGAGGGCACTCCGCCCGAGGCGCTTGCGGCTGTGCGGACCCTCTGGGAGCGCTGTGGCTCCCGCCTGCGGGAAATGGACCCTGCGCACCATGACCGTGTGTGTGCGATTGTCAGCCATCTGCCGCATCTGCTGGCGTTTACCATTTGCGGCACGGCGGATGATCTGGCGGATGAAACGCGCTCTGAGGTGCTGGATTTTGCGGCGTCCGGCTTCCGTGACTTCACGCGTATCGCGGCATCGGACCCGGTGATGTGGCGTGACGTGTTTCTTGCAAACCGTGAGGCCCTGCTGGAAATGCTGGCGCGCTTTATGGAAGATGCGCAGGCCATGGCCCGTGCGATCCGCTGGGGGGATGAGGCCTATATTGTGGACCGTATCCAGCGCGGCCGCGCCATTCGCAAAAGCCTGATTGAAAACCAGCAGGCCTGAGGCGGTCTGGACAGTCTTTCAGGCCTGCCCGACGGGTTTTCAGGCTGTTTGAAAGCCTGTCCTCAGGTTGGCTGCCCAAAGGCCTTGATATGCAGGGCGTCCAGACGCTTGTGATTTTTGTCGGCCATCGGGTTCAGCTCCAGCACTTTCTGCCACGCCTTGAGTGCTGCCGGGGCATCTTTGCGCTGCTCTTCCACTGTTGAGAGCAGGCCCCAGCTTCTGGCATCCCGGCTGTCACGCTGGAGGGATTCGCCCAGATCGGTAATGGCTCCGGCATAATCCCCCGCGGCAAGGCGCATCTGGGCGCGGCTGCGCCACAGGATAGCCTTGTCTGGCTGAAGGGCCAGCGCATCTCCCAGATCTTCCACAGCATCATCCGGCTTGTCTGCCTGACTGTCCTTTTCCGCGCGGCGGAGGAGAAGCTGGGTGGTGGGAGAAAGCCCATGTGCCCGGAGTTCTTCCAGCCGGGCTTCCAGCCTCTGTGCATCTTCCGGGGTTTTGGCCTGCACAAGCTGGTCCGCCAGAGCAGCAATCCGCTCAGGGCGCGTCAGTTTTTTGCGCGGTGTGGTCCCCGGCTGAGGCGGAGGGGGCACCGGCGCGGTCTGAGCCGGCGGGGTCTGAACTGGTGGTTGAGCCGTGGTTCGCGCTGGAGACTTGGCCGGTGTGCCGGGTGCGGTCCGTGCCCGGGCCGGAGCAGCAGCGGGAGAAGCAGGGGCCGGGGCGTGGCGCGGGTGCTCTTTCCGGGCGGCCGGGTGCGGTGTGGAAGAGTGCGGTGCGGAAGGATGCTGTGCGGGAGCGCGCGCGGTCTGGCCTGCGGCGAATCCGGGAGCACTGACGTTGAGCAGAAGGCCTGCGGCCATCAAGGCCCCTGAACGCAAAAACCCGCTTTTCCGGAAACCGGAAAAGCGGGTTGCACGCATATCATGCGCCAGTAGCCAGCCGGAAAAGGCCGGACCCTGCATAAATCAGCCCTGACGAGCTTTCATGCGGGGGTTCTTTTTGTTGATGACATAAACCCGGCCGCGACGCCGTACGACACGGCAATCTTTATCGCGCACCTTGGCCGATTTCAGGCTGTTTCTGATTTTCATGGCCCGTTTTTCTCCGCCGATGCTCAAGAATTGAAATAAGGTGTGTCGGCACATACCGGCCCGGCCAGTACGAGTCAATGTTTTCCACGGAAAGGGGCCACAAATTGTTTTGTTCTGCGGCGTCTTTACCTCAAAATCCCCGTTCTTTTAACTTGGGGTTCAGGCCGGGTGCGGGGCAAGGCTGGAAATTGCGGTGGCCAGCGTCCGGAAATCTTCCGAGCGAGGAGAGCGCGGCCGCCATGCCAGACCGATGGTGCGCCAGACCGGCCCGCCAGACAAGGGGCGGCTGCTTACCGGGTGTCCGCGCAGGATACCGCCTTCCAGCGCGAGCAGCGGCATCACGCCAATCCCGAGCCCCAGCCCGACCATGCCTGCCATGGTATGCAGGGATGTCGCGGAAAAGGAGGAGTCGCTCTCTCCTTCCGTTCCGTGCCACTCCCGGCCCTGACGGCAGACGGCGAGGGTCTGCTCCCGCAGGCAGTGGCCATCTTCCATCATGATCATGCGCTGGTCGGCCAGCCGCTCCACCGGCACAGTGTTCAGCCGTGCCAGAGGGTGGTTTTCAGGCATGATGACATGGAACGGATCCCGCCACAGGGGGAGGGTTTCCGCCGTGTCACACAGGCAGGGCATGGCCAGAACCAGCATGTCCAGCCGCCCCATGCCCAGTTTTTCCAGCAGATGTTCCGTTGTGTCTTCCACAACAGAAAGAGTGAGCTGCGGAAAGCGCGTGCGGATGGTCTTGACCAGAGACTCAACCAGAAACGGGCCGATGGTAGGGATAATGCCCAGCCGGAGCGGGCCGGTCAGAGGGGGGCGGGCGGCCACGGCAAGCTGCGGCACGGCCTCCAGCGCTTCCAGCGCCTGTCGGCCTTTCAGGGCGATTTCATGCCCCAGAGGGGTGAACACCACCTTCTTGCCCACCGTACGGTCCAGCAACTGGGAATCGAGCTGGCGTTCCAGCGCCATGATCCCGGCTGAAAGGGTGGATTGCGTGACCGCGCAGGCTGCCGCAGCCCGCCCGAAATGGCGGAGTTCAGAAAGCGCGATGAGGTAACGGAGCTGCTGGGCGGAGGGGAGGGGGAGCACGGGTCGGACCTTCTCTCGGCAAAGGGCTGGAGGCAGGGGGTGGAGGGGAAGTCTGCGGTGGTCTTTTTTTTGGAACGGCTTTGTTCGGTTAATCGATCATTTCGATGGTTTTGATATAAAATATTCATTGGCATGAATGGACGCGCCGCGCCATAGATAATGCCTGACGACGGTATTCCGCGCCGTCGGCACTTTAAAGTAACCCAAGAAGGAGCAAGCTTATGCTGACCGTTGGCGATAAGTTCCCGAGCTTTGATCTGACTGCTGTCCCCGGTGGCCCTGAAGGCCTGAAGGGCGAGTTCGTCCAGATTTCTGACAAGTCCGACGCTGGTAAATGGAAGGTTGTCTTCTTCTGGCCGAAAGACTTCACGTTTGTCTGCCCGACTGAAATCGTGGCATTCGGCAAGCTGAGCAAAGAATTTGCGGACCGTGATGCCGTTGTGTACGGCGTGTCCATCGACAGCGAATTCGTGCACCTCAACTGGCGCTTGCACCATGACGACCTGAAGGATCTCCCGATCCCGATGCTGGCTGACATCAAGCGTGAGCTGACAGAAGGCACAGGCGTGATGGCGAAAGACGCTGGCGTTGCCCTGCGCGCCACCTTTGTGGTCGACCCGAACGGCGTGATCCGCCACGTTTCTGTCAACGATCTTTCCGTTGGCCGTAACCCGCAGGAAATCGTGCGTATTCTGGACGGGCTGCAGAGCGATGAGCTGTGCCCCTGCAACTGGAAAAAAGGCGACGACTTTATCAAAGTCTGATCCTGATACCTCCCGTCTGACCCTGCGGGGTCAGACGGTATTCTCTCAGATCGGGTTCAGCCCGTCTGGTGCGCCCCTGTGCGCTTTCCCTCCCCTTTTCATACGGATTATCTGATGTCGATCGATGCTCTGAAGGATCGTATTCCCGATTATGCGAAGGATCTGAGGCTGAATCTCGGGTCTCTCGCCAATGATGTGACCCTCACACCCCAGCAGCTTGCCGGGACATTTGTGGCCTCCGCCATTGCATCCCGCAATGATGAGGTGACGAAAGCCATTGTTGCTGAATTTGGCAGCAAACTGACCCCTGAAGCTCTGCAAGCCGCCAAGGCCGCGGCAGCCATCATGGGGATGAACAATATCTATTACCGCTTTGTGCATATGGCCGGCGGTGATTACGCGAAAATGCCCGCGCAGTTGCGCATGAGCGTGATTGGCCGTCCGGGTGTTGAAAAAACGGATTTCGAGCTGTGGGCTCTCGCAGTTTCCGCAATCAATGGTTGTGATATGTGCGTAACCAGCCATGAAAAGATTGTTCGTGAAGCGCTGGGTGCCGAAGGCGTGCAGACAGCGGTGCGGATTGCCGCCACCGTGCATGCTGTTGCGGTTACTTTGCAGGCCGCCGCCGCTCTGGGCGAGTAATTCTCTGCCGGAAATGATGCGGGCGGAATGCTTCTGGAAAGGCCTCACAGGAGGTTTTTTCAGGTGCCCGCCCGGTGTCCGGCATCGTTCCGGGTCTGCCATGCGTTCTGCCCCGGTGTCTGCCTGATGGAACGTGCCAGCGGCAGCCGGTTTCTTGCAGCCAGAACGGCGGTGCCCGAAAGTGGCATCGGGCAGGATTTTCATGGTGGGAATGGGTTCTGAACCCTGCGTGCGGTGTGCGCCACATTTTCAGAACTATGTCATAAAAAGTGGCGCGAGTGACGGGGCTCGAACCCGCGACCTCCGGCGTGACAGGCCGGCGCTCTAACCAACTGAGCTACACCCGCAGTCCAGACGCTCACCGTGGTGTGCGTCGGTATGTCGCGTCTTATAGCGATGTTTTCGCGTTTGACAACTGGGCTGGATTAAAAAAATGGCCTCGCGTGAATTTTTTTTCGCGAGGCCTTTTCCGTCGGTCCGAAAAAGAGGTCCAACCCCCTAACACACTGGCGGGTTTGCATTTTCCATGGTCAGAGGGGGCGTGACCAGACTGTTCGGTGGTCAGCCTGTTCCGTAATCAGACTGATCTGCGGCCAGACTGGCAGAGGCCGCACGCGGCGGGCCTCTGCGTTCGGGTTGGGAGCGGCTGTGTGCTCAGTTCTGCTTCTCAAAAGCCCCGGCGATGGAGAGGGTGACAGTATCCCCCACCATCGGCACGTAGGTTTTCACGCCAAATTCGCTGCGCTTGAGAGTGCCGGTTGCCTGAAAGCCTACCGTATAGGCTTTATCCAGCGGGTTTGTGCCCGCCCCGATGAAGCGCACCTGAAGGGTGAGGGGTTTTGTCACGCCATGCAGGGTGAAATTCCCGGTGACAGCGGCTGTTCCGGCCCCGGTCGGCACAACCTTGGTGGAAACGAAAGTGGCGTTCGGGTAGTGGGCCACATCAAACCAGTCTGCCCCATGCAGCTCGTCCGTCAGCTTCGGGCTGGTGGTCTGCACACTTTCAACCGGAATGGAGACAGTCAGCTTTGATGCGGCAGGATGCGCCGGGTCCAGCGTGAGGGAGCCGGTCGCGCCGGAGAAAAGGCCGGAATATTCGGTAAAACCGAAATGCAGCAGAGAGAACGTGACCTGCGTATGGCTGGTTTCAACCTGATAGGTGCCAGCCTGCACGGTCTGGAAGGCCGGAGCAGCCTGTGCCGCGGAGAGAGAGGCCAGCAGCCCGAAAGCGGCAAGCGCAGGTGCGAAAGACATAGATTTCATGAACGATGTTTCCTGGTGTGAAGGGTGAAGAAGCTCTGAAACAGCCTGTTATCCGAACTGAAAGCCGGAAAGGGCCTTGCCCATAACAGTATCCTGATAGATCCGGGTGCCCCGGTCGGCTCCCGCGGCCCCTGCGGCAACCATCAGGGGCAGCAGATGGTCTGCCCGTGGGTGGCAGATGCGCGCACCGGGGGCGCTCTCCCAGTGCCGCAAGGCGGTATTCCGCTCGGCTTCCGGCGCACACACGGCAGCGGCAAGCCATGTGTCAAACGCGCTGGAGACGGCATTGGACTCCGGGCTTTCCCCCATGAAGTACTGGAGATTGTGGTAGGTCAGGCCCGTGCCCACAATCAGCACATTCTGGTCCCGCAGCGGGGCGAGGGCCTGCCCGATGCGCAGATGCGCGTCCGGGTCCAGATCGCGCTGGAGAGAGAGTTCGACCACGGGAATGTCGGCGTTTTCAAAGGCCAGCATGAAAGGAATGAAAACCCCGTGGTCCAGCCCTCGCTCGCTGTCCGCGGCGTTGGGAATCCCTGCGTTGGTCAGCAGGGTTTGCACCTGTGCCGCCAGAACCGGAGAGCCGGGCACAGGGTAGCGCAGGTGATAGGTGTGGGGCGGAAAACCGTAATAATCATAAATCAGCGGCGGGTGCGCGGCCGAGGTTACGGTGGGATGTGTGGTTTCCCAATGGCCGGAGACCACCAGAATGGCATCGGGCTTTTGCGGCACTGTCTGGCTGACACCGCGCAGGAAGGCCGCCATGCGGTCCCACGTTTCCGGCCAGTCCATAAAAAAGCAGGGACCGCCCCCGTGCGGCAGAAACAGCACGGGCTGCCGGGGGTGGGGCGTGCGTGGTGTCTGAGATGTGGAAGGGATCATCCTGTGGGCCACTTCTTCCGTGAGAGGCAAGGCTCACAAGAGTGGCTTCACTGTCAGGGTTTGATAAGCCTGCTTTTTGGGAAGAGACTTCACACCGTTGGTGTGAAGTGAAGGGGCCGCCCGAGATTTAAGGCGGCGCATACAATAAAGCCGGGGGCTGCATCACGCAGCCCCCGGCCTGAAAGCCATGCGGCCCTGCATCCCGGCTTTTTGCTCCGGCATGCAGGGAGAGGCAGAGTTACTTGCTGCCAGCCGTCAGAGCGCTGCGAATGAACTCGCCCGCTTCTTCCTTCGTGCCCCAGCCCGTGACCTTCACCCATTTGCCGGGTTCCAGATCCTTGTAGCGGGTGAAGAAGTGCTCAATCGCCTTCACGGTGATTTCCGGCAGATCCTCAACCGTCTGGACCTTGCTGTACTGCGGGTGGATCTTGTCATGCGGGACGCAGATGATTTTTTCATCCTGCCCGGATTCGTCTTCCATCTTCAGCACGCCAATCGGGCGGGCACGAATGACGGAACCGGGGACAACGTCCGTCGGGGTCAGCACCAGAGCGTCCGTCGGGTCTCCATCAGCGGCCAGCGTGCCCGGAATGAAGCCATAGGCCGTGGGGTACGCCATGGGCGTAAACAGGAAGCGGTCTACAAACAGGGCGCCACTTTCCTTGTCGATCTCGTATTTAACGGAAGATCCCTGCGGAATTTCAATGACAACGTTGATATCAAACGGCACGTCTTTGCCGGGAGAAAGTTTTGAGACGTCCATAGCGGCTGCTCCAGCGCTGAAAATACGGATGGCCAGACCCTATCCGCCACGCTGCGACTTGCCAAGTCGTAACAGGAAGGGGGCTGTTCTGGCGGTTTTTCCCGCTCTGTACCCTTGCCAAATGTGTCAGGTTGCGTAATCAGGAAGCCGCCTGCGCGCCCGTAGCTCAATTGGTTAGAGCGGGCCGCTCATAACGGCTTGGTTGCGGGTTCAAGTCCTGCCGGGCGCAGGCGGCTTTCGCCCTATTTCGTCCGTATTCACGAGTCTCACCAGTCCATTTCACGGGGGTTCATCTCATGGCATCTTATCAATACGTCTATGTGATGAAGGATCTGACAAAGTCCTATCCGGGTGGACGTGAAGTCTTCAAAGGCATCACGCTGTCCTTCCTGCCGGGCGTGAAGATCGGCGTTCTGGGCGTGAACGGCGCGGGTAAATCCACCCTGCTCAAGATCATGGCCGGGATCGACAAGGAATATGGCGGGGAAGCCTGGGCGGCGGAAGGCGTGCGCGTGGGCTACCTTGAACAGGAACCCCAGCTTGACCCGACGCTGACGGTTGGTGAGAACGTGGCTCTGGGCTTTGGCGACCTGAAAAAGGCCGTTGACCGGTTCAACGAAATTTCCATGCGCTTTGCCGAACCGATGAGCGATGAGGAAATGAACGCCCTGCTGGCCGAACAGGCCGAGCTTCAGGAAAAAATTGACGCGGGCGATGGCTGGGAGCTGGACCGCAAGCTGGAAATCGCGCTGGACGCCCTGCGCTGCCCCCCGGCGGACAGCCCCGTGGACAAGCTTTCAGGTGGTGAGCGCCGCCGTGTGGCCCTGTGCCGCCTGCTGATTGAAAAGCCTGACATCCTGCTGCTGGACGAACCGACCAACCATCTGGACGCGGAAAGCGTGGCATGGCTGGAAAAGACGCTGCATGATTATCCGGGCACCGTGATGGTCATTACCCATGACCGCTACTTCCTGGACAACGTGACCAACTGGATTCTGGAAATCGAGCGCGGACGCGGCATTCCGTTTGAAGGCAACTATTCTTCCTGGCTGGAACAGAAGCGCAAGCGTCTGGCTCAGGAAGAAAAGGAAGAAAGTGCCCGCCAGCGCGCTCTTGCCGCCGAACAGGAGTGGATTGGCTCCAGCCCCAAGGCGCGTCAGGCCAAGAGCAAATCCCGTATTGCGCGGTATGAAGAAATGCTGGCCCAGTCTGCTGAAAAGCAGAACGGCGTTGCGGATATCGTGATTGCCCCCGGCCCGCGTCTGGGTGGCACGGTTATCGAGGCTGATCACCTCAGCAAGGGCTTTGGTGAACGCCTGCTGATTGATGACCTGAACTTCAAGCTGCCGCCGGGCGGTATCGTGGGGGTTATCGGGCCGAACGGCGCTGGTAAATCCACCCTGTTCAAGATGATTGTGGGTGCCGAAAAGCCGGATACGGGTGCGCTGAAAATCGGTGAAACCGTGAAGCTGGGCTATGTTGACCAGTCGCGCGATGATCTGGACCCCGACAAGACCGTGTGGGAAGAAATTTCCGGCGGCACGGATGTGATTTATCTGGGCAAGCGCGCCGTGCCTTCCCGCGCCTATGTGGGGGCCTTCAACTTCAAGGGGTCTGACCAGCAGAAAAAGGTTGGCATTCTCTCCGGTGGTGAGCGCAACCGTGTGCATCTGGCCAAGATGCTGCGGCAGGAAAGCAACGTGCTGCTGCTGGACGAACCGACCAACGATCTGGACGTTGATACCCTGCGTGCGCTGGAAGAGGCTCTGGGCGAATTTCCGGGCTGCGCCGTGGTCATCACCCATGACCGCTGGTTCCTTGACCGTCTGGCAACGCATATTCTGGCGTTTGAAGGCGATTCTCACGTCGAATGGTTTGAGGGGAACTTCCAGGCGTATGAAGAAGACAAGCGCCGCCGCCTCGGCCCGGATGCCACGGAACCTGGCCGCATTCGCTACCGGCCTATTTCCCGCTGATCCGGCAGGATGGATGTCTGATGCGGCATCCATCATCTGAAGCACGTCGCATTCAGAAAAACTATTACGCCACCGGAGGCTGCTCCGGTGGCGTTTCTGCGTTCCGGGCGCTGATGGGGGCGGCATGCTGACGAATGCCCGCTCGGTCAGGACCGGCCGGCTCATGCTTCAGCCTGTGACATGGCGTGACATGAACGATATGGCGGCGCTGAAGGCGGATGGCGGGGCATTTGGCCAGATGCTGGGGGGCGTATGCACCCGCCAGCAGGCCGAACGAGACATGGCGGATGATATCGCCTTCTGGGCCTGCCATCGGGTCGGGATTTTCACCATTCGGGAAAACGGAACCTTTGTCGGCATGACCGGCATTCATGACAGGCCGGACGGGCGTGGCTTCGGGCTGCGGTTTGCGCTTTACCCGTGGGCCAGCGGGCGCGGTATTGCGCGGGAGGCTGCCTATGCGGCCCTGAACTTCACGCATGATGCCGGGGTGAGGCGGGTTATTGCTGTTGCCAAGGAAAGCAATCTGGCGTCCCGCACCATTCTGGGCGGGATTGGCATGCATATGTATGAAACCTTCCAGCGCGATGGGCAGACCATGCTGGTTTATGAAAGCGTGCGTGGCGGCGGCCGGAACGGCTGAAGGCGGCCATAAAAAAAGGCCCCTGCATGCAGGGGCCTTGTTACCGTGTTCCGGTAAAGTCTGAAGGGCTCAGTTGTTGCCGGTTGCCGCTGCGGTGTGGTGTGCGATCTGGCGCTTGAGAGCGTTCAGCAGGGCTTCAACATTGCCGCCGTTCCGCGCGATGTAAGAAGAATAATCCTGACGCTGCGTCAGACGCAGGCTGGCGCCTTCGCCAATCACGTCCACCACTTTCGGGCTGCCGCTGGCATAACCCACAATCCACTGCATGGTGGCGGGGGGCTGCTGCGGGCGCATGAGAACGGCTTCCACAGAGTCATCCTCACCCGATTTGGAAATGGCCCCGATGGTGAAGCTCACACCGCGGTAATCGCCCAGCTTGTCGGTAATGGCGTTTACCAGAACTTCATGGAACAGGGCCAGATACTGCTTCTGCTGGGCAGGCGTTGCCAGCTTCCAGTAGCGGCCAAGGCAGTAGCGGCCAATGGCGTCAATATCCACATCCTGCTGGATCAGCGGCAGAACACGGCTCTTTTTTTCCTGCAGGGGGATCGGGCTGTTCACGATCGCCACCAGCTTGTTCCCGAAGTTTTCGATAAACTGGCGTGTGCCGCTGGCAGCATGGGCAGGCAGAATCGAAAGACTGCCGGCACAAATCAGAGCGAGGGCTCCTGTCACAAGGCGACGGCTGGAAAAAATTTTCATGTCGGCGCTATCCCTGTTTATTTTTAGTGGTACCAGGCGGGTACGGTGGCACGGTTATCATTTTTGATAGCCTGTGCCTGCGCCTGACGCTGCTGTTGGTAGGCGCTGCGGATGGTGGCATAGGGGTCCAGAGCATCCCGCTGCAGGGCGTCCAGCTCGTCAATATGCTCGGAACGACCGTGGACAACCCCGAGCATGTTATAGGCCCAGTTGAAGCTGATCAGCCCATAACCGCGTGGCACGTAGTTCCAGGGAGAAAGCCCCTGATCAATCCCGTATCCAATCCCGTCACGCAGGGAAGAGGGGCCCATGGGCAGGAACAGGTAAGGGCCGGAGGGAACGCCCCAGTTGGCCAGTGTCAGGCCGGCATCGTTATCATGATGCGGATAGCCAGCCATTTTGGCCACATCAATCAGGCCGCCAACCCCCACGGACATGTTGATGCACCAGCGCACGAAGGCATCACCCGCGCGGCGGGGCTTGCCAGCCCCGACATCGTTAAAGAACACGGAGGGTTCATTCATGGTGGTGATCATGTTGCCCAGAGAATTCCGGACAGTGCGCGGAACGGCCCATATATAGGCCTTGGCAACGGGACGCAGAGCCCATTTATCGACCGTCATGGTCATGTTGTAGACCTTGCGGTTCAGAGGCTCGTAAGGGTCGTTCGCCTGCTGGTATTCCGCAAGGGCGTCAGGGTCTTTGGGGACCGGGGCCTTGATGGCGCTGCACCCGGCAAGGGCAAGCAGCGTCATGGCCAGCACAGAGCTACGTGAGGAAAAACGGCGCCGGGCCGAGAAGCCTTCCCGGGTCTGACTCATCTGGGCCTGACCGCGAGGGCGGAGCCGCACACCGTTCCGTCCTGAATTCATTGCCGCGTTTACCTTTACTCTGTGACGCACAAGCAAAACCTGACCAGAGGCAGGAGTCTTCTGCTGCCTTGTCTACCACGAGAAATCATCTGCGCAATGCAGGTCATCCCTGCGTATCAGGCAAGGGAGCAGAAAAGAAGCGCTGCTCAAGTCCTTTAGTTTAATCGGTACGTCTGTTTTTTAACACGTCTGTTGCGGGAATGCCGCACTAAAACTGCCCGTTTACAGGCCGCGATCACGTTTGATCATATCCCATGCCGCATTGATACGGGAAATTCTGTCGGATGCTTCGGCGATTTCAGCGGGAGAGGCCTGGCGGGATGCCATAACATCCGGGTGATACTGCCGGACCAGCTTTTTCCAGTGGGCGCGCAGTTCCTCATTGGACAGGGAGGCTTCCACACCCATCACCACATAGGCATCTTTCTCCGCCATGGCTGGTCTGGAGCGCCCCTGTTCAGCCCGTTCCCACGCGCCACGGCTCAGGCCGAAAAGAGCATGGACTGTTTGCAGGAAGCGGGTTTCTTCCTTTGTCAGCGGGTCATCTGCCGCCAGGTCCGCCCGCGCAATGGCGAACAGAACGCCCATCAGGTCTTCCAGCGGCTGCTTGTCCTGCGCGTAGGCTGTGCCCAGTTCCCGCGCGAAGGCTTCATAGTCATCCGTTCTTTGCCGGGCGAGATCAAACAGGCGGCCAACTTCGCGCATGTTTTCATCCGGCACGCGGAATCGAGCCTTGAAAGCATTGATTTCCCGGCGGTTAACCGGGGCATCGCACTTTGCCAGCTTGGCGCACAGAATAATGCTGGTCAGGCCGTAAAGCTGCTCTTTCTTGCCCAGAGCCGCCGCCAGCTTGGCCGCCATGAATGTGGCGGCTCCGTTCGGGTCAGGCCGCGCGCGGGCGGCCCAGCGGTCACTCCACCCTCCGGCTGGCGGGTCAAGCAGGGTGCCTTTATCCGCCGCATGGCCCAGTGCCGCGCCCAGTGCCGCGCCAACAGGACCGCCCATGGCAAACCCTGCGACACCACCAAAAATCTTACCCCATATCGCCATAGTGCCTGCTTAGCATTTTCCGGCCCGTGGCCCAAATCAGGCCCATACTGGCTCCAGACCGCCAGCATAACAGGGCGAAAGGGGGCACGGAAAGGTGGGGGCGGGCATTCCAGCTGTGAGGCGCGGCGGCGGTCAGGGCAGGGAAGGGGGCGTTACCGGGGGCTCGGTCAGGAGTTCAGGGGTCTGCCCGAGCACCCAGCCGAGGGCTCGCACCCGCAGGAAAGAGGCAAGAGACTGGCCCGGAGAGCGTTCCGTATCCAGTCTGGCAACCAGTACGGGCAAGGGCAGGGCCTGCTGCAGGGCCATGCTCTCCAGCACCTGCCAGAATTCCGGCTCCAGCGCGACGCTGGTATCATGGCCGGAGAGCATCAGGCTGCGTTTTTTAAGATGCGCGCTCATGGGCCTGCAGCCTCCAGACGGGTGACAGCCCAGCGGGCGGCCTCTGCCACGATGGCATCCGGGTCCTGCGTGAGCCGGTGTGCGTGGGGGAGCAACTCCGCCAGCCCGGAATTCCCGATGGCGATCAGGACATTGCGGATAAAGCGGTTGCGCCCGATGCGCTTGATGGGGGAGCCGGAAAACATCTGGCGGAAGGCTGTGTCATCAAGCTGGCTCAGGCTGGCCAGATCCGGCGCCATCAGGTCCGGCCGGGGGCGCAGCTTGATCTGGCGGGAAACCTGCGCGAACCGGTTCCACGGGCAGACTGCCAGACAATCATCACATCCGTAGATATGGGTGCCTATGGCAGGGCGGAGCGCGAGCGGGATCGGGCCTGCATGCTCAATGGTCAGATAGGAAATGCAGCGCCGCGCGTCCATCTGGTAGGGGGCGGGAAAGGCCTGCGTGGGGCAGGCGGTAAGGCACCGGGTGCAGGTGCCACACCCGCCGCCTGAAGGAGGGGAGGCGGGCAGCGCCAGCGTGGTGTAGATTTCCCCCAGAAAAAGCCAGCTTCCGTGGTGGCGGGATACCAGATTGGTATGCTTGCCCTGCCAGCCCAGCCCGGCCTGCGCGGCCAGCGGCTTTTCCGCCACCGGCGCGGTATCCACAAACACCTTGACCTCCGGTGCCGTGTCCTCCGCGCCCTGCCTGCCTTCGCGCACCACGAACTGGGCCAGATGCTTCAGCATGCCCTTGATAAGATCATGATAATCGCGGTGGCGGGCATAGACGGAAATATTGCCCCGGTCGGGCTGGCTGAGGGCGGCAAGCGGATCCCCCTCCGGCGCATAGGACACCCCGAGGGCGATAACCGTACGGGCTTCGGGCCAGAGGGTGGTGGGCTGGGTGCGCTGGTCGGCTCTTTCGGCCAGCCAGCCCATGTCCCCATGATAGCCGCTGGCCAGAAAATCGCTCAGGCGCGCACGGATGTCCGGGCCGAGATGGGCCGGGCAGAAGCCAATGGCGTCAAACCCCAGAGCCAGAGCCTTTTCCCGGATTCGGGCCGCCAGTTTTTCTGCCCGCAGGTGCAGGGCGGCCGGAGGGGGCGTGCTCTCTACATGCGGGTCCCCAGTGGCGGGGGCGCACCCTGTAGCGGGTGTGCGCACAGGCGCGGCGGGATCAGGCGTGTTCACGGGAGGACTGGCCCTGCCACAGGTTGCATGCAGAGAGTTTCAGGGCACCGGGGGCAGGATGGGGCGTGGCATTTCATCTTCTGTCCAGTCTTCAGCAGCCCACTCCGCACGCAGGCTGGTGGCCAGAGCGTCCAGACGGCCTTCCAGAATCGCTTCGCGAATCTGGCGCATCAGGCGCTGGTAATAGGCAATGTTATGCCATGTGAGCAGCATCGGGCCGAGAATTTCATTGGCGCGGAACAGATGGTGCAGATAGGCGCGGCTGTGGCGGGAGCAGGCCAGACAGTCACAGTGCGGGGAAATCGGGCGCGTGTCCGTTGCATGGCGGGCATTGCGCAGGTTCAGCGTGCCACGCTCCGTATAGGCGCGGGCGGTGCGCCCGGCGCGGGTGGGCATCACGCAGTCAAACATGTCCACACCGCGCTGCACGCTGCCCAGCAGATCATCCGGTGTGCCAACGCCCATCAGGTAACGCGGGGCGTTCCGGGGCATGAGCGGCACGGTGGTGTCCAGCGTGGCGAACATCAGCTCCTGCCCTTCGCCCACGGCCAGCCCGCCAATGGCGTAGCCTTCAAAGCCGATATCCGTCAGCGCCTGAACGCTTTCCGCGCGGAGGTCCGCCTCCGTGCCGCCCTGCACAATGCCAAACTGGCCATAGCCGGTGCGCGGCACAAAGGCCTCGCGGGAGCGGGCGGCCCAGCGCATGGACAGCCGCATGGAGGCGGCAATGGCGTCCGGCGCGGCGGGCAGGGCCGGGCATTCGTCAAAACACATGGTGATGGTGGCATCCAGCGCGTGCTGGATATCTGTGGAGATTTCCGGTGTCAGCCGATGGTACGAGCCATCAATGTGTGAGCGGAAAGTGACGCCATCCTGATCCAGCTTGCGCAGCGCGCCGAGGGACATCACCTGAAACCCGCCGGAATCTGTCAGGATCGGGCCGGACCAGTCCATAAAGCGGTGCAGCCCCCCCAGTGCGCGCACCCGCTCGGCCCCGGGCCGGAGCATGAGGTGATAGGTGTTGCCCAGCACAATGCCTGCCCCTGTGGAGCGCACGGCATCCATGGTCATGGCCTTGACGGTGCCGACAGTCCCCACCGGCATGAAGGTGGGAGTCGCCACGGGGCCGTGGGCCGTGTGCAGCATACCGGCGCGGGCGTCGCCGTCCGTGCTTTCGCAGGTCCAGTGGAAACGGCTCATGCAGGCTCTCCGGCGCGGTGGGCTTCAATGGGGTTGGCGCAGCGCAGCAGGCAGGCATCCCCGTAGGAATAGAAACGGTACCCGGTCTGGATGGCGTGGGCATAGGCCGCACGCATCCGCTCTTCCCCCGCAAAGGCACAGACCAGCATGAACAGGGTGGAGCGGGGCAGGTGGAAGTTGGTCATCAGCATATCCACCGCGCGGAAGCGGTAGCCGGGCCGGATGAAAATGGACGTGACATCATCAAACGGATGCACAATGCCGGCTTCATCCGCCGCACTTTCCAGCAGGCGCAGGCTGGTAGTGCCAACGGCGATGATACGCCCCCCTGCCTTGCGCACGGCATTGATCCGCGCCGCGGTTTCCGGCGTGATGATGCCGCGTTCGGCATGCATGTGGTGTCTGGAAATATCGTTATCCCGCACGGGCAGGAATGTGCCCGCACCCACATGCAGGGTCAGGGTGCAGCGGCCCGCGCCTGTGGCATCCACCGCGTCCAGCAGCGCAGGGGTGAAGTGCAGCCCCGCCGTGGGTGCCGCGACAGCACCCTTGTGCTCGGCAAAAATGGTTGCGTAATCCTGCGCATCCTGTGCGGTGGGGCCGTGCGGGCGGTGGATATAAGGGGGCAGGGCCAGCGCCCCGACATCCTGAAGGAACGTGTCAAAAGCAGACCCTTCGGCCGAAAAGCGCAGGACAGCGCCGCCGCCTTCTTCCCGTGCCATGACGGTGGCCGTGTGCGGGCTGCCGGTAAAGGTCAGGATATCACCCACCTTCAGGCGGCGGGCATTGCGCACCAGCACATGCCAGGTGGTATCGGGCAGAATACGGTCCAGCGTGATGCCGATATGGGCCTCCCCGCGCATGGCCTGCAATTGCGCACGGATAACGGCGGTATCATTCGCCACCAGCAGATCACCCGCCCGCAGCAGCGCGGGCAGATCCCGCACGGACCGGTCAATCAGCGGGCCATGTTCAGGCACATCCAGCAGGCGTGCGGCTTCACGCGGTCTGGCGGGTTCCTGCGCGATCAGGGTTTCGGGCAGGTGGAAATCAAAATCTTCGGTGCGGTTGCTCATGTTGGAACGGGTTTACGCAATAGGGTTCGGCTGCGCCAGTGGGGATGGAGGCCTCAAAGGGCCTTTTGCACGCGGCCCCTTGCGGGTGGGCGGGGGCGTTGCGTTATGGTGCGGGCTTGAAGAAACGGGCATGCAGGCCCAAATTCCGCTTTGTAAACAAAATCATAAGGAGAAACGTCATGTCTTACGCCCTGCTGGATGCCGCGCGCGTTGCCAAAGCCGCCAAGGTATCACTGGATGTTTTGCAGACAAATCCGGAAACTACGGAAGCGCATCAGCGTAAAGTCATCATGATTGAACGGATTGAAGCACTGGCGCGCGCTGCGGCGGAGTCTGACGCTGGCAAGGCTGTCACGCTGACATCTGAAGAGTTCTGGCTGATCAGCCGCAACTGGTAAGGACGAGTCACCATGACGTTTGTTCTGACAAGCCCGGCCTTTACGGACGGAGCCACGCTGCCGCAGGCTCAGGTTTATCATGGCATGGGTCAGACCGGGCAGAATCTCTCGCCCGCGCTGGAATGGCGGAATGCGCCTGCGGGCACAAAAAGCTTCGTGGTGACAGTGTATGACCCGGATGCCCCGACAGGCTCTGGCTGGTGGCACTGGGTTGTTGCGAATATCCCCGCCAGCGTGACGGCTCTGCCGGAAGGGGCGGGCTCAGGCAAGGGTGGGTTGCCAGCAGGCGCTTTGCAGGTGCGCACCGATTTTGGTGTGCCCGGCTATGGCGGCGCCGCGCCGCCTCCGGGGCCGGTGCATCATTATATCTTTACGGTGCATGCGCTGGATGTGCCCACGCTGGATGTCACACCGGATTCCAGCCCGGCGCTGGTGGGGTTTATGGTGCATCACCACACCCTTGGCTCCGCCAGCCTGACAGCTCTTTACGGCAACAAAAAACCCTGACCCTACCCGGGTCAGAACGTTTCCTGATCCTGCGGCCTGAGAGGTTTTCAGGCCGCAGAGGGTTAGCCTTCCGTGGCTGTGCCCTGCTGTTCGGGGGCGTAGTCTGACAGTTCCCGCAGGACATCAGCCTGCGTCACGGTGCCGCCATGCTCCAGCAAGGCTCTCTTGCCGCCCACATGGTGCGGCATGATCATGAGCGGTGTGCCATCATCCATGAACTTGATACGCAGGTCGTGCCAGCGTGGCGCGACAAACTCCCTGAACGCCTGCGCCAGAGCGCACTGGTCAACACACCAGTTGGTCGGGTTCTGCGGGTTATAGGCGGTGTTCAGGTAATTGCTGAGGAAGTTGGCAATATCGGGCAGTTTCTCGGCTTCCCCAAAATAGGAAAGACCTGCGCCAAAGCCCCAGGGTTCTCCATGGATCTGCTTGCCGGACTGGTCATACGCATAGAGGCGGAAACCGTAATCGGCGGTCTGCTGCATCTCGCGCCACAGGCTGATGAAGTCCTGCGGGAAATAGCCATCGCAATCCGCCGTCATGACCGGGCATGAGTAGCGGGCCGTGATGGCGGGCAGCATCAGGTACCGAATGGCTGTGTAGGTCGCGGGGGTCCGTGATGTCAGGGTGCCATGGGCAAAGTTCAGACCCAGCCGGGGTTCATGCTCTTCCAGCCATTCCGCAACTTTGGTGAGGAAGTTCAACTGCTCCATGGTGGGCTGGTCCACCCCGATGCACAGTTCAAGACGCCCTGCGGCGGAGTCTGCGCGGCAGGCCCGGATCAGGGAGAGAATGAGCTTCGGAATAAACTCGAAATATCGGGAATCACACCCGAAAACCAGACACAGCTCCGGCTGGGTTTCAGCCTCCGGGCTGAAGTGCCATGTCCAGGAAGACAGGCCCAGATGGTCTGGCATGGTGCGGCCGACAAGCGCCTTGCTTGCGGCCTCGCTCAGCCATGTAAAGACACCGCAATTATAATGGATGGGTGAGATGTTGCCCTGAAGAGCCAGTGTGCGGGCTGTTGCGTAATGAGCATCCGCTTCCGCACGCAGGTCATTCAGCCAACTGGCATGACCCATGTTGATCTCTTCCCAGTAGCTCTGGCCATTGGCCCGGACTTCCGCCGCCAGCAGGCGCAAGCGGTGGGGAACATCCTGCTGTGTGCAGGCTTCTTCAAACCGGGTGCTGTAGGCCTGCTTTTCCGCACGGCCACTCTGCGGAGAGAGCGGCATGGGCAGCAGAAGCTGATCAAACAGGTCTTCAAACGCAGGCAGGCCCAGAGCATGCAGTTTTGCCGGGAAGAGGAACAGCATGTCCTTCCCGGCTTTCAGGGCATCCAGAAGGTCCTGTGTTTCCGCAAGAATGGGGCGGTCAGGAAAGCGGGTTGTCAGAGCCTGTTCCGTCAGGGCGGCGGCGGCGCCATATTCCGTGGTGCGCAGGGCTAGAATGGCGGCGAACCAGAGCAGGTCGGGCCTTTCATCCTGCGTCTGGGCGCAGGCCAGGAAGCCAGCGGCCAGATCCCACTGTTCAAACAGGCCGCATATCCGGGCCAGATGCAGGATATGCCCTGTGTTTTCAGGAGTAAGGCTGACAAGGAGCATGTGCCCGCGCAGGGCCTCCAGTGTGGCCCAGGGGGTGAGAGCGGGATGGATGCTGGAGGTTTCCAGCCGCTCTGTCAGCATTTCCATCAGAGAGGCGAGGGAGGAGGACGGGCAGAGCCTCAGAACGGTGCGCTCAGCCGAGGCCTCGTTCCACAGGGTCAGGCTGTCTCCCCGGCGCTCGGCATGCAGGCCATGCACTGGCCATTTTCGCTCCCCGAGTACAATCTCATGCTCGACGCAGATGGCCTTGCCCAGAAAGCGGGTGCCCTCAAACCAGTTGCGGGCGGTCAGGTCGCGCAGCGCGGGCAGAAGCTCCGTCGGAACGGCCAGAAAATGCTCCCACGCGGCACAGAGCGGGCTCGGTGCAAATTCTCCCGTGGGGCGGCAGCACACATAGTGGGTATCCGCTTTCAGGGCGACCAGATGATGGCCGCTGACACTCTCGACCGGCTGGGCCTGCACGAAGGCGCCACAGGGTTCGAGCAGACCGCTGGTATGCAGGATGACCGGTGCCACGGCACGGGAATAGACCTCCGCGAAGGAAGCCGGGTGCATGTGCATGCCAGTATAACCGGCCAGGGTGCCATGCCAGGAAAGCAGGTAAAATGACATGGCCGGACTGTGGCAGGGAAAACGCCGGAGTGGAAGAGGGATTACGCCTTCAGGACGCTCATAAGCGGCGGAAGATACTGGTCCAGCCTGACGCGCAGCGGCATGAGGTAGGCACAGCCTTTTTCCTGCGCGAGCTGGCTCAGCACGGCTTGCGCGAACCGGATATTCGCCTCCAGAGAGGGTTCGAAATCTTTGGGGAACACCACATGGTTTGTGGTCTCCCAGTAGGAGCGGGAGCGCGGCCCGATAACGGGGGAAAGACCCCAGAACACCAGCTCATCCCGCAGCCAGTCCCGGCACAGGTCAAACAGTTTCAGGTCAAACACGGGCTGGGTGAAAAACCCTTCCGCGCCTGCGTCCTTTTTGCGCGCGATATCTTCCAGCTCCTGCCAGGGGGCGCGACGGTACGGGTCGAACGCCGCGTAAATGCGCAAGTGCGGCGCTTCCCGGCGGTAGCGGCGGATAATGCTTTCCGTGGTGTTGGGGTAGGTCTGGTGGGCAAGATCGGCCGGAGGGTCTCCATGCACAACCAGCAGTTCTTTCAGGCCGGGCATCGTGCTGCCCGGCAGGGGCGCGCCGGGGGCGATATCAATGGCCCGCACATGCGGGATAACCGGGCCGAACTGCGGCATGGTCAGGGCCGCCGCATCCCAGCTCCGTAGCGGGAAGCGCATGAGGTCCGGAATATTCAGGGTATCCGCGGCAGGAAACAGGGCTTTGACAAGGTCTGTATCCTGCGCGAGCGCCTCCTCGCTGCGCGGGATCAGCTCAACGGAGAGGCGGGAGAGAGTCATTCCGTCTTGCCCGTTACCAGCAGGCGGGCGGCTGTGAGCGTATTTTTCAGCAGGCAGGCAATGGTCATGGGGCCAACACCACCGGGGACCGGCGTAATGCGGCCTGCTACCTTCACGGCTTCATCAAACACCACATCCCCCACCAGACGGGTTTTGCCGGTTTCCGTTGTGACACGGGTAATGCCCACGTCAATCACGGTTGCGCCGGGTTTGATCCAGTCTCCGTGCACCAGTTCCCGGCAGCCGGTGGCCACCACCAGAATATCCCCCTGCCGCGCCATGGCGGCGGTATCCACCGTATGGATATGGGCGATGGAAACCGTGCAGCCTTCGGCCAGCAGCAGGAGCGCCAGCGGTTTGCCCACCAGATTGGAGCAGCCGATCACCACCGCATGCTTGCCGCGCATGTCTCCCAACTGGTCACGCAGCAGCAGCAGGCAGCCCAGCGGCGTGCAGGGAATCAGGCTGGGCAGGCCGATGGCCAGTCGCCCGGCATTGATTTCCCCCAGACCATCCACATCCTTCTCCGGCTGGATGGCGTTGGTCACCCGGCGGGCATCCAGACCATTGGGCAGCGGGAGCTGCACCAGAATGCCATGAATTTCCGGGTCATGGTTCAGACGTTCGATCAGCGCCAGAAGTTCATCTTCCGATGTGGTTTCGGGCAGCATGTGCATGAAGGAGCGCATGCCCGCATGATGCGTCTGGATGGCCTTGTTGCGCACATAGACTTCGCTCGCCGGGTCATCTCCCACCAGAATGACAGCCAGACCGGGGGTTACGCCATGCTCTTCATGAAATGCGCGGACATCGTCGCGAATTTGCTGCCGAAGCGTGGCGGCGTAGCCCTTGCCGTCGATGAGGGTGGCCTGATGGTCAGAAGGAAGGGTGGGGGATGTGCTCGTCGTCACGGCTGCGGTCAATCCAAAAAAGGGCGGTTGGAAGGCCTGCCTGCCATACGCAAAAAAACCGACGCCGACAATGGCAGGCCTCTCATGGCGCACTACGTTCAGCCCGGTTCGGCCTCATCTTTCCTGTAAGGAGAGAGTGCCCGGAGGGCCTCGGCCTCGTCCTGTATGGCGGCGCGTTCTTCTGCCAGAAATGCGGAAACAGCAGAGCGCAGGGACTGGTTTTCCAGCCAGTGGGCGGAGTGGGTCAGGCTGGGCACATAGCCACGCTGGATCTTGTGCTCCCCCTGCGCGCCGGCTTCCACCCGCTTCAGCCCGTGCGCGATGGCGAAATCAATGGCGCGGTAATAGCAGAGTTCAAAATGCAGAAAGGGCCAGTCCCCCGTGCAGCCCCAGTTGCGGCCATAAAGCGTGTCATCCCCCAGCAGGTTGAGGGCGGCGGCTACAGGCGTTTCTCCATGCCGCGCCACCATCAGCACGACACGATCCCCCAGCCGTTCGGAAAGCAGCGGGAAGAAAGCAGGTGTGAGGTAGGCGCTGCCCCATTTGCGGTCCACCGTGCTGCGATAGAACGTGTAGAAGGCTTGCCAGTCCGCTGGCGTGATCTCGCTGCCGCGCAGGGTGTGGAAGGTCAGTCCGGCGGCGTTGGCCTCGCGCCGCTCCCGCTTCAGCACCTTGCGCTTGCGGGAGGCCAGAGTGGCCAGAAAATCGTCAAAGCTTGAATAGTTGTGGTTGTGCCAGTGATATTGCACCCCAAGCCGGGGCAGCCAGCCACGCTGGCTCAGCAGGGTGCTTTCCTGTTCCGGGCAAAAGGTGACATGCGCGGAGGAAAGGCCCATTTCCCCACAGATCTGGCGCAGGGCATCGGCCAGCACCGCAGCGGTTTCCGGCGGGGCGGAGGGGGCGCAGAGCAGGCGCGGGCCGGGAGCCGGGGTGAACGGCACCGCCACCTGAAGCTTGGGGTAATACTGGCCTCCCGCGGCTTCAAACGCGCGCGCCCAGCCCTGATCAAACACATATTCGCCCCAGGAATGGCTTTTCAGCCAGGCCGGGCAAACGGCGGCTAGCGTGCCATCCGGGGCGTGCAGGGTGACATGCCGGGGCAGCCACCCGGTGCGCTGGCTGACAGAACCGCTGTCTTCCAGCGCGGAAAGAAAGGCATGGCTGATGAAAGGGTTGCCAGAGCCCGCGCATGCGTCCCACGCGGCGGGCTCTATGGCGTGAATGCCGTCATGCAGGGAGACAGACCAGTCAGACATGACGGCGCTCTTCACTCAGCCGATTTCAAACAGACCTTCAACCTCAACCGGGGCATCCAGCGGCAGGGAGGGCACCCCGACGGTGGAGCGGGCATGGCGTCCGGCATCCCCGAACACGGCCACGGCCAGATCGGAGGCTCCGTTCATCACGGCGGCATGCGTGGTGAATTCCGGTGTGCAGGCAATAAAGCCGCCCAGACGCACAACGCGTTTGACACGGCTCAGATCGCCCACAGCGGCTTTCACCTGCGCGATGACATTGATCATGCTGTAGCGGGCGGCTTCCACAGCCGTTTCCACGGAGACAGCATCACCCAGCTTGCCGGTGGCGAAGAGCTTGCCGTCTGCCAGCGGCAACTGGCCGGAGACAACCAGCAGGGAGCCGGTCTGCACACAGGCGACGTAATTGGCCACAGGCGCTGCCGGTGTGGGCAGGGTGATGCCAAGATCTTTCAGGCGGGATTCGGGTGTGGTGCTCATGAGAAGCGAGTCCTTATCAGAGTGACGGAGCCCCGGAGCCGCGCAGAGAAGTCCGGCGGCCGGTGCTCCGTGGTTTCAGGCAGGACCGGGCTAGCTGACCAGCCGCAGGCTGCCACGTTTGCGCGGAGCAGGGTCGCCCTCCTGCGCCGGGAAATCAAGCGGCAGAAGTGGGTCCGGGTCTGTCTGGTTGTCCTGATGCGGGCCGTCAGGCAGCTTTTTCCCCAGATAGGCTTCGGAGAGTGCCCGGAATGTGTAGTCCAGCATGGAGGTGGCATAGGTAGCGACGGAGTCTCCTTCCACAGTGCCGGAGGGGCCGAAGCAGGAATAGGCGAAGCTGCTGACATACGCATCCAGCGGCGCGCCATATTGCAGGCCGATGCTCACGGCTTCCCCAAAGCTTTCCATCAGCCCCTTGACCATGGAGCTCTCGCGCGTGGGTGTCAGCGCCAGTTCGCCCAGGGTGCCATCTTCATACTCTCCGGTGCGCAGGAACAGCCGGTGGCCGCCTATGCTGGTTTTCTGGGTGAAGCCACCCTGCCGCTGTGGCAGGGCGCGGCGCATGCCGCGTTCCAGCTTGCGCACCAGCGGCTGGGCAGCCGGGTCCGGGCGCGCGGGCATCCGGTCAATAAAGCCGGTCAGGGCGCGGTACATCGCCATATGGGCGTTCGGGCCGGGCAGGGGCAGAACAGTTTCCCCCGCCAGCGCGGCGGCCAGCGCGGTTTCCGTGGTGAAATCCCGTGCCGCTAGGCGGTCGAGCGTGCTGGCGGCCAGCCGTCCATCGGGCTTGAGAAGGGAGAACACCGGAGCCAGACCACAGGCCTCCACCCCCAGCAGGGCATCAACCGGGCCGGGCGTGGAAAAGCCGGTTTCCACAGGGGCTAAGGGCGTATCCGTCGCCACGGCGGCGTCCCGCCAGACAGCGCGGAGCGTCTCGCTCAGGCCGGGCAGAACGGTGCGTACGGGCGGCAGCGGCAGGGACTCGGGGCCTGTGCCGGAATGGGCGGTTAGCGTGGCCAGCGTGGCAATGGCGCAGGCCGCGGCCCGGCCGTCTTCACTGTCATAATCCAGACCGACTCCGGCCAGACAAGCATCCAGATTGGTCAGCAGGATATCCCCCGCCACCATGGGCGGCTGGGGCTGCCCGGACTCGGTGCGCGGCGCAGGCCCCGCAGGTGTCTGGGTGATTGGTGTCAGCAGGTCCGGCAGGGGCAGTTCCCCATTCCGCTGGTCAGCCGTGGTGCGGGCGGCATTGCGCAGAACGGAGGAAAGCAGGCGGATGGCGGCCACAAAGGTTTCTGCCGCGAACCCCTCACCGGGGGAAACAAAAGCCGCCAGATTCACAATAAAGCCGGGGGGGCGGTCAAACGCGCAGGACCACACCGGCTCCGTGGGGGCGGCCTGCCGCAGGAGCAGCAGCCAGACCAGAGAGCGGGCCGTGGCGTCATCCTGCGCCAGTGCATCCACCCAGCGGGAGGCTGTGGCGGCAAGGTCCACAGCCTGTGCGCCGGGCACAAGCTGGGCCAGTGCGGATGCGGCTTCTGCATCCCACTCAGCGGGCAGCGTGACGGAGCAAAGGGGGGCATCCGGGTCTGCTGCGGCCTGTAACGTGCTCATAAGCACGCCGTTCCAATGGCGTCGGGCTCTTGTCATGAGGCGAGTTTACGCCGCCGCCCAAACCCTGTGGAACCCATGCAGGCTCTCATTTGCGGTATACAATGCCCGGTATAATGAGGATATGGGGGATAACTTTCCTCAGCGCCGGTTTCCCGCATGTTCCAGCCCGATCAGGCGGGGTGTGGCAGGGGTTCTGATCGAGTGGAGTTGATCAGTCATCCCCCGAAAAACATGGCCAACGGGCGTGTGGAGTCCTATCATCCGGCTCATGGCAAATTTCGGAACATGGCTGTACACCCGCCGCAAAGGGCGTCTGATCGGTAAGGATGCTGATGGACGATGCTATTACGAATCCACAGGCCCGGCCCGTCAGGGTGGTGGTGTGGAAAGGGCGGAACGCTGGGTGATCTACCTGAAGGGGGAAGACCCCTCCGCCGTGCCGCCCGAATGGTGGGGCTGGCTGCATCACACGCTGGATGCCCCGATTCCGCTGGAAGAACGCAAGCCCTGGCAACTGCCGCACGAGCCGAACCTGACAGGCACGGCACAGGCTTACCGCCCACCGGGCAGTGAATATAAAACCGGCCAGCATCCGCCCGCCACGGGAGATTACGAGTCCTGGTCTCCTGAGGCGTGATCTGAAACGCATTCCCTGCTAAGGGTGGTTTCAGGACAGGGAGTGCACAGGGCACATGGCTTCAGGAACGGTCGTAAAACCGCAGCGGAATGGAATTGAATTAATCACCGGTATTGTGGTGCTCGCCCTGCTTGGGGTGATGCTTGTTGCCGCAGTGGTGGGGGAAGGTCGCAAGACCGACACCACCGGATACCGGCTCCATGCCGAATTTTCTCACATTGACGGGCTGGGCGTTGGCTCGGACGTAAGGCTTGCCGGGGTTACCGTGGGGCAGGTGCTCTCCGAGCGCGTCAATCCTGCCACCTTCAAGGCGGAAGTCACGTTCAGCGTGCGCCCCGACATCAAGCTGCCGACTGACAGCGCCGCCATTATTACCAGCGACAGCCTTCTGGGCGGGAAATACATCGCCCTCTCTCCCGGTGGGGATGAGCATATGATGGCGGCCAACGCCACCATAAGCGAAACGCAGGGGTCCATCAGCCTGGAGCAGTTGCTCAGCAAGTTTATTTTCTCGGTCACGGATACGCTGACCCGCGCGAACAAAGACGCCGCGACAGCTAAAGCCCCTGCTGGTGGGGATGCCGGCAAGGCCGATCTGCCATGAGCTATTTTGTGCAGCATCCGGCCGCCTGACTTTGGCGGCCCGAACAGGAACAAGCCCATGGAAAGTCCGATTTTATGGCCGCAGGATGATGGCGAACCGCTCGCCTGTCAGGAAAAACTGCGCGTGCTGAACGAGAACTGGCAGGAAGTGCAGGACATCGTGCGGGACGCGTTTGAAGATGCCATCGTGATGGGCGTGAGTGAGCAGGTGATGCGGGACCGCCTCGCGCAGTTCGTGGCCTCTCTTCAGTCTCCGTATCAGGGCGCGCATCAGGGAAAGAAAGCATGAACATGAAGCATTTTTCCCGTCTGGCCATGCTGTGTGGCGCGGTGGCCGGAGCTGGCGGGTGGATTGCCGCGCCGGAGGCTCGGGCTGTTGGTACACCGGTGGCCCCCCCGGCTGTGTACGGGCCGGGGGTGTGGCAGGGGAAGGCGACCGCCGTGGTGCGGGTGCTGGACCGGCTGGACGCCCATGTGGAGATGATTTCGGTCCCAGCGGGAACCACGGCACATTACAAGAGTTTGGATATTACCGCTGGCCGGTGCCTGGAGCGACCGGCAACGCTCTCGCCTGATGCTGCTGGCTGGCTTGAGCTGCATGATACGCATCCCGATGGGGCAACGTTCAAGGGCTGGATGCTCGCGGCAGAACCTGGTCTGGGAGTGTTTGAAAGCGCGGTGTATGACGTGCGCATGGTGCGGTGTGAGGGCGCGAATGTGGAGCCCATGGCTCCGGCGCTGCCCGTGCCGGCCGTGCCGGTTCTGACCCC
The DNA here is from genome assembly GCF_011516935.1 of Acetobacter farinalis. GTDB lineage: Bacteria > Pseudomonadota > Alphaproteobacteria > Acetobacterales > Acetobacteraceae > Acetobacter > Acetobacter farinalis. The sequence continues at coordinate 36,587 of NZ_WOTF01000011.1, forward strand.
CGCACCCGCCGGGGCTGATCAGCCTGCGTCTCCTGCTCCTGCCAGCGGAGCGCCCGGTGCGGATGCGCTTCAGCCGCCGTCCGGTTCTTCCAGCCTTCCGGCCACGGGTGATGCGCCCGGCGCCACCCCCGAAGCCGGAGGAGAATATTGAGGCAGTGCCGGGGAACACGTGCGGCAATGTGTGACCTGTCCTGCCCCTGAAGGATGTTGTCGGGCTCGTCCGGCTTGGGCATCGTCCTGTTTGGTGTTCGGTCCGGGTGGTGTTCTGGCTGGTCCGCCCCGAGGCAAGATTAAGGTGAGGTGCACGTGGTCCGTTCTTCTTCCAGCCAAGACTTTCGCCTTCAGGCCCCCCCTCTGGATGAGACAGCGTTTCTGATTGATTTTGATGGAACGCTGGTTGATATCGCCCCCACTCCTGACTCTGTTGTTGTGCCGGATGGGCTGCTGGAAACCCTGCGCCGCCTGCGTGCGGCCTGCGGGGATGCCCTTGCGGTGGTTTCAGGCCGCCCGATTGAACAGATTGATCATTTTCTGGGAGATATTCCGTTCGCTGTGGCCGGTGAGCATGGCATTGCCATAAGGCATCGGCCCGGCGGTCCGATCGAGCGCGCGGCTCTGCCGCAGGTGCCGCAGGCATGGTTTGCCGAGGCGCGTCATCTGGTTGCCGCATGGCCCGGCACACGGCTGGAGCATAAGCAGGGTGGTTTTGTCCTGCATTATCGCGCCGCACCGGAAGCAGGTCTTCCGCTGCACAAGGCGGCAGAGGCCTGGGTGCGAGACACCAATGGAGCCTTCGAGGTTCAGACAGCAAAAATGGCGTGGGAAATCCGGCCCGCCGGGGTGGATAAGGGGTATGCCGTGAATATCCTGATGCAATCCGCGCCATTTTCCGGAAGAAAACCTATTTTTATCGGGGATGACGTGACGGATGAAGACGGCATTGAGACCGCCAGACGTCTCGGCGGCATCGGGCTGCGCATCCCGGCGGATTTCCCCAATCCCGCAGCGTTCCGCGCCTGGCTGGCGTTCCTGATTGAAGGGAAGAGCTGAACCATGGGGCGTCTGGTTGTTGTTTCCAATCGGGTTCCTGCAGCGCAGGGCCGGTTGCAGTCCGCTGGCGGGCTGGCTGTTGCGCTCCGCGCGGCCCTGAAGGAAGGGAGTTGCCTGTGGTTCGGCTGGTCTGGCCGGCAGGTTGCCGGGCACGATGGGTATGACCCGGAAGTCAGTCTCGATGAGGTGGGGAATGTCACGTATGCCACCATTGATCTGACACATGCGGAGTATGACGGGTTTTACCAGAAATATTCCAACGGCATTTTGTGGCCGCTCTGCCACTACCGCGCCGGTCTGATGAATTATGACCGGAAAGACCAGAAAATCTATCAGGATGTGAACGCCCTGTTCGCCCGAAAGCTGCTGCCGCTTTTGCAGCCGGGGGACCGGATCTGGATTCATGACTACCATCTCTTCCCTCTCGGTCAGGCGCTGCGTGATCTGGGGGTTACAGCCCCGATCGGGTTTTTTCTGCATATTCCGTTCCCGCCATGGAGCCTGATGCGCGCCCTGCCGCATGCGGATGGTCTGCTGCGCACCATGCAGGCGTATGATGTGATTGGTGTGCAGACGGAAGATGATGCCCGGAACATGAATGACGGGTTCTCCATCGTGGGGGTTGAGGCAAAGGCAAGGGTGTTCCCGATCGGGATTGATCCCGAAAACTTTGCAAAACAGGCGGAGGAGGGGCTTACTCACCCGGATGTTAAGAAGCTGAAGGAAAGCCTGAGCGGGAAGCCCTTTATTATCGGGGTGGACCGGCTGGATTATTCCAAAGGGCTTCTGGCGCGGTTCAAGGGATATGAAACCTTCCTTGCCCGGTATCCCGAGCATCGGGGGAAGGTGGATTATCTTCAGGTTGCCCCTGTCTCGCGCGGGAATGTGCCGGAATACCGCGCTTTGCGCAGGGATCTGGATGAAGCGGCCGGGCGCATTAATGGTACCTACGGAACATATGACTGGACACCCATCCGCTATCTCACGCACCCGGTGCCCCGAGCGCTGCTTGCCAGTTTCTATCGCTTGGCCGATGTTGCGTTGGTTACCCCCCTGCGGGACGGCATGAATCTTGTGGCCAAGGAATATGTGGCGGCTCAGGATAAGGCTGATCCGGGTGTGCTGATTCTGTCGCATTTTGCAGGGGCCGCGCCGGAGATGGAGTCTGCCCTGATGGTCAACCCGCATGATGCGGATGAAATTGCCGATGCCCTGCATAAAGCGCTCACCATGCCCGCCGGGGAGCGCCGCGCCCGGTGGGATCTGCTTGAGCCGGATGTCTGGCGGGTCACGGCGGTAACATGGGCCTATAATTTCATCACAGCACTGAGTGAGGCACGTCCAGCGTGAAATCTGCGCTTTCTTTGAGGAAAATGGGTCTTTTCCTTGCTCTGGCCGGCGCTGTGGCGCTGGGCGTTGCGTGGTTGGTAGAGCATGTCCTGCACATCATGCCCTGTGAGCTGTGTCTGGTTGAACGCTGGCCGTGGCGGGTGCTGATTGTGATCGGCATTGTTGATATCCTGCTGCCGGGCGCTGCCGGAGGGCCAGTGCTGTGGCTGTGTGTGCCTGTTCTGCTGGCGTCTGTCGGGCTTGCTTTCTGCCATGCCGGGGTGGAGTGGGGGTGGTGGCCCAGCCCGCTGCCCGGGTGCCAGGCTCCGCATATTACCGGCAAAACAATGGCGGAACGCCTGGCCTCCATGCCGCTGCTGCCCTCCAAACCGTGTGATGCCCCAACCTATCTGGTGCCCGGCTTGCCGCTTTCCATGTCTGTCATGGGCGGGCTGTATGCCGCGGCGGTGCTGGGGGTGTTCGGGGTCTGGCGGTACCGGATCATCCGTGCGTCCCGCCGGATATTTTATTAAGACTATTAAAGAAAAGTAGCGGCCGGGCGGCTGGTCTGTGCCAGCCAGCGCCCGGCTGTCCTTCTTTGGGGCTTTTCTGTTCCTGATACCATTCCTGTGCTAGTGTGCGAGTACTTGGCAGACTTGTTGAAGGACTGCGTCTAAATATATAGTCAGCCCCTGATGGAAAGCCTTAGGAAATTTCAATGACGGCATATGATAAAGACAAAAAGCTTGATTGGAGTGTATTTGACTGCGGCTGGTATAAAGAGAAATATAAAGATGTTCTAAACTTCCTGCACGTTGAAACGGATGAGGCTGTTCAGGAATTTTATAATACCAAAGGGGAAGGCCTCAGGCATTCTCCCAATCCGTATTTTGATGAAGACTGGTATCTGGACAAATATCCCGATGTTGCCGAGCAGGTCAGCCGTGGGGAAGTCCGGTCCGGCTTTGAGCATTACTGCCAGAAAGGTTTTGCCTCTCACAACCCGCACTGGCTGTTTGATGAGGCGTATTATCTGAAGCGGCATCCGGACATTTCCGATGTCACTCTGGCGGAAATGGGCTTCAGAAACGGGTATGACCATTACCTCAATATTGGTGATTTCCAGTATAGCAGCGGTTCATGGTTTTTTGACCCCAATGCGTGGTTGAAAGGTGGTCAGGCCACAACCACGGATCTGGGGCCTTATGCCCAGTGCGTACGGGCCACAGCGCCGGTAAGCGGGTACGGCCACAGGCTGTCCTGGTATTTTGACCCGGAATGGTATCTGGAAACCTATCCGGAAGTACGCAAGGAGCTGGATGCTGGCGCATGGACATCCGCCTTGCACCATTATCTTGCCAATAAAACCCCAGGCCTTTTCAATCCTGATCCCTATTTTTCAGAAGAGTTTTACGGCACGATCAATCATGATGTGTCCGGTGCGGTTGAAAGCGGGAATTTTCGCAATTTCTTTGAACATTTCCTGAAATATGGCGTTCATGAACTGCGCAAGCCCATCGCCGCGGTTGATCTGGAAGGGTATTACCGTAACCCGGCCGTGCAGCGTGAGGTGAGCCGGGGGGATTACCCGGACGCGTTCGCCCATTACATCGCGCATGGTGGCAAGGTGGAAGATGATGCGGCTTTCCAGAAGGAAAACGAGCATGTTTCCAAGAAAATCTACCATGAAATGTGCCGTGTCAGGATGCCGCTTCTGCTGAACCAGACGCTGGATTTTACGTACGAGTATCCTGATTTCACCGTTATTATGATTGTCCATGACCATTTTGCCATGACGCTGAGCGCACTGGCATCCCTGCGGGCGAACTATAACGGCCCCATGCAGGTCATTCTGGTGGATTCAGGCTCTACGGATGGTGTCCGGCATATCGAGCAGCATGTGCGCGGTCTGGACGTGCTGCGCTTCCCCGGTAATATCGGGTTCCTGCTGGGCTGTAATGCAGCGCTTGAAAAAGTGCGTGGTCCGTTCACGCTCTATCTGAATAATGATCTGGAACTGATGCCGGGCGCCATTGGCAATGCTCTGGCGCGCCTGCGGGCCGAACCCAAAACCGGCGCCGTGGGGGCCAAGCTGGTGCGCACCAATGGCATGTTGCAGGAAGCAGGCAGCATTGTCTGGCGTGATGGCTCGGTTTGCGGATACCTGCGTGACAAGCGCCCCGATGTGCCCGAAGCCAATTTCGTGCGCTCTGTTGATTTCTGCTCCGGCGCGTTCCTGCTGGTGCGCACGGACCTGCTCCGCCAGCTTGGCGGGTTTGATACGGATTATGCTCCGGCGTATTTTGAGGAAACGGATCTGTGCATCCGGATTCATGAAGCCGGGTTTGATGTGGTGTATGACCCCTCTATTGTGGTGATTCACTACGAATACGTCACGTCCGGTTTTATCAGCGGTGCCTCCATGATTGCGCGTAATCAGGAGATTTTCCGCAAGAAGCACGGGGCGTACCTGCGGCAGAAAAACCTGTTCCATGAGCGCCTGCTGGTGCGGGCGCGCTCTTCCGCAAGCAGACAGAAGCGTATCCTGTTTATTGAAGACCGGCTGCCATACCGCTTCCTCGGGTCGGGCTTTACACGCTCGAACGATGTGATCCGGAGCATGATTGATCTGGGGTATCACGTTACAGTCTATCCGGTTTATCGCCCCACGGAGCCTATGGAAGATATCTGCCGGTCTTTCCCGGATCGTGCAGAAGTTATCTGGGATCGTGAACTTCCTGAGCTTGAGGAATTCATCAAATCCCGTTCCGGATATTATGATCTGGTCTGGATTGCCCGCACGCATAATGCGGACCGTCTGGCCCCGGTGCTGATGCAGTGTGCGGATGCCATTTCCTCTCACGCGGTGATTATTGACACCGAGGCCGTGGCGGCCCCGCGCGAACACCAGAAACGTGTGCTGCGTGGTGAAACCGCGATCGAGCAGTCAGTGGAAGAAATGCTCACCCATGAATTCCGGCATCTGTTCATGGCTGAAAAAATCATTGCCGTGAACGGCAAGGATGCGGATATCCTGAAGAAGAATGGTTTCCAGAATGTGGGTGTTCTGGGGCATATGCAGAAGGCGCTTCCCTATTCTCCCGGTTGGGATGCGCGGCGTGATATTCTGTTCCTTGGCGCCATGCATGACATTGATTCCCCCAATGTCGATTCTCTGGCGTGGTTCAGTAGTGAGGTCCTGCCTCTGCTGGAAGGACGCCTTCCTGACGATGTGAAATTTACCGTGTGTGGCTATATCAATCCGAAGGTTGATCTCTCGCCATTGGCAAGAAACCCGCGCGTCAACCTGATCGGGCGTGTTTCGGAAGTCGGGCCGGTTTATGACAGGCATCGTGTTTTTGTGGCCCCGACGCGGTTTGCCGCAGGGATTCCCTACAAAATTCATGAGGCTGCCGCGCATGGTTTGCCGATTGTGGCCTCCTCTATCCTGTGTGAGCAGGTGGGATGGACACCGGGTGAGGATATGCTGAGTGTCAGTACGGCGGACCCGCAGGCTTTTGCTGATGCCGTTGTCCGGCTTTATGAAGACAGGGAACTGTGGGAAAGCCTGCGTGAGAATGAGCTGAAGCGGATGCGGGAAGACCATTCCCGTGAGAAATATCTCGAACAGCTTAAAGAAATTCTCAGCTTTTCATGAAAAGCGTTTCCCTCTTCCCTGAGATATTCTCAGGAGGGAGGGGAGGCCCCATGATCGTGATGGGGCCTTTACGGTGCGGCGTGTTCGGGCATGATTTTTTGCGTGAGCTCAAACAGCCGCGCACAGGCTTGCGCCCCGAGCGCGCTGATGGCGTCATAGGAAAACCAGCGTGCTTCCAGCGCATCATCCCCGGCCTGTGGCAGGATGGTGTGCGGTTGCGGGTCTTCACACAGCACAGCGACAATTACGTAATGGAACGTCAGCGCGCCTTCCGGGGTGCGGTGGAGACTGTCAAAAACATCCACAGTTTTCAGGGCGCGCGCCTTCAGGCCGGTTTCTTCCAGCAGTTCCCGCTCCGCCGCCTGAAACAGTGTTTCTCCGGCTTCAACCCGGCCGCCGGGAAACCCCCATAATCCGGCATCCGGCGGATTGGCGCGGCGTATAAGCAGGACATTCCGGCCGTTCCGGACAAGGGCCAGAACGCCAACACGCGGCATGAGGGGAGACTGCGCAGAGGTCATGTCTAAAAAATGCAGAGGATTGAGCGGCCCGGTCAAGTCCCGGCGCGCGGAAGGCCGCTATCCTGTGAAAACATGTCGGAATCCCGCATGAGGCAGGCACTCTTCACGCCGCCGTGCGTTAAGGGTGTAGTGCTGTACCATCAGGCTGGCTTTGAGCCAGTTTTTTTTGGGTGCAGAGAGAGTTCCTGAAGGTGAGGAGTGCCTGAGTATGACAGCAGAAACCTTGTCCATTCCCGGTCTGGCAAAGCCAGCTTCCCGTATCGCACTGGGAACATGGGCCATTGGGGGTGCCATGTGGGGTGGCGCGGATGATGCCAATGCCGCCAGAACCATTGATAAAGCCCTTGATCTGGGCATTAACGTGATTGATACCGCACCGGTTTACGGGTTTGGCCATTCGGAAGAGGTGGTTGGCCGCGCCGTGGAGGGCAAGCGGGACAAGGTCATTCTGGCAACAAAAGTGGGCCTGAACTGGCAGGGTGGCAAAATCTTCCGTGATAGCCGCCCGGCGCGCATTGAGCAGGAGATTGAAGACTCCCTGCGCCGCCTGCGCACTGAGTATATTGACCTGTATCAGGTGCACTGGCCGGACGTGGAAACGCCGCTGGAAGAAACCGCCCGCGCTCTTGAAAACCTGGTGAAGGCAGGGAAAGTACGGGCTCTGGGGGTCAGTAATTTCTCCCCGGCGCAGATGGATGAGTTCAGCAAGTTTGCACCACTTGCCACCATTCAGCCGCCCTATAACCTGTTTGAACGTGAGATTGAGCAGGATGTTCTGCCGGCCGCGGTCCGGAACAAGCTGGTGGTGCTGGCCTATGGGCCCCTGTGCCGCGGCCTTCTGTCCGGCCGGATGACGGCAGACCGCAAGTTTGAAGGGGATGACCTGCGCAACCATGATCCCAAATTCCAGCAGCCACGCTTTGACCAGTATCTGAAAGCGGTGGAAGATCTGAAAGGCATTGCGGAGAAGCATGGCAAGAGCATGTTGGCGCTTGCTGTTCGCTGGGTGCTGGACCGTGGGCCGACCATTGCGCTGTGGGGGGCGAGAAAGCCTGAGCAGATCAGCGGGGTGGAGGAAGCATTCGGCTGGACGCTGGATGAGGCTGACATGAAAGCCATTGATACCATTCTGACCCGCGATATTCAGAACCCGGTCGGGCCGGAATTCATGGCCCCGCCTGCCAGAAATCGTGTTCAGGGCCAGTGAGAGACAGTGTGAGGGACAGTGTGTGGGGGCGCAGGACCTGTGCGCGGATGCAGGGCTGAATAGCGCAGGGTGAGCAGGGTGCGGGCGGCTGCGGCCTGGAGGCTTGCAGGCCGCCCGTTGCCGCCCCATGTTGAACGCCATGGCCACACGCACCTCCCCCGAGTCCGCATCTCGTTCCTCCTCCGCTCCGGCTGCCGCAGGCGGTAAAAAGCGTGGCACGCTGAGTGAGCGGGCCGCCAGCCTGCCTGCCGTGACCTTTGAGCCGGAGCGTCAGGCGGCCCGGCCCAAGCTGCGGCGGATGGATGTTGTGTCGGATTACGAACCGGCGGGGGACCAGCCTCAGGCCATTGCCGAACTCCTGAGGGGGATTGAGGCCAATGAGCGTGATCAGGTCCTGCTGGGTGTCACGGGGTCAGGCAAGACCTTCACCATGGCCAAGGTGATTGAAGCCACGCAGAAACCCACGCTGATTCTGGCGCCTAACAAGACCCTTGCGGCACAGCTCTATGGGGAAATGAAGCAGTTTTTCCCTAATAATGCTGTCGAATATTTTGTCAGTTACTATGATTATTATCAGCCCGAAGCCTATGTGCCACGGTCTGATACCTATATTGAAAAAGACAGCCAGATTAACGAACAGATTGACCGGATGCGCCACGCGGCCACGCAGGCGCTGCTGGAGCGTAACGATGTGATTATCGTCGCGTCCGTCTCGTGCATTTACGGTATCGGTTCGGTTGAAACCTATTCCCGCATGGTCGTGAAGCTGGAACTGGGCGGGGAGATAGACCGGGACCGTCTGGTACGGGGGTTGGTGGAACTGCAATACCGCCGGAATGATGCCGCCTTTACCCGGGGCACCTTCCGCGTGCGGGGTGAGACGGTGGATATTTTCCCCGTGCAGAATGAAGATCGCGCATGGCGTGTCTCCCTGTTTGGGGAGGAGATTGATGGCATTATCGAGTTTGACCCGCTGACAGGCGAAAAGACTGCTGATCTTCAGGAGATTACCATTTATGCGAACAGCCATTACGTAACACCGCGGCCAACGCTTAATCAGGCGGTGATCGGCATCAAGCAGGAACTGCGCCAGCAGCTCGACAAGTTTACCAAAGAAGGCAAACTTCTGGAGGCCGAGCGGCTGGATCAGCGCACCACGTTTGATCTGGAAATGATTGAAACAACAGGTGTGTGCAAGGGAATTGAAAACTATTCCCGCTATCTCTCAGGCCGCAAGCCGGGAGATCCACCCCCAACCCTGTTTGAATATCTGCCGGAAGATGCTCTGCTGATTGTGGATGAAAGCCATGTGACCGTGCCGCAGATTGGCGGCATGGAGCGTGGGGATAATGCCCGCAAATCCATTCTGGCGGAGTTTGGCTTCCGGCTGCCGTCCTGCCTTGATAACCGCCCGCTGAATTTTGCCGAGTGGGACAAGTTCCGGCCCCAGAGCATTTTTGTCAGCGCGACGCCGGGGCCGTGGGAGATGGAGCGGACGGCGGGCGTGTTTGCCGAGCAGGTGATCCGCCCAACAGGGCTGATTGACCCGGTAACGGATATTCGCCCGGTGGAACATCAGGTGGATGATCTTCTGGCGGAATGCCGGGCAACGGTTGCCAAGGGTGGCCGTGTGCTGGTGACAACCCTGACCAAGCGTATGGCGGAAGACCTGACGGACTATCTGCATGAAGCTGGCATCAAGGTGCGGTACCTGCATTCCGATGTGGATACGCTGGAGCGGATTGAAATTATCCGGGATTTGCGGATTGGCGCGTTTGATGTGCTGATTGGCATCAACCTGCTGCGGGAAGGGCTGGATATTCCGGAATGTTCGCTGGTGGCCATTCTGGATGCGGACAAGGAAGGCTTCCTGCGTTCCCGCACCTCACTCATCCAGACCATTGGCCGCGCCGCCCGAAATGTGGAAGGGCGTGTGCTGCTGTATGCGGACAAGATGACGGACTCGCTGCGCTACGCGGTGGAGGAAACCGCCCGCAGGCGTGAGAAACAGATGGCGTGGAACGAGGCCCACGGCATTACGCCCCAGAGTGTTCGCAAGAATATCGGCGAGATTGTTTCTTCCGTGTTTGAGCAGGATTACGTCACCGTGGCCCCGGACGCGGAGACCGGTGTTGCGGAATTTGTCGGGAAGGATCTGGGCACGGCCATTGCGGGTCTTGAAAAGCGGATGCGTGAGGCGGCGGCGGATCTGGAGTTTGAAACAGCCGCCCGCCTGCGTGATGAAATCAAGAGGCTGGAAGCGTTGCAACTGGGGTTGGAACCTCCGGCCGTTGCCGCGTCATCTGGCGGGCAGAAGCCCACCACACGCCGGAAGTCTGCAAAGGAACAGGTTCCGCGCCCGCTGGGTCCGGGCGGCGGTGGGTATGACCCCAAGCCGAAGCGGGGGCGAAGCCGCAGTAGGGGGTGAGGCGTCCGGTTTCAGTCTCTGGCCGAGGGTTAGGGCGTGGTCCGGACGGCATGCTGGAGAGGTTGTGAGGTGCCAGGACCTGCCACGGGGGTTCCTGCGTCAGCAAGCCAGCTTTTTACCAGCGTGTAGGTTACGGATAAAATCATCGGGCCGACAAAAATCCCTACCAGCCCGAAGGCGGTCAGCCCGCCGATAACGCCCACCATAATCAGCACCAGAGGCACATTGGCCTGTTTGCGGATCAGGAAGGGGCGCAGCAGATTATCAACCACGATGGCAAGGATGGTGAACCCCAGCAGCACTATAGCCGGACCGGCGCTGTGGAAGAAAAACATCCAGATTACCGCAGGGATAAGCGTAACACCCGGCCCGGCCTGAAGCAGGCAGGCAATAAAGGTGATGGCTGTCAGAATGCTGGCCCAGGGCACACCGGTTATGGCCATGCCCACCCCACCCACCGTGCTTTCCACCAGAGCCGTAACCGTCACACCAACCGCAACACCGCGAATGGTGCGGCCTGCCAGCAGAACCATCTGCCGCCCGCGTTCTTCCGCCAGCGCATAGCCAAAATTCATGACCAGATTGGCAGCCGCTTCCCCCCGTGAATGGAGTGCCGCCAGAATAATCAGCGTGAGCAGGAACTGTATCGCCAGCATGCCAAAGCTGCCCGCGTAATCCAGCCCAAGGCTAATCAGCTTGCCGGTATCGGGCAGAATGCGGTTTGCCAGTTGTGGCAGGCCCACATTTTCAATTTGCTGCCACCAGAGGCCCGCTTTCTGCCCGATAAACGGCAGGCTGTGCAGCCATTCCGGCGCCGGGGGAATGCGGAACGCCAGAGCGGAATCCGCCAGCGCCTTCAGTTCGGCGGTATGGGTCAGCACCGTTGTGGTCGCCAGCCAGATGGGCAGGACATAGACCATCAGCGCGACCAGACTGGTTACGGTAACAGCCAGCGCCCGGCTGCCCCACAGCACCTTCTGGATGCGCAGCAGCAGGGGCCATGTTGTGACCCCGATGGTGATGGCCCAGATGGTGGCGGGCAGAAAGGGGCGAATAACCCAGAGCGAGCACAGGACCATGCCCATAGCCGTCATGGCGCCCAGAACGATACGTGTCTGGGGGGTTGGCCTCTGGTGGGCCGGTGTTGCGGGGGCGGGCGTGGGCATGTGCGGGCTCATCGGGGTGGTGTCATTTCCGTTCGCAGGTTTTTACGTCACGCCACCGTCGCCGGACAGGAAAAAAGCGGTGTGACCACGCAGGGGTAGCGAAGGTTATTCGCTATGCCAATCAAAGGCATGACGGGTGCGCCATTTTTTCCTACAAGGGAGGTGAATTCCGCCAGCGGGCAGGAAAAACGCGCCAGTACGGAACAAACCAGTACAGGACTGAAAGGCGCGGAGAATTGAGGACCTGAATGTCAGACCAGATCAAGGGTGAAATCGCAGCCTCAGGCGCACAGACGGCGCGGCGCGGCATAGGGTTCTGGGCACTATGGAGCGGTGCGGGGGTGGCGGGCCTGCTCGCCGCATCTGGTGGCGCGGTCTGGTTTTTTCTGGGGCAGGTTGATCTGGGCGGTTTTGTTGCCCGCAGGGCTTCGGCGCAAGTGGGGCGGGTGGTGCAGGTGGGGAGCCTGCATGTCACGCCGGGGCGCTGGCTGAAGGTGGATCTGGCCAATGCCCGCCTGGCCAATATTTCCGGCGGCACCGGGCCGGATATGGTGCGGGTGGGGCATCTTTCAGCGGAGGTGCAGCTTTCTTCCCTGCTGCATGGCCCGGTGCTGGTGCGGCATGTCGCGCTCTCGGATGTTTACGTCATGGTGGAACGCACACCGCAGCGCCTGCCAAACTGGCGCTTTGGCGGGCAGGCCGAGGCCGGGGGCAAAACTGCGTCCCTTCCATCTCCGGTCCCTTCGCCGGATCATGCGTCAGCCGCGCTGGATGATCGGAGTGCGTACCCCACGGTGCTGGACGCGGTTATTCAGAAAGCTGAAGTGATTTACCGCACCGCGCACGGGTCTGAATTCCGCACGACGGTGAAGACGCTCACGCTTCAGACCGATGGCGCGGATAAGCCCGTTCATCTGGCTCTCGAGGGGGGCGTACAACACCAGCCCCGTGACCCTGACCGCGACCATGCAGCCTTTTTCCGTGCTGCGGCAGACCAGAACACCTTACGGGATGGTTCTTGAGGCGAAGTCTGGTGACATGACCCTCACGTTCAACGGAACAGCGGCAGACCCTCTCAATGTCGATGGGGTCAAGGGGGCGTTCACCGTCAGCAGCCCGACATCCCGCCCGCTGATGCAGATTGCCGGGATGCCCGCGCAGGCGGAGATTGGCATGCAGATGTCCGGTCAGTTCGAGCACGCAGGCGATGTGTGGAGCATGATGCAGGGCAAGGGAGCGGTGAAGGATAATCCGATGACGTTCTCACTCATGCGCCTTGTGGAAGGCGCGCACGGAAAGCCGGACCATGTGACAGCGGATATCGCCTTCAGCCAGCTTGACCTGAATGAATTTCTCAGCGGCCAGAAAAAAGCCGCTCCGGGCGGGGCGGATATTCCGCTGAGTGTGGACCGCGCGCCGGACCCGCTGATTGATGTGCGTCTGTCCGCCAAAACCCTGTCTTATAATGCGCTGCGTTTTTCAGGAGCCACGTTCTCCGCATCCGTCATGCCGGGGGTGGTCGCGGTGGATGCTCTGGCCTTTGACTATCTGGGGGCGAACATGAAGGCCTCAGGCAAGGTTGAGGCGGCGGAAAAAGGGGCAGCGCATGTCACGGCGGCTGTGGCTGTCTCAGGGGCGGATATTGAAAAACTGCGCAGGATCGCGGGGCTTGCACCTCTTCCGCTCCAAGGGCAGGTGGACATGCAGATGACGGCAGATGCCACGCAGAAAACGCTGAATTCCGCGGTTTCCGCGGCGGATGTGGAGGCCGCTGTCTCCATGACCAAAGGAAGTCTGGACCGCAAAGTGATCGGGCTGGCCTCCGCTGACCTGCGGATGCTATTCAACAAGCCAAAGGGCATGACGCCTGTGGCCTGCTTTCTGGGTGTGGTCAGCGCGCACGCAGGGGTGGGGCAGGCGCTCCCGCTGCGTATCCGCACGGGGGATGGCACGCTTGCGGCCAATGCCCGTTTTGACCTGAACAGGAAGTGGTTTGATCTCATATTCAGCACTCAGGCCTCCACAACAGGGCGGTTTGCGCTGGATATTCCCGTACAGGTGAGTGGAAGCTTTGGCAGCCCGAAGGTGAGGCCCGCGCGCTGGTCTGCCGATGGCCGGGCCATGCTCGCGCAGACAGACCGCCTGAACGCGCTGCCCGCCGGAGTCAGGCAGTTTGCCATGCGCAATGCCTGCTACCGGCCTACCGGCCGATGAAGGGCGCGTGAGGGCTTGTTCCTGCCGCACTTCCCTTCTACCGTCAGCCTGACAAAGTGTTCATATCTGGACGGAACGCATGACCATGTCAGACACCTCCATACAGCCGGATTATGCGGCGCTGGCCGCAGCCCCCGTCTGTGCCGACCCGTTCCCGCATGTGGTTGTCCCGCATTTTATTCGCAAGGATGATCTCCCCCGGCTGTTTGCCAGCCTGCCGGATATTCAGGCCGGTGGCTCCTTTCCGCCCTCAGCGCTCTCGCTTTCGCCCCTGATGCAGTCAGTGGTGCAGGCCATGGAAGGGCCGGAACTGCGGCGGATTATTGCGGAGAAATTCAACCTCGACCTGGATCATGCTCCCACCATGCTGACCATCCGTGGCCGCACGCGGGAAAAGGATGGCCGGATTCACACGGACTCCCTGGCCAAGCGGGTGACCATTCTCCTGTATCTGAACCCCGCCGAAAAAGAGAGCTGGCAGAAGCAGGAAGGGTGCATCCGCCTGCTGCGCGGCCCTCATGATGTCGAAGATTATGCGAAGGAAGTGCCACCGGTGGATGGCACATTGCTGATTTTCCCGAACGGCCCGACAACATGGCATGGGCATCGGCAGTTTGTGGGCCAGCGGTACACCATTCAGTTGAATTACATGACGGAAGATGCCCGCGCACGCTCGGAACTGCGGCGGCATCAGCTTTCCGCTGTGGCCAAGAAATTCTCATTTCCCGGCTTGGGGAACGGATAGTTCCTGCGCCTGTACGATATACATTTAAAAGGATTCAAGAATGAGCTCGCCATTTTTTACACTTTTCCGCAAAATGCAGTCTGACAGACTGGCAAGGGTGCGGGCTTCAGGCGTTTCTTCCGTTGTTCTGGGGGCCGCCATTCTGGGGGGCACGGCGCTTTCCTCTGTTCTGTACACGCCAGCCGCTGTGGCGCAGCAGATGCCTTCGGCGCAGGTGCCCGCCGCACTCAGCAGCGCGCAGGTGGTGCGTGCAACCCTGCCGAACGGGCTGAAGGTGGTGATTGTGCCAGACCGTCTGGCTCCGGTGGTGACAACGGAAATCAATTATCTGGTGGGCTCGGCGGAAGCGCCGGAGGGTTTCCCCGGTACAGCCCATGCTCTGGAACACATGATGTTCCGTGGCAGCGCGGGTCTGGACAAGGATCAGCTTGCCGCAGTCGGAACCCGTCTGGGTGGAAGCTACAACGCGGATACGACTGAGGATGTCACGCAGTATTTCTATACGGCTCCGGCGCAGGATCTTCCGGTTCTCCTGAAAATGGAAGCATTGCGCATGAAGGGGCTGACCCTTTCAGAGGCGGACTGGAACAAGGAACGCGGAGCGATTGAGCAGGAAGTTGCGCGGGATCTGTCCAGCCCGGCCTATCTTTACCTGCAACAGCTTCAGTCCATCCTGTTTGCCGGAACGCCGTATGCGCATGATGCGCTGGGTACCCGCGCCTCCTTTGATAAAACAGATGCGGCTCTCCTGCGGTCTTTTTATGAAAAATGGTATGCGCCCAATAACGCTGTTCTGGTGATTGCAGGGGATGTTAATCCGGTTACGGCGCTGGATCAGGTGCGGGAGGCTTTCGGGGCGATCCCGCGTAAAACCCTGCCCGAGCGGCACAAGATTACCCCTGTGCCACCACCGGCCAAAACACTGAGCTTTCCGACGGATTATCCGGTCGGGTTTGCAACACTGGCCTTCCCCATGCCGGGGCGTACGGCGGAGAATTTCGCGGTTGCCGATATTCTCTCCGATGTACTCGGCAGTCAGCGCGGTGCGCTGTATGCGCTGGTGCCGGAAGGAAAGGCGCTGTTCGCCGGGTTTGAATATGCCCCGAAAAAATCAGCAGGCTTTGGTCTGGCACTCGCGGCATTCCCCAAAGGGGGGGATTCTGCCAAGGTGATGGGTGACCTGCGCGATGTTCTGGAACACATCCGCAAGAACGGTGTTCCGGCAGAACTGGTGGAGGCTGCGAAAAAACGTGAGATTGCACAACTCCAGTTCTCCGCCAACTCTGTGAGCGGGCTGGCGGCGCAATGGTCCACGGCGCTGGCATTCCAGAATCTCGACTCACCCGGTGATATGGTGGCTGCCTATCAGGCCGTGACGCCTGAAGCCGTCAACCGTCTTGCGGCAAGCCTGCTGGACCCGGCCCACGCGGTGGCGGCTGTGCTGCTGCCGGAAAGCTCGGGCAAGCCCGTGGCCGGGAAAGGGTTTGGCGGGGCGGAATCGTTCGCCTCCACACCGGACAAGCCGGTAAAACTGCCGGACTGGGCTGAAAAAGCGCTGTCTCATCTGGAAGAACCCAAACCAACGCCCCAGCCTGTTGTCAGCATGTTGCCCAATGGCCTGAAGCTGATTGTGCTGCCGTCTCACGTCAGCCACACAGTCCAGCTTTCCGGGCAGATACGCCAGAATGCCGCCATGCAGGAACCAGCAGGCAAAGAAGGGGTGGAGAGCGTGGTGGAAGCGCTTTTCTCCTATGGCACCACAACGCATGATCGTTTGGCATTCCAGAAAGCGCTGGATGATATTCCGGCGTGGGAAAGTGCCGGGGGTGATTTTTCCTTGCAGGTTCTGACACCTGATTTTGAAAAAGGTGTGGCCCTTCTGGCCGAAAACGAACTGCATCCCGCATTCCCGGAAAAGGCGTTTCAGGTTGTGCGGATGCAGTCTGCGCAGGCGCAGGCCGGAACGCTGGTGTCTCCCGGCTTCCTGTTTGGCAAGGCGATCAAGACAGCCATCCTGCCAGCCAAAGATCCTGCACTGCGTGAAGCGACCCCTGTGTCCATCATGAGCCTCTCGCGTGATGATGTGGTGAACTATTATCACGCGGCCTGGCGGCCTGATCTGACCACTATTGTTGTCACGGGGGATATCACGCCGGAAAAAGCACGGACTGTGGTGGAACAGGCGTTTGGTGGCTGGAAAGCAGAGGGACCAAAACCTGTGGTCGATTTGCCTTCTGTGCCACTCAGCACAACATCCCGCGTCAATGTGCCGGATAAAAGCAGCGTGCAGGATAGTGTGGTGCTGGCGGAAACCTTGGGGCTGACTCCCTCTCACCCGGATCATTTCCTTCTGCAGTTAGGGAATGAAGTGTTGGGGGGCGGGCTTTTCTCTTCCCGCCTGTATCGGGACCTGCGAGTGAAGACTGGCTATGTGTATTCTGTAGGCAGCAGCTTTGAGTGGAGCCGTACGCGCGGCACCTATAGTATTGAATATGGAGCAGACCCGGATAAGGTTGGAAAAGCCCGCGTTGCAGCCTTGCAGGATCTGAAAGCCATGCAAGCGGCTCAGCCCACGGAGGAGGAGCTGTCTCTGGCAAAGGCATCACTGTTGCGGAGCCTGCCCCTGCGGCGGGCCAGCCTGAGCGGCATTGCCGCGCAATATCTGGCGCTGGAAGAGCTGGGTCTGCCGCTGGATAATACAGATCGCGCAGCGCAGGTTTATTACAAGGCAACAGGGGCTGATGTACAGGCCGCGTTCCGTAAATGGGTCCGTCCGGATGATCTGGCCCAGATTGTCAAAGGCCCGACACCGAACTGGTAAAAGAAAACCCTCTTCCTTTTCCTGCGCGTTTCAGGAGAAGGAAGAGGGCTACAACCCTGCTCTGGATGCAGGGCCTGTTCAGGAAAAGCTTGGGGTGGCCATAACACTGTGTAGTGTCGTGGCCGCCCCATTTTCATTCAGGGTAAATTATTTTCCCGTCTTGGGAGACGGGTGACGGAATTCCATTACAAGCTCAAGGTCATAATGCGCGGAAAGCGCTTCCGTTGCCGTGCGGGACGTGTTGTGAACACGGTAGCGGCACAGGATTTCCGGCAGGTAGCCGGGGCGGAGTTCACGGTCGATGAACTTCAGCCAGAAATCATAATCTTCCCAGCCTTCTTCAATATGGCAGAAGCCGCCAACACGTTCCCACGCATCCTTGCGGATCAGGGCCATGACATCCACATAATTGTTCTGCTTCATCCGGACCGGGTCCCAGATGTCGGCATGACCAATGCCCTTGCGGTCACCAAATTCTTCAATCTGGGTATAAACAGCCGGGAAAGGACCATTAGTGAGCGCTGCGTAGGTCTTTTCCAGCGCTTTGGGGTAAATGGTGTTGTCCGCATCCATAATGAACACGGCTTCACCCAGCGCATTTTCAAACGCCACGTTTCTGGAAAAAGACGGACCCTGATTACGCTTGTTCTGGATAAGGGTTGCCCTGTAGAAGCGCTGCTTGTTCTCTTCCATCCATTCACAGATCACATCAAGCGAGTCATCCCGCTCTGAGAGATCATCCACTACGACAAGATCAATGTTCTCGTGGGTCTGGTCCGCGATGGAGTCCAGACATTCACAGATCACCGCAGCATAATTGAAGTTTGTGACGCAAACTGTCACCAGATCTTTTGGCTTTCTGGGCTTCTTCTTGGAAGAAAAGATGATGTTCCCGGCAGGGGCCCAGGGCTTCAGGACGCTCATTTCAGGTTGCTCCATACGGAAGAAATATAATTTTTCAGATCCAGATTTTTTGAAGAAAAGATTTCTTTGTCCTGCAAAATATCAAAAATATTCTTCTGGATTCTGGCTGCTTCCTTCTGTCCCTCTTCTGAGCGGATCAGCCATTCCACCAGATTGGGCATATGGCGCGGGGTTTCAGTCAGATAGTGTTCGCCATTTTTGTAAAGCGGATGCGGGAAGCATTCCTCGGTAACAATGATGGAGCCGGAGGCCATGCCCTGTTTGACAATACGGTGCCATTCAAAAAAGCAGTTATCATCACGGTGGATATTGAGAGAAATTTTTGAATTCTCGGACACATAACGCGGCAGGCGGGACAGAATATCATACAGGCCTGAGCTCGGAATCGGGCCATCAGCTTTACGGTAATAAAAGAAGTTCTGATAATCAGCGAAGAAGCCAGCCGAACGGGAGAAGAATTTTTCTCTCTTGCGGGAGGCATTGCCAAAGAAGCTGACATCAATGCTGCGCTCATTGATGGGCGTGAATGGAGAAGAGGCTTTCCGGGCTGGTTGCGGAAGTACGCGGAAAAGCGGGTGTTTTTTATCATCTGCTGAAAGTTCACAGGCTTCAATTTTCACCGGTGGGTCAAAATGGAAGACATTCAGACCAACATCTGAAAATGATTTCAGGTTCTGATAACACAGATCCATCACCCCGGCGGACATCATGATGTAGATGATGCCACGGGTGAACCAGAGCGTTTGCGGCTGCTCCGTGTTGAACATGATGGAGCGTTTGATGATTTCATCCCGTTTCCAGACCTCATTGCCGGAAAGGAAGAAGAATTCGTGCGGCGCGCAGAAGATACACAGTTCCGGAGCTTCGTCTTCAGGGGTATCTTCTGTCAGGACACGAGAGTTCAGGCCACTGTTTCTCAGATACTCATCCAGACATTCCGCCAGTTCCTTGATGAAGGAATTGCCTTCTGAATGGTAAAAGACACCAACCGTTTTAGGGAGTGCTTTGCTGGTATCCTTTTTGGAAACCTTGTAGTCGATCTCGTGCTGGCATTCCTTTCCAAGAAAGCTGACTATTGAGCGCTTGGAAAAAATTTCACGCCCTTCGCCAATGCCGTAGAGCAGGGCATGGCGGGCCGGGGACATTTTTGCCGCTGAAATATCCGCGTTCATGCGAATATAATCGTCTGAATTGAAGAAGGGGTACTGGCGGAGCCGGTTCAGGGATTTTGTTATGGACTCGTATCCATATTCCTGAAGAAGGCCTTTTTCAAAAAAATAAAGATTTTCGTTGTTTCTGAGGTAATGAGCAAACGGGTTTTCGTCCTGGCCGATAACATTTTTGTAAAGATTGTAATAAATTTCAGTATTAAAATTATCGTTTGGGTTTCTGTTCTCATGTGACCCGTACAGTACGTAATGAACAATAGGGTCAAGGCCTGACTGTTTCACATCAGGATTTTCAGCGAGGTAAAAATCGAGGTCAAACTTCTCTGAATCTATAATCGTCTTAATATCTTTTTTGTTCCAGGCAGTTAAGGTGACCATCACATTTCCCGTTTGTATAGATTTAACTTTTTAAGTTCGAGCAGCATAGCGTAAAAATAAAGTCGTGAGAACGGCTTACTTCCCGGTATTGTGTGACAAATTTGGGTGTAATTATGACCTAAGGCGTAAAAAACAAAGGCATAATAAACAGTAATAAATATAAATATTTTGATTTTTTAGGAAAGAAATTTTGAGGAAAAATGAAATATTAAAAAATAACCAGTAATTTTTTCTAAAGAAATCAAGATTCTAATAGAATATCATTTTTATTTGGTTAATGAAAGATAAATTTTTTGCGTGAATTTTTACAGTTCGTTGCTTATCCGGATAGAGTAATCATGGGTGCGAATGGTGGCGGTAAGGGGGAATGTGAACTGGCTTCGTTTGATCGTGTGTAAAAAGGGTCGTGGAGTGCTCCTGGCGGTTAAGGTGCTCCCGAAGGTTTTGCTCTCGGTTGAAACTGAAGTCCGGGTTTCCCTGCTCTCTATAGGTATGTATGAGAGAAGCACTCCCTTCAACAGGAATGTCAGGGCATAGGGAAGCGGCCAATAGAGGGCGGGTGGAGCATAGCCTTCTGGTCGGGGTTTATATTATGACCGGACAACGCAGAAAAATAGAGATTTCTGAAATTATAGACAAAACGTAAACGGTAATTTTTCGTTCATCGGGAAGTGATAAAGAGTAGCAGTGGTCTGCCGGGACGTTTTTGTGTAAATCACCCTTCAGGTTAATACTTCAGGGTCGTTATTTTCAGGGGAAGGGAGCGTGTGGAATTTAGTTTTTTCTGCCAGTGCAGTCTGGTGAAAAAATAGTGTAAGGCCATTTTCAGCTTGGCGGTGTGGCTGAGGGGCGCGCAGATGTGCCTCCCAAGTGGCGCGAGGCACTGCGGAATTATGGATCAGGTATTCAAGCGTAGCAGGAATCAAAGTCAAAATGTTCGAAGAAGACCGTCATGGCATGTCTACTGCGGAGTTTCTGTTTCCGTCAGACCTGGAAGTGACTGAGAAAAAGCTCAATCGTGTCCTGTTGGTGGGGTCCTGCCTGACCGCCTTGTATTTTGAGCAGTTCAAGACGCGCTATGCGGACACGGCGTTTGACTATATCCCCTACAATTTTGTCAGTGTCCTGCCCCAGACTCCGCCCTCCCCCGTGGAAAGCTATGACCTGCAGTATGTCCAGATTCCCTTGAGGACATTGCTGAGTGATCGGGTCATTGAGGGTTTTCATTTTAACGAACCCGGCTTTGCGGAAACGGTGCTGGAAGATGCCAGAAATCTTCTGGATGTCATGCTCTCTGCGGCGCTGGTCTATAATAAGTCCCATGGTCTTCTGACATTTGTGTCGAACTTTATTGTTCCGCAAATGAGCAGTGCTTCCAGCCTGCGCGGGAAGGGGAGCAACCGGGATCTGGTCTATATTGTTCACCAGTTGAATGACTATCTGAGCCAGCGCGTGGATGCCTGTGAGAACGCGTATGTGCTGGATGTGGATTCCGTAGCCAGTGCTGTCGGCAAGCGTTATGTGCTGGATGATATCGTTTATTTTTACTCCCATGGCGGCGTGACGTTTCAGGATTGGGACGATTTCGGTTCTATTGCACGGAATGAGCCGATTCCGCCGCTGGAAACTGTCTATCCGATCAAGCGTGATGAGTTTCTGGACGCGGCCTATCGGCAGATTGTCACGTCCTACCGTACCGTGCAGCAGGTCGATCAGGTTAAGGCTGTTGTTTTTGATCTGGATAACACGCTGTGGCGTGGGCAGCTTGCGGAGCATTACCGCCCGGATACGCAGCCCTGGCCCCGCACGGATGGCTGGCCGCTTGGGATCTGGGAGGCGATTCACTATCTGCGCGCCCGTGGTATTCTGGTCGCGATTTGCTCAAAGAATGATTATGAGACGGTCAGGCAGAGATGGGATGACGTGGTTAATCCCAAATTTGTTTCTCTGGAGGATTTCGCGTCTCTGAAGATCAACTGGCAGCCCAAGGCCGAGAATATCGCGGCCATCTGCAAGGAGTTCAATATAAAGCCCAAAAGTGTGGTTTTTGTTGATGATAATCCTGTGGAGCGGGCTGCTGTGGCTTCGGCTTTCCCCGATATCCGCGTGATAGGTGGAAACCCTTATCTCACCCGGCGTGTCCTGTTGTGGTCGGCCGAGACACAGATTGCGCAGCTGACAGCGAGTCTGAACGGCGGGAAGACATGATCCGCAGTCAGATTGAGCGGGAAGAAACCCGATCAGCCATGAGCCGGGAGGATTTCCTTGCCTCTCTGGAGTGCCGCGTTGCGTTCAAATACATTACTGACACGGCGCAGCCTGAATTTGCACGCGCTCTGGAGCTGACGAACAAGACCAACCAGTTCAATACCTCCGGCAAGCGATGGACGTTCAAGGAGGTTGCGGACTTCCTGAAAGAGGGTGGGCAGCTTCTGGCCTTTACGGTGCAGGACAAGTTCACGGAGTACGGGCTTGTCGGGGTGCTGTACCTCAGGAACACGGAAATTGTGCAGTACGTCATGAGCTGCCGTGTGCTCGGGATGGAGGTTGAGGAATTTGTCGTCGCTGAAGCGGTTGCGCATGTACGTAAGACGCTTGGTGAGGTGAGAGTGACCGCGTCTGTTCATGACTTGCCGGACAACACGCCGTGCCGGGATGTTTACGCCCGTGCCGGTTTCCGGGAGGACTGGGTGTCTGAAGGGATTCATTATTATATTCTGGATGAAGGACAGAGTTCCAGGCAGGCCCCCCATATAAAGCAAGCCTGATGCTGCGGGAGTCTTGAGGAAGGCTTCAGAAAAATACGGCAATTTTTTGAAAAACTTTGTAATCCGCTTTTTTGTGGAGGGTTATTCGGACTGTATTGGTCCGAATAAGAAAGTTATTATTTTTTTACGGATTATAATTGAATACCACGCACCTTTACGCCTATTTCACTGGACAATGTCCTGAAAATTTTATTAATAAATTTGCAAATATCTTACGGCGTGTCGTCAGTTAGGCCCTGAGAGTTGTACTTTCTGGCTGCCTGTGCTGATTGTTTTCCCGGTTTTCAGGGGGGGGGGAGCAACAGATGCGGCGGTATGGCTTAC
>NZ_WOTF01000012.1 GCF_011516935.1 Acetobacter farinalis
TCTTCAACATCAAAGAAACCAGTCTGCTTCATGATCCATGCCCCCAATCAACTCAAGGGAAATGGAATCACAGAGCAGCTCTCAAAACCAGGGGGTTTTTCGAACCCTCCATCTTCCGAAAAATCTGCCCCCGGTTATTTATTTTGATAACTGGACTGTATGGGGGCTCTGGAAGCCCGAGCAGTTTATGGCGTGCGTCGTGCAGATTTTGCAAACACAGTATGATTTGCTGCCGGGTATTCCCAACGTTTATGTGCGTAAAGACCGTCTGAAACAGTAAAGGCGCTCAGGAACAAACAGCTTTGTAGAAGTCAGTCAACCAGAACGTAACCTGTCTGCCCGTGTTACCGTTCTGGTCAGTGTTTTCCGTTCTTCTTCTTGCCCTTCACGCTCTCATCGGGAGGTGGCAGCGGCGCATTTTCACGCCCTGAATAGCGGTCGATAATCTGGCGGACGGCGCCTGCGGCTTCCTGTGCGGCCACTACCGCTACGTCTCCCCAGTATTTGTCCAGAGAGTGAGCCTCAATATCATGGATCTGGGTTGCGGCCCCTGCTTCCTTGCCGGCTTTGTCCAGAACGCGCCAGACAATTTCAATATGCTGTTGCGGGTGCCCCGTGGTGCCTGCCGGGCCGGGGCTGAGCTTGACCGTGGTTGCAACAGAGTAATCCGCGTTTTCTTTTGAGTTCTGGAGCGTGTCGGACGTATCGCGGAAGGAGGCGGCAAAGGCGCGGCTCAGTGAGATATCGCCATCCCCCGGCGCGCCTTTCACACCTTTGAAATACACGCGCGCCGCACGGTGTTTCAGGCTGTGCGGATCTTTTTCCATGTCAGCGGCCTGAATGCCTGTCAGCACGGAGGCCACTTTGGGGGCAGCATCCTGTGCGGCAAGGCTGAGAGTGGCAGGGTCTGCCGCAGCCCAGAGCTGAGCCGAAAGGGGGGCGCCTTCCTGTGTGGCGCGCACCTCATTCTTCGGGGTCATGACCATATAGACCGGCACTATCTGGTCTCCCCGCACGTCCGCGCGCATTTTCAGCCACCAGTCACCGGGGCGTGCAGGCTGGGCCATGGCCGGAATGGTCTGTTGCAGCAGTTCTGCTGCAACATCCTTGGCCCACAGGCGGGCGTTATCGGCGGAAAGCTGGCTTTCTGCCGGGACCGGAATATCCAGCCGGGAGGGCGGCGCATTGGCGGCCAGCCGCTGGGCTTCTTTCCCCGGATTGGAAAAAGGGTGCGGAACATCAATACAGCCGCTGAGCAGGACCAGCCCTGAGAGAGGAAGAGCTGTGTGGCGAAAGAAACTGCTCATCGGTTCTGCACTCCTGTTGCAATAGCCGAAATCTGGTGCCCGATGGGGCCGCCACCAGCCAGTGTACGCCGCCTGTGGCTAAAAAACCGTTGCGTGTCGGCCAGCGTGTCCACCCCCAGGGCGGCCACCTGCCCAACTCCGGCCCGCGTCAGCCGGAAGGTGCACCAGCCTGCCAGATCAAACTGATAATGGCCCGGCTTGCCCGGAATGAAAAAACGGGCTGCCTGAGGGTCGGCTGAGGTAATGGCGGCGTGCATGTCCTCGCCTGTTTCGTAGCTTTCCTGCGCAATGCAGGGGCCAACCACAGCGTGTATTTCGCTTGGGTTCACGCCGAGGGCCTGCATGGCTTCCAGCGTGGCTTCCAGCACACCGGCCAGTGCTCCGCGCCAGCCCGCATGGGCGGCCCCTACGGTCTGCCCGTCCCGCGCGGCAAACAGAACCGGGGCACAATCCGCCGTAATCACACCGAGTGCCACATCCGGCAGGCGCGTGACCATGGCATCAGCCTGTTCGCCCTCGCCCGGTGCCCAGGGGGCCTTCACCGTGATCACACGCGGGCAGTGAATCTGTGTCACACCCAGCAGCTTCTCCGGCGCAACACCCAGCGTATCGGCCACACGGCGGCGGTTTTCGGCCAGATGGGCCGGATCATCTCCCGAGCGGGTGGAGCAGTTCAGGCTGGCGTAAGGGCCGGTTGAAACGCCGCCTTCCCGTGTGAAAAATCCGTGGCGGGTGTTGGCCAGCAGCGGGCTGGTCAGCGGGGAGGGCCGGTTACGGGCGGAAGTCAGGCCAGAGGGCATTCAGCCGGTCCTTTCATCAAAGCCGGGGGGCGCGGGCAGGGAGGGAGAGGTAAGGGCCATAACCCGGAAAAGGTGCCCCATTTTTTCCGGTGCGGCCAGCCTGTGTGCTGCGCTGCGCAAGGTGGCCGCATCCTGCGGGCTGGCTTGGGCCGCTAACTGTTCTGTGCGTTCCATCAACCCTAAAGCACGTAAAAACGTCCCTTGTGTGACGGTACCCCACACCTCGGCCCCGGCGTGCAGGGCGGCGGCCGCAAAGGCGGTGAAATCCACATGGGCCGTGAGATCAGCCTCCCCTGCGGCCTCAAGCGGTTTGGCCGGGCGTGCATGGCGCAGGGCCTGCAGGGAGTCTCCCGTCAGGCCGGAGTTGTGGCCATAATCCACAATCAGCGCAGCACCGGGGGTTCTGGCAAAGCGCCGGCCCAGAAGGCGGGCCACATCCAGTGCGGGTTCACACAGTTCCACCACGTAGTCCGGGTCCAGCGTGCGGCCATCGGGCAGGCTGGGGGGCGGGCAGGGCACGAGGCAGAACGCACCATCCTGCACATAATGTTCCTGCCAGCCCTCGGGTGTGTGCAGAAACTGGCGGATGGGCAGGGCGTCCAGAAATTCGTTCGCCACCAGAATCAGCGGTCCATCCGGCAGGCTTTCCAGCGTGGTGTGCCAGACAGGGGAAAGGTTCGGAAAGCGGGCCAGAAAAGGAGCGAGGGCGGCCGCCTGGGCCTCCTGCATCAGGGGAGATGTTTCCACCAGATGCACCGTAAGCACCTGTGCAAAAGCTGGCACACGGGAGGTGATCAGCCGGAGCATGTCGGCCATCAGCGTTCCGCGGCCCGGCCCGGCTTCCGCCAGTATAATCCGAGGGGGGCAGCCCATGCTGCTCCAGACCATGGCGGCCCACGCCCCGAGCAGTTCCCCGAACACCTGCGAGATTTCCGGCGCGGTAATAAAATCACTCAGCAAGGGGTGTGTGGCGTAATACTGCGCATTGGCCCGCGCCATGAAGGCATCAAGCCGCTCCGGCGGCCGTTCTTCACCGGGGGGAGGGGCGGGCATGGAACTGCGGTCCTTCAGGCCCCGGCGTCCTGCACGGGGTCCGGCAGGCCGGTATAAACAGGGCTGCGGCAGGCATGCACCATCAGCGCCACACCGGCCACCAGCATGGGCACACAGAGCACCTGCCCCATGGTCACACCGCCGGGCAGGAAGCCCAGAAACGCATCCGGTTCCCGGAAGAATTCGCAGAAGCTGCGGGCGCAGGCATAGCCCGCCAGAAACAGGCCCGCCAGAAAACCGGGGCGTTCACGCACACTCTGTTTGCGGGAGGCGGCGAACATGACGAGAAACAGCAGCAGCCCTTCCGTCAGGGCTTCATACAGTTCGGACGGATGGCGCGGAATTGGCCCGGCATCGGGGAAGATCATCGCCCAGGGCAGAGTAGCCGGTGCTTCCCGCCCCCACAGTTCCCCGTTGATGAAATTGGCAATGCGCCCCAGTGCCAGCCCCACAGGAACGGCTACAGTCGCGCGGTCCGCAAAGGCCAGAAAATTGAGCTTGTTGCGCCAGCTGAACAGGGCGAGGGCGATAATCACGCCCAACGCCCCGCCATGGAAGGACATGCCCCCCTTCCAGACCTCTATAATGGAGAACGGATGCGTGAGGTAATAGCCGGGCTGGTAGAACAGCACATACCCCAGACGCCCGCCCAGCAGCACGCCCAGCGTGACCCAGCCCAGAAAATCATCCGCCTGCTCGGGGGTGGCGGCAACCGGGGGCAGCCGCACCAGCCTGCGCAGCAGGGAAATGCCCAGCACAATGCCCACAATGTAGGAAAGCGCATACCACCGGATGGTCAGCGGCCCCAGATGCAGCAGTACAGGGTCAAATTGCGGGAAAAGAAGAACTGGCAGCATGCAGGGCAATATCCGGACAAGAGATCAGAAAGGCGGCGTTCAGAGATAGGGGTTATCCGTGGCAAGATAGTCCTGCACATAGCGGCGGATACCGTCTTCAAGTGTGGTGAACGTGCCCGTATAGCCCGCGGCCCGCAAGCGGGAGAGGTCCGCCTGCGTGTAGGACTGATATTGCCCGCGCAGGCTTTCCGGCATGGTGATGAAGTCTACCTGCCGGGCGCAGCCCGCCGCGTCACACACCGCATGGGCCAGGTCCAGATAGGAGCGGGCCGTGCCGCTGCCACAGTTGAACAGGCCGGACACGGAGGGTGTGTCGTACAGCCAGAGCATGACATCCACCACATCCCCCACCCAGATGAAGTCCCGCATCTGCTGGCCATCGGCAATGTCAGGGCGATCAGAACGGAAGAGGCGGGCAGGGTTGCCGGCCTTCACCTCATCATACTTCACCTTCACCACAGAGATCATCTTGCCCTTGTGGTATTCATTCGGCCCGTAGACGTTGAAGAACTTCAGCCCGGCCCACTGCGGGGGGCGGGGGGCGTTCTTTTTCAGCCCGGCCATCACATGCTGGTCAAACGTGTGCTTGGACCAGCCATACAGGTTGAGCGGCGTGAGCTGGTCCAGCTTTGCCGGATCATCCGAGAACAGCTCAGGTTTGTCAGCCGCGCCATAGGTGGCGGCGGAGGAGGCATAGATAAAGCGGGTGTCCGTACGAGCACACCAGTCCCACAGGGTCTGGGTCAGGGCCACATTGGTCCGCCAGACCAGGTCCGCATCCCGGGCGGTGGTCTCGCTTATGGCTCCCATGTGGAATACGGCGTCCACTTTCGGGGCGGTGGCCAGAAAAGCCTCAAGCTCTTCCGGAGCAATCACGCGGGAGGGGGCATGGGCCGCCAGATTCCGCCATTTGAGGTCAGAACCCAGCCAGTCCACCACCACGGTTTCCTCTCCACGCCGTGCGAGAGAGGCCTGAAGGCATGAGCCAATGAAACCGGCGCCACCGGTAATGATAATCATGGCAGAGAGTTATAAAGGGCGTGGCCGTTCCCTCCAAGATGCAAGGCGGTTTTTGTTTCCTCTTTTTGCATAGCGGGAAATGTTTGGCTTCCGGATGTGGTTTTCGCGTAAGGAGAGGTAATAAACGGAGCCATGACGGGTGCTGTACCAGCACTGTCAGGTTGCGTGACGGTGATTGTTTAAGGATGTCTTGATGAAGAAGCTTCTCATTCCTGCGATTCTGCTGATTGGACTGCTGTTTGTTTTCGGGTCCAGCTATAATCGCTTCATGGCGGCAGATCAGAACGTGCTGGAACTGACCGGACAGCTTCAGAACGAAGTGCAGCGCCAGTCTGACCTGATCCCCAATCTGGTTAACACCGTGAAGGGCTATGCCACGCATGAGCATGACACCCTGACAGATTACGCCGCCGCCCGCTCCGGCGAAACACCGCTGAGCCGGATTGACCCCCGCACGGTGGACAACGCGACACTCCAGCAGAAAATTCTGGAAGCCCAGTCCCGCAACACGCAGGAGATCAAGGCGATCAATGCTGTTGTGGAGCAGTCTCCCCAGTTGCAGGCCAATCAGGACTTCTCCCGCCTGATGGTGCAGCTTGAAGGCTCCCAGAACCGTATCACGGTTGCCCGCCAGCGTTTGCAGCAGGCTATCCTGTCCTACAACCAGACTGTCATGCATTTCCCCGGCAATCTGGTGGCGGGTATCCTGGGCTATCACACCCGCGTTTATTACGAGGCTTCCCCGGAAGCGCAGACCCCGCCGGTTGTTGATTTCTCCAAACACTGAAACCGGTATCTTGAGGCATAACACCATGCGGCAGGAGTATCCTGTGTTCCGCACTCCACAGCCCCGGATTCAGGGCGATCTGATGCAGGCTGCCCCGGTGCAGGGTGGTTTGCAGCAGGGGCTGTGGCTTCGGCCGTCCCGGGCCGTAAGCCTGCAGGCGCGTGTTGCCCGCTGGTGTGGTCTGCCGGTTTTCGGCTGGCTGGCCGCCGGGCGGGGGGAAACCTGCTTGGCCCGCGCTTCGGCTCCTGCCCGTGCCTGTGTGTTCGGGCTGGTTGCTGTTCTGGGGCTGGTTCTGTGTGGGGTTGGCGCTGGCCTGCCTGCTCCGGCCTGCGCGCAGGATGGCCTGCTTCTGCGGCAATGGGTGACAGATCCGCAGAATGTCCTCTCGCCTGAGGACAATGCGGCTCTTTCCCACAAGCTTTATGATCTTTCCCAAACCCTGCCGGGGCACCCGCAGATTGTGGTCGCGCTGCCGGGGCATGTGGAGGATATCAGCCAATATGCCAATGAGGCCTTCCATAAGACCGGTATTGGCAGAAAGGGCGTGGATAACGGCTTGCTGGTGGTGCTGGATATTCCGGACCGTCAATCCCGCATCGAGGTGGGATACGGGCTGGAAGGTGTGCTGACTGACCTGCAGAGCAACGACATCCTTCAGGCCGCCCGGCCAGCCCTTCAGGCTGGGCAGTACGCACAGGCCGTGAATGGCATTGTGGATGCCATAGCGTCTGTCCTCAGCCATGCGGACCCGGCGGACCTGCAGGGTGGTGCTGCCCCGCCAGCCAGCCAGCCGGACTCTCAGACGGATGCTTTTGAGGCTCTGGCAGGGCTGGTTGTGGTGGGCATACTGTTTATCCTGCTGCCCATCTGGTTGATCCGCCGGTCCCGCCGTCGGGCCGCCCTTTACCCCGGTGGCTATGTTCCGCCGGAAATACAGGCGGAGCGGAGCGCGCGCTGGAGCTTCTTCCTGAACCTGATCCTCAATATCCTCTCCATGCTTCTGCAAGGCGGAGGCCGGGGCGGTGGTGGCGGGAGTTCGTCCGGTGGCTCATCCGGCGGTTTTCGCGGCGGTGGCGGAGATTCCGGCGGAGGTGGCTCGCAAAGCTCCTGGTAAAGCGGCATGGCGGGTAAAGTGGTCAGGGGCTGGCTTTCAGACCACCGGCGGTGTTTAAGAAGCAGGTGGTTTGGGGCGTGCCGGCTGTGTGCCGGTCTGACCCGATTCAAATCCCGCCCGACTCAAGAAAGCATCTGAGCGAAAGGTAAAAAGACATGAGTGAAGATATTACCATTGTCGCGCTGCTGCACGCCAAACCGGGCGCAGAGCAGCAGGTTGCTCAGGCCATGCAGGCCTGCGTGGCGCCCTCCCGGCTGGAAGCAGGTAATCTGTCCTATGTGCCGCAGCAGGACCAGAATGACGCCCGCATGTTCATGTTTGTGGAACATTGGGACAGCCATAAGAGCTTCGAACAGCATCTGGAAACCCCGCACTTCAAGGCCCTGATTGCCGCTGTGCAGGATCTGCTGGTCACACCGCCTGCGGTCCATGTTCTGAAGCCGCTTGCCGCTCACTGAGTTTTTCGCGGTTTGCGAGATAAAAAGCCGGGAGAGCCGTAAGGCCATCCCGGCTTTTCAGTTTTGAGCACGTGCTTTTTGCGCAGGAGCAGTCTCCTGCCCAGTCCGTGCTGCCTCAGTCTGTGCCGTATTTCACAGAGCGCGGCCCATAAAGCAGCCCGGCGGGCGGCCCTGCACTGAGCAGACGTTCCGCTGTGACATGCGCCACACGGAAGCTCTGGTCTGTCAGGCTATGCACAGCCTGCTTGATAGCCGCTGTGATGAGTATCCCGACAATACCGCCACCCGCTCCCGATGCTTCTCCCACATCCTGACTGTTGGCAGTACCGGTGCCTGTCCACAAAACACTGCCGGTTTTCAGGTCTACCAGTTTGGAAGATGCCGTGACAGTCGTGGTGCTGTTGACCACCTGATAAACAGAGCCATACGCCGTAATGGTGGTATACAGTGCGGCATCCGCCCCGAAGATGGATTGGAGTTTGGCTGCCGGAGCCTGCATGATGTCGTCTGGCGTATCCAGCCCGTTCTGGCGGAATGTTTCTATTTCCACCGTTACTGGCACCACATAATAGCCAGCTTCCGCCAGCGGATGCGTCATCTGTGCAATCAGGCCGTTGGACGCGTTGACATCCGGCGTATGGTTCACTGGTGGCAGGATCAGAATGGAGCGCGGTTTGGCGGAACGGAACGCCGTATAATCCGGGGCTTTCACAGGTGTGCTGCATGCTGCGGCCATCAGAGGCAGGGCGGCACAGAGGCACAGGCGGGCAAAGCGGGACATCTTCATGAGGACGGCTCCGATTTCTTGCCAAGATTTTTCAGCAGAAAATCCATATAGGTTGCGGATTCAGGAAAGAGTGTCTTTTCCTGACTGAATTCCTGCTGGGCCAGATCCGTTCTGCCCGTTGTGGCATAAAGCATCCCGAGATGAGCATGGAAACCCGGCGGGAGCGCCAGCCCTTTGGACTGTGCTTTCTGCACGTCTTTTTCCAGAACGGTTATCTGGGCCTGCGGGTCTGTCTGCCCTTTCAGATACAGATATTGCTGGGTGGGGTAATCCTGCCAGCTATAAAGCGGAGGTGTTTTGTCCGCGCCGGAACATGCAGCCAGACAGCCCAGCAGGCCAAGGCCCGCCAGAGCGGTTTTTGAGAAAGACATTACAAGAAAGTCCGTTTCTTATTTTTGAAAAGTCGAAATCTTGGAAATTAATTACCGGATCTGGCCGGAATCCACCTGCTGCGCCAGATGATTGACAGCATCCTGAATAGCCAGATCAAGAACCTTGCCGTTCAGTGTGGAATCATAGCTGGCTGTGCTGCCAAACCCGATTACCTCACGGCTGGACAAGGCATATTCCGCAGCGCCTTCACTTGAGGTGACAATCTGCGATGTCAGCGGGTTCACAATCTGAAGGCTGACCTTGGCATAGGCAATCTGGCTGCGCCCACGGCCCGCAATGCCAAACAGTTGCTGGTCACCCACGTCCTTGCGGCCAAAAGCGGTCACGTCACCGGTTATCAGATACTGTGCACCCTGAATGTTCTGCCCCTGCTTGAGGAACGCGGCTTCCTGGCGTCCTTCTGTCAGATTATCGCGGTCCATGACATTAAAGCGGCCGCTTTGCTGGAGGCGTGTCAGCAAAATTGTGCGGGCCTGATTGCCCAGACGGTCAATACCATCTGAAAAAATCCCGTTCATGTAATTGGAATGGTTGGCAAACTTGCCTGCGGCAATCGCCACGCGCGGGCCGTTATAAGGGATCTGGGCGCTTGCGACAGCAGGTACAGGCAGCGTGCGTGAGGACTCCGTTGCACAACCGGAGAGTGTCAGGCTTGCCAGAGCAAGGCTACACACAGGAAAAATAGAACGCAAATTCAATAGTCCTTAATAAAATGGTTATCAGAGTGACGAGTAACAACATTTTGGAATAGTGTGAATGGCAACTTGTGGAGTAAGATTTTCTAATTATTGATACTAAATCTATTTTTTATTTTCCTTCTCTCCAGTTTGGTGTCGCGTTTTAGACAAATTTAGGGGGTGGGTTTTCTTCAACACGCTCCCGCAAAGTGGTGGCCTGGAGGCCGGGATATGTCATTGAAACCATCATGACAGTTTCAGAGAAGCTGCGGGGCAGGCAGATGCAGTGTTTTTCTATGCCTGCCTACTTCATGTTTGCCAGCCGACCTCAACAACCTGCTCTGTCGTTGTGACCAGAACCGCCAAGATTTTGTGCAGGGTGGAGTCTGTGAACAGGATGGAATCGATCACAGACTGAAAAGGAGCGTTGTATGGTGTCTAAAATGCCGCAGAAATATCTAAAAAATGCTACCTATGATATGAGTGCATGCCTCATTGGCGTCTTATGCAGTCATGTGATGATGGTGTGTCCAAAATGCATCGTTCTCTATGCAAAATATTGCACATTCGTATTTAAGAGTTCGGTCCGACCCGGAAATCAGTTTTAAGAAGATACGTTTTTTAAAATGCGGTTCACATTATAATTTGGGGTTAGATTTATATGATACAGCTACATCGCGGAGGTATGAAACTGGGACAACATAAAAGAGGGTGCATTTCGCTCTCTTTCTCCCTTCTTTACGTTCTGCCGGTTCTGGCTGTTGGTGTTCCGGCACCGGGTAACGCAGCCGATACGTACACAAAAACAGAGGTCAGCCCACGCAAAGTGGGAAAGGCCAGAAAAGCTCACCCCAGAGCAGTCTCTTCCAAACCTGCTGTCACACAGGTAGCCACTCCTGCCCTGAAAAGCACAGCGCCTCGTCCAGTTGTACAGACCAGCGCAGCCCGTGACGACCGGCAATCAGTAGCCTCGGAAGTTTTGAAGCAGAGTGCAGATATTGCTGCCGGAACCGAATCCAACACCGAGCGCGTGACAGTGACTGGCTCCCGTCTTCTGCAAAACCGTCTGACCAACACTATGGCCACCATGGATCTGGGGGCGGATCAGATACAGGCGCGAGGATATACCAATCTCGGTCTTGCACTGATGAGGGAAAACCCGAATTACGGCGTGCCTGACAATAGTACGCTTGGTCTGCAGCAAGGTGCGTATGGCGCAGGACAAACCTATGCCGATCTTCTGGATCTGGGTTCCCAGCGTACATTGACACTGGTAAATGGCCGTCGCTTTGTGTCCTCTGCAACAGCCTCTCTGGGAGGGGCTGTTCAGGGCACGCCGGTTGACGTTTCTAATATTCCTTCTCTGTTGATCAAAAAAGTTGAAACGGTTGTTGGTTCCGGTGGCCCGGTTTACGGGTCCGATGCCATTGCCGGTGTCCAGAACTTTGTACTTGATGATGATTATCAGGGTGTGAAACTTGAAGGGCAGACAGGATTCAGCCAACGGCAGGATGCCATCAACTATCGTCTGGCTGGTAAAGTTGGACGCCACTTCGATCATGATCGTGGCACGGTAGTGTTTGATACCGAATATAATCAGGTTTTCGGTATGACCACGGCAGATCGTGCCAACTGGACCGGTGCGGGGGATAATCGCCTGCAATACGTGCGTAATGCCAGCGGAAGCGGGTACCAGCTGGCGCGAGGTGGGCGTTATTTCTTACCGTTTACCACGGCGGGCGTTCCGTCCATGTCTGGCGCGTTGTATGATTATCCCAATTATCAGGGGCAGGATATCGGGACAGCCATTACGAATGCTGCCGATCAGCCCTTGGTGTTCAGCCAAGATGGCAAATCACTGGTGCCGTTGACATATGGTACACTGACAGGGGATGGTATTACTGCTGTAGGCAAAAAAGGCAGCAGCAACGGCTTTCCGCTGGCAAATTATGATAATCTTGTTACCAATCAGCAGCGTCTTAATCTGACCCTTCTGGGGCATTATGACATTACAGAGCATTTACGCGCGTCTTTTGAAGGCTGGTATGTCAGGTCTTCTGTCTCTAATATGGCAAATCAGCCGTATTATAATACCCAGATGTTTAACAATGCCATGACGGATATGACAGATCCGAACGGCGCTCTCCAACTGAGTACGGATAACCCGTTTCTGACATCTGCCGAGCAGGCCACAATAAAGAATAACCTTCAGGCTGCTGGTCTGCCCACTGATACATTCTATATGGCGCGTGCCAACACGGATTATTATACCGGGAAATATACAACAGATACGAATTTGTTCCGTTTTGTTGGTGGTTTGCAGGGTGATTTTCATTTTGCAGGTCGGAAATTTGACTGGAAAAGCAGCGCTGAATACGGCGAGTACCGTTCCACAACCACCCAACGCGAAATGCTGACGCAAAATTATATCAACGCGCTGGATGCGGTGAGGGATCCGTCCGGCAATATTGTCTGTGCTTCCGGCTATACCAATGCAACTTATCCCTCACTCAACGCAACGTGCTCTCCGCTCAACCCATTTGGGGTCAATCAGGCTAGTGGCGCGGCGTCACGTTATATTCAGGCAGATGCGCAAGCAAAATCCATCAACCAGCAGTGGGATTTCAATACAGACGTGCGCAGCACTGTCGTGAAGCTTCCCGCTGGTGACTGGACCTATGATATCGGGTATGAGCACCGTTATGAGGGCATGAATTTCAATGCAGGGAATTTCTATCGCGGGCAACTGATGTCCGACGGTACATACCAGCAATATGGTAATTCTGCGCCAGTCACCAACGCTGGTGGAGCGTATCATACTAACGAAGTTTACGGTGAAACCATGATCCCGCTGGTTTCCCCCAAGATGAACATCCCAGGTGTTTATGCCCTGACCGCAACCGGTTCCGGTCGTTATGTGAACAATAGTGCAAATGGTGGATTCTGGGCGTATTCTGGTGGCGGCAGTTATGCGCCTGTACGGGATATTGTCTTCCATGGTAATTACACAACATCTTTCCGTACACCATCCATTGCGGAGCTTTATTCGCCGGAAAGCACCATATTTGATGATGGAACAGACCCCTGTGACGTCACTGCGGTCAATTCGGGGCCTAATCCGGCAGTGCGTCTGGCAAATTGCCGGAAGGCCAATATTCCGGCGGGCTTCCAGTCCAACTTTAATAAATTTACCATCAAAGGTCTGACTGGCGGGAACCCGCATCTGCAGAACGAGCAGTCCAAGCAGTTTACTGCTGGAGCGTCTATACAACCTCGCTGGGTGAGAGGACTAACTCTTGGCGCAGATCTTTATGACGTGCGCGTCAAAAACGAGATTGCCAGCCTTGGCATGACAGATATCATGGCTGCCTGCTATGACTCTACCAGCTACCCGAATAGCCAGTATTGCAGTGCGTTCAGTCGCGATGCCAATGGCCAGATTAATGAAGGGTTCAAGGAAGGACTGTTTAACGTCGGTACGGAACATTACCGTGGCCTTCAGGCTCATCTGGCCTACTTCCTGCCTCTCTCCCGGCTTGGCTTGTCAGATGATGATGGTGCGCTTCAGACAACTGTCAATTATAAACATGGCTTTATTCACAAAGGGACTATCCTGACCAGTCAGTACGAGTATCTGGGTACAAGCAATGATCTGCGTGACAATTTTACGGCTAACTTCAACTATATGCGTGGTCCGTTGTTTGTGCAGTGGCAGATGATGTATTATGGCAAGGCGAAGTACAAGCTTCAGGTTGCTGACGGAGTGTACCCCAACAACACCATGAAGCAGTATTTCATGTTTAACACGACAATCGGTTACACGTTTGCCAAGCGCTACAACGTCAGTTTCGTAATGAACAACGTGTTTGATGCTAAACCGCAGTTCCCCTATCAGGGCAACACAAACCGGTATTGGGATGCAATTATTGGCCGAAACTTCCAAGTACAGGCTGGAGTTGAGTTTTAAGGATATTAAAAAGGATCATCCCGCATAGGATGATCCTTTTCATAATGGTTGTTCTGAATGTCTACCTATGGCCTTTCCAGAAATTCTGTGAAGGCCATAGGTTTTTTAAGTCGTTAATGCAGAACATATTGCTGAACCACTACCATCAGCCCAAGGCAGATGGTCAGGAACAGGCTGTGTTTGAAGGTGCGGGCCAGCACCACGCCTTCCTGCCCTTTGAGCGATGTCACTGCCACACCCGTGGTGATGTTCTGGGGAGAAATCATTTTCCCCATTACGCCACCTGCGGAGTTGGCCGAGGCAAACAGCACGGGGTCCAGTGAAAGCTGGTGCGCTGCGGCCACCTGCAGATTGCCAAACAGGGCATTGCCGGATGTATCGCTGCCGGTAAGAAACACGGCCACCCACCCCAGAAAAACGGATACGAACGGGAATAGGACACCTGTGGAGGCCACAGCAAACCCAAGTGTGTAGGTCATGCCGGAATAGTTCATCAGGAATGCAAGCCCGATGGTCAGCGCCACTGTCACAACGGCCAGCCAGCCCTGTCGTGCCGTAGTAACCAGCGCCGCCCGGATTTTGTGCGGAGCAAGGCCCGTGAGGAGGGCCGTGAGCAGGGCAGAAACCAGAATGGCGGTGCCAGTGCCGAGAGGCTCAAAATTCCAGACAGCAGCATAGGGCTTCTGATACAGGGAGATAAAGACCTGATGGTCCAGCCCCGGCCACTTGATGGGTGTGGCTCCAATTTTGGCAACATGCAGGGAATCCCACACAATCACCACCAGTACGACGGTAATCCACGGAATCCAGCCCTGCCAGTGCGGACCGTTCCAGTCGCCTGCTTTCTGTGGGGCGGGCTTCAGGAAGGTCTGGTCAATCGCATAGGCCGGGTCGGGTGCAGGCTGCCAGACTTTGAGAAACAGAATAGTGGCCAGCAGGGAAATACAGGAAGAAAGCACGTTGGTCAGGCTGTACGTTACCCAGGTTGAAACCACCACCAGCGTCAGCGCGAAGCTGCCGCCGGCCACAGCCAGCACCGGCCAGATCTGCCGCAGGCT
The DNA here is from genome assembly GCF_011516935.1 of Acetobacter farinalis. Taxonomy (GTDB): domain Bacteria; phylum Pseudomonadota; class Alphaproteobacteria; order Acetobacterales; family Acetobacteraceae; genus Acetobacter; species Acetobacter farinalis. The sequence goes on from NZ_WOTF01000012.1 coordinate 14,279, forward strand.
GCGCCAGCCCGCGTAAAGCACCATCACGTAAAACGGGATGAAAAAGGCAAAGGGTGCAAGCTGCTGCCCGATGGTGGCGCCCAGCGTATCAGCGGAAAGCCCGGTAATGGAGGCAAGAACGGTAATGGGAATGCCAAGGCCGCCAAACGCGACAGGGGCCGAATTGAAAATAAGTACATAGGTCAGGGCTTCCAGAGCGGGGAAGCCGAGCATGATCAGAAGAGCGCTGGTAATGGCCACGGGTGTTCCGAACCCGGCCACGCCTTCCAGCGCCGCGCTGAAGCAGAACCCCAGCACCACCAGCATAACGCGGCGGTCATTGGGGAGATGTGTGATAATCCATTGCCGGAAGGCGTCAAATCGCCCGCTTTCCTTGGCGATGTTGAAAAGGAACAGCGCGGAAAGCGCAATCCACATCACCGGCAGGAAAGAAAAAATCACACCGTTGCTGATGCTGGCGGCCACCAGAGAGGCTGGCAGGCCCCAGACCCCGATGGCCATAACTACGCCGACACACATGCCACCCAGCGTGGCCTGCCAGGCGGGCCTTCGTAGCACCCCCATCAGGATAAGGGTGACGATAATCGGAGAGGCAGCCAGCAGAAAAGACAAAAGCAACGAGTGCGCGGCAGGCACGAGAGGCTGAATGAACATGATCGTCTCTTGGACAAGATTTTTCCCAAAATCGGGATGGTCCTATGCGTAGCGTGCAATGCTTAAAGAGATGGAGTCACGTTTGAGTGTGACGGGGCACTGCCGATGCGCAGCCGACAGAAAGGGGCGGAGAAATGCCCGTTTCATTAAAATGACATAATGGTAACTTTAATCGTTGATCTGGGCCAATCCCGTCTTCAGAGTTTTCCGGGAGAGGCCGAACAGTCAAAACAGGCGCGCCAGACAGGCAGGACAAAGCCGGACGCGCAGGTGTCATAGGGGCAGAATGTGCGGACGAGAGCTATAAAGGCGCAACCGTTATGCGTGCTGGTCACGGTCCTTGGGCTGGGGGCGGGGAGTGCTGTCCCTGCGCTGGCACGCACCTATCACGCTGTTTATGACCCGAACGCCGCCTATGACCCGGATGCCATTTATGACATGGGCACCGTTGAAACCACCCATCCTGCTTATCACGCCCCCGGCCCTGCGGAAGACCCGTGGGGGCCTTATATCCGGCAGGCCGCCAAACGCTTTGCTATTCCGGAAACATGGATCCGCGCCGTCATGCAGCAGGAATCGGGCGGCAAACAATATCTGAACGGCGGGCTTACAACCTCAGGTGCCGGGGCCATGGGGCTGATGCAGCTCATGCCCGCCACCTATGCGGACATGCAGAGCCAGTATGGCCTGGGGGGAGACCCCTATAACCCGCGTGACAATATTCAGGCTGGCGCGGCCTATATCCGCCTGATGTATGACCGTTACGGCGCGCCGGGCTTTCTGGCGGCCTATAATGCCGGGCCGGACCGCGTGGATGATTACCTGAATAACGGCCGCCATCTGCCGGATGAAACCGTGAACTATGTGGCCGCCATTACACCGCATCTGGGGGGCGGTGTGGCTGTGCGGGGCAAGTGGGCTCCTGTGCCGATACGGAGCACGACCACGCAGGTTGCCTCGTCCGAAGCGTTCTACGCCCGCCCCGATCTTTCTCGCAGCGCGGATGGCTGCCTGAGAGACCCGGATGCTGCGTATGATCCCTCAGCCCCGTGCCTGATGGACCGGGACATCCCGCATCCTGACCCCGTACCGGAAGCGGCCCCTGTTGCTGTGGCGCAGGCCGAGACCGCGCCTTCCTCTATCCCGGCGCAGACGCAGCCGGTGGCGGATACCGCCGCTGCGGATGAGGCCGCCTCTGCGGCACAGGCTCCCATACAGACGGCTGCTGTCAGCCAGAGCAGCCTGCCGCCCACCCGTGTCATACCGGCATCGTATGCTCAGGCGTCTTCGCAGCGCGCGGGGGTGAGGGGTGCCGGGCGCACGCTGGCTTATCAGGCCGTGTCAGAACAGGCTCCGGCCCCGCATCTGCAGAGTGCGGTTTATACCGCGCCGGTTTCCTCATCCGCGCATGTTTTGCGCCTGCCCGGTTCCTATTCCGCATCGGGTGTATCCAGCCGGTCTCCCATGCTGTCTTCTGCGGTGGCCACACGCTCCGTGTCGCCATCCGGTTCCGGCAAGGGGGGCACGGTGCAGGTGGGGGCCTTCGGGTCCTATGCTGAAGCACGTCATGCTGCGGAACGCGTAAACCGCGTTCTTGCATCCCGTTCCATGCAGGCCACGCCTGCCGTGCAGTCTGCTTCTGTTTCCGGAAAAGCCGTTTACCGGGCGCAGCTTGTTGCTAACAGCGGGGTTGGGGCTTCCGGCGTGTGTCAGATCCTGCATGCGCAGTCCATGCCGTGCTTCCCGGTGCGGAACAGCTAACCGATTTTTTAAAAATGCATCTTCTGTCTTGAAGATGGGGAAACGGGCAGGACCGGTGCCGCGTTTGCCTTACGGTGACTTCACAGCGTCATCCGGGTTGTTGTCGTGATAGGAGGTGAGCAGGGCAGCAAGCGTTTCTGCATCCGGCTCGCCCAGCGGCATCTGGTAAAGGGTTTTTCCGTAACGGCGGGAGAGCAGGCCCCATGTGGTCTTTCCATCTGCGGAGAACACCACATCAAGCTGATGGTCGGCGCAGTCATGCGGTTTGCATAAATGGCCAATCAGATAGGTCCTGCCATCCTGTGTCAGTGTTTTGGTCGGGACAGAGACGGCCGCCGCTTTTGTCACCCATTCAGGGAGTTGCGTCATGGCATGATAGGCAGGGCGGTATTTTACAGTTTTTGCCAGATCAGATGTGGTTTGCGTGCTTTGTGCGAAAGCGGGTGTCGCCACGCAAACTGCCAGAAGCATAAAGGAAAGTTTTTTCATTCACGTCTCTCCTGTGATTAAGCGGAAAAAAGGGAGCCTGTCGCAGTATAAACGTTTTGGAGAAAAGGAGAGACCTTAAAGCTCTGTCGTGGTTTCCCCGATGAACACATATGCGGGAGCGCTGACAAAAATCATGCTCATGGATCAGGTTTTGTCGAGGGATGTGACGGGAGAAGTGCTGCGTCACGGCAGCAGGCCGATGTCGAGCAGATGTGCGGGAATGTCGCGCAGGCAGAACGCACTGGAACGCGACGGCCTCAGGAGAAGGCCTGAGGAAACAACCAGCTTCAAATTAAAAAAGGGAAGTGGTGCACCCGAAGAGACTCGAACTCCTAACCCCCAGATTCGTAGTCTGGTGCTCTATCCAGTTGAGCTACGGGTGCGCCTTGCCGCGGTGTTTAACCGAGAGTGTTGGGGGTGGCAACCCCCAAAATTCACGCAACGCGATTTTTTTTAGTCATTCCCCAAAAAGTTCTTCCAGGTCCGCCCGTCAGGCCGTTTCAGGGTGATGTGCGCCCGGCATTCCGGGGTGCCGTAAACGCCTTCAAATGTGTCTCCCGCCGGATGCGCTTCAAACACCATGGGTAAGGGCTGATGGTGGGAGTCCTGCAGGATGAGCTGTGCATGATAGTGCTGCGTGCTCTTGTTGGGTACACCCCGCAGCACCAGCGAACCCATTTCGGGGGTGAAGGTCATGCGTTTGGGTTCGATCTGCATCAGGGAAGGACTATGCACCGGGCAGTTATGCCCCTGGTCTGCCACCAGCGTGCCAATCCAGTCTCCATACGGGTCGTCCGCCGCAGGGGCTGCGGCCCCGCACAGCAGGGCCAGCATGGCAAGACCTGCAAGCCGCAGGGCGCGCTCCGGCTGTGGCACGGTGGTGCTGGCTGTAAGAGAGTGAGGTTTCATGAACACGCTCCTGATCTGCGGATTGGAAAGTCTCAATTATAGGGTGACGTTCGGGCTGCACCGTTTTATATGCGCTGTCTAGCATACAGCCGCCCCGGCCCGCGGTGGTTGTCTCATTGTTTAGTAAAGCCGCTCAGGCGCTGACCAGAAAGACAGTAGCTCATGCCTGCCGATGCCACCATCCCCGCTTCCTCCTCCGCACTGAGCGAGTCCCTTCACCAGGACCGTATCCTGATCCTGGATTTTGGCAGTCAGGTGACACAGCTTATTGCCCGCCGCGTGCGTGAGAGTGGTGTTTATTGTGAAATCTGGCCGTTTACCGCCACGGCTGAGCGTATTCGGGCCTTTGCCCCGCGTGGCATTATTCTCTCTGGCGGCCCCGCCAGCGTGACCAGCCCGGACTCCCCCCGCGTGCCGGAGGTGGTGTTTGATCTGGGTATTCCGGTTCTGGGTATCTGCTACGGGCAGCAGGCCATGTGCCTGCAACTGGGTGGGCGGGTTGAAAGCTCCGAGCACCGTGAATTCGGCCGCGCCTTTGTTGATATTGTAGAAGACTGCGCGCTCTTCCGTGGCGCATGGGCGCGTGGCAACCGTGAACAGGTCTGGATGAGCCATGGCGACCGCGTGACGGAACTGCCCCCCGGCTTCCGCATTGTGGCGGTGAGCGAGGGCGCACCTTTTGCCGTGATCGCAGATGAAGGCCGCCGCCTGTATGGCGTGCAGTTCCACCCGGAAGTGGTGCATACGCCGCATGGGGCTGCTCTCCTGCGCAACTTCACGCATAATGTTGCGGGCTGCTCCGGCACCTGGACCATGGCGGGCTTCCGCGAGATGGAACTGGCCCGCATTCGTGAACAGGTAGGCACGGGCAAGGTGATCTGCGGTCTGTCCGGCGGGGTGGATTCCTCCGTGGCGGCTGTGTTGATCCATGAAGCCATTGGCGATCAGCTCACCTGTATCTTTGTGGATCACGGCATGCTGCGCGCGGGTGAGGCTGAGGAGGTGATTAAAACCTTCCGGGGCCGCTTCAATATCCGCCTTGTGCATCGTGATGCATCCGAGCTGTTCCTGCGTGAGCTGGACGGCGTGACGGACCCGGAAATCAAGCGCAAGACCATTGGTCGCCTGTTTGTGGAAGTGTTTGAGGAAGAGGCCACCAAGCTGGGCGGCGCACAGTTCCTGGCACAGGGCACGCTCTATCCGGATGTGATTGAAAGCGTGAGCTTCACCGGTGGTCCGTCTGTCACCATCAAATCGCACCATAATGTGGGCGGCCTGCCCGAACGTATGAACATGCAGCTTGTTGAGCCGCTGCGTGAACTGTTCAAGGATGAAGTGCGTGATCTGGGGCGTGAGCTGGATATTCCGGAAGCCATCGTGGGGCGGCATCCGTTCCCCGGGCCGGGTCTGGCCATTCGTATCCCCGGCAATATCACGCAGGAAAAGCTGGATCTTCTGCGCAAGGTGGACACGGTGTTTCTTGAAGAAATCCGTGCGGCTGGCCTGTATGATGCTATCTGGCAGGCCTTCGCGGTTCTGCTCCCCGTCCGCACTGTGGGCGTAATGGGGGATGGCCGGACTTATGATCAGGCCTGCGCCTTGCGTGCCGTGACGAGCACAGACGGCATGACTGCCGATGTCTACCCGTTTGACATGAGCTTCCTGAACCGCGTGGCGGGCCGTATTGTCAACGAAGTCCGCGGCATCAACCGCGTGACCTACGATATCACGTCCAAGCCGCCGGGCACGATTGAGTGGGAATAATAAACCAATAACCCCGGCCTGAGTCTGGCTGGGGAAGGTTTTAGCGCGTTCATGGGGTTTTTATAAAAAACCTTGTGGGCGCGTTTTTTTGTGCCTCCCGGCTATTGTGCGTCTGCTACAGGCCCAGTTCAGGCTGTGCCGCGGCGCGGTATCAGGCCGGGTTGGCTTGCAGAACTGACAGGGTAAGCAGGTTTCTTCGTGCTGGCTGCTCGCGCGTTGTTCAGAAGCCTGCACAAACCGGCGTGACCACCAGTCCCACGGACTGCTGCATAAACCGCTTTTTGTAGCGTGTGCGGATATTTTCCAGGCGTATGGCAAGATCGGGCGCGGGTTCCACAAGAAGCATCACCAGCCGTGAGGATTCCTGCGTTGTGCGCCCCGTGACACTATCCCGCCACTGGCCCTGTGCGGGGAGTACGGAAAGCCCATCCGGGAAGGCGGGCGTAAGCGTTGTTTTGAGAAAACTCTGCCATTCTGCTTCAGGAATATCTGGTTCGTTCGGGCGGCTCAGCCCAAACAGAAGCGTGATGCTCAGCATCGGGTGCGTCTGAAAGGGAGAGCACAGGCTGGGTATTTTCTGAAGAGTCAGGTCTGAAGAAGAGCGGGTATCAAGGCTGGCTCCTGCTTTCAGGCTCGCACGGGAAGCAGCCGTGTCAGATTTCCGGGCCGCAGGGGGCGTGCCTTTTTCGGTATCGGACGCATGGGGCGCACCCGCACCATTACAGCCACTCAGTAAAAAAGCCGCCACGGCCAGTACGCCCCACCGGCGCCTTGCGCGCCAGTGTTGCAGGGCGTGGCGGCCCGGCATCCCGCAGAGGCTCTTATTTATCCAGCCAGGGCGCAACCGGCAGGTTTTTGCTGCGCAGAAACGCGGGGTTGAACAGTTTGGATTCATACCGCGCCCCGCCATCGCACAGGATGGTGACAATCCGGTGCCCCGGTCCGAGCTTGCGGGCCGTGCGGATGGCGGAGGCCACGTTAATGCCGGAAGAGCCACCCACGGAAAGCCCCTCTTCAATCAGCAGGCTGTAGATGATGTCCAGCGCTTCCGGGTCTGGAATACGTTCGGCGTCATCAATGGGGGCACCTTCCAGATTGCCCGTCACGCGGGACTGGCCAATGCCTTCGGTAATGGATGAGCCGGAAACGGAGAGATCATTCTCCTTCACCCAGCCATACAGGCTGGAGCCTTCCGGATCTGCCAGCACAATGCGCGGCGCTGCAACACCGGCCCGGGCCGCAGCCTCGTGCAGGCCCATGGCCGTGCCCGCCAGCGTGCCGCCGGTGCCGCAGGCGCAGGTAAAGGCATCCACCTTGCCGCCCATCTGTTCCCAGATTTCGGGGGCGGTGGTGGTGCGGTGGCCTTCACGGTTTGCAAGATTGTCAAACTGGTTGGCCCAGACATATCCGCCTTCTTCCGCCAGCCTGCGGGAGACATGCACGTAATTGCCTTCATCCCGGTAGGGTTTGGCAGGCACCAGCCGCAGGTCCGAGCCGATCATGCGCAGAAAGCCGATTTTTTCCTGGCTCTGCGTTTCCGGCATCACGATAATGCAGCGGTACCCCCGCGCATTGGCCACCAGCGTCAGCCCGATGCCGGTGTTGCCCGCCGTGCCTTCCACCAGCGTTCCGCCGGGCTTGAGCACACCCCGGCGCTCCGCATCCTCAATAATGGCAAGACCCGCGCGGTCCTTGACCGAACCACCGGGGTTCATGAACTCGGCCTTGCCATAAATTTCGCAGCCGGTGGCTTCAGAGGCCTTGCGCAGGCGGATAAGCGGCGTGCCGCCTACAGCGCCGGGCATATCGGCAGAAAGGGTCTGCCAGCCGGGGCGGGCGGAGGGGTTTGCGCTTGCAGTCATCTGGTTGCACCTTCTCGCTTCGTTCAACAGGCTCGCATCTGCGCGCATCAGATGGGGCAAAGTCTGGCGTATTCAGAACAGGATAACAAGACGCCCTCCCGGCTTCCGCACGGGCGGCCAGCCGGGTCTGCCGGGTGAGGGCAGGGGCCGGGGAGGGGGGGTTATTGCCCCGCGTCCGGTTCCGCTTCTGCATCATAGAGCACTTCAAGCACCGCGCACCATGGGTAGCGGGTGTCATAGCTCTGCCCGCCGGGCGCGGAAATGCGGCCTGAAGGGTCTGTCGGGACATGGGTCAGGGCCACGGCATCATCAATATTGCCACCAATAATGCTGAGCTGGCGGCCGAAGGGCTGCCCGTTCTGCCCTGTGGCCACCACATAGCCGCAATGCGCCGGAAAGCCGTATGAGGTGGGCAGGCTGGAGAAGCGTACGGACTGTTTGGCACGGCCGCGCCCCACACAGATCAGATCACCCGCCTTGGGGGCATAGGTTGCCGGGTCCTGCGCACGCAGGATGGGAGACTGCCCGGAGGCAGCGGCATTGATATAGGTGGAATGGTTGGGAGAATACGGGAAGCGGCTGTTCGCTCCGGCCACGCGCATCACGTAGGAGATGAACGCAGCGGACCACGCATAATCGCCATCATGCACAAAGTTGGTCAGTTGCCCGTTGGCGTCATGTTTGCCGGTGAAGGTGGATTCCGTCATGTCCGGATCCATGCCGATCCACCAGTATTCCCCCACGCGCTGCCACAGGCCGGGCGCGCGTTCGGGTTTGACGGCGGGTGTCTGGGGTTCAGGGCGGAGTTCGGGGTCATCATCATTCACGGGGCTGCCAAACAGCCGCCACTCGCGCATGGCAATAGCCACCACATCCTGCCGGTTGAACGGTTCAAAATTACGGGTGGCAAAATCCGGCACGTGGGCAGAATACCCGGAGGTGTAACTTCCAGCGCTGCCCCCGGTGGTGGCTACGGTGGGGCGTGCGCCCGGAACCTGCGCGGGTTGGGTGGCGCAGGCAGCCAGACATAGCGGCGCCAGCAGGGCAGCAGAGAGCTTGCGTGACATCTCGTCTCCATCCAGACAAATTCCTCCGGGGTGCCCGGAGCGTCAGGAGCCCTTGCCTTCAAGAACTCCCAGCGTCCTGCATAAGCTGCCGGGGAGCGCGGGAAAAGAGGGTGATGCTTTTTTCACGCTTTGCATCTTTATCGGAGCCAAGGTCTTCAGGTGGTGGGGTCTACTGTCAGGTCGGCTGTCTGCCCGTTCACGCAGGAGAGGGCGTCCGCCGGGGCAAGCCCCACCACAAGGCCACGGCCCCCGCCGTTGATATACAGGGTATCCAGCGTCAGAGCTGTTTTTTCAAACACCACCGGCACCGGTGTGCGTGCCCCGAACGGGCTGATGCCGCCCACCTGAAACCCTGTGAGGGCTTCGGCCTTGTCCGCACCCAGCATCCGGGCGTTCTTGCCGCCAAACAGCGCGGCCACCTTTTTCAGGTTCATTTTCTGGTGGACGGGAATAACCGCGCATACCACCTGCTTTTTATCAATTTCGACCATCAGGGTCTTGAAGACCTTTTCCTGATCAATCCCGATACCTGCCGCAGCATGCAGGCCGATTTTGCCGGGGTCTGCCACATATTCATAATCATGCATGGTGTAGGCAATGCCATGAGCCGCCAGAAAGCGGGTTGTGGGGGTTTCTATTGTCTCAGACATGGTCTTGCCCTTTCCAGATGGCGTCATGGCGCAGGAGGGGAGTGCGGTGCGTATCGCTTATCAGGTGCAGGCCGGGGGGCGTCAAGAAAACGTGTGTGCATGGGTGCATGCACAAAAAAACGGCCCCGGGCAGATGGGGGCGGTCGGGCAGGCCGGGCGGCCAGATCGGATGGATAGAGGGAGCAGGTGGCCGGGCAGAGCGGGGAGGCACCGGTCGGGCCCGGTGCATGGTTACGGTGCACGGTACAGGACGCACTGTGCAGGTAACGCAGGGGAAAAACCGGGTTTGGTGAAGAAGCCGGTTTACAGGAGGGGGGATCAGGAAGGCGGGAAGGCCGCAACGTGTGTTGGCCGGGCCCTGGGGCCAACACACGGCAGCACTCAGGAGGCTGCTTCTTTATTTTCTCGCGGTTCAGGTCTGATCTTCAGCCCTGCTGTTCCGGAAACAGGGAGCGCAGGCCTGCCTCTGTCGCGGGGCAGCAGCCACGTTCGGTGATCAGCCCCGTAACCAGTCGGGCCGGTGTGACATCAAAGGCCGGGTTGGCGGCGCGGCTGCCGTCCGGAGTGATCTGCACGCGTGTCTGCACGCCGTCTTCCCCACGGCCCGCCACATGCGTGATCTCGGATGCGGAGCGTTCTTCAATGGGAATTTCCGTCACGCCATTGGCCACACTCCAGTCAATGGTGGTGGAGGGCAGGGCAACCCAGAACGGCACCGCGTTATCCTGCGCGGCCAGCGCTTTGAGATATGTGCCGATCTTGTTGGCAACATCCCCCGTGCGGGTCACGCGGTCTGTCCCCACAATCACCAGATCCACCTGCCCATGCTGCATCAGGTGCCCGCCGGCATTATCCGCAATTACTGTATGCGGCACACCATGGCTGCCCAGTTCCCATGCTGTCAGGGCAGCACCCTGATTACGCGGGCGGGTTTCATCAACCCATACATGTACATTCAGACCTTCATCATGCGCCATGTAGATGGGGGCCAGTGCGGTGCCCCAGTCCACCGTGGCAATCCAGCCCGCGTTGCAATGCGTCAGCAGGTTAACAGGCGTGCCGGCAGGACGGTTTTTTGCAAGTTCGCGGATCAGCTCCAGCCCGTGGCGGCCAATGGCTTCGTTCTGGGCGGCATCTTCATCACAGATGCGGCCGGCTTCCGCATAGGCGGCGGCCACGCGCTCCTGCGGGGCAACGGGGCGCAGGGCTTTCAGCATACGGTCAATAGCCCAGTGCAGGTTTACGGCGGTGGGGCGTGTTGCCGCCAGCATGGCGGCATTGCTTTCCATGGCGGCATCTCCCGCATCCTGCCGGAGTGCCAGCGCCAGGCCATATGCCGCCACAGCGCCAATCAGCGGTGCGCCACGCACCTGCATGGTGATGATGGCCTGCGCAACCTCCTGCTGTGTGGTCAGGCGCAGAATATCCAGAGAGAAGGGGAGGCGTGTCTGGTCAAAAATATGGATGGACCAGCCATCTTTTTCGTTCACCCAGACGCTGCGATAGGGCGTGCCGTTAATCTTCATGAAACCTGTCCTGTCAGGAATTGGGGATATGCGCTGATAATACCGGAGAGTTCACCACATCACCACTCCCTGTCGCCCGGAAGCTGCCCGGCCTGACCTGCGCAGGGCCGGTGCATGGCAAGCGGGTGGCGTAAAATGCCGACTATTCTTTCCTGTTCCAAAGTATTTTTTGCATTTCCCGGAGTTTTTGTTATGAATGACAGAAGTTTCAGGTCGTCTGGCTCTTTTTGGGGGGCCTTTTCCTGGAAAGCGTTAGAGAATGATTTGATAATCCCGTTTGTGGTTCTTGTACTTTTCAAATGGGAGTAAAACTGGAGTTTAAAATGAGCGAAACCAAAAAGCGCCGTGCACCGGCCCGGACAACAGCCCCCGCTGCCCGTACAGCCCCTGTTGCCACGCGCCGCACGCGCAAGGCCCCCGCAGAAAATGCAGTGCTGGAAGCAGAGATTGCACCGAAAGCCCCGGCCCGCAAATCGGCCAAGGGTGCTGCAGCCAAAGTTTCTGCGGCTGCCAAACCCGCACGGGCTCCCAAGGTTGTAAAGGCGGAAGCCGCCCCGAAGAAAAAGGTTGCCGCCAAGGTGACTACCCGCGCCACGCGCAAGGCTGCTGTGGTTGAGGCCAAACCTGCAACGCGCGCACCCCGCCGCAAGGTTGTGGAAACGGTGGTGGAAGCTCCGGCCTCCGCGCGTCGTAGCCGTCGGGCTGCTCTGGCTGTCGCTGTTGTAGAGACCAAACCGGTTAAGGCCACGCGCAAAGTGGCTGCATCCAAGAGCGTTTCTGCCAAGGCAGCGCCTGCAAAGGCCGAGGTCAAAGCCCGCACGCCGCGCGCAAAGGCGGCTCCGGTGGAAAAGAAAGTGCGTCTCTCCGCCGTTGAGAAACTGCGTATTGTGCAGGATGCCCGCCGCCAGAAGCGTTATGACCGTCTGGCAGCGGAAGCAGCACAGGCTGCGGCCAAACCGGCCCGCAAGGCTTCCAAAGGTACGCGTAACAAGAAATAAGGGTTTTCAGGTCTGGTCCCTGCCACAGGGGCCAGACTGATCCTGTTTTGTCAGCCGGGGTGCCTGCTTTTTTTCAGGCAGTATCCCGGCCAGACAGGGTTCCGGCCGGGGAGAAACCCGTATGCCGATAAAATTTTTCTTTCATAAAAAGCATGTTTCGGAACAGGCAGGATGCTCGCAAGGGCAGGATTTTGCGTGTCCGATCTGAAAATCTCTTCCCGCAAAACGATTTTTTGACGAATTGTTTTTGATTTGTTCTTATTTCTGGTCCGGATATCCTCTGAAATTTTATGGTGTGACTTAGGGTTTGCTCTCTGTTCGGGAGAATGACGCTTGCATGACAGATGCGAAAATGTTAACTACAGTTAATTCAATGTTAACATTGGAGAGATAAACCTGCCCGAAACGATAGGTTCAGAGATGATGCCAAAAATTTTCATTGCAACGCCCTGTTTCGGGGGTGTTGTCACACAGGTTTATATGCAGTCTGTTTTAGGGTGCCTTGCTACAGCGCAGGATTATAACCTGTCTTTTTCCCTGTGCATGATGGGGAATGATGCTCTGGTCTGCCGGGGACGCAACACCTTGCTTGACCAGTTCATGAATTTTAGTGACGCCACGCATATCCTGTTTGTGGATAACGATATCGGGTTTGCCCCGGATGCTCCGGCCCGGCTGGTTGCGGCGGGCAAGGATGTGGTGGCTGGCCTGTACCCGCTGAAAGAGCGGTATTGGGATGGCCTGACAACCGCGCAGATCGTGCGGGGGGAAGCCCCCGCCACCGCCTCGCTCCGCTATACGGGAGAGACGGAAAAGCTGCACGAAACACCCGCTACGGGCAACCCGCTGGTGAAAGCCGCTTTTGCGGGGGCAGGGTTTATGCTTATCACACGGGATGCCATCCGCCGGATGATGGCATTTTATCCGGAAACCCGTTACGCCCGCATGGAAGTTCCCACACAGTCTCTGGATGAAATGCTGGGGTGCCCGCCAGAGCGCCCGGATGAGGGAATGGGCGCACCCCACGCCCTGTTTGACTGCTCGATTGATGAGGAAACCCGCGCGTTCATGAGCGAGGATTTCACGTTCTGCAAACGCTGGCGCACCATGGGTGGGGAAATCTGGCTGGATACCTCATTGCTGCTCTCGCACACCGGCTCGGCTGTTTTCGCGGGGGATCCCACACAGCGTGTGGGCATTGCCCTGCCTGCTTCCGCACCAGCAGGGCAGGCGCGGTAGTCTTAAGCAGGCGCGGTGGCAGTCGCAGGCAGCGCGTAGCGGGCAGAGTGCCGGGGGGGGGCTCAGGTGGCATGCGGCTGGTCAGGCCACCTCTCGCCCGCAATAGCCTGCCAGCCGCCCGCAGTGGCGGGGAGGCGGACCGTTCAGGATGCGGCGTCGGGCAGTCTGTCTCCGGCCAGTTCCCGCGCGGCGCGCAGTTCGCCCACCACCAACCCGTTCCAGTTCTTCAGCGGGCGGCGCATGAAGTGGTTCAGCACGGGAGAGTCTTCTCCGCCAAAACGCGCAATCAGGGCCGCGGCTGCGGTTTCAGCCGCGCGCACGCCGCCATCCCGGCATTTGATGGCAATGCCCAGCCCCTTTTCGGGCAGGACGGCAATCATCACGCCTTCCGCACCCATTTTGGTCAGCACTCGCGGGGCCAGATCCTGCATGATGAGCGTATCGAACTGGTCTGTTCCCGCAATTATGAACGGGGCGGCGCTCATGGCGGCGCGCAGGCGTTCCGCGGCAAGGGCGCGTTCGGCCCCCAGCCCTGTGCCTGTGGCAAAGCGCGCATAGCCCAGCGCCAGGGCTGTGAGCGGAATGGCCCATGTGGGAATGGCGCAGCCATCTGTGCCCCGGTTGGCATCGTTATGCGCCACACCGGTTACATCAGCCAGTGTGCGCGCCATGGTTTGCATGATCGGGTGTTCGGGAAGGATGTAGTTGGCCGGGTCCTGCCCTGTGGCGCAGGAAAGGCAGACAAAGCCGGCATGTTTGCCCGAACAGCAGTTGTGCAGCGCATTGGCCTGCTCTCCTGTGGCGGCCAGTGCACGGCTGGCGCGGGTGTCCAGCGGCCAGTGTGTTCCGCATTCCAGAGCCCCGAGATCCCGCCCGGTGCGGGCGAGCATGTCCGTGGCAACAGCTACATGCTCCGGCTCCCCTTGATGAGAGGCACAGGCCAGTGCCAGTGCCTCCTGCGGCAGGGCGTATTTGTCCGCCGCCCCTTCAGTCAGCAGCGGCAGGGCCAGCAGGGCTTTCACGGTGGAACGCGGATAGAGAGGGGTTTCCACATCCCCCGTGGCAAACACGGTCTTTCCGGAGGCATCCATCACAACAGCCGCGCCATAATGGCGGGATTCCACCCGGCCTCCGCGTATGACCTCGGCCAGAAGCGTATCGCTGCGTGTGTGTTCTGTCATGGTGGTTTATGTATCCTGTTCCTGTCTGCTTCCGCTCAGCAGATAACACGGAGCGGAAAATTCTGCGCTGTGGTCCGGGTCTGGCTCCAGCAGGCCAGTCACCATGGTGCGGCGCAGGCGTAACACCACGGCGGGGGTGGAGAAAAGTCCTCCGGTGTCGTCAGCCTGTTTTGCCAGCCAGCCGCACACACCACCACGCTCGGCCAGAAGGAGAGGGGCGGCTTTACGCAGGGGCAGGCCGTGTTCCAGAAAATGGCTGGCGGTGTCTGGCTCCGTCACAAGGTAAAGCCAGCCATCCGGGGCGGCATGCGGAGCAAATTCTCTGGCCGGAACAGCGCAAAGCCGGAGTTCGTCCGTATCCAGATGGGTGCGGGGTGGGCGCGGGCGGGGCGGCAGGGGGCCGGAAAACAGGTCAGTCTGAAGCGGGTTTTCCGGTTCTTTGCGCCCCCTGTGGCGGGCCGGAGCAGCGCGTGGTGCGCGGGCGGACCGTGCCGGGGGAGACGCTTCGGCAGTCTGCTCGCGAGCCCGCTCACCGGGCGGCGCACCCAACAGGTCACACTGCGCAGGCAGGTGGCGCACAGGCGGACGGCCGCGGTTTTGGGTCATGAAGAGGCGGGATCGGCCTGTTTGTGGGCGGCTTTACGGGCGGGGCGTGCTTTGGCGGCGCAGTCGGCGCACAGGCCGATCACTTCAACAGAAGCCCCCTGCATGACAAAATTCTGGTCCCGGCAGATGTCACGCAAGGTGGACAGAACGCTGGATTCCGCAATTTCCGTCACCGCCTTGCAGGTGCGGCAGATCAGAAACTGCGCGGTATGCAGGCAGGTGTCATGATCATGCTCGTGGCAATGGTCGGGGTCATGGGCGGGGGCGTCCTGCATCAGGTGGGTGCAGGGCACAAAGGCGGAAAGTCGCTCAATCCGGTGGATCAGCCCATGTTCCAGCAGGAAATCCAGCGCCCGGTAGACTGTGGGCGGGGCCGGGCGGCGGTCTGGCGTTTTGATTTTTTCCAGAAGATCATAGGCGCCAACCGGTGTTTCAGCATCCAGAATCAGGCCAAGAATTTCGCGGCGCTGCTGTGTCATGCGGCCACCCAGACGCGCGCACAGGGCTTCGGCCCGCTCCAGCCTGATGAGCGTGGAGGGCGAAAATTCTGTCGGGTTCGTGCGGTCCGTCACAGTATGCGCGGCAGAAATCACAGTCAGTCTCCATTCCGGCCTTGGGAGCGCGCGCATCTTACCTGTGCCAGAGACTGAACGCAAAACAGACCAGCCCTCCGGGTTCTGGTCAAATGGCAAATGTTATAATATCACACTTGTCAGGCGTCCTGTCCTGCGCCTTTTCTTGAACAGCCGATCAATAAGGATCAGCCTGATGCGGTTTCCCACCTCCGTTCTACCCTGCCAGATGCTGGTCTGTCTGCTGCTGGCCTGCCTGTGGGGCGGGCACGCCGTGGCGGCTGATCTGCCTTCCGTGGTGGCGGCGGAAAATACGTGGGGGGATCTGGCCGCACAGGTGGTGGGGCCGGATATGCGTGTTATCTCCATTCTGAAGTCTCCGGTGGTGGACCCGCATCTGTATGAACCCACCCCGGCGGATGCCCGGCTGGTGGCGCAGGCCAGCCTGATTGTGGCCAATGGCGCGGGTTATGATGCCTGGCTGGACCGGCTGGTGCAGGCGCGGCGCGGGCCAGCGGTGCCGGTGGTGAAGGCTGATGGCTGGACGGGCTGGCATGAGGGCGATAATGCCCATCTGATGTATAGCCTGCCTGCCGTTGCGGCGTTTGTCGGGCGATTCACCGCTGCTTGTCAGGCTGTGGACCCCGCTCACGCCAGCGCCTATGCAGCGCGGAGCAGGGCAGTGCTGGCGGCTGTGCGGGGCGTGCGGGAGCAGACCGTGGTCCTGCGGGGGCTGGTGCAGGGTCAGCCTGTGGCGGCCACGGAGCCGGTTTTCACGCCGCTGGCGGATAGTCTTGGGTTGGTTATGAAGGAGCAGGTGTTTCAGGTGGCTGTGATGAATGATGTTGAACCTCCGGCTTCCTCTGTTGCGCTGTTTGATGAGGATATCCGCCAGCACAGGGTGCGGCTTGTGGCGTATAACGCGCAGGCGGACCGGCCTTCCGTGCAACGGCTGATTGCGCAGGCCCATGCCGCCGGCGTTCCGGTGGTGCCCGTGCTGGAGATCATGCCGCCAGACACGCACTGGCAGGACTGGATGCACACCACCCTGAAGCAGGTTGCCCAGGTGCTCGGCCAGACAATTCCATGACACGCGCTGGCCATGAACCGCACGGCATGACGCCCGCCGTGCCCGAGAGCATTCGCCTGCAGGATGTCACTCTGGCGCGCGGGGGGCGGGTGGTGCTCAGCCAGATCAGTCTGGCCATTCCGCAAGGCAGTTTTGTGGGGGTGCTCGGGGCGAACGGAGCGGGTAAAACTACCCTGTTCCATGCGCTGCTGGGGCTGGAGCCCCCGGTGCGGGGGGGCATGTGGGTCAATGGTCAGCCGGTGCGGCGGGGGAACAGCGCCGTGGGGTATATGCCGCAAATGCGCAAGCTGGTTGGCGGGCAGTTCAGCGGCTGGAGCATGGTAGCCACGGCCCTGCATGGGCAGCGCTGGGGCCTGCCCTGGTATGGCCGGGCTGGCCGTGCGGCGGTGGATGCCGCGCTGGCCGCGGTGGATGCGCAGGCACTGGCCCAAAGGCCCGTTGCCACCCTGTCCGGCGGAGAGCGCCAGCGGCTCCTGCTGGCGCAGACCCTGCTGGATGACCCCTCCGTGCTGCTGCTGGATGAACCTCTGGCCAGCCTAGATCCCGCCCGCATGCGTGAGACTGTGGAGCGTATTCATGCCCTTGCGCAGGCCCGCCGTATGACGGTGCTGATGTCCGCGCATGATATCAATCCACTGCTGGGTGTGATGGACCATGTGCTCTATCTGGCCCGTGGCAGGGCGCTGCTCGGCACGGAGGAGGAGGTGATCACCACGGACGCGCTGACAGCCTTGTATGGCGCGCCAGTGGATGTGGTGCGGGCCGGTGGCCGTGTGTTTGTGGTGGCGGAAGGGGGCGGTTCCGCCCTGCATATGCAGGACTGCGGAGGGTGCAGCGCCCATGCTTGAGTATGATTTCATGCGGACAGCCTTTCTGGCCGCGCTGCTGGTGGCGCTGGTGTGCGGCCCGGTGGGCTGGTTTCTGGTGCTGCGCGGGCAGACATTTGCCAGCCATGCCCTCTCCCATGTGGGGTTTGCGGGGGCCACGGGGGCGCTCATGTTCGGGCTTTCCCCCCTGACAGGTCTGGCCGGTGGCGCGCTGGGGGCTGGTATCCTGATGGGTCTGGCCGGAGAACGTGTGGCCGGGCGCGATGTGATGATCGGCCTTGTGCTTTCCGTTGCCATGGGGGTAGGGGCGCTGTTCCTGCACCTGCTCACCCGCTCGGCCAGCGCGGCCACGGCGCTGCTGTTTGGCGATATTCTGGGGATCAGCCCCGGAATGCTCGGTTGGCTGGCAGCGCTCTCTGCCGGGTGCCTGCTGGGGTTGGCCGTGCTGGCCCGCCCGCTCCTGTTCGCCACCCTGCAACCGGAAATGGCGGAGGCCAGAGGTGTGCGGCTTCAGGTGCTGGATGTGCTGTTTCTCGCCCTTGTGGCCATTGCCACGGCGGAATGTGCGCAGATTACCGGGGTGCTGCTGGTTTTTACACTGATGGTGGCGCCTGCCGCCACGGTGCTGCGGCTGAGTCTGCCGCCGCTGGGTGGTCTGGCGGCTGCGGCAGGGTTGGCGCTGGCAGAGGCATGGGGCGGGCTGATCCTGTCATGGGAGACAGATTACCCGACGTCTTTCTGGATTGCCCTGCTGGGGGGGGCCGGATTTATGCTTGTCGGGTTGGTTCAGCGCGCGCGGGGAGCGTAAGGGGAAAGCCCGGAGCGCTCTGGTTTTATTGCGGCAGAGACCAGTCCAGCCAGCCCCACAGCGCAATGAACACCGCCAGACAGATATGGATGATAATCAGCGCCCGGACAGTAATCACGGGTGCGTCGTCTTCATGTTCCATTTTCGGGCGGGGGGCCATGGTGAATGTCTGTTTCCTGTCAGGGCGCCGTATGGGGCAGGGCGTGATAGGCGCGATTGAAATACACAAGCCCGCCTGCCGTTTCATGGATGCGTAGCGCTTCTACCACCCCGAACAGCACACTATGTGTTCCTACTTCTACAATCTGGCTGATGCGGCAGTCAAACGTTACCACGGCCTCTTCCAGCACAGGCGCGCCGGTGGCCAGGGTGGTCCAGTGCCCCATGGCAAAGCGTTCCGCCATGGTATTGGGGGCCGCAAAATGGTTTGAAAGCGCCTGCTGCGCGGCGGAAAGCACGTTCACGCACAGTGGCCCGCCTTCCACAAACGCCAGCCGTGCGCGGCTGGCGCGGTTCAGGCAGACAAGAAGTGTGGGGGGAGTATCCGTGACGGAGCAAACTGCGGAGGCCGTAAACCCGATGGGGTCTTCACGCGTTCCGGTGGTAACAATATTCACAGCTGCGCCAAGTCTGGCCATGGCATCGCGGAAGGTACTGGTTTCCAGTGCCAACATCTGCTCTCCTCCTGAGTACATTCCAGACGCTGTGTTTTGTGCACGATTATATGAGGAAAGCAATGACTGAAGACCCTCTTTCAGGCACCCCGACAGTCAGGACAGAACGCCTCGGGCACATGGGCCGTATCCGGCTGGATCGCCCGGCCAAGCTGAATGCGGTCAATCTTGAGATGGCCGAAGGTGTGGCCCGCGTGCTGGCCCGCTGGCGGGATGACCCGGAGGTGAAGGTTCTGCTGCTGGACAGCACGAGCCCGCGTGCCTTTTGCGCAGGGGGAGACCTCCGCGCCCTGAGTGAGTTCATCAGCACGCATCAGCATGGTGTGGAAGCTGCTTATCAGGCGCTCGTGCGGACCTATGCCATCATGCAACAGATTGCGGCCTTTCCCACCCCCATTGTCTCCCTGCTGGACGGCATTGCCATGGGCGGTGGCATCGGGCTGGGCGGCCATGTGCCCTATCGCGTGGTGACGGAACGCTCCGTGGTCGCCATGCCGGAAACCAGCATTGGCTTCACCCCTGATGCCGGGGGATCATGGATTTTATCCCGTATGCCCGGTTTTTCCGGGCTCCGGCTGGCCCTGCTGGGGGAACGGATGGACGGGGTGGCCGCACTTCAGGCCGGGTTTGCAGACTATATGGTGCCTTCAGAGCGCCTGCCGGACCTTGTGGAGCGGCTGGCTGTGCAGCCGGTGGCTGAGGTGTTCGCCCCCTTCCCGCGCCAGCCGGAGGCCCCGCACCTGCACCCGCACCCGCTGGACGCGTGTTACAATGCGCCCGATCTGGCTCAGGTTCTGCGTAATCTGGAGGCGCACGGCAGTGAGGCCGCACGGCAGGACCTGCAAAACCTCGCGCAGCTCTGCCCGTTTTCTCTGGAAGTCACCTGGGCGGGATGGCACCGGGCGCGAACCCTCTCCTCTCTGGAGGCGGCGTTCGCGCAGGAAACCGCACTGGTCGGGCACCTCATCCGCCGTCCGGATTTTCGGGAAGGTGTGCGTGCCCGCCTGATTGATCGTGATAACACCCCCCACTGGCAGCCGGCCAGCATTGAGCAGGTCAATCCTGCGGAGGTGGCCCGCTGTTTTGAAGCGTTCTGATGTGAGGGTTTTCGGGCGAGAGCGTCTGTTTTGTGGCGCTCCGGCTCTTTAGTTATGTTAGTTATGGTGCGCCTGCTTCCGGCTGACCGCAGACTGTCCGCCAGGTGGCATAAAGGTCCGCCAGTTCCGGGTTAGGGCAGCGGCCTTCCCGTCGTCCGTATCGCTGGTAATGCAGGGCGCCGGAGGGATAATCCCCACGGCGGACAGCCGCTGCCACATCCGGGTTCTGGGCAAGATACCATTCTTCAGAAAACGAGGGCCCAGCCCCTTCGCGCTCTTCCCAGTAGCCCTGTGTGACATAATGGTGCTTGGCGGAGCAGATGGTTCCCGCCCGGAGGGCATCGGCCACATCCGGGTTGGTTTGCAAATATGTTTTTTCATCAAACGGCTGATGTTGCAGGTAGTGCGTGAGCAGAAACGCCAAAAGAGGATGCGGGGCAGGGCGTGCCTGCCCGGGCAGGGTGCCGGGAACAGAGGCAAGACTGTCTATCAGGCAGGAATATGGGATCATGGCCCATCGTACCATAAGTTAACAAAACCCTAAGAAAATTATGCGGGAGCACCCGGGTTTTCGTCAACCCGCACCGGCACTACGCATCGGGGGTTTCAAGGCGGGAGGTCAGGGTCTCTCCTGCTTCGGGGGAGGGGGAGAGCGTGAGGGCGGCTCCTGGTGTCCGGCAGAACGTGGCCACGGTCAGGGGCGTGTAAGGCAAGAACAGATGAAGTCCTGCAAAGAAGCTGTTAGACATCCCTAACCATTCGGGATGTGAGGGAAGGGGTTGTAACACGTGGATGTGGTGGATCTGCACGCCCTGCACAGGGTGCCGGTGGCCGAGGTCAGCTCTCCAGCGTATGAGCTGACCCCTCCGCGCGTGGTCAATCCGTCTGCTATTCCGCTCTCCATCATGCAGGCCATGCGGCATGGCTGGTTTGCCCGAACCCATGCCTCCCGGCCGGTCACGCTGACCAAAGTGTTTGATGTGTATGTCACCATGGAAGGGCTGGTGTTCACACAGGACAAAAAGCTGGTGAGGCAGAGCATTGCCCAGCATACGCCAGAGGAGTGCGCGCGGGGCCTTGCCGCGATCATGCAGACGGAACAGGCAGGGTCTGTTCAGGTTATTCGGCCTTCATCCCTGCTGCTGCGCAAGCGCGGAGAACATAATTACGGCCACTGGATGGTAGAACTTCTGCCAAAACTCTGGCTGGCGGAAGAGTATCTGCCGCTCTGCTCTCTTGTTGTGCCGCGTGTGTCCGGCAATTTTGCCCGCGTTCTGCGGGACAGTGTGGCCCTGAGCACATCCTTCCAGCCGCTGTTTTGTGAAATGGATGCGGCGGAGGTTCTGTTTTTCAAGGAACTGGTTCTGGTGGACGGGCTGACCGATCAC
Organism: Acetobacter farinalis; assembly: GCF_011516935.1. Taxonomy (GTDB): domain Bacteria; phylum Pseudomonadota; class Alphaproteobacteria; order Acetobacterales; family Acetobacteraceae; genus Acetobacter; species Acetobacter farinalis. The sequence goes on from NZ_WOTF01000012.1 coordinate 35,441, forward strand.
GGCGTCTATATGTCTCCGCTGGTGTTTTCCCGCACGGAGGAGCTGCGGGCGCGCATACCCGGCACGCAGGTGCGGCGGCTGTATCTGACCCGCCGGGGCCGCTCCAGAACGGTGCGGAATGAGGACGCCCTGATGGCCTTCCTCCAGACACAGGGCTTCCTGTGCGTGGACCCCGCAGAACTGACATTTGCAGAGCAGGTCAAGCTTTTCAGAAATGCGGACTGTGTTGTCGGGGTCATGGGGGCAGCCATGACCAACATCATGTTCTGTGGCAAGGGCACCAAAGTCATCACTCTGGCTCCTGCCAGTATGCCGGACACGTTTTTCCATTTTATCGCTGGCCTGCGCGGGCTGGCGTATTACGAAATTCGTGGCCGGGTCCATGGTCCTGCGGAAGACTGGAACGCCCCGTTTGACATTGAAACGGACGATCTGGCCCGTGTTCTGGGCATTGCCCTGCCGCACGGCGCGGCCTGATGCCTGACCCTTCGAGCCCTGCACCCACCCCGTGTTTGCCTCCGGCCTTACCCGAACATCACGCTCCGGCGCGGAACGGCGGCGGAAACAGGGGCATCCGCACCGGGCATGTCCGGGCCAAGGTGCAGCGGGCCATGCCGATCGAAAAAACCCGGTGCTGATCGGATGATATAGGCCGCCTGTTCGAGGCAGGACACCGCGCGGTCCCGCGCCAGAGCGGTGGGGGCGCTGTCAGGAAGGGTGCTGATCCTGTAGGCCGCATGGCTCAGCCGGTCTGCCGTTTCCAGCGGGGCGCGATGCAGGAGGCGGAATGCTTCCAGAGCCTCCTGCAGAAGCGCATGCGCCTGTCTGTCACGCAGTGTGTGGCTGGCGTTCCAGCGCAGGCGCACAACCAGCCGCCCGAGCGAGAGAGCGGCAAAGGCGGCATCCGTATAGCCCTGCCGGTCCACGCTTTCTGTCAGGAAGGAAAAGCGCATCATCATGCGGGAGATTTTCTGAATCTGGAATCCTTCCCATGCCACCCACATGACCTCCCTTTTAGGGGATGCAAGAGCCAGACGCTGTACACTGCGCGTGAGAGAAGACACGAGCCGTGCCGCATCCAGCCGGTGGTTCGCGGGCAGGATCACCCGAAAGACCAGAACCAGCAGTACGCAGGCCACCGCCATGGTCAGCCAGTTATTGGTCAAGGTCAGGTCATCATAGGTGATGGGGTTATTCACGGCCAGCATCATGGTGAAAAACACCGCGTAGCCAAACGCCCCAATGCTGTAGCGCGGGTGGAACTGGAGCCACACACCGGGCAGCAGGAACAGGCAGAGTGTCAGCCACAGCAGGGGGTAGCCATCAATCTGCGGTAGCCCCACCACGTGGCACAGCATGCTGGAGGGGATGGCCAGAGCGGTGCCAAAGGCCATCATGGGGCTGGTTTTGGCGGCCGAGGGCGTGGTGGAAAGCAGGCTGGAGGCCGATACCACAAACAGCATCAGCATCGGGCCGCTGCTCCAGTGCAGCACGTACCACATCATGCCTGCCAGCAGCGCGATAAACATGCCCCGTGCCCCGTTCCGCAGTGCCATGGGCCATTCCAGATAGGGGCGCAGCGGTATGAGCACGCGGGTCGGGCGCTGGATAGTCAGGTCATGCAGGGCCTGATCAAGCTGCACCAGCACATCCCGCGTATTGTCCAGTGAGGCCAGAACCGAGGGGGAGGGAGACTGGTGTTCAAGCGCTTCCAGCTTGCGCAGAGTGTCGTGAATACAGGCTGAAACCGGTGCCGGGTTGTCCTGCCAGTCCGGCTTTTCCGTCAGGTCCAGAATGCGGGCCAGTGTTGTGGCCACTTCCCGGTGTACTGCGGAGGAGGCCCCGTTGGCCAGAGAGAGGTTCAGCCAGTAGGGGTGATACGTGACAATCAGCCCCGTCAGGCGGCTCAGGCCAATGCGCAGGCGCTTGACGCGGGCCTGCATGTCCCGGTCATCCGCGGCGGCATATTCAATGGCGGGGCCAAGTCCGGCCATGCGGGCCAGCAGGTGGCTGCGGCTGTCATACAGCGGCGGGGGCAGGGCGCGGAAGGAGGCTGTGCTTTCCAGCCGCTCCATCTGCTCTGCCGTGTGGTCCTGCGCATCAACCGGGGCGGTATGCTGGCTTTCCGCTGTGTAGAAAGAGAGCGCGTGGCGCACGGTCTCCCGAAAGACCTCCCCCAGCGCACCCAGCACCAGAGCCGGTTTGCGCGGAGATGTGAGCATGAACACGAAGGCGGTAGTCACAACCCCGGTGGTTACGGCGGAAAGCCGCCCCATGGCTGCCAGAAAAATATGCTCCGGGTTGGAAAAGGCCGGTGCGGCGACAATCACAATCGTATAGCCCACCAGCACGGCAGCATAGGCGCGGAACAGCCGCAGAAAGGTGGCCACCATGCAGGCCAGCCCCACAAAAGCGGAGAGTGCGGCAAAATACAGCACGGGAGACTGCATAAAGGCGGCCATGACTCCCACGCTGATGCCCGCGCCGAGCAGCGTGCCAATCACACGCCAGACACTTTTGGAAACCATGGCTCCCACTGTGGGGTTTGCCACAATCAGCACCGTGGTGGCCGCACTCATGGGAGATTGAAGCTGAAACATGAAGGCCAGAAAAAGAGCGATACCAATGCACAGGAAAACTCTGGCCGTATAGGCCGCGGTGCCCAGCATGGCGCGCCATTTTTCATCCTGCACAAAAATGGAGGGCAGCAGGCGGCCTATCTGATCTGAAAGGGTACGGAGCATGGTGCGGGCGGGTCCGGACTGTCAGGCGGGAAGGGTGTGTGCAACGGCCAGAAGAGCATCCATCCGGGTGAGGAGCGCCCGTGCGTCCTGCGTGCTCATGCCGGTTTTCATATGCTGTTCCACCTCGCCCGCAACAGAGTGAAACAGGGCGCAGGCCTCGCGGCCCGCCGGGGTCAGGCTCAGGCATTTGGCGCGGCGGTCCTGCGGGTCTGGAACGCGGGCAAGCAGCCCTTCCTTTTCCAGCAGGTCCAGCACGCGCACCAGCGCGGAGCAGTCTGTGTCCATCATGAGGGCCAGATCCCGCTGCGTGGTGCCTTCGGGCATCATCATCAGATACGCCAGAGGGCGCATGAGGGCCACCGTCATGCCGTGCGGGCGCAGGGCGCGTTCAAGCCGCGTGCGCCAGACAGCCGCCAGCCGCATGACACGAAACGTGAGCGCCATGGAACTGAAGGCGGAGTCATCCAGAGCGGGCAGGCCGGGGTGTGTCACCGGAAACTCCCTTTTTGTTAGGGTGGGAATATTTGACATGAAAAATATATTGATAGCAATATAACAGACGCATCCATGCGGTCAATATGGCGCTTTTTCGGGATGTTCGGAAAAAATACACATCATCTGGCTTAAAAATACACCCAAAAAAAGAGACCGGAGACAGGCCAGCGTTCAACACATCTCTGTGTTGTGGGGAATGTCGCGCAGTGTTCAATTTGATGCTGGAAGCGGCCTTGTTATATCATTATAGGCATAGGCCTTGATGAGATAATGAGGGGAACCACGGCTGTTCTGCCCGGTGGTTCGTCCGGCGTGTACGCCGCGCGAGAAAGGACTGACCATGAAGAAAGAGTGGCCCAAGGAAAACCCCTGCGTGCCGGCCAATTTGCATACTGTCTCGCCCAATGCCATGCGGTTGGCCCGCCTCCTGCGGATGTCCCGGCGCGATATGCTGCTGACAGGCATGGGCGCTGCCGTAACCGGTGCCGCCGCCAGCCTCTCTGGTGCGACTGCGGCGGAAACACACGCCACGTCTGCGCCAGATGCGGGTTCCATCCTCCACTCCGGGCCGGAAGCGGCGCAGTTCATGGCCGTGTCCCGCAAGCTGACGGACCGCCCCGCGCTGGACCTGCGGATCGGGAATGCCCTTCATGCCGGACTGGTGCAGGGCAACCCTGCACGCCAAGGGCAGATCAGCACGCTGCATGGCCTGATGGAAAAAGGGCAGTTCGCCAGTGCCGCAGAGTTTGCCGCCGCAGCGGAAAAGGCTGATCCGGCCCTGAAGGATGTGATTCATGACATCCTGACCGGCTGGTATCGTGGTGTGGCGGATGGCAAGGTGGTGGTGTACCGCTCCGCCCTGATGTTCGACATCACGAAGGATGCCGTCTACCCGAAAACCTATGCGGAAGGCGGCCCGTTTTACTGGACCAGCCAGCCACCCGAGGTGGCGCGCCCTACAGGGCACCCAGCTCTTTCACCCTCGAAATTCGTCGTAGAACCGACCTGAGAGCGGGAATATCAGCCGTATGTCTTCCGAACAGACCCTTTCCGCAGATGTTGTCATTGTCGGGTCCGGCGTTGCCGGGGCCTCCATTGCCAATGAACTCGCGCGTGCCGGTATTTCCGTTATTGTGCTGGAAGCTGGCCCGCGTGTGGACCGGCAGCATTTTGTGGAAAATTTCCGCACTCTGGAAAACAAGCCCTCCTATCAGGGGCCGTTTCCTTCCGTGCCATGGGCCGTGCATCCGCCCAACCAGATGACCCCCAATGCCTATCTGCACACCACCGGGCCGGATGCGGAAGCATATCAGCAGGTGTATCTGCGCATGATGGGGGGCACCACATGGCACTGGGCCGGCTGTGCATGGCGGTATCTGCCTTCTGATTTCGAGCTGAAAACCCGCTACGGGCAGGGGCGGGACTGGGCTTTGAAATATGATGATCTGGAGCCGTTCTATTATCAGGCGGAAGTCATGATGGGTGTCTGCGGCCCGGACCCTGCGAAGGAAGATCTGGGCTCTCCGCGCAAGCAGCCTTACCCGATGGAGGCGCTGCCCATTTCCTATGCGGCGCAGCAGTTCCGTAAACTGATTGATGAAAAAACACCCTGGCGCGTGGTGCATGAACCACAGGCGCGCAACACCCGCCCGTATGATGCCCGCCCGACGTGTGAGGGCCATAATAACTGCATGCCCATCTGCCCCATCGGGGCAATGTATAACGGCAGTTATTCCGTATACCATGCCGAGGCCGCCGGGGCGAAGTTCATCCCGAACGCCGTGGTGTATAAAATCGAGCGGGACAGCGCGAACAAGCGCGTGACCGGCGTGCAGTATTATGACCCGGATAAACAGTCCCACCGTGTAACCGGCAAATATTTCGTGATTGCCGCGCACTGTATCGAAACGGCAAAACTGCTTCTGGTTTCAGCGGATGAGCAGAGCCCGGAGGGTGTGGCCAACAGTTCCGGTCATGTAGGTCGGAACATGATGGACCACACCGGCGTGCAGGTGACGTTTATCAGCGGCGATAAAGCCCTGTGGCCGGGCCGTGGCCCCCTGCTGACCAACGTGATTGACAGTTTCCGTGATGGAGACTGGCGGAATGAGCGTGGCGCGTATCTGGTCCATATGGTGGATGACAATCAGGTGGATCTTGCCACCCAGCTTGCCATTTCCAAAGGATATGTCGGGCGGGAACTGGAAGAGCAGATCCGCTATCTGGCCTCTCACACCGTGCGGCTGTTCAGCCATAACGAAGCCCTGCCGGACCCCGAAAACCGGCTGACCCTGAGCAAGACCCAAAAGGACGTTCTCGGTATTCCGCATCCGGAGGTGTATTACAAACTGCCTGAATACACCGTGAAGAGCTGTGACCATACCCGCTCCGTGTTCAGGGAGCTGATCGGCCTGATGCACGGCACGGATGAGCAGTGGACACCCGGCTACTTCCCGCAGGACCATCCCTCCGGCAGCACCATCATGGGGACGGACCCGAAAACATCCGTTGTGGACGGCCATTGCCGGACGCACGATCACGAAAATCTCTTTATTGCCAGTTCCTCAGTTTTCTCAACCGTGGGCACGGGCAACATCACCCTGACGGTCGCAGCACTGGCGCTGCGTGTTGCTGACACGTTGAAAAAAGAACTGCTCCATGCCTGATTTCAAAAATATCCTGTGGTCTGCCCTTATTGCCGGAACAGCCCTTGGCAGTCTGGCTCTTGCTCCGGCGGCACTGGCGCAGTCTTCCGCTCCGGTGCAGCCTGCACCCTCAACCCGGCCTGAAGGGGTAGAGGCCGAACTGGCGCGTGGCGCATACCTCGCCACCGCGGCGGACTGTGTGGCCTGCCACACCATGCCGGGCGGGAAACCCTTTGCCGGGGGGCTGAAAATTGCCACCCCGATGGGCAATGTGGTGTCCACCAACATCACACCGGACCCGGTCCACGGTATTGGCTCCTATACGGAAGCCGAGTTTGAAAATGCCGTTCGCCACGGCGTTCGGAAGGACGGGGCCCATCTTTATCCGGTTATGCCGTATGTCTCTTATGCGGGCATGACGGATCAGGATGTCAAAGCCCTGTACGAATGGTTCATGCATTCCGTGAAACCTGTGCCGCAGGATACGGAAAAGACCAGACTGGCTTTCCCCGCCAGTATGCGCTCCGCCATGGTGGCGTGGAACTTTATGGCGCGTAAGGAACAACCGGAAACGGGTGATTCCAGCACGTATGACACTGTGCGGCGCGGGCAGTATCTGGCCAATGCGCTAGGGCACTGCGGCACCTGCCACACACCGCGTAATGCCCTGATGAGTGAAAAGCATGACCAATATCTGGCCGGTGCGTCACTTGGCTCATGGTATGCGCCCAACATCACGTCCAGCAAAACCGGCGGGATTGGGAACTGGAGCGGGGATGATCTGGTAACCTATCTCCGCACCGGGCGCATCAAGAGCCGGGCACAGGCAGCGGGGCCAATGGCCGAGGTGGTGGAGCACAGCACCAGCCACCTGACGGACGCGGACCTGCATGCGCTGGCGACCTTCATCAAACAGGTGGCTCCCATTGAGGATAAGCTGGATCATACCCCGCGTGATGCCGTCGGCAAGGCGGCGGACGTGCCGGATATCCGTACCAGAGGCCCGCAGCGGATTGATGATCTGACGGAAATGGATGGCCCGCGCCTTTATGATGCCAATTGCGCGGCCTGCCACGGGCAGGATGGTGCAGGCGTGCAGGACCATTATGTGCCTTCTCTGTTTGCCAATTCCACAGTCGGGGCGGGGCGTCCGGATAATCTGGTCATGACCATCCTGAAGGGCGTGGACCGCACTGCAAGTGGGGCACATGCCTTCATGCCGGGGTTTGATGGTCAGTCGGACGTGCAGCGGCTGAGTGATACGGAAATTGCCCGTCTGGTGAATTATGTGACTGCGACCTTCGGCACGGGGGACCATCATGTCACGCCGGAACAGGTGAACACCCTGCGTAAAGCTGCACACTAAAGCGCCTGCTGGAAAAGCCGGACTATCGGGCACGGGTAAACCGGACAGCTGAACCCGGCAGAGGCATGCCGGGTGTGGGTAAATCCGGCACAGGCAAGAACGGGCATGGGGGAAACGGGCAGACGCAAGGCCCGTTTTCCCCGGGGTGCGCCGGGAGAGGCCGGGACGCCTGAAGGCCCCGCGCGCACCAGTATCCCTGCGGATACGAAAAGGGGAGGTGCGGAGCGGAACTGGGCTGTGCAGAAAGCACGTCCCTTACGGCTTGAAAAATACCCTGATTATGCGATGCTTGCTCCCATGATGGTGTCCCGCAAGGGATGAAAAGGGAAGAACGGTGCGCAGCTTCGGCTGCAAGGCCGTCGCTGCCCCCGCAACTGTGAGTATCTGAATGCTCTGCCACATGCCTGCCCGGGTTCTCCGGGGTACAGGCACCGCCACCGGTCTCGGAGAGCGAGCCGGGAAGGCAGGCAGGGTCGCAGACCGCAAGGTGTGATCCACCTTTGCATCCTGCACGGTGCAAGCCAGGAGACCTGCCATCAGCCGCACGCCCGTTCGGGCCTGCCGGTGTTTTGAGGTGTCGTGTCCGGCGGGGTGCCCGGAAGGCGAGGGCGCGCCGGGCTGTGCGCCTCTTCCGCATGTGCGGGAGCACTGTTTTAGCACCCTGTCTCAGCGCTGCCCGCAAGGGCTGGCGCCTGATCGGGAATTTTCATGCCTGCCTCTTCAGCCTGTTCAGTTTCTCCTTCTTATCCTCCCCCTGCTCCGGCGGAAGGTCCGGTGCTGCATGTGTGCATCACCTGCCGCCGTGGTGGCCCGGATATGGAAACCCCGCCTGGCGCACAGCTTCTGGAGCGCCTGACCGCTCTTCTCGATGCAGAGACCCAGCCGGGCTCCGCGCTCCAGCCTGCGTTCCACACCGCCTCGCACACTGTGCCCCGGCATGCGTCCTCCGCCTCTGAGCAGCCTCCAGTGCTCTCTGCCGTGCCGTCCAGTCCGGCTGTGGCTCAGGGGCTGGTTCCCCTTACGCTGCATCCTGTCTCCTGTCTGGCGGCGTGTGATCGGGGGTGCACGGCGGCCATCGCCATGCCGGGGCGCTGGACATGGCTTCTGGGCCACCTCGGCCCGGAAAAAGCGGAAGATCTGTTGGCCTATGCCCGACTTTATGCAGCGTCTCCTCGCGGCACGGTCATGCCCTCCCGCCGCCCGGCCTCCCTTGCGGATATGGTGCTGGGCCGCCTGCCTGCCGCTCTTTACCCTGCTGCCGAGCCCCCTGCTGCTGCGCTGCCTGCCGCCGTTCCCGTCGCGGCTGTTGCCCCGGTTGCCCTTGCCTCTGTTGCTCCGGCCTCGGCCGCCCTTGTTCAGGAATAAGACTGCCATGACCACTCTCATGACCACTCCGCCCGCCCGCGTGCCCGTCACCATCATCACCGGTTTTCTGGGGGCAGGGAAAACCACGCTGCTGCGCCACCTCCTGCAGAAGGCGCAGGGCCACCGTATTGCCGTGGTGGTGAATGAATTCGGTTCTCTGGGGATTGATGGTGAAATCCTGCGGGGGTGCGGTGTGGAAGGGTGCCGGGAGGAGGATATTGTAGAACTCACCAATGGCTGCCTGTGCTGCACCGTGGCGGATGATTTCCTGCCCACCATGGAAGCTCTGCTGGACCGGGCGGATCCACCGGAGCATGTGGTGATTGAAACCTCCGGCCTAGCCCTGCCCAAACCTCTGCTGAAGGCTTTTGGCTGGCCCACCGTGCGCAACCGCATGACGGTAGATGGGGTGATTACCGTGCTGGATGCCCCCGCTGTGGCCTCCGGCCGTTTCGCGGATGACCCGGAAGCCGTGGCGCGCCAGCGTGAGGCGGATCCCTCGCTGGATCATGACAACCCCTTGGCCGAAGTGTTTGAAGACCAGTTGAACGCGGCGGACCTGATTATCCTGAACAAGACCGACCTTCTGGATGCCGCGCAGCTTGAAGCGGTGGAGGCGGATATCCAGCGCCTCAGCCCCCGCCCGGTGCGCAGCCTCCGCGCCACGGAAGGGCGGGTGGACCCTGCTGTCCTGCTCGGCCTTGGCGCTGCGGCGGAGGCTGATCTTGATGCCCGCCCCTCCCACCATGATGCGGAAGGAGGCGAGCACGAGCATGATGATTTTGAAAGCTTCGTCGTCCCTGTGCCGGAACAGCTCTCTGTGGAACGGTTTCTGACCCTGCTGCAGGATGTCGCGGCCCGGTATGATGTCCTGCGGATGAAAGGCTTTGCCACCGTGCAGGGCAAAGCCATGCGTCTGGCCGTGCAGGGGGTGGGCACCCGCTTCCGGCATGAGTTTGACCGCCCCCTGACACCGCAGGACTCCCGCACGGGCCATATTGTGGTGATCGGGCAGAAAGGGTTGGACAAGGCGGCCATCACATCCGCTCTCACGGCAGACTCGGCCTCGGCCTTCGTGGCCTGATCAGGCAGGGCCGCCCGCATGCACCTTCTTGTTCGGGAAAACAGGACGCTTGATGAGCAGGACGCGGCGGAAGACCTCGGCCTGCCTTCGGCTGATCTGGTGGTGCTCTCCTTTACGGAGAGTGACCTGCTTGGCCTGCTCCACGCGCAGGAGCGGCTGAAGGAAGAGGCGGGCCTTACAGCGCCTTCCCTTCAGGTCACCAGTCTGGTGCGGCTGCGCCACCCCATGTCGGTGGACCTGTATCTGGAAACCACACTGGCGCAGGCCCGGTGCGTGGTGGTGCGGCTGCTTGGCGGGCTGGATTACTGGCGCTACGGCGCGGAGGAACTGGCCGCGTGGTGCCGCGCGCATGGCGTGCCACTGGCCCTGCTGCCGGGTGAGGCCCGGCCGCAGGAAGCTGATACCGCCCCGCAGCCTGCAAGCGCGCCGCAAGCGGACGCGGCCTCTGCCGGAACGGCGGATGATGCGCGTCTGGCTGAACTTTCAACCATTCCTCCTGACATCAGGAGCCGCCTGAACGGATTTTTCCAGTATGGCGGTGTGCGAAATATGGTCGCCGCCCTGCGCCTGATGGCCAGTATTGCGGGCAAGGGGGCGGATGAGGGCGCGCAACCGGAGCCTCTGCCGCGCTGGGGGCTGTATCGTGCTGTGGCCGGGGCTGCGGTGCGCCGGACAACCGCTTCGGGCCGCAGCATCCAGACCCGCACAGGGGGCCTGCCGCCCGGCACGGCCCTGCGGGCAACACTGCTGTTCTACCGTGCCCATCTTGTGGTGGGGGATATTGCCGCACTCGAAGCTTTGGCCGAGGCGATGGCGGCGGAAGGGTGCACGGTGGAGATGCTGTTTGTCACATCTCTCAAAGACCCTGCTGCCGCCAGAGGTGTTGCGGAGCGCCTTCAGCAGTTCAGGCCGGATGTCGTGCTGAACGCCACAGTGTTTTCTTCCGGGTCTGCCCCGGAGGTTTCAGGCGCGAATGCGCCTTCGGGCAGCACACAGGGGAACGCGCCGCTTGCGGTGGCGGACGCCCCTATTCTGCAGGTGCTGCAACCGGGCGTTACACAGGCAATGTGGGCGCGCAGCCCGCGCGGCCTCTCCCGGTCGGACCTCGCCATGCAGGTGGTGTTGCCGGAACTCGATGGCAGCATCGCCACACTCCCGGTGTCCTTCCGGGCAGAAGCCCCTCCCGGTCTGCCCGCCGCTCGCGTGCCGTATGAACCCGGCATCCGGCATACCGTGGCGCGTGCGCTGGCGTGGGCGCGGTTGCGGCATCTCGTTCCGGCGCAGCGCCGCGTGGGTCTTGTCCTGTCCGATTATCCGGGTGCCGGGCTGGCTGCGGAAACCGGGCATGTCGCCCATGCCGTGGGGCTGGACGGGTTTGCCAGCCTTGCTTCCATTCTCGCGCTGCTGCGGGCGGAGGGGTACGAGACAGGCCCCACGCCCCTGCCGGGGCCGGAAAAACTGGTGGCCCTGCTGGCTCATACCGCACCGGCTCCCCTGTTCCATGTCGCCACCTACCGTGCCCTCGCCGCCGGGCTGGATGCCACGTTCATGGCCTCCGTCACACAGGCCTGGGGGGAACCGGAGCAGGACCCTGCCGTGCAGGATGGCCTGTTTCACATGCGGGTGTTGGAGCTGGGGAACCTGACACTCGCCGTCCAGCCGGACCGAGGGCAGAGTGCGGAACGCAAAGCGCTGTATCACTGCCCGGATACGCCGCCCTGCCATGCTTATGTAGCGTTCTACCTGTGGTTGCGGCTTGTGCGGCGGCTGGATGCCTTGGTGCATCTGGGCACACATGGCACGCTGGAATGGCTACCCGGCAAGGCTGCGGCACTGTCGGCCTCCTGCGCTCCAGCGGTGCTGGCAGGGTCTTTGCCGATTATCTACCCGTTTATTGTCAATAATCCGGGGGAAGCCGCCACGGCGCGGCGGCGGCTGGGCGCTGTAACCATCGGGCATATGACCCCGCCTGTCATGCAGGCGGAGCTTTCTCCAGACATGCAGGCACTGGAACGGCTGATTGATGAATATGCCGAGGCTGATGGCCTTGACCCGCGCCGGGGTGCCCTCCTGCGCAAGGAGATTCTGGAAAAAGCAGCGCGAACCGGTGTTCTTTCAGAAAGCGGGGTCCGCCCCGGTGAGGATGATGACGCCGAGGCACTTGCCCGTCTGGATGCTTATCTGTGTGATGTAAAAGATCTGCAAATTCGTGATGGCCTGCATATTTTTGGCCAGATCGCCCCCAAATCAGACTGCCTTGTGCAGACTATTTTTCAGGCCTGCACGGGTGGAACGGAGGCCGCCGGGCGTCAGGAACAGGCACAAAAGGCATCCGCGAGCAGGATGTCCTCCGCAGCGATTGAAAACAGTACACACTTTCAGGATGTTCCCTGTCAAAACAAGAGTGTTTCACAACAGGAGGTGGAACGCCGCATCCGGCAGAGCGGTTCGGCGGAAGCACAGGCGCTGCTGGCGGCGCTGTCCGGCCGGTTTGTGCCGCCCGGCCCGGCAGGCGCTCCCACGCGCGGGCGGCTGGATGTGCTGCCTACCGGGCGCAACCTGTTCACGCTGGACCCGCGTGCCCTGCCCACACCCTCCGCCATGCAACTGGCGGCAAAAATGGAAACAGTGCTGCTCACACGGCACATGCAGGAACAGGGTGAGCCCTTGACCCGCCTTGTCATGGACCTGTGGGGCTCCGCGAGCCTGCGCACTGGGGGGGAGGATATGGCGCTCGCCCTGCGCCTGATGGGGGTGGAGGTGCAGCGCGCTGCGGGCACGGGGCATGTCAGCGGGTTTGAAATTATCCCGCTGCCTTTGCTCAACCGCCCGCGTGTGGATGTCACCCTGCGGATCTCCGGCCTGTTCCGGGATGCCTTTCCGGGTCAGATCGCCCTGTTTGATCAGGTGGTGAGTGCCGTGGCAGCCCGACGTGAACCACCGGAGTGGAATCCTCTGGCGGCCAGTGTGCGCGGGCTGGAAGGGGAAGCCCGCACCCGCGCCACAGCCCGCATTTTTGGTGCGGCGGCGGGCACGTATGGCACCGGGCTTGAGGCCGCCCTGCAAACCGGCGCGTGGCAGGATCAGGCCGCACTGGCGCAGGCGTGGCTGGAAGGCTCCGCATGGACCTACGGCGGCGGGCGGGATGGCAGGCAGGATGCCGCCGCTCTGGCCAGCCTGCTGGGTCAGGCGGAGGCTGTGTTGCACGTGCAGGACCATGCTGAAGCAGACATGCTGGAAAGCCCGGAAAACGCAGCGCATGAGGGCGGCCTGGCGGCAGCGGCGGCGGCGCAGGGGGGCAGCCCGGCCCTTTGGCATGGGGACACATCCCGCCCGGACACCCCCCGCCTGCGGAGCACCGCGCAGGAAGTGGCGCGTCTTGTGCGCGGGCGGCTTGGCAACCCGCGCTGGATTGAGGGCCTGCAACGGCACGGCTACGCAGGCGCTGCGGAACTGGCACGCGGGCTGGATGCCCTGCACGGGTTTGCCGCCACCTTGCCGGAGCGGTTTGACCAGCAGTTTGACAGGGTTTTTGCCGTCACTCTGGGGGATGAGGCCTGTAACGCGTTCCTCCTGCGTGAGAACCCGGCAGCGCGGGAGGCCATGCGTGCTCGCTTTGCCGAGGCCTGGCGGCGTGGCCTGTGGCACCCACGCGGGAACAGCGTGGCGCAGGTTTTGGAAGACGCCGCCCCTCCGGTGCTGCACCCGGCGCAAAACCAGAGCGGTGATCAGAATCAGAACCAGACGTGGCAGAACCAGAGCGCGCACTCGGCCCAGAGCCGCAATGCGCCTGCGGCTCTGGCACAGTTTGCGCTACCGGGTGTGGCTTCAGGCGTGATACAGAGCGAGGCTCTGGTCCAGAACCCCTTTATTGCCGGGGGCGTTGGGGCAGGCTGGAGTGCGGCCTCCGGTTTGCAGGAGATATCGCTCCAGAACACCTCTCCGGGCCTGCAGGTCCGTGGGGGCAGGGCATGAGCGCACGGGCCATCATGGTGGCGGCACCCCGCTCCGGCGGGGGGAAAACCACAGTCACACTGGCCCTGCTGGCGGCCTTCCGGCGGCGGGGCATCCGGGTGGGGGCAGCCAAAACCGGCCCGGATTATATTGACCCCGCCTTTCACGCGGCTCTCACCGGTCGCCCCGGCCTCAATCTGGATAGCTGGTGCATGAACCCGGCCCTGCTGGCCGCCACGCTGGATGCCGCCCGGCAGGATGTGGAACTTGTGGTGATTGAATCCGCCATGGGGCTGTTTGACGGCCTCGTGGCGCCGGATGGTGCGCGTGGTGCGCCGTCCGATATCGCCGCCCGGTTTGGCATTCCCGTGCTGCTGGTGCTGGATGTATCCGGTCAGGGCCAGACGGTGGGGGCCGTGGCGCACGGGTTTGCTACATGGCAGCCGGATGTGCGGGTGGCGGGCGTGGTGCTCAACCGGGTGGCCTCCCCGCGCCATGCGAGACTGACGGAAGACGCCATCCGCGCGGCGGGCCTGCCGGTGTGCGGCACGCTGCTCCGCCAGCCCGGCACGCCTTTGCCGGAGCGGCATCTGGGCCTTGTGCAGGCGCGGGAGCATGAAGGCCTGACAGACTGGCTGGAAGATCTGGCAGACAAGGCCGAGCGCGAGCTGGACCTTGATGCCATTCTGGCCCTTGCCAGCCCTCTGCCGGAGCCTCTGCTGCCGGGGGCGCTCTCTTCCGCACTTCTTCCCCCCGAAAGAAACCAGCCAGACACATCTCTGTCGCGGCACCCCGCTCCGGCAGCTTTGCCCTCTGGAGTTCTGCCGCCTCCCGGCCAGCGCATTGCTCTGGCGGATGATGCCGCGTTTTCCTTCCTCTACGGTCACCTTGCCCTGTTCTGGCGGCAGGCCGGGGCGGAACTGGTGCCGTTCTCACCTCTGGCGGACGAGGGCCCGGACCCCTCCTGTGATGTCTGCTGGCTGCCCGGCGGTTACCCGGAGCTGCATGCGGGACGGCTGGCTGCGGCGGAGAGGTTCCGTCAGGGGCTGGTGGATTTCGCCCGGACCCGCCCGGTCCACGGTGAGTGCGGGGGCTTTATGGTTCTGGGTGAGGCGCTGGAAGATGCGGAAGGCGTCTCCCATCGCATGACCGGCCTGCTGGGGCATGTCACCTCTTTTGCGCGGCGTAAACTCACTCTGGGTTATCGGGAGGCCACCCTGCTTGCACCGGGTGTGCTGGGGCAGGCCGGAGCCACCCTGCGCGGGCACGAATTCCATTACGCCACGGTGCTGGAGGCCGGGGCAGATACCCCGCTTGCCCACCTGCGGGCGGGCGATGGCACAGCACTTGGCCCCTGTGGCGGGCGCAGGGGCGGGGTGTCAGGTTCATTTTTTCATGTGCTGGCTTGTGGTGCAGCCTCGTCGGCTCCACATCGTGCGGTGTTTGACGATCGGTTTTCTGAAAACACGCCTTCTGAAAATGTCACGTACCAGAGGGCGTGAGAGCAGTACAGAACAGGCCCCGCGGTCTGAGGAGAGAAAAATGGCGCAGTCTTTCCCGGTTTTATTGGTGCGCCATGCGCCTGTGATGGTGCCGGATGGCATGTGTTACGGGCGGCAGGACGTTGCCCTGCGTCCGGGGTGGGAAGGGATGACATCCGGGCTGGCGGTGCTGGCGCAGGGGGCGGTGTGCGAGGTTCTGTACAGCTCCCCGGCGGCCCGCTGCCAGCAGATGGCCCGTAAACTTGCCGCCACCACGGGCATGGATCTGCGGATTGATGCGCGTCTGGCCGAACTCGATTTTGGCGAATGGGAAGGCCAGCTCTGGGAGAATATTGATCGCGGCCTGCTGGATGCCTGGGCGGCGGATCCGGAAGGCTTCGTGCCGCCGGGGGGCGAAAGCGGCGGGGGGCTGGGCCGCCGTGTTCTGTCCTTCTGGCAGGATGTGCATCAGGCGGGCACACCGGCCTGCGTGCTCTCTCATGGTGGCCCGCTGCGTGTGCTCAGTGCGCTGGCGGCGGGCACCCCGCCGGAACTGCTGGCCCCGTCCATGCCGCAGGGATTTGCCCGGCTATTCATGGTGGATGCCCATGTAAAAACCGGGGCGTATAACGCCGCACCCGAAACCGCACCCGGCTCATGGTCGGGGAGCCACCGCCCTCTCACGGCAGAGAACACCCTGACATGACTTCTTCCTCACCACCTTCCTCCCCGGAGCCTGCCACCACACCAGCCGAAAGCCGCCCTGTGGCGGACCAGCAGGAGGACGCAGTGCGCCACCGTGAAAAAATGCAGAAGCGCAAGGCCGTGCAGGATCAGGAGGTCGCGGGGAAGCTGATCGAAAAAGGACTGCTCATGGTCCATACCGGGCCGGGCAAAGGCAAATCGACCGCCGCATTCGGACTGGTCCTGCGCACGCTGGGCTATGGGCGGCGCGTGGTGGTGGTGCAGTTCATCAAGGGCGCGTGGGACACGGGCGAACGCCGGGCGCTGGAGCGGTTTGAGGATCTTGTGGAGTTCCACACGCTGGGTGAAGGCTTTACGTGGGAAACACAGGACCGCGCGCGGGATATCGCGGCCTGCCAGCGGGCATGGGCTGTTGCCGCGCAGGCACTCTCCCGCCCGGATGTCGCCCTTGTGGTGCTGGATGAACTCAATATCGCCTTGCGGTATGAGTATCTGCCCCTGCCGGAAGTTCTGGCCACACTGGCCGCCCGGCCCCCCGGCCAGCATGTAGTGATCACGGGCCGCAATGCGAAACCGGAACTGGTTGAGGCGGCTGATCTGGTGACAGACATGACCCTCGTCAAACACCATTTCCGTGAGGGTGTTCGCGCCCAGCAGGGAGTGGAGTTTTGAGCGCCCGGGTGCTGATGGTGCAGGGAACGGGGTCGAGTGTCGGGAAATCAACTCTGGTGGCCGGGCTGGCGCGGGCCTTTACCCGGCGGGGCCTGCGGGTGCGGCCCTTTAAACCGCAAAACATGTCCAATAATGCCGCAGTTACGGCAGATGGCGGGGAAATAGGCCGCGCACAGGCTCTTCAGGCCCGCGCCTGCGGCGTGCCGCCTGTGGTGGATATGAATCCGGTGCTCCTCAAACCACAGGGTGAAACCGGGGCGCAACTGGTGGTGCGCGGGCGTGTGCGGGGCACGCTGGGCGCACGGGAGTATCAGAGCAGAAAGGATCAGCTTCTTTCTGAAGTCGTCGAAAGTTTTCAAAATCTGGCACAGCAGGCGGATCTTGTGCTGGTGGAAGGCGCTGGCTCGGCTTCAGAAATCAATTTGCGGGCGCGGGACATTGCCAATATGGGCTTTGCACAGGCTGTGGATACCCCTGTGGTTCTGGTGGGGGATATTGACCGTGGGGGCGTGATTGCCAGCCTTGTGGGCACGCAGGTTGTCCTGTCGCCCGAGGATGCCCAACGCATCAAAGGCTTCATCGTGAACAGAATGCGAGGGGATACCTCATTGTTTCATGATGGAATGGCCTTCATCGCGCAGCGCACCGGCTGGGCCGCCCTCGGCCTCGTGCCGCACCTGCCCACTGTGCGCACCCTCCCGGCGGAAGATACGGCGGACCTGCTTGCCACACTCACTCACGGCACCCGCCCCCCTGTGTACATTTCTGTGCATAACGGGGATACTCCCCCTCTGCGCATTGCCGTGCCGCTGCTGCCGCTGATTGCGAATTTTGATGATCTGGACCCCCTGCGTTCAGAACCCGGCGTGCAGCTTCTGCCTGTGCAACGCGGCCAGCGCCTGCCGGAGTGTGATCTTGTGCTGCTGCCCGGCTCCAAGGGTACACTGGCTGACCTAGCTACCTTCCGGGCCGAAGGCTGGGCGCAGGATCTTGCGGCTCATCTGGCACGCGGCGGGCATGTCATGGGGGTGTGCGGCGGGTATCAGATGCTGGGTGAAGCCGTGGCAGACCCGCACGGCACGGAAGGGCCTGCCGGTCAGGCTGAAGGACTGGGCCTTCTGGCGGTGCAGACCGTGCTGAGTTCTGAAAAGCATCTGGAAGACGCATCCGGGTTCCTTGCCGGAACGACAGCACCTGTCTCCGGATATGAAATGCACACAGGCCGCACCACGGGCGCGGACCGTGCGCGCCCGCTGCTCATGCTGAACGGGGTGGAGGAAGGCGCATGCTCAGCCAATGGTCAGGTTTATGGCACATATCTGCACGGCATTTTTCATGAGCGCGCCGCCCGGCTGGCCCTGTTGGCCCGCGTGGGGGGTGCCGCCTTCCGCCTCGGCGGCACATGGTACGAAGCTCCCCTGCCTGCACATCATGATAGCGTGACAGAACAGGCGCTCAACGCGCTGGCTGACCATCTGGAAACCCATATTGATCTGGATGCCCTGCTGGCGCTGGCACGTGCGCCAGCCCCCTTCCGCCCGGTTGCCACGGCAGGGCAGGGCGGGACATAAAAAAAGCGCGGTGCGTCCTCAGGGGAAGGCACCGCGCTGAAAACGCAACACGAAGGAAAACGCGTTATCCGGTTTTCCTGCCTGATGTCGCCTTGAGAGAGCCTTTCGGGATCACTCCGCGGCGCGTGTGGTAACACCCAGACGGAACCCCGCCTGTTTCAGAGCCTGAATGGCGGCCTCAGAATAGGTTCCAACCAGTGGCGTTACAGTGGCGGGCGCGCACCAGAAGCTGAGAGTGGCGGACACATTCGCAGCCTGCGGCAGGAACGTGACAGACGGTGCGGGTGTTTTCAGCACCTGCGCATCATTCTCCACCAGAGCGAGCAGAAGGGTGCGGGCCTGATCAATATTGTCATTATAGTCAATCAGGAGGGTGACGGACGCCTGAAGCCTGTCAGACTGTGAACTGTTGATAACAATATTGTTCGAAAGTGTGCCATTGGGCACATACACCAGCTTATTCTGCGCATCACGCAGCACAGTGCGGAACATCTCGATGGATTCTACAGTGCCCACGCTGCCGCCTGCATTGATGGAATCACCAACCTTGAAGGGGCGGAAGAGCAGAATCAGAACCCCACCGGCAAAGTTGGCAAGGCTTCCCTGCAGGGCCATACCCACAGCCAGACCTGCCGCCCCCAGAACCGCGACGAACGAGGTTGTGGCAATCCCGACCATGGACGCCACGCTGATCAGCAGCAGCGCCTTCATCAACAGGCCGGCAACACTCAGCAGGAAGCCCTGCAAGGTTGGCTCGATATGGCTCGCTACCATCATCCGGCCCATGGCGCGCGTCACCATGTTGATGATTTTCCAGCCAACCAGCAACACGACAAGCGCCA
This sequence comes from Acetobacter farinalis, assembly GCF_011516935.1. GTDB lineage: Bacteria > Pseudomonadota > Alphaproteobacteria > Acetobacterales > Acetobacteraceae > Acetobacter > Acetobacter farinalis. The sequence continues at coordinate 54,365 of NZ_WOTF01000012.1, forward strand.
GCACAACCTGCCCCGTATAGCTCAATACTGCGGGCAGCCAGGTATTAAACTGGTTCCATAAAGAATTGACCTGATGTTCCATAACCATCCTTGTTATCTGTTACTCCCAGCCTGCACTCGTGCACCGGCCTCTTTAGGGCAAGTCTTACCAGAAATTTCAGTGGTGTTACAGTGAACGCTTATAGCCCCGCCTGCCACCACATCAGAGAAGGCTCCGAATACAAGAGGACTATAAGAGCCTGTTTGGAAATTCATGGATGAGCGTTTCGTCGGGTGAGATTGGCGCCCATGGCGACGAAGATCATGGCCTGTGAGACATCGATGCGGCGCTCGTAGTCGCGCACGAGGCGTCGCCATCGGGTCATCCATCCGAAGGTTCGCTCCAGGACCCAGCGCCGGGGGAGGACCTCAAAGCCTTTCGCTCCGTCCCTGCGACGAATCACCTCGACGACGAAGTCCGGGTAGGCAGCCTTGTCCATCAACTGAAGCCGGTCATAGGCACTGTCCGCGAATAGATGCTTGACCCACGGCCAGCGCTTGCGGATCGCGTCCAGGATCATCTGCGCTCCGGCGCTGTCGGAGATGTCCGCCGGCGTCAGGTTAACCATCAGCAGGCGTCCGTCCGTATCCACGGCAATATGCCGCTTGCGCCCGACAATCTTCTTTCCAGCGTCGTAACCTCTTGTTTTCGCGTGCGGCGCCTTGATGCTCTGGCTGTCGATCACTCCGGTCGAAGGGCTGGCTTCACGGCCCGATCGCTCCCGGTCAAGCATCAGTTCCACATCATGAATGGTCTGGAACAGGAACCGCCGGGCCAATTCCCTGAACCAACCATAGACCGTACGCCAATGCCCGAAATGGATCGGCAGCATCCGCCAGCCGCAGCCGGATCGAACCAGATAACGCACCGCGTTGATCACCTCGCGAAATTCGATCTCGCGCGGACGCCCCGTGCGTCCCGGTTCGGGCATCAACGGTGCGATGCGCTCCCATTCCTCCTCCGTCATGTCAGACGGATAACGCTTCGTCTTGCGGGTAATCCTGGCCATGCGGCCTCTCTGCTCAGGCGTCCACATCCAGAGCTTGAATCACACTTCAACCACTTTCCAAACAGGCTCTAAGGACCACGAAAACACACCCCGATTAGGACTGAGATTCAGGAAACTCTGAGTAAAACAGATAATATTAGACTAAATATAAATAAGAAATATCATTTATATGGGGGATTCAAAAGTAAAATTAGAGATTTATATTTAGTTGAAAAAATATACCAGGAAAAAATTTTTTCGAGTTAAATTATATTATAGATATTTTTCCTAGGTATATTATTTATAACATAACTCTATATCGGGATTTTATGGAGGTGTGGCATTACTGAAGCAGCATCAAGATAACCTGACACTGGTAATAAACCGGCTTCACCCAGGCTGCTGAAGGTACAGTTAATCTGCTTTCATCTTTATTTAAGAGATATGAGGAGTTGTTCGAATTTTCGGGAAACAGAGGTGAATATTGTGCCTTTTCGCGTCTGAGTTGGATCCTCAACTGCAGGTCATGCGAGACGCAACAAATCTCGTTGTCAAGCCCATTGGAGTCTGGTGCTGCAATTTTTCTGAGGTACAATAGGAAGCACTCTTGCTGATACGCATGCCTTAAAATAAACTGGTCCAGAACTCGTCCGAGGGCACTCAGTCTGCAGAAGAAAGTGTACGAAACGAGTATGCATCGCGGTCGTGGTAAACTGTTGGGGATGATGGAAAGATTTTTATTTTTTCTTTATCGAAATGAAAGCGCCAAATGAAGATACTTTCGATATTTAATAACAAAGGTGGTGTTGGTAAAACCACTCTTACCTATCATCTTGCTCATGCATTAGCGGAGCAAAAAAAAAAGGTTCTGATGATTGATATGGATCCTCAGTGCAACTTGACTATTTATGCGTTAAATGAAGATTTTATTGCTGACATATGGGTGCCAGAAGATAAATATATCGAAGATTTCAAGGCTGCCCGTGAAAATGATAGTCAGAAGGAATTTCAGAGCCTAACGCAATCTGTAAGATCTGTGCATTTTAGTTTGAAGCCTATCGAAGACGGGACTGAGGAGCTTAAAACTCTGCCGCCACCAGCGATACTAAACTCAAATCTTCATTTGATCCCCGGTCGTCTCACTCTCCATATGTTCGAGGGGAAAGTTGCAGAGCGTTTCAGTAGCGTCTATTCTGGAGACCCCTTGTCTATTCGCACCGCCACCAGCGTTCGATCCATGGCGGAAGAATACGCAAAGGTGTACGGGTACGATATCGTAATTATAGATACTTCTCCATCCTTAGGCGCGCTCAACAGAAATATCCTCATTCAGGCAGACGCATTTTTGGTTCCAGCCAATCCTGACCTATTCTCCCTTTATGGTATTAGGAATATTGGATCGGCGTTGAAACTTTGGAAGCGTCAGTATGATAGTATTTTTACACTTATATCTGATGCCAAGCGTCACAGTTTTTCAAAGCAGTTTGTGAAATTTATTGGTTTTACTCTTTACAATGCAAGGAAACTGCAGGGCTCAAAATCTACCAATCATCTAGGGATTGCGAAGGCTCATTTCCATTACGCATCATTAATTCCTAGAACTATTATTAATGCTATTCCCTCTGAGCAGCTCATTGATGTCAATAAATTTTCTCTAGATCACAGTATTGGTGATGGTTCGGTAATTCACGGACACAATACGCTTCCGAGTATGGCTCAAAAGTATCACCTACCGATGTGGCTTCTTCCCGCATCGCAAAATCTAGAAGCTGAAGACGCATCTACAATACGTGGAAATCGAAAAATCTACGAAGCAACTCGTGAAGCCTATGCAGCTTTCGCGAAGGACGTTATCAACCGACTGGAGGCTGTGTGACATGGATGATGTAGCATGGTCGGGATTTGTAGAGGCCTTAGACAAAGGTATGCCTGATGTAGAAATATTCATGAAGAACGTCCATGAGTATTTCCTCACTCACCCTAGCGTACGCGTTCACGGTAAAAGTGTCATTCACTCGATGAAGCGCAGAATGAAAGATTTATCACATCTGCGCGATAAGATTGATAGAAAGTCTACGCCGAAAAGAATTATTACACCTGATAATGTCTTTGAGCAGATCACCGATCTTGCTGGGGTCAGAATTTTGCTTCTTTTTCAAGATGATTTCACGATAATAGATCGCAGTATTCGCCAAAAAATTTCAAGTGGCGACTGGGAGCTTGCAGAAAAAGCGAAAGCTTTCACTTGGGATCCAGAAGCGTCAGAGTTTTTTAAGAAATTTGAGGTGGAAGTTAATCAAAGAGATACTAGCTATACGAGCGTTCATTATTTAATAAAACCTCGTAAGGACGCCCCGGTGTGTTGTGAGCTTCAGGTTCGTACTTTATTCGAAGAGATTTGGGGGGAGATAGATCATAAAATAAACTATCCTCATCCTACGGAAAGTGTTTCTTGCAGAGAACAACTCAGAGTACTTTCTAAAATTGTTGGTGCGGGTAGCCGACTGGTGGATTCTATTCAGAGAAGTTTGCTTAATGAGTCCGGTCAAGAACCCAAAGGAGGTAACTCCTAAAATCCCTATCTTCTGCCAATGCATATATTAACGGGTTTGCTTTTTGGCGTGATGTATCCGCGTTTTAAAAAGTAAGAACTCGGCATGAAGCATCGTTTGTAGCCGGAGCGGATGTTTTCTCCTATTCATGGACGATTGTTTCTAGAGCACGTCCACTGAACGATGAATCGTGTGGGGTGACATGGGGCATAGATTGTGATTCACCGTTTCCATTGATGGAGATGGTGATGGCACGAGCATTGAGTGACGAT
>NZ_WOTF01000013.1 GCF_011516935.1 Acetobacter farinalis
TGATCTGCTCAAAACGCAGATCAAAAGCTCTCCAGAAAACCGTCAATCAAATCGCCAAAACCCAGAAATTACTGGCCAAGCACATCAATCAACGGTTCTTCGATCCCTCCAAGTCCTGATAGTCCGCCATGCCTAAATCGGAAACAGAGCATTTCCGATTTAGAGCTGGCCCCTTCATACACAGGACGTATCGTCATGACGTTTCTGGAAAGCGTGCGGAAACTGTTTGCAACACCAACGGAAAACACGAAAATGCCAAAAGTTCTCGTTCTCTATTATTCTTCTTACGGCCATATCGAAACCATGGCGCACGCTATTGCGGAAGGTGTGCGTGAAGCAGGCCTTGAAGCCGATGTGAAGCGCGTGCCGGAACTGGTGCCGGAAGACGTCGCCAAGGCCCATCTTTTCAAGACAGAGCAGAGTGCTCCTGTCGCCACCACCGATGAGCTGGAAAACTATGACGCCATCATTCTGGGTGCCCCCACGCGCTTCGGCCGCCTTCCGGCGCAGATGGCAAATTTCTGGGATCAAACCGGTGGGCTGTGGCTCAAGGGCGCGCTGATCGGCAAGGTCGGGGCTGTGTTCACCTCTACAGCCACCCAGCATGGCGGGCAGGAAACCACCCTCTATTCCCTGATGACGAACCTGCTGCACCACGGCATGGTCATCAGCGGTCTGCCTTACAGCTTTCAGGGGCAGCTCAAGCTTGATGACGTCACTGGTGGTTCGCCTTACGGCGCTACAACAATCGCCGCCGGTGACGACTCACGCCAGCCCAGCGCCAATGAACTGGATGGCGCCAGGTTCCTTGGCCAGCATGTGGCGGGCATGACCAAAAAACTCGCCTGATGGTTTCACCTCTCCCGGAGCCATACTCCGGGAGAGCGCGATAACGCCGAAAACACGCCCAGACACAGTGCTTATTTATCCGTATAGCCAAACCCCTTGGCTTTCCAATCAGGATAATATTTATACAGTTCTCCATTAAGACACGCGATTTCATCCGCGGAAAACGGTTCTGTTTTTTTATAGATGTAAGCGTAGATACCGGGCTTCAATTCATAACTGCGGCCAACTTTTTTGTAATTCTTCCCAACACCCTCCCCATTGAGAATTTCATACGCCGTAACAGTGATCACCCGCTGGTCTGAAAGTGCCAGATGGGTCTGCACGGGGCTTACAACCACCACATATCGAGCATTCAAGAGCGTTGATTTAAAATGATCCCGCAAGTCCACATGCGCGACATCTTCGGTCACCAGACGATAATTACTGATATTCTCCACAATGCTTTCGTTCAGGACGAAGCTTGAACTCAGGATGGCAACCGAGCCTTGAGGCTTGTAGACATGCTCCAGATCATCCACCAACTGTTGATAAATCTGAAAATTTTCTGTCGTTATCGGCGCAAGACGGAGGGGGAGCATCTCCCGAAGAAACGGGATCTGGTACGGACGGTCACAAAAAAGTGCCACAAGAAGGACAGCCGGCAAAATAATACAGGAAATCACCTGAAAAACGCTGCCCCACCTGAAAGAATGAAACAGGCGCGTGGCACCGTATGCCGTGAGCATCAGCATCCAGAAGGAAAATGGAATGATATGCTGGATACCGGGAGACTGGGTTCTAAGAAACAGAAAAGCGGAAAAAATCAGATTGAAGAGACAAAAGGCCAGAGAGAGCGCAAGCCGCTTATCTTTCTCCCTGATTAAAAACAGCACACCAAGAGCCAGAAAAGGCACAAGATAAAGCCCGAAAGCACCAAAAATGGCATTGATGGAAACCATCATCGGCTTCTGATACGCGGAATACGCGACTGAATAATCCGTTCTCAGAATTTTCAGCAGAAGACCAAACTGGAAAACGAGAACAAAAATAATAGAAGACACACCAGAGATCAAAAAACTCTTTGTCGTATTCAATAATCTTTCATAACAAATTTTTGAATTGAAATAAAAATAATTGAAAACAGGAAGAGAAACATAAAGCGCTACAACTGTATACGCATACCAGCGCCGAAAAAGGAACGCTCCCCATAATACTGCGCCCAACTGAATGGATTTTTTGAAACTGATGCTTTCTGAATAGTCATTCACCATAGCAAGCAGAATGGCGCATTCAATAAATATCATCCCTCCAACATCAGGAAAGCCGCGCAGAAGCGGGCCTATGAGAGCCATGTTTGTAAGGACCAGCATGGAAGGAAGCAGGAGGTCTTTCCAGTGTGAAACGCGTGTAATTTTTGAGAATATGGCGACAAACAACGCTGCGAACGGCATGAAATAGAACAAGAGAATAGTCTGTATATAACTCTGCCGATGGTTCTGTGTGAGTTCTATAGAAAATGACAAGATGATAGAAGGCAAATAATTATAATCAGATTTCCAGACAGAGGAAAATATTTTACCAATCGCCTTGAAGAGATGACCATGATAAAGAGCGTTTAATTTTGTCGCACGATTGAAATATGTCAAATAATCCCAATAATAGACATTGTTTTCCAGTGAAACATAAAATGCCGAAATTGCGGATAACGTGATAAATCCAAAAAACATCAAAACTGAAATATTTTTTGTATGCTGCATGATCAGTGGACGCCTTAAAACCTTATCAAAATGCCCCCTGAAAACTCTCAAGACCCGAATGCATTCAAGGGCGCGCCATATCGGCGGAATGACCTTGACTCTGCAAGAGGGTCAAATGCTTTTCTTGAAAGTGAGACAGGCTTCAGGTGCAGGATCATGATCCTGCACCGCCACCTGAAGGCGCAGCCAACTTCGCCGCAAGTGATTCTTAAAGTATGAACCGCTCAAATTATGAAACAAACCCCTGCCGGGTTTGCTCTCAATACAGACATCCCTCTTTTTTTACATTTTTATGACAGCATAAACACGCAGGCTTGATCACGGCGTTCAGGCTGGCTTTGCACGCCGCGCCATCACGCGCTCTGGCTTTTTCTTTCCCAGGGAGGATGCACAAACGACTCAGTCAGATAATCAATCAGAACATTCACCCGGGTTGGCCGCAGGGTATTGGGCGGTGTTACGAGATAAAGGGCGATAGACGCAGCCTCCCATTCCGGGAGAATCTGTTCCAGCCGCCCGGACTGAAGCCCTTCCCACACAAGAAAATCCGGGAAAAGACCAAAACCCAGCCCTGCTTCCAGAGAGGGCACAAAAGCTTCAGCATTATCCGCCTTGAAACGCGGCACCTGCGCCAGAACGAACTCCTTCTGGGTCTTTTTCTGCTTCAACCGGATCATTCCCGGTGCTGATGTATTTGTATAAACAAAGCTTTTTAAATGTTCGATTTCTTTGGGGTGCGATGGGCGACCTATGCGCTCAAGGTATCCCGCCCCCGCCACAAGCAGAAGGCGAACATCACAGAGCTTTCGGGCACGCAGGGAGGAATCCGCCAGAGAGGCAATACGCAGGGCAAGATCGTAGCCATCGGCCACAAGATCGACCGTGGCGTCACTAAAATCGACCGTGATATCGATATCAGGATATTTCTTGAAAAAGGCCGGAAGCACGGGAGAGAGGTGCCTGATCCCGAATGTCATGGGAGCAGCAATCCTGATACGTCCTGAAGGATGCTGCATTCCGCCAAGAGCTTCAGCCTGAGCCGCTTCTGCCTCGGCAAGAATGCGCACCGCATGCCCAAGAAGGCTGCGCCCTGTGTCTGTAAGTGACATATGGCGGGAATTCCGATTGAACAGCGCAACGCCCAATGACTGCTCAAGCCGGCTGACCGCTTTGGAAACTGTCGGCTTTGAGAGCTGTATCTCTTCTGCTGCGCGGGCAAAGGAGCCAAGTTCCGCAACTTTTGCGAAAATCGCCCATGCCTCAAAATCCGGTAGCCGCATCCTCTTTCCCCTCGTGCCGATGGCACCGCTGTTTTTATCTCCCTGACATTATCCAATGATCAAACAAATGGAAACGATGGCTTTCCATTATTGCCGTATACTGCACGCAATGAGGCCGCTTATGATCAGAACCAGAAAGAGTATCCGACACCTGCTCTCAGGAGAGAAAAAATGATTGAAATCCGCCCCTTCAAAAGCCTCGGTCATGCCAATCATGGCTGGCTGGACGCAAAACACCATTTTTCATTTGCAAACTACTTTGATCCCAACCGGATGAACTGGGGTGCCCTCCGCGTCTGGAATGATGACACGATCGCACCGGGCACGGGCTTTGGAACTCACCCGCATGAGAATATGGAGATCATCACCTATGTGCGGGAAGGAGCCATCACGCATCAGGACAGCCTTGGCAATAAAGGGCGTACTGTTGCGGGGGATGTTCAGGTAATGTCCGCGGGCACCGGTATCCGCCATAGTGAGTATAATCTGGAGGATGTCACAACCCGGATCTTCCAGATCTGGATCATGCCGAACCGCTCCGGCCATGCGCCTTCATGGGGAACACAGACTTTCCCGAAAGATGAGCGTGCGGGCAGGTTTGTCACACTCGCTTCGGGATACGAGACGGACGGAGAGGCTCTCCCCATTCATGCGGATGCACGCGTTCTGGGGGCCACGTTGCGCAAGGATGAAAAAGCGACCTACCACCTCGGGGCTACGCGACTGGGGTACCTGGTGGTTGCAAAAGGCTCGGTTGAGATTGATGGAAAAGTCATTCACGAACGGGATGGCGCAGCAATCTCTGAGAGTGATGACCTCACGATAACCGCCCTTGAAGACAGTGAACTCATTCTTGTTGACACCACCTTCGCAGACTAACCGCACGGTACAGTTCTGGCGGCCCATGGCTGCCGCCAGAACTGGCTTTTCGGGGGCTGGAACGCCTGCCCAGACAGACAGATTTGGCGACTGCCGAGAACTCAGGCCTGTGGGGCTTCAGACCCCGAACAGACGGCCAATCCCACTTGTGACAATCATGGCGACAATCCCCCAGAACGTGACCCGCACCGCCGGACGAAACGGGGCCGCCCCACCGGCAAGCGCGCCAACAAAACCCAGAATGGCGAGCACGAGAATGGATGTCAGAGAGACGCTCCACGAAACCCAGCTCTGAGGGGAAAAGACTGCGGCCAGAACCGGCAGCACCGCACCGGATGAAAATGCCATGGCTGAGGCAAACGCCGCCTGTATGGGCCGCGCCGCCGTGAGATCAGACAACCCCAGCTCTTCTCTGGCATGCGCGCCCAGAGCATCATGATCCATCAGGGCCACGGCAACTTTCCGGGAGAGGTCCGCATCCAGCCCCCTTTTCTGATAGATGCCGGCCAGTTCCGTCACTTCTCCCTCCCAGTCCGTTGCGAGTTCCCGCTTTTCCCGCTCAAGATCAGCTTTTTCTGAATCCGCCTGAGAACTGACAGAAACATACTCCCCCGCCGCCATGGAGAGCGCACCGGCCACCATCGCGGAAAGGCCTGCAATGAGAATGCTGCCACGCGCCGCATGCGAACTGGCGACCCCGACGATAAGGCTCCCGGTTGAGAGCGTTCCGTCATTCGCGCCGAGAACAGCAGCACGCAGCCACCCCAGTTTTTCAATAGTGTGACGTTCGGCCTGAGGATGAAGGCGGGACATGAGGCACCCTGTGCGTTTTGATAAGACCGTCACAGGATTAAAAGGAAGAGATAGAGGCCGCAACAGGTAAAATTCTTTAATAGTGCGAACTATTTTCAATAATATTTATTTCTGGGGCATCCTCTGCTCTGTTCAGCTTCCTGTCAGATAACCATGATAGCGTGAGAAGTTTTCCAGCTCCCACCTGAAAGACCAAAGCAGCCTTGTGATCATTGCCGCTTTGACAGAGGAATTTGAAAAATTTCCGAAATAGCTGTGCAAATCACGATCCCGGCGCAAATAATAGCCAGCGTCCGGGCATCTGCGTGAAATCCACCCAGACTGAGCAGCAGGGTAGTTGCCGCAGCGGGAGCATGGTTTGCTTTCAACACGCCCTGCCCTAACACCGTGAGTGCAATAGCCGAGACACTCGCAGCCATGCGGTTCCATGTGATGTGGTCAATACTCATCCCGGAAGGCAGATCAAACGCACCAAAAAGCCACAGGGAAAAAACCGCAGCCAGAATCCCTATTGCGTGCCCCATAAGGGTATTCCAGATTCTGGCAGCTTCCTGCTGGGGGGTGACAATATGAATGAAAATGGTCGGACCAAGGCTTGGAAAGAGCAATGGGAGATGTGTCACATACGCCAGCACACCCATTGCGGCCGCTGTGACAAAAGCTGCAAGCGTTTTATAAAATAGATCCAGTGACATCAGATACCCTCGGCATACATGGAAAACCACCTGAAAGACGTTTGATTTCCAACGTCCTTATTTTTTCCCTGTGCAGGACTTTCCATCCGGCCAGCTCTGGCTGTCCGCCTGCGCCGTTGTCCCTCCGAAAAGGTCAAACCCCTTGATGCGGGCCTGAGCACCAAGCATGGTGATATAATTCTGCACCCCCTGCTTCCAGCTTGTATCTTCCAAAAACACGCGGATACGGTGCTTCTCTTCCTCGCCCAGCCCGGACGCGTCCTGCCCGGCAAAGCGCCTGAGAAGCTGCACAACATGCACACCATAGCGGGTTTCCACGGGATGAGCGCAAAAAGCACCCTCTTCCGTTTCCGCCAGAGCAGACCTGAACTCTGGCAGAAGATCCTGCTCGGCAACAATGCCCAGATCCCCACCTCGGCTGGCAGACGGGCACTCTGAATAACGGGCGGCAAACGGTTCAAAATCCTGAGGATGATCCCTGAGGTACTCCAGAAACTCTCCGGCTCTTTTCTGCGCACTCTCCAGTGAGCCCGGCAGGGATTTGTCAGCATACACCAGAATATGGCGGACATGCGCAGCACGCTCCGTGCGGGCATGCTCCGCATTGGCCGCACACCAGCGTTCAAGCTCGGCATCCGTAGGTGTTGGCACCCGTACTTCCTGCTCCAGAAGAGCCTGAATCAACGCTTCCTCATCAGCAATATCCTCAAAGCCCGGTGCCTTGAGTTTCTTGCGGGCTTCGCCAAGCAGCAGCGCACGCACAACCAGAGCGCGTGCGGCCTCCTGCCACTGAACCTGCGGTGAGGCCGCCCTGTGATGCTGCATCTCCTCCTGCACATCAGCCGGGGAGATAACGCTCTCATTAACCAGAATAGTGTGTTCAGCAGGTGCTGTTAAAAGAGTCATGGTGAGGCTTCAGGTTTCTTCGTTGGCGACATGTCTGTTCCTGCGGACAATCTGCCACCCCGGCCGGAAAATATACCAGATGGGAGCAGAGATAACATGAACCAGTCGTGTAAAGGGGGTGAGGAGGAACAGAGTCATGCCTGTTATCAGGTGCAGCTTGTAAATCAACGGAATGTTGACCAGTAGCGCAGGCAGATCCGGCTGGAACGTGATCACACCCCGGCACCATGCTCCCAATGTCTCCATGATTGTGCCATCTGAATGCATCAGGGAGTGTGGCAGCCCGAAAATACCAAGCCATAGCTGCATGTAAACAAACAGAAGAATGAAGAGATCTGTCGGCCTCCCCGTTGCCCTGACCCGGGTGTTGAAGAGACGCCGATAGAGAAGCCCCCCGCCGCCGGCAGCAGCGCAGGCAGCAAACACACTCCCCGCCCCGACAGCCAGAAGCTGGTGCGCATGCGCACTCAGGCCCAGAAACTCCGTGATCTGCGATGGCGCCAGCAAACCTGCAGCATGCCCCATAAGCAACCCCAGAACGCCGATATGAAAAAGGTTACTGGCCCACGTCAACGTGCGTTTTTCAAGAAACTCACTTGATTCCGCACGCCATGAAAACTGGCTTCTGTCAAAACGCGCCCAGCACCCGATCGCAAAAACAACCAGACACAGGTACGGATAAATCTGGAAAAAGAAATATTCAACCCAGTTCATGGCTCACCTCCTGTCATCTCGTTTGCAGGGGTTGCGTGACCCGCTGACTGATCCGCAGACCGCCTCCCTGACCCGCACCCGGTCTGGCAGCCTGCCTGCCCGGAGGCATGGTCAAACGTCACCGGTTTTTCCTCATAGCGGGCATCCAGCAGGGACGGATCATCCATCACGGCGGTGTCTCTTAGATGCGCCTCCACAATCTCCTCATCCGGTACCCGGCCGGACACGGCGCGCAATGCCGTGAAAACAGAAGCATAGGCAGACGTCCTGCTCCGCAAGCGCTCTTCCAGAACGGAGAGAATATCAACAACCTCCGTCAACAAAGCCTGCGTCTTCTCCGCCGGGCAGAGAGATGCATATTCCAGATAGGCCGGAAGAAAATCAGGCAACTCATTGCCCTGCATATCCAGCCCCGCGCCGCGATACTCCTCCAGCAGGTCCACCATGGCCTGCCCGCGCAGGCGAGAGTCCCCATGCACATGCTGGAACAGATACAGGGACAGCGAGGGCGACATATCAAAAAGCTGCACATACTGGCTCTGGGCATCCAGCAAGGGGCACTGCGTAATGCTCTGGCACAATGAGCACAGGACGTCTTTCACGGCATCATCCAGCCCGGACTGCATGACAGCCGCCTCAAGAGCCTTGCCTTCCTGCATCAGGACATCATCCGGATACCGGAGCAGAATGGCGCTGATCTGACATAAAAATGAGAGGGACTGCGGCATGTTACTCTCCCTTCCCTCCATGACGACGCACTTCAGGCTTGTGAGACTGTTGCCCCCACAGGCTGAAACGGCTTTTTCCCGCCGTGGTTGTCTGGTTGAAATGGAACCCCGCAATGCCGCGCTGATGGTAGGGGTCTTCCGCCTCTTCCTTATGCGCCGTGGGCACAACAAAACGATCTTCATAATTGGCAATGGCCAGAAGACGATACATGTCCTGAATCTGCCGCTCTGAAAGCCCCGTTGTTTCAAGCAGGGACGCATCGCGCACATTTTCAATCTGGAAACGCCGCATATAAGCGCGCAGCGCCAGCAGCCGATTCAGCGCGGCCTTGACCGGTGCCTCATCTCCCGCCGTGAGCATATTGGCCAGATACTGCACCGGAATGCGCAGGCTGCTGATATCCGGAATGCCGTTCAGCGTTTCCAGGCTCCCTGCCGAGGCCGCCTCCTGAATGGGGGAAAGTGGCGGGATATACCAGACCATAGGCAGGGTCCGATATTCAGGATGCAGGGGGAACGCAATTTTCCATTCACGGATCATCCGATACACGGGCGAACGCTGGGCCGCTTCAATCCACGCCTCCGGCACGCCATCCCGCCGCGCCTGCGCGATAACCTCCGGGTCATGCGGATCAAGGAAAAGCGCCAGCTGCTCCTCATACGCATCTTCCGGATTTTTCGCTGCCGCGGCAGCTTCAATCCTGTCAGCATCATACAGCATGACGCCAAGATAGCGGATGCGCCCCACACAGGTTTCCGAGCAGACTGTTGGCTGGCCACTTTCAATGCGCGGATAACAGAAAATGCATTTTTCTGATTTCCCCGTATGCCAGTTATAATAGATTTTCTTGTACGGGCACCCGCTGACGCACATCCGCCAGCCACGGCATTTTTCCTGATCTACCAGCACAATGCCATCTTCCTCGCGCTTGTAGATCGCACCGGAGGGGCAGGCTGCAACGCAGGTCGGGTTCAGGCAGTGCTCACACAGACGGGGCAGAAACATCAGGAAGCTGTTTTCAAACTGCCCGTATATCTCTTTTTCAATATTGCGAAAATTATAGTCTCTGGACCGCTTCTCGAACTCGGACCCCAGAGATTCCTCCCAGTTTGGCCCTTTCTCGATACGCTCCATCACCTGCCCGGTAATGCGGGAATAGGGCCTGACAGACGCCACGGTCTGCTCGCTCCGGCTGTCCTGAAGTGTGGCGTAATCAAAATCAAACGGCTCATAATAATCATCAAGCTGCGGAAGATTGGGGTTTGCAAAAATCTTGGAAAGAATACGCCACTTTCCGCCAATTTTCGGGCGCAGGGACTCCCCCTTCCCCAGTTGCCAGCCCCCGTGCCACAGCTCCTGATTTTCCCATTGCTGCGGGAAGCCTACACCCGGCTTGCTTTCAACATTGTTGAACCATGCATATTCAACACCATCCCGATTGGTCCATACCTGTTTGCATGTCACGCTGCATGTATGGCAGCCAATGCATTTATCAAGATTAAGAACCTTGCCTATTTGTGCACGTATTTTCACGGTCAGTTACCTATCAGCCACACAGGGAGGAGAATGCACGAATTCATACCGACGTCTCCTGCCCTTTATCCGTGCCATCAAACCAGTTCACCTTGTTCATTTTACGCAGGAAAATGAACTCATCACGGTTGGAGCCTACCGGGCCATAATAATTGAATGACCAGGAAAGATGCGCATAGCCGCCAACCATATGCGTCGGCTTCATGACCACCCGCGTTACGGAGTTATGGATCCCCGCTCTTTTCCCCGTAATTTCGCTACCCGGAACATTGGCTGTCCGCTCCGCCGCGTGATACATGAAGGCCGCGCCTGCCGGAATGCGCTGGCTGACAACCGCGCGCGCCACCAATGTGCCGTTGCGATTAAAGGCTTCCACCCAGTCATTATCCGCAACATGCAGTCTGGCGGCATCTTCCTCACTGATCCAGACAACAGGCCCGCCGCGCCCGAGTGTCAGCATAATCAGGTTTTCAGCATAGGTACTGTGAATTCCCCATTTCTGATGCGGTGTCAGAAAGTTCAGGGAAATAACCGGATTACCATTGCAGTGCTCAGCCCCGAGTGCATCCGGAGTTGAATAGGTTTCAACCGGCGGCTTGTAGGTTGCAAATGTCTCACCAAAATCCCGCAACCACGGATGATCCTGATAAAACTGAAGGCGGCCTGTCAATGTCCGCCACGGCACATATTCATGCACATTCAGCCAGTTTGCCGTATAGGCTTCCTGCGTGGAGGAAACACCACTCCACACGGGCGAATTAATAACCTGACGCGGCTGCGTGATAATATCGGCAAACGTAATGCGGTCCCCCTCCCGGCCACCAAGCCGGTGGGACAGGTCTCGCCCGGTTTTTTCAGAAAGCGCTTTCCAGCTTCTGGCGGAAACATCTCCGTTTGTTTCCGGTGCCAGCATCAGGACAGTTTCAACCGCATCAGTATCCTGAAAGAGCGATGAACGTTCAGGATATTTTCCGGAAACAGACGGATGTGTCTGCTTGAGTTCCGTGATTTCCGCCACTGTATCCCAATTCAGACCATGGTCCGCATTCCCCTTGTTCTCAAGGACCGGACCAAGCGTGATATAGCGGTCATAAACCTCGTCATACCGGCGGGACACCAGTGTGATCTGTGGCATGGTTTTACCCGGCTCGGGGGCAAAGGACTTATCCGTCTGCCAATCGGTCCCGCCATAGGGCTGCGCGAGTTCTGCCGGTGTGTCCTTCTGCAGGGGAGAGAAGACCACATCCGTTTCCTCCCCCAGAGTGCCGGGAGCCAGCCGCTGGAAAGCCTCTGCCAGCCCCCGGAAGATGCTCCAGTCTGTCCGGGCTTCCCATGCCGGGTTCACCGCTGCCTGTAACGGGTGGATAAACGTATGCATATCAGACGTATTGAGGTCTGACTTTTCATACCATGTTGCTGTCGGCAGCACGACATCACTGAACATGGCCGTGGTGCTCATCCGGAAGTCAATCGTGATGAGAAGATCGAGTTTCCCTTCCGGTGCCTGCTCATGCCATTTTGCAAAAGCGGGCCGCTGTTCACTCTCTTCATTCATCACATTGTTGGGCGCACCCAGCAGGTGTTTCATGAAATATTCATGCCCCTTCCCACTGGCTCCCAGCAGGTTGGAGCGCCAGACAAACATGTTGCGGGGCCAGTTTTCCGGCGCATCCGGGTCTTCACACGCCAGTTTCACCTTGCCGGAAAAAAGGGCCTCTTTCACATATGCCACCGGGTCCTGACCACTCGCTCTGGCAGCCTTCCCCACATCAAGGGGGTTGGTGGTGAGCTGAGGCGCGCTGGGCAGCCAGCCCATACGCTCCGCCTGAATGTTACAGTCCAAAACCGTGCGGGGCCACGCAACCGAGGATGCCAGCGGAGAAAGCTGCGCCTGCGGGGTCATCTGCTCATAGCGCCACTGGTCTGTGTGCGCATAAAAGAAGCTGGTGCCGTTCATGCGCCGGGGCGGGCCGCCCCAATCCCCCGCGAAGGCCACAGGCCCCCACCCGGCGGAAGGCCGCAGCTTTTCCTGCCCCACATAATGCGCCCAGCCCCCGCCATTCTGGCCGATACAGCCGCACAGGATGAGCATGTTCAGAATGGCGCGGTAGGTCATGTCCATATTGTACCAATGGTTCAGCCCCGCCCCCAGAATAACCATGGAGCGCCCCTGCGTTGCCTCCGCATTGCGGGCAAAGCCACGCGCAACAGCAATGCACCTGTCACGCGGAACACCCGTGATATGCTCCTGCCATGCAGGTGTGCCCGGCACATTGGCATTATAATCCGGCCATTCTTCCGGGTTGGCCGACAAGCCATAATGCGCCACCATGAGGTCAAACACCGTTGCGCACCGTACGGTTTCTCCCGTCCTGAGCGTAACGCTCCGCACTGGCACCGTGCTGGCTTTTACGGGAGCGGCCTCATTCAGACCAAAGCGGCCTTCATTCCCGAAATACGGGAACAGGACAGTCGCCTGCTCCGTGTTTCCGGCCAGAGAGAGGGCCGGTGTCAAGGGTTCACCAGTGACCGCGTCAAACGGCTCAAGGTTCCAGCGGCCGCCTTTCTCCCACCGGAAACCGGCAGACCCACGGGGCATGGCCGGGCAGTTCTGCCCCGCATCCCACACAAGGGGCTTCCAGTCTGCCTCAGTGGTCTGATACCGCGCCTCCGCCAGATCCGAGGCCCGCAGAAGTCTGCCGGGCTTGCTCGCGCCATCCTGCGCGGGCTCCAGCATGACCAGAAAAGGTAAATCCGTATAGCGCGCCGCGTACTCCTGAAAATAGGGAACCTGCCGCTCCAGATAAAACTCACGCAGGATGACATGCGCCATGCCCAGCGCCAGCGCGGAATCCGTCCCTTGCCTGGGGTGAAGCCAGAGATCGGCAAATTTGGCCACTTCTACATAATCCGGTGCAATAACAACGCTTTTTGCCCCCCTATACCGCGCTTCCGTGTAAAAATGGGCATCTGGGGTACGGGTCATGGAGACATTTGAACCCCAGACCAGAAGATAGCCCGAATTATACCAGTCCAGACTTTCCGGCACATCTGTCTGATCGCCAAACGTCTGAGGCGACGCAGGTGGTAGATCACAATACCAGTCATAAAAGGACAGGCATGTCCCGCCCAGCAGGCTGAGATAGCGTGTGCCCGCAGCATAGCTCAGCATGGACATGGCGGGAATGGGAGAGAACCCGACCACGCGGTCCGGCCCCCATTTCCTGATTGTGTGAATATTGGCCGCGGCAATCAGTTCATTCGCCTCATCCCATGAGACACGCACAAACCCCCCAAGGCCGCGCTGCTTCTGGTAACCACGCCGTGTTTCCGGGTCATCCTGAATAGCCTTCCATGCGGAAACAGCATCCAGTGTCCTGCGCTTTTCCCGCCAGAGCGCCACGAGCTGCTTGCGCACCAACGGATAGCGTATGCGGTTACTGCTGTAGAGATACCACGAATAGCTCGCGCCACGCGGGCAGCCGCGCGGTTCGTGATTGGGCATGTCGGGGCGGGTGCGCGGATAGTCCGTCTGCTGCGTTTCCCATGTTACCAGCCCGCTTTTGACATATATTTTCCAGCTACAGCTCCCCGTGCAGTTTACACCATGGGTGGAGCGGACAATTTTCTCGCTTTCCCACCGCGAGCGATATGCGTCCTCCCACGCACGGCTTTCATCTGTATTGACGCCGTGACCGTCTGCAAACTTGCCTTGATATTTTTTAAAGAACAGAAGGCGGTCGATAAGCTGGCTCATGACTGGCAAGAATCCCGAGAAACTGGAAACGAACAACTAAGGTGCATTTAATATGCATATTTTCCGGGAACCGCCATGCGCTACATCAAAACGTCATCACAATTTTCAACACTTAAAAATAGATTTAATAAAGCACAGGAATATATATTTTGAGATTTGTTTTGAGTTTAAAACAATAATGCCCCCGCGAATACTCTCATCCTCTCCTTTTACAGAAAATAATCACGCTTCCTTTTCGGGAGACGCGGGATAAACAATCCCTCCCCCATCCACCAGAAGAGCAGATGGTGTCAGGAGAGCTGGCTGCGCTTCTGTCAGGGAAAGAATATGAAAGACCGGCACGTCATTAGCCAGAAGGTAATCCGTGACAATCCGCCTGTGGCAACGCCACCAGAGAACTTCCGCACACATGAGCGCTACTGTCTCGGTCCGGCCCTTTTCCATAAGCTGCACCAGCCCCGTGTGAAACTCGGCCCCCAAGGCATAATCCGCATAGTTATGAAAACTCTGGACACGCCAGAATGCATTCCTGTGCGGATCAACAGTCTTTGATCTGGGCCGCCTTCCGCCCAATGCCGGAAAATGCTCGTATCCTATCCCCTGCTCACCCAGTGTCGTGACAAGGTGACTTCCATCATAATCACGATTGCGCCGTGAATAAGGAAAGGCCCTGATATCAGCAATAAACGTAACACCGTAATGCTGGAGCAATGCTATGAATACATCCAGCGGATGCGTTGAATGGCCTATTGTGTAAAACGGATGCAAAAATCCATTCGGCGCACTCTTTGCGCTCTCCTCAAAGAAGGTGCTTTCTTTCATGACATCACACCCTTTCCATATTGGCGAAATTGTCTCATGGAACTCTGAAGCCGGGTATGTAACCGGTCAGATCCGTGCGCTTCATACAAGCCCGTTCCTTGTAAACGGCTACCAGCACCATGCAACGCCTGAAAACCCGCAATATGAAATTGAAAGCCTGAAAACCGGACACATCGCCTATCACAAAGGCGAGGCCCTGAGCCGGGTGGACGACTAGCAGGGTTCAGAGCTGAACCAGCCGGTATCCCACTCCGGTTTCAGTCAGGATATGGCGCGGCCGCTCCGGGTCAATTTCTATTTTCTGGCGTATCTGCCGGATATAGACCCGGAGCTGCTGGACATCTCCGGTAGCACCCCACAACTGGCCCATGATTGTCTGATGCGTAAGAACCCGCCCGGCATAGCGGACAAGCATGCGCAGGATATCCCACTCGCGCGGTGAAAGGCGGATTTCGGTACCATCCCGAAAAATCTGCCGCCGCACGAGGTCCACACTCAGATCACCCGATACAAAAAGCGGGATGGTCCCTTCCTGCTGCAAGGCATGCCGCAGCGCATTGCGCAGCCGCGCCACCAGTTCGGCCATGCTGAACGGCTTGGTGACGTAATCATCCGCGCCGGCCTCCAGCGCCGCGACTTTCCCACGTTCATCATCACGCACCGAGAGGATGACAACCGGAAGCGTCGGGCTCACCTCCCGTATACGGCGCAGCACATCCACCCCGTCCCGGTCCGGCAGCCCCAGATCAAGCAGAACAATGTCCGGGGGGGACTCCATGACCATGCGCAGGGCCATCTCCCCTGTTCCGGCTTCGGTAATCCGCCAGTTCTGGCTGGCAAGCGTTGTCCTGATAAGGCGCCGGATGGCGGGTTCATCATCAACAATCAGAACCGCAGGATCACTCATACCGTCTCTCTCATGCCCAGGGGGAACATCATGACAAATTCGGCGCCCGGACGGTCCTGCCGGTTCCTCGCCGTAATTGTTCCCCCCATTGCTTCAACGAAACCGCGTGTGATGGCAAGCCCCAGCCCGGTGCCCGCGCGTGAGCGATCAGCCGATGTAAAGCGCGTGAACTTGGCGAATACCTGTTCCGGGTCTCCCCCCGAAAAGCCTTCTCCCTCATCCAGAACACGCACCACAAGATGCTCAGCCGTGGCGGAAGCCACAACGGTTACATTCGTATGCGGTGGCGTATATTTGCCTGCGTTATCCAGAATATTGAACAGCGCCTGCTCCAGCAGCACATCATCCAGCCGCAACATGGGCAGATCAGGCTCAACCACCATGTCGATCTGATGCGCCACCAGCAGGCGCGCCGCGCGGCTCAGGGCGCTTGCAATAATCTCAACAACATCCACAGGCTCCTTGCGCGGGTGCAGCGCGCCGGCTTCCAGCCGGGTCATATCCAGCAGGTTCGCCACAAAACGGTTCAGGCGCTCAGCTTCATCACGAATGGTGGCCAGAAGCTCCTTGCGCGCAGCTTCGTCCAGTGTATCCCCATAGCTGTCCAGACTGGATGCCGCCCCGAGGATGGACGCCAGTGGCGTGCGCAGATCATGAGAGATGGACGTAAGCAACGCGCCGCGCAGCTTGTCTGTCTCCGCATCCAGACGCGCCTGATCCAGTTCACTGGCCAGCAGAATACTCTCAAGGGCCGAGGCGGTCTGATCAGCCAGTGCATCCAGCAGGCGCTGCTGTTCCGCATCGAGAATGGCCCCGTCCCTTTCCGTATCAAGGCCAATCACCGCAACCGGCCCACGCCCGGTGCGCAGGGGGGTAAACAGCCAGCGCACCCCCGGAAGGTTATCCGACCCGCGCCCGGCAACCCTGTTGTGCTTCCACGCCCAGGCTGCCGCCGCCAGATCCTCCGCCCCGATCAGCTTGCCCGCATTATAGGATGCCTTGACTGTCAGCTTCCCATGCTCGGGCAGCAGCATCACCACATCGCATTCGAGCATGGTCGCAATCTGGTGGCTGACAGACCAGAGCAGGTCATCCAGCCTGATAATGCCGGTGATCGTGCGGCTGAAATGGTAGAGAGACTGCGTGATATCAGCACGGTGCCGCGCCACAACCGCCTGATTGCGCACGCGGGCGCCAAGATTGCTCGCAATCAGCGCGGTGGCCAGAAAGAAAAACAGCGCCACGACATTATCGGGAGCCGCGATTGTCAGGGTGTAAAGGGGAGGAAGAAAAAAGAAATTGAAGCACAGCATCCCCAGCAGTGAGGCCCAGAGAGACGGCCAGAGCCCATAGGCCACCGCCACCCCCAGAATGGCTGTCAGAAACGCCAGCGAGACATTGCTGACCTCTAGCCCGCGGCGCAGCAGAAGAGCCACGCCAAGTGCGCCCATCACAATCAGGGAACTCGCCACATAGGGGCCGACGCGCACAGGCCCGGCATCCCGTGGTCTTTCTGCCGCCACATCCTCTGTTGAAGAGCGCGGCACGACATGCACCGGAAAACCCTGAGAACACTGGATCAGGCGCTCGGTGGTCGCGCGGCCCAGCCACTGCCGCACACGCCCGCTCCAGCCCCGCCCGGCGGGATGGGCAGCAACAATCTGCGTCACATTCTGCGCCCGTGCATACGCCACGGCATCAAGCGCCACATCCTGCCCGGGGATGGTTACCGTCTCAGCCCCGAGGGACTGTGCGAGGTGCATCTGCGAGGCCATCCGCGCACGCGCCGTATCCGTCAGGTCACGGCTTGTTTCCACATGCAGGACAATCCACGGCGCATGAAGCCGGTCGGCCAGACGCTTGCCGTAACGCAGCAGGCTGGCATCACCATCCTGCAGGGTCAGGCACACCATAATGCGCTCACCCGCCGCCCATGGCCCGGCAATCGCATTGGCCTTCATATGGTCCACAAGCTGCGCATCCACCTGCTGCGCCGTCTGGCGCAGGGCAAGTTCACGCAGGGCCGTGAGATTGCCGGGGGAGAAATAATGCAGCATCGCACGGCCAGCCGTGTGCTCGGCATAGATCTTGCCATCTCGCATGCGTTGCAGCAGGTCGTTTGGCGTCAGATCAATCAGTTCGACTTCATCCGCCCGCTCGATCACGCGGTCAGGCACCGTCTCCCGCACACGGATCCGCGTAATGGACGCAATGATGTCGTTCAGGCTTTCGAGGTGCTGGATATTGACGGTCGTAAGCACATCAATACAGGCCGCCAGCAGTTCCTCGACATCCATCCAGCGTTTGGGGTGGCGCGAACCCGGCGCGTTGGTATGGGCAAGCTCGTCCACCACAACAATCCCGGGGGCGCGCGCCAGAATGGCATCAAGGTCCATCTCATAGACGGTCTGCCCGCGATACCGGATGGCGCGCCGGGGCTGCACCTCCAGCCCCTCAACAAGCGCTGCCGTCTCGCTCCGCCCATGGGTTTCCACAATGCCGACAAGGACATCCGCCCCATCCCGCTGCAACTGGTGCGCGGTTGTCAGCATCTGGAACGTCTTCCCGACCCCCGGAGCCGCGCCAAGGAAGATTTTCAGGCGGCCGCGTGCACGATTTTCCCCCTCGGTAGAGGTTTGCCGCAGCAGGGCGTCCGGGTCGGGGCGGTCAAGACGTGTATCCATCAGTTATGCAGGGTATCCAGAGCGATATTGAGTGCAAGCACATTGACATGAGGCACGCCAAGCCACCCCATCAGGGGCCGTTCCGTCATATCGTCAACAAGATTCTTGAGGGAATCTTCAGAAAGGTTGCGCATGCGGGCAATACGCTTGACCTGAAACATCGCCGCCTGTGGCGAAATATCCGGGTCCAGCCCACTGCCGGATGTCGTGACAAGATCCATCGGAATACTCAGGCCAGCGGCAACAGCTTCAGGATTTTCCGCCTTGAGCTGGGCCACGGCTGCTGTCACGCGGTCCACCAGCGCTTTGGACGTTGGCCCGGCGTTTGTGGCGACAGAGGCCGCCGCATTATACGGCAGCGGCCCTGTTTTTGAAGGATCTGCCGGATCCGGCCCTGTGGTGGCGGACGGACGACCATGAAAATATCTGGGCTGGGTGAAGTTCTGCCCGATCAGGGCAGACCCCACCGCCTGCCCATCCACACGGACCAGGCTCCCCTGCGCCTGCTCGGGCATAACAAGCTTTGAAAGCCCGGTCATGCCCAGCGGATAGGCAAGCCCGGTAATGACGGACAGAGAGAGGAAGATCGTCACTGCAGGACGGATCTGACGAAAAAGTGCCATGGTAGTCTCCTCAGGCCAGACCGATGCCCGTAACGAGCATATCGATGAGTTTGATGCCGATAAACGGAACGATAAGGCCACCAACACCGTAAATCAGAAGGTTGCGCCGCAGCAGGGCCGCCGCCCCGACGGGACGATAGCTGACACCCTTCAGGGCAAGCGGGATCAGCGCGATAATAATCAGGGCGTTGAAAATAATGGCCGAGAGCACAGCGCTTTCCGGCGTTGCCAGATGCATGATGTTCAGGGTGGACAGCGCCGGGTAGAAGCCGACAAACATTGCGGGAATAATCGCAAAATATTTGGCCACGTCATTAGCGATGGAGAACGTTGTGAGTGCGCCACGCGTCATGAGCAACTGCTTGCCGATGCCCACAATCTCGATCAGCTTTGTCGGGTCACTATCAAGATCGACCATGTTCCCGGCCTCACGCGCAGCGACCGTGCCGGTGTTCATGGCCACGCCCACATCCGCCTGAGCGAGGGCCGGAGCATCGTTCGTGCCGTCCCCACACATGGCCACAAGCTTGCCTGAAGCCTGTTCCTTGCGGATGAGCGCCAGCTTGGCTTCCGGTGTTGCCTGAGCCAGAAAATCGTCCACGCCACTTTCCGCAGCAATTGCGGCGGCTGTCAGCGGGTTGTCCCCCGTGATCATGACCGTGCGGATCCCCATGCGGCGCAGCTCGGCAAACCGCTCGCGAATACCACCTTTCACCACGTCCTTCAGATGCACAACACCCAGAAGACGCCCACTATCCACCACGGCCAGAGGTGTGCCCCCCTGCCGCCCGATGCCCGCGGCAATCTCGCGCACCTGCCCGGCAGCAGCGTTCCTCTCCCCAAGGCTGGCAATCACGCTGTCTACAGCGCCCTTGCGGATCTGCCGGTCACCAATATCCACACCACTCATGCGGGTCTGCGCCGTGAAGGGAACGAAATGCGCATCGAGCGCATTCATCTCCCGCCCCCGTATGCCGAACTTCTCCTTTGCGAGCACAACAATGGAGCGCCCTTCCGGTGTTTCATCCGCAAGGGAGGCAAGCTGCGCGGCATCCGCCAGTTCCTGCTCCGTGACCCCCATAACAGGCACAAACGCGGCGGCCTGACGATCCCCGATGGTAATGGTGCCTGTCTTGTCGAGCAGCAGCGTATCCACATCCCCCGCGGCCTCAACAGCGCGACCGGACATGGCCAGCACGTTAAAGCGGATCAGCCGGTCCATCCCGGCAATCCCGATGGCGGAGAGCAGTGCCCCGATGGTTGTGGGGATAAGGGTGACGAACAGCGCAACCAGAATGAGAACGGAAATATGGCCGCCCGCGTAGTGCACGAAGCTTGGAATGGTCGCGACCGCGAAAATGAAGATCAGCGTCATCCCGGCAAGCAGGATCGTCAGAGCGATTTCGTTGGGGGTTTTCTGGCGTTGCGCGCCTTCCACCAGTGAAATCATACGATCCAGGAATGTCGAGCCCTGCGCTGCCGTGATCCTGACAATCACCCAGTCCGAAAGCACGCGGGTGCCGCCGGTTACGGCAGAACGATCCCCGCCACTTTCACGAATAACAGGAGCGGACTCCCCTGTAATGGCGGATTCATCAACAGAGGCAATCCCTTCGATCACCTCGCCATCGCTGGGGATGAAATCTCCAGCCTGGACAAGTACCACATCCCCCACGACGAGTTCCGGTGCCGGAACTTCATCATACAGGCCTTCTGGCGTGAAGCGGCCATCCGCATCAATCACCAGGCGTTTGCCGCGTGTTTCCGTCCGGGTGCGGCGCAGGCTGTCGGCCTGCGCCTTGCCCCGGCCTTCCGCAACGGCTTCGGCGAAGTTGGCAAACAGCAGGGTAAACCAGAGCCAGAGATTGATCTGGATGGCAAAGCCGGGATGCGTTCCCCCGGCTACAAGATCACGCACGAGCAGGACTGTGGTCAGAACTGTAACCACTTCCACCACGAACATGACGGGATTACGCCACATGATGCGTGGATCAAGCTTGCGGAAGCTCTCCACCACGGCGGGCAGCAGCAGATCGCCCCGGATCATACCGGCGTTTTCACGCTGGCGGGGAGCCTGACCGCCCTGTGGGGCGGCCGAACGGTGTGAATGAAGTGTCATGAACAATGCGCCTCTTAGAACAGCGTGCCGCGCAGCATCGCGAGATGCTCGACAATCGGCCCGAGAGCGAGTGCAGGAAGGAAGGTAAGGCCGCCGACAATGAGGATCACGCCAATGACGAGCCCGATGAAAAGACCTGTATCGGTCGGGAAGGTTCCCGGGGTCGGAACACCAATCTTCTTGGCGGCCATGGAGCCCGCAATGGCCAGAACCGGAATGATGACAAAGAAGCGCCCGATCATCATGCCCAGACCAAGCGTGATGTTCCAGAACGGATTGGCGGTCAGGCCACCAAACGCACTCCCGTTATTGGCCGCGGCGGAGGTATAGGCATAGAGCGCCTCCGTAAAACCATGTGGCCCACTTGCGGAAAGTGCTGAAAGACCGGCAGGCAGAACAACCGCAAGAGCCGTGAAACCCAGCATGACAAGTGGCAGGCAGAGCACCGCCAGCATTGTCATCTTGATCTCGCGCGCCTCGATTTTCTTGCCCAGATATTCAGGTGTGCGCCCGACCATCAGACCCGCCATGAAGACGGAGATGATTGCAAACAGGAGGAACCCGTAAAGCCCTGCCCCGACGCCCCCGATAATCACTTCACCCAGCATCATGTTGATAAGCGGGATCATGCCGCCAAGCGGCAGGAAGCTCTCATGCATTGCGTTGACCGCACCGCAGGAGGCATCTGTCGTGACTGCCGCGAACAATGCGGAGCCAATGGCGCCAAAGCGTGTTTCCTTACCTTCCATGTTCCCAAGAGAGGGATCAATCCCGAGCGATGTAAGCAGCGGGTTTCCGTGCGCTTCAGACCAGTAGAGAACGCTCGCACCCACAAGGAAAAGAACTGACATTGCCGAGAAAATGGCCCAGCCCTGCCGTTCCTTGCCGACCATACGGCCGAACATATTCGTAAGCCCGGCGCCCAGTGCAAAAATAGCCAGCATCTGGACAAAGTTTGTCAGGGCATTCGGGTTTTCAAACGGATGCGCCGAATTGGTGTTGAAGAAGCCACCACCATTTGTGCCCAGCAGCTTGGCTGCTTCCTGAGAGGCAACAGGACCAAGAGCAATGGTCTGATGCGCGCCTTCCAGCGTGGAGACCGTCACGGAGCCCAGCAGGGTCTGCGGCACACCTTCGAACACGAAAAAGCCTGCCAGAACAACGCATAGCGGCAGGAGGACATACAGTGTCACGCGCACAAGATCGACCCAGAAATTGCCGATTGTGGCTGCACTGCGCCGTGCAAACCCCCTTATGACAGCAGCGGCAATGGCAATCCCTGCGGCTGCGGCGACAAAATTCTGCACCGTGAGCGCCAGCATCTGGCTGAGATAGCTCATAGTGGTCTCACCACCGTAGCTCTGCCAGTTCGTGTTCGTCAGAAAACTGATGGCTGTATTATAGGCCAGATCCGGTGCGACAGCCCCCATCCCGTTGGGATTGAAGGGCAGAGACGCCTGCAGGCGAAGCAGGCCGTAAACCACCACAAAACAGGCGATTTTGAAAACGATAATCGCAAAGGCATAATGTGACCAGGATTGCTCCTCATCCGCCCGGACCCCTGCAATACGATAGATCGCCCGTTCAAAAGGCCCGAAAATCTGGCCCAGCAGATGGCGTTCTCCTTCAAGAACGCGTTTGAGAAAGCCGCCAAGCGGCCTTGTCATCGCAATGACGCAGATGAGAAAGGCCGCGATCGTGACCCAACCGGAAATCGACATTGTCAGAACTTCTCCGGGCGCAACAGAACGGCTGTGACATACACAAGAAGACCGAGAGTGACGCCACCGGCCATAATGAGTTCAGGTGTCATGTCAGACCCTCGCGCAGATGAAGATATAGCCGGTGCAGGCCAAAAAGCCTGCCATCCCCAGCGCGAGATACAAAATATCCAGCATACAAAAATGCTCCCTTTGGTGTCGGGGGAATTATCCGGCTGAAGGACATAGGAATGACAGAGGGAGCTACGGCGAGCTTCATAGGAAACTCATAGGAATTTGGTGAAAAGCGCGGGATTTGGCTGGTCTGCGTCTTGCAGCAGGGCACTCCCGGGGCATAGCTCGGTCACGTCGCCGGGCGGAGAGCGTGGCACCCCACACCCTTTTTCCGGCAACCGCCTCATTTTACAAGAGCCTCATCATGATGAAGATATCGAACCGATTCGAAACACCTTTCGAACACTGGTCCAAATCCGCCGGATGCCCCGGCCTTGTCGCCGGTCTTGCGCTGGTCACAGCCGTTCTGGGCTGCAAACCGGCACAGGCCGAAACACCGCAGAACTGGCTTCAGAGCGTGACGCTGGGCGCGCAGATAGAAGGCGGCATCAACGCCAACCCCGCGCGCCCTTCAAACGGTGTCAATTTCGGGCAACTGATTGGGGACAGGGCCAATCAGGCCCAGCTCGACCAGCTCGCGCTGACGGTCGCGCGCGCGGTGGACACGACCTCATCTCACTATGACATCGGCTTCCTTGTCCGCGGTCTCTATGGCGCCGATGGGCGTTACTTCAATATCGCCGGCATTACGGACCGCATGATGAACACCCGCTACCAGTTCATCATTCCCCAGGCACATCTTGACGTGCACCTGCCCTGGCTGACCCGCCATGGGCTGGATATGCAGGTGGGTATTCTGGCATCACCCATGGGCGTTGAATCGCTCGACCCCACCCTACGGCCTTTTTATACCCTGTCCTACACAACCCAGTATTCCACGCCGTTCGAACATGTCGGCGCGATGTTCCAGTGGCACCTGACCGACCATCTCGATGCCCTTTTCGGTGTGGATACCGGTAATCAGGTATCCTTCGGGGCGGGGGACAATAACCACGCCGCAGCCGGGTATTTCGGGCTCTCCGCATCGGGGCTGGCCAACGGCAGGCTCAGCCTGACGTATCTTGGCCGCGTTGGCCCCGAAGATGCCACTCGCTCCCTGGGGCACACGGCCAACACCGCCCAGCGCTTCTGGAATGACCTGAGCGGCACCTACAAGATTTCGGACAAACTCTCATTCACCGGCGAGCTGAATGTGATGCATGACGAAGGATTACGGGCGGATACCTACAGTTTTGTCAGTTACCTGTCCTATCACCTCACGCCGACCCTCACACTGAACTATCGCGGCGAAATTTATCGCGACAATACCGGGCTGCTTGTCACGTCCTTTATTGCGGATAACGCCTATATGCAGTCAACACTTGGCAAGCCAACAGTAACCCAGTCCGCTCCCCCCACAACCTATGGAGCCCTGACACTGGGCGCAACGTGGCAGCCGACACTCGGCCACCATGTCAAGGTGTTTGAAATCCGCCCTGAAATACGGTTTGACCGCTCCCTGAACGGCACAACCCCCTTCAATAATTCCAGAAACACAGGACAGTTCACTTTCGGGGCTGATGCCGTAATGGGTTTCTGATAACAAGGGGCCCACTGCATGACAGCCTAAAAGGACTTATTCGCGACATGATCAAAAATATCCCAGGTTTCCTGAAGATCTCATTGCTTTTTGATCTTTTTGAAGAGTTCGCGATGCTGGTCCTCACCCTGTGCATCATGGTCATTGCAACACTGGGCCTCATTCATGTTGTCTTTGCCGTTTACGAGGCTGTACGCACGGCCCACCTGACGCCAACCAACCCGGTTGTTCTGCAGGGTCTTTTCGGACTTTTTTTCACGGTTCTGATCGCGCTTGAATTCAAGCACTCCATTCTTGTGCTGCCGGAAACCCCCTCACACAGTCTGGTCCGCATGCGCTCTGTCCTGCTTATCGGCATGATGGCCACCGTGCGGAAATTCATCGTGCTGGACCTCAGTGACGTCAATGTTCTTGAGGTTCTGGCCCTCTCCGCCGCGGTTCTGGCGTTGGGCATCGCGTACTGGCTGGTGCGCGGAAACACAAAACTGGACTACACCGCCAATACCGCCAATAAAGCCTGAAATACCCCTGCCCTGCGCCCCTGTTGCGTTTTACCGCGCATCAGGGCCGTACCCATGCCGGCACAAGGCACAACGCGGGACGCCTGAAACAAACTCCAGCCCCCAGCACTTGATATCAGCACCTTAACCACAGGTTAATGCGTTGCCATGTTTTGGAAATCGACAAAAAACAACGCAAAATGAGATCATAACGCTTTCGGAATGGCCAGTGTGGCGGCATGGGGAGTGTTATGGAATGCGTCTTGATCTGCGATCTCATCGAAGAACTTACCGGGGGGGGCTGTTTGAGCCGGGCCTGAAAACCATGCTGCTGGTTGGTGCCGCTGCGTTCATTGTTGGCAGCAGCGCCCACTCTGCGGAAGCCGCCAAGGCCAAACAGGCACGCCCCGGAACCGCCGTATCCGTTAAAAGCAAAAAGAAAAAAACAGCCCCCAAGGCCGTTGCTTCGCCGTCCACGCCCGCAGCACCCCAGACAGGTGCTGCCGCCACAAGCCAGAGCAGCGGCAGCCAGAAGTCCGCAGCCATTCTGAATGCCGCATCCGCCATGCCGGGCGGCAATGAAGATGTGACCGTTACCGGCACCCGTCTTTCCCAGACCCGCCTGAGCAACGTGACCGCCGGGACCACTCTGGATGCCAAGCAGCTTCAGGCGCGCGGCTATTCCAATCTGGGGCTGGCCCTCCTGCGGGAAAACCCGGCATTTTCGCTCCCGTCCAACACCCCGATCGGGTCACAGGGGGCGTGGGGTGCCGGGCAGACCTTCTCCGGTCTGCTGGCGCTGGGAGACCAGCGCACTCTGACACTGGTTGATGGCATGCGCATGGTTGGCGGGGCTACAGCATCGCTCTATGGCGCGGGCAGTGGGTCGCAGGTCGATGTGGGAACCATCCCGACGTCTCTGGTGAAGAAAATTGACACACGTTATGGCGGCGCAGGGGCCGCTTACGGCGCGGATGCCGTGGCCGGTGTGGTCAACTATCAGCTTGATGACCATTTCAAGGGCGTTGATTTCAGCGCACAGGGAGACTGGACGCAGAAGCTGGATGCCGGAAAGGAAAAAATCTACCTGAAATACGGCACCGGCTTTGACCATGACAAAGGCGGTGTGGTGTTCGATGTGGAATACCGCAATGCAGACGGCCTGGTTTATAATGACCGCCGGAACAGCATCGGCAGCAATGCGGAAACCTATCTCTGGCCCGCCAAGACGAGTGATTCCCCTTACTACTATGTTCTGACGCGCAATGAACGGTTCAGCCAGCTCAGCGCAACCGGTATTCCGCTTGTAAACGGGTATCTCAACCCGTCCCGATACGGGCGCGCTTCAGGCGGTATTGCCGCACCTGGCGGTGGCGTGCTCCAGTTCAGCACGGATGGCAAATCCCTGACGCCGCTGACAGGAACGGTCACACGGAGCAATTATTATACAGCCGGAGGCAATGGTCTTTCCTTTGAAGACTATGACCAGCTTTATACTCCGCAGGACTCCCTGAACCTGACAACGCTGGGGCATTACGATCTGACACCGCATCTGCACGCAACCTGGCAGGGCTGGTATCAGAGAGGGCAGGCAAAAAGCTCCGTCAACCAGAGCCTGTATTACTCCGCCACATTTGAGGGCGACCCTCTGACACGCGCCGATTTTGACGCAGCCCCCGCCAGTTACGTGAACGGCAATCTTGTTCTGAACACAGCCAATCCGTTCCTGACGTCTGGTGAACGCTCAACCATTGTCAACGCCCTGAAAGCCGCCGGGCAGCCAACGGATACTTTCTATCTGTCCCGCGCCAATCAGGATTTTGGCGAAGGCGCCTTTACGACAACAAACCAGATGTACCGCTTTCAAGGCGGCCTGAATGGTGACTTTGATACGCTGGGGCGGCATTTTGAATGGAATGTCAAAGGGGAATACAGCGCCTATCTGAGCAATACCCGCACCCTGATGGTGGATACGAACAACCTCATCAACGCTCTTGATGCTGTTACACTGAGCGATGGCAGCATCGGGTGCGCGCCGGGCTACATCAACTCCACAGCAAGAACCCGGAGCGAAACCTGTGCTCCGCTCAATGTTTTCGGGCGCAATCAGGAAAGTCCTGCGGCTCTCAACTACATTACCTCGTGGGTGAACCCGAAAAACAAGAACACGCAGCGCGATATACAGGCAGAAATTCACAGCACCGTTCTAAAACTGCCCGCAGGCAACGTGCGCTGGGATCTGGGATACGAGCACCGGCGGGAATCTTACGATTTCAATGCAGGGTCCATTCTGAACGGTGAAGTTCTGGCTGATGGCAGCCGCCGCCAGTATGGGGATGAAATCCCCACCCCCAACACCAATGGTGCCTACGGAACGCATGAAGCCTTTGGTGAACTTGATGTCCCCATTGTCTCCCCCGGCATGCACGTGCCCGGTGCCTACCATATCTCCGCCACGGCAAACGGACGCTACATTCACAACAGCATGACAGGCAGCTACTGGACCTACATGTTCGGCGGCAGCTGGTGGCCCACGCAGGATTTCGGATTCAGCGGCAACTATGCGCAGTCCGTTCGTAATCCGTCTGTCACAGAACTGTTTTCCCCTCAAAGCCGTGTGAACACCATGGCCAGTGATCCCTGCGCGGCGGAAGATATTACGTCTGGCCCCAGCCCCGCCATTCGCGCGGCCAACTGCGCCAAAGAGGGTATTCCCAAAGGATTTGTCTCGAATATCGTCAACTATGGCATTTATGGAACGGATGGTGGCAACCCGCACCTACAGAACGAAGTTTCTCACAGCTACACGGGTTCGTTCCATTTCATGCCGCGGTTTGTTCCCGGTTTGCAGCTTGACGCCTCTTTTGTTGACGTGAAAATCAGCAACGAGATTCAGGATCTGGGCATCAGTGACATCATGAGTGCCTGTTACGATTCAAAAGCGTTTCCCAACCAGTATTGCGGAATGTTCAGCCGTGACCCCAGCTCCCATCAGGTCACAGGATATGAAGAAGGTTTCGTGAATATCGCCAACCAGCATATGCAGGCGCTTGAAGGAACCCTGAACTATTCCCTTCCGCTCAGGCGCTTTGGAGACCGGTTTGCTGACTGGGGTGCGTTCAATCTTGGCGTGAACTATAACCATTACGTCAAAAACACGCAGACATTCCTTGGCACGACATACCCGGAAGTCGGCGGTACCGGATCACCCAAGGATTCCTTTACAGCCAATCTGGACTATATGCGCGGGCCACTTTTTGTGCAGTGGCAGACAATTTACTATGGCCCCTCAAAATTTAACGTAACCGCCGGACAATATGCGAATACGGACAACAACCGACCGGATTTCTTCTATTTCAACACAACAATCGGTTATAAAATCACAAAAAATCTGAACCTCAACTTCATGATGAACAATGTGTTTGACGCTCTCCCCAAAGATGTCGGGACAGTCAGCCTGGCACGATACTACGATGCCATTCTGGGTCGTTCCTTCCAGATGCAGATTGGCGCGCACTTCTGAGTTTCTGAAATGAACCACAGGGCCTGTCTCTCTCTCGAGAGGCAGGCCCTTTTTCCTGTCAAACGCCACGCATCTCTGGGGCATAGTCTTCAGGAGAACACGAAACTTCCCCGCCAAGCCCTTCCCCTGATGCCTGCCAGACACTTCCAATAGCAGGCCTGCTCTTCCCCCTCAAAAAAACACACCATCATGCAGGATTTCATCGGGCTCGTGCCCATGGCTACAGGATTTAACCTGTAGTGCTCCTGAAAACCGTGCGCCGTGTCGGATGTCAGATGTCAGATGTCAGATGTCAGATGTCAGATGTCAGATGTCAGATGCGATTTGGCGGGAAAGCCGTATCGGTCAACTCCCGACGTTTTCGCTCTCAGGCAGAAGTATCCTGATCTCGCAGGTATAAGGCCGTGCTACGCACGACAATCCCCCTGAAAGTCACGACGTCCCCTTCCCCACTTCACATCACGTCAAACAGAATTCATCACTCTGCCTGTCAGGCGCGCGTAAGGGCCTCCGTCATCATTTTTGGAGCGAAGGTCCGGCGAAGCCAGCGTGGCATGATCTTCTATCAGGGGGCGGGGTGAGCCTGTTTCAGGTAATACCCGTAAACCTGATGAGACAGGCCATTCAGAACCTTGATCCCCGCCTGCTCATCCGGCAGATCAGAGGTCAGCAGCACCAGAATATAGCGCGTACCGTCAGGCAGGGTCACAAGGGCCGCATCATTGCGCACACCATCGACCCAGCCTGTCTTGTGCGCAACAGGCGTTCCGGCTGGTAGACCTGGCGGAATGATATCATTGAATGTCTGCCCCAGCATGATCTGCACCATGCTCTGGCTCTGTGCCTTGCCCACAATCCGCCCGCTATCCAGCTTTTGCAAAAAGCCGCCCAAACCGCGCGCTGAAACCCGATTACGGATCCCCTGATCGTTCGCATCAAAATCTTCAATCATGCGCCCGAAAAAAATTCCGTTCAGCCCCTGAGCTTTCACAACTGAGCGGACAGGCAACACACCCAGCTTTTCAATCATCAGATTGGTGGCCAGATTACTGCTGTACTGGATCATCACCCGCAGGAGTTCTGAAACCGGCACAGGCTTGCCTGCCTGTGCATAAAGCGGATCATAAGAATCCTCTTTCTGCTGCAAGGCAAACGTGCCGCTCCCAACCAGAGAATGAAAATGATTGTGAACCGTTATGGTTTCTTCCGGGCTTAACTGGCCTTTTGCAAATGCCGCATAGGCGGCATCCAGCACGAACAGTTTGATGGTGCTGGCTGCGTTGATGAGATCATCACAGTTCAGGCACACATCGGGGGCCTGACCACTCCGGGCGGCATAAACAGCAAAATGCCCGGGAGCCGCCTGAACTGTTCTGGCGATACTCTGCTGCAAAGCTTCACCCCCCGCGACAGAGGCCGCGCTGGCGGGCGCACAGGGCAGATTGGCCACAGCCAGAAAGAGGCTGGATAAAAGCGTAGAGGATCTCAGATTTTTCAACCAAACGCCCCTGCCCCTTCCCGGACAGGCCTCATCCTGCTTTTTTTCTGACATCCCGATACGCCCCCTTCCCCAGAAACTCCGTTTGAACACTCAGTGCTGGCGTGGAGCCAGCGTGCGGCCGAAAAATGCATCCATCCACATATATGCCGTGAGCCAGTCCTGCATCCGCAGAAAAGCATGGCGTTCATTGGGAAAGGCGTGCTCCTCATACGCCACCCCCTGTTCTGAAAGCAGCCTTGCCAGAAGCGTGGATTGCTCAAATTCCACGTTATAGTCATCATCACCATGCACCAGCAGAACAGGTGCGCGCCAATGCGCAATATCCGCTGCGGGGGAAGACTGCCATTCCAGATCATGCGCAGCCTTGTTCTGCGCGGGGGAAAGGCCAAGCTTGTCGGGCTCGGTCATATCATGCACGCCATGAAAATCAGCTCCGGCGGCAAAGATGTCACTATTGCGGGCCAGCGCGAGCGCCGTCAGGTAACCGCCCCAACTGCCACCCCATATGCCGATGCGGGTAGTGTCAACATCCGGCAGGGTTCTCAGATACGTGGCCGCGGCAAGAATATCCCGATATTCACTGGCCCCCTCCCTGCCAATGCCAGGGGCGTTGCGAAACGCCTCGCCATACCCGGTTCCGCTGCGATAATTGATGGAAATCACCGTATAGCCCTGGGCCGCCAGTGTCTGGTTCATGGCATAGGCGTTGGAGTAATACCCCATGCTGTTAAAGGCAGGGAGCATTTGCCGGTGCGGGCCGCCATGCACGAACACCAGAGCGGCATGAGGCGCCGCACTACCGCCTTCCGGCGCAAACACCTGCCCGTGCACCACCTCACCATCCGCACTGTGCAGAATGACTGTCCGTGGTGTCACAAAATGCACAGATGCAGGGGCTTGCGGGGAGACCAGCGCATGGCTCTCACCACTTTGCCCCACCACAACCGGATGCGCCGTTTGCGTGGCGCTGGTGGCCATGAGCGCCACACGCCCGCCCGCAACGGCAAGATCTGTCTCCATTTCTTCCGCGTGAGTCAAACGCTGTGGCGCGCCCCCCTCCAGAGGTTGCTGCCATGCGTGCCAGAGATCTGTATCCCCGGCGTTACTGGTATAGAAAAGCGTCCTGCCATCCTGAGAGAGCCGATAAGAGGAAACCTCCGCCTTATCCGGCGTCAGGCATCGCACCGGCCCGGCCTTTGCAGGCTCCACGGTGCACACCCGCATCCAGCCGCTCCCCTCCCACGGGAAGAGCAGATGCGCGTTATCAGCCCACAGCAGGCCACTGCCTTCCGGCGCAAAAAACCGTGCGCCCTGCCCTGCTGGCGCTGTCCACACAACATGGTCTGTATCGCTCGAAAGATCATAAACATGCAGCGCCCAGAACGAGGCTTTTTCGGTTTTCTGATACGCGATGGGCATATGCTCGCGCACGAACGCGAGAGAACGCCCATCAGGTGAAAACGCAGGCAGGCTATCCTGCCCCAGCGCTGGCGCAAGAAACGCCATAGCGCCCTGTTTGACACGCCATAACCCGATAAACGCATGCGTGCCACGGTCCAGCGTGAAGGCCACGGCCTTGCCATCTGGCGACCATTGAAGCGATGTCAGATGCCCCGGAACGTTCATGACCTCTTTGGCCACCCCGCCGACGGGTGCGAGAAGCAAAGACCCCTTGCGGATAAAGGCCAGCATACGCCCATCTGGAGAGAACGTGGGATTCCAGCCCTCTCCCACCTGCATCTGCCTGCCGCCTTCCAGCACGATACTCACGGTCTGGCGGGTGCCGAAGGATGGAAGGTTAGGGGCTGGTGACGGATCATCCGGATATTCCGGGTCTCCTCCTTCCACATAGGCCAGCGTCCTGCCATTGGGAGAGAGAGCCAGCCCCCATAAATCCGTTCCGTCATCCTGCGTGAAATGGGTCAGGGCTTCAGGCGTTCCTGTGGCATCGGCCACCAGAATATTGCGCACACCACTGCGCTTTTCCACCCACGCAAAGCGGCTGGCCTTGCTTGCCCCCACCAGACCACTGGCAAAAGGCATGGCCAGAAGCGCCTTGATCTGCTGCCGGGCTCCGGCCTCATCAAGCGGTGTCGCGCCAACAGGCTGGGCAAAGCACACCCCACCCGCAAGAAGGGCGGCTGCAAATGAAAAACGACGCATCATGGCTGCACCCCTGCCAACGCTGTGAAAATTTTCTCTTCAACTCGGGAAAAAGACGAATACTGGCCGGGGCGCACCTGATCATAATCAGGGAAACCATCTGCCGCGAACAGGTAGGCCTCTCCGTTTTTCGGATTGTACCAGAAGCCGGAATGCAATCCGTACGCATCCCCCAGATGTCCTCGCAGCCCGCCTTTATAGCCTGCATAGGGGCTGTCCGGCTTTCCATTGGTGTCTTTTGCGCCACTCAGCACAAACATGCTCAGGCCATATGCACTCAGCGGATAAGGACAGGTGCCGTTTTTCCCGTCAAACACCCATGTGGGGGTTTCCATCGCCTCAATGCTCTGCGGCGTGAGCACTCTGACACCATCAAGCGTGCCACGCTGGATCATGAAACGCGCCAGACGCGTGAGCCCCTGAAGGGAAATATGCAGCCCGCCCTGCGGGGAAAACAGGGTTCCGTTCTGGCCAATTCTGTAGGCTGCAAGCGCCTGTTTATTCCAGCCCTTGAAGGGCGGACTGTCCACCGTGGCCTCATACCCCGCGGGGAGGTGCTGATACAGTGTCGCGACCCGCTCCGGGTGGTCAAGCTCCGTCACATTATAGCCGCCGTCAATTTTCAGCGGTTCCAGAACATGATGTTTCTGATACCGGTCAAACCGCTCCCCGCTGGCGCGTTCGATAATGGTTCCCACAAGCCCGTAGCACAGGTTGCAATATGTAAAATACGTGCCGGGAGCATGGCCATCATGATAGGAAAAATGATAGTCCTCTGCGCCGGGTTTGTGGGTTTTATCAAAAAACTCCCGCACTGCCCTGCCGGGCGGCAGAACATAGACATCTGCATCCCGGATGGTGGAGGTATGGTTCAGAAGCATCCGCACGGTAATGGCCGTTTCTGGAAAATCAGGGTTCCGCAACGGAAAGCCAAGATAGTCCGACACATCATGATCGAGATTGATCTTGCCCTGCTCCACCAGTTCCATAAGGCCAATCGTCGTCACCACCTTGGAGATGGAGGCAATACGGAAAAGCGTTTCTTGCTTAACCGGAACGGTTTGCGCGCCATCACGCCGGGCAAATCCGCCATAATACTGGTAGACAGGCTGGCCGTTCTGCAGTTTGACCGCTGCAAGAGCAGCCAGAGGCCGGGCTTCGGCCGCGCTCATCACGGCATCCATAGCTTTGTCTGTCCGGCTTTGCGCCAGAGCTGGCGTGATGGAAAGCACCAGAGCCAGAGCAGAAGATACTGTTAGGCATACTGTCTTATAGGTCATGGTGTTTTCCTTTTTGGATACAGCATGGTGTGATGTCTGGACGCTGCCTGAACCGCACGCGCGGAGAAAACCAGAGGCTGCATCTCCCCCTTGAGCCATGGCTTCAGAAAATCCTGATAATGCCCGCTCTTTGGCGATGCAGACTGACCGGGGAAATTGAGAAACACTGAATGATCCCATGCCCCGACATCACAGACCATCAGATAACTGGCTCCGCCTGTCACCGCATAAGGGTTACGCCCCTGTGCAAGCGCTGTTGGGGAAAGGTCAGGATT
This sequence comes from Acetobacter farinalis, assembly GCF_011516935.1. Classification (GTDB taxonomy): domain Bacteria; phylum Pseudomonadota; class Alphaproteobacteria; order Acetobacterales; family Acetobacteraceae; genus Acetobacter; species Acetobacter farinalis. The sequence continues at coordinate 33,703 of NZ_WOTF01000013.1, forward strand.
ATACCAGCGCGCCATAACCGTGTAGGAATCCCCGCCACTCCCGGCAGCTTCTCCCCCTATGGGCAGAAACGCCTCTGCTATGGCTTTCACCGCGCAAAGCGGGTGGCGGAGTTGCACGGTATGCAGCCTGCCCCACTGCCAGCCAGCAGCAACCGGCCCCAAACGATCCCGGATCTCCTCAACAGCCTGCTGAAACGCCCTGAGCATTAGGGCATCCCGTTGTGCTTCCGGTTTATCTCCCAATCGTCCATCAGGCTTTTGCAGCAAAGCCAGAAGGACGGATGCATTGAGTGACGCGGGCAGAAGCGGGCGCAGAGGCTCCGGCACCAGAGCCTGATAAAACAGGCTGTTCAGCCGCGTCCACCAGATTTCATACAGGGCAGCGGCGGCACTGGATGCCTCCACGCGCCCGTTCCACTGCCGCAGCAAGGCTGCTTCTGGCTGCACTCGGGCCGGGACTTCAGGCAGAAGCTGCACAACGGACAACGCCAGATGAGAGAGCGTATCATGCTGCAGGGCCACACTGCCCGCCACAGTGGCATGAGGGGAGGCCTGAAGAACCTCCGCCACGCGCTGGTAGCGGTAAGGGTCTTTCCATTCGTAACTGACGCACCGCTGCTCGTAAGGATAATCCGGCGGCAGATTCAGTTCGTTGGACGTGCCAAACCAGCCACAGGCCGGGTTGAAGCTGCTGGGGAGCGCCTCAAGCGGCTGGAGGCCTTTCCAGTCATACTGTCCCTCACCCGGAGCAGGCATCAGGCCATCATGCCCGCCCGAACGCTGCGGCAGCCCACCCGCAGCCTGCCAGCCAATATTCCCTGCCGTATCAGCATACGTGAAATTGGTCGGGCTGGTATGGAGCTTCAAAGCCTCACGGAAACTGCTCCAGTCATGCGCCAGATTAATGCCGATATTGGCCAGCATGCCGTTCGCACCCGGATACAACCATGTCGCGGCAACCGCCACCGCCCTGTTCCGCGCAGCGTCCGCAGAAACAACCGGCCCCTGCGCCGCATAGCGCAGCGTGACCTTTCGCGCGGGCTCACCGCGCACGGCAATACTGACCTCCTCCTGCGCCATCTCCACCCAGCGGCCCTTATGAAAATAATGGTCAGGCCGCGAGGGGTGCGTCCGCAGGATGAACAGGTCTTCCTGATCAATATGAAAGTTGGTCCGCCCGAAGGCAAAATGCGCGTTATGGCCCTGCATGACACCCGGCATGCCGGTAGAGGCACCGCCGATAACATCCAGCCCCGGTGCAGTCAGATGAAGAACATACCGAGGCCCCGGCGCGCCAAACTCAAGATGCGGATCATTCGCCAGAATGGGGCGGCCCGTGGCGGTGCGGGCCGGAGCAATCACCCAAGCGTTGCTTCCCTCATTGGCGCGCCGGTGGTCCCCTTCGCCGGGCGGTGGCGGCACATGCAGGCCTGAGAGCGGCAGATCATTCTGCAACACGCCAAACAGGCCAAGATCCTGCTCGGTTACAGCCTGCACATCCAGCCCCTCCGGCACCCTGAGCGTATGCGCCGGGCGCAGCGGCATGATCAGGGCATCATAGGCGAGCGCATCCTGCGCCGCGAGGCGGGCACGGCGGATTTCAGCCTTGGTGTTGCCCGTTGCTTCCGCCCGGATCCGCACCAGATCAAGCACCTGCCACGCCAGCGGCTGGCAGGAAAAAATCCGGAATTCTTCCGGAAGCTCCGCGCCTCCTGATGCGATCTGCTCAAGAAAGGCATTGATCCCCGCCACGTACGCTTTGGCACAGGCCTGCACGACAGGCGGCAGCGCCGCAAACTCCGCGTGCACATCTCCCCTGAACAGGAAAAGCCTGTTTGCCGTGTCTGATGGCACAAAATCAGGGCCAAACACCTCCGCCAGCCGACCCAGCGCGCGCCGATACTCGAAATCAAGCTGCCACAGTCTGTCCCGAGCGATCAGATACCCATTGGCAAAGAAGGCGTCCGGCACCGAAGCCGCACGCACATGCGGTACACCCCAATGGTCTTCAAACACCTCGACCGGCGCTTCCAGCCCATCCAGCATCGTCATGCCGGGAGCCGCCCCTTTTTGCGCCAGAGCGCGGGCGTGGCGGCCCGCAAGGGCACCAGCCACACCCCCCAGCAGAACGCGGCGGCGGGAGAGAACAGCGGGGTGGTGTCTCATGTTACGGGGTCATCCCTTCAACAAGATCGCGGATTGTCAGGGCAGAGCCGCAGGAGAGTGTAAATCCCAAGGCGCCATGACCCACGTTCAAAAGCAGGTTACGCCATTGTGTCCGCTCTACAAGCGGCACTCCAGTGGGGGTGGCGGGCCGCATGCCCGCCCATGTGGCTGCGGAACCATATGGCCCTGCGGCAGGAAGGGTTTCCTCCGCCAGACGTTTCAGGCCGGCAATGCGGCGTGGGTCAAGAGAGGCATCCAGCGCACCAATATCAACCATGGCGGCGACACGCAGACGCCGCCCGAGGCGCGCATAAACCACGCGGTTGTCATAATCCGTCACGCTTACATCCGGCAGCACGGCAGGGTCCGCCTCCACAGTCAGGCTGTATCCTTTCAGGCCGTACAGGGGCAGCGTCCTCCCCAGAGGCTGCATCATGCTGCGAGATGCAAGCCCTGCGGCCAGAACAACCACATCTGTCTGCTGTGGCACGCCATCAATACGCACGCGGCACCGCTCCGCGCCCCCCTCTTCAAACGTAGCCTCTCCAGTTACAAGCTGAAACTCCGGGCTCTGTTGCAGGGCCTTGAGCAACGCCTGACAGAACAGATAGCAGTCCGCCACTTCATCATCCGGGGAAAAAATGCCTCCAGCCAAGGCAGGCGCAAGCCCGGCAAAGGCTGGTTCCACTTCCGCACATTCCCTCGGGGTCAACACCCGCTCCTGCTGCGGATTACTGACCGCTCCGGCGGCTTTGGAAAATTTATGTGCATTCCGGTAAACAACCAGTTTCCCCGGCTGCCGCCACAAGAAATCCGCCAGCCCCTCCTGCCGCCACTGGTGCAGGGCCTGCTGCCCCTGCAAGGCAAGCTGCAAAAGCCGGGTGGTATTGGCCCTGTTTGTTCTGGCATTGCAGGCCAGCAGGAAATCCGCCAGCCACCGCCACTGGTGCCAGTCCAGACGGAGTTTCAAGGAAATAGGAGACTCACTCTGGAACATCCATGAAAGTGCTTCCAGCGGTATCCCTGCATCCGCCAGTGGCTTCACATAACGGTAGCTCAGTTGGCCGCCATTCCCGAAGCTGGCCTGTATCCCCACATCCTGATCCCGCTCCACGAGCGTCACACTGTGTCCGGCCTGAATGAGGGCATATGCGGTTGTCAGGCCAATAACGCCTCCCCCCACCACCATGATTGTCCGCTTTACAGGCATAAAAACCGCCAACCCTTTTAATAGCGCCCAACCCCGCCGGACCATGCCTGCGCATGATGCTCCGGGGTATTCCTCAACAAAAATCTAAAAAGAGATATGGCGGGATACCATTTAAAAAATGCCCCCCGCTCATAACCTGAGGTTAACACCAAGGGTCTTTCCGCCTGTCAGGGCACGATAAGCGGCAGCCCCAGAGCTTCCCCCGCAGCCGTTGCAACAGCGTGCCGCAGGTGCACCACACTATGCCCGCCACTGGGGTGAACACGGTTGGTCAGAATAAAAACATAGCAGTCGTTATCAGGATCTATCCACAGGGATGTGCCAGTAAACCCGGTGTGTCCGAAGGAATGGCTGGAAAGCCGCTCTCCTCTTGGCGTGGCATAGGGCGAGGCAATATCCCACCCCAAACCGCGCAGGCTTTTCTGGCCTGCTGGCTGCTGCGGCGTAATCATGCGCAGCAGCGTTGCGCGTTCAAGGGGAAAGAGGCTGGGGCGTCCTGCCTGCCTGTCCAGCAGAGCCTGCGCATAACGCACGACGTCCTCCGCTATGGAAAACAGTCCCGCATTGCCCGCAACACCCCCCATCCGCCGGGCTGTGGGGTCATGCACCACGCCACGCAGCATGTGGCCGTGCTCATCATACTGGGTCGGGGCAATGCGGGCCTGCTCGGCATCCGGCGGCAAAAAACCGGACTGCGTCATGCCCAGCGGGAGCAGAATATGCTCCCGGGCATACGCATCCAGCCTCTGCCCTGTCATTTTCTCAACAAGCAGGCCAAGGGCTATGAAATTGAGATCACTGTAGATAAAGCTGCTCCCCGGTGGCTGCGTTGGCACCGCATGCATGATGCGGCTTGCAGCCTCATCCCTCCCCCACCAGTCCGGCGTAAAGGACAGATCCGGCTGCAAGCCCGAATAATGCGTGAGCAGCAGCCGCACCGTAATCTTCTCCTTACCCCCCGCCGCAAACTGCGGAAGATACCGGGCTACGGGCGCGTCCAGATCCACCAGCCCCTTTTCCACAAGCTGCATGACGGCCAGCGCGGTTATCATCGGCTTGGTAAGAGAGGCCATATCGAACACAGTATCCCATGTCATGGCTTCCCGTTCGGGCACGAGACTGCGTGCGCCAAACACACCACGGTGAACCAACCGCCCATGCTGGCCAACACCCCACACCGCACCGGGGCACTCCCCGTTGAGAATGGCCTGCTGTATCAACCCGTCAGCCTTGGCGAACCTCTTATCCGCACGCGATGTCTGGCAGCCGGAAACACCGGCCTGCACAAGCAGAAGAGACGCTCCCTGCAGGAAAGCCCTACGGGGGAAAGGAGAGAACCCGGCGCTCATTGATCGGAAACCTTGAGGGGATGCATATCCTGCACATCAAAGCTGAAGTCAGACCCTACCACCTGCATATGAAACCCTGTGACCTTGCCGGATGTATTCCGCTCAAACTGCACATAACTGTCATCCCCCGCATCATCCGCGCGATCCTGCCATCTGGCCACGAACAGATCATGCGGGAGGGCCTGCAATGTGCCGGACAACCCATCAGCCTTACTAAAATTCATCAACAGTGCCCCTCCTTTCATGGAAAGGCGAATGTCTCCACGCCATGCATCATGATAAAGCCCGACATAGTCTTTCAAATCGGAAACCGGTAGAGAAATGAAGGGCCGTGCGGGCGAGCCCGGCCCGGTGGTGGACGCCTCCGTCGCAGCCTTCTGCTCCACCGCCTTGGCCACATTCTGAAAGTAATTCACCCAGTTTTCACTTTTACCCGTAGCGATAAGGGAGCTGAGGGTCAGGGCTATGGAATAGGTTGCGTGATAATCATCATGATTGGTGAGCACCACCAGACCGGTGTTTTTCTCCGGCAGCATGGACACGTAACTCACCATGCCGTTCACGGTACCTGTATGCCAGACACGCTTCAGGCCAAAGAAATCCTCCATAAACCACCCGTACCCATAAGCGCGAAAGTGACTTTGCGTTTTGGCCGCACTGTCCGGCATAGGCAGCAGCGCCTGAGGGCTCCAGAGCGCATCACGCTGGGCAAGGCTGATAATCTGCCGACCATCGACCGTCTTCCCCCCGTTCAGCAGGGTCTGCACCCAGCGGTTCATCCCGTTAACACTGCACCACACGCCACCCGCCGGGGCCATGGCGTCAGGCTTGAGCGTCGCCCGCTCAGGCAGGGCACCGTCTCCCCCCTGCCCTGTGGCAACATCCATCTGCCCCCGCACAGGGGCTGTGCTCTGGCACGCCGGAAGAGCCGCGGCGTCAATCAGCATAGTTTGCACATACTGTTCCCACGTCTGGCCGGAAATTTTTTCCACCAGCGCGCCCGCTACCACATACAGCAGATTGTTATACGCATAGTCTGACCGAAAGCGGCCGGTAAACGGCATATAGGGAAGTGCCGCCAGAACATCCTTGCGCGTGAATGTGCTGTGGGAGAACAGCATGAGGTCTCCCGCCCCCAGCCCCATGCCGCTATGATGCGTGAGCAGATCACTCACGCGGAACTCCCGCGTGATCCATGGGTCAGACACCTTGAACTCGGGCATGACATCACTGACACGGTCAGTCCAGTGCAGTTTGCCTTCATCCACAAGGGTGGCAAGTGCTGTGGCCGTAAACTCCTTGCTGTTGGAGCCAATGGCGAACAGGGTTGTGTTATCCACCTTCCCACTTTTCCCATCTTCCGCCTTGCTGCCATATCCTTTGGCAAAAACAATCCTGCCATCATGGATGACACCAACCGCAACGCCGGGAACACCAAACACCTTCTGTGTTCTGCTCACAACATCATCAATCTGCTGTTCTGACAGGCCTTCGGGCAGAGCCGTTGTCGCTGCGTGAGCAGGCGCTCCCGCCAGCGCCATGAGCACTGCCGCAACCGTGCCGCACTGCACAACAACGCCTGCATGATGGTTCGGTTTTTTTTGTTTTTGCCGCATTGTGATGAACACCTGTGAGGGAAGCCTGAAGAACATTTGAAGGAAACTAGAGTTTGATAAGGATGTTTTTACGAGAGAGAACATAAAGTGGCGCAAAAACAACCATGAGAAAAGCGCCGGAAAACAGAAAGGAGGTAAATGCGGTAGACGGACAGCCTGCCCGTACAGCCTGATAGAGCCACCCCTGCAGGGACACACTCCCGCCAGAGGGAGATGGCAGCGCGAGGAGCGTTTTTGCCACAGCCCCTGAAAAGAGGAAGGCAAAGACTGCATTCATGCCGAATATCCTGAAAAATTCCGTACCATACCGTGCAACGACATTGCTTTTCTGAATCTCCCGCACATCGAACGCATAGTCACACAGGCTCAGGCTGCACAGCGCAATCCCGGATGTGAACAGCACAAAAGAGCTTGTCCACAGGGATTTGTTAAGCGGGAAAACAGTTCCCCACAACACTCCCAGAAGAGTGCTGCACATCCCGGCACACATAAACAGCCAGGGCCTGCGGGCTGCGGGGATATCCCGCCTTCTGAAAATCTGGCCCGCCATCACGCCGGACAAGGTGGTGGCAACAGCCGGTATTGTGCTCAGAAATCCTTCCGGGTCCCATGTTTTCTCGTACAAAACTCCCGTATGCAGCCACGCCTGGCACCACCCGGAAAATTCCCGGTCCAGCCACGCCGCCAGATTTTTCTCAGGGTCAAGAAACGCAAAATCATGCCCCGGCCACCCCAGACCCGGAACAGGAATGGCATACAGCATGCCCCAGTACCCCAGCAGGCAGCCACCCATAACGGACAAGAGAAAGCCGGTCCTGCGTGAACAGACATAAAGCCCCGCCACCGTGACATAACAGAGGGCTATGCGTGTCAGAACACCAAAGAAGCGCAAATGGCTGAAATGAAAAAATGGATACAGGCTAAGCAGGAGTTTCAGTCCCACCAGTGCGAGACCACGCCAGGCGATATGAGCCATCACCTGCCCGCGCCGCGCTCCTTCCTTCAGGCGTCTGTCAAACGCAAACGGAATGACGCATCCCATGAGAAAAAGAAAGAACGGAAAAACAAGATCCGCAGGAGTACACCCATTCCATGCAGCATGCTCCAAAGGAGGCCAGATTTTGCTCCAGTCTCCCGGATTATTGACAATAATCATGAAGACGACAGTCACCCCCCGCAGGATGTCAACAGACACAATGCGGGAGGAGAGCGAAGGCTGGATGGCCTCCGCCTCTATTCCAGACCTAGAAATGAACCTGTGCCTTCAGATAAACATAGCGACCTGTATAATCATACATGCCGGGAGATGTATTATAATCGCCATTCGCGTAGAAATTCGGATCACGGCCAGCAAGGTTTTTGACACCGGCTGTCACGTTATACATGTCTCCATGATACGTCAGCATAAGGTCATGGTACCATGCCTGATTGGTTTTCCACCATTCCGAAACTGTAGGCCCGTAAGACGTGCCCGGATAATATGTGAACCCGTCAATAAATCGGAGCATGTAGGTTACACTCCAAGGTCCGTGCGTGAATGTTGCTGAACCATTGGCAACCCACTTGGGCACCCCCGCATCCGTGCTCAAATAGGAGATGAGGGGTTGGCCATCCTGACTCTGCGCCTTGTAGGACATGATGTCCTGAATATCCGCCCCAAATGACAATGCATTATTATAGTCAATCGGAACCTGATAGGAGGCATTGATATCAAGACCATCCTCAATAAACGCCCCGGTATTTTCATGCAGACGCGCTACTGGATACAGCTGCCCGTTCACATCCCGCCCATTGAGAATGGAGCAGTAGCTGCTGGACAGACCCGTGCTTTCATAACACCCGTTGAGTTCGGTAGAGAGCGAGGGATAGCCGATTGTTTCCGTAATATGCGTATGGAAATAGTCCACTGTTGCGGTAAAGCCCGGTATAAATCGGGGCGTAAGGATAGAACCGATCGTATAGGTTCTCGACATCTCGGGTGTAAGGTTGATATTCCCCCCCGTTTCATATTTCAGGGAGCCATTCGTTTGCTTGAATGTGTTGGGATTAATCCCTTGTGCCTGACAGTTTGAGGCTATCACGCCCTGAACAGCACTTGGATAGGTGGAAATATACGCGCACGGATCACGCGTGCCAGTCAGGCTGATGACTTTTGCCTTGTAAAGATCCTGAATGGTCGGCGCCCTGAACCCCGTTGCGATATTGGCCCGGAATTTAATATCATCCGTCGGTGCATAAATCAGTCCAGCATGCCAGTTATAGGCCTGCCCGAATGTATTATAATTTGAAAATCTTCCTGACACCTCGGCATTCAGAGCCTTGACCGCAGGCAGATTGCGCAACAGGGGAATGCTCAGCTCACCAAACACTTCCGTAACATTGTATCCACCCCCTGTATCACCGCGGACCTGATTGGAATTCAAACCCTGCCTGTCCTGCCAGGAAGAATGCCAATAGCCATCCAGACCCCGGTGCTCCACACCCAGTGCAATACCCAGAGGACCATAGGGCAGACGCGCCAGATGCTTGTTGGCAACCGTAAACTGCACATCGCGCATTTCCTGAGCGGACGGATAGACGTCTGTAAACCCGATATAATTTGCCGCCGCACGCGTCATGCTGCCTGTAAACGGATTATACGGCGCGCAACCGGGCGTATTGGTACACAGGTTGGGATCATAATATCCTTCAGTGGATCCCGCGCCACCTGTCTGATGAAAGCCAAGCGCATTTTCCATATTGCGCCAGTTCACTCTCCCGGTTCCTTTATCCTCTGTCGTGGTTTTGCCGTAGGAGAAGAAGAAGTCATACGTCCAGCCATGCGTGTGCGGTAATGTTCCCCGCGCCCCGCCTGTCAACTGGTAGTAATCAATGTTCTCGTACCCATATTCACGGCCAATACCGAACATGCGCTGATATAGCGCCACATCTGAACCAAACGGATTTCCCGGAACACCGGCCGGCACAACCATGGCGCCTGAATTCCCGGTGAGCGTTGTGGCGGGTGTCGCGATATACATCGGCGTGCCCGTGCTTGCCGTATGCGTATGGCTATAGTTTGCCGTCATATAAAGCTGAAGATTGCTGTTGACGTCAAAATGCCCTGTTGAGGCCAAAGAACCGACCTGCTGTTCCGCTATAATCTGGTTATCTTTGGAGTAATCGTAGTTATCACTCCATTTGTACGGCCTGTATCCACCGTTTCCGTCAGAAATAACGGAGTGCGCAACACCATCACTGGACGCAGCGAGGGGATGGCCGCCATTCAGGGCCGCATAGACCGGCAGTGCGCCATATTGGGACCCGTAATACTGGTCTTCACCCGGCGGGTTATTAACTTTCGCTTCCTGCATGGCCCATTTGCGCTGATCAGCCGCCATGGGAGCCTGATAGTTATAGGACCCGGCAATCGTGAAATTGCCTCGGTCATGCATGAAATTAAACCCGTGCGCTGCGGTGAGTGCCGTGGTTTGATCATCTCCATACTCGCTGATTCCGCCATTCGCGGTCAGTGTTGTGCCTGTAAAATTCTTCTTCAGAATAATATTGACAACACCTGCAATTGCATCAGAACCATATGTTGTTGAAGACCCGTCTTTCAGGATTTCAATACGATCAATCATGGCAGGAACAATACTGTTCACGTCCGGGCAATCGACCGCGCCATTGCCATTGACCATACGGTGGCCATCAACCAGAACCAGCGTGCGGGCTGTTCCAAGACTGCGGATATTCAGGCATGAGCCACCAGCGTTGCTATAGGTGTTCCCCGAAAATCCCATAGACGGAATGTGTGCGAAAATATCGCCGGTCGTCATGGAGGAAGATTGCTGGATCTGCTCGCTCGTAATGACAGTAACCGGCTGAACCTCGGCCGTTTCCGCGGCGCCAAGATGCGTGCCCACTACTGTAATCGCTTCATCCTTCCCGTTTGTTTTTACGGAAGAAACGGAATTTTTGGATGTCTTGTTGGTAATGGCTTTGCCCGTGGTGGTACCAGGCAGGGAAATGATCTGCGCGTGGGCCTCAGTCGTCCACCCGTAACAGAACGCTGAAATACCAAGAAAAAGCAGCCTCTTTTTGTAAGCCCCTGACCCACGCATACCACGCCCCTTTCCAGCCCGCATTGCCATGTAAATACGATTTCGCAATGGTCTGAAGAAAAATGGGGGTTGTCCATGTCAAAAACGTCACACGACATTAGCCAACGGTTAAGGGGCTGTCCTGACCATGCCAGACCGCCTGCCCTGCGCACTACAGGGCAGGCAGCCCTGCGAGATCATTTTTGATCTCTTCTTTAAGAAGTGCGAGAATATCGCGTGAGATATGCGAGAGTGCATAATCTGCCCTGAAGAGCACCGTGCAGGCCATTCCCAGAGCGGGCTTGAGCGAAACGGGGGCAGGCAGACCATGATGGTGCCGGGCTGTCAGCCCGTCCACAATGGCGCAGCCTCCTCCAAGCCTTACCAGTTCTGCCGCCATGTAGTGCGTGCGCACCCGTAGAACCGGCACGGTTGCAAGCCCTGCTTCCTCCCACGCCATATCCAGCAGACGGGCGGTAGGGTCATTCTCGCTGAGGCCAATATAGCGGGCCGGATCAATATCCTCCAACGCCACCGGGCCTTGCGTGGCGTTCAGATCTATCAGCACAAGGGGTACATCCGCTATGTGGTTTGCGGTAAGACCCTGCTTCTCATACGTGCCAAAAACAATCCCCAGATCAAGATCATGATTGAGAATACGGGAGACAATCTCCGGCCCGTGCAGGGTATCAATTGTGAGTTCATTCCCCGGGTGCGCAGCGTGATACCGCTGGATTACCCGTGGCACGACACTCAACCCTAGACTTGGCACGCACCCGATACTGATGGCGTGCCCATCCCGCGCATAACGCAAGTTTTCCGTTAATCTCTTGAGATCGGAAATTTTTTCAAAAATTGTGTTGATGTGGGGCAGCATGATCCGTGCTTCCCGCGTGGGCACCAGCCTGCCCCCCGTACGCTCAAACAGCGCAAACCCCAGAGACTGCTCCGCATAACGCAGCACCTTGCTGGCCGCAGGCTGTGAGACATGCAAAACCTCGGCTGCACGACGTAGGGAGCCCGTGGACATGATCGCATAAAAAACTTCGATCTGACGTAAACGCATGATGGGCGTTTCATCCTTCCTGTTACCACGGTGTTCCTGAAGCGCACACGGCCTGCACTGTTCGGGTGCACCATGCAATCCATACGGCACAACAGGATGAGAGTCGTCATGATGTGACAACACACTGTTAACACACCACAACAAAATTGAAAGACAGACGCCCCTCTCCCGTGTTGTCCCTCTGCCCGCGTGGCGGCATACTTGGTGCCGTATTGCAGAATAAGGCCGAAATCTTGAGCTCTCTCAGCCGCCGCACTCTGGCTCTCCGCGCATCTCAGGCTGCCACAGGGCTTGGCGCAGCATTTCTCGCCGGCAGCAGCACAGCGCATGCCACCCCCTGCCCGGCACAGCGTCTTCGTCCTGTGAAAACCGGCTTCGAAAAGCTTCGTGAAGACCAGTATGCGCCCCTCAAAGGGCACAGGGTCGGGGTTATTGCCAACGTGGCCAGCGTGGATGCCAGCCTACGCTCTATTGTAGACTGCCTGCATGAAGCCCCCTCCGTGCAGATGCAGGCGGTTTTCGGGCCGGAGCACGGTTTTCGCGGCTCCATGCGTGAAGGATTTTCCGAACCGCAAGCGCAGGACCCGCAAACGGGCTGCACGGTCTATGATATCTATGCCAAGACTGGAGAGCCCCTGAAAACCATCCTGAAAAAATCTGGAATTACTCTCCTTGTTTTTGATATTCAGGATACAGGTTCCCGGTTTTACACTTATATCTGGACCCTGTTCGACTGTATGGTCGCCAGCGCACAGCTTGGCCTGCCAATGCTGGTGCTGGACCGCCCCAACCCCATATCCGGCAGGGATGCATCAGGCCCGGTGCTGGACCCGACCCTTTCTTCCTTCGTGGGGCGAGCCCCCATTGCCCTGCGCCACGGCATGACCGTGGCGGAACTGGCCTTGCTGTTCAATGCCGCCTTCATTCCCGCACTGGCCGACAAAGCCGCCACACTGGACGTGGTGCGCATGCAAGGCTGGACGCGCGAGATGTTCTTTGAAGACACCGGCCTCACATGGTGTCCGCCAAGCCCCAATATGCCCACTCCTCTGACAGCGCTCTCCTACCCGGGCACCTGCCTGTTTGAAGGGACATCCTTTTCCGTGGGGCGTGGCACCACCATGCCGTTCCAGTATCTGGGCAGTTCTGGCGTGGATGGCCGCATCTGGGCGGAGCAGGCCACAGCCGCGGGCTGTGCGGGCGCTGCCTTCCAGGATGTGTGGTTCACCCCATTGGCCGACCCGTTCAAAAACACATTGCTGCACGGGCTTCATTGCGCCGTTATGAACCGCGCGCAGTTTGACCCCGTAGCCACAGGCATGACCCTGCTGAGCACCGCACGCAGGCTGGCAGGCCCCTCCTTCTGGCGGGGAGACGGCAAGACATTCGACCAGCTTTGCGGCAGCCATCTGCTCCGCCCCCTGCTGGATAAAGGGGCGGACGCCCCGGCACTGGAAGCCACCTGGGCGAGAGACCTGACTCGCTTCCGCGCGCTGCGTCAGACGCATCTTTTATATTAGCGCGTATAGGAGCCTGAAGGTGGGCCGAAACCCACCTCCGTTCACTCACACCTGTTGTCACTGCGGCGGATGAACAGCCACACCTCACAGCAGGTGATTGACGATAGCATCCTTCCGGGGGGCAAGTGTCTCGCTCCATCCCCCACCCAGTGTTTTGTAAAGTGTCACTGTGTTGGACATCTGCTGAAGCTGGGTTGTAATCGCGCCAAGCTGGGCATCGTACAGTGTGCGTTGCGCGACCAGTGTTTCAAGATAAGGATCATACCCGCCCCGGAACCGCGCCAGAGCCAGATCGTACTGGCGTGTGCTGGCGTGTACAAGCGCGGCCTGTGCCGCAAGCTGCCCCAGATAGGTAGCGCGTCCGGAGAGGGCATCCGCCACTTCACGGAAGGCTGTTTGCACGGCCTTCTCATAACGGGAGATTTCTTCCTTCTTGCGGGCTTTCGCCTGATGAAGCTCCGCTGTCAGACGCCCTGCATCAAAGAGCGGCACCGTGATCTGGGGGGCAACGTTCCAGGCTCCCATGCCACTCTGAAAAAGCCGGGTGATATTGTTGCTGGCTGTGCCGTTTGCCGCCGTGATCTGGATTTTTGGGAAAAACTCGGCGCGGGCCGCACCGATATCGTCATTGGCCGCGCGTAACGCCTGCTCGGCCGAGAGGATATCAGGCCGACGGGCAATCATGTCAGATGGCAGCCCTTCCGGCACATCCGGAAAAGGCACAACATCTTCAAGAGAAGACTTACGCTCCAGCTCCGCGCGCGTGGTCGGGCTCAGGGGAGAGCCAACCAGCAGTTCAAGCTGGTTCATCGCCTGCTCCCGCTGGCGCGTATAGACCTGAAGCGTGCTCTCGGCATCCCGCAGTGCGGCTTCCGCTTCGGCAACATCAAGCTGGGTGCCGGTGCCGACCTGCGCTGTCTGTTGCACCAGAGCATAGGTGTGCCGCCGGTTTTCAAGCACATTGCGCGTGACCTGAAGCGCCTGATTATTGGCCACCCAGTTGAGCATTGCCGTGGAAACACTCGCAATGACACTCAGGCGCATGCTTTCACGCCCCAATGCGTCAGACACGTACCGATCAAACGATGCACGGGAAGCGGACCTGATCCGCCCCCACAAATCCACCTCGTAAGCCGAAATACCGAAGCCCACCGCATATTGCCGCATATAGAACGGACCATTGCCCTGAGAGAGGCTCCAGATCCGGGAGTTCATTTTCTGGACATTCGCGCCCGCGGTTCCGTTCAGGGCAGGGAAAAGTGCCGCATTTTCAATATCGAACTGTGCGCTGGACGCCTCGACCTGATGCTGGGCAATCTGGAGATCCCGATTGTTCGCCAGTGCCGTCTCGATCAGCGTTTGCAGAACCGGGTCCCGGTAGAATGTCCGCCAGTTATCAAGGCTGGCCGTCTCTGCCCCTTTCGTTGCAGAGCCCTCATTCGGCCATGCTTTTGCAACCGGTGCGGCGGGCCGGTGATAATCGGGGATCATCGTGCAACTGCTGAGCAGCAGGGCCGCCAAGATCGTCAGCGGGCTGATGGAAAAACGCATCCTCACGCCCCCTTCGCAGCGTTGACATCACGAGGGGCAACCGTCTGGCCATCCTTCAGGGCTGAAGGGGGATGCAGGACAAGCCGGCTGTCATCGGGCAGGCCGGTCTGGATTTCAATCCGGTCTCCATAATCGCGCCCGACCGTAACCGCATGAAAACGCAGGCGGTTCTCCCCCTCCACCGTCGCGACGGACAAGCCATGCGCATTATAGATCAAGGCTTCCGTTGGGATGAGAATGGTTGGAACCAGACGTGGCAGCTCAAAGTGGATGGCTCCATAGACCCCCGCGGCAAGCTTTCCGTCCCGGTTATCCAGTTCGATTTCCACCGGAAGCATGCGGCTCCCCCGATCCAGCGCGTGCCCTGTCCGCGTCACGGTGCCTGTAAATTTTGCTCCGGGGCGATCTGGAACAGTCAAGCTGGCGGGCGTTCCCACCTGCACGGCTCCGGCCTCTTCCTGCGGCACCGGCACGCGAACACGCAGGCGGTCGGTGCGGGCCACAACAAACAGCGGAGCGGATTGCGTGTTATCCGCACTCACAAGATCACCCACCTCAACATTACGCACCGTCACCACCCCATCGAACGGGGATGTTACCGTTGTGTACGCCTGCCGCTGTGCGCTTTCCGCCAAAGCCGCATCTGCCGCGAGACGTGCGGCATTCTGCGCCTGCTGGGTAATACGGTCCGCATCGAAATTCTGCTTGCTGACAGCCCCTCCGCCCACAAGCCCGCCAGTCCGCCGTGCCGTAACCCGGGCAAGTTCCAGATTGGCGCGGGCCTGCTCAAGGGTGGCTTTTGCGCGCGCTTCCTGACGGTCCAGTTCCGGCGCACGAATGATCGCCAGAACGTCTCCCGCTTTCACATGCGCCCCGATATCCACGCGCCGCTCAGCAATATAGCCCGAGGCCCGCGCGCCGATGGCTGCTGTTTCGAGGGGAACTGTCTCCCCCGGAAGATCAAGGATAACCGGCTTTGCTTCCCTGTGAACCATCATGAAACTGACATCAGGGGTCTGGTTCTGGCGGGTCTGCGCCAGCGCACGGACGGCATTGCCCCGCGCGCTATGCGCATAAACACCATACCCCAGCAGGAGAACAGCCCCCAGAACGATAAGGGGTGTTACCGGCAGGCCGCGCCGTTCTTCATGGATATCGGGCGAAGAGAGGTGGGGTTCAGACATGACTGTATTCCTCAAGAATGCGGCTTTCTCGTTTTCTCAGGCGCGTATAGAGCCAGGGCACAATGAACAGCGTGGCGCAGGTGCCCACCATCAGGCCACCAATCACGGCGCGCCCAAGCGGTGCGTTCTGCTCGCCTCCGTCCCCAAGCCCCAGAGACATGGGCAACATGCCGATAATCATCGCGAGGGATGTCATCAGAATGGGGCGCAGGCGTGCCTGCCCTGCCGCGATGGCAGCCTCGGCGGCACTCAGCCCGTCCGCGCGCCGTTCCTTGGCGAAAGTCACCAGCAGGATCGAATTGGCGCTGGCCACCCCCACACTCATGATCGCGCCCATCAGGGAGGGAACAGAGAAGGTTGTTCCCGTAACAAACAGCATGAACACAATCCCGCACATCGCCCCCGGGAGGCCGAGCACGACCACGAACGGGTCCATGAAGGACTGGAAGTTCACCGCCATCAGCAGATAGACCGCAACAGCCGCAACCATCAGACCGATACCCAGCCGGGTAAACGCGGAATGCATGCTCTCGATCTGCCCCTGAACGGAGATCGTGTTTCCGGCTGTAAGCTCACCGCGATGGCGCGCAATCACCTGATCAATCGCCCGGGCGATGCTCCCCAGATCACGCCCTTCCGCACTGGCGTCCACATCCAGCGTTGGCTGGATATTGCTGTGTGAAATGACATTCTGGGCCGTGCCACGCGTGATGGTGGCAACATTGTTCAGCAGGATGGAGGAATGCTGGCTGCCGCTTGCATCCGCAATAACCGTGTTACGCAGGTCCCCAAGGTTATTGACCCGATACTGCGGCGTCTGCACTGCAAGCGGATACTGAATACCCGAAGCCGGATCAACCCAGAAATTCGGTGTCACCGTGTTGGATGAGGCCAGAGACACCATCACATTACGCGCAACGTCATTCAGCGTCAGGCCCAGATCCAGAGCGCGCTCGCGGTCAATGTCCACGGCAAGTTCGGGTGCCGCAATCTGCTGGTGCAGATGCACGTCCACCAGGCCGGGAATACGCGCGACTTCCTCCCGCACTTCCTGCATGACCTTGCGGTTATTGACCGCATCATACCCGGAAATACGGATATCCACCTGTGCCGGCAGGCCAAAGTTCAGAATCTGGGTGATGATATCGGCGGGCTGGAAATAGAACACGCACTGCGGGAAGCGGCGGGCCAGTTCCGTCCGCAAGGTGCGGATATACTCTCCGGTCGGGCGATGCCCTTCCTTCAGCTCCACCATGATCTGCCCGTCATTCGGTCCAACCGTGGTGCCATCATCAAAAGGCATGGAATACCGGAAAGGAATGCCGATGTTATCAAGCATCAGAGCCCGTTCGTTCTCAGGCACGATTTCTCGGATCACATCTTCAACCTGATCGAACAGATGTTCGGTGCTTTCTATACGCGTGCCCTCGGGCGCACGAACATGCAGCTTGAACTCACCTGCATCGATTGTCGGGAAGAAATCCTGACCAACCTGCGTTGCAAGGCCAGCGGCAACCACAACGATAATCCCGGCGAATGCGGGGGCTTTCCATCTGCTCGCAATAAGACCCCGCAGGGTGCGCACATAAGTCTCGCGCAGGCGTTCAAACTGGCGGTCAAAAGCCACCCCAAACCGCGCGATTGGACCAGGAGGCAGGCCCGCTTCACGGCGGCGTGCGGCATGCTCTTCCTCAGAACGCAGCAAAAGTGCTGCGAAAATCGGCACCAGTGTCCGGCTGATGGCGTAGGACGCAAGCATGGCATACACAACGGCAAGCGCCATGGGCGTAAAAAGAAAGCGCGAAGGGCCAACCAGAAATTCGACCGAAACGAACACGCTGGAGATGGCCAGCGTCGAAACCAGTGTCGGAAGAGCAATTTCCGCAGCCCCCCTGAGCACGGCCTGCCGCAGTTCCACGCCGTCGTGACGCACACGGTGGATATTCTCGATCGTGACCGTCGCATCATCCACCAGAATACCGACAGCAAGTGCCAGCCCGCCCAGTGTCATCAGGTTCAGTGTCTCTCCGGTCCATGAAAGCACGGCAATGGAGGAGAGAATGGCCAGCGGAATGGAGACGGCGACAATAATGGTCGAACGCCAGCTTGCAAGGAACGCAAGAATCATCGCAGCTGTCAGCAAACCTGCAATCAGGGCTTCAGACGCAACACCCTTGATGGCCGCCTTGACGAACAGGGACTGGTCGAACAGTTCCTCGATTTTCATGCCCGCCGGAGCTGCCGCCCGCGTAACAGGCAGAACCTCGTTCCGAATGGCGTTCACCACATCCAGTGTCGAGGCATTGCCTGCCTTCATGACGGACAGTAGCACCGAACGCTGCCCCTCACGACGCACGACATTCTGCTGCACGGCGGTGCCATCGCGCACCTGCGCCACATCTGAAACCCGGATTATCGCCCCTGTTTTCTCATCACGCTTCAGGGGAACACTGTTCAGGCGCGCCGCAACATCCGGCATGCCATTCATTCTGATATCATACTGGGTGGCGCCGAATTTTACCGTTCCACCCGGCAGTGTCAGATTCTGGACATTCATCGCATTGGAGACATCCAGCGGTGTCAGCCCCACGCCTGCAAGCTTGTTGGCATCAATATCCACCATGACCTGACGGATCTTGCCGCCAAAGGGCGGCGGCAACAATGTGCCGGGAATGGGCGCAAGCTGCTGGCGAATACGATAGATCCCGTAATCATACAGATCACTTTCCGTCAGTTTATCAGAAGAGAGGGAAAGCTGGAGAACAGGCACACTGGATGCGCTGTACTGCATGATGATGGGGGGCTGAATTCCTGGCGGCAGAAAAGCCCGGATTGAGTTTGTTGCAGAAACAGTCTGGGCCATTGCCAGATCAACATTAACCCCGGGCTGGAAATACAGTTTTTCCACAACGAGGCCAGGCGTTGTCTGGCTCTCGATTGTCCTGAGATTGTTGACGAAAAAGCTGTTTGAGAACTCTGTATAAGTACTGATACGTTTTTCGGTTTCAGCAGCGTCCAGCCCGTCATAAAACCAGACGACGGTCACAACCGGGATATCGATATTCGGAAACACATCGGTAGATGTTCGAAAGACGGCCGTAATGCCCAGAAGCAGGATCAGGATCCCTGCGACAAGGAATGTGTAAGGCCGTCGAAGCGCAAGGACGACGATCCCCATTTGAATGTCTCTGTTTCAGATGGCTTTGGAGCACGAAACCCGTACCCCGCTTGTCCGGCGCACCCGGGTGCATCGGACAAATCGGCAAGCTTTTCGCCATGACAAGATACCGCGCCACGCCTGCTCCAGCTCCTCCGGGACCAGTGTTCTCAGGGAGGGAGCATCAACGCTGTGCGGGGCTTGGTCGGATCATGCAATTTTGTACGCCCCAACCGGTAGAGCAATTCGATCAGATACTTGCACAATCCTGCCAGGCAGGAACGCAGCCCCACTCTGCGCCTCCAAAAAAGCGTGGGATGCCCCTGCTAAACCGCCTCTTTTGAGCGCTACGAACCTGCACCAAACTGCCCAAACATGCCCAATCCGATCAGATGCTTGCACAATCCGACCAAACTCCCCTCTTGCACCCCTGAATGGATCAGGCATGATCATAACTATGCAATAGATTATGTGACTGACCGAAAAACCGGAAACACTTCTCATGCAGGATCTTTTGTCACGGCTTAGCAACACGATTGACCGCCATTGCGTTGCGCCAACAACCCGCACTCTTGTGCCGGGCCTGATGTTGTTTCGGGCCGAAGCCCCCACAACACCCATGGACGTGATTTACGACCCCCGCTTCTGTGTGATCGTGCAGGGTTCAAAGCAGGTCATGCTGTGTGACAAGCTGTTCGATTACGATGCCAGCAAATATCTCGTCACCGCTGTTGACCTCCCGGTGACGGGGCAGATTACTCAGGCAACGCAGGAAAAGCCCTATCTGGCCCTCTGCCTGACACTGGACCCCGCCCAGATTGCAGACTTGCTGCTCGAAATGAAAGATGTTCCTCCCTCCCATAACGCGGCCTGCCCATCCTGCATGACCGTCAGTGCGCTCACTCACGAGATTCTGGACCCCGTGAGCCGCCTTGTGGGGCTGCTTGAACACCCGGAAGATATTCCCATCCTTCAGCGCGCCTTCGTGCGTGAGCTTCTGTACCGGCTTTTACACGGCCCACAAGGCTATGTGCTCCGGCAGATTGCCACAGCGGGTACCAACCTTTCCCAACTCAACCGGGCCATAGGGTGGATCCGAACCCATTACGCGGAATCCTTCGATATTGCGTCTGTTGCGAAAATTGCGGGCATGAGCCCATCATCATTCCATCGGCATTTTCGCGCCGCGACCATGATGAGCCCCTTGCAATACCGCACACGCCTGCGCCTTCAGGAAGCGCGCCTGAAGCTTCTCAATGCCACGGTAGATGCCGCTGAAGCGGGTTTTTCTGTCGGATATGACAGCCCATCCCAATTCAGCCGCGAATACCGGCGCATGTTCGGTGTGCCTCCGGCACGGGATGCACAACGGCTCAGAAATGTGGAAGACAACATGTTTTCCGGGTAATCTCTGTCGCGCGCCGCACTCATCCCTGCCGGAAGTGTCTGAGAAAATCCTGTTTCTTCAGTTTACAGCAGGGTCATGCGATGGCGTCAAAACCGCTTTTACGCCAGAGGCCGGTTCATACGCCATTGCCTCTCCAATCTCATCAAACGTAAATCTCTGCCCCAACCGCGTCCTGAACATGGGGTCGTCAATCATTGCAGAAAGAGCATCCAACGCGGCACGCAGTTTTGACACGTCCCTCACTGTTTCACTTCTGAAATTACTGAAACCCTTCATGGAAAGGCCTTTTGCTATAAACAGGCGTGACGATACAGAAACCGGCACAGCACCCCCCAGAAACCCGTAAAACGAGATGCTGCTGCTGGCAGGCAGGAGTGGGGCAATCCGATTTATCAAATCTCCGCCAACACCATCGAAAACGGCAGTTGTACCAAGCTGTTCCGCAAGCACGGCAAAATCGTTCTCAAACCCTTCCGAGCCGATCACAAGCACATGTTCAACACCAGAAGCACGCAGCTCTTCCTGCGCCTTTTCTGATCTCACCAGAGAGATAAAGGGAATGTTCCTCCGCTGCGCGATCGCCGCAAGGGCGCGCCCGGTCGCGGAAGCCCCTGCCGTAACAATCACACCTTTATGCCCTTCCCCCAGCACCTCTTCCAGAAAGGCATAGCCCGTGATGGCATTGACCAGAGAGCCTGAATACTCTTCAGCATCGACGGTATCAGGGAGACGCAGGGCGCAGGTATACGGGACAACCACCCGCTCAGACCACAGCCCGATACTATGGGGGCTCTGCGTTAGCGACCGATAAAGCGCCACATTTTTCCCCAGAACTTCGGTCGGCACGCCATGACCGATGGAACGCACCACGCCTGAAGCGGAAGCCCCCCAAATGCCATAAAGGCGCTCGTTCAGCACAGCACTGTTCATCGGCGCGGACAGGAAAAACCGGTCCCCATGATTGATGGCCGCGGCAACAACATCCACCAGAATATGCCCTTCCGGAACATCCACAGGGGTTGGCACATCACGCACTTCAAGTTGACGGGTTTCCGTAACGCAAACAGCTTTCATCACACACTCTCTCCCCATACAGGACCCTTGCCGGGTCAAAATCCGAACGTATCAAGGTGGCCAGACCTACTTTTTTGCAAGTGCGGATATTTTTGTTAGTGTTTCATGATGCAACTCACCACACCCTGCCCTGTCGCGTTTACCTCGAAAATTCTCAGTGGCCGCTGGAAAGCCCGTATCGTATGGGCCATCATCCGGCAGGAACCGCTGCGCTTCTCTGAAATACGAAGGGCATGCCCCCCTATCAGCGATCGTATCCTGACAAAAGAACTGCGCGAGTTGGAAGCGTGGGGGCTGATTTCCCGCAAGGAATACCCCGTCATTCCCCCAAAAACAGAATATCGCCTGACAGAACTTGGCAACACACTCCGCCCCGTCATGCAGTCAATGGCTGATTGGGGCGTGTCTCATCGCCCGGATATCATGAAAGAACATAACCGGCAGCATGAGAAAAATGGGGATCTTCTTTCCTCTCCTTCAGAATGAGAGAAAAATAATCTGAGACAACACGCTCTCTATGGCGTCAGATGAACAGCTTCCGGGCTGCATCACCCCCGTGATGACCGAAATCGTCCCGCGTGCCTATAGCGCCAGGCTGAAGTATCCGCACCAGAAGTCGAGAGGCTTCATGCACCTGATAAAAGAGCAGCCACTTTGGCCAGCACCTTCGAAGACCGTTCTGTCCAACGTGGAGCGCGGGATATCCCCGCCCCCCTGCCGGCCACACCCCGTATACGGCTTACTTTTCCTGTAATGGGTTGCTGCTGATAAACGGTAACGGCGCGCCCGGACTGAGATAAGTCGGCAGCGTTCCATTCCACCGGTCGAGCGCCTTCTGTTGCAGAAGCGCCGGGGTCAAGGATTGTGATAATGCGCTGTTTGCCTTGGCCTGCGCCTGCGAGGTCACCAGAAGAGCCTGCGCCTGCCCTTGAGCGGTTGCAACGGCGGCATCCGCCTGTGCCTTCGCCTCAACAACCTGCTGCTGCGAGGAAATTCTGGTCTGCTGAAGCGTATATTGTGCCTGCAAGGCCTGCTGCTGCGCAACCTGCTTTGCTTCAATGGCCTGAGCATAAGCGCGAGAGAACTCGAAGTTGGCCGTATTCACGGCTTCAATGCTCAGATGATACGGCAGCAGGGATTTGATAATCAGATCTTTGATCTGACCGTCCACCAGATCTCTCTTGGTGATAAGCTCCTCAGCATTATAGTTGGCGGTAATGGCTTTGACATCATTCGAGACTGTTGGCCCGACAATGCGCCGCCCCAGTGTCTCCAGATTACGGAAATCGCGGTAGAAGCCCGGCGCATCGACCGGGTTGATATGAAACGTGACCGAGACGGTTGTATGCACATCCTGAAGGTCATGCGTTGCCGCCCGTTCATCAGAAGACATGGTCTGCGGCTGTGTAGAAACCGCCACAATCCGCTGGTACACCGGTATGGCAAAATGTAGCCCCGGGTCGAGAGCCACAGGCTGCACAGAACCAAAGTTCAGGCGAATGCCGCAATATCCCGAGGAAATCTGATAAAAGGGATTGATAAGCAGCACGACAATCAATCCCGCGATTGCCGCAACCAGCCATTTCAGGGGTGATGAGGAAACCAGTCCGGACAAGGCAGGAACTTTCACGATTGAATTCCTAAAATTATCAATTCCATTAGAACATCGCCATAAAATAATTCAGGCACTGAAATAGATTTTCTTTTTATTTAGACGCCCAGCCCTGCTCATGCCCGATGCCTTGTCAAAGCAAAGCGCGGGCCTGCTGGTAAGTCAAGAGAGCCCTCCCTTCCCACCACCCCGCTTCCTGACAACACCAGAGCGCACCGCTCTGCTTCACATTCGTGAAGCAGACAGGCGATGCCGGACACGGAAGACGTGACAGGCGGTTTTACAGAAAAGGCCGTCCGAAAGCGGCCTTCACAGAACATACCGCGAGTAAAAAACTTTATTCCGCCTGAACATGAAGTGCAAAGCCACTCGCCTCTGGCTTTTCCAGGCCCGGCTTCAGTTCCATCGTTGGAATTTGATAATCGCCGTCATTCTGCTTTCGGTAAGGGATTGATGCAATGGTCTTCAGTGTCCGCATTCTTTCCCGAAGCTCGTCAGCAACGTTTTCGAATTTCTGGCTATCGAGACGGTCAACACGATAAGCCACGTATGCTGACTCCCCGGGATTACACGATAATCCTTACCAGTCATCACTGGCACGCCGAAGGTGCAGACAGACCAGCTTATCCGTGCCGGGCGAGCTGGCGCGCCAATGTCTGAAGCAGAATATCTATATTGCCGTTATTCCGTTCAATAAAAGAGACATAATCCTGTCTCTCCGTTAAGCGCAAACTTACACCTTCAGCGATCATATCCACGACTTTCGGATCGCCATTCGCCTGCTTGACAATCCACAGAACCTTAGCACCAGGCTGATTGGGGCGCGTAATAACAGTCTCCACGGCCATATCCTCACCGAAGGCAGAGGCACGGCCTATTGTAAACGTTATCCTGCTATAGTCACCAAGCCTTTCTGTAATCGAATTCGTAAAGATGGCGTGAAATAAACCAAGATACCGCAGCCTCTGTCCGGGCGTTGCGATGCGCCAATATGTGCCCAAACAGTAACGGGCGACATCATCCACATCCACCGCTCGGTCCAGAAAGGGGCGCATTTGCGTCTTCTTTTCCGAAAGCGACGTCGTGCCATTCATGATGTCAATCCACTGCCGGCCAAGCATCTGCACGAATGTTTGTGCGGACTGTGCAGAACCCGCTGCGCATACAGGAACTGCTGCAGCAAGACAGGCAAGAGTAAGGAATACACTGAACAGCTTACGGCGGAAAAAATAGTTTTGCATAAAGAGCTCCTCTGGATATGGGCTTCATTTTCCTACAGCGTGTCGTCAGTTAAGCAGTATGATGATTGAGGCGAACTGCACCGCAGCGAGGAAGGTTGATTTAAGCTTGTCGTAGCGGGTTGCGATCGCGCGGAACTGTTTGAG
>NZ_WOTF01000014.1 GCF_011516935.1 Acetobacter farinalis
CACGCCCATAATCTGGGCATCAGTAAAGCGATCACTCTTCATCAAAATCTCCTCATCCTCACGCTGAGAAAATTCTCATTCAAAAGCCACTCTTTTTATGGGGGGATTACCCTACAGGCGGGTCGGGATCACCCCGGTTTGTATTTTCCTCGACCTTTTGGCGCGTCCAGATGATCTGAAGGCGTTGTGTCAGTCCCTGGTGGACCGGATCGCGGATACCGAAAAGAATGGCGAAACGCCGTTATAGGAACCGAATGGTTTGAAACGCAGGGAAACCGGAATCGAAACGCATGTGCTGCCGGATAGATATGCGTCGTGCATGACATCGGTTTCGGTATCCGGGACGGAAGTGGGTGATGTCAAAAATTATGAAAAAACCGTCTTGCCGTTTCAGGAATGTCTCATACCCTGAAAATATGACAGGGAAATTGGCGATTGATTCGATGCTCAGGCCCCGATCATCGTGTGAAGCCAGTTTCCTCTCGTGGAGGCTGAGGGAATGTCTATGACAAGAAGAGATAAATGGACTCTGGCAGCTACGTTCTGCCAGTGCACGTCTCTGGCCATACACTCACAACAGGAGCGTGTGTATCATGTCGTCGGTTAAAAAAGCAGATATGGCAATGCAGTTTCGTGGTCTGCTACGTTATCCTGAGGCAGCAGCGTATATCGGTCTTGCAGAAGGAACATTGCGGAACCAGCACGAGACCTTGGGAATCCGGTCGGTGAAAATCGGCCGCGCGTGGTGTTTTCCCGTAGCGGCTCTGGATGATTTTATCGAGCGTAAGCTCCTTGAGATCGAGAGAAATCAGTTCCGGAAAAACCGGCGGGGTCGCGGGGAAAGTGCCGTCTTGAGTCCGGATTTCAGTTTCTGGCTGGTCATGACGGCATTGTTTTTACTGGCTCTTGTCAGGCTGTCATTTCTGACTGCCTGACGGGAACATTATGCTTTGTTTTCTGGATTGGTTTTTTCATAAGCCAGTGCTTTGGCTGCCAGGTCTTCCGTATGAGGCTGGTAGTACCTGTCAAGGGATTTGATATCCTTGTGGCCCGTCACACGACGGAGTTCGAGCGGGTTGGTGTAAATTCTTGCGAGGCGGCTTGTCGCCTCATGCCGAAGGTCATGGAAGGTGAGGTCCTTGAGGCCAGCTTTCTTCGTCATCCGCCCGAACCGGACTGAGAAAGCATCCTTGCTACCAATGTCAAAGACGAGATCGCCCGGTCGGGATGATTTGCGTTGCGCCTGAAGGGACCGGAGCAGGCGGGCTGCCCTGGGTGTCAGCGGACGGATTTCCGGACCACGTTCGACGGCGCGATGCATTGTCTTCGTTTTCCCAAGGGACAAGGCATGACGGTCGAAATCAATGTCGCGCCAACGCAGCCCAAGAGCTTCTTCCCGTCGTGTGCCCTGCTCGATGGCAAACTGCACGAATGCGACATCATCGGGCCAGGGGGATGTTGCCATGACTTCCAGCAGGCGATCGTATTCGTCACCGATGAGACGTCGGTTTCGTTTTTTGTCCGCGCCTGCCGGACGTCTGACTGACGTAGCTGCCGCCGGGTTTTTCGAGATGGGCAGGTCCCACTCCGCGATCGCATGCTGACAGATCGCAGCGAGCATGTTGAGCCGTTTGACAACTGTTGCAGCACTGTATTTCTCTGCCTGCCGGTCCCGGAAGCCGCGGACAGCTGTCGCGGTCAGATCGACCAGCGGAAGGTGTGCGATCTCGTCCTGAAGGATGGCAGGAATATGACCCTTGCGATCATTGTCCCGTGTCTGCATCTCCTCACGCACATAGCGGTCGACCAGTTCATGGACGGTTTGACGTTCCAGTGGCCGCGTATCCTCAAACTGTCCGAGTTCAAGCTTGGCGGACGTTGTATCGAGCCAGCGCCGGGCCAGTCTGGCCGTAGAGAAGATCTGGTGGATCCTGTTTCCGCCCGCGATACGCTTGCGGGCCCGGTACTGGCCCTTGCCGCGATATTCAACGCCCGCAGGGAGCGGACGGCCTGTGGCCGGGTCGATTTTTGTGGAAGTGTTTCGATCTTTCATGGTGAGCCTCGCTTGGGCCCAGCATAGCCTTTTCATGGGCCCATTGGGACCATGTGCTTATCGTCTTTTTTGGCAATGGGCCCAAGGTGGGCCCAAAAACAGTCAATCATTCCGCGACCAAAACTCTAAGTCATTGGAAAGATTGGCGTCCCGTACGGGATTCGAACCCGTGTTGCCGCCGTGAGAGGGCAGTGTCCTAGGCCTCTAGACGAACGGGACGCTGAGGTGGATAGGCATCCTCCTACGGGAAAACCGGCGTCCGCACAAGCGGAGAAAAGCCGGACTGATCTGGTGTGGTTTGCAGGTAACAGGCCTGGATTTTAAGGGCGTGATCTGCAGAAACCTTTCAGGAATAAGATTGATACGTTATATCATAACGTATATGAGCCAAACTCGGATCGTCTCTTAACCTGAAGGGCCAATGTCTTATGCTGGTGTCTCGTCTCTCTTTTCTGCTGGCATGTTCGACTGTCTGCACAACAGCCGGTTTCCTGTTCTGTCTGGAAAATGCGCAGGCTCACACTCAGCCTGTCGGAACATCACATTCCGTGCAGTCTGTTGGACGAACGGGCAAAGAGAGCAAAGCCGCGCATGCGGCGCGCGTGTCTTCCAGAACGCTCCGTCAGGGCGGGATTCGCACGGGACGTGATATCCATAAAGAACATGACGTAAGCAAGGGACCAAGTGAGGGAAAGGGAGCGGGGCACGAAACTGTCAGTATCCAGCCTTCATTGGCAGAAGAACCGGAACGCGTGACAGTGACGGCGCATCTCGATCGCGCCAGATCGGAGTTGCAGCCCTCCACCGGGGCGACAGTGTACAAGTTTGACCGCAAGGCACTGGAAACCATACCCGGTGGGGACAATGTGCCACTTAATCAGGTGCTGTTACAGGCTCCGGGGGTTGCACAGGATAGCTATGGCCAGATCCATGTGCGTGGTGACCATAATGAAGTGCAGTTCCGGCTTGATGGCGTGCAGCTTCCTGAAGGGTTGAATGTTTTCGGGCAGGCTCTGATGACGCGCTTTGCCGATAGCATGTCTCTTACAACCGGTGCTCTCCCAAGTGAGTTCGGATTTTTGCAGGCTGCGGTGGTTGATATCACCACGAAGAACGGCACGACCAATGCAGGCGGAGTGGCCTCTGTTTACGGGGGTGCGCGGGATTACTTCTTCCCCTCGCTCCAGTATGGTGGGCACAAGGGAAAATGGGATTATTTTGCGACCGCGGATTTTGTGCATGATCGCGTAGGGATTGAAAACACAACCCGATCATTCAACGCGATGCATGATCTGAGCAACCAGTATCATTTTCTTGGCCACCTGCGGTATACGGCCGATGAAAATACTCGTATCAGCCTGATTGCCGGGGTTTCCAACGCGGAATATCAGTTGCCGAATAACCCAGGCCAACAGAAGCAATTTTCTGAACCGTCCTATACCGGGAGCGATCTGGCGCAGAAGCTTGATGGCAGCGTGGATAGCGCCAGCCTGAACGAACGGCAGAAGCAGATTACGGATTTTGCCGTTCTGGCTCTCCAGAAGGAAATCGGGACATTCAGCCTGCAAAGTTCGGTTTTCACACGCTACAGCAGCCTGCGGTATTCTCCCGATCCGTTGGGAGATCTGGTTTATAACGGGATTGCGCAGCGTGCGGCACGGTCCATTTTTTCCACGGGTACGCAGCATGATGTGACATGGCATGCGGCAAAGGATCACACCGTTCGCTTTGGCTTTCAGCTTTTTGTGGAACGCACGGTTTCCAAGACAGATTCCACCGTTTTCGGTGTGAATGGCGTGGATGATGAAGGCAATCCGACCTTCGATTCAGCGCCTATGAAAGTCTATGATGGCAGCGGTAAGACCGGCACGATTTATGGTTTGTATGCACAGGACGAGTGGACGCCTCTGCGCAACCTGACTGTTAACTATGGTCTGCGTTTTGATGGAGTAAGTGAATATACCAGCCAGAAGCAGGTCAGCCCGCGTTTGAATCTTGTCTGGAAGCCTTGGAAAGGTGCAGCACTTCATGCTGGCTATTCCCGCTATTTTACACCCCCGCCGTTTGAAGTTGTGAGCAGTTCAGCACTTTACAAATTTGCAAACACCAGTGCCGCAGCAGCCGTGATGCAGAATTCAACAGTCAGGGCGGAACGGGACCATTATTTTGATGCGGGTATTCAGCAGCAGATTCTTCCCGGCTGGCGTGTGTCTTTTGATGCGTATTACAAGCTTGCCAATAACCTGATTGATGAAGGCCAGTTTGGTGCCCCCATTGTTCTGAGTGGGTTTAACTACCGGAAAGGGCAGGTGAACGGGTATGAAGTCAGTACGTCTTACGATAGGGGTCCGTTGTCCCTGTATGGTAATTTTTCGTGGTCTCGCGCGATTGGCAAGGATATTACCAGTGCCCAGTTCAACTTCGGGCAGGATGACCTGAATTATATCAGTCATCGGTGGATTCACCTTGATCATGACCAGCGCTGGACGGCATCAGCCGGGGCGGCCTACAGCTTTTTCCACAGAAGCTGGCATCCGCTGAGGGTTTCCGCCACCATGGTCTACGGGAGTGGCCTGAGAGCGGATAGTGATATTCCGAACGGTGCTGTTGTGCCGCAATATGCGACGTTCAACCTTGCCGCGGTGCAGACGTTCAAAAACCTGTTTGGCCACTCTTTCCTTGGAAATACGCAGCTCAGGCTGGATGTGACAAACCTGTTTGACCGGGCGTACCTGCTGCGTGATGGAAGTGGTATTGGTGTGGGTGCGCCTCAGTATGGTTTGCGGCGGACTATTCTGACCGGCCTTTCCCAGAGTTTCTGAAAAAAAACGTGTCAGAAAATATCTCACAAAAATACGTGGAATTCTGATAGCCTTCCAGTCTGTGTCTGAAATATTTCTTCGCTCCTGTAACAGGGGCGAGGATTTTAAAGAATATCCATAAAAAACCTCTGTTGCCCGTCATGAACGAGTGATAGAGGGTGTTTGTTCGGCCATGATGAAATTTACGCGCGGGATTGTGCAAACGTCTGCTGTATTATGCGGCGTGGCAGCGCGTTAATTGTAAATAGGCTCATGACCGGGTAAAAGCCACGTGCGTCATGCAGGTACGTGCTGGATGTTTTGGAGAGCGCGGAATGGTAAAATCAAGGCGGAACGTGCCGGGTGTGTCTGGCCAGCCTGAAAACCATGAAAACAGGTCTGAAGAGCGGGAAATTGCCTCGCCAGGGTCAGACCTTGGGCAGAGGATGAAAATTCTGCGGAAAGCAGCCGGGCTGACACAGCAGCAGGTGGCGGACGCACTTGGAGTTTCGAGGCCTGCCATCGCGTTCTGGGAGACAGGGCGCGAAGGGAGTGCCAGAAAACATATTCCTAAACTTGCGGCCCTGTTTGGTGTGGAGCCGGAAATTTTTCTGACAGGATATGTGCAGGAAGATATCGCGCTCACCGTAACACCTGACGAATATGACATTGTTCGGCTGTACCGCATGCTTGATCCTTCCCGTAAGGTTTCTGCGCAGAAATGGATCGAAAGGCAGGTCAGGATGTGGCGTAAAAGCGAGGGGAAAGCCTGAGGCGCTTTATTCTTGTAAAGCTGAGGGGTGAGGGAACCTTGGCCTGTTGCGGGACTTAAAGCCACAGGAACACAGGGGACGCACGATGAGATGTGCCGGCGTTTCTCTGCTGGCTGTGGCAGGGGCTATTCTGGGTATAAGGTTCGTGGCTCCGGCGCGAGCCGAAGAGGTGCCGCCGCTGGTGGCAGAGAGAACCGTTGTAAAAGACGGCGCGTACCATGTAGATTCCATGCGGACGCAGGTTACGTTTTCGGTTTTCTGCCTGGGGGTAAGCCAGTATCGCGGGATGTTTTCCGGGGTGTCCGGCGCACTCCAGCTTGATTCCACACATCCTGAGCGCTCCCGTGTTGCGTTGCGCCTGCCTGTGCAGTCCCTCATCACAACATCGCATTCAGTCATGCAGACATTGTGGGGGGAAGACTGGCTGGATGCCCGGAAATACCCCACGGCTGAGTTCGTCTCGACCAGCGTTATCCCTGAAGGCTTATCGCAGGCCAGAGTTATGGGCCGCCTGACGCTGCATGGTGTGACCCGCCCGATTGTTTTGCAGGTTCATTTTGTCGGGGCGGGGGAAAGCCCGCTGGATCATGCGTATAGCGTGGGGTTTGAAGCGCAGGGGACCATTCAGCGCAGCGCCTTTGGCATCAGGCACTTTACGACCGCTGTGGGGGACGACGTAAAGCTGGCTCTGACAGGTGTGTTTGTGGAAGATACCCCGGAGATAGCCGCAACGCCCTAGTCTGGTCTGGGGCAGGCGCTCGGCAGCCCACCCCGGACAAGGCTCAGAGTGTCTGCAAAGCCAGCGCGGCGGCCGTTGCGGCATCTTTCCGCAGTGCTATCACATTTCCCGTGCCATCCGGGTGAACGCGGTTGGTCAGGATCAGCACACAGATTTCCCTGTCTGGCACCAGCCAGAGCGATGTTCCCGTAAAGCCCGTATGCCCGAAAGACGTTGCAGGAAAATGCTCCCCGCGTGGCGTGGAGTAATGCGTGGCAATATCCCACCCCAGCCCTCGCAGGTCGATCTTTCCGGCGGGCTGTTGAGGGGTGGACATCAGCTTCAGTGTTTCCGGCTGTAACGGAAAGGCGGAAGGCCGCCCGGCCCTGCGGGCCAGCAAGGCCTGTGCGTAGGTCAGCATGTCATCAGCGCAGGAAAACAGCCCGGCGTGCCCCGCAACGCCGCCCATGCGGCGGGCTGTGGGGTCATGCACCACTCCCTGAAGCATCTGGTTCTGTTCATCATACTGGGTGGGGGCGATACTGTCGCGCAAGACGCTGTCTGGCTGGAAGAATGTGCGTGAAAGGCCCAGCGGCTGGAGAATGCTGCGTGTGGCATAGACATCCAGCGGAAGCCCGGACAGTTTCTCAACAATCAGCCCGAGCGTGATGAAGTTGATGTCACTGTAAACAAAGCGTTCACCGGGTGGATGGACAGGCCGCGCGTCCATGACCCTCTGGATGGCGGCATCCTTGCCATGCCACGGGGTGGAAAGATCAAGATCAGGCGCAAGTCCGGAATAATGTGTGAGGAGAAGCCGGATGGTAATGGCCTGTTTGCCATTGGCTGCGAAGGCGGGAAGATAGGTGCAGGCAGGTTCATCCAGCTTCAGCAGGCCACGCTCATAAAGCTGCATGATGGCCGGTGCTGTAATCAGCACCTTGGTGAGAGACGCCATATCGAACAGCGTGCCCCATGTCATGGGAGCCTTGTGGGGAACCAGCGCCCGGTTCCCGAACACGCCTTTCCAGACTGTCTGCCCGGCCATCCCGAGGGCCGCGACCGCACCCGGGGTTTTGCCCTCTGCAAGGGCGTTCTGAAAAATCTGTTCAAGGGCCGCAAAGCGGTTGGCCGGGGCATTCTGCGCTCGTGCCGGGGTGAGCCCCAGCAGGTTCAGGCCCGTGACGAGCGTTCCGGTTGCGAGAGCCGTGCGGCGGGAGAGGGGCGGGGAAGGTGGCATTGGGGAGGGTCCGAGGCAGGAGAAACAGGGATCAGGCAGGAATGGGCGGAATGCGCTTCCTAGGGGGTATCAGTCCTTCGCGACGTAACGGAATGTCAGATTAAGGCGCACGGGGCCAGTCAGCGGATGCAGGCCGGGCCTGAGCGGCTTGACACCATGATAATGCAGCCGGGCCTTTCCGCCCCATACCAGAATGTCTCCATGTTCCAGCAGAACAGGGCGGGGCTGGTCGCTGCGTTGAAGGCCGCCCCACAGGAAGAAGATGGGCAGGCCAAGCGAGACAGAGACAATGGGGTGCGTGGTATCGCCTTCATCCTTATCCTGATGGAGCGCCATGCGTGTGCCAGCCTCATACCGGTTGATCAGGCAACTATTGGGGGTAAAGCCCTCAAACCCCGCGGTTGCGGCGCTGCGGCAGGTCAGATGGTGCAGCAGGGGCGGCATGGCGGGCCACGGCGCGTGCGTGGCGGGGTCCGTGGATGTATAGCGGTAGCCTGCCTGATCGGACATCCACCCCCACGCGCCGCAGCTTGTCATGGTAACGGACATGCGTCGGCCGCCGGGGGTGATCATATGGCGGAAGGGGGCCGCGCGCAGAAGTGGGGTAAGCGTGTGCAGGAGCGCCTCGGCCTGATCAGACGCGAAGCCGCGCAGCAGGGTGGCGCCGGGGCTGAGGGCAACCTGCCGGGGGCGGGTGTCGTCCAGACCAAGGGGCATCTGTGCGGAACGGGGAGCGCTGTCTGGCATCCATGAAACTCTTCTTTCAGGAATAAGACGTAAAAAGTGCCGAACCAGAGCCTTTCGGGCAATGAAAATGATTTACCGCACGGGGCACCCTCTGGCAGAGGAGGCATTCCCCTTTGCCTGCGAGCGCGGTGCGGGCATGCGGCGGAATGGAGAATACAGGACCATGCGTGACGTGATGATCATTGGCGGTCTTCCAGCCGTTATCAGCCTGACAGAAAACGGCCGCCTGTATCGGGGGCTGTTTGTGGGGCTGAGCGGGCAGGTGGATTTTTACGCGGTCCAGACGTCAGACCTGCAGGCGCGGGGCGAGGCGGCTCTCCGGGAGTTTCTTGGGGCCTGCCGTGTCAGACGGCGGCACCCCTTGCAACTTCGGAATGGGCCGCGCTCCGGCTATGTTCTGGAAGATGTTTACGCTCAGCTCGACGGGCTGGCGCAGCAGCGTGGAATCAGCCTGAATAAATTCGTGCAGGCGCAACTGGCTGAATTCATGGCTGTGGTGGAAGAGCACCCCGCGGAAGACCGGCTTTCCCTGCGGGATGATATGGACCAGCATTACTTCTGCTGAAGGCAGAGTGAGAAGGCGGGTGTAACACCCGCTTTTGAGCGGGAGAGCCGGAGGAGGCTGTTTGGCTCTCCCCCGGTTTCTGGTGTTATGGGCAGATCAGGAAACGGACGCCTGGCCCGATGTTTCGGCTGTGGGCTGCGGGGCGGGTGCTGCAGCAGGAAGCTCAGCCGCCGGCTTGAGCAGGGTGACCACCCCGACCACAACCAGATTGACCAGCAGGGACAGAAGCCCTGTTGAAATATTCCCCGAGAACCCGCCGAGTGTCACCATATGGATGGGTTTCAGGCCATCCATCCAGCACAGACCCAGACCGAAAATGCCCCCTGCGGCCCAGCCCGCCAGCATGGCCGCCGCAGAAAAGCGGATGCGCAGCAGGCCAAGGACCAGCGCCGGGAAGGTTTGCAGGATAATCACGCCGCCCAGAAGCTGGAAATCAATCGCAAACTTGGCGTTGAGAAACAGCACGCAGAGCAGAGCGCCGATTTTGACAGCCAGAGCGGTAATGCGGCTGGTGCGGACCGGGTTCTTCTGGCGTGGCAGCAGATTGCTGGTGACAAGGTTGGCAGCGCCGATGGCCATCACGGCGGCGGGAACCAGAGCGCCCACAGCGATGGCGGCAAAGCAGAAACCGCTGAACCAGCTCGGGAAGATCTGCTGGAACAGCAGCGGCACGACCATATTGGTGTTGTCTGTCTTGATGCCTGCAGTGTGGGCCATGAGGCCAAGCATGGCAATCAGGCCCAGCACAACGGTGTAGATGGGCAGGAAGACAGCGTTCTGGCGAATGGTATCAGCGGATTTCGCGGCCAGAATACCGGTCAATGTGTGCGGATACAGGAAGGCGGCCAGAGCGGAAGACAGAGCCAGCGTGGCATAGGGCAGACCCTGCCCGGAATGGAGGACCGGCTGGGTGGTGTCCGTTCCGGCAAACAGTGCGGAATACCCGCCCATATGCAGCGGAATAACCGTTACCGCGACCAGAACGGCAATGTAGATCATGATATCTTTGATGAAGGCTGTCAGCGCCGGTGCGTGAAGCCCGCCGAGCCATGTGTAGGCAGCCAGCGAGATAAAGGCGACAACCAGCGGAATATCCCCCGGCAGACCCAGAGCCTGAATGACCGTGCGGATGCCGATCAGCTGGAGCGCAATATAGGGCATGACCGCGACCAGCCCTGTAATGGCCACCACAATTTCCAGCGGGCGGCTGTTAAAGCGCGCGCGGACAAGATCTGCCGCCGTGGAGTGGCCGCCTGCATGAGCAAGCTTCCACAGGCGCGGCATGACCAGAAAAATGAACGGGTAGACGATAATGGTGTAGGGCAGCGCGAAGAAGCCAAACCCCCCCGCGGCGTAGACCAGCGCAGGCACGGCAATAACGGTGTAGGCGGTATAAAAATCCCCACCGACCAGAAACCACGTGACCCACGCGCCGAACTGCCGGCCGCCGAGAGACCATTCCTCGTCAGAAGAGGTCGTGGCACTTTTGCCCCCGCCAAACAGCCCGCGCAGCCACTGGATGGAGCTGCCAATCAGAATGGTTGCGGCAAAAAAGAAGATAAAGACGCCCAGCGCCCAGGGATTGATACTGGTCATGCGTCACGCCCCTTCTTCCAGACAATCCAGATGATGATGGAGGTCACCGGAACCCAGGCAAGCTGGTACCAGTAAAAGAAGGGGAAGCCGAACAGTACGGGCGTATAGCGGTCGTACAGGGGCGTCCAGAGCAGCCCCAGGAAGGGGAGCAGGAGCAACAGGGTCAGGAATTTCATTTTCAGACGACCGGAATTTGTTATTTTTATTTTGGACCCGGACAGTCATGCACGGGACCGCATGGGTGTCAATCGTCCGGCGGAGGGTGAGGGGGGATTGATGCCGATATTGTGTTTTTCCCGCTGCATAGCGGCATTTTTGCCCTGTTTGTCATAACAGGAAAGGGGCCTTTCAGGAGGGGGCAACCCTGAAGGACCCGAGAGAGTGGAGCCTGAGGTCAGTTGGTTTTTCTGTGTTGTAACACTGTATTCAGGTGGTCACTGTACTGGCGATAGCTGCCTTCGGGCACGCACCCCATTTCTTCCAGATCTTCAAGATCCGCCCCGCGGTTGATCCAGGTGTTCACTTCCCGGAAATCGAGCGCTGCGGGAATGGTGCGGGGTTCATACACCAGAGGGTTTTCTTCTCCCTGCGTGGCACCGAACGGCATGAAATTTTCAGCAGCCGGGGTTTTGCTGTCATGCAGGCTGATTTCACCGCAGACAACCTGCTTGTCACCACTGCCGTGGGTGGTGATGTTCCTGAAGCGCGGGTGGGAGTCCGCAAAGCGCGTGCTCAGCGTGTGCAGGGTGGATTTTACAAACGGGCTCGCATTCTTGGTGCTGCCATCAACCACAGTCTGTGCGTGTGCCGCAGGGACAGAGGGCAGCAGGGTGAGGCCTTGCAGGGTCAGACAAAGAATAAAGGCACGTTTCATCATCAGGTCCTTCTTGCATGCTGGGCGCATGGTGCCTTGCCAGAGCAGGAAGATCAATTCTTCCTCCGGCTCTGGCAGCGGAGGGAGGGCGCGGTTACAGCCTCCGGTTCGCGGGGGCAATACCCCCACAGGTCAGCTTTCCACCGGGTGTGGGCTGTGGCACGCCGGTTGTTTCAGGCAGGGAGAGCGGCAGGCCGCGCAGGCTGCGCACAGCCAGAAAACCAAAACATTCAGCCTCCAGGGCATCTCCATCCCACCCCAGAGTTTCCACGGGCTGTACGGTGCCGGACAGTCTTTCCGCCAATGCCTGCATCAAGGTGGGATTATGCCGGCCGCCGCCGCAGACAAACCAGTGGAGCGGTGTTTCGGGCAGAGGGGTGCGAGCGATTGCCTCGGCGGTGAAGGCGGTCAGGGTGGCGGCGCCATCCTCAACGCTGAGAGAGGCAATCTGCTCCAGCGCCTGATGGAAACTGAGCCTGTCGAGTGATTTTGGCGGTGGCTTCTGGAAGAAATCATGCGCCATCAGGAGTGCCAGACGTGTGGCGTCAACCTGCCCGGTGCGGGCGCAGGCACCGTTTCTGTCACAGGGCTGGCCTGTGTGGCGGAACATCCAGTCATCCAGCAGGGCATTGCCGGGGCCGGTATCACAGGCCAGCACGCTGCCGGAGGCCGTCATGAGGGTGAGGTTGGCCACACCGCCAATGTTCAGCACGGCGGCCGGTGTGGGGTGCCCGTGCAGGAGTGCGGCGTGATAGAGCGGCGCCAGCGGTGCCCCTTCTCCCCCGGCCTGAACGTCTGCCGTGCGGAAATCATGGATAACCGGGAGATCGGTGGCGGCAGAAAGGCGGCTGGCATTGCCTATCTGCCACGTGCGGCCCGGCGCATGCAGGATGGTTTGCCCATGCAGGCCAATCACATCAATACGGGGGTTTCCGGCTTTGGCCCGCAGGGCCTGCACGGCCTGCGTATGGACATCTGTCAGCGCCTGCTCTGCTGCGAGAAGAGCGGCGTCGTTTTCAGGGAGGTGGGCGGCGCGATCCAGAATATCCCTCAGGCCGGCGCGCAGGGCGGGATCATACGGGAGGGTCAGGGAAGGACCGTGATCAAAAACCCTTATACCGTCTGTTGTTATCAGAGCGGCATCTACACCGTCCAGAGAGGTGCCGCTCATCAGCCCGATAGCTGCCAGCGGCGGGAAGGGAGGTGTTTCCTGTGTGTGCAGGGTCATGTCAGGGCTGGCCGGGGTGGGGGAGTGATGTGCTGTCATGGAGCGGACAGGGCGGGAAGGTTGGCGATATCAAGCCCTGGCCGCACACGACCGGAGCTGACCTGCCAGAGCAGGATACGGTCTTTCCCGTTTTCCAGAATGTGCAGGGCCAGCAGGTCATCCTGCACATGGGTCATGCTCACCAGACGGCTGCCGGCGGGAAGCGGCAGGGGCGTGGTGGAGGATATCTGTTCCCCACCAGCCGGGGCAGAAGCCGCAAGGGTGGCGGGGCTGGTGTGCGCGCCCATCCGGTGGATGATCACGCCCACAAGTGCCCCGGTGCCCACGACAATCAGAATGCCCATGCCGATGACAGCCGCCATCAGTCCTTTGGGTGTGCCTGGGGCCTGCATCTGTTCCATGGTCTGCCTTGTTTATGCCGGTTCAGAGTGCTGCAGCATTCTGAATGTGGCGTTTCATGGTTTGAATAACGGAGGGAAGCCCATCAAAAATGGCCTGCCCGATCAGGAAGTGCCCGATATTCAGTTCCCGGATTTCAGGAAGTGCGGCAACAGGTCCGACATTTTCATAAGTCAGCCCATGTCCGGCATGGACTTCCAGCCCCGCTGCCGCAGCCCGCGTTGCGGCAACGCGCAGGCGGTCCAGCTCTCCCGCGCGGCCTTCCGCGTAGGCTCCGGTGTGCAGTTCCACCACCTGCGCGCCTGCGGTAACGGCGGCGTCAATCTGGGTGGGGTCCGGGTCAATAAACAGGGAAACACGAATGCCGCGTTCTGCCAGCGCCTGCACACGCGGTGTCAGGGAGGCCAGTTGGCCGGCTACATCCAGCCCGCCTTCCGTTGTCAGCTCTTCCCGTCGCTCTGGCACGATGCAGCAGGCATGCGGCAGGAGGGTGATGGCGAGAGAGACCATCTCGTCCGTGGCGGCCATTTCCATATTCAGGGGGGCGGCAACCTCCGCGCGCAGGCGCTGGAGGTCTGCATCACGAATATGGCGGCGGTCTTCGCGCAAGTGCGCGGTAATGCCATCAGCACCCGACTGAATGGCCAGCAGGGCCGCGGCAACCGGGTCCGGGTGCGTGCCGCCGCGTGCATTCCGCACGGTTGCAACGTGATCAATATTGACACCAAGCCGAATGGCGGGGCGTGTTGGGCGTGTCATCATGCCTTCCTTCGGTTATCGGCCAGCCGGGCTGCCAGCCTGAGTGCGGCCAGCAGGCTGCGCGGGTCAGCCTGCCCTGTGCCCGCTATATCAAAAGCCGTGCCATGGTCAGGGGATGTGCGAATAATCGGCAGGCCGAGCGTGATGTTCACGCCTTCTGCCATATCCAGCGTCTTGAGCGGAATAAGGCCCTGATCATGATACATGCATAACGCGACATCATACCGCGCGCGGGCTTCCGGCGTGAAGAGGGTGTCCGGCGGCAGGGGGCCGGAAATTGTCATGCCTTCAGCCTGTAGGGTCCGGATGGCGGGGGTGATGCAGTCCAGTTCCTCCCGCCCCATCAAGCCGCCTTCGCCTGCATGCGGGTTCAGGCCAGCCACGGCCACGCGTGGGTTGGGCAGGCCAAAGTCTCGTTTCAGCCCCTCCACCGTGGTGCGGGCGGTGCGGATAATCAGACCTGGCGTGAGCTGCTCAATCGCTTTTCTCAAAGCGACATGCACCGTTACGGGCACAACCCTGAGTGAGGGGCCAGCCAGCATCATGACATCCTGACCCGGCACTCCGCAGAGTTCGGCCAGATAGCCCGTGTGGCCGGGGTGTGTGAACCCGGCCTGCTTCACCACATCCTTGCTGATGGGGTTTGTCACAACGGCTGAGGCCTCACCGGACTGAACAAGGCGCACAGCCTGCGTAATGCTCTCAATCACACTGCCAGCGTTCCGGCTGTCCGGTGTGCCGGGGAGAGCCGGCACCGAAAGAGAGAGCGGCAGAACCGGAATGGCATGCGGAAAAACCGCAGGGGCTTCCGCTATGCTGCCGAGCACACGGACCGGGGCCTGCCCTTCCAGAAGGGCAGGATCGCCCAGAAACACAAAGGCCGGGCCGCTTTC
The DNA here is from genome assembly GCF_011516935.1 of Acetobacter farinalis. Lineage (GTDB taxonomy): Bacteria > Pseudomonadota > Alphaproteobacteria > Acetobacterales > Acetobacteraceae > Acetobacter > Acetobacter farinalis. The sequence goes on from NZ_WOTF01000014.1 coordinate 14,647, forward strand.
GCGCAGGGCCTGCCAGGCCTTCGCGGTAATTTCCGGCCCTATGCCTGCCGGGTCCCCTTGAGTCAGCACCAGCATTCCGGTCAGCCCCCTGTTGTATCAGGCATCAGTGGTTTGGAGATCAGCGGCTTTTCCGGGCCGCCAGCGCGTGCAGCACGCGGATCCATGAACGGATACCCTTGTGGAAGCATGTCAGGTCATACTTCTCGTTCGGGGAGTGTACACGGTCATCCTCCAGCCCGAAGCCGATCAGCAGGGAGTCCATGCCCAGAGCCTGCTGCACTTCTGTCACCACGGGAATGGAGCCGCCGCAGCCAATGACAGCCGCCGGATGCTGCCATTCGTCTTCCAGCGCCTTCAGGGCGGCGGGCAGGAAGGGCATATCAGGGGAGACAAGGCTGGCTCTGGACCCGCCATGGGCGATGAATTCCGCCGTGCAGTCCGCGGGCAGACGTGCTTCAACATGGGCGCGGAAGGCCGCGCGGATGGCCTCCGGGTTCTGGTCCCCCACCAGCCGGAAAGAGACTTTCGCCATGGCTTTGGATGGCAGGACAGTCTTGAAGCCCTTCTCCTCATACCCGCCGCTTATGCCGTTGATCTCGCAGCTCGGGCGGCACCATGTCTGTTCAAGAGCGGTATAGCCAATTTCACCGGCGGGCAGGTTCAGGCCGACAGGGTTCAGGCTATCAGCATCGCTCGGCCCGATTTTGCGCCACTGCGCCCGGGTTTCTTCAGGGATAACCGGCACGCCATCGTAAAACCCCGGGAGTGTGACCCGGCCCGTCGCACCATCGCGCAGATCGGAGAGGATATCGCACAGAAGCTGGATAGGGTTGCGGGCGGCATTGCCATACATGCCGGAATGCAGGTCACGATTCGCGCAGGTCAGGGTCACTTCTTCCCCCACCATGCCGCGCAGCATGGTGGTGATGGCGGGCATGCCCCGGCCCAGCATGCCGGTATCGCAAATCAGCGCGACGTCCGCCTTCAGTTCATCCCGGTTGGCTTCCAGAAATGGCAGCAGGTTTGCGCCGCCAGATTCTTCCTCACCCTCAATCAGCAGGGTCACGCTCAGGGGCAGGGTACCATCGGCAGCGCGCAGGGCGCGGCAGGCTTCCACAAAGGTCATGACCTGCCCCTTGTCATCCGCCGCACCGCGGGCCGTGATTTCCATCTCGCCAGTGGGGCCTTTGACCAGAACCGGCTCGAACGGTGGGGAAACCCAGAGGTTCAGCGGGTCAACCGGCTGCACATCGTAATGACCGTAGAACAGCACATGCGGTGCACCGTCCGGCCCTTTGGCATGCGCCACAACCATCGGGTGGCCCGGTGTTTCACGTGTGCTGGCGTCAAAACCGATGTCAGTCAGTTCCCGCACCAGCCATTCGGCTGCCCGGCGGCAGTCTGGTGCGTGGTCTGGCTGTGTGGAAATGCTGGGAATACGGAGCAGGTCAAAAAGACGTTTCAGGCTGTCATCCAGCCCTGTGTCTGCCAGATCAAGAGCCGCCTGTTCCGTCATTTTTTCATCCTCTGCATCGTAAAGCGTCAAGCATGGCAGGCTTTGCAGCCTGTAGTGTCCATGCAATCCCATGATTTGGAGGCGGAGGGAAGGTTAGAAACCGTCCGGCGTAAAATCAGCCAAAAATTGATACAGGACGTTGGGCGTATATCCGTATTCCACGGCCTGCACGGCTTCAGGATGTGTCAGACGATACCAGGCAGGATCAAAATGCCGGGAAAGGCGGATGGTATCCGGCAGGCTTTTGTCCGCATGCAACAGATGGATAAACGGGGAAAGGTGAGTCAGGTCCGGGTTCTCCGGCCTGTTGCGCAGGTAGGTCTGGGGGTCAAAAAACAAGTGCCCGGACCGGTGTTCCTTGTCCCCTGAACGCAGGAAGTGGTCATAGCCATTGGCAAACCCGTTTTTTTCAAGGTTGGCCAGACTCATGTCCGGGGCGCTGGACGTATAATAGTGTTCCGAGAACAGATAATGCGGAGACTGTGTTTTGAATCCGGTGCGGCAATAATGCTCAAATCCGGAACGGCAGCGGTTGGCCGTAATGTCTGCCAGAGCTTCGGAGCAGTTCCTGCGGTACCATTCCTCATCAAAAAAGCGGTTGGGAGAATGGCCGGAAAATGCGCCCTGTTCTTCATACCATGTCTTGAGGTCGGCATCTGAAAGTGCCGCAGCCTCACCAAGGACCGTTTTATATTCCTGCCGGTACCAGTCAGGGTCAAACGCCTGCCAGAGAGGGGGGAACTGCAGTGCGGTCATCGCATCAGACTTTCTTCAGAATGACAGGAAGAGCAGGGCAAGGGTGTGGATCAGCCCTGTGCGCGACGGTTGCGCCAGAGTTCGGCAAAGTCGATCTGCTGCACAACAACCGGGAGGAACCCGGCTTCCCGGCTCAGTGTTGCCAGCAGGTTTCTGGCACCGGGGAACAGCATGCGCGGGGCTTCCACCAGCAGGAGCGGCTCGAAGGTTTCCGCTGTGGAATGGTTCAGCGTGAAAATTCCGGCATAGGTCAGATTGACTTCAAACAGGGGGGTCGGCTCTTCACCATTCACACCGGCGGCCGTCTGGCCCTGGCAGCGCATGGCCAGTTCGACTTCGAAATTCGGGCTGTTTTCGCCTATCTGGTTGGCGCGAACATCCACGGTAATGGCAATCTGCGGGCGCTCCTGAACACGCGTGTAAACAGAAGGGGCACCAATAACCTGAAAGGTCACAGCCTTGACGTACTGGATTCCCATCAGAACACCAGGTTTTGCGGAACGGCCTGCTGCTCCGGTGATGGTTTCTGTCATACTGTTGTTCTGGTCAGCCATGTTATCCGAAGGCTCCTGTGATTTAAAATTTTATCTGTGCAGGGATTAAGTAAGAAATAGAGAAAAGTTCGGAACGAGGTAACAGATTAGCGCTATCAGCGCGAGGGGGTAAGCCGTTAAATACCTCCCTGAATAGTATTAAGGCAGCAGACCTTAACAAAATTTTGGGGTGTGGTGGCTTAGTTGCCTTTTGCGTCTTTCTTTCATCTGTTTCCTTGCTCTCCATACACGGGAAGGCTACGACATAACCATGATCAGACTGACTGTTGTTATCCCCTTTCTGCTGGCTCTTGTCATTTTCAGCGCCAGTAATCAGGACCCGCTGGATATGTGGCTTCTCACATACAGCTGGAAATGTTCGGCTGGCGTTCTGGCGCTGAGCGTTGCCGCTATTGCCTTCGTTATGGGGGCTTTCTGCCTGTGGGTGGCGGAGCTGGTGCAGCGCCGCCGTGCGCGCAAGGCAGAGCAGCGGATCAAGGAGCTGGAAGCGCAGCTCGCGCAGGTGCAGGCGGCCTCCGCCGTGGTCCCGCATGCTGTTCCGGCCTCTCAGCCGTCTGGCTATCCCTCTCTTTCCACCACACAGGACGATCGTATCTGACTATGAAGCGCAAGACTGGCCTGATTGCGGCACTGGATACACAAGACGCGTCCACGGCGCAGACCTGGGCACAGGCCGTTGCGCCCTCCGCCGGGGCAGTCAAGCTGGGCCTTGAATTTGCCTACGCGGCGGGGTTCCCGGCCATAGCGGATGTTGCGGGCGCAACGCCGCTGTTTCTGGACCTCAAGCTGCATGATATCCCCAACACGGTCGCAGCCGCCATCAGATCCCTCTCCAGCCTGCGGCCCAGAATGCTGACACTGCATGCGTCTGGTGGTCTGGCCATGATGGAAGCGGCCCGCCGCGCCTGTGATGAGGCCTTCCCGGAAGGGGCCCGCCCCGCCCTGCTGGCCGTCACGGTGCTGACCAGCCTGGATGATGAGGCTCTGGCCGAAACCGGTGTGATGGATGGCGCGCGCGCGCAGGTTCTGCGTCTGGGCAAACTGGCCATGCGCGCCGGGATTGATGGTCTGGTTTGCTCCGCGCATGAACTGGCCCCGTTGCGGGATGCACTGGGCGACGCCCCTTTGCTGGTAACACCGGGAATCCGGCCTGCCGGTAGCCAAGCCGGAGATCAGAAACGAATCATGACCCCGCGCGAAGCCAGCCAGGCCGGTGCGGACTGGATTGTGGTGGGTCGCCCCATCACCCAGGCGGCTGACCCGGCGGCTGCGGCTGCGGCAATCGCGGCAGAGCTGGCAGCATAAACCATGGTGCCTTTGTCCGCTCCTGCCGTGCGTGGGGTCAAGATCTGCGGGCTGACGGAAGAGGCCGGATTTGACGCCTGCATTGCACATGGTGCGGACTGGGTGGGGTTCGTATTTTTTGATCGCTCCCCGCGCTGCGTGACCCCGGCGCAGGCCCGGGCGCTCTCCGGGCGGCATGCAGGTGGCCCGGCGCGTGTCGGGCTGTTTGTGCATCCGGATGATGAAACACTGGCCCGTGTGCTGGACGGGGTTTCTCTGGATATCCTTCAGATCTATGCCTCATTTGAACGCGCTGCGGAGGTGTATGCGCGCTTTGGTGTGCCGGTCTGGCTGTCTCAGCCGGTCTCCGCGCGGGCGGACCTTCCCGTGGCCTGCCCGGCGGCGGTGGAGCGGATACTGATTGAACCCAAACCGCCTGCGAGTGCCTCGCGCCCCGGCGGTAACGCCCAGAAACTGGACTGGGGGCTGATGCAGGGCTGGACGCCCTCCTTCCCGTGGATGCTGGCAGGCGGGCTGACACCGGATAACGTAGCGCAGGCCATAGAACAGAGCGGTGCTCCCGCGGTGGATGTGTCTTCCGGAGTGGAGAGCGCTCCCGGCCTCAAAAGCCCGGATGCGATTGCTCGTTTCATTCAAAACGCCCGGTCTGCACTTTTTTCTGGCTGAGAGTGGGAAAACGGATGTTTTTCCTCTTGCCTGATCCGTCAGAGTTGCTATTACCACACCCGCGCCGGAGAGATGGCCGAGTGGCTTAAGGCGCACGCTTGGAAAGCGTGTGTACGTTAATAGCGTACCCAGGGTTCGAATCCCTGTCTCTCCGCCAGCCTATATCTTCCCTTTAAAAACAAGCACTTACGAAGATACGTCACTACAGATTTGTGTGGTGTAGTGACATGTCCAGCGTTACATATCCGCAGGTATGAACGACATGAACAATATCTTCAGGCGGGCAGGTGCCCAGACATGGAGTGTGCGCTTCCATGTGCCTCGTGATCGTCAGTTAGATGTTTGGTCCCGGGATTTGATGGTGTGGTATTTTCACATGAGTGGAAGGAAGCATTATGGGACAGATACGTCATGAGAGCGCCACGACCACGCACGCCGTGCGAGCGGCAATACAACGATCGCAGGCTTCGCTCGCGGCGCTGAGCGAGGCGTTCGGGATCAATCCGAAAACGGTGGCGAAGTAGCGGAAGCGTCAGACTGTCGAGGATCAGAAGACAGGTCCCAAAGAGCCGCGCTCAACGGTTCTGTCCGAGACTGACGAAGCGGTGATCGTGGCCTTTTCGTCGGCATAGACCGCACAAGCAAGTTTGCGGTAACGCAGCTTGTGGACAAAGCCAACAGACGAACAGCCTGGGAATTTCTCGAATATCTTCTGCGCATCGTTCCTTATCGGGTTCATACCAACCTGACGGACAATGGCATCCAGTTCGCCGAGCAACCCCGCAACCGGGGCACGGCATGGTCACGTTCCATGCGTTTCGACATGATCTGCGAGGTCAAGGGATCAAGCATCGCCTGACAAAACCCAATCACCCCTGGACCAATGGTCAGGTCGAGCGAATGAACCGCACGATCAAGAAAGCAACTGTCAAACGCTTCCATTACGACAGTCATGAGCAGTTGAGGACGCACCTCAATGACGTCATCGCCGCGTATAATTTCGGGCGACGGCTCAAGACACTCAAAGGCCTCACACCCTATGAATATATCTGCAAGATATGGGCTTCAGAGCCAGAACGATTCATCATCAATCCAACCCATCAAAGCCTGGAACTAAACACGTAGGCCGGTTTCCTGCACTTTTCTGGTTCTTCTGGCTGTTATTTTCAACCTATGATAGAGATATCTCGCGCTTGGTCGCGCACGAAAAACGAAGTGCCTCCCCTTTGTCGGGTGGCCTGCGAATATAACACCCGGTTTCGGCCAATTGTGGTGAACGGCGACGGTCGTCTACCGCAATGGGGAATAAGCAGGGCAGCGTTCACTTCGTTATCGTTGCGACCAACCACCTGACGCCAGGCGGCGTCAGGAGACGTTTTTTACACGTCCTTGGTCGGACAGATAAAACGAGGTTATGACATCGTGAATTCGGAAACCCTTCATAAAAGAAGTCCCAAAGTGCTTCTCGTCACAGGGGCTGAAGCAACATATTTTCCGTTGATGCTTGAACTGATTCATTCAATCAGAAAGCATCCTGCCGGGAAGGATATGCCAATTGGCATTATTGATGCAGGTATGACGGAAGAACAAACTGAAATTCTGCAACATAAAAACTGCTTTATTAGACACTTTAAGCCTTCCTCTTTCAGAATTCAGAAGGCAGTAAAATCCAGAAAAGCATTGGCTGTTAATCTGGGAAAATTGTGGCTTGATAAAATCTTTCCGGACTATGATCTGTTTGTATTCCTTGATGCTGATACATGGATCCAGAGTTGGGAAGCCATAGAATTCTTGATTGGAGCAGCGAACGAGGGCTCTCTGGCAGTTGTTGGAACATGGAACAGGTATCGTGATAGCCTGCCTGTTCATTGGTATTGGGGGTTAATTCCGGTTTTCCGCTCATTCAACTTGAAAGCGGCCTATCATGCAGGTCTGCCATTGTCAGTTCTCAAAAAAATGAGCCGTTATCCTGATCTGAATGCGGGTGTCTATGCTTTGAAACGCGATGCGCCACATTGGGACAGAATGCGGAAATGGCAGGATATCATTCTGAAGAAAGGAAGGCCATTTACATCTGATGGTCTGGCAATGGCATTGGCCTGCTGTGTTGACCAGATGCCATCGCAGCGGCTCCCTCCAGCATGTAATTACACGTTGCATTATCAGCCACTTTACGATGAATTCAAGAAAAGATTTGTGGATCCTTTTTACCCCCACCATCCCATCGGTATCATGCATCTGACAGGGCATAAAGCCATACGGTCCAGTTTGGAAGAAACATTAGAGTTTGAAAGTATCTTGGGACGAAGTTATCAGATAAACCCGCGTTACAATGATAGGAAATATCAGATTTCATGAGGTATTCATGGAAATGATTTTTAATTAGATACCCTTACATTCTGATGCTTCCTGATGTTCTATATTCAGGAAGTGCTAATACCAATCGTTGTTTGCTGCGATCCGTGAGTGACAGAGGAGGTTTCTATAGCCAGAGACAATTAACAGGTCCTCTGATTTGCATGGGTTCTGGCAAACACCGGTTGGTATTATCAGACCGGTAAAGCTGTCCGAACGAACGGGACCACCTCTGTGCAGACTGCTTTGCAGGCAAGTCTGTAGCGTAGATGGGATAACAGGTGGAACATCTGTTAAAGGTGCAGGGGGGCGTGTTTGAACGCAGATCTGTCAAGCGTAGTCTCTCGATTCTCTGCATGAATGTGATGTCAGGCTTCGAAGAGAGAACGGTCGGGGTATATACGATAGGTGCCCTGCCGATCTCGTTCATAAAACTTTCACGATATAAAATGGAACAGGCTGTTTATTCTGAAGGGGATTTCTTAATTTACAGAGCATTGGGATTATGTGATGCAGTCCTGCACCGTCAAAGGGTCTTCCTCCGATAGCTACAAGGCACAGGCTGACCAGAGCGATCTCTCATCAGCCTTTGGGAAGGCAGTCAGAAAATCGACTGATACAAATAAGGATAGTGCTGGGCCTGTGTCTGATCAGGATGCAGACAGTTACGTAGATAGTTCAAAATACGCCAAAAATTACAGCGAGTGGGACCAGTTAACAGCAGGCTCATCAGACTCGGGCGATCAGGGAAAGGATATCGGGCGGCAATATGCAGCAGTGCAGCTTCTGGCAGATAACTGGCAGAAATGGGGCCTGCATGACGCACATATTGATTTCAGTGATCCATCAACATGGAGCAAGCTGCCGCCAGAGGCGCAAAAAACGCTGAAAGTGATTTCACGCAGCCCATCCATGATCAGCGCCTTGGAGAATACGGGAGCCAAGGGAAAGAAGTCGACTGGGGTTATCACGCTGTCGCAGGTCAAGGATTTTGTAAAAAAATCCAATTCTGATCTGAAAACGGCGATGTCATCACTCAAGTCATATGAAAAAAAGAATCCTGATGCCGGAGCAATGTCGCTTACTCTGGTGCGTCAGGCCGCTTTGGTTATGGCCAATCAGACCCTCATAGCCGGGGCCGGAGAGCAGATGCAGGCTGGTGCGGCTGATCAGCGGCAGGATAACTCCGGAATTCACAAGGATAATCTGGCCGCCGTTGCTTCGGATAAGGGGCTCGGCAGTGCGCTGAATGAAGCCGCCAATGTGATGAGCCAGAACGCCATTTTTTCCGGCCTTGATGTGGCGGGAAATGGTCCTGGTGGTACCGGGGCAGATGGAGCGGTTGGCCGCGGTAATCTTGTTGACTGGATCAAATCCGAAGCACCGACAAGCGATAGCAGTTTTCTGTCTTATCTTAGTGAGAATGCGATCAAGCAGTCCCTGCCAGATATCGATTCCAAGAAGATTGGTAAGGACATATTTGAGAACCCACAGAATTACGATGCCGCGACCAAGGCCGCCGTTCTCAATCAGCTTGAAAATGATGAAAGCGTTATGGAGTCAGGCAAGTCTCAGGGGCTATGGTCTGGTAAAATGGCGAAGTCGAAAGGTTTGAGTTCCAATTATAAGAGTGAACTTGCAGATCTTCAGTCCAAAATAAAGCAGCTTCAGTCAGACTCCGATGTTCAGAAGTTTGAGAAAACAGCGGAAAGTGATGGACTGAAAAGTATTGCTGACAGTGACCCTACTTTGAAGGCCCAAATCAGCAGCTATTATAATACAAGCGAATTGACCGGCGCGAGCCTGAATAGCGATTTGAACGCTAAAGATAGTAAAGGCAATGGCGTCAGTATTGGCACCGGCTTGCAGAATTTTGTGAGTCAGACGCACACGCTCGATGGTCTCCTTGGAAAAAGTGGTGCGGATGCAACAAACCTTACTGATATTTTGAACAAAAGCGGTGATAAAAATGAAATTGAGCAAGCTTATAGTAATGAAATTCTGAATAAGGATACTTTGACGACAGCTTTGCAGGGTGTTTCCACGCCTGATGCCATGGCGCAGATCATCAGTAATTATCAGGATGACAATTCAGCCTTTAGTTCAGTGTTGGGTTCAGATTATACGCAAAAATATACCAGCCAGATTCAATCAAATGTACAAAGCGCCATTTCGGATGCCGAAAATAACATAGAAGAAACCACAAATTTCTTGAATGCATTTTGTGATGACAACGGCAAAGCCAGCGATTCCAAGATCAAGGCCTATGTCGAGAATGCGCAAGCGCAGAACCCTGAAGCGTTCAACGCGACAACAGCGGGAAGCGTTATTAAAGAAATTAAGAAAATCGTCGATCTTGTTCGTCAAGGTTATAAAATTAACGATGCCATTGAAAAATATGAAAAAGCAAAAAAGGACAAGAATGGAGCGGCTGAAGACCCTATTGAAAACCCTGCAGGTGGTGGAGAAGAGGGCCAAGCTGCGGTAAATCCAGAGGATGGCGCAGGGAATCAGGCTCCGGTGAATCCCGAGGATGGCGCAGGGAATCAGGCTCCGGTGAACCCCGAGGATGGCGCAGGGAATCAGGTTGAGGGAAATCCTGAAGGAGAAGAAGGAACTGCGCCAGCGGCGGATAACGGTGCTGGTGGAAAGAATGGTGGCCTAACATCCTGGATACCTAGCCCTGACACTGTCTATTCAAATGGTGCACTGCATCTGACGAGCAGTGGGCTTAGTGCCGGGGTGCTCGCAGCCTCTATTGTTCAGTATGCTGCGGGTTCACGCACAGCTACTGGTCGAGCTGGTCTTGCTGCCTCCAGCATGCAGTTTGTGGGAGGAACAGCGGAAGGATCATCAAAGCTTCTGAAATCGATACTAAAAAAGCAGGCCAAAAAAATTAAGGCAAGTATCGAAGAGCAGGGGGGAGCAGAAAATGCGGATGATGCAACAAAGGCAAAGAAAGCGGCCAATGATGCCTGGACAAAAGGCTCTGCCTGGGGTGAGGTCGCTGGAAAAGAACTGGGTGCCGCTGGGGGGATTGCTTCAGGTGTCATGAGCCTGATGAGCGGCGTGAAGGACCTGAAAGACGGTGACAAGGTCGATGGCGGCCTGAACATCACTACGGGGAGTCTGGACACCCTGAGCGGTATAGCCGGCGCGGCGGATGGTGCGGTATCAGCTGCGGATGCTGCTGGTGTTAGCGTTGGTATTGCTGCAGGCGTAGCGGGCACCGTGGCCGGATTGGCTTCGGGTATTGCCGCTGGTGCTGGTCTCATCATCGGGCTTGTCGAGTTGATTATACAGCAGGTAAAAAAGAAGAAAGAAGAGCATAACTATTTTAATCAGCTTTCCAATCTCTCGGATTACGGAATTGACGGAAGCTCCGAGAGCACAAAAAGCAAAAAGTCCTGACCATACAAACTGTTAAAAATCCTCCTGCTCAAACGAGCAGGAGGATACAGGGCCAGACGCGCACGACTTCATGTGTTCCATGCACCCGCGTTACGAAATGTCCCAGATACCCGATCTGTTGGAGACGGGTAATAAGGATCTCCGTCCTTATCGGGCCATATGAGGGTCCGTGCGGCTTGGCTTTCCGTTTTCCATATGGCCTGCCCAGCGCATAAAAACATGCTTATGTTGGTCTGTCAGGACCAGATCATACCAGTTGTCAGACGATGCAATAGGCCACACGATCTGGGTTGCGTGCCCGGATGGCAGCGTGAGATCATGGCTGGCACCACTGTATTTTTCCGATATGTGTATCGTGACGGGCGTTTTTTCTCGATTATGCAGGGAGACAACAAGAGTGTTGCCCTGTGGCGTGTAACGCAACGTGCATGCGATTTGAGGGCGGCTATGAAACTCACGAAAGAAGCCGTTTGGTCCATGTATCGTAACAGGTTTCTCTGACATGGCGTCAAGCTGCACAGTTATGGCCCGGCCTGCACAAACAGTGTAATGCCGCGCTATGCCAGCGTCCCGAATGCGCAGAACGGCACCCTGAGCCCCATCGTTGATAATATGCAGGCTACCATTCGCCAGAACATCTGTATGGAGGCTGTAAGGCAGCGCTCGCGCAGGTCTCTGCCCGGTCTCTTGCCTTGGCAAGGTTTGCCGGGACGGGATCTCCGGTTTTGGTAAAGAGCAGGATTTTCGAGTTTCGGCCAGATATGTATCAGTGCGAGGGAGAGTGGCCTCCCATCTGCGGTCAGTCTGTGAAAAGTCGAAAATTGATGTCATATCGCCACAGATGCTGCGCCGCCAGGGTGTAATAAACGGGCATGGCACACCAAAGCGGGCTTCAAGAAAGCGCAGGATAGATGTGTGGTCAAATACCTGAGAATTGACCCAGCCCCCTTTGGTCCATGGGGATATGATGAGAGCAGGCACACGCGGCCCTAAACCTACGGGAACACCATGATAGCTCTCTCCCTGTGTGGAAGCCGTGCTGATGCCTTGCTTCTCATCAAGAGCTGGAATTGGGGGTGGAACATGATCAAAAAAACCGTCGTTTTCATCATAATTCAGAATGAAAACAGTTTTTGTCCATACATCAGGATGACGGACAAATACGTCCATCAATGCAGAAATCAGATATTCACCATAACCCGGTGGGGCGTTGGGATGCTCGCTGAGAGCCGTTGGTGGCACAATCCATGAAACCTGCGGTAAGGTTCCCTGTGCAACGTCTCGTTCAAAAGCCGCGATAAGATAACGCCCTTCCGTATTATGCATATCCGCAGGGCCAGATCCGGGCACAATCGTGCGTGCTCGCCGGTAAGCCCATGAGTTTCTATCAAGATTGCGAAATGCTGCAAACGAGGCGAGAGGATTATCGCCGAAATTGTCGTATTCCTGATAAACACGCCAGGAGATGCCCGCGTCCTGAAGCTTTTCTGGATATGTTGTCCAGTTAAACGGCGTGAAGTCAGGGTGATCTTTTGTGATGTCGGCGGACCAGTTCCCGTCATCTACGTTGTCAACAACCTGCTTTCCGGTATTTCCCACGGCCAATCCGCTGGTGCCGCTGAAGAAATACAGGCGATTGGGGTTGGTCGGCCCGAATATCGATGCGTGATAGGAATCACAAATCGTAAAAGCATCGGCCAGAGCATAGTAGTACGGAATTTCGGCACGGGTAAAATAACCCATGGTCATCGGCGTTTTGTGGGGTACCCATGTGTCCCAGTTGTTCCATGCGGTCTGGGTGCCTTTCCAGCTATGGTCAAGGCTTGCAAGGCACGCGCTGGATGTATGTGCGGTATTGAAGAGGAAGGGCAGGACATGGCCACCCTTCCCGTCCGGCTGGGCAAAGACACTGCTGCCGTTGGACAGAGTTTTGGCGCGTGGGTCACCATACCCCCGTACGCCCTGCAAGCAGCCAAAGTAATGATCGAACGAGCGGTTTTCCTGCATCAGGATCACGACATGTTCGACATCCTGTATCGTGCCGGTCACCTTGTTGGGGGGCACGGCCAGTGCTTTTTTGAGGTTTTCCGGTAGGGCTGCCCCTGCCGTCGCGGCAGCGCTGAATTTCAGGAACTGGCGACGGTTCGGGGCAGAGACCATGATATTATCCGTATTATGAGGCGAAAAAAGACAGTGCCCTTTTAGAAGTGTTTGCGCACAGTAAAGAAGACCATGCGCGGTGCACCGGCCTGAAGGGTCTGAAGGCTGCCAGTTGGGTCGGTCGGGCGGAAGCCCGCGCTGCCGACTGTGGCGACATAGCGTTTATCAAACAGGTTGGTGACGTTAATCTGGGCATCCAGACCGCGCAGGGCCCAGTTGGTGCTGTGGAAGCGGTACCCAACGTTAAGGTTAAAGATATCGTTGGGATTGACCCACTGATCGTTCGTGTAGGTGTAAGTGCGTCGGCCCTGATACTGCATGCCGAAGTTACCCCAGATCGAGCCATCATCATAGCTGATCTGAACGTTGGCCAGGTTCCGTGGCATGGCAACAACGCTTTTGCCTTGAGTGTTGTAGGTTATGCCACCTGTTGTCAGGTCGTTGTTATAGGTGGACTGGTTGTATGCGTAAGAGACATACAAGGACCAGCTATCTGTGAAGTGGTAATTGAATGCGGCATCAATACCGCGGGCTGTAACGCCGCCACCATTGACCAGAATGCTGGGGATACCCTGCACGTTGTTGGTTGCGTTTGGTGTAATGGAGAGCAGTCTGTTTTGGAATTCAACGTAGTAACCGGTCAGAGAAGCCTGAATGTGGCGGTCATGATAGCGGTAGCCGATTTCCTCACTGTAGGACATCTCCGGGCGCAATGAGTTTCTGGCCGAAGCATAAGCTGCTGTGGTCATGGCGAACGGGCTGGTTGCACCGGTTGAGGAGTTGTCAAAAGCAGCCATGTTCCGTGCGAAATCAGCAAAGATTTCGTGGTGGCGGCTCAGGCGATAGTTGGCGCCAATCTGCGGCAGGAAGCCATTGGCGGATGTGATGGAACCACCGGCATAGGTATTGGTATCCGTTGGTACGCCCATAGAGTTGCCCTGCAACTGGCGGCCATGGTTATCAACTACCAGAGACTTGAAGCCGTAGTTCAGCTTCAATGCCGGGATAATCTGCCAGGTATCCTGAAGGTGGAACTGATAGGTTTTCGTATTGAAAGCACTCTGCCACTGGGTTTCAAACGCGTTGTTGTGGAACCAGTGAACAGAACTACCGGTATATCCATCTTCACTCAGCGGATAGAAGCGGCGCGCCTGTTCAAAATTGTTGTTTTCGAACCAGAAACCCCCTTCAATCGTGTGATGTCCGATTTCGTAAGACAGACTGCCAATAAACCCTTCGCGATGAATGTCATATTCAGTGGTGCGAACTGAAATCGGGGAACCGCCGAGTTCGGCAGGTGTTGCAGTATACGGTGTTGCGTAAATACCCTGACCTGTATTGGTGTGACCGTAAATTGTTGCAAAACCCTTCAGGTGGTCTGTCAACTTGAAATCGAGTTTTCCATATCCCAGCACGTCTTTACGCAGACCGGCAGAGTTATAGTAAGACTGGTCCTGATCCTTGATGCCGGCAGGGAAGGGCGTGTTGTTCTGGTAGGCTCTCGCAATATCTTTTGCGAGCCCGTAATTATTTGTAATATTGTCGAGATTATATCCAATTGTGCGAATCTGCTCTTTGGAAATATCCTGATAATCGTTTTCCGCGCGCTGGCTGTAGTCTCCAAACACGGTCAGTTTCACCCTGTCACCCAGAGGCTGCACAAGCTTGGCGTTTGCCTGCTGCTGCTGCTGGATTCCGGTACCTTTCCACTTGTTGGCGTCCTGATAGTCATAGGACATATACATACGCCCGCCACCGGGGAGTATGCCGGTGTTAACGCGGGCAAAGGTGCGCCATGTGCCATGGGACCCACCTGTGGCGGCAACATCCACACCGAATTTCTTGGTTGGGTCTATGGAGGTGAATTCAAGCGCCCCGCCGAGGTCGTTGGAGGCAGCAACACCGACAGACCCAGCGCCTTGTGCCAGTGTCGCCGCGCCGTTGTTTTCTGTCTGGAGCGCGCGGCCAATGGCAAGGCCGTTATCGTTGGCATAGGCAAGGTTACCAAGTGGAATACCGTCCATGGTAAAGCCCAGACGGCTTTGATCAAAACCACGGATAATGATTTGCTGTGACCATTCATAAGACCCTAACGGATCTGATGACGTAAACATGACCCCCGGCAGCTTGGAGAGGGTCTTGAGCGGACTGGTGCCGGGTGCGACCTGCTGAAGAGCCATATGGGAGAGTTTCTGTGTCTCACGCGCTGCACCAGCCCCGAGTACAACAATGGATTCTGCCTGATTAGCCTGGACAGAAGTCACTTTTGCTTTTTTTACAGCAGAAGCAGTTTTGCCTTTCTTTGCTGCCTTGGTGCTGGTCTGTTGCGTGCCGGCCTGAGTAGGCGTTGCAGCAGTTTGAGCGTGCGCGTTGGAAAGAAACAAAGAACTCAAACAGGTTGTAAGAAGGAGAAGTCTACTCCGTTTCATGCAACGTGATTCCTCATATGAAAAGGCTCCCTGCGCGGGATTGTGATGTCGCGGCGAGACTATGTTTCTGACAACGGAGTGTCTTGTTGTGGTTTTGTGAAAGGAAAATTACAAAATTATGAAATTAAATATTTGTGTGTAAAAGAAATCTGCGAATTGTTTTTTTGGAAATATCATTTATTATTTTTAATGCGTTAGAGTAGATAAAAAATCTTCTCATTCTGAATTCGCTATGAATTCTAAGGTTATGTTTGAAGGATGATCGCCTTCTTGTGGAGTATTGGGGTGTTTTGTGGTGCGAATTGTGCAGCGTCGCCTTCAGAGACGGTGCGGGCACTGGATGATGAGCTTCGCATACGCGTTCTGGACCCTGGAACTGCTGGCACCGTTATGGGCGATACCAGAGTTTTTCCTGCAGGTTTCGGGCGGCGTTATGATCAGAACATGCGTTTATAATGCCCTCTAAAGAGGGCTCGGTGACGTCTGATGCACCTGAAGCCAGCTTCCTGCGGTATCGATACTGATTGTTGCAGGTTTGTAGGCGTCAGGTGTGGCGTTAAAAATGCTGTCAACATATGTCTGCGGGTTACGGTCATAGAGCGGGAACCAACTGGACTGGATCTGTATCATGATCTTGTGACCGGGCAGGAACGTGTGGTGCACAATGGGCAGCCTCATGCGATAGGTCTGCGGTGTATTGGCGGGAATAGCTTCCGGATGTGCAAAACTGTTTCTGTAGCGGCCACGCAGGATATCTGCGCTGATCATTAACTGGTAGCCGCCCATTTCCGGTTGATCGGGGACCTCATCGGGATAAACGTCAATCAGTTTGATCACAAAATCTCCGTCTGTGCCGGTTGATGAGGCGGTGAGATGCACAAGCGGCTGGCCGGTTATGGAAACGGCTTTTGTCAGTGTCTGGGATGTAAAGGACGCGACATCTGGCCGCGATGCCGCATTGCGCTGGTCACTCGCCAGCCACCATTGCCATTCCGAGCCGGGAAGATTTTTTGAGATGACCGGCCTCTGCACATAAGGAACGGGGTGCTCGGGGTCGGACACATACTGTACTGTTTCGGCATCTTTTGTGGTGGGGTTGAGGGTCAGGCCATGATGGGTAGCAAGCTGGAGGACGGTGCACTCTGTTGTGCAGTCCTGCGGCGAGAGTGCAGGCATGCTCTCCCATTCATTTGTCCCGGTGCGGAACGCGGTGACACGGGCGGGAAGAGGGATTGAGCTGTCTTTCAGATAATGAGCGAGGAACGGTTCCAGAATTTTCTTGCGAAAATATAAGCCTGTATCGGAACGCAGCTTCACGGGGCCAAGTGTGCTGGCCTCTTTGATTTCTCCCCCATGATTCCATGGGCCCATGGCCAGCCAGAGGTCGGGTTGTGAAGCGGGAACTTTCTGCAGGGCATAGTAGAGCGCGATCGCGCCGTAATTATCTTCCTGGTCCCATAGGCTGTGGACAAGAAGTGTCGGGACGGTAAGGCCTTCTTTGGGGAGAATGCGGTCCAGCGCCTGAGACTGCCACCAGTCATCATAAGCGGGATGCGCCAGAATTTGGCGGAAAAAGCCGATTTGCTCCATGCCGTGGGCTCTGGCGATGGAACCTGCGGAAACACCGTTCAGGAAAAGCTGGTAGTTATCATAATCTCTGCTCCACCACTTGAGTGTGTTTTTGGGTGTTGCATCCTGATTGTAGATATAGGGAAGCATTTCCTCCCGGAAGGCGCCATTATGGAACCAGTCATCTCCCATCCATCCATCTACCATGGGATTCATGGGCACCGAAACTTTCAGGGCTGGGTGAGGGTGAATCAAAGTCGTGAGAGCGGTATAACCATCATAGGAGACACCAATAATGCCAACTTTCCCGTTGCTTTCAGGAATGTTGTGAATGAGCCATTCAATGGTGTCCCATGTATCTGTGCTGTGATCAACTTTTGTGGAATTTAATGGACCACGCATGGGATGATTCATGACGTAGCGGCCTTCTGACCCATATTTGCCGCGTACATCCTGAATAACCCGAATATAGCCACCATCAGCAATGACATCAGGCATATTGTCATACCCTTGCAGGACGGAGGTCATGGTTCCGCTTTCTGCCAGAGAGGTCATGTGGTCGGCATTGTAAGGGGTGCGGGTTAGAAGAATGGCGGCGTTGTGTGCATTTTTAGGGATCAGAACAACTGTATGTAATTTTACTCCGTCTCGCATGGGGATCATGATGTCTTTTCGGACAAAATCAAAATCCTGATCTTTTAAGACAAATTTCTCAGGCATATCCTGAAATATGCCATCAGCCTTGCCTGCCTGCTGTGCATGAGCGGGCATGCTTGCTGTCAGAAGAAGTGCGAGAAGAGCAGAGCTTTTTTTCATAATGGCCTTGGGTGAGAATATGGAAAGCCGGACACATGCCCTGTGCCCGGCCCATGTCGGTTGATTTTTTAGAACTCGGCGGTGAGTGTCCCAAAGAATTGCCGTGGCGCTGCGACAAACAGGTTGGCGTTATCGTCACCCTGCACGGATGCAGCACCATAGACGCCGCCAATATAGTTTGCGTTGAACAGATTGGTTATCCCAAAAGTTGTTTTGAGATTCTGCGTAAAGCCAATTTTCCCAAAATTATAGGCAAAGTTCGTGTTGGCAACCCAGTAAGCCGGAATGCTTTCATCATTCAGATAGGTCATCGGGCGTGAACTGATATAGTTGACGTTGAAGTTAAACATGGCCCGTTTGTATGTATAATTCAGGTTCGCCTTATACATGAACTTTGGATAGTAGACCTGATGCTTCCCTTTGATATCGTATGATGTCCCACCATAATTGATGGAGCGGCTTTGATATTGGGCATCGTTCCAGCTGAAGCTGTTTGTAATTTCAAGCCCTTCCACCGGGCGGATTGTCCCCATGACGTCCGCACCGTTCACGCTTTCTTTCCCGACGTTCAGGAAAGCACTGTTTGCGTTGTTTGCGCTTCCTTCCGTAATGGCGGCAACGCGGTTGTAATAATCGGTATGATAAAAGTCAGCCGATATTGAATACAGGCTTGTGTCATATCGATACCCTGTGACGTAATTCCATGTCCGTTCAGGGCGGAGAATGCTCTTGTTGGTATCAAACACCTGTTGGGCCGTGTGTCTGGAGTTGCCCAACCCGCCCCACGGGGTGCTGCTTGATGTCTGGGAATAATAGTCATAGGCACGCATATTTTCTGCAATATCAAAGTAGAACTCATGATGATTGAGAAAGTGATAATCAAAGTTAATGTGGGGCAGGAACGCTGCGGAGGCTGTTAGTGTGCCATTGGCCGCATGGCGATAATACGTATTCCATCCTTCTGCGGTTAACTGCTGCGTGTAATCATCCTTTGTTCCGCCATGTGTTGTCTGGGTGAGGGATTTGAAGCCCGCCTGCAGATTCATACCGGGAATGATTGTCCAGCGGTCCTGAAGGAAAAACTGGAACGTATTGGTGTTATAGGAGTCATTGAACCAGGTATGCCCGGTGCCCTGTTTGAAATCAGAGAGCCAGTTATGGCCAGAGTTCAGACCATCTTCATAGAGTCTCTGATTGTAAATCCAATGGTTGTTTTCATACCACACGCCCGTTTCAATCCGGTTGTGGTGCGGTGCTTCTATGGTGAATTTCTGGGTGCCGCCGAGACGACGCATGACGGCATGCGCCATGGAGAGCGCCATGGGAACACCTGTTACGGTGCCATCTGGAAGGAGTTCAGGTGTGCCATAGGTCGGAGACGTGACAAAGTTGTTGGTGCCACCGTACAGCCCGCTGCTGACGTTTCCATAAAGGACGGTGTCAGACTTTACTTTATCAAAAAGATCGTAATGCGTGTTGATTGAGGAAAGGTAGGTGCGCTGGAGTTGTGAGGAATCCCACGCATAATCGCCAATTTCATCATTGGAGAGGCGACCCTGGTATCCTGGCGGGACGTCAGACGTATATTGTGCATAATACGCCCAGAGTTTTGCCTTATCATAATCGGGTTTCAAATATGTGGAGTTCGGCCCCATTGTTCTCCACATGTTTTTGGTCATGGTCAGATAGTTGCCTTGGGCGAAGTTCCCATAACCAAAAAAGGCAGTGACTTTCCCGCGGCTGCCAAGGGGCTGGACAACTTTTGCATCCGCCTGCAATTCGCTTTGGTAGCCTTGCCCTTTCCACAGGTCTGTTTTTGTGCGTGCGAAGGAGGCGTAGAATTTTGTTCCTGTGGAATTCAGAATTCCGCTGTCAGCACGGCCATAGGTGCGGAATGCGTTATAACTGCCGAATGTCTGGCTGATTTTGCCACCGGCCTTGTCCTTTGGGTCTGATGAGACATATGTCATCGCGCCACCAAGGTTCTGGGCGGAGAAGGAGTCCAGCGCGCCGGCTCCCTGAGACATTGTCATCCCGCCGATGTCATCCTGAATCATAGCCTGTGTGATGGAAACACCGTTGTTGTTGGTGAAACCCTGTGTTCCCAATGGGATGCCATCCAGTGTTGCGCCAATCTGCATTTGCGTGAACCCACGCATGAAGAAGGTGTTTCCGTATGTATCAAGGCCGAATGCATCTGTTGATGTGAAGTTGGCACCAGGTGTGGTCTGGGCCAGGATCTGCATGGGGTTGGTGCCCTCAACAAAGCGATCCATGACCTTGCGTGACACGGCAACTTCCGCACCTCGGCTGGCGATGCGGCGTGTGCTGACGTTTATTTCCTCGCTCTCTTTGCTGTGCAGCGGGCCGGAATGGTGGGGGCGCGGCGCTGCGGCATGCACGGCGCCGGCGGGCAGGGCACTGGCAGGCGCGGAAGAAAGGCTTTTGCGGTGTTTGGCCCGGATGGGCGTCTTGAGCGAGTTCTTGGCTCCATGCAGGGAGGCCGCGGCTGATGCGTCGGGAATAACGAGAAGGCTTGCGAGTGCTGTGCCAAACAGCAAAACGGCCCTGCTATAATGGGCGCAGAGTGTTTGACAGTGGTGACGCATCTAAGAAACCCCTTTCATTAACGTAACGAACTATGGTGTCCAAACCTTGCTGGGTCAGCCGGGAGCCGAGCATGAGAGCCCTTGCGCCGTAGGCCATGTTGTTAAATCGCAACGTACTATGTCAATCTCAAAATAGAGAGGCGTCCGATAACCTTGCGTTAAGGGCGGAATATGTATGGCGATCAATAAAATTGGGGAATGAAGCGGCCTACAGAAAAGGGCTGCCTCGTTCATCGAGCGTTCGGCCGGGTATCAAGTGCCTGCCTGCCAGAGCCGTGGGCCGTTGCATGCGCTGTTTTGAGGCGGATAACAAGGCGGCGTGCATGCGGGGCTAACGCGGGGTTGCCCTGTTCAAGGGCGGGCAACGGGCCGGGGAGGGAGCAAGCAGAAGGTGTAAGGACTCCCGATTGTCCTTGATCCTTCGGTGCGTTCTGTATTTCTGAAAGTCCGTGATTCGAGATACGGCTTTGAAAACCCCTGAAGTTCTGTAATTTTCCCTTCCCCTGCCTTTCTTACTGACAGAGAGCCGCTTCCATCCAGCTTGCGATGCCAAACAGGTGCTCGTCTCCAAGAGGGTGCCCCATTGCCATGAGCCCTACCGGTGCCGAGCCGTGTTCGTGGCAGGGCAGGCTGATGGCGCAGCGGTCAAGAAAATTGGTGATGGTCGGGTTACGCAGGAGCAGGAGATTGGTGGCGGTGTAGGTTTTGTCGTCCTGCAAGGCGTCGATACGGGGTGCGATAATGGGGGCAGTGGGCATCAGCACTGCATCGTACTGATCAAGTATTTCAGCGGCTTTTTTGATGAGTGCGCTGCGGCGCAGTCTGAGCGTGATGTAGTTCACGGCAGTTTGTTCCTTGCCGCGCAAAATCCGCTTCAGAACAAAGGGGTCATACAGATCTGCATGCTCTTCAATCAGCCGGGCGTGCCAGGTGAGAGATTCCGGCGCAGGGAAGCCGCCCAGCGCGTTGATTTCGGGAAGGGTATCCAGTTCCGGGAAGGAGAGATCCTTCAGAACGGCACCAGCCTGCTCCAGCCTGCGCAGGGCCTGTGCATAGGTCCGGGTGACAGTGTCATCCAGACCTTCCGTCACATAGGTGCGCAGAACACCCAGACGCGGCGCGTTGGGCAGTGTGGCGTTGTGCAGGGTGATGGCTTGGCCGGACAAAGCCTGATCCGCAGCGCGGCAACAGGAGACCGTGCGGCCCAGACTGCCAATGGAGTCCAGCGTGAAAGAGAGCGGGACGGTGCCTGCTGTGGAAATGCGGGAGGCAGTAGGTTTGTATCCCACAAGCCCGTTCAGGGCGGCGGGAATACGGCAGGAGCCGCCAGTGTCACTGCCAATGCCGATGGCGGCCATGCCATCACTTACGGAAATGGCGGCCCCGGAGGAAGACCCGCCCGGAATGCGGCGGTTCTGGCGGTCCCACGGGTTTGCGGGGGTGCCGGTATGCGGGTTGATGCCAACACCCGAGAACGCAAATTCGGTCATGTTGGTGCGGCCAACCGAAATCAGCCCGGCTTTGCGCAGGTTGGCAACGGCCGGGGCGTCCTGTGTTGCAGGGGCGGCCTGCTCCAGAACACGGGACCCCGCGCGGGTGACAGACCCGGCTTCATCAAGCAGGTCTTTGATGGAAACAGGCACGCCTGAAAGAGGAGGAACCGGAAGGCCCTGTTTGCGCTGGCGGTCGCTCTCATCCGCAGCCGCCCGGGCTGAGGCGGCATGAACGGCGACAAATGTGCGGGCCCCTTCACCATTCGGGTCCGCAATGCGGTGCAGCGCCTGTTCCACCAGATCCCGGCTGCGGAGCGTGCCGTCTGCCAGAGCCTGCGCCATGGAGAGAAGGGAGAGAGGGGCAGCACTCATGGCGAGGGGACTCCGGTTTGTTTTACGGCCTGCTTCAGCGTTCCGGCGTGCTGCGGGCCGGGGTTTGTCGCGTGTCTGCTCTCAGGCTGTGGCAGGCAGGTCTTTCAGGGTAACAATCAGGGGGACATGGTCTGAAGGACGTTCCAGCGCACGTTCTTCCCTGTCGGGCCAAGCCGTTATCAGCCGTTCGGCCACGCGGGGGGAAAGCAGGGCGTGGTCAATCCGCAGGCCGCAGTCACGCTGCCAGGCTCCTGCCTGATAATCCCAGAATGTATAGGCGGTGCCGCTCGGGTGCAGGGCGCGCAGGGCGTCAGTCAGCCCCAGCCATAACAGCCGCCGCCAGGCAGCCCGGCTTTCGGGGCGGACAAGGGCATCGTCCGGGCCAAGTGCGCCGGGGGCGCAATCTTCCGCTGTGGGGCAGACGTTATAGTCTCCGGCCAGCACGAAATCGGTTTCGGTAGTCAGAAAAGCTTTGGCTCGGCGGGCGAGGGCGTCAAAAAAGGCCAGCTTGGTCGCATAGCCTTCTTCCCCGCCGGAGTTGCCATTGGGCAGATAGAGGTTCCCCAGCGTGATGCCCTGCGTGCGGATTTCAACATAACGGGCTGCCGGATTTTCAAAGCCGGGGAGGTGATCTGTGGTGGTTTCAAATGCACCCCGCACCAGAGTGGCGACCCCGTTATAGGATTTCTGCCCCACAACCGCACATTCATACCCGGCGGCGCGGAAGGCTTCAGCAGGGAACTGCTCTGTCTCGCATTTGATTTCCTGCAGCATCAGCACATCTGGTGTGTTGCGGTGCAGCCAGTCCAGAATCAGGTCCTGCCGCTGACGGACGGAGTTGACGTTCCAGCTTGCGATTTTCATGCGACGGAAAAGCTTGTGCCGCACCCGCAGGAAGACGCCGCATTGGGGTTGTTGACCGTAAAATGCGCGCCCATCAGCTTGTCCGCAAAATCCAGTTCCGCACCGGCCAGCAGGTCCAGACTGACGGGGTCAACCACAACCAGAGCATCGTCCTTTTCCAGCAGGATGTCGTCTGGCGCGATGTCTGTCTTGTCAATCAGTCGGAACTGATACTGAAAGCCATTGCACCCCCCGGCTTCCACCGCCACGCGCAGGGCGGCGGGCGGAGCCTTTCCTTCCGCGGGAGCGGAAGCGGTGCGTGTGGCAATCACACGGGCAATGCGCGCGGCTGCGGCATCGGAGACAGAGAAGGGCAGGGGCTGGGTCATGCTTTTCAGATAGCGTGTGTCGGGCCCGGTTTGAAGGGGCAGCAGGGGGATGCATGGTCAATTTTCACGCAATCGCCTAATGTATGGGGCGTATGCGGGTGTGTGGCGTCTCACGGCCTGCGTCAGAGGAGCAGGACCGGAAGAGTGATGGGATTACAGGCCGCCGCACAGATGTCTCTCGCCCCCTATGCCGTGCAGATGGCGCCGGGGCGTGGCCGCCGCTTGCATGCGGAGGAGGAATCTCTCACCCGCTCGCCCTGGCAGCGTGACCGGGACCGTGTGGTGCATTCCTCCGGGTTCCGCCGCCTGCAGTATAAAACGCAGGTCTTCATCAATCATGAAGGGGATTTTTTCCGCACCCGGCTGACCCATTCTCTGGAGGTGGCGCAGGTTGCACGCTCCATGGCGCGGTATTTGCGGCTGGATGAGGATCTGACCGAGGCCGTGGCGCTGGCGCATGATCTGGGGCACACGCCGTTTGGCCATGCGGGGGAAGAAGCCGTGGCCGCCCTGATGCAGCCCTGGGGCGGGTTTGACCATAACACGCAGGCGCTGCGGCAGGTGACCTTGCTGGAGCGGCGCTATCTGGCGTTTGATGGTCTGAACCTGACATGGGAAACACTGGAAGGGCTGGCCAAACATAACGGGCCGGTGCGTAACCCCTCCGCCCGCCTGCGGGAGGTGGATGCGCAGTGGCCTCTGGACCTTGGAACCTATGCCTCGGCGGAAGCGCAGGTGGCCGCACTGGCCGATGATATCGCCTATCATGGGCATGATCTGGATGATGGTGTGAAATCCGGCCTGCTCTCGCTGGATGATCTGGTGGATGTTCCGCTGGTGGGGGAAGCGCTGAGCGAGGCCCGCAGGCTGGCGGCTGATCTTCCCTCCGGCACGCCGCACACGCAGCAGCGTATCCGGCATGAAATGGTGCGGCGGGTTATTCACGCCCTGACAACGGATGTGCTGGTGTGCTCCCGCAGGCGGCTGGCCGAACTGGCTCCTCAGAGTGTGGAGGACATCCGTCAGGCGTCTGAGCCGGTTGTGGCGTTCAGCCCCGGCATGGCGGAGGCCAACAAGGGGATCAGGAAATTCCTGTTCGCAAAGCTTTATCGCCACTGGCGGGTCAACCGCATGACGTACAAGGCGAAGCGTGTGACAGAGGAACTGTTCACCATTCTGGTGGAGTCGCCCAGGCTGCTGCCGGATAGCTGGCGCGAACCCGCACTGGCGGGGGATGAGGCCGGATTACGGCGCACTGTGGCCGATTATGTTGCCTCAATGACGGATCGATACGCGATGGAAGAACATCGCCGGTTGACTGATCTGTCCATAGCGGGCTGAAAACGCGGTTCTGTCGCTTTCTTTTGGGATCTTGAGTTCATGTCAGACTGTTTGTTCCAGCGTTATCGTCACCACGTCCTGGCCGCCGTGCGGGAAATGCTGCCTGAGGTGCCGGAAGAAACGCTGGCGCGCGTGGAGGTTACCCCTGCGCGTGACCTCTCCCATGGAGATATGGCGACCAACGCGGCGCTGCTGCTGGCCAAGGTGGCTGGCCGCAAGCCGGCTGATATTGCGGCGGAGCTTGTAACCGCGCTGGAAAAGGTTGAGGGCGTGGCCCGTGTTTCCGCCGCCGGGCCGGGCTTTGTGAACATGACGCTGACACCGGACGTGCTGCGCGCCACACTGCCGGCAGTGCTGAAGGCGGGTGAGCGCTATGGCGAGTCCAACGCTGGCGCCGGGCTGCGCGTGAATGTGGAATATGTTTCCGCCAACCCCACCGGCCCGATGCATGTCGGCCATTGCCGCGGGGCCGTGGTGGGGGATGCGCTGGCCAACCTGATGGCCAAGGCGGGATTTGCCGTCACCAAGGAATTCTACATCAATGATGCCGGGGCGCAGGTGAAGGCGCTGGCATGGGCCGTATACTGGCGCTACCTGCAGGCGCTGGGCACCACGGTGACGGAGGAGGCGTTTGACGCCCTGACCCCCACCGGCCTGCAATATCGCGGTGACTATCTGATTCCGGTGGGTGAGGCTCTGGTTGAGCAGTACGGCGATAATCTGGCGGAACCCGGCGCGCTGCCCGCCCCGGAACTGACATGGCTTGATACCGTGCGCGAATTTGCCGTGGCGCAGATGCTTGCAGCCATCAAGGAGGATCTGGCGGCGCTGGGCGTGCATCAGGATGTTTTCACATCCGAGGCGCAGGTGCTGCGTGATGGCGTGACCGATGCAGCCATCGAAACGCTGAACAAGCAGGGCCTGCTGTATGAAGGCGTGCTTGAGCCCCCCAAAGGCAAGCTGCCGGAGGACTGGGAAGAGCGCGAGCAGCTCCTGTTCCGCTCCACGCAGTTTGGTGATGATGTGGACCGCCCGATGCGGAAATCGGACGGCACGAACACCTACTTCGCCAATGATATCGGCTGCCATGCAGACAAGGTGGCCCGTGGCGCGCAGATGATGGTGGATGTGTGGGGGGCGGACCATGGCGGGTATGTCAAACGCATGAAAGCCGCCGTCCGCGCGGTGACGCACGATACCGTGCCGCTGGAAGTGGTGCTGTGCCAGATCGTGCATATCCTGCGTGATGGCCAGCCGGTCCGGATGTCCAAGCGTGCGGGCACGTTTGTCACGCTGCGCGACCTGATTGATGAAGTGGGCAAGGATGCCGTGCGCTTCACCATGCTCACGCGCAAGAGCGATGCCCAGATGGAGTTTGATCTGGATCTGGTTGTGGCGCAGAAGCGCGATAACCCGGTCTTTTACGTGCAGTATGCCCATGCGCGGTGCCGCTCCGTTCTGCGGTCTGCTCAGGAGGATGGCTCTTACGGTGCCGTGACGGCTGAGGCTCTGGCGGGTGTGCCGCTGGGCCATCTGGAGTCCGAGGCAGAAATGGCTCTGGTGCGGCGCATGGCGGAATGGCCTCGGCTGGTGGAAGCCGCGGCTCTTGCGCGGGAGCCGCATCGCGTGGCCTTCTATCTGGCGGACCTGGCGGGTGATTTCCACGCGCTGTGGAACCGTGGGCGGGATGATGCGTCTCTGCGCTTTCTCCAGCCCGACGCCCCGGAAGCCACGCGGGCACGGCTGGCGCTTGTTGCTGCAACAGCAACAGTGATCCGGTCCGGGCTTGCTGTCATGGGTGTGGAACCTGTGGAGGAGATGCGCTGATGAACGAAGACGATAAAGGGTCTTTTGACGACCGGATCAACCGTGCGCGGGAACGCATGAGCACGGATTATGCCGCCGCGCCGCCGCGCCGCGCCGCGGCCTCTGCCCCGGCAGCGGGGGGCGGCGTACTTGCCCAGCTTCTGAGCAGTGATGCCGGAACCCGCAGGCTGGTTTACGGTGCGGCGGGCCTTGGTGGCCTGCTGGTTCTGGGTATTGGCGGCTGGGCGCTGGTGGGGCACCACCAGAGCGGGATTCCCGTGCTGGGTCCGCCAGAAGTTTCCATGCGCACCAAGCCGGTTGATCCGGGTGGGATGCAGGTTGATGGCCTGAGCACGCCGGAAGCGGATGATGGGCAGGCACACCCCGTGCCCGCGCCGGAAAAGCCTGACCCGAGTGCCCTGGCGGCGCAGTATGGTCAGCAGGCCGCCAAAACGGCGGCAACGGAAGCACCGGCTCCGGGGAGTGCGGCTCAGCCTGCGGATCAGGCCAAAGCTGCAGCAGCTCCGGCTACCGGGCAGTCTGCCGGGCCGGAAGGGGCCGCGCCGGGAGGGACTGCCGCGCAGGCCACTCCGGCCACGCCAGAGGGCACCGCACAGACGGACGCCACGCAGCAGCCTGACAGCCTGCCGGACTCCAGCACGGGTGTTGCGGATGAGTCTGCCGCCGGAGATGTCGCCGCCAGCGCGCCCGCCGCAGCCCCCGCGGTTCCGGCCGCGAGCAAACCCGCGCCCAAGGTTGCGGCCAAAAAGGTGGCACCGGAGGCGGCTGAACCAGCCAGCCCGGCCACCAGTTCGGGCACCACCCAGCCTTCTGCCCCGGCCCCGGTTGCCAGAGCAGGTGGAAAATTCCGTGTTCAGCTGGCAGCGCTTCAGACAGAGGCGCAGGCCCAGCAGGAGTGGAGCCGCCTGAAAACGCACTACCCGACGCTGTTTGCGGACCGCACACCGGTGATTGAAAAAGTGCAGCGCGATAATGCCGTGTTCTACCGCCTGCGGGTGAGCGGATTTGGCTCTGTGGCGGAAACGCGCAGTTTCTGCAGTGCTGTGCGGGAGCGCGGGCTGGGCTGCACACAGGTCCATTAAAGGCAGACAGTAATGGATGCCGCACAGCCGTCTTCCAGCAGGCCGGAGGGGCCAGACAGGAATGCACCGGGGCCTCTGCCGGATCAGGCAGAGGCGGCTGGTGCTGCCCCACCTGTGTCTGAGGCGGAAGGCGGCGTGCCGCGTGTCCCCCTGCTCTCACTGGATGGGTTTGAAGGGCCGCTCGATCTACTGCTGGATCTGGCCCGTGCGCAGAAGGTTGATCTTGCCCGTATTTCCATTCTGCAACTGGTGGAACAGTATCTCGCCGTTGTGGAATCGGCCCGCAAGGTCAGGCTGGAACTGGCGGCGGACTGGCTGGTTATGGCGGCCTGGCTGGCCTGGCTGAAATCCCGCCTGCTGCTGCCTGCTGAAGATGAGCTTGCGGCGGAGGGGGAAGACGCTGCCGAACTTCTGCAGGAACGGCTGATAGAGCTGGCCTGCATGACCGAACTCGCTCGCTGGCTGGATGTCCGCCCCCGTCTGGGGCGTGATGTGTTTGCCAGAGGCGAGGGCGAAACACTGATTGAAATTGACCGCTCCGGTCTTGCGCTGGACATGCCGCAACTCATGCGGGCCTACATGGCGGCCATGCGCCGCACAGCGCGCAAACGCATTTATGCCCCCCGCACCATACGGTTCTGGACGGTGCAGGATGCGCTGTCCCGCCTGACACGCCTGCTGGGCAAAACCCCGCCGGGCTGGAACAGTCTGGACGCGTTCCTGCCCGAACACCTGCCGGAAGAAGGCGTGGGGGAAGAGGCTGTGCGGCAGAGGCGCGCAGCTGTGGCGGGCACGCTCATCGCCGGGCTGGAACTGGCCAAGAGCGGGCGGCTGGAACTGCGGCAGGACGAAACATTCGGCAGGATCATGCTGCGCCCGCATGAGGGCGATGCCTCTGAGCTGGACGAGCATGAGGTGCCGGACGGGCACGAACTGTTGGACGAGCATGAACCTGGTGCGGATGTCTCCCGGCAGGCCAGCGCACACCCGCAGGGTGGGGCAGGCCCGGATACGGGTGAAGACCCGGCCCGCACGGCACAGCAGAAAAACAGAACCGGGCGCAAGGCGCTCCGTTCTGGCAGGGAGAGCGCATGAACGAGGAACCGGACATGAGGCCGCAGGACGGCCAGACCGGGCACACCCCGGCCCCGCAGCCAGAGGCGCTGGTGGCCTCGGCTGAGCAGTCTGCGGGGCCAGTGCCTGCTGTGCCGGAGGATGCGGTGCGGCTGGCGGAAGCGCTGATTTTTGCGGGAACGGAGCCGGTCAGCCTGCGCCGTCTGGCGGAACTGCTGGAAGCCCGAAATCTGGTGCCCGATGGTCTGGAGGATATGGGGGCGTTTGTCGCGGCGGTTATGGCGGCTCTGGTGGCACGCTATGACGGGCGTGGTGTGATGCCGGTGGAGGTGGCCGGAGGCTGGCAGTTCCGCACCGCCCCGGATCTGGCTCCGGCGCTCACGCGTGTGCTGGAAAAACCGCGCCGCCTGCCACGGGCCGTGATGGAAACGCTGGCCATTATTGCGTATCACCAGCCCTGCACCCGTGTGGAAATTGAAGAAATCCGGGGTGTCAGCCTTGGTCAGACCGTGCTGGATACGTTGATTGAAGCCTCTCTTGTGGCCCCGCGCGGGCGCAAGGAAGTGCCGGGCCGCCCGGTGCTGTGGGGGACAACGCCGGATTTCCTCCGGCATTTCGGCCTGCGTGCCCTCTCGGACCTTCCCCGGCGGGAAGAACTTCTGGTGGATGTGCCGGATACGCTGACATCGGGCAGAAAATCCGCGCAGTCTGCGGAGGAGGCCATGGGGCAGGACGGTGCACAGGAGGCTGATCAGGAGGCCGGAAGCGCGCATTCGGAAGAAGAGCGCGCGCCGGAAGATGATACCCTTACAGAAGAGGTGCGTGCTGATCCTGATCTGACCCCGGCAGAGGATCCAGTGGAGGATGAGGCACCCGCACCCCGGCCAGAGAGCAATGAGGGCGCGGGAGTGGTTTCCGAGCCGGAGCGGTCGTGATAGATCTGCGGCCTCTGTGTGTGCATCCTGCTGCCCCGTTCTTTCCGACAGGGGGCAGAGGGGGCTGCGCACGCAGGATGTGGCGTGGGGGAGAGGTGGTTCGTGCTCCTCAGGCTGTGCTGATGGGTGGTCCTGCCGATGTTTGATTTTGCCTGGTCGGAAATTGCTTTGATAGGTGCTGTGGCCCTGGTGGTCATCGGCCCGAAAGACCTGCCTGTGGCGATCAAGGGTCTGGCGGGGTTTGTGAAAAAAGCCCGCAAGATGGCAAGCGAGTTCCAGTCTCATGTGGATGAGATGGTGCGTGAGGCCGATCTTTCTGAAGTGCGGGACCATGTGCGGGATCTGCGGAACCTGAACGTGCGCGGCCGCATCATGAAAGCCATTGATGGAGATGGCACGCTGGCGCGGTCTTTTGAGGAACCGCCCGGTGTCCGCCCCGCTGGCCCCCGTGCGCTGGATGCGCCAAAGCGTTCGGCGGAGTTTTCAGGGGCGACGGGTGGGTCCACCGCCATGCTGGAAGAGCGCAGTGTGGGCCTTCCAAGCCTGCCCCCTGCTGTGGGAGGGGCTGAGTCCTATGCCGAACTCAATCCGCTTGTTGAAGATGAGGTGGTTGATGCCCCGGCGGAACTGCCCCCTGCGCATGTGCGGCGCATTGTGCAGGAACGTGCGCGGATGTTCCCGCCCGCTATTTTACCCCCCGTGCGGCTGATGCACGGGCAACGCCGGGTCGCACCGGGGCCAGCCGTGCCGGGGCAGCCCGGTGCGGAAACACCTGCGCAGGGTGGTGAGGGTGCCGGGGCCGGGCACGGACTATGATGGAGAACGAACCCCTGCAGAATGACCCCATTCACGATCAGCCCATGCCGCTGATTGACCATCTGCTTGAACTGCGCCGCAGGTTGCTGTGGTCCGGTGCGGCGTTTCTGGTGTGCTTTGCGCTGTGTTACCACTTTGCGGGGGATATCTACCTCTTTCTGGCCCGGCCTCTGGGCGAGATCATGCGGCAGCAGGGGGAGCAGCCGCATCTGATTTACACGGCGCTGTATGAAGCCTTTTTTACCTATATCCGGGTAGCGTTCTTCGGGGCCGCTTTTCTGTCTTTCCCCATTATTGCCATGCAGGCCTGGATTTTTATTGCGCCCGGCCTGTACCGCTCGGAAAAACGGGCCTTTGCCCCGTTCCTGATTGCAACGCCCATCCTGTTCCTGCTGGGGGCGGCTCTGGCCTATTATTTCATTTTCCCCATTGCCTGGCGGTTCTTCCTGTCTTTCCAGACGCCGGGCAGCACAGGCGGCGTGCAGATCGAGCTTCAGGCCAAGGTGTCTGAATATCTCTCGCTGGTCATGAAGCTGATCATGGCGTTTGGGGTCGCGTTTGAACTGCCTGTGGTGCTGACACTGCTTGCGCGCGTGGGGATTGTGACTGCCGCCATGCTCAGGCGCTTCCGCCGCTATGCCATTGTGGGGGCGTTCGTGATTGCCGCCATCCTGATGCCGCCGGATGTCATCACGCAGATAGGGCTGGCGGTTCCGCTGGTCCTTCTTTACGAAATTTCCATTCTTGCAGCGCGGCTTGTTGAGCCAAAAACAAAGCCCGCCCCGCTGTCTGAAGAGACCACTCCAGAGGAAGAGGCTTCCTGATCCATGCATGATATCCGCGCCCTGCGGGCAGACCCTGCCGCTTTTGATGCTGATCTTGCCCGCCGCGGGCTGGCCCCTGTCGCGCAGCAGCTTCTCTCATGGGATGAGGAGCGGCGGCAGGCCCAGACAGCCCTGCAGGAAAAGCAGGCCCGCCGGAAAACGCTGGCGCGTGAAATCGGCATTCTGAAGCGCACGGGTGAAGAAAGCAGCGCACTGGAAGCTGAAGGCGTTGCCATCCGTGTGGAAATGGAAGCGCTGGAAGAACGTGTGGCGTATCTGGAGGGGGAGAGCGCCACCATTCTGGCCAGCCTGCCCAACCGGCTTGACCCTTCCGTGCCGGATGGCGCGGATGAAACCGCCAACGTGGTGCAGCATGTATGGGGCACGCCCCGTGAGTTCGCGTTTACCGCACGCCAGCATTTTGAGCTGGGGGAAGCGCTGGGCCAGATGGATTTTGGCACGGCCTCCAAGCTCTCCGGTGCCCGGTTTGTGGTGCTGCGTGGCGCTCTGGCCCGTATGGCGCGTGCGCTGGGGCAGTTCATGCTGGACCAGCACAGTGATGAGAATGGCTATGTGGAAACACAGGTTCCGGTGCTGGTGAATGATGCCGCGATGTATGGCACGGACAAGCTGCCGAAATTCTCCGACCAGTCTTTCCGCACGGAAGATGGCCGCTGGCTGATCCCGACAGCGGAAGTCCCGCTGACGGCATCCGTCGCGGGGGATATTCTGGAGGCCTCCACACTGCCCCGCCGCATGACGGCTCTCAGCCAGTGCTTCCGCAGTGAGGCCGGGTCCGCCGGGCGGGATGTGCGCGGTATGCTGCGCCAGCACCAGTTTGAAAAAGTGGAAATGGTTTCCATCACCACGCCGGAAGAGAGTGAAGCGGAGCACGAGCGCATGACGCGCTGCGCCGAGAAAATTCTCGAAAAGCTGGGCGTGCCGTATCGCCGGATTCTGCTGTGCGCGGGGGATACCGGGTTCGGGGCGGCCAAGACGTTTGATCTGGAAGCATGGCTGCCGGGGCAGGCGGCGTGGCGTGAAATTTCTTCCTGCTCCAACACGCGGGATTTTCAGGCCCGCAGGATGAACGCCCGGTTCCGCCCGCAGGGGGGTGGTTCTCCGGTGTTTGTCCATACCCTGAATGGTTCCGGTCTGGCCGTGGGGCGTACGCTTATTGCGGTGATGGAAAACGGTCAGAATGAAGATGGCTCCATTACCGTGCCGGAAGTGCTGCGGCCTTATATGGGTGGTCTGGAACGGATTGGCTGAACGCCATCCGGCTCTTGTCCGGGGGCTTGCTGGAAGGTCAGTCGCACCATAAATCCAGCCTCCTGCCCCGGGATGGGAGAGGCCAGATCCATACGGATGGCCATTTGCCCGGAAATTGTTCTGGCAATGGCCAGCCCCAGCCCGCTGCCTTCCGTACCGAGGTTCCCGCGTACAAACGGGTCTGGCAGGCGGCCAAGCAGATCCGGGGCAAGGAGCGGGCAGGCATTTTCAATCGTGACACAGGCAATGTGGTCCATTGCCGAGGTAGAGGCTGAGGTAGAAGCGCAGCTCGCACAGGCAGCCTGGGCAGTGTTCTGACCGATGGTTTTCTGGCCAGCGCTGGCCAGCGGTGCTGCCCCACAGTATGCGGGATTTGTCTGAGGGGTGGAGACATGCACCTGCACCACAGACCCTTGCGGGCTGTGCCGCAGGGCATTTTCCAGCAGATTGCGGAACAGGATGCCTGCGGCGTCCAGATCTCCCAGCACATCCAGCTTTTTCAGAGCACCGGTTTCAATCTGGATGCGCGGGCAGGAGAGGTCCGGCCGGTCCAGCTCATCCGCAACCACATGCAGGACGGAGAGTAGATCAAAGCGGTCACGCCGCAGGGCTGTGCCAGCCACGGCGCGGGAGAGCTGGAGCAGTTTTTCAACCGTGCGGCTCAGGCGGTGGCTCTGGCTGATCAGCGTATCCACTCGTTCGAGGGTTTTTTCGCGGTCTTCAGCGGGCGGGGGAAGTGCTGAGGTTTCCGTGTTGTCCGGCATGGTCGGGGCGGACAGGGCTTGCAGCGTTGAGGCGCGCAGCATCTGGGCCTGTGCCAGCAGGGCTGCGATGGGGTTGCGGAGTTCATGCGCGGCGTTGGCCGCAAAGGCGCGCTCTGCGGAAAGGGCTTTATGCAGCCGCTCCAGAAGTGAGTTGACGGCCATCTGGATGGTGGAAAGCTCGATTGGCAAAGCCAGATCCGGTACGGGCTTGAGGTTGCCGCTGCCGCGTTCCCTGATTTCATCCTGCAGGCGCACAAGCGGGCGCAGCCCCCGCCGCACAATCCAGATCACCAGCAGCCAGATACACGGCACGGAGCCGATAATAGGGAGTACGGCAATCAGGATGGCGCGATGTGTTGCCTGTGTGCGGTGCAGGCGGGGTTCCCCCACCATAATGAACCGGTCGGCCTGTGCGGCGGGTGTAACATACACCCGGAACTGCGGCAGCATGTAAAACCCGCCGGACAAGGGCACGGTAAAGCGCGTTGCCGGCGCGTTGGAAGAGCGGAGAAGGACATGCCCCGCCGCATCGGTAATCTGGTAGGCGAGGGATGTGGGCTTGATATCAGACAGATGCGCCACATCCTGCCCCGGCCCCTGTTGGTTCAGGGCCAGCACGGCGAACTGGAGCCGTTCCCCTACTTCCTGAAGGGAGTCATCCAGCCGTTCGGTAATTTCGTATTGTGTGAAACCCGCTGTTGTCAGGCTGACAATGGCGAGGCAGCCTGCCACAACACCTGTCACGCCACGGATCAGGCGCGTGGCCAGCCGCCAGGGGGGAGCCGGTTTTTCGGGCGGGAGCGGGGAAGGGGGCTGGGCGGGGGTCATGAGGCAGGCGGCTGTTCAAGGCAGTATCCGCGCCCGCGCACGGTGCGGATAATATCCGCCCCCAGCTTTTTGCGAACCCGGCTGACAAACACTTCTATGGTGTTGCTGCCCACTTCTTCTTCCAGAGTATAGAGCGCATCTTCTATCCGCTCGCGGGAGCAGATGGCGCCGGGGCGGCGGGCCAGCAGTTCCACCAGAGCCCACTCCCGCGCTGTCAGATCAATCACCTGCCCGTTGCGCGTCAGACGGGTGCGCTCGAGATCAATATCGATATCGCCCACTCTCAGCCGGTTATCAACCAGAGGGCGGTAGCGGCGGCTTACGGCGGCAATGCGGGCCACCAACTCATCCAGATCATAGGGTTTGGCCAGATAGTCATCCGCGCCTTCGGAAAGACCGGCAATGCGGTCACTCACCTGATCTTCCGCTGTGGTGACCAGCACCGCCAGCGGGGAACTGGTCTGGCGGATTTCCCGCAGCAGGGTGCGCCCGCTGCCATCGGGCAGACCAAGGTCCAGCAGGAGCACATCGTAATGCACCGCCGCAAGGGCTGCGCGGCCATCCTCCAGCGTGGTGAACCAGTCCACCGTGTGGCCTGCCTGCCGCACCCGTTCCTGTACGGCAGCTCCAAGATGGGGTTCATCTTCCATGATCAGGATGCGCATGCGGGATCAGCTTTCTTCAGCGGGCGGGCGTCCTGCTTTCATAAAGCGCGCGTAGAGCAGAGGCAAAACAAACAGGGTGAGCAGGGTGGATGTTACCAGCCCGCCCACCACCACGCTGGCCAGCGGGCGCTCCACTTCCGCCCCGGCGGAGGCGGAAAAGGCCATGGGAAAAAAGCCGAGGCTGGCCACCAGCGCCGTGGCCATCACGGGCCGGAAGCGTTCCCGCGCGGCGGTAAAGGCCGCGCGGGCGGCCCCCACACCCCGGCGGCGGATCTGCTCCGCCGTGCTGACCAGCACCACGCCATTCAGAACCGCGACACCAAACAGGGCGATAAACCCGATGCCGGCGGAAATGCTGAAGGGCAGCCCGCGCAGCACCAGCGCGAAAATACCGCCGGACGCAGCCAGAGGCAGGTTACAGAACACCAGCAGCGCCAGCCGGGCCGAGCCCAGAGCGGTAATCAGCAGCAGGAAGATGAGCGTGAGGGCAATGGGCACGACAATGGCCAGCCGTTTTGAAGCAGACTGGAGGTTTCTGAACTGGCCATTCCACTGCATGGTGTAGCCGTGCGGCAGCGTGACAGTGCGCTGCACGGTTTTCTGCGCCTCCGCCACATAGGAGGCAATATCCCGCCCGCGCACATTGGCCTGAACGACAATACGCCTGCGGATACCATCGCGGCTGATCCGCGGTGGTCCGTCCTGCTGGCGGATATCCGCAACCTGAGAGAGCATGACCGTGCCGCGCCCGTCTGCCTGTATCACGCGCAGGGCACCGATATCGGCAAGGGAGCGTGCCTGCGCCGGGTCAAACCGCGCCTGCGTGGGGATGATGGCGTTCCCCTGCGTTACGGGCCGCCCGATATGGCCCCCAATGGCCTCCACCGTATCCAGAATATCCTGCACACGCACGTTCAGCCTGCCCGCGTTTTCGCGGTTTACGTCAATATGCAGGAAGGGGGTGGCGCCATCATCTTCCGCCATCACATCCGCCGCGCCGGGCACACTGTTCAGCGCCTTGATCACCTGTTCACTCAGGCGGGCAAGGGTAGGCAGATCATTCCCGAAGATGGAGACAGCAATCTGGGTCCGCACACCGGACAGCAGATCGTCCATACGCATCTGGACCGGCTGGCTCCATGAAAAGAGGGCGTCCGGCAGCGCGTTCTGAAGGGCTTTATTCATGGCCGAGACCAGTTCAGCCTGAGAGCGGCCCTGACGCGGTTCCTTGAGCAAAATGAAGCTGTCGGTTTCATTCTGGCCCATCGGGTCCGTCGGGATGGCGGCGGTGCCGGTGTTGCTGATAACCGTTTCCACTTCCGGGAAGGTTTTCAGCAGGCGTTCCTGCTGCTGCACGGATTTCAGAACCGTCTCCAGTGAAGCGGAGGGCAGGCGCAGGGCGTGCAGCGCCAGTGCACCTTCCTCGAGCTGCGGTACAAACTCGCTGCCCAGCCCCATGCCCAGAACGGCAGCCAGTACGCACACGGCCAGACTGCCGCCAACCAGAAGCCGGGGCTTGCGCACACAGCGGGAGAACAGCGGTTCATAATGCCGCCGCAGCCATTGCATCAGTCTGGTCTCATGCGGGACCTGTACCGTGCGCAGGGTGGAAACACACAGAATGGGGATCCACACAATGCAGTAAAGCAGGGAAGCGGCCAGCGCCATGATGACGGTCTGGGCCATGGGGCGGAACATCCGGCCCTCAATGTCCTGCAGAGTCAGGACGGGCAGATACACCATGATGATAACCAGAATGGCGAAGCTGACAGGCCGGGCAATCTGCTGCGCGCAGGAGCGGACCAGCTCCCCGAAGGGCACGTCTGGCTCACGCAGGCGGCGGCTGAGCACATGCTCCACCACCACAAGAGAGCTGTCCACAATCATGCCGAAATCAATGGCGCCAAGGCTGAGCAGATTGGCGGAGATGCCGAATATCCGCATGCCTGTCATGGCGCACACCAGCGCGAACGGAATAACAGAGGCAATCAGCAGGGAGGCCCGCAGGTTGCCAATCACGGCAAGCAGCACGGCCACAACCAGAGCCGCGCCAATCAGCAGGTTTTCACGCACGGTGGCAATGGTGCGGTTGGTGAGCATGGCGCGGTCGTAATAAGGCACCAGCCTGACCCCGGCGGGCAGGGATTGCGTAATGGCAGGAAGAGCGGCCCGGATGCCCGCCAGAGTGGCGTCTGAACTGGCCCCTTTTTCCATCATCACCACCCCGGTGACAATTTCACCCTGCCCGTCACGCGTGACTGCGCCCAGCCGCGTGCGCGGGACTGTGCTGATGCGCCCCAGATCCCGCAGGCGGATGGCAGTGCCTCCGGGCTGGGTTTTAACCGTAATAGCCCCGAAATCCTGCAAGGAACGCAGCAACCCGCGCCCGCCCACAACCTGTTCCTCGGCATGATGCTCGATCCAGCCGCCGCCGGAGGCGGCATTGCTGGTCTCTATGGCGCGATAGACATCGCCCACAGAAACGCCATAGGTCAGCAGGCGGGCCGGATCGAGAGTCACATTCCATGTCTCTTCCGCCCCACCCCCGATGTTGACATCGACTACACCGGGGACAAGCTTGAGCTGAGGGGCCACCGTCCAGCTTATCAGGCGGTGCAGCTCCATCAGGGAAAGGCCGGGGCCGTAAAGCTGAAACTGGAAGATTTCGCCAAGGCCTGTTGTAAGCGGCCCCATGCTGATGCTGACACCGGGCACACTGATCAGGGATCGGGCCTGCGCCATGCGTTCAGTCACACGGGCGCGGTCCAGATTGATGTCTGTAGAGTCCTCAAACTGGATATAGACCACGGAAACGCCGGAGCGTGAGATGGAACGCAGGTCTTTCACGCCGGGAATACCCGCCATGCTGCTTTCCACCGGGAAGGTAATCAGTTTTTCAACTTCTTCCGTCGCCAGACCGGGCGCTATGGCCGAAACCAGCACCTGCTGGGGTGAAATATCCGGCACGGCCTCCACCGGCAGGCCAGACAGAACAACACCCCCGCTCAGCATGAGCAGAACCAGCAGGGCCAGCAGCAGGAAGCGGGCCTGATTCAGTTTTTCAAAAAATGTCAGCACAGGCTTAATCCGTATCCATGCCGGGCAGGACGATCATGGCTTTCAGGGCCAGACTGCCGTCACTCACAATGGTCTCTCCGGCTTTCAGGCCAGACAGCACAAGGGTTTTTCCGTTTTCTTCCATCCCGGTCCGAATGGTCACGGGGCGAAAGCTGTCAGGTGCGGTTTGCACAAATACCACTGTGCGGTCTCCAAGCGTCTGGACAGCCTGCGCCGGGATGATCAGTCCGGAGCCGGTTTGCGAGGTCTGCAGGAGGCTGTTCAGCATCATGCCCGGACGCAGCTTGCCGGAAGGGTTGGGCACGCGGCTGAGCACACGCACAAGCCCGGTTGCCGGGTTTGCTGCGGTATCAATGGTCTCGATGCGGGACAGCAGGGGGGGGATTGCCGTTGTGCCATCGGGCGAGCGGGAAAGCGTTTCCTGACGCCCGCCCTCCACAAGCAGGGCGGCATCCTGCGGGGTGACATCTGAAACAATCCAGACATGCCCCGTGTCACTCACCGTCAGCAGGGGCACGGTGGGGTCCACATCCGCAGCCACAGCCGTATCAACCTGTGTCACGGTGCCATCCACGGGGGAAATCAGGGTCGAGGTTTCGTCCGCGCCATGCGTTTCAGTGGGGGAGGTGTATTCTTCCTGAAAGCGGTGCGCCAGAACGCCCAGTTCCGCCTCGTGCGTGGCAATGGTGTCCTGCGCCTGTTTCAGCACGGCCAGACGCCGGCGGGTTTCCCCACTGGAAACAGTTGTGCCCGCCAGTGCGCGTGCGCGTTCATATGATGCGGCGGCATCATCCCGCGCGGCCTTGGCGGCGGCCAGTGCGGAGCGTGTCTGCACCTCCTGCAGCCGGGCCAGATGCAGGGCGTGGTTCTGATAGGTCAGCAGGGTGTCCCCCGTTTTCACACTCTGCCCCGGCAGCACGGCGACTGTGAGCACCTTGCCGTTCCCTGCGGCA
Organism: Acetobacter farinalis; assembly: GCF_011516935.1. GTDB lineage: Bacteria > Pseudomonadota > Alphaproteobacteria > Acetobacterales > Acetobacteraceae > Acetobacter > Acetobacter farinalis. The sequence goes on from NZ_WOTF01000014.1 coordinate 53,349, forward strand.
TGCAGCGTGACCGTGCGGGTGACATCCGGCTGCACATGGGCCGTGGCGGGCAGCATATGCACCAGCGTGCCGGATGTGACAGGTACGCACTGCAGCCCCTCGTTCCGGATGGCCTCGGCAGAAAGTTTCAGAGTCTGGGGCGGGGTCTCTTCAGCCAGAACAGTCACGGGTGCTGCGGCAAGAACGCAAAGAAAAAGCGCAAGATATTTCATGGTAAGGACTGTTTTTTTCTGAAAGGGTTTGCCTGAAAACCGGTCATGCAGCCTGCGGGCGGCGCGTTCCGATTTGGCGGAGGTCTGTATTCCGTCCATCATTCAGGGCCGCCACTGCTGCGGGGGGAAGAGACCAGTTCCGGAATACGCAGCGGTTCACCGGGGCGGCGTGTATGCGGAGTGCCTGCGTCCTCCGGGATTTCCATCTCTGCACCAGAGGAAGCTGGCCGGGCGGAGGGGCGGCGTGCCAGGGCAGGGGCCTGCTCCAGCCCCGGAATGGCTCCGGCGGCAATCAGGGCGCGGGCAATGGCTGTATGCCAGAGAATTTCCGCCCGGTCCCGCACCAGATCGGCCGCATAGGCCGCCTGTCTGGCCCTCAGTGCATCATCCAGAGAGGTTTCCTGAAGTTTCCAGGAGCGTTCCATAAGGTCCGCCCGACTTTCCAGTTGCTGGGCTGCTGTGCGCGCACTTTTTAGGGTGGAGGATGCGGAGGTCAGCCTTGCCCGGATCTGGGCAATTTCCTGCCGGACCATGCGGCGTGTCAGAGTCTCCTGTGTCTCTGCCGCGGCCACCCGGTTGCGGGCGGCGGCCAGGAGTGGCGCGTTATGCACAGCGCTGGGCAGCGCCATGGTGAAGTTTACCCCCACGCGGGTATCCCACGGGCTGCCGTACTGGGCTTCGTGAATGGCCCCGACACCAACCTGCGGGTTGGGCATGAAGGACCGGCGGGCCAGCACCATATCTGCATTGGCTGCGGCGGTTTCTTTCTGTGCGGCCCGTACACGGGGGTCATTTTCTTCCACCGTGTGGGCCACCAGCTTTTCCTCGGCACTCTGTGGCGCCGTAAAAGCGAGGATATCCGGCACTATGGGTGAACCCAGCAGGGCCACCAGCCCGGCGGCGGCTGTCTGGGCTTCTTCCCGCGCCATGGTGGCATCGGTCTGGGCAGAGGCCTGTGCCGCTTCAGCCATCTGCTGGTCAGCCAGTGTCATTTCGCCAGTTGTGGCAGCACGCGCCACATGAGCGCTCAGGCGGGCGGCGGCACTGGCCAGCGCCTGCGTGCTGGCCATCCGCTTGTGGGCCAGCATGGCGGCTGCCGTGGCGTCCAGCAGGCGCACAGCAAGGGCCATATGTTCTTCACTACTGCGTTCTGTCGCGGCTTCCGCTTCGGCCTTGGCGACCTTCCGGGTCGCGCTGCCCTGCCCCGGTAACCAGAGCGGGACGCTTATCCCGCCTTCATAGGTTGTATAGCCAATGTTGGAGCCAATGGCGTGGTCATCAAAATACGAACCGGAAAGCGATGGCCCCCCGGCAAACCAGCTTCCCGCCGCTCTGGCACGGGATTCGGCGGAGTAACGGTTTGTTCCCAGCTCGGACCGGCGCGGGTCCTGCGCCCAGGCCATGGCCAGGGCATCAGGAAAGGACAGGCGTTGCCCGGCTGTTTCGTCCTGCCCTGCGAGAGGGGCTGCGTGCGCAGGCGCCAAAAGCAGGGTGTTCAGAGCTGTGAGCAGAACAAGGCTGCGGCGGGCAGAGAGCTTCATGTGGTACAACAAGACACCCTGGTCTGAGTGTTGTGCCTCTGCCGCACGGCGGGGTGCTCAGAGGCAGGACGACAAGCGGAGCCCTTTCATACCGGTTGAACCTGACTGGAAGCTGAACGCGCCGGGGAACCTGTCGAGGATCATGACCTATTAATTTATTCGGACAGGCAAAAGGCAGTCTCTCGCAGAGCGAAAAATCAAAACCTCCCTGCAACTGGCATCTGTATAAGCATCTGTATAAAAAACGTCACCGTATCGAAAATATCTTCGCAAAGCTTGAAGACTGGCGTCGTATTGCTGCCAGATACGACCGTGGCACACATACGTTCATGTCTGCAATACATGTCGCCTCAAGCTTCATATTCTATCTCAAAGAATTAGTCCTGAGCCTATGATTACAGACGTTGCCGTCTCGCATATTCCCGTTGTGGGATCAGGCACTGTAATTACGAGAAAAGACATCGAAAGAAGCTCACATCCTGGAAAGCATCGCTGGGTCGCCGAGCGCACATTCGCCTGGATCTCACGTCTCAGACGTCTTACCGTTCGCTACGAACGAAGAGTCGACATCCATCTCGCATTCACCACGATCGCAAGCTCACCTATATGCTTCCGGGCACTCAAAACGTGGTTTTGAAAGGCGTTCTTATTCAAGCCCAAAAATTGTCAGAACAGAGGGCGTCACCTCTGTTCGATCTTGCATTCCACCTGAAAGATTTTGTTGACATACCGCACAGCATGAAATAAAAATATTACACATGAAACATATTAATGATGAACCAATCGATGAGGATAAATGAGAATCAGATGCTGGAGACCTTGGCTGCCCTTGCGAATCCACATCGACTTCGAATCCTCGAAGTGTTGCATGCTGAAGGGCGGGCTTATGTCAGTCAGCTTGCACGCAAGCTAGGTATTAGCCGTCCCCTGCTGCATTTACATCTGAAAAAGTTACAGGACGCAGGGCTTGTATTGAGCAAGATGGAATTATCGCAAGATGGAAAGTCGTTAAATTACTTCGAGATCGTAATGTTTGATATTGCTCTAAACCCGGCCTCTGTTGCTGACGCCGCTCGTTCTCTACCTCTTTCCACAAAATACGAAATCTCTGAAAGGGACAAACATGAATGATCATGCCTCGGCATTTCTTCTTACCACCATCCTGGTGCTGGTTGTAATTGTACTGATCTTTGGGATGAAATACTTCTCTTCTGCGCGATCTGTAAGGCTGCAGATCAACAGTGAAGGTGCTTATCGTGATCTCGCGGCGCGCTCCATCAAAACTCAGGAAGACTGTGTAAGTGGGGTATCGGCCACCAAGAGATCAATCGCTGAGATAGAAAGACGCCTTGCGAATATTGAAAAGGTTCTCAAGGAGGTTGATTGATGCGGTCGCCCGAGATGCTTGAAGAAATCGCGCAGTTGAGAAGGATGCGCTTTGCGTCACTTCTGGAAGGTTCAACTCTCATGATTCTTATAGGGATTGCTGTTCCTTTGAAATACTTTGAGGGATTATCTGTGACAACTTCTATTGTGGGCCCAATTCATGGAATGGCTTTTATTTTTTACTTCTGGATGCTGATCCAGACCGTTTCAGATGGAAAATGGGCTCTAAACGATGTAATCCGAATGATTGTAGCAGCCCTTATTCCGTTTGGGACATTTGTAAATGAACGAGCACTGGCTCGTCGCCAGGCTTTATTGCTCGAAACCACTCAGTGAGGTTGCTGTGGTTTATCTTTGGCTTAAGGCATTTCATGTTATTGCCGCAATCGTTTGGATTGGAGGAATGCTTGCTACTTCCATTCTTATACTAAGCAGCGTACGTGAAGGTCAGCAGATACAAAAAGCCAGCTCGTCAACGTTGATTACGTCCGTGCGTCGTTGGGATCAAAGGGTTACCAGTCCAGCAATGTTCGTAACCTGGGCGTTAGGGTTGGCTATTGCGTTATTGGGGGGATGGTTTCCTGCGGCCTGGCTGATTGTCAAACTTTGTATCGTCTTGTTGTTGTCGGCTCTTTACGGATGGCTATCAAGGAAGCTCTTTTGGCAGCAAGAGAAAAAATCAATATCAGCTTTTCCTAAACCACAGTGTATTCCTTTTGTGGTAATTCTGGCGATTGCTGCTATCGTCATGCTTGTAGTTACAAAACCCATTTGAAAACTTTAAAAAAATAAACCTTGGCTCTTTCATGGGTAAATATTTCTAATATTAAATAAAAATCAACAAAATCCATCTCTAAAAATAGTGAAGCTATAACCCTTTATAGGTAGGAGAAATCTATAGTGATTGTGTCGAAAAGAAGAGCAATAGTCACCTTGGCTGCTGGCGTGGTTGCAGCATCTGTGTTGAATCCTGATAAAAGTAAAGCGGAGGAAAATTCTTTGCAAGGAAGTAAGTATTTTGTTTCGCGTGCTACTGCTCGTCCCAAGCCGAAAATTGGCATGCTTATTTTTCCGGGGGTTACCTCTCTCGATTTGATTGGACCGCAGTCGGTATTGGCTGCTACCAGCGACATTTTTCTCATATGGAAAAACAAGAATCTACTTTTGTCCGATAGTGGACTGATTTTGAAACCTGATACGACTTTAGAAGAAAGTCCTAAAAACCTTGACGTGCTTTTTGTACCAGGAGGTCCAGGCCAAGTTGAAGTGATGCGAGATTCTGATGTGTTGAAGTTTCTTGCTGATCGTGGCTCACGAGCAAATTATGTTACCTCTGTTTGCACTGGTGCTCTTGTACTTGGAGCTGCAGGACTTTTGCAGGGTTATAAAGCTGGCACACACTGGGCAGCGCTTTCACTTTTACCTCTGTTCGGTGCAAAGCCTGTGAACGAACGAGTGGTAGTTGACCGTAATCGTCTAGAGCACGTCCACTGAACGATGAATCGTGTGGGGTGACATGGGGCATAGATTGTGATTCACCGTTTCCATTGATGGAGATGGTGATGGCACGAGCATTGAGTGACGATC
>NZ_WOTF01000015.1 GCF_011516935.1 Acetobacter farinalis
CCCCATGACCCTGCCCGATATCTTCATCGATCATAACACCCAGGAAGCCCAGTACGAGCAGGCAGAACTCACCGCCCCCCACATCGTCAAAACCGCTCTCAGCGCGCTGGGCATCGGAGACATGCTTGCAATAAACTTGTCAAACCGTGCTACGGGAACAAAATCATGAGCATGAAAAGTATTTCTCTTCGCGCAGGGCTTGTGCTCGGTCTGGGCATGACACTGCTTCCCGCCGCGGGCATCACCCCGCTTGCTCCCGCTGCACTGGCGCAGGGCGCCCCGGCCAGCGCTGTCAGCGCTCCCGTTCAGGCGCTGTATGCGGCCCTTGATAAGGTCCAGCACGCACACAGCAGCTTTGCAGAACGCAGCCAGATTGTCGGCGCGGCTGTTGATCAGGCTTATGATCTGGATGCCGTGCTGCACGCCTCCATCGGCCTGCGCTACCAGTCCCTCACGCCGGACGACAAGACGAAGCTGCTGGCAGCCTTCCGCAATTTTACCGTTGCGCGCTATGTCTCCAGCTTCAAACCGGGGTCTGACGCCCGATTCACTGTCAAACCGGGCCTTGAAAATTCTCCCGTAGGCGGTAACAAAATTGTGAATACCTATATCGGGGCCGAGGACAGCATGCCCGGCACACCGCTGAGCTACATCATGCACAATGATGCATCCGGCTGGAAAATTGTGGATGTGCTTCTGGGAGAATCCCGCATCAGCCAGGCTGCCGCCCAGCGTTCTGATTTCAGTTCAACACTTGCTTCTGGCGGCGTGTCAGGCTTGATCACCGTCCTCGACCGTAAAGTTAAAACTTTTTCCAACGACTGAGCAGGATAACGAATGTGATGCGTAGCGGACGTACAAACTGCCCGGTTATGGGCCGAATAACGGCTGGTTTGTAATGTCCGCCTTCTCTTCCGCAGCGCTGGCCAGCGGTGTCCTGGCGGTTGCTGGCTGTATTCAGTCCGCTGCCGGGGCCTCTCTGCTTGCCCGCTTCCGGCGGACCGAGCGTCGGCCCGTCACACTCACCCCCCTGCCCCCCGTCACGATTCTCAAACCCCTGTATGGGGATGAACCCCTGCTGGAAGAAGCGCTGGAAAGCTTCTGCACGCAGGATTACCCCGAAATCCAGATTCTGTTCGGGGTGCGGGACCATGATGACCCGGCCATCCAGAGTGTGCGTCGCCTTCAGGCGCGCCACCCGCATCTGGATATGAAACTGGTTGTTGACCCGACCGTACACGGGCTGAACCGCAAGATCAGCAATCTGATCAACATCCTGCCGCATGCACGGCATGATCTGCTGATCATTTCCGATTCTGACATTCATGTCAGCCCGGACTATCTGCTGCATGTTGTCAGCGCCCTGCACAAACCGAATACCGGTCTGGTCACGACACTCTATGCCGGTCTGCCCGCCCGCCCCTCCATTGTGCAGATGCTGGCCGCCTGCCAGATCAACCAGAACTTCCTGCCCGGTGTCATTCTCTCCCGCTATCTGGGGCGGCAGGACTGTCTGGGCGCCACCATGGCGCTGCGGCGCGATATGCTGGCGGCCGTGGGCGGACTTGAAGCCCTGCTGCCACATGTGGCGGATGATGCCCTTCTGGGGCGTCTGGTCCGGGCGCAGGGCAAAGATATTACCATTGCCGACTGCATGACCTGGACAACCATCGCGGAAGACAGCTTTTCCGAACTGCTGTCCCACGAGTTACGCTGGGGGCGGACGGTCTGCACGCTGGCTCCGGCTGGCTATGCGGCTTCCTCCATTCAGCTCCCGCTCTTCTGGGCAACTCTCGCGATTCTACTCCAGCCTCATGCCCTCTGGCCGCTCGTGCTGTTTGGCTGCATATGGGCGGCCCGAGCCGTCACGGCACTCATTATCAATCGCGCCGTTGGCGCGCGCGCCCTCTGGCCGCTACTGCTCCTGCCCGCGCGGGACTGGCTTTCTGCCGCCATTATGGTGGGGAGCGCCAGCGGCACACGGGTGGACTGGCGGGGGCAGACCATGCATGTGGCGCGCCACCCGGTCGGGCCTCCCGCAAGCGGCCAGTTATCACCAGAACGCTGAGACGACTTGTCTCGCCCCTTCCGCAAGAGTAAGTCCCTTCCCATATTCTCTGATTGATTCAGATCACCACGCCCTGTCAGGACACAGACCAAATGATGAGAACCCTCTTTCTTCAGCCTCCTTCCTTTGATGGCTTCGATGGCGGGGCTGGTTCGCGCTATCAGGCGAAACGTGAAATCAAATCGTTCTGGTACCCCACATGGCTGGCCCAGCCCGCCGCCATGGTGGAAGGCAGCCGCCTGATTGACGCACCTCCGGCCCGCATGGGCATGGACCCCATTCTGGAAGACGTGAAGAACCGCGATCTGGTTATCCTTCACACCTCCACCCCGTCCTTCGCCAAGGATGTGCAGGTGGCCCAGATGCTCAAGGATGCCAATCCGAACATCAAGATCGGCATGGTTGGCGCAAAGGTTGCCGTGCAGCCGGAAGAAAGCCTGCTCAAGGGCGCCCCGATTGATTTCGTGGCGCGCAACGAGTTTGACTTCACCATCAAGGAAATTGCCGAAGGCCGCGATTTCAAGGATGTGGACGGCATCACATGGCGCAACAAGGATGGCGTGCTTGTTGCCAACCGTGACCGCGCGATGATCGAGGACATGGACAGCCTGCCCTTCGTGACTGAAGTGTACAAGCGTGACCTGCGGATTGAAGATTACTTCATCGGCTATCTGATGCACCCGTATATCTCCATCTACACGGGCCGTGGCTGCAAATCCCGCTGCACCTTCTGCCTCTGGCCGCAGACGGTTGGCGGCCACCGCTACCGCACCCGCAGCCCGCAGCATGTGGCGGCGGAAATCCGGCTGGCGCAGCAGTATTTCCCGCAGGTGAAGGAATTCTTCTTTGATGATGATACCTTCACGGATGACCTGCCCCGCGCGGAAGCCATTGCGCGTGAACTCGGCAAGCTGGGAGTCACCTGGTCCTGCAACGCCAAGGCCAATGTGCCGCGCGAAACGCTGAAGGTTCTGCGTGACAACGGCCTGCGCCTGCTTCTTGTTGGCTACGAAAGTGGCAACCAGCAGATCCTGCACAACATCAAGAAGGGCATGCTGGTTGACGTGGCGCGCGAGTTCACAAAGAACTGCCATGAACTCGGCATCAAGATTCACGGCACCTTCATTCTGGGCCTGCCGGGCGAAACCAAGGAAACCATTCAGGAAACCATCAACTTCGCCAAGGAAATCAACCCGCACACCCTTCAGGTCTCTCTGGCAGCCCCCTACCCCGGCACAGCCCTGCACAAGCAGGCAACCGAAAACGGATGGCTGGATGAAAGCAATGCGGAGCTGATTGACGAAAACGGCGTGCAGATGGCCCCGCTGCACTACCCGCACCTGTCCCACACCGAAATCTTCAACAGCGTGGAAGAATTCTACAAGAAGTTCTATTTCCGCGCCCCGAAGATTGCCTCCATCGTGGGTGAGATGGTCCGCTCTCCGCAGATGATGAAGCGCCGCCTGCGCGAAGGGGTGGAATTCTTCCACTTCCTGCGCGACCGCAACGCAGCCTGAGCACACGGATCCTGCCCCCGCCCGGCTTCTGCCGGGCGGGGGCAGATCTTTTCAGCCCATGAAACGCGTCATCATTTCCGCCGATGATTTCGGCCTCTCGGTCGAAGTCAATGAAGCCATTGAAATTGCTCACCGTGATGGCCTGCTGTCCACAGCAAGCCTGATGGTGGCTGGCCCGGCGGCAGAGGATGCCATCGCACGTGCAAAGCGCCTGCCCACACTGGGGGTTGGCCTGCATCTTGTGACGATTGAAGGGGCTTCTGTCCTCCCCCACCAACAATTACCCCTGGTGACCGGGGCTGATGGCTGGTTTTCCTCCTCCCAGCTCGGGCTGGGTGTGGACTACTTCTTCCGCCCCGAAGGCCGTCGGGAACTGGCGGCGGAAATCACCGCACAGTTTGAGGCTTTTGCCCGCACCGGTCTGCGGCTGGACCATGCCAACGCGCACAAGCACATGCATCTGCACCCCACAGTGGGCCGGCTGATGATTGATATTGGCCGCCGCTATGGGCTGCGGGCCATCCGTGTGCCGCTCGAACCGCCGGAACCGCTCTACGCCGCTGGAACCTATACCGACACACTGGGCGATGCCGCCCTGCGCCGCTGGACCCGCCTGCTCCGCCATCAGGCCCGTTCAGCAGGCATGGCAACCAATGACTGGTGCTTCGGTCTGGCCTGGAGCGGCCACATGACACCGGACCGGGTTGCCGCACTGGCTGCCCATCTGCCCGCAGGGGTTTCGGAAATCTATTTCCATCCCGCCACCCACAAAAATGCCCTGCTGCAGAAACTCATGCCCACCTATGAGCATGAGGCTGAATTTGAGGCCCTGTGTTCCAGCGGCTTCCGCGCGGGTCTGGCGCATGCGCACGCCACACCGTGTGGCTGGCAGGACATCCTGCCAGCCTGAAAGAGCGGTCTTGTTATAACTAACTCTTGTTATAATATGATATTTTTACCACATGTTCCGTAATTTGTATTTCAGGGGTGCTCACGAGCCTGTCATCACCCGCAGATCGCGTTGACCGCCCCCCGGCTTTCTGATTGTAATCTTGACTGACCACTTAAATAACAATCAAGAAACGGTCTCCTCATCATGTCAGAATGCCTCTTCCCGCATTCGTTTTGCCAGACAGCTTCTCAGGCTGCCTCTCGGGAAGAACGGATTAAGCGGCTCCTTCGCTTGCTTCCAAGCGTATCAGCCGGGTTTTGCAGGTTTCCTGAATACCGCCCCCTCCGGCAAGGCTATCCCGCCTTTGTACGGACACTCGTCGGGCGTGTAGTCACGGCCAGTTTCTGAAGCCAGACAGACCTCCGTCTGGCGGCAGGCGCCCCCGAAAAGCTGGGCCATGCCGGTTTTCCAGCCAGCACTGACCAGCCCATATCCCTCATAAAAATAATAAAGATTGAACGCGGATATGACCTTCACAAAACCACGCCGTTCCCTGCCGCATTGTGCCTCTCTGCGCACCCGGCTTTGCTTTACGTCAACCCTGCTTGGCGTTCTGGCCGTGCAGGCTGGCACCGCGCATACGGCCTTTGCCGCCCCGCTTTCGGCACAAACGCCTGCTGCATCGGTCTCAGGCGCCACCGTCAGTCCGGCCAGCACAGCACGGGCCAAACCGGCCACAGCGGCAAAGCCGATGGATGCAGAAGCGATCGGGCCTGACCCGACTGCCATCAAACGCCCTTCCAACACGCCGATTCCTGCCAGCGGTGTGCCGAGACTGCCGTCAGCCGGCTTCGCGACCATGGACTTCAGCCCGATGACGCCCTCGGAAACCAAGAAATCCGCGCATCAGGTTGAGTTGGACGCCCTGCTCCCCACGGAAGGCCCCTCCGCCCTGCTGCCCCCCGGGCTGGATGCCCTGCGTGACTCTGATCTGAATGACCCGTACTACGTCCCCACTGCTGGGTCCGGGCATCTGGTTCAGGCAATCACCCCCATGCGGGAGTGGTTGCGCCAGCGTGGCTTCGTTTTCTCCCTTTCCTATAAAGGGGAAGCCATGGGGCTGATCAGCGGTGGCCTGAAAAAGGGCATGAGCTATGTGCATGAGGTGACATTACAGGGGATTTTCGACCTCCAGAAAATGGCAGGCCTGAAAGGCTGGTCCGTGCATACGCTGGTGATGGAACGCGCCGGGAAAGCTTTGCAGAACGGGCGTGTGGGGGAATATTACGTCGCCCTGCAGGAAGTCTACAGCCTGTCCGGCAACGTGGCCGCGCATCTGGTCGATTTCTATGCCGAAAAGAAAATGATGAACAACCGGCTGGATCTGACCTTCGGCCGTATGTCCCTCACGCACGTGTTCGCCACCTCTCCGCTGCTGTGCTCCTTCATGGTCACCTGCTCGGCCCCCGTGGGCCTGAAGCAGAATGCAGCCATGAGCGTGTACCCGAAAGCCACATGGGGCGGGCGGCTCCGCTTCCGCCCGACGCGTGATACGGCTGTGCAGGTCGGGGCTTATTCTGTCAGCGCACTGACAGACAACCCCAGCGGCTGGGCATGGGGCGCTGAAGACGCCACCGGCCTTGCCCTGCCGATTGAATTCACGTGGCAGCCCTTCCTGACCCGCAACCATCTGCCCGGCCACTACGTGATCGGCTATTCGCACGATACAACCCGCTATGCCGATAAAATCGGCTCCGTGTATCCCAAGAAACTGGCGAACACCCTGCCGGGCACGCGCTCTGCTCCGGCAGACATGATGTGGGTGGAAGCCGACCAGATGATGTATCGTCTGGGTGGGCGTAACATGATGGCCGGTGGCTATCTGATGGCGGGTTACGTGCACACAACGCCTCGCGTCGCGAATATTTCAGACGAGGCCTATGGCGGCTTTTCCATGGTCGGGGTTATCCCGACCCGCGTGACGGACCGCTTCGGGGTGCTGTATTCCTGGTATCATGTCAGCAACAGACGCCGGCTCAGCCAGCAGCTTGCGGAAGATGCAGGCCTGCCGCTTGGCCCCAGCATTCATGGTGTACAGAGAAACTCTCACATCATTGAAGCCTATTATGCCATTGATGCGTTCCCCGGAATCCTGATCCAGCCGGAATTCCAGTACATGATCCACCCCGGCGAGACTCACCGGATCCCCAATGCCACCATGGCGGGGCTGAAGCTGATCGCCAATCTCTGATCGGTTTCCGATAAAAACCAAAGGCCGGATGCGGGCGCGCCCTGCCCGCATCCGGCCAGAACGCCGCCTTCAGCGGCTGATGCACAGGCACGGACCCTAGGCATGGCAGCATCGCTCTGCTACTCAGCAGGACGAACGTTCATTTCCGTGATCCTGGCATGACTGACACGCCTTCTTCCTCCCCCCCGTCCGGCACCCGGCTTTCTCCTCAGGCGGAGACAGCACAGGCAGCGCGCGCAGCCCGTCAGGCCGCCGCCCTGCGGGCCAACCTGCGCAAGCGCAAAGAGCAGGCTCGCAGCCGGGAAGAGATGGAAGCACAGGCCGCCATCAGTCAGCCGGATGCCTCTTCCCCACCTTCCGGGCCAGATGAACGTATGGCCCGACAGACCTCATCCGCTTCCCAGAAGCCGGATAATGGAGATACAGCACCATGCCAGTGATGCCCGATACATGGATCCGCCGTATGGCGCAGGATCACGGCATGATTGAACCGTTTGTGGAATCCCAGAAGCGTGAGAACGTGATTTCCTTCGGTCTGTCCTCCTATGGCTATGACGCCCGCGTGGCGGATGACTTCCGTATTTTCACGGACGTGAACAACGCCATTGTGGACCCCAAGAATTTCAGCCCCGATGGCTTTGTCTCCCGCAAGGCGGATGAGTGCATTATTCCGCCAAACAGCTTCGTGCTGGCCCATACCATTGAATATTTCCGCATCCCGCGGGATGTTCTGGTGGTCTGCCTTGGCAAATCCACCTATGCACGCTGCGGTATTATTGTGAACGTGACACCCCTGGAACCCGAATGGGAAGGCCAGGTGACCATCGAGATCAGCAACACGACACCGCTGCCCGCGCGGATTTACGCGAACGAAGGCATCTGCCAGTTCCTGTTCTTCAAGGGGGAAACCCCGTGTGAGACCAGCTATGCGGACCGGGCCGGTAAATATATGGGCCAGCGTGGCGTTGCCACGCCCCGGATGTAAGCCCATGGATCGTTTCATTATCCGGGGCGGACGCCCCCTGCACGGCGAAATCACCATTGGCGGCGCGAAGAACGCGGGCCTGAAACTGCTGGTTGCGGGCCTGCTGACCTCCGAACGACTGGTCCTGACCAATGTGCCGCATATTGCCGATATCGGCACCATGCGCGCCCTGCTGGTCCAGCACGGCCTTACGGTGGAAACCGTGGGGGGAGACAAAACCAAGCTCTCCGTGGGCGGTGAAATCACCAGCACCGAAGCCCCGTATGACATCGTGTCCAAAATGCGGGCCTCCATTCTGGTTCTCGGCCCGCTGCTGGCCCGCTGCCGGGAAGCCCGGGTTTCCCTGCCCGGCGGGTGCGCCATTGGCACCCGCCCGGTGGACCTGCACCTGAAAGGGCTGGAAACGCTCGGTGCAAAAATCACGCTGGAAAACGGCTATATCAACGCCCGTGCCCCCAATGGCCTGACGGGTGACCGTATCGTGCTGCCATTCGCCTCCGTGGGTGCTACGGAAAACCTGATGATGGCCGCAACCCTTGCCCGTGGCCGCACGGAAATTGTCAATGCGGCGCGTGAGCCGGAAATGGTGGATCTGGCAGACTGCCTGAACGCCATGGGCGCACGCATTACCGGAGCAGGCAGCGGGCATATCATTATTGATGGTGTAGAAGCCCTGCACGGGGCGGAACACCGCATTATGCCGGACCGCATCGAATGCGGCACCTATGCCTGCGCCGCGGCCATTACCGGGGGTGACCTGCGGCTGGTTGGCGGCCAGATGGACCACCTGAGCGCCGTGGTGCGTGCATTTGAAGAATGCGGTGTGGAAGTCACGCAGGAAGGGGACACCATGCGCGTGCGTCGCACGGGCGCCCTGCGCGGCATTGATATCATGACGGAACCCTATCCCGGCTTCCCCACCGATATGCAGGCGCAGTTCATGGCCATGCTCTCCGTGGCCGAAGGGGCGTCCATGATCACGGAGACCATTTTTGAAAACCGCTTCATGCATGTGCCCGAACTGAACCGCATGGGCGCGCGCATTAACGTGCATGGCTCTTCCGCCATTATCCGTGGCGTGCACAGCCTGTCTGGCGCACCGGTTATGGCCACAGACCTGCGAGCCTCTTTCTCCCTCATTCTGGCGGGTCTTGCCGCGCACGGGGAAACCATCCTCAGCCGCGTCTATCATCTTGACCGTGGGTATGAGGCTGTTGAACGCAAGCTGGCCGCCTGTGGCGCCAAGATTGAACGCGTGAAGGACTGACGTCCTGCCGTTTTTGCGCAGACAATAAAAAAGCCGGATCGGGATTTCTCCTGATCCGGCTTTTTTTGTAAGTCAGGTCTCGTGAATCAGGCGGATTTTATTCCCACCAGACCGACAGAGACCGCACCCCCTGCGCCCCGCGGATCAGCACACCCTGAATATCCGCTGTCGCGGAAGGGCCGCTCATCAGCACACCATAATGCGCGGTGTGGAACTCCGGGCGCTCGGCATAGGCAGTGTGCATGTTGGCCGTCAGATTCTGCTCGGACAAGATCACAACAATATGCTGCGTCAGATGGGCTGCGGAATTCAGGCTGTTGAGCTGAGCCTCACTCAGGAAAATGGAGCCCATTTCCGCAATCCCGAACGGGCTGCGCACAACCAGCACATCCGTTGCGGCAGCCTGCTGGGGAGAGGCCACATCTTCCAGACGAATGGTCCCTTCAAAATCCGGCACTGCCGAGCAGATGACATTCGCATCGGGAAAGCGCTTTGCAATGGCGGACGCCAGAGTGCCTTCTTCGTCAGGGAGCAAAATCTGCCCGCCCAGAAGATGCAGGGCCGCTTCAAAACGCGCCTTGCCTGCATCCATATCTCCCAGCATGGCAACGGGGGGCAGTGGATGGGCCGCAGGATCCGGGCGGTTGGCCCGGAGTGTTGCCAGAATTGTCTCGCGGGACCCCATTATGCTTCCCCTTCTTTTGAGGCCTTGCCATCTTTCAGGCGGTTTTTCTTGTACCAGCTATGAAAGGTCTGTTTGACCGGCTGCGGCAGTTCCCTGTGCTTGCCCCACGGGTTCAGCCAGTTATACAGGATAAAGCGCGGCAGCGTGCTCAGCGCGACCTCCGTGCCATTAATGGCCGTGCGATACAGGGTGGGCTGCCCCATCAGCTTGCCCGCCATATGCATGATCTCACGTTTGACAAACGGCAGTTCGTGATGCTCTGCCAGCACCCGCCGCCATTTATAAAGCTGCTCGTGAATATTGATTTTCACCGGGCAGACATTGGTGCAGCTTCCATTCATGGTGGAGGCAAACGGCAGGGTGCTGTATTTCCGCTCATTAAAGGTCGGGTCAATAATCGCACCAATCGGCCCGGAATACACCGCCCCGTAGGACAGACCACCAGACCGCCGGTAAACCGGGCATGTGTTCATACACGCCCCGCACCGGATACATTTGAGAGACGTCCAGAACTCTTCCATGCCCAGGCGGGCGGACCGCCCGTTATCCACCAGCACGATATGCATTTCTCCACCCTTCTGCGGGCCACGGAAATGCGTGGTGTACTGTGTGATGGGAGAGCCCAGCGCACTGCGGGAGAGCAGACGCACAAACACCCCCAGATCCGCCATGCGCGGCACGAGACGCTCAATGCCCAGTGTGGCGATATGCAGGCCGGGCACGGTAGCACTCAGGTCCGCATTCCCTTCATTGGTGCACACCACGAACGTGCCAGTTTCCGCCACCAGGAAGTTCCCCCCGGTCATGCCGGCATCAGCCGTCAGAATAACCGGACGGGCCGCCATGCGCTGCGCTTCCGCAAGGGATTGCGGGCTGTCGTCATTAGGGTCTGTATTATAATTCTTCGCGAAAATCCGTGCCACGTCCGGCACCAGCTTATGCACCGCCGGAACCACGATATGGCTGGGAAGCTGGTCATCAAGCTGCTGGATCCGCTCACCAAGGTCCGTTTCCGTCACGGTTACGCCGCGCGGCTCCAGATAGGCGCGCATGTCGCATTCTTCCGTGACCATGGACTTGCTTTTGATCAGGGATTTTGCGCCATGTTTCTCCAGAATCTCGCTAACGATGCGGTTGTGCTCCGCCGCATCTGCCGCCCAGTGAACATGAATGCCGTTCTTTTTGGCATTGGCTTCAAACTGCTCAAGATATTCGGGCAGATTGGCCAGAGTATGTTCCTTGATTTCCGAAGCACGCGTGCGCAGGTCCTGCCATTCGGGCAGCAGGTGCATCTGCTGGTCACGCTTCTGGCGCATGTCCCACAGCCGCTCATCATGAAACTTCAGATGCGGGGCATCTTCCAGAAACTTTTCCGCCGCCTTGGCATGATTGACGGGTTTGACCTTCATGACTGCGCCCCATTCAGGATTTCAGCAATATGAATAAACCGGATCGGCACACCTGCGCGCTCGGCACAGCCCTGCTGATGCATCATGCAGGACGTATCAGCCGAGACAATATATTCCGCTCCGGCCTGATGATGGTCACGCACCTTGTCCAGACCCATGCGGGAAGAAACAGCTTCTTCCGTTACGGAAAACGTGCCGCCAAACCCGCAACATTCATCAGGGCGCTGCGGTGTTGCGAAGGAAATACCCTTGACCTTGGAGAGCAGGTCCATCGGTTTTGAAAAGAAGGGTTCCCCCAGTTCCGACATGCTGGCCGAGCGCAGCGAGCGCAGGGTGCCGCAACTGTTATGCAAACCAACCTTGTGCGGGAACTCCGCCCAGGGGAATTCTTCAACCTTCAGAATATCGTGCAGAAATTCCACCAGTTCAAAGGTGTTTTTACGAACATGCAGGACTTCTGGCGTCTGCGGGATTGCATCAAAATTATCCCGCACATGGTGCGTGCAGCTTCCGGAAGGCATGACAATGGCATCATATTTCGCAAAGTTGCGAACAAAAAGCGCCTCGGCTGCCGCTGCATCGGAATTGCAGCCGGAATTGGCCATGGGCTGGCCACAGCAGGTTTGATCCAGCGGGTATTCCACATCCTGCCCCAGCTTTTCCAGCAGTTCCAGCGTGGCAATCCCTGCGTTTGGATAAAACGCATCAATATAGCACGGTATAAAAAGACCTATTTTCATGCAAACCTCCGATATAAAAGCAGGTTTTCAGCCTGTTGTAATCATGATCTCAACAAGGGATGGACCATCGGAAGCCAGAGAAGCCTCAATGGCGGGAGCGATATCAGAGGCGCGTGTGACCCGGCAGGACGGCACACCCATGGATTTTGCCATAGCCTGATAATCGATAACCGGATTAACGATATCCATTGCAGGATATTTCCCTTCACGCGCTGAAAGATAATCCTTTTGCTGTCTCATGAAATTTTTAAGAACATTGTATTCCTGATTGTTCATGACCACGAACGTGACAGGAAGTTTCTCATGCGCCGCAGTCCAGATCGCCTGTGGCGAATACAGGGCCGCACCATCTCCCACCAGTGAAACCACGCGGTCTCGCCCAAGCCCCAGAGAAGCCCCTACGGCGGCGGGCATACCCCAGCCCAGCGCCCCACCCCGCAGAAAAGAATACTGGGCAGGCCATGCACTTTCCAGAAACAGCCGGACATCGGAAGAGGTGGCAATTGCTTCATCCACAATCGCTATATCCGGTCCAATGGCCCGCACAGCCTCCCATGCCGCAACACGCGGCGGAATGGCGTCCTCATTCCGCCGGGCCATGGCTTCTGCCACAGCTTCGGCGCGCTGGGCACGGCGTGCCTGCGCGACCTGCTCGGCCTGCGCCGCATACTCAGCCTGACGCGGCCTTACCGCATTCCGCAGGAGCGGCAGCAGGGCCTGCAGGGAGGCCCGAATATCCCCCACCACGGAGAGAGGCGTATTGAACGTCCGCCCGAGATCACGCACATCTGACGTCATCTGATACACGGAGCAGCCGGGGGGCAGAGCCGGGCCTTCGGTATACAGAATGGTGATGAGCGATTTGCCGCCCAGCGCAAAAATCGCATCATAGGCACTCAGGCGTTCTGCAATGGCGGTTGCCTGTGTTGGCAGGTTTCCACACCAGAGCGGGTGCGCTGTCGGGAACGGCACTCTGGAAGGCCATGAAGAGCCATAAACCGGCGCCCCGAGGCACTCCGCCACTGCGGCCACTTCCGCCGCCGCATCGGACGCATAAACCTCATCTCCGGCTATCAGGGCAACGCGGCCCGGCGCAAGGGCGGCCAGTGCCTTAGCCAGATCCTCCAGCCCGCCCGCAACGGACGCGCGATTGATGACAGACGGCCTGCCGATATCCACCCCGCTCATTTCTTCCATCACATCCATGGGGAGGGAGAGAAACACCGGCCCGGTAGGGGCTGCCATGGAATCATGAAACGCCCGGCGCAGCAGGACGGGCAACTGGTCCGCATGGGCCACTTCCTGCGCCCATTTCACGGCAGGGCGGGCAATCTGCACCAGATCTCCAAACAGGAGCGGGTCGGAAATGGTATGGCGGGAATCCTGCTGGCCTGCGGTCACCACCAGCGGGGTCTGTGAGACGCTGGCATTGAGCAGATTGCCCATCCCATGCCCCAGTCCGCCCGCTGTGTGCAGGTTGAGGAAACCCGGCTTGCGGGCCGCCTGCGCGTAGCCATCCGCCATGGCAACCACACTGGCTTCCTGAAGGCCGAGAATGTAGGCGACATCCGGCACTTCCAGCAGAGCATCCATCAGGGGCAGTTCGGTTGTGCCCGGATTGCCAAAAATATAGTCCACACCTTCACTGCGCAGAATTTCAAGCAGCACGGCGGCTCCACGCTGCACCCCACTCTGCCCTGCTGCATCAAGCGATGAAACCTGCATTCCCATGATCCTTCTGTTGTGCCCTGCCAGAGCAGCCAGCCTGCTTACAGCCTGCCCAACCCGTTATGGCACTCCAGAGAGTATCTGGTAACTCCCACCCGCGTGCCGCAAAGCGCACTCTTCCCTGCCCCGCTGAGGCACAGAGTCCCCTTACGGGAAAAACGATGAGTATCCGGCATATCCAACCTTTGGTCCGCATGTGGCGCTTTCTGTTATAACAGAAAGCGCCACATGAAAACAGCCGGAAACGGATTTGTGTTCTCTCCGGGTTCAGGCTGCTGCCGAGGTCTCCCCAAGCTGGGCCAAAGGCTTCATCAGCAGAGCGTTCTGGGAATAATCAACCGGCACGGCAATCACCACCGGCCCCTCACACTCCATGGCGGCCTTCAGGGCTTCACCAACCCCCTCAGCCGAGGTCACGGTCATGCCCCTGGCGCCGCAGGCCTGAGCATACAGGGCGAAGTCAATCGGCCCGAAATCCACCCCGGACCCACGGCCATATTTCTTCTTTTCCTGCATTTCCACCATATTATAGGCCTGATCAATCCAGACCATGTGGATCAGGTTGCATTTCAGGCGCACAGCCGTTTCCAGCTCCATGCTGGACATCATGAACCCGCCATCCCCCGAAATGGAGATCACTTTCTGGGCCGGGTTCAGCAGGCTTGCGGCAATACCCCACGGCAGACCGACCCCCATGGTCTGCTGGCCATTGCTGATAAGCACCTGCCGCGCCCGGAAAGACAGCAGATACCGCGCCAGCCAGATGTGGAACGTGCCCATATCCAGACATAGCGTGACATCCGGCGTTACAATCTGCTCAAGCTCCCGCACGATCTGTAACGGATGCACAGCGGTGTTACTGGTGCTGCGCGCGTCCCGAAGTGCTGTTGAGCGGGCAAGCTTGTAGCCTTCCAGAATCGCTTCCAGTCCGGGGGAGCGGGCCAGCTTCCCCGTCTCCCGGGCCAGAGCCTTGACCGTAGGAGCAATATCGCCCACCAGCTCAACCACCGGCACAAAGGCATTGTCGAGTTCGGCAGCCACAATATCAATGTTGATGATCCTGCGGGCATCATTCACGTTCCACAGCCACGGATCATATTCCACCGGGTTATACCCGATGGCCACCACCACATCCGCTTCATGCAGAAGCTGATCCCCATGCTGGTTGCGGAAAAGCCCCACGCGGCCACCAAACCGGTCCACCAGTTCATGCGAGACCGCGCCCGCCGCCTGATAGGTTCCCACCACCGGCACGCCTGTTTCCGCCACAAAGGCACGAACGGCCTCTGCCACATCCGGGCGGCTGGCCAGCATACCCAGCAGAACCACCGGACGCTGTGCCTGCTTCAGGAGTCTTGCCGCCTCTGCACGAGCATCCGCCGCAGCCGGGCCGGGTTGCGGCACGGCACGGTCTGCCAGAACAGGCGCCTCCACAGGCATGGAAAGCACATCCATCGGGGTGCTGACAAACGCAGCCCCCGGCCGGCCACTTTCAGCAAACCGGAAGGCATTTGCCATGACTTCCGAAATAGCCTGCGGATTGGTAATTTCCACACTGTATTTGGTAATCGGCCTGAACAGGCTGACTGTATCCATGGTCTGGTGCGTCAGCTTGAGGCGGTCTGCCAGTTTCACGGCCCCGCCAATGGCCAGAACCGGGTCTCCTTCCGAATTGGCCGTTGCCAGACCTGTGACAAAATTGGATGCACCGGGGCCGGACGTTGCCAAAGCAACGCCTGCCCTGCCTGTCAAACGCCCAAGGCCACCGGCAATAAACGCGGCATTCTGTTCATGGCGGGTCACGACTGTCTGGATAGGAGAGTCAACCAGCGCATCAAACAGGCGGTCAACCTTGGCGCCAGGAATCCCGAAGACGTGTGTGACGCCATGCGCCACCAGATTTTTGACAATAAGCTCCGCACCGCACTGTGCGGTGTGATCAGACGATCTGCTCATTTCATTACGCCCTGTAAAAAGACCACAGCACCGAGGTGCTGTGGTCAGAAAAGCCTCAGCCGCCTTCAGCAATCCGAATGGCTTCACTCAGATAATCAGGATTAAGGTTTGCTTTTGCAAACTGTTCTGTCCGTGGAAGCTGAATTTCAAGATCAGAGATCACCGCAACTTCAAGCTGCCCCCGCACCAGCCTGTATTCCGTCACATGGCCGCCGCGTGTCTGGTCTTCTGTCAGGAAGTGCAGATGGTAACCCGCCACATTCACCCCCTGCATATAGACCGGCGTGCGGAATCCGATCATGGTTCCTGTTACGGAATTCATGGTCAGGGTCGGCTGTTTTTTCACAACATCCAGCATATGCGGATACGGCTTGCACTGGCAGAACACGGTGCGTGTATCCACCCGCTCAAACTGCCCGGTGAACCGCACAGCCGCAAACAGGTTCGGGTTCCCCACCAGATGATCAACCAGCGCTTCAAACGTTTCCTTTGTCTGCGGTGCATCGATCATGAGCGTTTTTTCCGGCTCAAAAAAGGTCACGCAGGCAAATGGCGTTTTCAGGGAACCCGGCACCGTGTCCGCCTGCCCTTCCGCCCGAAACTGGCGCACCACACCCTCTGTCACAATCATCTCGCCATCCAGCGCGTTGAATGTGCCAAGGCCGAAGTTCCCGTGGTGCAGCACTTCGTCCAGCGTGGTTTCACCATCATAAACAGCATCCAGCAGGGCCGCCATGGTCGAGGTCTGGTAAAGACGGTTCGCCACCGGCTTTTTTCCGACCCCATTCCCAAGTGCGGAAGACCGAACGTCCATATCAGTCACCGGGCTGTTCTTCATGCTGCGCACTGTTTCAAACTCGTTGTTGCTGATCTCACAGGGACAGACGTTATAACGGCGAAACCCAGTCTTCCAATATATATTGAATGCATTATCCATATCGAATAAATATGCATTATGGATATCAGACACCTGCGCTACTTTGTGACTGTGGCAGACCACGGCAGCATTACCCGTGCCGCCGAAGAGCTGGGCATGGAACAGCCTCCCCTGAGCCAGCAGATCAAGCAGCTTGAACAGAAGCTGGGTGTCGCCCTGTTTGAACGGCAGACACGCGGCGTAACGCTGACAGAAATCGGGGCGACTCTTCTCCCCCGCGCCCGCACAATTCTGGATCTTCAGAGCCAGTTTCTTGTAACCGCCCACGGTCTGGCCCGTGGCGAACTCGGGCATATCCGACTGGGCCTTGCCGGGGCTGTGCCCCTCCTGCCCGTTATTCCTCTGGCCATCAGACGTTTCAGGGAGAGCGCGCCGGATATCACGCTTTCTCTGGAAGAGAGCAACACACCGGCCTTATGTGCCGCCCTGCATGACGCGCGCATTGATATTGCCATTGTCCGCCCACCTCTGCCGGACCCGTTCCGTCTTTCCGTATTTCCTTTGCTTGATGAACCCACCGTTATCGCCCTGCCGCGCGGGCACCGGCTGGCGCATCACCCCGTCATCAGTCTGGACACCGTAGCGGATGACCCGCTGATTATCTTCCCTCGTGAGCTGGGGCCGGGGTTTCATGATGCCATTCTCTCAGCCTATCAGCGCGCGGGTGTCACCCCTACCATGGGGCAGCAGGCACCGCAGATAGCAGGCACCGTGCCGCTTGTTGCGGCGGGGCTGGGAGTATCTGTTGTTCCCCACTCACTCAGCCAGATTCACGCAGGGGGCGTGACGTTCCATGCCCTGAGTGAACCGGCTCCACGGGCCACACTGGCTGTCGCTGTCCGGTCCGGCCAGACCATGCCACTGGTAACAAAATTCCTGAAAATTCTGCGCGCAGCGTGCCGGAAATGGGAGGCTGACCCTACGGAAGACCTGCTCCCTTCGCCATGACTCCGGGCAAGCTCTCCTGCGAGAGTATAGAGGCCGTGGCCGAGACAATGACGGACTTTTGCCGTTCGAAGAGAATGGGGTTTTGAGAGAATGAGCGTCCGGCCTGATATTTTCATATCAGGCCTTCATATCCCACCTTCTCAAATAGATCTTTTCACCATCCGTCGGTTCCCGGTCCTGAAACAGAGCCTTAAAGACCAACAAGCTTTCTGATAGCGGGTTCCGCACTGATCATCAGGCCACCGGCCGAGAACGCCGTGCTGGAAAAAGACCCTGACAAATCGGCCGAGCTGTTAAGAAGCGTGTCTTCATGGTCAAAAATCTGCTTTTCTGCCGCTGAAAGTTTCACCTTGTGTCCATTCAGGGCTTTCAGCCCTGCACTGGCCATCACCGCCAGATTATGAGACGCCGGAATGGCTTCTGAAAGCCCACGGACCGTTGCAACCTCCTGAAAAGCTGCATCGTTGTCCTGCCAGATCTGCAACTGGGCTTTCAGGTCTGGCACCACTGAATGATCCCCTGCGGCATACCGATCCACAAGCTGTGCAAACCGCACCGCCGGGAATGGGTCAGGGGAAGCCACCTCACCAATTTCATCCAGCGCGTGGTTATGGTGGGCAACATAGCGGTTCATCACGTAATTGCGCAAAGGCACCGTTGCACCGGCCAGACACGCCACCGGGTCCGCATCGCCGGGGGACAGACGCAGGGCCATCCGGTGTGTATTGGCCTGCGCCTGAAGCCCTGTTATCTGGAGTTCAGCATTCACCACAGCAAGACGCCGATACATGTCCGGCACATCCCGCACGGACGCAGGGGACCAGAAACGCTCGGCAATAGCCGCAGCACGCGGCCAGAAGCGGGCATCCAGCATTTCATCCGTCACCAGTTCGGACCATAGCGGGGCTTCGCCCCCCAGAATATAAGACTTCTGCTCATCGGTCAGCGGTGGCGGCGCAGGCTCCTTCAGGAAGGCATTCACCAGATCAGGCCTGCCTCCTTTTGCCAGCAGGGCATCAGCCTGCGCCCGCGTGATCCCGTTTGCGGCAGGGTCATACGGGTCAACCAGATAATGCTGGGAAGCAGGCTGCAAAAGATCCAGATAATATCCGGCGGAAACAATAACCGGATGATGATCAGCCGAGGCGGATGAAAGGAACTTGGAACTTCTCCACACATCCATAACAACATCTTTCGGGATGGGCGCTTCACTCACCTCATCCCACCCGACCATGATCTTGCCCTGGTCAGCAAGGATTTTCTGAACTTCCACCGTGAAATGCGCTTGCAGGGCCTGGGGCGTCGCGAAGCCATTTTCTTTCATATAAGCGACAATTTTCGGGTTCTTGAGCCATTCATCCGGGTCCACCTCATCCCCCCCCGAATGGAAATAGGCATCTGGGAAGAGCCTGCCCATTTCAGCATAAAGCCTGCGCACCAGCCGCAATGTGCCCGGAACAGTCGGGTCCAGAGCCGCTGTATTTTTATTCTTCGGGTCCGGGTTCACCGGGCTCTGGGCCGCCAGTTCAGGGTGTGCTAGCAGCAGGGCCAGCGCATGGCCCGGCACATCGAATTCCGGCACAACACGAATCCCGCGATCCGCCGCGTACGCCACCAGATCTTTCAGTTCACGCTGCGTATAATATTGCCCGTGCGACCCTTTTGCCGTCAGTTCCGGCAGCGTTTTGCTTTCAACACGGAAGCCCGTGCCATCACTCAGGTGCAGATGCAGGACATTCAGCTTGAGCAGTTCCATCGCGTCAATCTGCCGCTGGAGCGTGCTGACCGCCATGAAATGCCGGGATGTATCAATCATGATGCCGCGCCAGGGAAAACGCGGACTATCCGTAATATCGGCAAAGGCCAGCTTCGGGCCGTTTTCATCCCGCGTAACAAGCTGCGCAAGTGTTGCCAGACCATGCACAACACCATCCGGGCCGTCCGCCGTCAGGGTCACGCCGGTTGCATTCACCTGAAGACTGTAATTTTCCTTTGCGTGCACAGTCAGGGCATCGGGGTCTTCTCCCACATGGATAAAGACCGGGATACTGGCAACCTGCCCGCCTCCCGCAGCACCACCCGCAACAGGGAAAACACGTCCCGCAAGCGCATCAACCCGGTGTGTAAAGCGTTCAGCAGCGCGGGCCAGCATGGGGGAAGGCGCGTGATCCCACCGGATTACAACGCCGCCTGAAAGCGGAAGCGCCCCTGCCGGAAGAGAGACGGACACGGGAACTGGCATGAGCGCTGGCGCTGCCGCTGTCACAGCCATGGCAGCACCAGAAGGCTCTGTGACCGCCGTGCCCGGACTGGCACTGGCAGCATGGACCGGAGCACTCAGGACTGCCAGACCAGCAGCACTTCCCAGAAGCATACGACGAAATTTTGAAAAACCCTGCTCTGTCATGGTCTATCCTGTTCTTTTGCACTATCTGCTTAAGGGCTGGGCCCCGATCGGTCGCCAGCGTTATACGGCCAGAAGGTCTCGCAGTTCCGGATCATGCTGCATCTGCCACAAAATGGCGTCACGCTGGGAAAGGCGAGACGCCGCGGCTTCATCCAGCACCACAAGGCAGCGGGGATGAAGTTGCAGGGCGGAGCCCGGCACCAGAGCAGTGAGCGGCCCTTCAATAACCCGGCCCACAATTTCGGCCTTTGTATCCCCCGTAACCACCAGAAGCGCTTCCCGCGCATCCAGAATGGTTCCTGTACCCATGGTCAGCGCCCGTGTGGGCACGCGCGCCATATCATTCCCGAACATTCCGGCATTCTGCTTCAGGGTTGCCTGCGCCAGTGTGACGACATGCGTGCGGCCGCTCAGGGCGGAAAGTGGCTCATTAAAGCCAATATGACCATTCTCCCCCAACCCCAGAAGCTGGAGATCAATTCCGCCGGCTTCACGAATACGCTCTTCGTAAGAGCGTGCCTCAGCCTCCGCATCTGCTGCGGTTCCATCAGGAACATGCGTGTTTTCAGCAGCCACAGTCACATGCTGAAAGAGATGGGCCTGCATGTAATAGCGGTAGGATTGCGGGTGCTCCGCGCCCAGCCCGATATACTCATCCAGATTGAATGTGGTCACACCGCTGAAATCAATAGACTGCTGCCGGGCTGTTTCCGCCAACAATCCATAAATGGCTTCCATGGTGCGCCCGGTTGCAAGCCCCAGCACGGATGCCGGCTTGGTTTTGACCTGCCTGGCAAGAACCTGTGCCGCAAGCCAACGCGCCCGGTCTGCATCTGGACAAATAACAATTTTCATAAAAACTCAGTCTCCCGCCATGGTAACGCGTGATTTTGCAACGGGAGCCCCTGTTTTGGCACGCAGCGCCAGCGCCCAACCCCCGATAAAAAGATAGGACGGAATAGCCAGCACCATGAACGCCAGTACATTTCCGAGCAGGGGCGCCGCATGCACAAAAAGCTGCGGCAGCACGGCGCCACCGGAATAGGCCATGACCAGAAAAGCCGTTGCCTTCCCTGCGTCAGGCCCGGCCTCCGCCAGCACAATGGGGAAGAGGGCGGGCAAAATCATGGCATTGGCAAAACCAAGCAAGGCAACACAAAAAACCGGAATGATGCCGGGAGCCACCAGAGCCACAAGGCAGATCAGAATGCCGAGCAGGCAGCAGGCCAGCATATAGCCATCCTGACTGATAAAGCGCGGCACCACCACCATGCCCACCAGATACCCGGCCATCATGGAGGCCAGCGTGAGCGCCGTGAGGTATTTTGTAATATCCAGAGAAAGCCCGAAAGAATGCCCGAAGAGGCCTATGGCATCTCCAGCCATCACCTCCACCCCCACATACAGGAACATGGAAAAGACGCCCGTCAGAAGCCAGAGCGGCTGAGCCTTGCGCACAGGACCTTCAGAGGCGGACGCAGCCTCCAGAGAGATCTCCGGCAGAGGCGCGCGGGCCACAAGAACAGCCAGCAGAACCAGAAGTGCTGCCATCGCCTGATACGGCACATGCACAGCATGGGTGAACTGCGCCAGCACACTCTCCCGCTCGGGGCCAACAGGTGTCTTGCTGATATTGGCCACCACCTGCCCGACGTCCGGCATCACCACCAACGCGAACAGAACCGGCGCAACAATCCCGGCAAATTTGTTGGCAACCCCCATAATCGCAATACGCTGGGCGGCGCGGTCATGATCCCCCAGCAGACTGACGTAAGGGTTGACGGTAATCTGAAGCAGGGAAAGCCCCGCCCCGATCACGCTCAGCCCGCCAAGAGCCCCCGCGTACCACCGGCCATTCACACACTCCCCAAACAGCAGGGTGCCCACAGCCATAACGGCAAGAGCAACCACAAGGCCGCGCCGCAACCCGATCCGCTTTGCCAGCAGCGTGGCCGGCAGTGGAAAAACCAGATAGGCAAGGTAGAAACAGACCGGCACCAGAAAAGAGGCCACATCACTCAGGTTAAACGCAATCTGCACAAACGTGATGAGCGGCCCGTTCAGCCAGGTCACAAAGCCGATACTGAAAAAGAGCGCGGCCATAATCAGCACAGGCCACCAGCCATAGGCCCCTGCAGGACTTGTCATCGGAAACCTGAGCACTGCGCTCCCCTTTCAGCTGCGGGCCGGAGAGGGGCTCCGGCCTGATCAATCTGTTTGATGCCCGGCTGTTTGATGCCCGGCGTGTGGGCGGTGCGCACCGCCCACCCCGGCCGCCCCCCTCAGAACCCGGTCGAGACCGAGACCATAGCGGCAAACACACCCCCGACATAGTAGACCGGAGCGCTCCCCGCCGCGACAGCCCCGGTGGAGGTGACATGCGCATGCGCATTCGACGTATAGCTTGACCCGGACAGATAGTGGTTATCCCCGATATTGGTCAGGTTAAGCTGGATCTGCGGATGCTTGAGGTAGCTGAAGGATTTCATGCGATACCCCAGTGTCAGGTTGGAGGTGACATAGGCGGGCATTTTTTCATCATTCATGAATGTGGTGTACTGTGTATCCACATACCGCACATCAAAGTTTCCAAAGAACCGTCCGTCATCATAGCTCAGGCCGATGGCACCGGTAAATTTGGGAGCCTGCACCGCCACTTTCCCGGCTGTTGGCAAATAACCCTTTCCGGTATTGAAATTATTATCAAACGTGGAGTGCAGGAACTGCCCGGAAATATACGGACTGAAGTGGTGCCAGCGCGCCAGACCGAATTCCGCCTGCACACCGCGGGATGTCTGGCCGCCAATATTGATGGGTGAGGAGACCATCATGTTTGTATTGGGGATATAGCCTGTGGACGTCACCTGATGGTTTGTCAGATTGATGTTAAACAGGGACATAGAGAAATTGTAGAAACTGCCCTGATGCCGGTACCCGAGTTCTTCACTGATGGAATATTCCGGCTTCAGGCTCTGCGGCTGCATGACGGCATGCGAGGCATTGGGGTCAAAAATCTGGGAATAAGCTTCCACAGATTCCGGCGCACGGAAGGATGTCGCGCCATTGAGGTAAATCTGATCCTTCGGCGTGATCATGTAACTTGCCGAAAACTGCGGCAGCGGTTCAAAATAGTTCCCCTGCATCTTATATGGGTCCGCACCGGGAATAAGGTTCGTACCCTGGCGAGACACCATGGCGACGCGGAAGCCGGCACTCAGTGTCAGCTTATCGTGCAGAAGCTTTTGTGTATCAGCAATGAACAGCGTGTTGACCTGCTGCATGAAGTTCAGGTCGTATCCTGAGAGAATTTTACCGTTCACCCGGATAACATCGCCCGACCAACCACTGCCATCAGCATAAACCGGACGGAAAT
Organism: Acetobacter farinalis; assembly: GCF_011516935.1. Taxonomy (GTDB): domain Bacteria; phylum Pseudomonadota; class Alphaproteobacteria; order Acetobacterales; family Acetobacteraceae; genus Acetobacter; species Acetobacter farinalis. The sequence continues at coordinate 23,164 of NZ_WOTF01000015.1, forward strand.
CCGAGAGTTCTTCATGTGTGGTATAGGCATACCACCATCCGAACGAGAACGTGTTGCTTCTGGAAATACGCCAGTCCATCGACGCATTCAGGCCGCCGGTTTTCTGGTTCCACGGATCACGGCTGGATGTCAGGATTGCGCCATTCACCGGCGTTCCCACATTCAGGGGTCCGTATTGCTGCGTGCCATAATACCCGCCGGACGCCGGAATATTTTCTCCCCCCAGAGACGGGCCGAACTGATGCACGTAATAGGGAGAAACATGCAGGTGCAAATTATCCGCCAGCGTGAAATGCATGGGCATGACAAGCAACTGCTGGTTCAGATTCTGCTGGTTCAGCTTATAATATCGGGCATCACCCGGCGTGAAAGACTTATCATAGGCAAACCCGACCCCATACTGGCTCCACTGCGCCTTAGTTGGTGAGCGCCAGGAGGCCGCCTGCTGCCGGTTATAGGAGAAGATGGCGGAAATACTGTTGCCATCACCCCATTCTTTTACAAATTTTGAATCCAGGTGATACCGGAACAGGCCGCCCGGCCCACGCGCGCCGTTATTATACCCTGTATGGGAGAACGAAACATACCCGCGCACACCGGAACGCCCGATATCCCCGGTATCAAGACGGATAAATTCCTTATTGTAACTGTAAGAACCGCCACCAACATCCAGAAACCCACCGGCATTGTGAGACGGATTGATGGCTGTTGCGGTAATCTGGCCGCCAACCGCATTATAAAATGGCGCATTCAGATCGGGCGACCCCTGAGAGACCGTTACCGAGCCAAGATTTTCCGAATCAACCAGAGTGGACGTATAGGGTGCATAGTTGATGGGATCAGCCAGAGGCGCGCCTTCAAACAGATAGCCCATCTGTGTTTCATTCAGCCCGCGCACCTGAAGATGATCACCAGTCATGCCGAACGGATCCTGGCTGGAAACCGTAACACCCGGCAAATCCGCCACCAGCGACGTGATGTTTGATGACGGTGCCTGTTTGGCAATAAAATCCCGCGTAATGCCGCTTTGCGAGCGCGGGGCTGTCTGGTGCGGCATGAGGCCGCCGCCAGGTGTACGATTGGTCACGCCTGTGGCGGACACGGAATGGCTGGTGACAGAAATTTCTTCCACCCCGCCGGTAAACTGCCCCAGAACAGAAGAGCTGAGCCCGTTTTCCGCAGATGATTTTTTCCGTACCACACCAGAGGATTTGGCAGGCTTTTTGAAATGCTTGCCGGAAACCGGTCTTGATACTGGCTGCGCCTGCGCTGCCGCGGCCCAAAGGCCTGTCAACGCAACACAGGAGACTGAAAGCTGACGTAGTGAAAGACGCATGATGACAACCCCCTCCGCCGATCGTGAGAATGCCATTTCATTCACAAACAGGAACATAATCCTGCAAACGCTTCAGTTAGTATGCAATGGGGGTTTAAGAAGAACGATTTAATTCATATTATGAATTAAAACTTTCGCGCATGTTTTGGCTTATCGTTGCGGAAAAGACACGTTTTGGGCCGCATTTGCATGCCGCTTACACATCACCATGCCCGAAAATGAAATACCGCGCGGCAAGGCTCGCCGCCCCCCGTGCAAAACTGTCCGGCTCAAAATCACGAAAATTGATCATGGTATGGGTATTGGGACGATGCAGAATATGAGAGTCCGCTTCATGCTGGAGTGCGTGCCCATACACGCCATCCTTCAGGGCAGAATCCAGCATCACGACAACATGGCTGGGGTCCAGCATCTGAATAAGTTGCGCCGTGGCAATGCCCATGGCTGATCCGGCCCTGTGCAGAATGGTCAGGGCCTGCGGATGCCCTTCTGCCGCCAGCAGCGTGAGTTCCCGCGTGCTGGTGGGCAAACCTGCCTGCCGGGCAGCATTACCAATTGCCAGAAGAGAAGCCACCGTTTCCAGACACCCGCGATTTCCGCATCGGCATGGCAGGGCCTGTGTTGCATCCACAGTGATGGGGGCATGAGAAATTTCCCCTGCCCCGCCGGCATTCCCCCATAGCAGCCGCCCGTTTACAATATGGGCGCACCCGATGCCGTGGCTGACAAAAACCATGCTGAAATCCGGGCTGCCTTTCAAAGGCCCGAAAAGCTGCTCCCCCAGAATCAGCGCCTTTGCATCATTCTCCACCCACACCGGCAAGCCGGTCCGTTCGGCCAGCACGGTTCCGATATTGAGGTTACGCCACCCCAGCGCCGTGCAGGCCAGACAGGTCTGCCTGTCCTTGGCCACAAACCCCGGCAGCGCTACGCCAATTCCTGAAATTTTCTCACGGTTTTTCCCAAGAGACTTCCGTAAGTCCCCAACCGCTCCGGCAAGGGAGGCCAGACAGGCCTCCGGGTCAGGCAGGCGGGGGAGTTCAATTCTGGCAAGCGTTGTGCCGTGCAGGTCTGTCAGCACCACAACCGCAGGATCATCCTGAAGGGAAATACCGATAAACCAGGCCGCATTTGCTCTCACAACCAGCGGCACGGAAGGACGGCCTGCTCCGTAAACAGGCTCCTGCTCACACAGAATATCCTGCTCCAGCAGATCGCGCACCAGCGCTGTGAGGGCTGCCTTGCTCATCCCCAGATCCTTTGCCAGCTCACTCCGGCTTCTAGGCCCGAAACGGCTGAGTGTGCTGAGAATCTGATAATGCCCTGAAGACAGCATGGCCTGCCCCTTGCCTGCAAAAACGGGAACGAAGATAATTTATAGCATGAAACAAGTAGGGGAGACAGGTGGAATGTTATTTACAAACCCCCTCTGAAATACTAACCCGGAAAGACGCCTTGCCTTACCCGGCAGGAGCCCCTGCGCTCCTTGGTCCTTCAGTGCCTTTCAATCACGGATGCCCTTATGCTTCTCTGTGCAGACATCGGCGGGTCGTTTATCGATTTTGCTCTCGTCCATCCTGATGGCAGACTGGAACATCGTCAGACCGTACCCACTCCGGTAGCGGATTCTGAAAACTTCATAGGTGCTCTCAAGGCATTATGTGCGCCATATCCCGGCATTCCGCTGCATATCGCAATTGCCGGAGTGGAAGACCCGCTGACCGGCCGGGTAAATGCCGCAAATATTCCCTGTCTGAACACGCTGGCCGTGAGAGAGCAGCTCAGCCACCACACGCAGCGTCTGGTTCGCATCGGGAACGATGCAGACTGTTTTGCTCTGGCGGAGGCCCGGTTTGGCGCGGCAAAGGGGCATCGGAATGTGTTCGGCCTCATTCTGGGCACGGGGGTTGGCGGCGGATTTGTGCTGGACGGGCAGCGTGTGCCCGGTCTGGGCGGCGTGACGGGCGAACTGGGGCATGCCCCCGCCGTTATTGCCCCGCCATTTCTGGCGGACCCGGAAGAGGCGCTCTCTCTGGTGCCCCTGTTCCCCTGCGGCTGCGGGCAATCGGGCTGCCTTGATACGCTGGCAGGCGCGCGCGGTCTGGAGCGCCTGCATGTCTGGGCTGGCGGACGCGCTGAAACCAGCCACGCCATTCTGACACTTTGGGAACAGGGCGACGCACAGGCCACAAAAACCATGTCTGTCTGGATGCTCTATACCAGTGCGGCGCTGGCGCATGTCATTAACATCACAGGCAGTACGGTGGTACCTGTGGCGGGGGGGCTGAGCAATTCAGCCGCCCTGATTGATGCGCTGGACCGGGCCGTGCGTGACCGTATTCTGGTTCCCACCACACAGCCGCTTCTCCGCCGTGCAATGCTGGGCAAAAATGCCGGAATTCTGGGGGCCACCTGCCTTGGGCCGGAGATGTGTCATGAACCGTGTTGAAATCTGCATCGAAACACCACAGGGCGTTGATGCGGCCCATGCCGCCGGAGCGGACAGGCTTGAACTCTGCGCCTCACTGGATGTGGGTGGCCTGACGCCAAGCGTGGGGCTGATGCGCTATGCCGCCCGCTGCCCGCTGCCATGCCTCGCCATGATCCGCCCGCGTGCAGGTTCCTTCCTGTTTGATGCCGAAGAAGCTGCCGTGATGAAGGACGATATCCGGGCAGCCCGTCAGGCAGGGCTGGCGGGTGTGGTGCTGGGGGCCAGCAGGCCCGACAGGAGTCTGGACCGGGATCTCCTCCTGCGTCTTTCCGAGGAATGCCACGGGATGGAGCGCACGCTGCACCGGGCGTTTGATCTGGTGCCTGACCCGTTTTCTGAGCTGGAATTTGCCATTGAGGCCGGGTTTACGCGCATCCTGACCTCCGGCCAGAAGCCTTCCGCGCTTCAGGGGGTGGAAGGCCTCGCCCGTTTGCAGCATCTCGCACAGGGCCGCATTGTCATTCTGGCAGGCAGCGGCGTGACTGCTGGCAATGTACAGACCGTGATCACCCGGACCGGTGTGACGGAAGTTCATGCCTCGTGCCGCAAACCTGCGGCCCCTCTGGCTGGAGACGATGCTTTCGGGTTTGGCTCCCAACCGGTGATAACAGACCCTGATGCAATACGCGCTCTGGTTGCAGCCACCCGTCAGGCCGCAGGAAATCAGCCCTTATGAACAGTGCCGATCTGATTGTCATGCTGGCCTATCTGGCTGGCATGCCGCTGCTGGCCGTCATGCTTTCAGGCCGCCAGTCTTCCACCGCGGCCTATCTGGAAGGCGGGCATGATCTGCCCTGGTGGGCCCTGTGCCTGTCCATGGTGGCAACAGAAACTTCGACACTGACAGTCATCAGCGTTCCCGGCGTGGCCTTTGGGAGCGGCATGGTATTTGTGGGGCTGGCGCTGGGCTATCTTCTGGGCCGCGCCCTTGTGGCGTGGAAATTCCTGCCCCTTTACAGCGCGGGCCGCATGCTCAGCGCGTATGATTACCTCGGCCAGCGCTTTGGCCAGCGGATGCAGCGTGTTGCATCCGCCACCTTTCTGGGCACCCGCGTTCTGGCGGAAGCCGTCCGGCTGTTTGCTGGCATGCTGCCCCTCACTGCCATGCTGGCCGCTACCCACATGGCGGTGCCGCATACCGTGCTTCTGCTGGGTGTTGTCGGTATCACGCTGTTTTATACCGTGTGTGGCGGCCTGCGGGCCGTTGTCTGGTCTGATGCCATCCAGTTCTGCCTGTATCTGGCAGGCTCAGCCATGTGTGCCGCCCTTTTGCTGCATGGCCTCCCCGCTGGAGCTGCCACAACCTTGCGGCAGGCTGGAAAATTCAACCTGTTCCTCCATGGCACTGCCCCTTTCAGCAGCGCCTTCACCCCCATTGCCGCCATTGGCGGTGGCGCGCTGATGACCCTTGCCTCCCACGGGACAGACCAGCTTATGGTGCAGCGTGTGCTGGCCGCCCGCAGCCTGAAGGACGCCCGGCTGGCGCTTATGGGGAGTGCTGTCGGGGTGACGGCACTGTTCTTCCTGCTCTCCGGGGTAGGGATCCTGCTCTGGATGCATCACGGCCAGCTTTCGGTTCAGGCCGCAGGGTTTTCCACGCCGGACGCCATTTTCCCGGACTATATCGTCCATGGTCTGCCCGCAGGGCTGCGCGGGTTGATGGTGGCGGCCATTCTGGCGGCCACCATGGGATCTCTCTCCTCCACCCTTTCCGCCATGACAGCCGCCACAATGGGAGATTTTTCCTCCGCCTGCTCGGCACTGAGCCGGAAACTTTCTCTCACCCCCCTTGGCCTGGCCCGTGTGCTGACTGTGTTCTGGAGTGCCGTGCTCGTCGGGTGTTCCCTGCTGTTTGCACAAGGGAGCCAGTCCGCCGTGCTGCTGGGGCTCTCCATTGCGGCATGTGGCTATGGCCCCATGCTGGGGACATTTCTGGCCGGTATGGCGCTGCCCTCCGCCCGGGCGGCGGACCTGCTTCCGGCGTTCTGCCTGACGGTGCCCCTCGTGCTGCTGGCCATGGCCGCGCTGCATCCCGGCGGGCACGCGCTGGCATTCCCCTGGCTGATTCTACTGGGCATTATCCTGCTGTTTGCCTTTGCTGTGTGCGCTCGTCTGGTGCGAGGCGTTTTCCCACGCCTGACACGGACACCAGAAGCATGAACGCCAGCCGCCTCTTTTCTCTTGACCACAGGAGTTTCACCGCATGAGCCGACAGGCCTCTTCCGCTCTCAGTGCGCCCGCCAGAACCGAAACCTATGACCCCCGGTATGAAGCGCTGGACCTCTGGCCCACCGGCACCCTGCTGGATGCCCTGCTGGAAAGCCAGTTGGGGGCGGTCGCCTCCGTCAAGGCGGCCCTCCCCGGCATGGAGGACGCCATTGCCGCCGCCCTGCCACGCCTGCAGCGCGGCGGCCGCCTGTTTTACGTGGGTGCCGGAACCTCCGGCCGCATCGGTTTGCAGGATGGTGTGGAACTGATTCCCACCTACGGGTGGCCGGAAGAGAGGCTCGTGCTGCTGCTGGCCGGGGGTGATGCCGCCCTGTTCCAGCCGGTGGAAGGCGCGGAAGATGATGAAGACGCCGCCCGTGCCGCCATGACCACCCATAAAGCCGGGCCGGATGATGTTGTGATTGGTGTTGCCGCCAGCGGCGGCACCCCGTACACCTGCGCAGCACTCGCCTGTGCCCGCGCGGCGGGGAGCCTGACCATTGGCCTTTCATGCAGCCCGGACACCCGCCTCCTGCGGGATGCGGAACTGGGCCTGCTGATTGAAACCGGGCCTGAAGTGGTGGCCGGTTCCACCCGCATGAAAGCGGGCACGGCGCAGAAGGTCGCGCTGAACATGCTCTCCACAGCGCTCATGATCCGCCTTGGCCATACCTGGCGCGGGCAGATGGTGGATATGCGGATTGTCAACGCCAAGCTGGTGCTTCGGGCGCATCGCATGGTGCAGCAGCTTACAGGCTGCACGGAAGATGAAGCCCGCAGCGCGCTGGAAAAGGCAAATGGCAGCATCAAGCTGGCCGTGCTGGTGTGCTTTGGGTTTTCACCAGAGGAAGGCAGCACGCTGCTCAGGCAGCATGCGGGCAACCTGCGGGCAGCGCTGAAAGACCGCTGAAACCGGCCAGAACGCCCGGCGGGCTTTTTCGCACGCCCGGCAGGCTCAGGGCCGCCCGGACCGATGATACGGATGGCCCGCGGCAATGGCCTGTGCGCGGTAAATCTGTTCCACCAGCATGATACGCACCAGCATGTGCGGCCATGTGAGCGTGCCGAAGGAGAGTTTGGCATCGGCGCGCTGGATGACGGAAGCGTCCAGCCCTTCCGCCCCGCCAATCACGAAACAAACCGGCCGCCCGGAGGCGGACCAGTCCGCCAGAGCGGCGGAGAATGCCGGACTGTCAAAACACCGCCCGGCTTCATCAAGGGCAATCAGAAAGGCCTGCTGCGGGCAGGCTGCAAGAATGGCCTGTGCTTCCCGCCGTTTGATTTCCTCCGGGCTGCCCCGGCCATCGGCCAGTTCAACCACATCAAGCTGCGGGCGCAGGCGCTTGAGATAGCGCGCAACAAGCGCCTGCTCGGACTTGTCTTTCATACGCCCGACGGCAATCAGCTTCATGAGGAGACGACCTCCGGCTTCTGAAAAAAGAGCGTGTATTCCAGCATCCGTCTGAAGGCAGGCTGATACAGAGAAGGGGAAGCACATCTGCTCCCCCTTTCTGCAAGCACGTACACAGGAACGGGTGAAAGATCAGACAGGCGTGACCGCCTCTGCATGCCCGTCATCCAGTTCAGCGCCCCACATTTTTTCCAGACCATACAGTTCGCGCGCTTCGGGCTTGAAAATGTGGACAACAATATCCCCGGTATCCAGCAGCACCCAGTCAGACCCGTTTACCCCCTCAACCAGCACACGCTTGATGCCAATATCTCTCAGCTTGCGCTCAATATGCTGGGCCATGGCGGAAATCTGGCGGTCGGCCTCACCGGTGGCAATCACCATCCGGTCTGCAAACGAGGCACGGCCTGTCAGGTCGATCACAACGATATTTTCGCCCTTGTCATCTTCCAGACTGCTGATGATCAGAGCGAGAGACTGTGCGATCACATCCGGGGAGGCAGACTCACGCTTGACCTTGCCTTTCGGCCCGGCAGCGACGGCTTTTTTGCGGACGGACCCTGTCACTTTGGCAGCACCAGCCAGAGTGGGTGTGGCGGAGGCCGCTTTTTTGGTGGCTGCCGTGGAGGACCTGCTGCGTGCAGATGCTTCGGCGGGTGGCTTGCTGACTATGACCATTCTCCTGAATTTGATGTATCGGGCGCGGCGGCATGGCCCGCACCATCCCTGAAACCACCCCGCTGACGAATTGATGTTGCAGATATACCGTTTTGTCGCCCCGGAAGAAAAGTCCATACTGGAGGCGAAAGCCCGGGCAACAGACGGGCCTGCCGCGATGGCAGGCGGGCATGCGCCAGATAGTGCGCCGCAGCCCCCCGTAAAGCCCGCATATTCTGCCCCGGACGCGGCATAACCGCCACAGGCACCCGGTGCAGCAGGCGTTTCCAGCCCTTCCATTTAAGAAGGGTGGCAAACCCGTCCGCCCCGGTCAGCCAGACAAAATGCACGTTCGGAAACCGGGTCTGCAGCTTGCCCAGCGTATCAAACGTATAGCGGGTGCCGAGTCGGGCTTCTATATCCGTCGCCACAAGCCTGTGCCCATCCGCCAGAGACGCCGCCGAGGCCAGCCGCTGCGCGAAGGGGGCCATCCCCTCAGCAGGTTTAAGCGGGTTCCCCGGTGAGACCATCAGCCAGACCTGATCAAGCCCCAGCGCCACCAGAGCGCGGCGGGCAATGGTCTGGTGCCCCAGATGAGCAGGATTGAAAGAGCCGCCAAGCAGACCAATCCGCGCGGAACGGCGGTCTCCCCCTGTCGGAATTCTATCCTGCCACACCATGGCGGGGTTCAGGTCCGCACCTGCCCTGTGCCAATCACCTCATACCGGAAGGTTGTCAGCTGCTCCACGCCCACCGGCCCGCGTGCGTGGAAGCGGCCTGTGGCAATCCCGATTTCGGCGCCAAAGCCGAATTCACCACCATCACAGAACTGCGTAGAGGCATTCCACATCACAACGGCGCTGTCCGTTCCATTCAGAAAGCGGGTCGCCACGGCTTCATCCGAGGTCACAATGGCTTCCGTGTGGGACGATCCATAGCGCAGGATATGGTCCAGCGCTTCATCCACGCCATCCACCACGGCGATATTCAGCACGGCGTCCAGCCATTCCGTTGCAAAATCCTGCTCCGTGGCCGGGGGCAAGTCCGGCATGATCTCCCGCGCTTCGGCATCTGCCCGGAAGGTGCAGCCGAACTCGGCCAGATCACTCACCAGCAGCGGCAGAAGAGAGGGCGCGATAGCCGCATCAATCAGCAGGGTTTCCGTGGCGCCGCAAATCCCCACGCGCCGCATCTTGGCATTCAGCACAATACGCCGCGCCATGCCCGGATCGGCCGCGGAATGCACATAGGTGTGGCACAGGCCATCCGCATGGGCCAGAACGGGCACACGGGCCTCCTTCTGCACACGCTCCACCAGAGAGCGGCCGCCACGCGGAATGAGCAGGTCCACCAGGCCAGCGGCCCCGAGCATATCCGCAACATGGGCGCGGTCTGCATCGGGGGCAATCAGCACGGCATCTTCCGGCAGGCCTGCCGTGCGCAGCCCCGCCTGAATGGCGGCATGAATCGCCCGCGCGCTGTGCAGGCTTTCAGACCCACCGCGCAGCAGCACGGCATTCCCGGATTTGATGCACAGGCCCGCAGCATCCGCCCCCACATTGGGGCGGCTTTCATAAATCACGCCAATCACGCCCACCGGCGTTGCAACACGCCGGATGCGCAGGCCATTGGGGCGCGTCCATTCTTCCAGAATCCGCCCGACAGGGTCAGGCAGGTCCGCCATCTCCTCCAGCCCCAGCGCCATGGCTTCCACCCGCTCGGGGGTCAGGGTCAGGCGGTCCCGGAACGCATCACGCGCGGTGGATGCCTCAAGATCTTTCGCATTGGCGGCCAGAATGGTCTTGCTGGCTTCGCGAATGGCCGCGGCAGCCGCCCACAAAGCCCTGTCCCGCGCAGAAGAGGGGCTTTGCGCCAGAGTGCGGGACGCCAGTCTGGCCCGACGCGCCAGGGCCACCATCGGGCCTGGCACAGCTCCGGAACCCGTTTGCTGTGTCATGCCGTGCTGCCCGTCTTCCTGCGCCTTCATGATGGCGTCCCTTATCCCCGTTTCTCAGTGTTTGTGAAAATCTGCGCGTTTCGGCTCAGACGTTAAAGCGGAACAGCAGGACATCCCCGTCCTTCACCACGTAGTCCCGCCCTTCAATACGCAGGCGACCAGCTTCCTTCGCGCCGGCCTCGCCACCGTACTGAATGTAATCATCATACGCGACAGTTTCACATGCAATGAAGCCGCGCTCAAAATCATTGTGAATAACCGCCGCTGCCTGCGGGGCCTTCGTGCCCTGGGTAATGGTCCAGGCCCGCGTTTCCTTCGGCCCCACCGTAAAGTAGGTCCGCAGGCCCAGCAGGCCGTATCCGGCCGCAATCACGCGGTCCAGACCGCTGTCATGCATGCCCAGCCCTTCCAGAAACTCGCGGCGTTCTTCATCGGCAAGCTGGCTGACTTCCGCCTCGATCGCGGCGGAAACAATCACCACCGCAGCGCCTTCCGCCTCTGCCCTGACCTGCACCTTTCTGGAAAAATCGTTTCCGGTGGCTGCGGACTCTTCATCCACATTGCACACGTACAGAACCGGCTTGCTTGTCATCAACTGAAGGCGGCGAACAGCCTCTTCCGCCCCGGCCGGAATGGCGGTGCGGGCCGGGCGGCCTTCCTTGAGCGCTTCAATCAGCGGTTCCATAACCTCCATCTGCGCCATGGCTTCGGCATCGCGGTTCTTGGCGCGCTTCTGCAGGGCGGGAAGGCGTTTTTCCAGCGAATCGAGATCCGCCAGCATCAGTTCCGTTTCAATGATTTCGGCATCACGCACGGGGTCCACCCCGCCTTCAACATGCGTGATGTCATCATCCTCAAAGCAGCGCAGCACATGGATAATGGCGTCCACTTCCCGGATGTTGGCCAGAAACTGGTTGCCCAGCCCTTCCCCGCGGGAGGCACCACGCACGAGGCCCGCAATATCCACAAACTCCAGGCTGGTGGGCACCACCTTCTGGGATTTGCCAACCGTTGCCAGCTTTTCCAGCCGGGGGTCCGGCACCGCCACACGGCCCACATTGGGTTCAATGGTGCAGAACGGATAATTGGCCGCCTGCGCTGCGGCTGTTGCTGTCAGCGCATTGAACAGGGTGGACTTGCCCACATTGGGAAGACCGACAATACCGCAATTAAACCCCATCAGCCTTTACTCCCTGTCTGGCAACGCAACCTGCGTCATGAATTGATCCGACCGGCCTTCCGCCAGAAGAGGAGCCGCATCTGCCATTTTATCCAGCAGAGGCTCAAGCCAGGTCTGTCGGTCCGTGTCTGTAAAATTTCCAAGCACCCAGCCATGCACGCGTTCCTTGCTCCCGGGATGCCCGATCCCGATGCGCACGCGCCAGTAGTCCGGAGTGCCAAGCATCTTGTCCATGGAGCGCAGGCCGTTATGCCCTGCCGCCCCGCCGCCCCGCTTGACCCGCACCTTGCCGGGCGCAAGATCCAGCTCATCGTGAAACGCGGTGATATGGTCCGGCGTAACCTTATAAAAGGCCGCGGCTTCCTGCACACTTTCACCGGAAAGGTTCATGTATGTCATGGGGCGCAGCAGCAGCACACGGTGCGTGCCCACCCGACCTTCCGCAACATGTCCCTTGAAACGTGTCCGCCACGGAGAAAACCCATAGCGGCTGGCAATGGCATCCACTGCCATGAACCCGACATTGTGCCTGTGTCGGCTCATTGAAGACTCGGGATTACCGAGTCCGGCCCAGATCAACATCACTGGTCCTGTATCTCGCTGAGTGTGGGGCGCATGCGCCGCATGCGCCCCGGCACTCTGTTTTCAGAACGTCAGTCCGGCGTTCAGGCAGACGCAGCAGCCTCGCCTTCCGCTTCATCAACGCTCGGTGCCGCGATAGTGGCGATCACGAAGTTGGGGATATGCACCAGCGGAGTCACGTTTTCCGTGCCCTTCAGGTCGTCCCAACGCACGTTATCATTGATGTCCAGAGCGGACAGATCAACCGTGAAGAATTCAGGGATGTGTTCCGCATCCGCTTCAACTTCAACCGTGTGACGCACGATGTTCAGAACGCCGCCGCGCTTGAGGCCCGGAGCTTTTTCTTCACCCGTGAAATGAACGGACACTTCAACTGTCACCTTCTGGCCAGCGGCCAGACGCATGAAGTCAACATGCTCCGGGGTGTCTTTCACAGGGTGGAGCTGGATGTCACGAATCAGGGCGCGTTCGGTATCACCACCGGCAACCTTGATTTCGTAAACGCGTGAGCGCCAGCCGGAAGCCTGAATCCCCTTGACGACGATGCGCGGGTCAAGTGCGATCAGAGTCGGTTCTTTCTTGCCGCCGTAAATCACGGCCGGAACCAGACCAGCACGCCTCGTTGCACGCGCTGCCCCCTTACCAGCCTTCGCGCGCGCCGAAGCTTCGATAGATGTAATCTTGGACACGTTAATTCTCCTAAAAACCAGAACATACGGGCCTCCAGGGGTGCCCGTACGGTGCGGTCGCCTTACCGGAAACAGGGAGAAAAAGCAATGCATCCCCCCTTTCCCCGCAGAAAGCCCTGCCCCGGGGCGGGTATGAAAGGGGCCTCCGCCGCCACGAAACCCGCAGCACCCCGCAGGCTTCTGTGCGTCTTTCCCTTGACATCTGCGCGGCTCCCCGGCTTCCTCCCGCGCAGTATATTAAGATGACTGGCACCGCCTGCCCGGCTCCCCCGGGCGCAGGCCCTCAAATTTCAGGACGAGAGAATGCATCCTTACCGTACCCATAGCTGTTCGGCCCTTCGCGCGCAGGATGCCGGCACCACAGCGCGCCTGTCCGGCTGGGTCCATAGCAAACGGGACCACGGCGGCCTGCTGTTTATCGACCTGCGTGATGAAACCGGCATCACCCAGATTGTAATCCCGGCGGGGGACCCGACCCTTGCACAGGCGGAATCCGCCCGTGTTGAAAGTGTGATCACGGTAACGGGTGAGGTGGTGCGCCGCGAAGAGGCCACCCGCAACCCCGACCTCGCCACAGGTGACATTGAAGTGCGCGCCCGCGAGCTTGTCGTGCAGTCCTCCGCGGCGGTTCTGCCGCTGCAGGTGGCGGGCCATGAAAACTACCCTGAAGACCTCCGCCTGCGCTATCGCTACATCGATCTGCGCCGGGAGAGCGTGCACAGCAACATGCTCCTGCGCTCCCGCGTTATCCAGAGCATGCGCAAGCGCATGACGGACCTGAACTTCATCGAACTTCAGACCCCGATCCTGACAGCCTCCTCCCCCGAAGGCGCACGGGACTTTCTGGTTCCGGCCCGCATGCATCCCGGCAAGTTCTACGCCCTGCCGCAGGCGCCGCAGCAGTTCAAGCAGCTGGCCATGGTGGCCGGGTTTGACCGCTACTTCCAGATCGCACCCTGCTTCCGGGATGAAGCCTCCCGCGCGGACCGCTCCCCGGGTGAGTTCTACCAGCTTGACTTCGAAATGGCTTTCGCCACGCAGGACGAAGTCTTCGCGACGCTGGAAAATGTCATGTCCGGCCTGTTTACCGAATTTGGCAACGGCCGCACCGTCAGCCAGGCTCCGTTTGAACGGATCCCCTATGCCCGCGCCATGAAGGTGTATGGATCTGACAAGCCCGATCTGCGGAACCCGCTGCTGATTACGGATGTCACGGAAGAATTCGCAGGCTCCGGCTTTGGCCTGTTTGCCCGCATTGCCGCGGATGGTGGCGAAATCCGCGCCATTCCCGCCCCTGGTGCTGGCGAGAAGCCCCGTGCGTTCTTTGACAAGCTGAACAACTGGGCCCGTGAGTCCGGCGCGGGTGGTCTGGGCTACATCATTTTTGCCGAAGATGGCGGCAAAGGCCCGATTGCCAAGAATCTGAAAGCGGACCGCGTTGAAGCCATCCGCGCAAAGCTGGGCCTGAACGCGGGGGATGCCGTGTTCTTTGCCGCTGGCAAGGCAGATGAGGTGGTGAAGTTCTCCGGTCTGGTGCGCACCCGCGTTGCGGAAGAGCTGGACCTGATTGAAAAGAACGCCTTCCGCTTCTGCTGGATCACGGATTTCCCGATGTATGAGCTGAACGAGGAAACGGGACGCATCGACTTCTCGCACAACCCGTTCTCCATGCCGCAGGGCGGGCTGGACGCGCTGAACACCAAGAACCCGCTGGAAATCAACGCCTACCAGTATGACATTGTGTGTAACGGCATTGAGCTTTCCTCCGGCGCGATCCGTAACCACCTGCCGGACGTGATGATCCGGGCCTTCGAGATTGCCGGATATCCGGAAAGCGAAGTGGAAGCCCGGTTTGGCGGCATGCTGAACGCGTTCCGCTATGGTGCGCCGCCGCACGGTGGGTCCGCTCCGGGGGTGGACCGTATTGTCATGCTGCTGGCGGATGAACCCAATATCCGCGAAGTCATTCTGTTCCCGCTGAACCAGCAGGGTGAAGACCTCATGATGGGCGCTCCGGCCCCTGTTCCGCCGGAACGGCTGAAGGAACTCTCTCTGGCGCTGGACCTGCCCAAGCCGAAACTGGCCGCCAAAAAAGACTGACGCACGTCAGATGGCACATCCGGGGTGGTTGCGCTTCCGCCCCGGATGCTCTTTTCTCAGGGCATGACCGGATTACCGCACAGCCCTGCCCGCCTGACATGCCGCCTTGCCCACACATCCCGACCGGACGGGACAAGGCGCGGGACAAACCCCCTGCGTGGCTGCGTGGCCTCAGCGCTTCTTCTTGCAGCGCTCCCATCCGTCGGCCTTGCCGCACGCCCCACCGCTTCAGCACCCGTACCGGCTTCCGCGCCAACATCCGCTGCTGTACCCGCGTCCGGCCCTCTGGTAGGCCAGCGCGCCGCATATGACCTCACCCTGACTGAATCAGGCGGCAACACACTCTCCGCCAACGGCACAATGACGTATGTGGTGCACGATACCTGCACGGCGTGGTCCAGCCAGCAGCATCTGGAAATCCAGAGTGTCACGCGCAACGGCGGCGCTGTGACCATGGAGTCCGATTACACCACGCTGGAAAGCAAGGATGGGCATCACCTCGTTTTCCGCACCGTACAGAAATCCAACAATGCCGTGCTGCAGACCGTGAGTGGAGAAGCCACTGTCGATGCGCACGGGCATGGTTTTGTGCAGTATGAAAAGCCGCTCCATAAAAAGCTGACCCTGCCCGCTGGCACCCTGTTCCCCATGGCGCATACCGCCGCCATTCTTGCCGCAGCACAGAAGGGCCTGCCCAACATCGCCCCCCTGCTGTTTGATGGCACCAGCCCGGACGGCGCACAGGAAACCTACATCACACTTCTGGGGTGGGGCCTGCCGAAAGACGGGCCTCCCTTCCCTGCCCTGACCGGCCTGCCAGCCGGGCGCGTTCATGTTGCTTTTTTCAGCCGGACACCAGAGTCCATTTTGCCAGATTACGAGATTGGCATGCGCTATTTCGCAAATGGTGTTTCAGATATGCTGGATATGGATTTCGGAGATTTCCACATGCAGGGCACTTTGCACACCCTGACCCTGCCGCCTCGTTCCGCCCATTGCTAAAGAGTGTTATGCACTTCGAGAAAGCAGTTGAGCCACGTTTCTGAGCATGACGCCCGAGAAGGTGATGATGCGCATGGCGGCGAGTGTTGAAGGCCAGCGCCAAGGCCGAAACACGCCCGCCAACCTCATGTTGGCGCATAATCTGAAATTTTTCTCAGAAAAATCGGGAATTTTTAAAAACGGGTGACGCCATGACAACGCCACCCGCCGGAGCAGCGCCCTTCCGGTTCAGGCCGGAAGGGGCTGTCATTGCGCTAAAATCGCCGCGCTTATAGCGCCACGCCTTACTGCGCGGGGTGATGCTCGGCGCGCAAAACAGTCACCAGATCCTGCAACTGTTGCGGATTGGATTTCAGAATTGCAACATTCTGGGCATCCGGTGTCGGGATCCTGCTGGTTGCCTGCCCCGGCGGCACGTTCATCAGGCTGCCCGTCAGGCCGACGCAGGTCAGGCTCATCACAAACTCACGCGGCGTAAAGCCATTGGTTTTCAAAATAGGGTCCAGACCCGGCACTTTTCCAACCATAGCAACCTGCTCTTCAATCGACATCCCCAGCCGCCCGGGAGGCTGAATATGTGCGGCCTGAATGGATTTCAGGGCAGAGGTCAGGCGCGGCACCACATCAGGTGCCAGCTTGTAGTGCAGGGCGGTATTCATGTCGCGCTGCAAGGTTGTCACCTGCTCAGGTGTCAGGTTGGGTCTGGCAGCCGGGGCCGGCGCTTGCGCCGGTGAGGCTGTCTGGGCCGGAGCGTTCTGGGCCAACGCATTCTGGGCCAGAACGGGCTGAACCAGCATGCTCCCGGCCATCAGGGCGACACTCAGCGCCATTTTCGTCACTGCATTCATCAAAGACATCTCCTTCCTGAAAACAGACGTGTTTTTCACACTCTGCGTCATACTGAAACAGCCCATTCGCCTTTGCGCATCAGGGGCACGGCGGCTCCGCTCGCATCAATGCCATCCACATCAATTTCACCTGAACCAATCATCCAGTCGATATGAATCAGGCTGCTGTTCGCCCCGCGCGCGGCCAGAGCGGCCTCATCCTGCCCGGCCGTATCCAGCATGCATTTGGTATAGGCCTGCCCCAGCGCGATATGGCTGGCGGCATTTTCATCAAACAGCGTGTTCTGGAACAAAATCCCGCTCTGCGAAATTGGTGAGGAATGCGGCACAAGGGCCACTTCTCCCAGCCTGCGCGCCCCTTCATCCGTATCCAGCACACGCGCCAGAACGTCTTCCCCTTTTGCGGCGTGCATCTCGACAATTTTGCCGCCATCAAACCGCACACGGATCTGGTCAATCAGCGAGCCTTGATGAGACAGGGGCTTGGTGCTGGCCACATACCCATCCACCTTCAGACGGTGCGGGGTGGTGAACACTTCTTCTGTCGGGATATTGGGGTTACAGACAATGCCATTCCCCGCTTTTTCCGCCCCCCCGGCCCAGTCATGCCCATCGGCCAGCCCGACAATCAGGTCCGTGCCCGGCCCGGTAAAATGCAGCGCGGCATAACGAGCGTCATTCAGGAACGCGGCACGGCGATGCAGCGTGACATTATGAGCGGCCCAGTCTGCCACAGGGTCTTCCCCCGTCAGGCGGGAGGCTTCAAAAATCGCCTGCCACAGCCGCGCCACAGCCTGATCTTCCGGAAAATCAGGAAACACCATTCTGGCCCATGCCGGGGTGGCGGTTGCCACAATATTCCAGTTCACATCAAAACTGGTGATGATTTCCATAGCCGGCCTGTTCACGCGGGAGGCCGCACGGCTGGCGCGGGAAATATGCTCGGGGTTCTGGCCTGCCAGCAGAGCGGGATTACTGCCGGTAATGGCCAGCCGCGCCGCACCGGCCCGAAAGCCATCGGCCATGCCATGAGCGAGCCATTCAGCCGCCGTATCAAACGTCTCCTCATGCCCGAAGCGGTAGCGGGCCAGCGTTGTCTCTTCATCCGTATAAAGGGTGGTCACGAGTGACGCCCCGGCTTTATAGGCATGCTCCGTCACCCGCCGGACCAGCGGCACAGCCTCCAGCGGTGCGGTAATAATCACCTGCTGTCCGGGGGCCACATTGAGACCGGTACGAACGGCCACTTCCCCCAGCCGGTCCAGCATGCTTTCCAGCGTGTTCTGTTCCTGCCCGGCATTCTGCCTGTGAGACGAGCCTGTCATTCCAATCCTTTCCCTTTACCCTGGGGTATCACCCTTCCCGTTCCGCACGCCCCGAGCGGCAGGGCGGCACGAACTGTCTGGGCTGATCGGATACTGAAGCCGCGCATCAGTCAACCGTCTGCACCGCCACGCACCCCCGATCAGGGCGCAGGCAGCAGAAACGGCTTGAGTGCTGCAGGCAGGTAAAGCGGGTGGCAGGGCCGCCCATTCACCCCGACTTTCAGGGCATAAACGGCAATGCCGTTCTGCTGGAGATACTGCACAACCTCCGGCCCGCGCGCGCGCAGCCCCTTGTGGTGCGGAGCGCCATAGGCGGCAATAACCAGATCCGCCTCCCGCGCCATGCCCAGAAGGGCGGCATCATTCTCCGGCCCCACAGGGTCTGCCGTTTCCAGCAGACGCTTCTGGTCCGTGCAGCGATAGGCAAAGGTATTTCCCACCAGAATACCCCCGTACCCCCACGCACGGGCATAGCGCTGGCATTTGGCCACAGTACGGTCATCCCCCACTTCCGTGGCGACGGACGGGTTCATCATCAGCCACATGACAACGGGACGTGAGGCATCCCACACACGCTTCAGCGTGTAACGATAGCACTGGTCCGGCCCGCCATAGGTTGCGGTGCTGACAACATCATCAGACAGGCCAAGGGGGCGTGAGTCCCCCACATGGTGTGCGTTGAAAAGATCCTGCATGAGCGATCCCGAACCGTGGCAACAACAGTCTTCTCAGGAAGACTGACCTCCGGTTTTAAACAGAAAGCCGTGTCAGGGAAGCCATGTCAGGGAAAATGCCGCCTCTACTGCGCCGTGCGCGCACTCTGGGGCAATGGTGGTCAGGCCCGGAAAACCGGCCCGCCCCGGACTGACGTCATTCTTCAGGAATGACGGTCCGGACATCTGTGTTTGCCTCGCAAGGGCTGACATGCAGCCGGAACAGGCAACACAGATTAAAGCAACTCCGCGTATGCGGAACGCTCAGACTGTGCGGTCAGAAAACACCGTGGCCAGCATCAGCATGGCAACACTCGGCAGGAAGGCAAGCATAGGAGCCATCGGAGCAACCTGCATGGCAGCAGAAATGGCGTCATTAACAACATGAATAAGCATTATGTTTTTTCCTCATGGGTGATCGTGTGGGTGGGCTAGAACCACACCTTCCTTTATTTGCGCAACAGGAAAATAAAGAGACCCAGACCTCAAGAAAATGCATTGCAACTTCTTCTGCCATGGAAGTGATGGCACACTCATCATTCAAATCAACCAGCGTGCTTTCTCACCTTATACCGGGAATATTTGTAGTATAAAAAACAGGCAGTGCACGGCCAGCACCCCGTTCCAACGCCCAAAAAAGATTATTTTCCATTCACATGATTAAAATTTGAGCATAACTGTTTCGTGATCAAAAATCGGCTGTTTTTCGCAGTTTTTCTCATCTCTCGCCGGAAAAACATGCTGCCTCCACACATCATGCCACCCAACCCCGCCGGAAATGCCGGGATTCGCCGCATGTATGGCGCCCCGCCCTCAGCTTGCACTCGGCGTCTTTTGCGCTCACGGTACTGGCCCACATCCCAGCTTGCACCCTTATGGACCAACGATACCGCATTCCGCCTCTGGCTGCCCTCAATGCCTTTGCCGCTTTTGCCCGCACCGGGGGCATCCGGCGTGCCGCGGCGGAACTGCGGGTGGACCATGCCGCCATCAGCCGGCATCTCCGTGATCTGGAGCAAAGTCTCGGCACAACACTGCGCGACCGCGCAACGGGCGGCCTCACCCAGGCGGGACACACTTACTATACGCAGATCACACCGCATCTGGACGGGTTGGCACGCGCCACCGCGGAGGTCCGGCAGCAGGCCCCCAGCCTGACCGTGACCTGCGTGCATGGCTTTGCCTACCACTGGCTCCTGCCGCGCCTTGCCGCCTTTCGCCGGGCACATCCGAAAATGGAGGTCCTCCTCCGCCCGATTGATGCCAGCACACCCTTCCACGCCCCCGGTATTGCTGCCGAGACACATGCAGACATTTGCTACGTGCGGGATGATGCCACCACACCCACCCCGCGTGGCCTGTGCAGCGTCACCATTGCGCGGCCACCGGTTTTTCCCGTGGTGTCACCCGCCGGGCTGGCGGCGCTGGGCGGGCAGCCGGACACCGTGGCCGATCTGCTCCACGCCCCCCTGCTTCAGGAAGAAGATGAGACCGAGTGGCGGCTGTGGTTCGAGGCCCAGCATGTTCCCGCCGGAACCATTCCCAGCGCCGGGCGGCTCTGGCAGGCACATATTACACTGGCCGCAGCCCGCGCCGGAGAAGGCATTGCGCTCAGCAACCCGTTCCTGCTGGGGGATGATCTGGAAACCGGCCGCCTGCTCCGCATCCAGCCTGCCCGGACCCCGCTGGAAGAAACGCCTCTTGGCGCCTACGTGCTGCGCGCCACAGAGCGTGGCTGGGAAAACCATGCCCTGAGCCTCTTCCGTGCCTGGCTTCTGGAACAGGTAACAGACGCCCATCTGTGCTGACGGTATGGAAAGAGGCCGCCACGCCTCACCGGTGATACAACATCACCAGCCACACTGAAAAAAATCGCCTCCCGCTGTAGCGAAAAACCATTTACGGCCTTGGAACACGTCTGTCGGGTTCGCCCTTCTCCCGCGCGCCCATCGTTCAGGAGTCCAACGGTATGAGCACCACCAACACTGATCTTCTGGCCCGCCGCGCCAACGCAGTCCCGCGCGGCGTTGCCTCATCCACTCCGATTTTCGCAGATCGCGCTGAAAATGCAGAAGTGTGGGACGTGGAAGGCCGGCGGTATATTGATTTCGGCGGCGGCATTGCCGTGCTGAATGTCGGGCACCGTCACCCGAAGGTTGTTGCGGCTGTCAAAGCGCAGCTTGAGCGCTTCACGCATACCGCCTTTCAGGTCTCCCCTTATGAATCCTATATCGCGCTGGCCGAAAAGCTGAATGAACGTGCTCCGTTTTCCGGTCCGGCCAAAACCATCTTCTTCTCCACCGGAGGCGAGGCCACAGAAAACGCCGTCAAGATAGCGCGTGCGGCAACCGGCCGGAATGCGGTTATTGCATTCTGCGGGGGGTTTCATGGCCGCACGCTGCTCGCCTCAGCCATGACCGGAAAAGTTCTTCCTTACAAAGCACCTTTTGGAACGCTTCCCGGACAGGTCTATCACATTCCGTTTCCGGATACGGATGTCACGGTGGAAGAAAGCCTGAAAATGCTGCACTTCCTGTTTGCCGCGGATATCGCGCCCACGCAGGTTGCGGCCATTATTATTGAGCCCGTGCAGGGTGAAGGCGGCTTCCGTGTTGCACCTGCGGCCCTTCTGAAAGACCTGCGCCGCCTGTGCGATGAGCACGGCATCCTGCTGATTGCGGACGAAGTACAGAGCGGCTTTGCCCGCACCGGAAAACTGTTCGGCATTGAACATTCCGGCGTGGAGCCTGATCTGGTTTCTGTTGCGAAATCCCTCGGCGGCGGTTTGCCGATTTCCGGTGTGATCGGCCGAGCAGACCTGATGGACTCCGTGCCCCCCGGTGGCCTTGGCGGCACATATGCCGGAGCACCGCTGGCCTGTGCGGCGGCCCTTGCCGTGCTGGACATTATTGAGGAAGAAAAACTGCTGGACCGCGCCAATGCCATGGGGGCACGCCTGCGCACCCGCATTGAAAGCTGGCACAAACGCACCGATCTGCTCCCCATCAGCATGCCCCGCGGTCTGGGAGCCATGATTGCGTTTGATCTTCTGGAAGAGCGCGGCAGCACACAGCAGCATGCCGGGGCCGCAGGCAGGCTCTGCACTCTGTCCTGTGAAAAAGGGCTGATCCTTCTGGCGTGCGGTGTGCATGGCGCGACCATCCGTATCCTGACACCCCTGACCGCCTCTGACGCCATTCTGGACGAGGGCCTGGCCCTTCTTGAAGATGCTCTGGCGCGCCCGGCATAATCAGCTACTGCCACCCACCATCAGGCACACTGTCTGAGCCGGAATGCAGGAAAAAAGATGCCCGTTACAGGTGGGGTAACCCCAGCCAGTGCGGGCGCTTCCTCTCCACCCAGGCCAGCGCCCTGTTGGTCAGGCGCTTCAGGGATGGAACATCTTCTGAAAGCAGCAACACGCCCAGCGGCAGCATCCACAGCCCAAACACCGGCAGAATGGCCAGACAGCCACCCAGAATGAAAAACACGCCGGCAGGCATGCGAACCCAGCGCGCTTCCGGCTGCCTCAGCCTGTGCACAAACGCCTGCATCCGCACGGGCAAGCGTTTGACAAGAAGCCCTATCCGCCGTTCACGATCACGGATTTCCTGAAAAACTTCCTCTTCCGTCAGCATAGTGATGCCCTTTCTGCTCTGGCAGAGTGAGCTTTCACACACTCTCTTTCCATTTAAAACCATGCGGCCCTGCGTTGCTGAAGACTCTCCCCCCAGAGTGCCTGCCTCCCTCAGGCGACGCAAAAAGCCGGAATAGAAGCGAGACGCGGATGGGACATATCTCTTCCCTCCTGACGGCAGACATTAACTTTCCAGACAAAGGCCAAGCCCGACAGGTTACAAAAACCAAAGACCATAAATCAATATAGTATTATCTCTATATTTTTACAAAGCGCCAAAAAGTTAATTTTCATTATCCGAACCACCAATGGATAATGACATGATCAAAGTCTTCACGTTCTCAGAGAGAATGAAAAACTACAGAACTTATGAAAATATGGTTCGGGCGCGAGCCGATGTCTTTCACACACGCATGAACTGGGATGTGAAAGTAGAGCACGAGCGGGAAGAAGATGAATATGACAGGGAATACAACCCTCTCTATATTGTTGTAGAGCGCCCTGATGGTTCACACGCGACATCAATAAGACTTCTGCCGACAACCGGCCCGACGATGCTGCGCAACGTTTTCCACCGCTTTTTCCCTGATTGCCCCGATATCTACGGCTCAAACATCTGGGAGGTGACCCGCTATTGCGCCACCTACCGGAAAGAGGACCCCGCAGCCTATACGGGAGAGCTTTTTGTAAAACTTTCAGAAATATGCCTTGATGGTGGCATTGACGTTGTAACAGGGGTTTTCTTCAAACCCATGTATCGCATCCTGATGCGCTCCGGGTGGGACCCGGTCCCTGTCACGACCTCGGTATGGGACGATAAGCCCATTGTTCTGGGAACCTTTGAGATGTCCGAAGCCCGCATGCGGGACATAGCGCATCGCTACGCACTCGCATCATAGACAGACGCGCGGCACGCTCATACAGTATCAGGCCTCTCCTTCAGAGTGTGCCTGACCTGTATGACAAGCTCGGAATTTGATCCCGATTTCATCAAAATATCTGATGCCTCTTTTGATGAAATCGATGAATCAGACACGCATGATGATATTTTGAAAGTCGTCGAGACCATAAAAGCATCGTCTGGTCTGCAAAATATCACGTACGCCTTCCTCTCCTCCATTCCTGAACAAAGAAAAAACCCTTCCATTATCACAACATATACTGAAGAATGGCAGGAACTGTATCTTTCCAAGGGTTTTATAAAGGACGATCCAACAGTCAAAACTGTCTTCCAGAGCGCATTACCTTTTGACTGGTCAGAAATTGTCTGTGAAACCACGCGGGAAAGTCACGTTATGGAGGTATCCCGTGATTATGGCGTTGGAAAATCCGGATTAACCATCCCTTTGCGGGGCCTGAGAGGAGAACTGGGCATTCTGACCATAACCAGTCAGAATGCTTTCCTCCCGTCCGTGAGAAGCCGGTACGCCCGAACGTTCAGCCAGGTTGGCATCTACCTGCACGAATGGCAGGCCCGCAAAGCAGGCTTGAGGTTGAACATGGAGATCCCAAGCCTTTCTGCACGCGAAAAAGATTGCCTCTCCCTCTGCGCGGACGGCCTGATGGCGCAGCGGATCAGTGAAAAACTGGGGATTTCCGAAGCCGCAATCCGCCTTTATCTCTCTTCCGCACGCAATAAACTCCGCAGCCAGACAACCTGCGGCGCTGTTGCCCGGGCCATCCGTCTGGGGATCATCTAACGGTTCACCTTGCCCGTTCGCACACATCAACGCACCCCCACCATACCTTTCATGCACGCCAGACTCCTTGCCAGATTTTGGAAACACGCCGCAGTTTTTCCACAAGAAATCAAAAAATGTTTCATAGAATACAGGGGATTTCATGTCAGACGATAGAGAGACCGTTGCCCCGCTGTAGCGGGTGTTATGCACATTGGACCATCTGTGGAGCGTGATTGAGCATGTCTTGGCGAATACGATGCCGTAAAAGCCAGCAAGGGTGGTTGCATATTTCTCGTGGCCATCGCCGGTAACGCTTATGGCAACACCGGGTTCCACGGGAAGATCACCCTCATGAAGGTAAAGGCTGTCATTCCTTCACAGGGCACGCGCAAGCCCCTCATGCCGCACGACCGTATTTTTTACAAAAGTCGCAACTGTATCGAGGAATATCTCAATCATTTCAAACATTTTCATCGTTTCGTACCGCGTGACACTTGCAGAACCATCCATTCCACAGGCTTCATTCATCTCGCGGCAGCCATGACCTGAATTAAGTGAATGTCGATCCGCCCTGCTATATTTTCCTACCCATACATCTCTGTCTCCTCACCAGTGCATTTCCCTCACACCCCAACATTGTGAAAAAAAATTTATCTATCGCGCCGGGCGTTTTGATTTCCCTCAATGCCCACCGACAGGACTCCGATTACAAAAGCTCCATATTACACGGGGAACAACCATGCCCTTGAAAATCGTTACCCTCAAAGAAACGGAGGCTGGGGAACGGCGCGTCGCGCTCGTTCCGGACGTCGCAGCACGGCTTGTGAAGCTGGGCTGCGGGCTGGCTCTCGAAGCAGGCGCGGGCGTTGCGTCTTCCTATCTCGACAGTGCCTACAAGGACGTCTCCATCGAAACCTCCCAGCGCGACATGGTCGCTTCGGCGGACATCGTGCTTGCTGTTAATCCGCCATCGCTCAGCGCGATTTCGGCCATGAAGCCGGGAGCAATCCTCATCTCCCTGTTCTATGGCCGCAATCATCCCGAACTGGTCAAGGCGCTGCGTGATGGAAAAATTTCCTGCTTCGCGATGGAGCAGGTGCCACGTATCAGCCGCGCGCAGGCGATGGACGTACTGTCGAGCCAGGCAACACTGGCCGGGTATTACGCCGTCCTGCTCGGTACCACCCATATGCAGAAGATCCTGCCGATGATGACAACGGCGGTCGGCTCCCTGCGGGCCGCCCAGGTTCTGGTCATGGGGCTGGGTGTTGCCGGGCTTCAGGCTCTGGCCACGGCGCATCGTTTGGGTGCAGTGACCGAGGGGTATGACGTTCGACCGGAAACGAAGGAAGAGGCGCACTCTCTTGGCGCCAAATTCGTCGATACCGGCGTGGATGCGACGGGTCAGGGCGGTTATGCCCGCGAACTGACGGAGCAGGAAAAGGCCAAGGTGCGCGCCGTCCTGACCGACCATATCGCCCGCGCAGACCTCATCGTGACGACGGCCGCCGTGCCGGGCCGCCGCGCGCCGCGCCTGATCGACGCGGAGCAGATCGCGAAAATGAAGCAGGGCGCGGTCATTGTGGACATGGCAGCCGAGGGCGGCGGCAACTGCGAAGGCACGAAAGCGGGTGAGACCGTTCAGGTCGGTCCGGCCATGATCGTCGGCCCGGTCAATCTGCCGTCCTGTCTCGCTGAACAGGCGAGTGAGCTTTATGCCAAGAATGTCCTCAATCTGCTTCAGCAGATTATCAAGGACGGCAAGATCTCGCTCGACATGACGGATGAAGTCATCGCGAAAACGCTCCTGACCCATGACGGCAAGATCACCAACGATGGCGTGCGGCAGGTGGTCGAAGGGGCGGATCCCGCGCCGACCGCCGCTCCCCCCGCGCCAGCGACGAAAGGATAATCCGATGGCCATTACCTCAATGACCTTCGTCATTGCCCTCTACATCTTCATGCTGGCGGCCTTCACGGGCTACGTGGTCATCAGCCGCGTGCCATCAATCCTTCATACGCCTCTGATGTCCGGCTCCAACTTCATTCACGGCATCGTGGTTGTGGGCGCGCTTTCGGCGCTGTTCTCAGCAACCACAATTCCTGAACAGATCGTCGGTTTTATCGGGGTCCTGTTCGGGGCCGGTAACGTCATGGGCGGCTATGTCGTGACCGATCGCATGCTGGCCATGTTCAAGCCCAGCGCCGCGACCACAGCCACGAAAAATGCTGCAAACCAGAAGGCGGCGTCATGACACTCATCGACTATATCATCGGCCTGAGCGGTCTTGTCGCCTCAGGGCTGTTTATCTACGGCCTGAAAGGCATGTCATCTCCCGTCACGGCCGTACGCGGCATCGTCATCGCGGGATGGGGTATGGCGTTCGTCGTGGTCATCAGTTTCCTCGGCGTGGTTAATGTCCCGGACGACGTGCGTAGCCATTTGCCGGTCAATATTGGTCTGGCCGTGCTCGCGCTGCTGATTGGCGGCCTGTGGGCAGGACGTCAGGGCCGCACTGTTCCGATGACGGCGATGCCCGAAATGGTGGCGCTCTTCAACGGCATGGGCGGCGGCTCGGCCGCAGCGGTGGCGGCGGTGGCGCTGCTGCGTCATCAGGAGAGTTCGGCGCTGCATCTCGGCGTCACGGTCGCGGGCGGTCTCATCGGCTGCATCTCGCTGACGGGTTCGGTGATCGCCTGGGCGAAGCTCGCCGGGCATATCAATAACCCGATGCGTTTTTCAGGCCAGCGTCTTTTTAACGCTCTCGTTTTCGCGGCGACGCTGGCTATCGGCGTGATGACCGTTGTGGCGGGCACCCAGGGCGCGGAGAATGCCGGGCTTTACTCCGGCCTCTTCTTCTTGGGCGCGCTGTTCTTCGGCGTGTGCATGACCATGCCCATTGGCGGCGCCGACATGCCGGTCGTGATTTCACTCTACAACGCGTTCACCGGTTTGGCCGTCGGCCTCGAAGGGTATGTCATGGCCGATCCGGCTCTGATGATCGCCGGTATGGTTGTGGGTTCGGCGGGCACGCTCCTGACAGCGCTGATGGCCAAAGCCATGAACCGCTCGATCATGAACGTCCTGTTCAGCAACTTCGGGGCGACATCCGCCGCCGCCGCGGGGCCGCAGGGCGAAATGAAGAGCGTCGATGCAGGCGATGCCGCGACAAGCATGCGCTATGCGTCCAGCGTCATCATTATTCCGGGCTATGGTCTGGCTGTCGCACAGGCCCAGCAGAAGCTCTACGAGATGGTGAAGCTGCTGGTCGCGGCGGGGGTGGACGTGAAGTTTGCGATCCATCCGGTCGCGGGACGCATGCCGGGGCACATGAACGTGCTGCTCGCCGAGGCCGGCGTGCCGTACGACATGATTTTCGACATGGACGACATCAACGACAGCTTCAAGACGACGGATGTCGCGCTCATCATCGGTGCGAACGATGTGGTCAATCCGTCCGCGCGGACAGACAAGTCCTCGCCGATTTACGGCATGCCCATTCTCAATGCTGATCAGGCGAAACAGGTTTACGTCATCAAGCGCGGTCAGGGAACCGGATATTCCGGGGTCCAGAATCCCCTGTTCTTCAATGAAAACACCACGATGATCTTTGGCGATGCCCAGGCTGTTCTGAGCAGGATGGTGGAAGCCCTGAAGGCACTGGGAAGCAATTAACGCTTCGGCTTCTCACGCCGGACATGCGGTCCGTCGGCAGAGGCAGGCACGAAGCAGAGCGTGAGACAAGGAGTGAAAACATGTGCGCCAAAATGAAGGCTGCCGTTGTTCGTGAGTTTGGAAAGCCGCTGACGATCGAGGAACTCGAAATTCCCACCATCGATCAGAACCATATTCTGGTGAAGATGGAAGCCTGCGGTGTCTGCCACACGGATCTGCACGCCGCACGGGGTGACTGGCCGACGAAGCCCACGCCCCCGTTCACGCCGGGCCATGAAGGTGTCGGGCGTGTTGTGCAGGTCGGCAGCAATGTCAAATGGGTCAAGGAAGGTGATCGCGTTGGTGTGCCGTGGCTTTACTCAGCCTGTGGCCACTGCGAACATTGTCTCGGCGGTTGGGAAACGCTCTGCGAAAAGCAGGACGACACGGGGTATACCGTCAATGGTTGCTTTGCCGAGTATGTCGTCGCGGACCCGAATTATGTCGCGCGTATCCCGGACGGTGTTGATCCGATCCAGATCGCGCCTGTGCTCTGTGCCGGTCTGACTGTCTACAAGGGCCTCAAGATGACGGAGGCCCGGCCGGGAAACTGGGTGGCTATCTCCGGTGTCGGGGGGCTTGGGCAGATGGCGGTTCAATATGGTATCGCGATGGGCCTGAACATCGTGGCGGTCGATATTGATGACGAGAAACTCGAGACGGCGCGCAAGCTTGGGGCCGCCCTGACAGTCAATGCCAAGAATACGGACCCGGCAACCTTCGTGCAGAAGGAAATCGGGGGGGCTCACGGCGTGCTGGTGACGGCGGTATCAAGGACAGCCTTCGCACAGGCCATGGGCTATACGCGCCGCGGCGGGACAATCGTGTTGAATGGCCTGCCTCCTGGCGATTTCCCGCTCTCGATTTTTGACATGGTCATGGCGGGAACGACCGTGCGGGGCTCGATCGTCGGCACACGTCTGGATATGATCGAGGCCTTGTCCTTTTTCGCGGAAGGGAAAATTCATTCAGTCGTGAAGACGGACAAGCTCGAAAATATCAACAGTATCTTTGATGACCTGCAGAACGGTCGCATTGATGGGCGAGTTGTGCTTGATTTTCGCGGTTAACGTGATTGTGGCTTCCACATTGCTTCCGAAATCGCTCAAATAGCTCCCAAAACGATAAGGATCCGAGTTATGGCCTATGCTACCGTCAATCCGTTCACGAATGAGCAACTCAAGGTCTTTCCGAACGCGACAGACACCGAAGTAGACACCGCGCTCGACAAGGCTCATGCGGCTTTTCTCTCATGGCGGGAGACCTCTTTCGCCCAGCGCGCGAAGGTCATGCAGAATGCGGCCGACATCCTGCGCCGCGATATCGACAGCTATTCCAGGCTTCTCACCCTCGAAATGGGCAAGCTGTTTGCTGAAGCGAAAGCCGAAACGGAACTGTCGGCCGCCATCTTCGAATATTATGCGAAGCATGCGGAGGCGCTGCTGGTTCCTGAGGACCTGCCCGTTGCCGATCCGCAGGAAGGGCGCGCGAAGATCGTTCACCAGCCGCTCGGTATTCTGCTGGCCGTCGAACCGTGGAACTTCCCGTTCTATCAGGTCGCCCGCATTATCGCGCCGCAGCTTTCTGCGGGGAACACAATTGTCCTGAAACATGCGTCCAATGTTCCGCAATGCGCAGCGGCCATGGACAAGCTGATGATCGAAGCCGGCCTTCCTGACGGCGCTTTCCGTAATCTTTACCCAAATTACACACAGATCTCGCGCATCATCGCTGATCCTCGTGTGCGTGGTGTCGCGCTCACGGGTTCGGAAGGTGCTGGGGCACAAGTTGCATCTGAGGCCGGTCTGGCCCTGAAGAAATGCACGATGGAACTGGGCGGCGCGGACGCCTTCATCGTTCTGGAAGATGCCGATCTCGAAAAGACGGTGAAGTGGGCGGTGTTCGGCCGCCACTGGAACGCCGGTCAGGTCTGTGTGTCATCCAAGCGCATGATCATCGTTGATTCGATCTATGATGAGTTCCTCGCGCGCTATCGCGAAGGCGTCGCCAAGCTGAAGATGGGTGACCCGATGGACCCGACCACAACGCTGGCCCCGCTTTCCTCGCAGGGCGCGGTGGATGGCCTGCGCAAGCAGGTCGAACGCGCCGTGAAGGCCGGTGCGAAGGCCGAGGAAATTCCTCTGGACCAGCCGAACAGCGGGGCGTTCTTCCGCCCTGTCATTCTCACGGATGTCGATGAAAACAACCCCGCCATGCGTGAGGAGTTCTTTGGCCCGGTCTCCATGCTGTTCCGCGTCAAGGATGAAGACGATGCGGTCCGCATCGCGAACGACTCTCCCTATGGCCTCGGCGGCTCTGTTTTCACCAGGGACGAAGCTCGTGGGGAGCGTGTTGCCAAGCGTATCGAGACGGGCATGGTGTTCGTCAACCATCCGACGATGGTGAAGGCCGATCTGCCGTTCGGTGGGGTGCTACGGTCTGGTTTCGGCCGTGAACTCGTCGGTCTCGGTATCAAGGAATTCGTGAACCACAAACTGATCGACGTCGTCGATATCGACGCGCCGTTCTGAACATAAAGAGGTCAAGCCGCCGATAGGCGGCTTGACCGATCAAAATCACCGTAATCCAGGGTGGACGAGGCACGGTTCAGTTCCGGCGGGTGAAAACGCCCGTAAGCTTTCAGTGAAAATGAGGGCGAGGATTTATCCTTCCGAAAGACCGGATTCTACGAGCCGCAATACCATCTCCCCGGTCGGGCGGCCCGTTACACGATCCACGACAACAGGCTCAACAGGTACGGCCGTCTGCGCATCCACCAGTTGGCTGAACTGACGGTCAGCGAAGTGCCGCTGTGTCCAGGCACTGAGCGCGTGCAGGATGGGGAGGTAATCTCGTCCTGCTTCGGTCAGCACAAATTCGTCTCTTGGCGGCCTGTCACAATACTGCCGACGTTTGAGAAGCCCCTGATCAACGAGCATCGTGAGGCGGCGCGTCAGGATATTGGGCGCTATGCCGAGGCTTTTGTGGAACTCATCGAATCGTGAAAGGCCCAGCCCCGCGTCGCGCAGGATCATCATGCTCCACGCATCCCCAACACGGGCGACACCATGGGCAATGGCGCATTTTCCGCCAGAGATTTTTTCGCAGTCCATTGCATCTTGATAGCGGTAAGCTTCCGGAGTGAGACGCCTTGTTGAGTTTATAGTGTGGTGATGTGTTCTGTTCATGA
Organism: Acetobacter farinalis; assembly: GCF_011516935.1. Lineage (GTDB taxonomy): Bacteria > Pseudomonadota > Alphaproteobacteria > Acetobacterales > Acetobacteraceae > Acetobacter > Acetobacter farinalis. Next base: position 53,887 of record NZ_WOTF01000015.1, read on the forward strand.
CAGAGCGATCAGAACAGAATGATGCTGTCGCAGCGACATTCGCTGCGAC
>NZ_WOTF01000016.1 GCF_011516935.1 Acetobacter farinalis
CATCCCCCAACCGGGCCAAGTAACTTAGCAGAGCCTCTCAGCTCCGTCAACCGTTAAACACCACCGCGTCGGTGAAGCGGTTTCTAAGCGATCAGGCATACACTGTCAACAGGCCGCTAAAACTCCCTGAGAGGCCCGGAAAACTGCGGGGGAATACGCTTTCAGGGGGCATATCGCCGCAATTTCAATGCATTAACATTCGTTTATTTTGCATTTTCCCGCTAAAAAATGTCTTCCCCTCCCCTGAAACCGCCATTCTGCGCTACGGCGAGCCTGATCCGGGCTACCGTCCCTTCCCGCCACTGGCAGAGACGCATGCCATGGCGGATAAACGCACACGCCCTTTCCCTTCATGATGGAGCGCACCATGACCCGTTCCCCTCTCCCGCCGGTTATCCGCATTGCAACCGCTCTGATCTTCAATCCTGAAGGGGAGACGCTTCTGGTCCGCAAAGAAGGATCACACATCTTCATGCAGGCCGGGGGCAAGATCGACGCCCAGGAAACGGCTGTGCACGCGTTGATCCGGGAGTTGTATGAAGAACTGGGGCTCGCTCTCTCTATGGAAGAGGCTGAATATCTGGGGTCCTTTTCCGCCGAAGCTGCTCATGAGCCCGGCCACCTGATTCAGGCCGATGTCTTTCGCGTGTTGGTCTCAACGCCCGTTTCCGCCCAAGCAGAAATAGAGGAACTCCTCTGGGTTTCTCCCCTTGAGGCCCCAACGGATTGTCTTGCGCCCCTTACCCGCGACATCCTGATGCCTCTGGCCGTGAAACTCCTGCAGGGTGGTTGCGCAAGGCTTTGAGCTGCGCATATCACCCTCTTCCAGCCTCACAGCGCCTCCCCTGAAACAAGATAGAGCGAGAAGATCACTCTGCCGGTCACATACGCCCCCTTCCCCACCCAAACAGCTGTGATAAAGCGGGATGCACACGGCAGAGGACCCCGCCCATGACACACACTGTCAGGCATCAGGCAATTTTTGGCATTACTGGCCGCAGTGGTTCCGGCAAGACGCATCTTCTGGCGCGTCTTCTTCCTTCCTTGCAGGCGCGGGGGCTGCGGGTTTCCACAATCAAGCACACGCATCACGGCATTGATATCGACAAACCGGGCAAGGATTCCTTTATCCATCGGGAAGCTGGTGCTTCAGAAGTCATGCTCGCCACACCGGACCGCTGGATTTTACAGCACTCAGCCCCCGCAGAGCCGTTCACCCTGACAGACCTGCTGGCGCGTATGACGCCCGTTGATCTGATTCTGGTTGAGGGGTTTCACGCCACGGTTCCGGGCTGCCTTGAGGTCTACCGCCCACACATCGGCAAAGAGTCTCTGTTTGTGACACACGACAACATTATTGCTGTAGCCACCGATACGCCCGGTGCTGTTCCCGCGCCCCTGCCTGCGCTGGAGCTGAATGACACTGAAGCCCTCGCGGCGTTCGTTCTGGAGCGGGCTGTTCAGATTCCGCTTGGCTGAAGGGGCAAAGCCCAACGAACCTGCCCGACTTCAGCGGGTGTCTCCGGGTCAATCCGCAACAGGGCTGACGCGCGGGAAAAGGCGATAATATCGGACGCCCCCACGGTAGGCACTGCTGAAAAACGCCAGCCTTCCGCCACAGCGTGACAAGAAACGGGGATAAAATGCGTTGTTCCCGCAACCGCTGTAAACGCGAAATCCACCGCACCCGGAATACACGCGGGAGCAGATGTGTCCCCCATCGCTGCCCGGATATAAGGCAACAGAAACACCACGGCACAAATGGCTGAGGCTCCCGGATTGCCCGGCAAACAAAAAGCGACGCGCTGACGATGCGTTAAAACCGTCAACGGCTTGCCCGGACGGATTGTGACACCGCGAAAGAGTGTCTCCGCTCCAAGGCCGCGCAGCGCGTCCAGCACATTATCTGTCTGACCGACTGAAATGCCACCTGTTGTGACCAGCACATCCGCTTCGGCCCATGCCTCCGCCAAAGCGGCACTCAGGGCCTCCGGGCTATCTGACGGTACTGTGTGCAGCACAACCTCAGCCCCGGCCTCACGCAGCAGGGCCGCCAGCATGGGAGAATTGGAATCCGCCCGTGCATCCGGGGCGTCCACCGCCAGTTCGGCCCCGCTGGACACCACAGCAACCCGCACCGGGGCCACTACGGCAACATCTGTAAAGCCCTGACACGCCAGCAACGCGCTATGCCGCCAGTCCAGCCGCGTGCCGCGTGCGAGAAGCGTCTCGCCTCTGGGGAACTCCTCCCCGGCCCGCCGGATATTGGCTCCCTTCTCCGCCAGAGCCCTGTCCGGCATGACGCGGCCATTTTCCGCAAGGCGCATCCGCTCCTTCGCCATGACACAATCCGCGCCAAGAGGAATGCGTGCGCCTGTCAGAACAGACTGCGCGAAGCCCGATGCAAGCGGTTCGGGCAGATCTCCCGCCACGGTCTGCCCTGCCACGGGCAAACCGCCTGATGCGGCAGCCATCGCGGCGTGTGCAAATGCGTACCCGTCCATTGCGGAGATATCGGCTTCCGGTCTGGCGCTTACAGCATGCACATCCTCCGCGGCACAACGCCCGAGCGCGTCCGCCAGCGGAACACGCATTACCCGCACGGGGAATTGCGCCGCACAGCCGGCAATCAGCTGCAATGCGGTGTCACACGCCACCATGCCTGTAAAACTGTTCCGCATTACTGGAAAAACACCCTGCCCTGAAAAACACTTTCCCTGAGAATTTTGAGATCAAGACTCATTTCAGGCTGGAAAGGAAAACGGATTCAGGGTCGCTCTGATAAACCCTTGATCTTCCAGAGCCGAATCCAGCGCGACGGATGCCAGATCATCCGCACTCACTTCCAGTTCAGGGTCACGGTCCAGCCGGAAGAGTTTGACATAGCTGTGGCAGTCTCCGCAGGTTTCTCCCTGTATCGGCGCATCCGTGCTTTCAAACGACCAATAATCAATATGGTCTGTGGCATCACACACGCTGCATGTGGCCCGTACTTTATGCCAGCGCGTTTCACACAGGCTGCACTGGAGATAGCGCAACCCTTCACGATCTCCCGTGAGCACCAACGCGCCTGAAGGCGGCGCACCACAGCACGGACACGCGCCACCTTCTGAACGCCGGTTATGCAGGAGTTCACCAGTTTCCCGCGCCAGCAAAGCAATGGCCTGAGCCCAGTAAACAGAGAGCGCAGACCACAGGAACACGGCGGCCCCCGCATCAACCCGATCATACTGCCCCGAGAGCAGCAGGAAGGCCTGCTCCGCCAGAGCACCGGATGTGTCTGACACCAGAGCATCCAGCCCTGCACGGGTTTCCGGCGGAAGATGCACCCCGGCCTCCGCCACCAGACGGGCAAAGGCGTCCTGCCAGTACACTGCCTCGGCCAGCATCTGCCGCGACGGAACCTCCGGGGAAGCCTTTGTTCCTTGCAGCAGAACTCTGACCGGCTCTGCCTGCGCAAGGCTGAGCGGGCTTTCTTCCAGCAGGCGGCGCTGCGCGGCAACAAGCCCGGCAAGGAAGCTGAAATACCCGGCCTGTTCTTCCCCCGCAGGGGCAGAAGAACTTTCGTCTTCCGCTGCGTCTGTCACCAAGCGGGAGGCAAGAGCTTCCAGCCGTGCGGACCGGCGCGCATAAAGCGCTGCCAGCTTCGGGAAAATAAGAGGCTCGATTGCCGGAACACCCGGAATACGCTTGTCGAGCGACGGAATATCAGACTGGTCTTTCATCATGACTGGCGCTTTGCCGAGGTATCCTTGGCGGCAGGCGCAATCTCTTCCGCATACCACCGGTCATGATGCTGTTTGGCCCATGCACGGGAGACATAGCCTGTCAGCATACCCGTTATGGAGCCGCGCACCCAGATCCCCATATAGATGTGGCCAATCACCAGCAGGATCAGCCCGAGCCCGGCCAGAGAGTGCGCCAGCAGCGCCAGACGAATGGCCGGAATGGGAAAATACCCGGCAAAATAAGGCCGCCAGGCGACCACACCTGTCGCAAACAGCGCACTGATCAGCGCCATGATGCACCAGAACAGAATTTTCTGCCCGGCGTTATATTTGCCGATACCCAGCGGCTTTGTGTGCCGGTTCATCAGGACATCCGCAATATTGCGGAACCAGGTCACATCCGTTCTGGCAGGCATATTGTAGTGCACAAACCGGAAGAACATGCAGACCAGAAGCACAAACACCACCGTCCCCAGGAACGGATGCAGCATGCGCGCAAGCTGCGGTGTGCCCAGCACGCCGCTCAGCCAGTTCAGGCTGGGGAAAAACCAGGAAAGACCGGACATCGCCACAAGAAAGAAGCAGGCCACCATGGTCCAGTGACACATGCGGTCCACAAACTTTGTCCGCAGGATAAGATTTTTGGTATCCATGGTTATTCCCTCCCTACCGGGTGTTCGCCCTCAGCCGCATCGGCTGCGGCCACAGTCTCTTTGCCCTCAGGCGGTTTTGCAGGCGCGGCCTCCGGGTCTGGACTATCAACCGTGTTCGGCCCAACCCCGACATAATGGGCAAAGGCCCCGGCCAGCGTGGCGATAAAGCCCAGCGCGCCAACAGGCTTCAGCCATTCCTTCCAGCCACGCACAAACGGGCTGATGTGCGGGTCTTTCGGCAGGCGATGGTACATCTCCGGCTTGTCCGCATGGGTCAGCACATACATCACATGCGTGCCGCCAACACCCTGCGGGTCATACAGCCCGGCCCCGGCATGCCCACGGCTTTTCAGCTCTTCAATACGGCTTGCGGCCAGATCTTTCATTTCGGCCTTGGAGCCGAAAGAAATCGCACCGGTCGGGCAGGTTTTCACGCAGGCTGGTTCCTGCCCAACGCTCACACGATCCGCGCACAGGGTGCATTTATAGGCCTTGTTGTCTTTTTTATTGATGCGCGGCACATCAAACGGGCACCCGGCAATACAGTACCCGCAGCCAATGCACTGCTCGGACTGGAAATCAACAATCCCGTTTGCAAACTGCACAATGGCACCGGGGCTGGGGCAGGCCTTCAGGCAGCCCGGCTCCGCGCAATGCATGCAGCCTTCTTTGCGCAGCAGCCATTCCAGCGTGCCGCTTTCATCTTCCTCTTCGTCAAAGCGGATCACTGTCCAGGTTTCCGCTGTCAGATCCGCCGGATTATCATACACCCCGACGTTATGACCCACCTCATCCCGCAGGTCATTCCATTCCGAACATGCGACCTGGCACCCTTTGCACCCTGTGCAAATGGAGACGTCGATCAGCTTGGCGACTTCATGCTGATGGTCACGCGCCTGCGGAGCCGGTGTGAGACCATTGGTTGCGGACCGCCTGATGATGTCCTGTGATTGCATTCCCATCATTCCACCTCAGGCTTTTTCAACGTTGACAAGGAAAGCTTTGAATTCCGGCGTCTGGGAATTCGCATCCCCCACGGCCGGACTCAGCGTATTGGCAAGGAAGCCTTTGCGCGTTGCTCCTTCAAAACCCCAGTGGCAGGGAATGCCGATCTGGTCCAGTTCCTGCCCCATCACGGTCAGGGTGCGGATACGCTTGGTGACAACCGCTTTCGCTTCAATATACCCACGGCGGGAGGAAACCTTCACCTTGTCCCCTGCTGCAATATTCAGACGCCCGGCCAGCTTTTCACCAATTTCTACAAACTGCTCAGGCTGCGCGATGGCATTCAGGCGGGAATGCTTCGTCCAGTGCCGGAAAAGCTCCGTGATGGAATAGGTTGTGGCAACATAAGGGAACTCTTTGCGCTCACCCATCCGCTCACGGTCATCCTTCAGCACGCGTGCTGTCGGGTTGTATGTCACCTGCGGGTGAAGCGGATTATTAGCCAGCGGCGTTTCCGTTGGCTCATACTGCTCTGGGAACGGTCCATCAACCATCCCGCCGCAGGCAAACAGACGGCCCAGACCATCCGGCATCATGATAAACGGATTGACCCCGCTACCCGGCGGAGATGTGAGCGGATAATCCGGCACATCGGCCCCGCCCCAGCGCTTGCCGTCCCACTCCAGAATGCGGCGCTTGGGATCCCACGGGCGACCGTTCAAATCCATGGACGCGCGGTTATAGAGAATGCGGCGGTTGGCAGGCCATGCCCAACCCCAGCCGGGGGTGCAGCCCAGGCCGGTATCCGTGTTGTCACGGCGCGCCATCTGGTTCCCCGTTTCTGTCCAGGACCCGGCAAACACCCAGCAGAAGCTGGCAGTTGTGCCATCATCCCGCAGCACGGAGAAATCAGGCAGCAGATGACCCTTGGGCACCACCACATGCCCCTGATCATCCGTGATATCGGCCAGCGCATAGCCGTTGCACTCACGGGCCACTTCTTCAGGAGTCGGGTCTTCCGCGTCCCTGTAGTTCCACTGCATGTTCAGAACAGGCTCGGGGCAGACGCCGCCTTCCTTTTTGTACAAAGCACGGATCTTGGTAAAAATGGTCCCCATGATACGGCTGTCCTGCCAGGCTTCTCCCGGCGGGGCAGCCCCAGCGAAATGCCACTGCAGCCAGCGACCGGAATTGACAATCGAGCCGTTCTCTTCCGCAAAGCAGGAGGCCGGCAGCCGGAAGACCTCCGTCTGGATGTCTTCCGGCTTTACATCGTTAAACTGGCCTTCGTTCTGCCAGAACGAGGAGGTTTCCGTTCTGAGCGGGTCAATCGTGATAAGGAACTTCAGCTTGGACAAGGCCGCTACGGTCTTGTTCTTGTCCGGCATGGCCGCAAGGGGATTAAAGCCCTGTGCGATATAGCCGTTCACCTTGCCCTGATACATCATGTCAAAATAGGCCAGCATATCGTAGCTGCGGTCCCATTTTGGCAGCCAGTCATAGCCCCAGTCATTTTCTGCGGTGGCGTTATCCCCCCACAGGGTTTTCATCAGGCTGACAAAAAATTTGGGGGTATTGTGATAATAGTTCACCTGCCCCTGCACATCGGCCACCGGTGTTGTGGCTTTCAGATAGGAGGCGAGGGTCTGCTGTTTATCAGGCGGCAGGTTCAGGTAGCCCGGCAGGCGCAGGGAAAGCAGGCCTAGGTCCGTAAAGCCCTGAATGTTGGAGTGCCCGCGCAGCGCGTTCATGCCGCCACCGGCCATCCCGATATTACCCAGCAGCAACTGCACCATGGCAGCGGCGCGGATAACCTGAGCACCGCTGGTATGGTGCGTCCAGCCCAGAGCGAACAGGAAGGTGGAAGTCAGATCCGGCACGCTGGTGGTGGCCAGCGTTTCACACACATGCAGGAAATCCTTCACCGGGGTGCCGCACAGTTGCGTCACCATCTCCGGCGTATAGCGCTCTACATGCTTGCGCAGCAGGTTGAGAACACAACGCGGGTTCTGAAGTGTGGGGTCCTGCCGCGCGAAGCCGTTTTCATCACGCTCGTAAGTCCAGGACGATTTGTCATAGGTGCGGGTCTCAGCATTGTAGCCGCTGAAAAGGCCTTCATCAAACGTGAAGTCTTCACGGACAATCAGGGCTGCATTGGTATAGGCCTTGACGTACTCATGCTGAATCTTGTCATGCGAAAGCAGGTAATGTGCCACCCCCAGCAGGAACGCGGCATCGGACCCGGCGCGGATGGGGGTATAGAAATCAGCCACCGCGGCACTGCGATTAAAGCGCGGGTCCACCACCAGCACTTTCGCGCCATTGCGGATCTTGGCTTCCATGACCCATTTAAAGCCAACCGGGTGCGCTTCTGCCGGGTTCCCCCCCATAATCAGCACGACGTTGGCGTTCTTGATATCTACCCAGTTGTTGGTCATGGCGCCACGGCCAAACGTGGGAGCCAGTGCGGCCACCGTCGGCCCATGGCAGAGGCGGGCCTGACAATCGAGACCAAGCATGCCCAGTGCCCGGGCGAACTTGAAATCGAGCAGGCCTGTCTCGTTACTGGCCGCGGAAGAGGCCAGCATCCCGGAGCTCAACCAGCGGTTGACCAGCTCTCCTTTTTCATTTCGTTCGATGAAATTTTTGTCACGATCATCTTTGAGCAGGCGGGCAATGCGATCAGTTGCCTCGCCCCAACTGATCCGCTTCCACTCTTTGGAGCCTGGGGCACGATATTCCGGATACTGAAGGCGGCCGGCGCTATGGATGAAATCAACCAGACCAGCGCCCTTGGGGCAGAGTGACCCCCGGCTGACGGGATGGTCCGGGTCCCCTTCGATATGAAAGATGTCCGGCTTTGCATTCCTGGCGCCATCACCCAGGCTGTACATCAGAATGCCGCAACCCACGGAACAGTAGGTGCAGTTGTTACGGGTCTCTTTAGCCCGCAGAAGTTTATACTGCCGGGAGTCTCCTGCGTAGGCCCTCGGTGGCGCAAAGCCCAGAGCAAGCGCGCTGGCCCCGGCAACACATGTGCCGCCAGCTTTCAGAAATTGCCGTCTTCCCAGAGTCATCGCACCACGCCTTCAGTTACGCATCTAATAATCTGCATAAAAGCTATTTAGATTGCCTTCACCAAGACTGAAATTGATACAGATCATACACACTTCCGCGTGATGGCCGCGATTTTTCACAAAACGCGAATTTTCTGACAGTTCTCTATATTCAAGGAAATATGGTGAATACAATCTATGATTGATATTTTCGCCCCTTTCCCTCTTGCCTGGCCTTTTCTCCGCTATTTCTGGTGCCCACGTACAAGATTGCAGTTCCGTTCACTCACAAAACCGCCCTCATATTAGCAACGATAAAGTGCTTTTTTTCATTTTGTGCGAACGCTCCACGTCTTTTATATAACGATTACGGATCATTCCTCTTCATCATCGGAAGGAGCATTGCCACGGCATTCTGCATCTCTCCCCTCACCTGAAAACCGACCACAGTAGTGATCGGACTTTTCGAAAAAATAAGACATTTTTTAACATTTAGAAAAATCCCAACCCGTGCGCTCGCCTCTTGCCGCATCTCCAGACAGGACACCCCGCATGCTCCCAGAGTGCTTGTACCCTCGCCTGCCCGCTGCTCGCCTGAAGTCTGTTTCCTCCCGCTTCCTTTTTCTGGCGAGCCTGAGCGGGGCCGCAAGCCTGTGGGCCATGCTGGCCTATGCACACGCAGCGCCAGCCAGACCGCACACCAGCCGCCTGCCCCATGGCAGCAAAGCAGCCGCTGCCACTCACCCGCTGCGGGCCAGCGCTCTTCCCAAACGTCCCTCAGGCCCGGTGCTGTCAAAGGGGCAAGAGGAAATCTCTGTTGCATCCCGCCGTCAGGCTCTGAATGGCGGCGGCGGTATGATGCGGGAGGAAACAGCTCCCCATGCGGTTCAGACCGTTACAAAAGCCTACATCGCCATGCGCAGCCCGACCTCAACCGCGCTTGATCTGGTGAAAAACCTGCCCAGCCTGAATATCATGACGCCGGACAGCTCGGGCATGGAGGGGGGGCAGATCCAGTCTCGTGGTCTGACGGATCTGGATATGGCGCTGATGGTGGATGGCGCGCCGGCGGCCGCGGCAAAATACATGTCTGAAGACATTGATTCCGAAAATCTGGAAGACGTCAGCGTAACACCCGGCAGTGCGGCGCGTGACCTGCCTGTGATGTCCGCTGCGGGCGGCGTGATGAATTCGCGCACCCATATAGCCTCGCATCAGGCCGGGGGGATGCTGGACTTCTCTTACGGCACCAACAATCTCTCCCGCGAGTTTATCCGGCTGGAATCCGGTGATATCGGCAAAAGCGGCGTGCGAAGCTATTTCTCCTTCTCAAACGCCCATGCGCGAAGCTGGATGGGGTCTGGCATCAACCAGCGCAAACATATTGATTTCGGGCTTCAGAAAGACTGGGAAAATGGCTCTAACGCCCGCCTCTTCCTGTCCTGGAACTCCGAGGATTTCACGATTGACAATTACCCGACTGCGCAGGAATTCTTTGAGTATAAACACACAGGAAACGGGTACGGACGCTCCGCCCAGTCCAATAACGTCAATTACTGGAAGAACAATAACGATCACTGGAACCAGATTTTCCTGACAGCCCCCATCCATATTGTCCTGCCCAAAAAGTTCAGCTTTGACCTGCAACCCTATTTCAGCATGGGTCAGGGTTGGGATGCCGCTCCGGGCGGCGTGGCCACGCAAGGCCAGTATACCTATAACGCGACAGGGGCCGCCGTGCCCGCCGGCACCAACATGACCAGCTTCTTTCTGGAAAATGAAGCCCGGCAGGTCGGGGCGGTAGCCAAGCTGAATTATGAGATTGACCGGCACAATCACCTGACACTCGGCTACTGGTATGAAAACAACCAGACCATTCAGGGCTACCCCACCAGCACAACAATGGCCAATGGCGCCGCAGCCAGCCCGAACTGGGCCCAGTATGCCGTGGGTGGCCCCATGTACGGGCAGAATGCGGGGTATGAACTGCATTCCCTGTTTATTCAGAACCAGTCCCGCTATCTGAATAACAAGCTGCTGATTAATGCCGGCTTCAAGTTCGTGATGTCCAATGCATGGAACAGGGGGTGGAGTGGCGCCAACAAGAACTGGATCCCGGGCAACAGTTCAGGAGCCAACACCACAGCTCCCCTCCCCCAGCTTTCCATCAGTTATCAGATCGACCCGAACAACCAGATCTACGTGAATGCGGAAGGGGATTACCGCCAGCCCAGCGCCACGGATATGGGCTGGCTTTCCGCCAGCGCGCCCATGCTGAAAAACCAGTATTCCATCAAGGAAGAACTGGGATACCGCTACCACAACAAATATCTGCTGCTGGATATGTCCTTCTTCAACTACAACGTGACAAACCGCATTGTGGACCAGTATCTGGGCATGAACAGCTTCAAGCCGTTTTCCGTTGGCAATCAGACCATGCGCGGGTTTGACGTCATGATTGCCGGGCGGGACATTCACGGCTTCAGCCCTTACGCCTCCCTCGAATATCTGCACGCCACTCAGGACAGCAATGTTTTTGATCCGTATCCGAACATCATGCTGCATTCCAAAGGCGCGCAGGCCGTCATGGCGCCACGCATCATTGCAAACTTTGGTCTGACCTATACCTACAAAGGATTTTTTGCGAACGGTGCCGTGCACTATACCGGGCCTCAGTCCGTCTCGATCGCAAACGACCAGCGCATTCCGGGTTATGTGACAGACTCTCTTTCTCTTGGCTATCACTTCAAGCCTGTCGGGTTCCTGAAATCCCCCACATTCAAGCTGAACTTTACCAACCTGACAGGTTCCATTGTTCGCACTGGCGCGATGGGCGCTGTCTACAGCGCGCGGGATACCAGCACGGTTTATAGCGGCAGCAACGCCGCCTACACCGGGTATGGAAATGCCTTCATGCTGGAACCGCGCTTTACCATGACTGGCACCATCTCCACCTCGTTCTGACCTGTACCATCACTGCACGCTGTTCCGGCTTTCAAAACGGTGGCAGACCTCTCCTGTTGTGAGGTCCGCCACCGTTTTCCTGCTCTCCCGCTTTTCTGAAAGCCCGCATCATGCTCAACCCGCCCGCTCTCGTGGCCACGATTACCGCTCTTTCCGATGCCTATGAAACCGCTTTGGGCGAGAACGCTCTTACAACACTGGATGCCTTCTTTTACGAAGGGCCGGAAACCGTGCGGTATGGCGTGGGAGAAAATCTTTATGGAGCCGAAGAGATTGCGGAATTCCGGCGTGCCCGCACGGGTGGCTCCCCACCGCGGCGCATTCTGAAGCGGGTGGTTACGGTTCTGGGGGACACCGCAGCCGTGGTCAGTCTGGAATTTCAGCGCGAAGGCTCACCGCGCATCGGACGACAGATGCAGACATGGATGCTGACTGATCAGGGCTGGAAAATTATCGCGGCCCATGTCTCCCTCATGGCAGAAGCGCCGGAGACCAGCCATCCCGCCGGATAAAAACCCCGACCCTACCTATACACCTATCCACCCCATGTGCCTTTGGCCGGACCTGCGGAGGCTCCGCACAGTGTTTGTCTAACCACATCCCCCTGCGCCTCGGGCCACCCGCCCCCCTATGGATGGGGCCGTTATGAGGGGGTGAGAAACCGTTCTATCAGCTCCGCCGCCACGAGTGCTGCGATAATTTCAGGCCGTTTGTCCCGCACCCCACGCGCTCCTATCGGGCAGATAACGGACGCAATTCGCTCTTCAGGTAAGCCGATCTCCCGAAATCCGGCTTCAAACCGGCGGCGCTTGGTGCGCGAGCCTATCAGCCCGACATAAGAGAAATCCCCCCGCTCCAGCGCCGCCGCCACAATCAGCGCATCCAGCGTGTGGCTGGGGGTCAGCACCAGAATGCCGGAACCGGGTGGAGCCTCTGCCAGAACCTGTTCCCAGCCGGACGTGATGCGTGCCTCCACCCCCTCCGGCACCGGCCCGAACTCTTCGGCACGCGGGTCTACCCAGATCAACCGCAGGGGCAGTGGTGCCAGCGCACGGGCCAGCGCACGCCCGACATGCCCGGCCCCGAACAGGACAAGCACTGGCCAGGACTGCTGCTGGCGGGCAAGCTGCTGTTGCAGGGCCAGCGCCAGAGCAGCATTCATCCGCGCCACACGGACCTCAACCCGCCCGCCGCAGCATTGCCCGGTTTCCGGCCCCAGAACAAACCGGTAAACGCACTCTGCTCCCCCCGTGCGGAGCAGGGTTCTGGCATGCTGCACACTGTCCCACTCCAGGCATCCGCCGCCAATCGTGCCCGTGTGCCAGCCTTCTCCCACCAACATGAAAGCCCCGGCCTCACGCGGGGTTGAGCCCTGCACCTCCATTACCTGCACACAGGCCATGGGCGCGGCCTCAGCCTGCCAGCGGGATAGCGCGTTCAGCAGGTCTTTCATGGCAGCACGCGCCTCAGTGCGCGGCCTGCTGCCGCAGGCGCTGCGCCGTGCGCAAAATCTGCTCAGGCGTGGCAGGAGCATCAAGCCGAGGGCAGGTTTGATACGCTGTCAGGCTGGCGAGTGCATCAGAAATGGCATGCAGCACCGCAACGCCATGCACAAAGGGTGGCTCCCCCACGGCCTTGGAGCGGAAAATAGTGGCTTCCCGGTTGGGGGCACCTTCCAGTAACGCCACATTAAAAATGCGGGGGCGGTCCGAGCAGGCGGGAATTTTGTACGTGCTGGGCGCGTGGGTGCGTAGATGCCCGGCCTCATCCCACACCAGTTCTTCCATGGTCAGCCACCCCGCCCCCTGCACAAAACCACCCTCAATCTGCCCGATATCAATAGCCGGGTTCAGGGAAAGGCCTGCATCATGCAGGATATCCACCCGTTCAATACGGTTCTCACCTGTCAGCAGATCAACCGCCACTTCCGCACATGCCGCACCATACGCAAAATAGTAAAAAGGCCGCCCTCGTCCGGTTTCCGCATTCCATGAAATTTTCGGCGTTTTGTAAAACCCGTTAGCCGAGAGGGAAACACGCGCATAATACGCGGCCTTCGTGAGATCCTGAAAGGCAATGCACTGCCCCCCTACCTGCACACCTTCTGGCAGAAACTGCACGCTTCTCTCAGAAACATTCCACTGCTCTGCGGCAAATTTTACAAGACGCGCCTTGATTTTATGCACCGCATCGAGAACCGCCATGCCGTTCAGGTCTGCTCCGCTGGATGCCGCCGTGGCGGACGTATTGGGCACCTTGCCCGTGGTGGTGGCGGTTATACGGACTTTTTCTTCACGCAGACCGAACTCGCGCAGGACAATCTGCACCATTTTGGTATGCAGCCCCTGCCCCATTTCCGTGCCACCATGATTCACCTGCACGGAGCCATCCGTATAGACATGCACCAGAGCGCCTGCCTGATTATAGTGTGTGGCCGTAAAGGAAATTCCGAATTTTACCGGCGTGAGCGCAATCCCGCGCCTGATATACGGGCTGCTGCGGTTTGCCTCACGCAGAGCCTGACGCCGTTTGCGATATTCACAGGTCAGGGCAAGCTGAGTCATGATATCCGCAGAAATCGAATCTTCTACCGTCATGTGATACGGTGTGACGTTGCGCGTGCCGGTGCCATACACATTGCGCAGGCGCACATCGAGAGGGTCCAGCCCGGTTGCGAAGGCAATTTCCTCAATCACCCGTTCGGCCGCCACAATGCCCTGCGGCCCCCCGAAGCCCCGATACGCGGTGTTGGACTGGGTGTTGGTTTTCAGTGGCTCTCCCCTGAGGCGGACATCTGGGTAGAAATAGGCATTGTCCGCATGGAACAGGGCGCGATCAACCACAGGGCCGGAAAGGTCAGCCGACCAGCCGCAGCGCGCCGCCAGAACCATATCGACCGCCAGAATGCGGCCCTCATCATCAAACCCGACATCATACTCCACCACGAAGTCATGCCGCTTGCCAGTCATCAGCATGTCATCATCCCGGTCCAGCCGGATCTTGGCGGCGCGTCCTATCCTGTGCGCGGCAAGGGCCGCAAGGCAGGCAGGCGTGTTAGCCTGTGTTTCCTTCCCCCCGAATGCGCCCCCCATGCGGCGCACTTCAACCGTAACCAGACTGCTGGGCACAGCGAGGCAATGAGCCACCATATGCTGTGTTTCCGTGGGGTGCTGGGTGGAAGACCAGAGCTGCATTTCCCCCGCTTCTCCCGGCTGGGCCAGCGCGGCCTGCCCTTCCAGATAGAAATGCTCCTGCCCGCCCACTGTCACCTGCCCGGACAAACGGCGGGGGGCCGCGGCCAGACCGGCTTCAACATCCCCCCGGCTCATCACCAGAGGCCGCCAGACCAGAGCGCTCCCGGCCTCACGCGCCTGAGCAATGGTGAGCACGGCGGGCCGTTCTTCATAAATAATTCTGGCCAGCCGGGCGGCACGGCGCGCAATGCCGCGCGTTTCCGCCACTACGGCAAAAATTGGCTGACCGTAAAAGGACACCTCCCCTTCCGCCAGCAACGGTTCATCCTGCCGGCCCACAGGGCTGACCTGATTTTCACCGGGGATATCCGCCGCTGTCAGCACACACACCACACCAGGAACCGCACGTACGGCATCAAGATCTACAGAAACAAGGCGCGCATGGGCTTTTGTGCTCAAACCCGGCACCACATGCAGCAGGCCCCGTGGTTCCGGGAGGTCATCAATATAGACAGCACTGCCGGACACATGCAGCGGCGCGCTTTCATGCCGCATACTGGGGGATGCACCGCCTGCCGCGCCCTGAGTCTCGGGGTTTCTGGCGGGGTCAGACATAGGCCTCTCCCTTCCATCCGGCCAGCCGGGTTTCTGTTCCGGCAGAGTGCGGCCCTGTTTCCGCAAACAGACGTGTCAGCAGATTGCCCGCCACGGTCTGACGATACCACGCACTGGAACGCATATCCGAGATCGGTGCAAACTCTGCCTGAAGTGCGGTCTGCGCCGCGTGCAGCGTTGCCTCCGTCCAGAACTGCCCTTCCAACGCGGCTTCTGCCGCACGGGCGCGCTTGGGCGTTGCCGCCATGCCGCCAAACGCAATCCGCGCGCGGGTAATGCGCCCCTCTCCATCCGGTATAAACGCAAAAGCCCCCAGAACGGCTGAAATATCCTGATCAAACCGCTTGGAAACCTTATAGGCACGGAAAACAGTGGCCGGATGCGGTACGGGGATCACCACAGCCTCGATAAACTCGCCCGGCTGCCGGTCCTGTTTGCCATACGCCAGAAAATACTCTTCCAGCGGCAGGCTGCGGCGCGTATCCCCCCTCCGCAGTCTCAGCACGGCCCCTGCGGCAATCAGCACCGGAGGCCCATCCCCAATGGGTGAGCCATTCCCGATATTCCCGCACACAGTGCCCGCATTCCGCACCTGTGTGGAACCGATACGCCGGATAACTTCTCCGGCATCCGGCAGCAGGGCGGCCAGAGCGGGCCGGGCTTCCGCCCAAGTCACGCCCGCCCCCAGCCACAGCCCTTCGGGTGTGTGCTCGATCCTGCGCAGATCCGGCACCTGCCCGATACCGATAAGATGAGGCAGGGCGCGCAGGCCTTTCGTGACCCACAGCCCGACATCGGTCGCACCTGCCACCAGAGTTGCATCCGGTGCCGCCAGATACGCTGCGGCCAGCGCGTCCGCACTGGCGGGCAAGGTAATCCGCCCCTCAGCACCCGCGATTTCAGCCGTCTGGTCTCCTTGCAGGGTTTTCAGGCGGGTTTTGATGCTCTCCGCCAATGCCTGCTCCGCCTGAATACCCTGCGCAGTCTCCGGCGTAGCCAGAACCTGCTTCATGGCCCGCACAATGGGCGCATAGCCCGTGCAGCGGCAGAGGTTCCCTGCCAGCGCATCATTGATCGCGCCCTCCGCCATCGAGGCACCCGGCGTTTTGCAATAGGCCACCATCGACATGACAAA
This sequence comes from Acetobacter farinalis, assembly GCF_011516935.1. Taxonomy (GTDB): domain Bacteria; phylum Pseudomonadota; class Alphaproteobacteria; order Acetobacterales; family Acetobacteraceae; genus Acetobacter; species Acetobacter farinalis. The sequence goes on from NZ_WOTF01000016.1 coordinate 16,291, forward strand.
CCCCGGCGTGCAGAACCCGCACTGTGACCCATGCTGGTCCACCATGGCCTGCTGCACCGGGTGCAATGCGCCATCCGGGCTGCGCAGATCCTCCACGGTAAAAATCTGTGCGCCGTCCAGCATCCACAGGAACTGGATACAGGCATTCACTGCCCGCCAGACAAGCTGTTCCCCCTCCAGCCTGACCACCAGAACTGCGCAGGCCCCGCAATCTCCCTCATTACAGCCTTCCTTGGTGCCGGTGCGGCGGCACGCATCACGCAGCCAGTCCAGCACCGTGGTGGTCGGGCTGACCCCGGAAATTTCGTGACGGACTGAGCCGAGATAAAACCGGATGGAATGCCGCATAAGGCACAAACTCCTGCTGGAACATCTTAACCCGGCCTATCAGGAAAACCGGCCGGACTCCCTGAACCGTGCGGGAGTGTATGCCGCCGCACGCGCAGACCTTTTTACGCGCTCCGTTGCCTGCTTGTCTGCCCATCCTCCTGCTCCAAGCCTGATCCTTCGGCACTCACGCCAGACAGGCCCCCGGCAGCGGGCATATCCATCACCACGCCGGAGGGGCTGGCGGGCATGAAATGGTTGAACACCAGATGCAGCCCCATGGCGGCCATGGACCCGAGCGTGATACCGCTGCCAAAAACAACCCGCGCCCACGCCGGAAGGGTATCGGCAATATGCGGCTGTGCCGTTGCCAGCATGCCAAGCCCGATGCTGGTCCCAACAATGATCATGTTATTCTGGTTTTCAAAATCAACCTGCGCCAGCGTCTGTATCCCCACAACAGCCACGGCCGCGAACATGGCCAGCGCCGCACCGCCCAGAACCGGCAGTGGCACACTGGCCATGATGGCCGCCAGTTTGGGAACACACCCCAGCACCATCATGATCACCGCTGCTGAGGCCACAACCCACCGGCTTTTCACCTGTGTCAGCCGCACAAGCCCGACATTTTCCGCAAAGCAGGTGTAGGGAAAGGAGTTGAATATCCCGCCGATAAACGTCGCCAGGCCGTCTGCACGGATGGCTGCGGAAATATCCTCTCCCGTGATGGGTTTTTTAACGATCGCGCCTGTCGCGAACACATCCCCGGTGGTTTCGAGCATGGAGATGATCATGACAATAATAAGGGAGAGAACAGGCACGACATGAAAGGTCGGCATGCCGAAATAGAAAGGCTGTGCGATGGTCAGCACCGGTGCCGCCCCGACATCCCCAAAATGCGCATCCCCCAGCAGCCACGCCACCAGCGTTGCACACACAAGGCCGATCAGCACCGCAATAGTCCCCAGAAACCCGCGAAAGAATTTCTGGATCAGCAGAATGCAGAACAGCGTGCCGAGCCCATAGGCCACGTTCCGCAGTTCCACCGGGTTCTGCATGGTTGCCGTGCCATGCCCGGCAACAATATCGTTCGCGGCCACAGGCAGCAGCGCCAGCCCGATGACCAGAATGACGGAGCCTGTCACCACCGGCGGAAAAAAGCGGATCAGGCGCGAGAAATACGGCGCAACAAGATAGGAAAACAGCCCCCCGACAATCACGGACCCGAAAATCTGGCGCAGCCCTTCCACACCACCCCCGGCAGACACGCCGATGGCGATCATCGGCATGACAGCCACAAAGGTCACCCCCTGTAGAAGCGGCAGACGCACGCCAATCTTTCCAAACCCCACAGACTGGATCAGCGAGGCGATGCCGCAGGTGAACAGATCCGCCTCAATCAGGTGCTCCAGCATGTCATGCGAAAGGCCGAGTGCACTGGCGAGCAGGATCGGAACAATCACTGCCGCCGCATAAAAGGTCAGAACATGCTGGAAGCCATAGACCGCCAGCACCCCCAGAGGAAGCATCTGGTCAACAGGATGTACCGGCTCGGCTGTTTGCCGTTTTTCGAGGTTCACGCGGTCAACTCCCTCGATAAGTCGAATAACCATACGGCGCGGCAAGCAGCGGAACATGGGTATGCCCTTCCGCGCCCAGACCGAACACGATGGGAATCACATCCAGAAACGGCGGCTCCGCCAGCGCGAGACCCTGTGCCCGGAAATAGGCCGCGCTTTCAAACTCCAGCCGGTACTGCCCTTGTTCAAGAGCCAGCTCACGCAGCGCGGGGCAACGGCCATCCGCATCCGTCACCCCTTCAAACAGCAGGGCATGCCCCAGAAACAGGCGGATGCGCACACCCGCCGCGGGGCGGCCGGAAACCGTATCCAGCACATGGGTTGAAAGAGAGCTCATTCCGGCACCTTATCCTGCAGGCGGAGGGAGGCGATAGCATCAATCTGGGCCAGAGCTTCGGCCAGTTCTTCCTCTGCCGTGCTCGCCAGCCGCCGGGCCATGGCCTCCAGAATAACTGCTTTCCCGGCCTTGCGCACACAGATGACAAACGGCATCCCGAACTTCGCACGATATGCGGCGTTCAGGCTTTGAAACTGCGCATAGTCCGCAGGGCTCAACCGATCGAGCCCGGCACTGCCCTGCTCCTGCGCCGAAGCTTCACTCAAAGCCGGGTCCACCCCCACCCGATGGCCGAGTTCAGGGTGGGCCTGCACAAGGGCGATCTGCCGCGCTGCTCCGGCTTGCCGCACCACACCCGAAAAGGCTTTCAGCATATCCTCCCGGCTGGCAAAGGGCCGCTGAACCGCCGCCCCTTCCGCCACCCAGGGAGAATGCTCATAAACCCCGCCAAATGCCGCCACAAAGGCCGGGAAAGGCAGGGCATTCACCTCATCAAGCGTCATGCCGGATGCACCGCAAGCCAGTGGCGCGCAATATCCAGACGGGTTGCCACCCAGACCTTCTCATGCGCCTGCACATGCTCCAGAAAACGCGCCACAGCCAGAGCGCGCGCAGGCTTGCCGGCAAGCCTGCAATGCAGCCCCACGGACATCATCCGCCCACCCTCCCGATACAGCATATCGAACGTATCCCGCAGGTAGCGGAAGAACTGCTCTCCTTCCGTAAACCCGTTCAACGCGGCAAATTTCATGTCATTCACATCCAGCGTGTACGGCACGATCAACTGCGGGCGACCGTAGCGACGGTCATAATACGGCAGATCATCAGCGTAGGAATCCGCGTCATACACAAAGCCCCCTTCCTCCACGACCAGACGGGCCGTGTTCGGGCTTGTGCGCCCCTGATACCAGCCAAGCGGGCGCGCTCCGGTGATGTCCGTATGCAGGGCGATAGCCTCCCGAATGTGCTCGCGCTCCACCGCCTCAGGGATATCCTGATAATCAATCCAGCGCAGGCCGTGCGTGGCGATCTCCCACCCGCCCGCTTTCATGGCGGCAACAGCTTCGGGGTTGCGCGCCATGGCCAGAGCCACGCCAAAAACCGTGGGGCGCAGGCCCGCGGCCTCAAACAGCCGCTGCAACCGCCAGAACCCCGCCCGGCTGCCATATTCATACAGGCTTTCCATCTGCATACAGCGCACACCGGGAAGGGAGCGTGTACCGACCATTTCCGACAAAAATGCCTCGGAGCCCGCATCCCCGTGCAGAACGGAGTTTTCAGCACCTTCCTCGTAATTGATGACAAACTGAACGGCGATACGCGCCCCGCCCGGCCACTGCGGGTCCGGCGGTGTCGGGCCATATCCGGTCATGTCACGCGGGTAGTCAGTCATGCTCTCTCCCATTCCGGCGTCTTGTGTTGGCATTACACAGGCGGCGCAAGGCTGACGAGTTCCTCCGTATTGTAACGCAGCAGGCTTTGCAGGTGCTTTTCCCCATCCTGCACGAACAGTTCCCGGCCGATGGCCTGCGCCAGCCGCTCCACCCCGAACCGCATCCCGCTGATGGACGCGCCGGAAAGCCCCATGCTCGGCATGGCGGCAAATGTGAAATTGTGGATGGCCGCGAGCATGGGGGCCGCAGGATCTGCCTCATTACGGGGCAGGAACTGAAAGCTGCCGCCCAGATAGGGATGGCTGGCCAGAACAGTGCTTTCCTCCCCCTCCGGCGCTGTGAAACGATCCCGCCACAGCAGGACATTTTCGGCAAAGCGCTGCATTTCCGGGCGGCGTGTCAGATCAATGACAAATCCTGTGCCGATAATCAGGAAATCAAATGTCATGTCACCATGCGGGGTTGTCACCACAACGCCCTCTGCCGTTTCCTTCACCGCCAGCCAGGGCGTGCCGGTATGAAACGCAAAATTTTCATGCTTGCGGCAGCGCCAGAACGTGTCCTGCGGCGGCGGCTGATTCAAATCATAAATCCGGTGCATGAAGCGCCAGCGCACGGCATCGGGCAGGTCCGCAAAATAGCCAAGGAAACCGGCATTCTCCATCCAGCGATATGGGTTGATGCTGGGGATAGTCGCCCTGCGCAGGCACAGGTCCACGCGGCCGGCACCCTGCTCCAGCGCGGTTGCGGCATTATCAAAGGCTGAAGCCCCCGCGCCCAGAACACCAATCCGCTTGCCTTTCAGGGCTGCAAAATCAATCTGCTGGCTGGTGTGCGCATAGCGCGAAGCTGGAAGGGCCTGCGTGATGAAGTCCGGCACATGCCACGCACCCCCGCCTTCAATCCCGGTCGCCAGAACCATTTTGCGCGCCCAGACCTGTGTCTGCGCGCCGCTGGCCTGCTGGAAGGTGAGGCGCAGCAGCCCGTGCTGCCAGTCAATATCCACCAGCTTCCTGTCATTCTGCACCGGCAGGGCCAGACTCTCCCGCAGCCAGTCCAGATAAGCCTGCCAGTCCTGACGGGAAATCTTGTCCAGCGCGGCCCAGGCCTCCACACCATACCGTGCTTCAAACCAGGATTGCGGCGTCAGGCTCGGAATACCCAGATCAGGCCCGGTCACATGTTTGGGGGTGCGCAGCGTGACCATACGGGCAAAGGTCACCCACGGGCCTTCCCCTCCGCGTGGGGCCTGTTCAAAAATGCACGTATTGCCCAAACCGCGCCTGCGCAGGGCAAAGCATGTGGCAAGGCCGCCCTGCCCGCCACCGATAATGGCCACATCCAGAACAGGCTCTCCGCCCTGTTCAAGCGGTTCACACCAATCCCCTGTTGCGTAGCGGATTTTGGCCAGATCATCCCGGACACGGTCAGCAAGCTGTTCCAGACCTGAAGAGGCAGAAACTTGTCCTATATGCACGTCAAACCCTCTTTCTTCTGAACAGGAGCGGCTTTTGCGGAGCGCTCTGCCCCGGCATGATCATCACGGAAGGTCTGCCTGCATCATGTTTTGTGCAGAATGCGCTTGCGCAAACGGGCTATCAATCTGGTATACCAGACGGAAATTTTTTACGTGCATCTCACACTACCCTTTCCCATACTGACAAGGTTTGCTCTGGCTCACTGCAAAAACCGCTGCACCGGCAGACAAGTGAAACAATTTCACACCCGGACCATTCTTGTATATGTCATATTTCAGTCTAATCCGTTCGCAAAATGAGATCACCTCTTATGCCGGTTTTTTCCCGCTTCCTCCGATATTTCATTGCCGTGGCGCAGCAGGGCTCCATCCGGAAGGCATCGGATGAGCTGAACATCGCGGCATCCGCCATCGACCGGCAGATTCTGCAGGGCGAGAAGCTGCTCGGCACACTGCTGTTTGAACGGCTGCCCACCGGACTACGGCTGACAACGGCGGGGGAACTGCTCCTCTCCTCCGGCCTGCGCTGGACACGGGACCTCCGCGCCCTCACCACCCAGATTGATAACCTCAAGGGGCTGCGGCAGGGTTCGGCGGATATTCTGGTTCCCGATGCGCTCACCAAAGGCTTCCTGCCCGCTGTTCTGGGCCGCCTGCGGGAGACACACCCCGGTATTGTGGTGAATGTGCATGTCCGGGCCAGCAGGGATATGGGGGAGCTGCTTGTTGATGGTCAGGCCGATTTTGCCCTGATGTTCAACCCCGGCCACATGCGGGAACTGTTCGTGCGGGCGCACAAGGAAATTCCGCTGGGCTTCATCACGCCGCCGGACCACCCTGTGGGCGCGCTGGAGACAGCCCCCTTCAGCCTTGCTGAGGAATATCCGGTTGTGATCCCCGCCCCGCCGCTGGCTCTGTGGCGGCCGCTTGAACTGCTGGAGGCGGAAACCGGCATAAAAATGCAGGTCGTTGCCCGCACTGATAATATCCAGATGATCAAATCGCTTGTCAGCGAAGGCGTTGGTCTTGGAATTCTCAGCTATCTGGACGCTTATGATGAAGTGCAAAAGAAACAGCTTGCCTTCACCCCCATCCTTAACAAGAAACTCTCCCCGCTCACACTGGCGCTGTGTGTGGACAGGTCCCGCCAGCTTTCCATGGCGGCCCGACTGATCATTTCTGAAATTGACCAGTTTTTTGCGCATCAGTTCTGACTTCAGCCCCTTACGCCTGCGAGGTTGTTCATGCCCTCCACATCCCGCGCCGCCGCTCTGAGAGGTCGCTTCATCACCTTTACAGGCAACCCGTTCACCATGCCGCCCCAAGAGGCCCTGCATGTGGAGGAAGACGGGCTGATCCTGATTGCAAACGGGCTGATAACCCACTGCGGTGCGTATGACGCTCTGCGTGGGCTGGTGCCGGAGGGCGTTACTGTCACCCACTATCCGGACGGCCTGATCAGTGCCGGGTTTATTGATACCCATGTGCATTATCCGCAACTCCCCGTTATTGCCTCCTGGGGTGAGCAGTTGCTGGAATGGCTTGAGCAGTATGTCTTTCCCACGGAAGCGCAGTTTTCCAGCCCGGAGGTGGCGCAGGCCGTAGCCCGGGCCTTCCTGCAGGAACTGCTGCGCAACGGCACGACCACAGCCGCCGTGTACTGCACCGTCCACCCTGAGTCCGTCACCGCGTTCTTTCAGGAATCAGAAAAACTCGGCACCCGGATGATAGCCGGGAAGGTTCTGATGGACCGCAACGCCCCTGAAAACCTGCGTGATACGGCACAGCAGGGTTATGATGAGTCCCTGAAGCTAATAGAGACATGGCACGGCACCGGGCGGCAGCTTTATGCCGTCACACCGCGCTTTGCCATTACCAGCACCCCGGAACAGCTTGAGGCTGCCGGTGCGCTTTTCCGCAGCCGGGAGGACCTGTTCATGCAGACCCACCTTGCTGAAAATGAAGCGGAAATAGCCTTCGTAAACTCCCTCTTTCCAGACCGCGCGTCCTATCTGGATGTTTATGACAAAGCCGGTCTGGCCGGCCCGCGCGCCATTTTCGGCCATGCCATTCATATGGAGGAGCAGGATTTTCAGCGGTGCCATGATACCCGGTGCGCCCTTGCCCACTGCCCGACCTCCAACCTGTTTCTGGGGAGCGGCGCTTTCCGTCTGTTCGACGCAGTGGACCCGCATCGCCCGGTGCATGTCGGGCTGGGCACGGATATCGGGGCAGGCACCAGCTTTTCCCTGCTCGGCACCATGGGGGAAGCCTACAAGGTCTCCCTGATGGCGGGCAAACAGCGCCTGCACGCCATTCAGGCCTTCTGGCTGGCCACAGCTGGGGCTGCACAGGCGCTGCATCTTGAGACGAAAATCGGGACCATCGCCCCCGGCATGGAAGCGGACCTCTGCGTGCTGGACCCGGCGGCCACACCTCTTCTGGCCCTGCGCACCCAACACTGCGCCAGCATGGCGGACCTGCTGTTTGTTCTGATGACGTTGGGAGATGACCGCTGCATCAAGGCCACATGGGTGGATGGCCGTCTGGCCTATGCGCGGCCAGACCCGGCTCACCCCGCCGGGTGAGAACCCGCCACCCCGGCTGACGCCACTGGCGCAGCCCCCGCACACGGAAAACCAAGCAGACCCGCTTTTTCCATGGCCTGCGCAAACGCCAGTACGGTCGCCTCTCTCCCCGGTGCGGCCACAAGCTGCACACCCAGAGGCAACCCGACAGCCTGCCCCGCAGCCGGGGCCAGCGGAGCCGCCACCACCGGCATGCCGGCAAGGCTCAAAGGCTGTGTAAACAGGCCAAGATTGGCACGGGCGGAGACCTGTTTTCCGCCGACCGTAATGGTCGGCTGATCCAGCCGGGGAGCGGCACCGGGTGTGGCGGGGGCCACAAGGATATCCACGTCCTCAAACGCCGCGTGCATGACCTCCCGAAACCAGCTCCGGAGCCTCTGCGCATGCACAACGGGCATGGAGGGCAGCAGGGCACCCGCCATCAGCCTGTCCCGCGTGGCGGGATCATACGCCATCGGCTCCCGTTTCAGCCGATCCAGATGCAGCGCACCGCCTTCCGCAGCCGTAATCACGAAGGACGCCGCCCGCACCCGCGCCACCTCGGGCAACGTGACGCGCCGCACAGTCCGGCACGCCGCCAGCAGCCGGTTCACCCCGGCTTCCAGCTCCGGGGCAAGATCCTGCGTGAACCACCCGTCCAGCAGCCCTATTCTGAGGGCGGAGATATCCTGCTCAACCCGGCAGGCCTGACCGCTCAATACCTCGAACGCACAGGCGAGATCCGCGCTGGTGCGGGTAAACGGCCCGATCACATCGAGACTGGCGGCAAACGGATAAACCCCCTGGAGCGGCAGAACGCCCTGCGTTGGTCGCAGCCCCCACACCCCGCACAGAGAGGCCGGAACCCGAATGGAGCCGTTGGTGTCAGACCCCAGCGTGAGCGGCAGCAGCCCCGCCGCAACCGCAGCCGCCGAACCACCGGATGAACCACCGGCCAGACAGGCCGTGTCATGCGGGTTGCGCGTTGTGCCGTAATGCGCGTTTTCCGTTGCAAACCCGTAGGCGAATTCATCCATATTGAGCGTGGCGACAGGAATGGCCCCGGCGGCGCACAGGCGGCGCACCACCTCCGCATCCCGCTGTGCAGGAGGCTGCGCGTTCAGCACAACAGACCCGGCGGTGGTCACCAGCCCTTCCAGATCAAACAGATCCTTCACGCCAAAAGGCACGCCAGCCAGCGGCCCCACAGGATCACCCCGGCTGATCTGCGCGTCCAATGCGGCGGCGGCATGCAGAGCGCGTTTATCCAGCAGGCGGGTTACGGCGTTATAGGCCCCGTCCCGCTCACGGATGCTCTGAAGCGTCTGGCTGATAACCCGCACAGCGGAAAGCTCACCGGAGCGGATTTTTCGGGCAAGGTCCATCATGGGCATCATCAGGGTTGATACTCATAGGCAGGAAGGCACGTATCCGGCAGCGGCATCCCGCAGATAAGCTCAACATAGCCGTGCAGAAGCTGTGTGTTGGCCACAACCCCCGGCAGACATGCGTCAGGAATAGTCAGGCCAAGGCTCGCGGCTGTTGCCTCCAGCGCGCCTTCCAGTCCGGCGCTCGTCCTGTCTTCTCCGCTCATTCCGCCCTCCTGTTCTGTCTGTTTTCAGTGCACGGATTTCACTGCCACAGTCCGTGCTGGCAGGTGGCCAGTGCGGCATCCACCCCCGCGCCGCGTCTGGCCGCATAGCCCTCCGCCGCCAGACACGCTTCCAGCGCCCCGAGTGTCTGCAAGACAGCCTGTTTTCTCGCGTTGTAGCCCATCACCCCGATGCGCCAGATCTTCCCGGCCAGCGGCCCGAAGGCGGTGCCGATTTCAATCCCGAAATCTTCCCGCATGCGCTGGCGCACCTGCTCGCCATCCACCCCTTCGGGGATCCAGACACCGGTGACATTCGCCATCCGGTGCGCATCATTCCCGAAAACAGTCAGGTCCAACGCCCGCAGGCCCGCCACCATGGCCGTGCTCCCGGCCTTATGGCGGGCAAAACGGGCCTCCAGCCCTTCTTCCAGCATCACACGGGCCGCCTCCCGCGCGCCGTAGAGCATGGTCGTGGCTTCGGTATGGTGGTTCAAGCGCCGCTCGGACCAGTATTCCATGATCATGGCCAGATCGAAATAGTTGGAGCCGATGCGCGCACCCCGGCCATTATCCGTATCTCCACTGCGGATACCGGCCTCCACATGCCGCCGCGCCATGATATGCGCCGCGGCACGGTCAGAAATGGTGATGGGCGCAGAACCGGGCGGGCCGCCCATGCATTTCTGCAAACCGGCGGAAATGACATCAATGCCCCATGCGTCGGTCTTCACCGGCATGCCGCCCAGCGTTGCCGTGGCATCCACGTAGGACAGCACATCATAGGTCCGGCACAGCGCGCCAACACCGTCCAGCGGCTGGGCCATGGTGGTGGAGGTATCGCCATGGATACAGGCCAGAACCTGCGGGCGATGGGTACGCAGCGCCTCTTCAATCTGCTCCAGCGAGGCAACCTCACCCCACGGCAGATCAAGCGTGCAGATTTCCGCGCCAATCCGTTCCGCAATTTCGGACAGCAGCAGGCCAAAACGCCCGGCACGCACAATCAGGATTTTACTACCCGGCTCAACGAGGGACACCAGAGCCGCCTCAATTCCCGCACGGGCGGTACCGTCCACCAGAAAGGTCCAGCGGTTGTCAGTCATGAAAACCTGACGGTACAGCGCCATGGTTTCATTCATATAGGCTGTCATTTCCGGATCAAACTGCCCCAGCATGTCCGCCGCCATGGCGCGCAGAACACGCGGATGCACATTCACCGGCCCCGGCCCCATCAGGAGGCGCTGGGGCGGGTCAATCTGGCCGAAAAAATCGTTTCCCATCAAACAGGTCTTTCCTTGCTGTCCAGATAGTGTCCGGCAAACTCTTCGATAAAACGGGTCATGACCTGAAAGGCCTGCTCAACATCCGCCGCATCCACCGCCTCAGCCGGATTATGGCTGATCCCGCCTGCACAGCGGATAAACAGCATGCACACCGGAGCAAGGGCGGCCAGCACCATGGCGTCATGCCCTGCCCCGCTCACCATACGCCGGGCAGCCTCTCCGGTTATGGTGTAGACAGCATCCCCCAGAAGGCGGGTCAGGCTGGCATCACAGGGGGTGGCGGGCAGATCCTGCTGCAGTGTCATTTCAAGGGTTACATTCCGCCGGGCAGCCAGCGCTTCCAGCGCGGTACGGATCTCCTCCGCAGCGGCGTTGCGCACCGCGGCCTCGCCCGCCCGGACATCAATACTGAAAACCACATGCCCCGGCACAACATTTGGCACGCCGGGAGAAACGTTCAGTTGCCCGACCGTTGCGACCAGATCAGGCGGCCCGGCGCGGCCAACACTCTCAACCGCCAGAACCGCTTCGGCAGCAGCGGCCAGAGCATCCTGCCGCAAGGCCATGGGTATTGTGCCCGCATGTCCGGCCACGCCCTGAATGCTCACCCGGAAACGATATTGCGCGGCAATGGCTGTCACCACACCCACAGCACGATTTTCCGCTTCCAGAACAGGCCCTTGCTCTATATGCGCTTCGAGATACGCCACATAATCTTCAGGCCTCCGCGCCGCCTTGGGCATGTGCTCCAGCAGCAGCCCTTCTTCGGCAAGGGCTGCCTGCAAACTCACCCCGGCGGCATCGTGCATGCCAACGGGCGCTTCCTGCAAAAGCCCGGCCACAGCCCGGGATGTCAGCATGGATACGGGAAAGCGGGACCCTTCTTCATCCCCAAACCCGATCACTTCCAGAGCAAAGGGAAAGCGCACGCCCCGTGCCGCGTAATGTGCAACCACCTCTATGCCCAGCACCACACCCAGAGTGCCATCATACCGCCCGGCATCCCGCACCGTATCAAGATGAGACCCGATCAGGAGCGCCGGGGCATCCGGCTTCAGCCCTTCATACCGCCCCACACTATTTCCCGCGGCATCAACGCGGGTGTTCATTCCGGCCTCCTGCATCCACCCGGCAATGCGGGCGCGGGTCGCCCGATGGGCAGCACTCAGATACGGCCGGAACAGTCTGTCGTTTTCTTCAGAATACGGCGCGGCACCCAGCGCATCACACCGCGCCACCGCGCGATATCCGCCGGGCGCAGAGGCCGCTCCGTCGGCTGTGCCTGAATGTGTGCCGGAACAGTCTGAAGGCATCATAAAAAGAGGCTCCTGCCTGCGATCGCGCACACTCGTTTCAGTTCGCATACAATCTTGCATACAAGAAAACGGTCTTGCAAGCCCCTTCTACGCCCCCTCCCTTCAGTCGGAACTGTTCAGAGCGGCTTTCAGATTTTTCAGGCGCTTGAGCACATGGCGCTCATTCAGGGCATTTTCCACATGCCTCAGATGCTTATCCATCAGGCGGGCGGCCTCCGGCACATCTCCTGCCTCCAGCGCATCAATAATCACCTCATGTTCCGCGCTGGACTCACAGGCATCGTGAGAAGACTGATATAAGGCGGCAATCAGTACCGTGCGGGTTGTAAGATCCTGCAACAGAGCCGCCAGCACCGGGCTGCCCAGTGTTTCCGCCAAGCAGACATGGAAATGCCCGAGCAGATAGCTGCGCTCCGCCCGATCCGCTTTCCTGATAGCCGCCTTCTCTGCCTGCACATGCGCCCTCAGGGCCTGAATGGTCCGGGCGTCCCCCTTCCCCAGCGTGACCAGCATGCCCACTTCCAGCGCGCGGCGGGCATCCAGCGTATGCCGGGCCTCCTCCTCCGTCGGTTCAATCACAAACCAGCCCCGCCGGGAGGAAACCTGCACAATCCCTCTGGCCTGCAGGCGCATCATGGCCTCTCGCACCAGCGTGCGCGACACCCCGAAAATTTCGGCCAGTTCCTTCTCACCCAGACGCTCCCCCGGAGCGATCTGGCCAGAGAGGGCCGCATAGACAATGCGATCCTCAATCCGGCTGGACGAGGCACCCTCTTCAGGTAGGGAACTCAGGGTCATGCAGTCTCTGCCCAACATCACAAGTTACTCAGATAGCCAGAGCCAGATGACAAGCCACCGGCCCCGGCACACCGCTTCCTGCAGAAGGCGGACAAGAGTCTTTTAGCTTTAAAGCCTTAATCCGGCCAGACTTTCATAGTTCAATGGGCCTTCAGGTCTTTCCCGCCCTGCCCGGGGAAGAATGTCAGGCACTTTGATTAAGAAAAAACGGATTTGTCGGGATATTTTTACCTTTCAGACATACGAAAGTAACTTTTCTGCTCTGGACATCCCACCCGACACACGCTTTTCTCCTGACAAAAAGCGTATTGCAGACTGCCGATACACCTCTGGTTCTACAAGGATTTTAAAAGCGATGTCCTCACTCAGCCCGTTTGCTGGCAAGACACTTGATCAGTCCCGGCTTACAGACATCCCGGCTCTGGTTGCTGCCTATTATGACCGTAAGCCTGATGTTTCCATCCCCACCCAGCGCGTGTCCTTTGGCACATCCGGGCATCGTGGCTCTTCCCTTCACACCAGTTTCAATGAAGGGCATATCCTTGCCATCTGTGAGGCCATCTGCCGCCACCGCAAGGCCGAAGGCATTGATGGACCGCTGTTTATCGGGATGGACACCCATGCCCTCTCCGGCCCGGCCCAGCGTTCGGCCATTGAAGTCTTCGCAGCCCACGGTCTGGACGTCCGCATAGACGAGCATGACGGGTTTACCCCAACCCCGGTCATTTCCCACGCTATTCTGGCCTATAACAAAGGCCGCAGCACGGGGCTGGCGGATGGTGTTGTCATCACGCCCTCGCACAACCCTCCGGCAGATGGCGGGTTTAAATACAATCCGCCCAACGGTGGCCCGGCGGATACAGCGGTGACCAAAGCCATTCAGGATATGGCCAACAGCTTTCTGGCCGATAATCTCAAAGAGGTTAAACGCCTGCCCTATGAAGAGGCCCGCAAAGCGGCCTGCATCAAAGGGTATGATTACATCACGCCATACGTGGCAGATCTGGACTCCGTGATCGACATGAAGGCCATCCGGGATGCCGGTGTAAAAATCGGGATCGACCCGCTGGGTGGGGCTGCCATCCGCTACTGGCAGCCGATTATCGCGCGGTATGGCCTGAACGCAACCGTGGTTAACCAGACCGTGGACCCGACTTTTTCCTTCATGACGGCTGACTGGGATGGCCAGATCCGCATGGACTGCTCCTCTCCTTACGCCATGACCAGCCTGATTGGCATGAAGGACCAGTTCGATGTGGCCTTCGCCAATGATACGGACGCCGACCGCCACGGCATTGTCGCCAAACCGGATGGCCTGCTGAACCCCAACCATTATCTGGCAGTGGCCATTTCCTACCTGTTCCAGAACAGGCCGGAGTGGAGTGCTGATCTGGGCGTGGGCAAGACACTGGTCAGCAGCGGGCTGATTGACCGTGTTGCAAAAGAGCTGGGCCGCAAGCTGGTTGAAGTGCCTGTCGGGCTGAAATGGTTTGTGCCCGGCCTGATTGATGGCTCTCTGGGCTTTGGTGGCGAAGAAAGTGCAGGCGCCACCTTCCTGCGCCGTGATGGCACGGTCTGGACCACGGATAAGGACGGCATCATCCTCGGTCTGTTGGCTGCGGAAATTACCGCAAAAACCAGCAAGAACCCGAGCGTGCTGTATCACGAACTCAGCACGCGCCTCGGCACGCCGTTCTATGCGCGGATTGATGCCCCGGCCAATGCCGAACAGAAAGCCAGACTGGGCAAGCTCTCCCCGGAACAGTTCCCGCTGGAAACACTGGCTGGAGACAAGATTATCAGCAAGCTCACTCGCGCGCCGGGCAATGATGCCCCCATCGGCGGGCTGAAAGTGGTGACAGAAAACGGCTGGTTTGCCGCCCGCCCTTCCGGTACGGAAGATGTTTACAAAATCTATGCAGAGAGCTTCAAAAGTGAAGAGCACCTGCTCGCAATCCAGAGAGAAGCGCAGGCGGCCATTTCCAGGGTCTTTGCGTCCTGAATCCGTTCAGGCCCGCTGCCCCATACAGTGAGCAAGGCGGGATTTTTTAAACACTCTCCCACAACAATGGCGCATTATCCTGCGGGGTAATGCGCCATTGCTTTACCCTCGCCTCCTCCCACCACCTCAGCCGACGAACAACCAAAAAAATGACTGACACAGTCTGTTAACCGGGCCTCTATAATGGCTGGGTAGAAGACGTATTCCGTGATAGTGTCCACGGCGGCATGGACCGACAACTCATCACCATCTGTCTTCTGACAGCAGGCATTAACCTGATTGGCACCCTGGCCTATGCGGCCCGCATCGCGGGGGTGCGGACCGGGCGAATTGCCATGAGTTTTGCGCTGTTCAACATGCTGGTTTTGGTCAGCCGCACGTCAAACAGCTTTCTCGGGCCATTCCTCGCGAAAAGAATAGAAATGCGCCTTGCCTCGGGCGGTGGTGATGCACTGCTCGGCGATTTTCGTCTCGTTCTCTTGAGTGCAACACTCGCAGTTTTTGCCGGCATTATGATGGTGCCAACCGGACAACGCATGTTCGTAAGAGCCATCAGTCATTTTCAACGCCATCGATCAACTGGACGCTTGTTTCTGAGAGCCGCCAGCCCCGCGGGCTTCATAGCTCTCAGAAATTCAGTAACTTTACCGGCACGCGGTCAGATCCGCGCCCTGACGAAAGAACGAGGGGTAGGATGGGGTGTCCTTCTCGCCAATGTTCTGGCACAGGCACTGATTACAGTGGGCGTGCTGGCATCACTCTATGCGGGGTATCTCAATCCTGCCTATCGTGTCACGGCATCGCAGCTTTCCGCAGTGATCAACGGCGTTGCGACAATACTGCTCTTCGCTTTGATAGACCCTCAACTCTCTGTCATGACAGATGATGTTGTCGAAGGGCGTGTTGACCCCGGCCTGTTCCGCCGCACCATTGTCTGGATATCCATAAGCCGATTAGTGGGCACAATCATCGCGCAGGCATTTTTTATTCCGGCAGCCCTGACAATCGCATGGATTGCCAATCACGTCTGATCTTGTAACAAGAACTCCTTCCTTGCGGTAAATATTTTATGTAGTGAAGAATGAATAATTAAACGTTTTATATATAAAAACTAGCGGTCAGGTTGATAGAAACATAAAAATATACCTCGCATGCTATCATGCAGCCTCTCTGACGGCATATCTCTGGATTATGGATAATCCCTTTAATATATATCAAATTTTCCATATTCCCTGTAAAGCTCGACAAATAAGACAATATAGTTTCCTCAATACCCATTATACCTTCCCCTTCCAATCATGAAGGCCGTATCGGCGGTCCGATTGTCCGACCACAGCCACAGAACACAGACATCCCGGAAAAACGTGAAAAAGACGACCGCGAGGCGGACTGTTCACAGAGATCCATACCCATGTCACGCAACCGTTACCTGCTGGGCCTCATGACCATACCCGAACAGGATACGGCCCCCTGAGATGACTACTTTCCTTAGAGCAGACCCCGTTCAAACGGAGCGTTACGAAGAGACGCGGATACTTTTTAAAACAATAAGATAGAGCCTTTCCTGTGAAGCGGAATTTAGCAGAAACGCTCTGGTCGCCCGGCTCTCTCCGCTTATCACTCCGCTTGAATGACAGTCCCAAAATAAATGCGGAATGACACAAGTGTTGTGTTTCCGTTACGAAGAAAATATTTGCATTGTGTTAACATATACCCGTATGCAGAAAGAAAATAAAATATAACACACATGCAGATTCTCAATAAAACCAACAAGAAGAAAAGCATGACGAAAAGCAACTATAATTCCACGCCCGTACACCGAAGCGATGCTCTGCCATCAGAGGATACACCCGGAGCAGACCACCCACCGCGACAAAAGCTTTATAAAGCGGTCATTCAGGTTGCCTGCGGCAACATGCTGGAAATGTATGACTTCATGGTTTTTGGTTTCTATGCTTTGGCTATAGGGCATAGTTTTTTTCCGTCATCAGATCCCACGTCAAAACTCATGCTTGCTCTGGCAACTTTCGGGGCAGGTTTTCTCATGCGCCCTCTTGGCGCACTGGTGCTCGGAGCCTACGTCGATCGTATCGGGCGGAGAAAAGGGCTGATTGTCACATTGAGCTTGATGGCGGCAGGCACTCTGATCGTGACCATAACCCCTGGCTACACGACCCTTGGCCTTATCGCACCAAGCGTGGTGCTTCTCGGACGCCTGCTGCAAGGGTTTTCAGCTGGTGTGGAACTCGGTTCCACTTCTGTCTATTTATCGGAAATAGCAAGTCCTCATAATAAAGGTTTTATTGTCTCCTTTCAATCAGCCTCACAGCAGGTGGCCGTGATGGGGGCAGCTGGCCTGGGTGTCGCCATGACATCATTCCTGCCTCAAGCAGAAATCATGTCATGGGGTTGGCGTATCCCTTTTCTGTTGGGATGCCTTATCATCCCGATCCTCTTTTTTCTTCGGCGCAATCTAGAAGAAACTGAAGTCTTTACTTCAGTTCATTCCCACCCCCGCTTTTCAGAAACCCTGCAAACCATCTATCGCGAATGGCGCAGCATTGTTGTGGGGGTTCTGATGGTGCTGATGACAACAACATCCTTCTACGTCATTACAGCTTACACACCATCATTCGGCACTGCGGTTCTACATCTTTCCGCACATGACAGTCTTGTAGTGACTTTGTGCGTGGGCATCACAAACTTGCTGCTGCTTCCTGTTTTTGGCGCTCTGTCTGACCGAGTGGGCCGCAAAAAGCTTTTGCTGACAGCCACCATACTTGCAATTCTCACGGCCTATCCTGCCATGTCCTGGCTGATTGCAGCCCCTTCTTTTCTCAAATTGCTGGGTGTCGAATTATGGCTAGCCACGCTCTATAGCCTTTATAATGGTGCAGCAGTTGTCTACCTGACTGAAATTGTCCCGCCCCGCATCCGCACAACCGGATTTTCTCTGGCCTACAGTCTGGCAACATGCGTTGGCGGTTTCACACCGCTTATCTGCACAACGCTTATTCAGAAAACAGGAAACAGCGCCATGCCAGGAGCCTGGCTGGCTGTTGCAGCAGTCTGCGGGCTCGTCGCCACTCTCCTTGCCCGCCCGTATGACTCGCAACCTGCCTGATCCGAACAGCACCAGGTTTCTGGCTATGAACAGCTCTCGATCCATCACAAAGGCTATTTCACAGTATTCCTGTCGATGCACCAAGATGATTGCAGGGCTGGGTATAGTCGGAATTCTGGTCCAGCCGCACCATGCTCTGGCCGCATCAGACAATCCTGATGTGCAGGAACTGATGCGCTTGGTAAAACTACAGTCACAGCAAATTCACGAGCTGCAAACCCGTCTGTCCAAGGTAGAAAAACACGCAGGCCCCAGCCATAGTAAAAAAAATGTGACTGTCACGGGCAATACTCCACCACATCCTCCGCCTCGCATACTACAATCCGGCCCTGTCGAGCCTGTAAAATTCGCTGGGGATGAAACCGCTTCTCAGAAGACTGTAAAATACCCGCTCACTCCTGCTCCGCCTGGCACCTACGCCGCTGTTTCTGATATTCCCGTCAACGCGTCCCCTGTGATGGGTGTTACGTCCCAGATTCCCTCTAATTCCACGACAACCTCTATAGGAGGGCTGGTTTTGAAATGGGGAAAAGGATTACCTGTTTTTACCACTCCTGACGGCTCCTTCTCCTTCAAGGTACGTGGCAGGGTATTGGCTGATTATGGCGCCACTTTTGGAAGCCGTTATCGTGACCTCAATATTTCCCGCACAGTCATGCGCGCAGCCCGTCTGGGAGTAGAAGGGAACGCCCGCCAGCTTTCCTGGGTTTTTGAAGCCGAGTTTGGGGATAACAAGCCTGAAGTCATGAGTGCATTCATGATGTGGAGTCAAAAAGTCCAGAAAAAAACTTTAGATTTCGCACTTGGAAATATTTTCAACGAGCGTGGATTTGACGGCAGCACAGGCTCTGCACAAACTGTCTTTCTGGACCGGGATCTCGTTGCCAACACCATTCTACCAGCCAGAGGTTGGTATGGAATGGGCGGAATGTTCAAGGCCATCGGCAAGAACTGGCACGTCGCGATTCAGATTGCGGGTGATAATGTCAACTCAGCAAGTGCCTCCGCGAATGTGCGGGACAACATGACTTATATGGCACGTGCGCACTACATTCCATGGCGCAGTAACAAGGCTCTTATCCATCTGGGCGTCTGGGGTTTTTACGAAGATGTTAAACCCTCCACCAGTTTCTCTCAGAGCGTACGCCTGCTGGCCAGAACGAATGATCCCTTCGCCATGCAGCTCGGACCCACAGTTCCGCTTTCCAACTCTCTGGCTGGTGGCGTCGAGCTTCTTGGAATCTGGAAATCAAGCTGGGCACTGTTTGAATATGGAGCACGGCATCTGCAGTTCCGCGACACACTCCCCACTGACACGCAATACGCATCGTATCTTGGAAAATCAGGCACGACACAGGCTCTGAGTGCTCAGGCGGGCATATTCCTGAGCGGGGAAACACCAAATTATTTTGCCCGCACAGGCATGTGGTCCTCACCACGGCTGTTGCATCCCGTCATCGATGGTGGATGGGGAGCATGGGAACTCTCCGGTAGATGGGACTGGGCTGATTCGTCTCATGTTCTCTCAGGCGCACGGGCGTGGACAGCCACCATCGGTTTAAACTGGTACCTGTTGAGCTTTGCCCGCATCACACTGAATTACACACATGCGCAAGTCACCAACAAATCCGGAAACTATATTGGCAACAACAGTGGCAATATCATAGGAGTCCGTTCGGGCATTATTTTCTGAACGCTCAGCTTGTCCAAAAAATTTAGAAATACCATATTTCGTTGCAGTTTTTCCCGCATAACGCTTGCTGCAACGTATCGTTGTTGCCCCCATACCTCTCGTTCTTTTTCGCAACGCATATCGCAGTCGTGGCTCATCATTTATAGCCCAGAAAGAGCATGTGCCTCTGTATATTTATGGTGCTACTCTATATTTATGGTGCTACTCTGCACGTGGTGCCGTTGAGTATAATCTCACGCAGCTTTGTGGTGGGATCGCTGTAAAAGTTCCAGGAAACTTCCCCTCCTAGAGAAAAAATTGGTGTATCGTGCATCAATTTACACAATATCGCCTGAAATCTATCAACTTGAGACTGATCCCGAAATTTCTCAATCATTGTCGTGTCTTTGACAACAACCTTATACACGATGGCGTTACCAACCACATCTGCTCCGACTATCTTTCCCAACGCGCCAAGCGCGGGCATGTGCTGTTTTTCCATATTCAGATTTGCCACAAGATAGTCGTGGATCATTTTCTCGGCGTCTTTGGGATTATTTTCTGTTTCGTAGGATTTTTGAGAAACATCATACGTCATGATGACATCTTTTGATCCTTCCATCCGGTAGTTTCCTCTTAAGATAAGGCCCGTTTTCAAAAGTGACACCATGTCGGGGTTTGAACAGAGTCTTTGCACCGCAATTTTCCGAAGCGCCTCACTCATCTGCGGGGATCCGCCCAACCCGGCTAAACCGTTCTTTGTCATCTCGACATTTAGAATAAGATATATCCCTGAACTTTCATACTCAGTGACCATGAGGCCGGGTTGAACATGCAACGGAAGTTGGCCACTTGCGTTTACAGCCGCTGCAACGGCGTGCGCAATAGCCGCAACCTGCTGCTCTGTATTAGCGAAAGAAACTGTGGGACAAAAAAGAATGAATATTAAAAATAAGCCTTTGAAAATACTTACCATAAATAGCCGCCCATCTTCCCGTTTCTGTTAGAAAAACAAAATTGATGATTTCCTCATGTTATAATCTGTATATTTTGAAACGTCACGCTCCACATGATACGAAAAATGCGATTACGGAAGCGAAGGCTGTCTCTCCGTCAAAACGGAACCGCAAAACGATCATCACGCACAATCAGGTTCTTTACAGATTCCGCAACCGTATCGAGCAATGTTTCAATCGACCCAGATATTTTGTCCTTTCATAATAGGTTACGATCGCAGAGCCATCCATTTCACAGACTTCGTTCATCTCTCAGACACCATGATTTAGTTAGCGTGAAAGTCGATTGAACCGGAAAACCAGCGCATGAACTTCAAAAAAATACCCCCGGAACTCTCCGGAGGCATTTTTCACACATTCTGTAAACACAGAGTGAATTTTAGAAAATCCAGGACACAGAGCCCTTCAGGCCGCTTTCAGAATAGCGCGCACCGTACTGGCCGGTATAGGAAACGCCAATACGAATACGTTTTGTAACCTGCGTCTGCACACCCACTTTCACCAGAGCCGCATCCTGCACCAGTGGCACACCGCCCACTTCAAAATCGGAGCTGCCGGAAATCAGCGCCTCACGCGTGGTGGGCGTGAGCGCCCCAAAGGCATGACGATAGCCGAGGGTCATACCGGGGATAAGAACTGCCTTGCCGACTTTGACGCTGGATGCCAGACGCGTGCCGAAGGTGGCATATGTCACGCCCGTATCCTGACCACGGCCATACAAGCTGGATACACCACCATGTTCCCGGAAGGATTTGGTCTGCTGGTTGATGTAAGCCACATCACCAAACGGCTCCACCATCACACGGCCCAGATCAAACCGATATCCAAGGTCCGCAAAAGCCTGCGCCGTGCCGCCATTGTAGCTGCTGTTCTGCCGGTCATAAAAACCGGGGAACGCCACCGTGCGGCGGGTGGAAAGCATGTTCCACGTATAGGTGGCACCCATCCGCAGCCCCAGACGCTTCCAGTGCGTGCTGGCATATCCACCCAGTGTCACGTTATCACTCCGCCCGGAAGCCGCACGGGCTGAGGTAGAGAAGCTGGAATGGCCGTATCCCACCAGCCCGCCAACATGCCAGCCCTGAATGGCCGAAGTATCGGCCCCCAGCACAAACCCGCCGGTAGAATTACTCATGCCGGCCGCATTTTCCGTGTGGCCGTTTCGGCTCCAGCTTCCGTAGGCCTGCATCCACAAGGTTTGCCCGGCGTTCTGATGGCACTGCGTGCCTTCCTGCACATGCCCATGCACGGCTGTTTTTGCCGTGCCACTCTGCGCGCCAAGCTGGCAGTCCGCAGCCCGCATGCGGTCAATCGCCACATCGCGGATTTCATAGGCGTCCTGAATCAGCGCCGTGCGGGCTGAGGCATGAATTTCACCGGACAGCGCATTAAAGGCACCGCGTGCATGAGCAAAATCAAGGGAAGTCACAGGACGGCTGACATCGGACGTCGGAGCAATGCCATCAAGTGCCGTGGCAACACCCTGTTCATTCCGGGTCTGCGCCGCGTCGGCAAATGTTGTCTTGCTGCGAGAGATTTCCAGCGCGACCAGATTCGGCTGGTAGGACACGCCTGTAGTCAGGAACGGGTAAAGAGCCGCATCCCCACTGAGGTTACTGACAACCTTGCCAAAAGTCCCCTGAACACCGCCGGTAGCTGTCAGAATGGTATAGCTTTGCCCCAGAGAGGGCGCAGGCATAGTCGCGGAGGCAAGGGCCATCACGGTACCTCCCTGCAGGACGGCGCGCCCGTTTACCGTTATCACGCTGGCCAGCGGAGACGACGACCATAGGCTATAAGCAGGCCCCGTAGCGCCGGTTGCCTTACCCGTATACGGATTATTCAGATGCACCAGATAGGTAGAGGCCGCACCTAGAGTAAGAGTCTGGTCCACACGCATGACACTGGGAGTTACGCTGTTGGCCAGACCGGGTGAGACATATCCGCTGTTAACAGAAAGACCGCCAGCATACTCTCCAGTGCCGGTTATGAAGCCGGTGGATTCAACAAGACCTGTCGTCACACCATTGTTTTCAAAATGCCCTGCATTTTCAACCTGTGTGTTTTCAAGGCGTCCTGTCAGGATCAGCTCACCTGCCTGACCAATGCCGGTCTTGCCTGTGTAGACACTGGTTCCGGTCAGAATTTCCTGCCCGGCGGCAATAATCAACCCGCCATGGGTCTGGTTCGCGCCGCCGGTCAGAACCGGAGCGGGCACAACATCCGGGCGGGTGGTACCTGCGGCATAATCATTCCGCAGAGAACCCGCAAACGTGCCCGATGCGCCGGAGAGAACCAGTGTGTTATCCCCCAGCACAACCTGCCCGTTACCACTCAGGGAGCGCAGGCTCTGCCCGCCGTCAGACCGTGTGATGTCCAGTGTGCCATTCACCCGCACAACGGAAGACTGCGCAATACTGCCCGGACCACCAAGGCCCAGCCAGCCGTTCTGGCTGATAGTGGTCGCCCCGGTATAGGTGTTCGTGCCGGTTACATACGCTACGGAGCCAGAAGAAATTGTAAGGCCGTTTGTGCCGGAAATAACACCTGCCAGCCCCAGCGGCCCCATATCCTGCGTTACCGTCAGCCCATTGGTGAAATTGGTGTCGGTCACAAAAAACGGAGTATAGCCGGTGATGGCACGCTGCAGGTCATACATGACCGCATTGTGCAGAAAGAACGAAATGCCATACAGCGCATAGCCATCATTCGTGTACGGATTGCTCCCTACACTCACCTGATTGGTCTGATCTCCCCCAAGCCCGTCAGCCGTGGAAATACTGACAGACTGTCCCCCTGCGACTTGCCCGGTCATTGTCAGGGTCTGGCCGGGATTTACATCCGTATCATACCCATCGCTCCCGGTAAGGCCCGCAGCGCTTGCCTGCTGCTGCAGGGTCGGGCTGCCAATGATAATGTTCGGCGTGCCGGAATCCAGCAGCGTTGGCATCGGGCCGGTGCTCAGGCTGTGATTGAGCGTGTAGTTGAAGAGCACATCAAACTGATGTCCGGAATTTGCGCCGGACAAAGGGAAAGTTCCAAGCACACCACGCCAGGGCACCTGCGTGAAAAACTGGGCCCGCAGTGCAGGCGTCAGGTCCATAATCAGGCAGGCCTGACCACAGTCACCTGGTGTGGTTGGCGTGCCATTGGCTTCAACAATATAGCCGGTCTGGCTCAGCTGCCCCGGCACACCACCGTTATCACCCGGATAGATAAAGTCACCTGCCCCCATAGTGCCATAAAAATGGCCTTCCTCCGGGGCTTGCCCCTGATCAAGCATCTGCTGCCATGTCAGATTCTGATAATAGGTCTGAGAGGGGTCCAGATTGGGCGTATTCGCCGGAATAATCTGCCCGGGTTCACCGTTCAGGCTGTCAAGCGTGGCGATAGAGGCCTGAATGAGCGCAACCCCCATTCCGCCGGATGTATCATAGCTCGCAACATTTTTTCCCGTCGTGCTGTTATAGAACTGCACGCTTGAAACTGTTGTATCGGACTGGAGATATCCGTAGGTGCCATCACCGTACATATAGCCGTACGGTGCACTGACTGCTGTTCCGGCCTGTGTGGGGAACCATGCGGGACCATTTGGCCCGCCATTCATGCCTACCGCGATATTGAAAGAGTCTGAACCGGTATCAAACAGATATTCCTCGGGCTGGGCATTATTCACCCCGGCCTTGATCCCGAGACGGCTGGCAGAATAGCCGTTGTCAGATTCCGTAATAATATCAAGCGGAATTTCTGCTGCGCGCGCCTGATGCTCATAGCAGGCAAAGACACAACTCATAAAAAACAGCCGACAGGAAACGGTGCGAAATGACTGCATTAGACGTCTCGATAATCAGGTTTATTTAAAACGTTACCTCTTTGTTATAATGTGTCTTGAATGACATGAAAGTCGTTTTCGATCTTATCGTTAAAAAATCGTCATCGTGTGCCTGAAAAGCATCACTTCAGAAATTCCGCATTCCGGCTTGTCAGGCCAACGCCCCTCATAGAGAGGGCGCGCTGAAGGTATCGCACTGCCGGATGTCACCGCTCTGCAACCCACGATTGAACCAGTTGGCACGCTGGGCGGATGTTCCGTGCGTAAAGCTGTCTGGCACGACATAGCCCTGCCCGGCCCGCTCCAGCCTGTCATCCCCCACAGCGGCCGCAGCGTTCAACCCTTCCTGAATATCACCGGACTGCAGGATTTTGCGTGCATCGTCCGCCCTCTTGGCCCACACGCCAGCGAAGCAGTCTGCCTGTAATTCGGTCCGGACAGAGGCGCTGGTGGCGCCACGCTCTGTAAGACCGCCATTCCGGCCATTCACCTTTTCCATGATCCCCAGTTCATTCTGGACATGATGCCCGATTTCGTGCGCCACAACATACGCCTGAGCAAAATCACCGCCCGCGCCGAGGCGGTTCTTCAATTCCTGGAAAAACGCGAGATCCAGATACACTTTCTGGTCTGCCGGGCAGTAAAACGGCCCCATGGAAGCCTGCGCATACCCGCAGGCGGACTGCACTGCTCCGGTAAACAGAACCAGTCGCGGTTCATGGTAGGTCCGGCCCAGTTGCTGGAAATAAGACGTCCAGACATCTTCCGTGGATGCGAGCACGCGGGAAATAAACTGCTTTTGCGGGTCCGGCCCCTGTGCAGACTGCTGCTGCACCACAGCGCTCTGGTTCCCACCGGAGGCGCTGCCCTCAAGCAGGCTGAAAACAATTTTGGGGTCTACCCCGAAATACAGGGCCCCAAGGGCCAGAAGCAGACCGCCAATCCCAATCCGGATGGGCGCACGCCCTCCGCCACTGCCGCCTGCCCCCCGTTCATCATCAATATTTGAACTTTCCCGCTCATCGTCCAGACGCATGCTTTCTTTCTCCTGTTTCCGATCTTCCGGATGCTCTGCAGACCTTTACCACGGACACCCACAGAAAAGAGAAGAAGAAAGAACAGGCCCCTTTAGGGCAGGACTCAGGCGCGCAGCGCACTCCGCCACCAGGAACGCCTGCTCTCCTCCTGCATACGGCCTGTGCGTGACACCGCACCCGGGGCGGCCGAGAAGGGATGCGTTACAAAGCGGGCAGGATCAACCACCCACCCGGCTGATCCGCCATGATGATGACTGAGCAGGTCAATCGCCCACTGTTCTTCAGCGCCATATCCGCCGCCAACAGGATTATCCCGGATGGTGAAGGATGTGCTCGGCCCGATCTTCCAGCGGGTCGCACTCAGGCACGGTGCAGGCCCGCTGGCCAGGAATGTTGACCGATACAGCAGAAAGCCGGTTGCCCCGCGCTCATGCGCGGCCCGCTGCAGGCGGCGCGTTGCGGCAAGATCCGGCGCGGCGCGGCTATCGACCACCACAGCGCCAACACCCGGCTCACGCAACACGGCCTCACACAAATCCACAAAGGATGCCTGCGTGGCTGTCACGCAGATCAGACGCCCAGGGTTCAGGCCAGCCTGCTCAACGCCTGCCACGCACAGATCAAGATAGTCTTCACCAACCCAGATGACCGCACCCGTCGTGCGGGCCAGCATGGCCGCAACAAAGCGCGAAGGTTTGGCCGCCACCTGCCGGTCACTCCCCGCGCCGAAAAATTCGTGAACCGTGCCTTTCTCCAACCCGCCCCCAAGGCGTGCGTCGATATCCGCCACACCAGTTGAAAGCCGGTGCGTCATGGACCCGCTGGGGGCCGTGTTCATCCGGGCGATACGCTCCCGCAGCAGATCAAGTGTATCTGAATGTGATGGCGCCATGAGTGCATCCTCCTGCCCTCTTTTATAATGAGAACAAATCAGGAACACAAGAAATTTCCGCACGTCCATCCCGGCCTGACAGACTTTCCGGACAGCCTCTGCCTCCTCACGCCCGAGCAATACCCCCAAGGGGTTCTGCATCGTGCAGGCTGATGATTAAAGGCTTTACAATGCCCTCCCGGTGCTTTCTTTAGGGGCCATTCGCCGGAACGGATGAGAGCTTTCACTCCATGCGCAGCCTACACACATCATCACCCTTCCTGGCGGCGTTTTGCCGCTGGCTGGTGGTGTTCTGTGTTCTGATCGGGCTGGGCGGGCAGCTTCTGCTTCAGAGTAACGCTCTGCCGGACGAAGCCCCCCGCGTGACTTTTGAACGCCTGACCGGCCTGCATATCGGTCCGGCGGAACTCCCGCCAGCCAGCATGCAGGACAACATGCAGGGCATGTCCATGGATATGCCGATGGTTGGGCACATGATGCCCCATATCCCGGCACCGGGGCACCCCGACCATCATCATGATGGTTCATGTCCGCTCTGCCCGCTTCTGCATCTTCCTGCGGTGATTTTCAGCGCGGCGTTCATGGCCGCACTGATCCTGATGGCATGGGGCCGCTCGCCTTACAGCGCCCGCCTTCCCTGCGCCCCCCCACCGCGCAGACCGGCCTTCCGCCCGCCCTCTACAGGACCTCCGGCCTTCATCTGAAGCTCCCTCGCGCTGACGCCTTGCCTGTGCCTTCAGATATCCTGAACGCACGCATCGTCGGTTGTTTGTGTTTCAATGAAGGGTTTCAAGACCATGTCCCGTCCCTTTGTCCGGCATGCCCTGCGCACCGGGCTTGCCGCCGGCGGCTGTGCGCTGCTCATGAACTGGGGTTCTGCCTCCGCGGCAGACGCCCCGAACGCTCTCCCCGCCACGCCGGCCCCTGCAAACCTGTCCGCCGTTCTCGCCCCCGGACAGGCCGCTGAAGAAACAGACAGCACATCCTTAGAAAATATCACGGTTAATGGAACGCGCCATCGCTCCTCGGCCAGCCCGGACACCGCCAGCCTGTTCCAGCACAGTCTTGGCTACAGCGCCTATTCCGCCGGGGGTGTCTCAGCCCTTCCGGTGCTGAACGGCATGGCGGATGAACGGGTGGCAACGTTTGTTGATGGCATGCGCATCCCCTCCGCGTGCCCCAATCACATGAACCCGGCAATGTCCTACATCGACCCGGACGCCGTTGCCTCCGCGACAGCCATTGCCGGGATCACCTCCGTCAGTCAGGGGGGAGACAGCACGGGCGGAACGCTTGAGGTCAACCGGAAAGACCCGATTTTTTCAGATACCTCAAAACTGCTTGTCACCGGCCACGTGCGCGGGGATTACCGCAGTAATGGCGGCGGCTCAGGCGCATCCGGCTCCCTCACAACCGCCAATGACTGGCTGAGCCTGCGCTATACCGGCTCCTACAGCCACGCCAGTGACTATCATACAGGCGGCAAAGGGCGGCGCGTTCTCTCCACTGATTATCTCAGCTTCAATCATGCCGTAACTCTCGGGGTCAAAAAGGAAAATCATCTGCTCGCCATCACGGCAGGGCAGCAGGATATTCCGTATGAAGGTTTCCCCAACCAGTACATGGACATGACCAACAACCGCTCCACTTTTGTAAACGGCAAATACAAGGGGGATTTTGACTGGGGCACTCTGGAAGCCCGCGGGTTCTGGCAGCGTGTCAACCACGTTATGAACATGCTGTCCGACAAAGGCGGCCACAGCCCGACCAAAGACATGCCGATGAATACGGACACCCGCGCCGCAGGATATTCCATCAAGGCGACCATCCCCCTCGGGCGCAACCACACGCTGGGGCTGGGCAGTTCCTTTGATCATAACGGCCTGAATGACTGGTGGCCGCCTTTGGTTGGCAGCATGATGATGGGACCGGGCACGTTCCACAACATCAATCAGGGGCACCGGGACCGTCTGGGGCATTATATTGAATGGAAGGCCCGATGGTTGCCACGTTTTTCCACGGAACTCGGCCTGCGGAATGATCTGGTGATGATGAACACCGGACCCGTCGCCCCCTATTCCTGGACAGGCATGATGAATATGGCGGACGCCATGGCGGCCAAGCGCTTCAATGCGGCCTCACGCGGGCGGACAGATACCAATTTTGATGTCACGGCACTGGCCCGCTGGGACATGCTGGACAGCCTGACTCTGGAAGGCGGCTATGCCCGCAAAACCCGCTCCCCCGGCCTGTATGAGCGCTACGCGTGGGGAGAAGGGGCCATGAGCTCAACCATGATCGGGTGGTTTGGGGATGGCAACGGGTATGTGGGCAACCTGAATCTGACACCTGAGATTGCCAATACGGCCAGCGCCACCCTCACCTGGCATGACCCGGTGGCGCAGGCGTGGGAACTCAAGATCCAGCCTTATTATACCTATACGCACCACTATATAAATGTGATGCGGATTGGCGCGCTGTCCAATGGCCTGTCAAAGCTTCAGTTCGTTAACCACAACGCGCAGAGCTACGGCATCAACAGTTCCGGCTTTGTCAGGCTCTGGAACACGCCAGCTTACGGCAAGGGGGAGCTCCGCGCCAACCTGAACTGGGTGCGCGGGCAGGATCTGGTCACGCATTCCGGCCTGTATCATCAGATGCCCGCCAACGGCTCCATCAGCCTGCATGAAACCTATGAAAACTGGACAGGCCGGGTGAGCGTCACCTTGGTGAAAAGCAAAAGCACTGTGGACTGGCTCCGCAATGAGCCCCGCACCCCCGGCTACGCCCTGCTCGGCGTGGGGGGAAGCTATCACTGGCGGGTTCTCACGCTGGACGCCAGCATCGAAAATCTTTTGAACCAGTCCTATTACCTGCCACTGGGAGGCCTCTCTCTGGGCGATTATCGCGCCACAGGGGTTCTCGGCCCCCTCCCGGGTCTGGGGCGATCTTTTAACCTCAGCCTGACCGCAACCTTCTGAAGTCTGGTCACACCCTGCTTTTTGATGCGCCCGCCGGGGGCATTGAACGGCAGGGCCGGACCTATGGAACACGCCGCACGGAAGCGTTGAACGCAAATCCGCGCAAGACGGAATAACGCTTTATAATAAGCGTTTGACGTGTTAGCTTTTTGTTTTGGAAATATTGGCTGGGAGACCTGGATTCGAACCAGGGCTGACCGGGTCAGAGCCGGTAGTTCTACCGCTAAACTATCTCCCAGCAAGGAGCATCAGATGGCTGCAAACTGCGGCCTTCGCTGCGGTGACGCCTTCCTAGCACCGTGATTTAGGGCATGCAAGTGCCTAAACGAAAAGAAATGTGTCTTTGTCACATAATTGTCTTGCTCCTTTGGCCTCCCTCCCCAAAAATGGGCGCAACAGAACTCAACCTCTTATTCAAAGGACCGGACAGATGGATCGTATCCCCCCCTGGGCCGGCCGCCCGGACAGACCAGCTTATCCTTCTCCTTTCCCCGGAACCTCTGAAGATGAGCTGTTCGCAGCGCTCGACCTTGGAACAAACAACTGCCGTTTGATGGTCGCAGCGCAAACTGCTGGCGGCTTTCGTGTTATTGACAGTTACAGCCGCATGGTCAGGCTGGGCGAAGGCCTGCACCATACCGGCCGGCTGGGCGAACCCGCCATGGAGCGCACGCTTGACGCCCTGCGCGCCTGCGCGGAGCGTGTCGGGCGGCGGCCTGTGAAAAATATCCGTGCCGTTGCCACGGAAGCCTGCCGCCGGGCTGAAAACGGCTCGGATTTTCTCAACCGTGTCCGCTCGGAAACAGGCTTTAATATCAATATCATCTCCGCACGAGAGGAAGCCTCTCTGGCGGTGGAAAGCTGCGCCAACCTCGTGCACAACCCCCGCTTCGGGCCGGTGCGCAACCGTGCGCTGCTGTTTGATATTGGCGGTGGCTCCACCGAAATTGCCTGGGTGCGTGTAGACGCCCCACGCCAGACGCATGAGCTGATCGGTTATCTCAGCCTGCCCGTGGGCGTTATCACGCTCTCCGAGCAGTTTGGCGCGACAGGGGAGGATGTTCCGTCCCGTTACAAACAGATGGTCGCGTATACAAAAGCTGCCCTGCAGGATTTTGAAAGCGTGCATCGTATCGGGCCGGAAATCCGACGCCAGCAAACCCGCTTTATCGGCACCAGCGGCACCGTTACCACGCTTGCCAGCCTTGTGCTGAACCTGCCGCGTTATGTTCGCGCGGCGGTTGATGGCTCACAGCTTCCGGCCATCAGTGCCCGTCGCGCCGTGCGGACATTGCAGGATATGGGTCAGGCAGGCATAGAACAGCATCCGTGCATCGGCCCGGATCGTGCCCCCTTTGTTTTGCCCGGGTGCGCCATTTTCGAAGCCATTCACGAAACCTGGCCGGTGGAAGATATTATTGTGGCAGACCGCGGGCTGCGGGATGGCATGGTTCTGCGGATGATCAACAAGACCGGCTTTTCCTCACGGAAATTCCCCAGAACGCCCACGTCCAACGGCCCCATCCCTTTCCTGCACCCTATTCAAGCAACAGGCTCATGAGCGATAAAAAATCCGGGACACCCCGGAAAACACCTTCCCTGCGCGTCCCCGGACGTGCGCGCACCAGCAGTGCGACACCCGGTGCCACCCTTGCACTGGATGATTCATCCGCCCCGCGCACCATGCGCACCAAATCTGTCAGCCTGCGCACGGCGCGCGGGCGGACAACCGCACAGCAGCGCTGGCTGGCACGGCAGTTGAACGACCCCTATGTGCAGGCCGCCCACAAGCAGGGCTGGCGCTCCCGCGCGGCCTTCAAACTGATTGAGCTGGATGACAAATTCCACCTCATCAAGCCGGGCATGCGCGTGGTGGATCTGGGGGCCGCACCGGGCGGCTGGACGCAGGTAGCTGTCAAACGTGGTGCGAATCGCGTTGTGGGGGTGGATCTGCTTCCGGTGGACCCGGTGGCCGGTGCCGATATTATTGAAGGAGACTTCACAGACCCGGAGATGCCGGAAAGGCTGGTCTCCCTGCTGGATGGCAAGGCGGATCTGGTTCTTTCGGACATGGCCCCGAATACAACCGGCCATGCCGCCACAGACCATGTACGGATTATCGGCCTGGCTGAGGAAGCCCTCTATTTCGCGTTTGAAATTCTCGCGGAAGGCGGCGGCTTTGTTGCCAAGGTTTTTCAGGGGGGCTCAGAAAAGGCCATGCTTGAAACCATGAAGCATGCCTTCACGCTGGTGCGGCACGCCAAACCCCCGGCAAGCCGGAAAGACTCAAGCGAACTGTATGTCGTCGCAACAGGGTTCCGGCCTGATCGCCTCAAGCAGCATCAGGAAAACAGCTAGAGCGCTGGGGGATTATTTCCCCCAGAGCCACGCAGCCCCCCGCACGCCGGAACTGTCACCGTGCCGGTTTTTCAGCAGTTCCGTGCGGCAGTCCGGGGTAATGGCGTATTTCTTCATCACCGCCGGAACACGCTCATAAAGTGTTTCCAGATTGGACACGCCCCCGCCCAGCACGATGGCGTCCGGGTCCACCATGTTGATCACCAGCGCGCAGGCGCGGCCCAGCCGGTCAACATAGGTATCAAGCGCACGGCGGGCGGTTTCATCCCCCGCAGCAGCGGCTTCCTCAATCCCATCAGCACTGCGCGTGCCCGGGCCTTTCCAGGCTTCGGCCAGCGCAGGCCCGCACAGGAAGCGCTCAAGGCAGCCGGAATTGCCGCAGAAGCAGGCAGGCATGGGGAATTCATCCTCACGTACCCACGGAAGCGGGATATGCCCCCACTCCCCGGCAATGTGGTGCAGGCCGGTCAGCGGTTGCCCGTTGATCACAAAGCCGCCCCCCACGCCCGAGCCGAGAATAACACCGAACACAACGTTGCGCCCGGCCGCCGCACCATCCACCGCTTCAGAGAGCGCAAAACAGTTGGCGTCGTTCTCCACCTTTACGGGACATCCGAGAACCTGCTCCAGATCCTTGCCGAAGGTCTGGCCATTCAGCCATGTGGCGTTTGCATTCTTGACCCGCAGCGTGCGGGAATCAATCGCGCCGGGAATACCCAGCCCCACAGTGGCGTCCGGCGCCGTGTGCGCACGCCCCTGCTGCACCAGGTCACGCAGTGCCAGAAGTAGATCATCGTAATTCCCGGGATTTGCAACCCGGTGCCGCAGGAGGATCTCTCCTTTTGAATCAAGGGCTGCTATTTCGAGTTTGGTACCACCAACATCGATTCCAAGGCGATAATCTGACATACAGCGACCTGCGTCTTCTTCCGGAAAGTAAATCATGTGCCGTGCGGCATGGGCTAAAACCGTGAAACATGCAATCACACATATTTCTCTCTCTATACAAGGCTCTGTGTCATGAATGAGGCTGTTCTTGATGCGCGGGGGCTTGGCTGCCCCCTTCCCGTTCTCAAAGCCAACCGCCTTCTGCGCGGCATGCAGCCGGGTGAAAAGCTCCGTGTTCTGGCAACAGACAGGGCTTCCATTATGGATTTTCAGGTTTTTTGCCGGGAAACCGGCCACGCACTGGTCGCGTTTGCCGATGAAAACGGCTCTCTTTCCTTCACCATCCGGCGCCGTACGGATATACCGTCGGCGTGAGG
Source organism: Acetobacter farinalis (assembly GCF_011516935.1). Classification (GTDB taxonomy): domain Bacteria; phylum Pseudomonadota; class Alphaproteobacteria; order Acetobacterales; family Acetobacteraceae; genus Acetobacter; species Acetobacter farinalis. The sequence goes on from NZ_WOTF01000016.1 coordinate 49,143, forward strand.
GCGGCATGTTTTATGTACCATTATGCCCCGCAAGGGTTGGCAGAGGCACGCTTATCGGAGTAATGCCTGCGCCTCATGACGGATAGGAAGGCCTGCGCTATGACGGATAACATCAAGTCTCTGTCCTTTGAGGAAGCGCTCTCCGAACTGGAGAAAATTGTGCGCGGCCTGGAAGGCGGCCAGCTGAAGCTGGAAGAGGCGATTGCATCCTACGAGCGCGGGGCCGCCTTACGCCAGCATTGTGAAACCAAGCTGAGCGAGGCCGAGGCCCGCGTTCAGGCGATCGTGCAACGGTCTGACGGATCGTTGGACATGAAACCCATGGATTGAGATGTCGATGACTGACCCGACAACCATCGCCCCCTCCCAGACGCACACCTCGGCCAATGGACCGCTGCTCAAGCACGCCATGTCCTCCCGTGCCAAAGTGATTGAATCGACCATTGATGCGCTTCTGCCGCCCACACGCGGTGGAGATGCCCGTCTGGTTGAGGCCATGCGCTATGCCACACTGGGCGGCGGCAAGCGCCTGCGCGGCTATCTGGTCATGGAAACCGCCAGCCTCTTCGGTGTGCCGGAGAGCCAGTCCGCCCGCGTTGCGGCCTCGGTCGAGATGCTGCACGCCTATTCACTGGTGCATGATGATCTGCCCGCCATGGATGATGATGATCTCCGCCGCGGCCAGCCCTCCACCCATCGCAAGTTTGATGAAGCCACCGCCATTCTGGCCGGTGATGCCCTTCAGACCAAAGGCTTTGAAATTCTGGCCGATGCCGCAACGCACGAAAGTGCAGCCGTGCGGATTGCCGTAATTACCGCTTTCGCACAGGCCTCTGGCGCTGCGGGCATGGTGGGCGGCCAGATGATTGACATGGAAGGCGAAGGCCGCGCCCTGCCGCTGGAAGAAGTCCGCCATCTGCATGCCCTGAAAACCGGCTGCCTCATTCGCTATTCAGCGGAAGCCGGGGCCATTCTCGGGCAGGCAGAGCCCGAGCTTCAGCAGCGCCTGCGCTCCTACGGCGCCAATATCGGCGCGGCTTTCCAGATTGCCGATGACGTGCTGGACGCCACAGCCACGGCTGAAGAACTGGGCAAGACAGCCGGCAAGGACGAAGCCTCCGGCAAATCCACCTATGTGGCCCTTCTGGGCATTGACGGCGCGCGCGCTGAAGCGGAGCGCATGGCCAAAAATGCCATTGATGATCTTGCTCCGTTTGGAGAGCAGGCAGACCGCCTGCGAGATCTGGCCTATTACGTTATCGAACGCAGGAACTGAGAAGAATGTTGGACCAGACCCCCGCGCACGGCTCTTCAGATACCGAGCCAAAAGCTGCCCAGACACAGATCCCCACTCTGGGCCGTTTTCCTGCTCTGGATCGGGTGACCTATCCGTCTGACATGCGGAACCTCTCAGTCGAGCAGCTCAAGCAGATTGCTGATGAACTGCGGGC
>NZ_WOTF01000017.1 GCF_011516935.1 Acetobacter farinalis
TATAATCATGACAGACCCAACATGGGGAACGGTGGGTTCACACCCGCCCAGAAACTAAAAGCAGCTGCCTGAATTCTCAGTCAGAACCCCTCTAAAAATGGGGGGATTACCTCCTGTTTAAATACCGGGAGACGATACCTTTGCGGGGCAAAGGAGGGAATATGAAGCCGACAGGATTACACGGCTTCTGCTCAGAAAAAAACGTGACCTGGCGACCTCCCTGACGACTGGACCAGAAGTCAAACCTCTGGAACAAAAGGATATGGGCCGTTTTCTCTCTTGCACCCTTCAGGGTTCAAGCAAAAACAGGCCTTTGTCATGAACCTCCACGCGGACAGGGTGCACCATGACGAAGCAACGATGCCGCGCCATCTGTTCCGCGCTCTCGCGACCAGCAGTGACCGCAACACGCAGAACTGGGGAGCGGAAGATGCTTGTGTGACACCGCGATGGCTTTCGGTTTCAGTGTGATTGTGATTTGCCACGCACCCCGGCAACGGTAACAGTCCCCTTCCCTCTCGCTCTGAACATCCAGAGAAATCACGCGTTCCGGTAGCCACGCCTGCCTGTGAGAGCGTCAGATCTGTGGGAAGGCAGGAGGATCAATCCTCACCAATCTGTGTGTGAACAGCATGGCTGCCTCCCCCCGCATTGCAGAGGAACTTTTCACATCCCATCTCCTTGTAACAGGTGAACGCTGCACCTGTAGCGCCCACTGCAAGGAAGGATGACGTTCATGACAAAAGCGACCTCTACAGCAAAAGAAGCTTATGTCCGCGAATATCTTGGAACACCGACAGACCTGAAGGCCGACGCCGTGAAGGAAGTTGCGGCAGGTCTGGCAGATACACTGGCGGATGTTTTTGCACTTTACGTGAAAACAAAAAACTTCCACTGGCACATGAGCGGCCGCCATTTCCGTGACTATCATCTGCTGCTGGACGAGCAGAGTGCGCAGCTTTTTGCCATGACAGACCCCATGGCGGAGCGCGCCCGCAAGATTGGCGGCACAACGCTGCATTCCATTGGTGAAATTGCACGCCGCTCCAAGGTGTTGGATAACGATGCGCTGTATGTCACGCCGGAAGATATGCTGGCCGAACTGCGCGATGACAATCTGGCCCTCACAACCCGGATGCGCAAAGTGCATGCGGTTTGTGATGATGCCAACGATATTGCCACGGCCAGCCTTCTGGAAAACTGGATTGACGAGACAGAGCAGCGGACGTGGTTCCTGTTTGAAGCAACGCGCCCGGCATTCGGAAAGAACGGCTGAGATATCTACCCTGCAGCACCTGTGCGCAGGACGAGGAGGGTGCGGGAAGTTTCCTGCACCCTTTCTTTTTCAGGAGGAGCTTGGAAATGTTGCTTTTGCTTCTTTCACATCACTCTGAATTTTCAATCTTCCTGTGAGAATTTGTTTGGGCGATTTTCTTTCTTTTGCATAAGTACACCCACAACTCCGACGAACATACGCCACTTCCAAGAGTTTTCTTTCTTTCACAGGATTGAATCCATTTTCCTTTCTTACGCCCTTTAAAAAATACTTGCTTTTAGAACCCACTTCCTCAAAGAAAACCTTTTCGCTTCTCTGAATGCAGAACCCGACAGGACGTGGGTGCGCAGCCTTCTACAATTTTCTTCTTTCTGCACGCTGTATCATGCAGCAACAGACGAGGCTTTCCAGTCATAATACGGAAGTTTTCCGCTACAACTCCCCCACCCACCCCATGAAGCAGCACTTGAAGGCGTATTTTGCGTCCTCCTATGGATATACGCGATTACAAAAACACCAATAGGAAGAAGGAATATTTCCTTTAAATTGAAATAAACTCACTTACAAGAACAAATAAATATGGAAATATTTTTATAAATCATCAAACAATTTTCAAATGAATCAGAACGTACCTTCACCTGACAATCACTGTATTTCACGAACATGGTGATATCTACCTTTTCAACCTCCTGCCTTTTATAACGCTGGAGACTGATAGCGTTGCCTTCCTTTCTGAAATTTAACAAGAATCGAAATTTCACAATATTCTTTTTTATTTCAGATAGTTATGAGAGAACAAATTTCCACGCTCTGTAGCGTTTATTACAATTTCATATTCCTTTATTGCTTGAGGATGTTACACAAAAGATAGCACTTTTTTGAGAATCAGAATGAGTAGCTGTGAAAAATTTCTTACTGAATTGTAATGCAAAAAGAAAGCCCTGGAATGCTCTATGAAAATTAAGACTTGAATAAATAAGGAAGTTTCTCAAAGCCAATCCACAATACCCAAAAACAAGTACAACGCATCTTGTTCAGAAAGACGGGAATATCAGCTGATATCTTCCACATCACGAGGCTTTTATGACGACTTACTCTATCAGCTCAGGGAATTCCCCGCTTTCTGCAGATATGACTAGTGGAGATACCGCCTATGTAAGCTCTGGGGGAACCATGAGTAGCGGTAGTGTTAACCTCTCTGCCACCTTGTATGTGTACTCCGGCGGCACAACCCATGATGTCCTGATAGTCGATGGAACCCAGTACCTGTATCAGGGCGCCACAGCTGTTTCCGACAGAGTCTCTGGCAGTGGAAGCGTTCCGGGACAGATTATTGTGTCTGGCGGCGCAGTGCTCTCTTCAACGGCGGACGCGGGGGGGAATATCCTCCTCTCCAACGGAGGAACGGCTGATGCCACTACCCTCAATAATCAGGGCTATCTGGCGGCTGACAGCGGGACCAGCGCCACCAGCACCACTGTAAACAGTGGCGGATATTTTCAGATTTCTGGAGGAAAAACCTCCGCCACCACCATCAACAGTGGCGGCTATACGGTCGTCACCAATAGCGGACAGGCGCAGGCAACATCTGTCAGTAACGGTGGCAGACTTCAGGTCCAGAGCGCGGGTGTGGCAACCTCCACCACAGTGACGGGCAGCGGCTCCGTGCTTGTCTACAGCGCCGGACTGGCCTCCGCCACAACCCTGCAGGGTACCTCCGCCGGCATGGGACTGACGTCTGGCGGCACGGCCATTGATACTGTAGTGGGCAGTGGCGCCTTTGTCGCGGCGATTTCCGGCACACTGGCTGGCACCACCACCATTGATCAGGGCGGAACTGTCTACGGATATAGCAGCGGACCTTCACTCCTGACGCTCTCCGGCACCGTGAACGATGCTGGTACCCTTGTCAGCGGCACACTGGCGTCCGGCGCTACACTGACTGTGTCCAGCGGCGGGGAGGCCGCCGATCTTTGGGTGACGTCCGGCGGGACCGCCTCCATTGAGTCCGGCGCAACGCTTGTGAGTGACATTTATGTCAGTTCAGGTGGTGTGCTGGCACTTTCCAGCGGTGTCGTCATGTCCGGCGCAACCGTGCATCTTGCGCAAAACGGACAGGCCACGCTTGCTGCCGATGCGGGCGGCACAGTCATTCTGGACGGCAGCGCCAATACCGGCCTGACCATTTCCGGTCTTTCCTCCGGTGGCGTGCTGACAACGGTTATCAGCGGGTTTGATGGCACAGCGGCCGGAAACTCTGACGGGATCGAAATCAGTGGTCTGACCGCCGCTGACGTGACATCCGTCAGCTACGCCCCGACAGATTCAGACCATGTCACGCTGAGCCTGACAAATGGCAACAGCATCACGCTCACGATCGCTGGTGTGAAAAACCATGGCTTTACTTTGGAGACTGCCCCTGACGGTTCTCTTGTTTACGAAGTCTGCTTCCTCACAGACACCATGATCCGGACCCCGGTCGGGGATGTGGCCGTGCAGGATCTGCATGTGGGGGATGATGTCATCACCTGCACACGGGAGGGCACTCCGGCGGTGCGGAAACTGATCTGGACCGGAAAAGCCCATGCAACCGTACGCGTAGGCCTGCCTGCCGATGAAGCGGGATACCCTGTGCGGGTTCTGAAAGACGCTATTGCCGAAGGTGTGCCTTACAAGGATCTGCTGATTACGTCAGAACATTGCCTGTTTTTTGATGGCATGTTCATTCCTGTGCGGATGCTCGTCAACGGGCGGTCCGTTTTCTATGATACATCCCTCACCTCCTATGAGTACTATCATATCGAGACTGAAGAACAGTCCGTGATTCTTGCGGACGGGATGATGACGGAAAGCTACCTTGATACAGGAAACCGTTATGCGTTCCGGAGATCTGGGAAAATCGCATCCGTACGCCCGCCTGTAAAAAGCTGGGAAGCCGATGCGGCCTATCCGCTCACAGTGGCGCGGGATCGTGTTGAACCTGTCTACCGCACCCTGAGCGAACGTGCTGCCAATGTGGCATCCGATACGCTCCGCACTCCCAAAATCCTTTCAAAAGATCCCAATTTTCATCTCATCACCGAAAAAGACCAGATTATTCGTCAGGCCCGGAGTACGGGGAATACCGTGACCTTCATGCTGCCTGCCAGCGTGGACACCGTGCGGCTTGTTTCGCGCACAAGCCGACCGAGCGACATCATTGGGCCGTTCCTTGATGACCGCCGCGCGCTTGGCGTTCTGGTTGGCAAGGTTTCCCTGTTTGAAGGAGATACAACGCGCAGCATTACGGCACATCTGGAAACCCCTGACTTGCACGGCTGGCACGCACAGGAAAGCACCCTTTCCCGCTGGACAAACGGGCACGCGGTGCTGCCTCTGGGGAAGCGTGCATCGCGTGGCTTTGGTATGTTGTCCTTGGAGATTCTGGCGGCTGGGCCTTACGCTGTTCCAGACAAGAGTTACCAGTAAATCCAGCCCCGGAAGCAGAGCGAAACAGCACTTCCTCATGATCTCATGGGAGTTTCTATAAGCCTGAAAAAGCCTGCTTTCTTGCAGGCATGGCATAGAAATGCCTGCAAAATCATTCCCAAGGGCTGCGTTCTGCGGCCCTTTTTTTGGGCTCATTTTTACTTTGAATATCGATGATTACGTTAACTACACATTAATTGAGTATTAATTTCAATATGCGCATTGACGACGTTGTTATCGCGCGATATGCCGGGATCTCAATATACTGTATGCGAGCGTGCTATGAAGATATCAACGAAGAAAATTGTTTTATTTGGCACGTTCATCTCCTCCTGCGGCATGGTAGCGTCCATCGCACAGGCGCAGGGCGCTACAGCAGACGCAGCCACGTATACCGGAAAGGAAGGCCCGAAGAGGCCTGTCCCCCTTCGGAAAACACCCGTGCAGCCTCATAAGGCACGCCAGCCGGAAGCCGTAGAGGTACACGGCACGGCCACCCCTGTATTTTCTGGCGGAGCACTGGGAAGCAAACGGGAGATTGATACTCCCTTTTCCATCAGAACTGTGACCAGCGCGGAAATTCAGGAACGCCAGGTAAAATCTCTCTCCAGACTGCTGTCTCAGGATGCCTCCGTGGTGTCCAACGGGGATACATACTCCTTCAACGCTTACAGCGTTACCGTCCGGGGCGTGCCGCTGGATGACTATAACGGGTACAAAATCAACGGTGCGCCGCTTTACATGACCACTGTTGAATTGCCTCTGGAAAGTTTTGAAACTGTCCAGCTTTTAAAAGGTGCGTCCGGCTATATGTATGGCTTTAACGCACCAGGCGGGATCATCAATTACCAGACCAAGAAGCCCACGGAAAAGCGGACTTTTGAAGTTGATACAGGCTACAGTTCCGGCGCGGTGGCCAGCGAGCATATCGATACGGGTGGTCGGGTGTTGAACAGGGTTTTTGGTTACCGCCTGAATCTGACGCACGAAAAAGGGGAAACCTATAACGGCTCCCATGTCGAGCGCTATTCCGGTTCTCTGGGGGTTGATGCCCGAATTACCCGAAACCTGCTCTGGACAGCAGACGCAATTTATCAGGACAGGAAAATACGCGGCCTTGTACAGGATTTTTTCATTGATCCGCAGAGTTACCCCTCCACCCAACTCCCCGATGCCATCAGCGGACATAAGGATCTGAACGCCTATCCCGGCTCCATGTTTACATCACACGTTCTGTTTCTCTCCACCGGATTGAAATGGAAGATCAGTGATTCCTGGAAATTCCGTGTGTACTACAGCCACAGTCAGGACTGGCGCTCTTATCAGAGTGAGTGGATGTCTCTCAACAACAGGGCTGGAGAGTATGACTCCTACCTGTCTACAGACCCGCGCAGTTGGTCGGACTATAATCAGGCTCAGGGAATTGTGGAGGGAAGTTTTCACACAGGCTTTGTCAAGCATGACCTTTCACTGGGGGCCACATGGCAGGGTCTGACAAAATATCTGCCAACCCACTCGGAGTATGTGAATATCGGCTCTCAAAACATGTATGCGCCGATTATTCCCAGACCCTGGGCTGTCAATAATGACTCCCCCGTCTATCGGAACTACCGCTCCGATCAGGTCGGGCTTTTCCTGAGTGATACTGTCACGTTCGACAAACACTGGTCTCTTCTGGCCGGGGTGCGGTACACCAACTTCCAGCAGAACAGCTATAACAAGACGGATGTGAAGAGCACCTACAAAGTGAACCCCGTGACACCCACGGTGGCCCTGCTCTATCACCCGGTCCGGAACATGACGGTTTATGCAAGCTACGTTCAGGCACTGGAAAATGGTGGAACGGTGGGAGATACCTACAAGAATGCCCGCCAGACCCTGCCGCCCATCCGCTCTGACCAAGTGGAAGTGGGCGCCAAGGTCACGCGCAGGACGTGGGAACTGACAGGAGCGCTCTACCGCATTACACGGGGTGCCCAGTATGCCAATACAGACAATTACTACGTTTCCAACGGCACGCAGGTCTATCAGGGGTTTGAACTGAACGGGCATGTCACGCTGCCACTGGGGTTTGTGCTGACGGACAGTCTGGGCATCGAAGCCTCAAAATACAAAAAGACCGATCCCTCCATTCAGGGAAACACGGCGGAAGCCATTCCAACCTTCCAGAACATGTTTACCGTGACGAATACTATTCCACATGTGCCGGGTCTCTCGGCTTCAGCAGAGGTGCATTACACCGGCAGAATGTGGGGAGATGCCACAAACCTGTATCATATCCCCGGTTATACGCTGCTCAACCTGCGGGCCAGCTACCGCACCACGCTTGGTAAACACAGGGTAACGTTCAGGGCTGAACTGGATAACGTGGCAAACACGCACTACTGGGGTGTTCTTGCATCCGACTACTTCTTTGTCGGCGCACCCAGAACAGTCTATCTGAACGCACGGTTTGACCTGTAAGACCCGGCGGCCCTGTCAGGACGGGGGCCACGCCCCCCTTCCCTCACGCGGTTAGAGTTCGGTGAGATGCGGAAAACGTCTGATCAGGGTGTGTTTTTACCCGTGGTGCCAGCCGTTTTTTCGCGTTTGTACTGTTCGTAATCGGTTACGAACCCCGCCATACTATAATAGAGATTATAAAATTACTGCCACTCCTGTTTCCAGTTACATTGTTTCCGGCCACGGAGTATCGCGCGCTATTACACTCAGAGGAAACGATGGATGCCTCATCGCACGTTACTCCGTAACGCTTGCACCTGGCGTAAAAATTCCATCGGGATCTTATCATGAAAACAAAACCTTTTTGGAAATAAGAAAATATTTTCTTAAGAGCTTTCCTTATAATAACATAATCCATTCCAGACCATGCTTTCTTTCTGACAGCATGATTCGTACACCCCAAGGAGATATTGCTGGCAAGACATCCGGGTTGGCGATCACATCATAACGCTCGACTGGGAAAGCAATAAAAATATTGTTCTTCCAGTGATCTCGACCGGAAAAAAGCATATCCACGTCCGCCCTGATTTATCTGATGATAAAGCAGGCTGGCCTGTACGTGTGATGAAAAACGCTATTTCTGATGGCGTACCTTATAAAGACATGCTGATTACGCCCGGACACTGTCTTTTCTTTTATAATTGTTTTGTTCCTGTCCGCATGCTGGTCAACGGGGTTTCCATATTTCATGACAAGTCTTTCCACGCATATGATTACTATTATCTGGAGACAAATCCGCATTCAGTTATTACTTCAGATGGAATGCTAACTGAAAGTTTTCTGAAAACAAAAGAAGGTACGGTTATTCGTTCTATTCGGTGTCAGAATCAGACTTACAGCTTCATGCTGCCACCCAATACATCTGCTGTTCGTATTATTTCCCGCGCGAACCGCCCGTGCGACGTGATTGGTCCCTTTATTGATGATCACCATCTTATGGGTGTGGCTGTAGGAGAAATCAGCTTGGTGAGTGCAAAGAAAAATCTTTCAATTTCTTCTCATCTGAACAGCACAAAACTGGATGGCTGGCACAAAGACATTGGCTGGAATGGCGTTGCCTGGACCAACGGCAATGCGCTCCTGCCAATCGATAAACACCTGATTGATGGCGGTATAGCCATTCTGTCTCTGACTATCAGAGCAGTGGGACCTTATTTTCTTACAAATCAGAAATGTAGAAAGGGAATCTAAGGAATCTACTTGACGTATATGGGAAATATTTTACGAACCCATGAGGTAAAAAATATTCAAACACCCCCCCCCCTATACGTAACACTGAACATAAACCACCTTTAATTTTTTCCACATTATGAGGCTTTTATGACAACTTACTCTATCAGTTCCGGTAATTCTCCATTTTCTGCAAATCTCGCCAGTGGAGATATCGCCTATGTAAGCTCGGGCGGAACCGTGAGCGGCGGCAGTATCAGCTCATTTTCCGATATGTATGTTTACTCTGGCGGCACAACCAGTGATGTCTCGATATCCGGGGGAGTCCAATACCTGTATCAGGGAGCCAGTGCTGTTTCTGAAACAGTGGGGCCCGACTCTAATAACTATAATGCTGGCTCCGTGTTTGTGTCCGGTGGCGTCATTGCATCCTCAACGATAGACGGCGGAGGGATCGGCGTCACCGATGGTGGGATCGCCAATGCAACGACCGTCAATGCCGGCAACTTGACTATCGAGAATGGAATTGCCTCGGCCACCACTCTCAATGGCGGCCAAATGAACCTCTATAGCGGACAGATACAGGAAACACTTATCAATTCCGGAGCTCATCTTTTTGTCAGCGGTGGGGAAGCGACTTCCACTACAGTAGACGCACGTGGTGTGTTTACTATCTGGAGTAGTGGCAGCATTGCCTCCGCTACGACCCTGCTGGGTTCGGACGCAGCCATGGCGGTCGTATATAGCGCCACAGCTCTTGATACTGAGGTTGGCAGCGGGGCGGTCATGGCGATCGGATATGGCGCCACAGCTCTTGACACCGGGGTTAGCAGCGGAGGCTCTGTTTCAGCTCTTTCCGGCATACTGGCTGGCACAACAACCATTGCTCAGGGTGGGACTGTCAGCGGACTTAACAGCACAGCTTCAAACCTGATACTCTCCGGCACCGTAAATAATGCTGGTACCGTTATTGATGGCACACTGGTGTCCGGTGCCACCCTGTCTGTGACCAGCGGCGGGGTGACCAGCAATGTTGTGGTCTCTGGCGGGTTGGAAATCCTGTATCAGGGCGGCAGTGCGGTGTCCGGCACGGTGTTCGGAGCTGGCACCGCTCTGGGAACCCTCTTGGTTTCCGGAGGAAGTGCCTCCGCCACCACGCTTGGCAACGGTGGCTCTATGGACCTCCTGGATGGTGGGCAGGCGCAGGCAACAGTTGTCAATAGCAGTGGTACGCTTCTGGTCGATGGTACAGGTCTGGCGACCTCCACCACAGTGACAAGCGGTGGCCAAATGGCTATCTATGACACCGGGATTGCCTCCAGCACGACCCTGCAGGGCACCTCCGCTGGCATGGGGGTGTCGTATGGCGGTACAGCCATTGATACCGTGGTTGGCAGCGGGGCCTTTGTCGTGGCGGTGTCTGGCGGCACGGCCATCAATACCCAGGTTGACAGCGGGGCCTCTGTTACAGCTCTTTCCGGAACACTGGCGGGCACGACGACCATTGCTCAGGGTGCAACTGTCAGCGGGTTTAACAGCGTAGCTTCAAACCTGACACTCTCCGGCACCGTGAACAATGCGGGCACAATTTCTAATGGTACACTGGTGTCCGGTGCCACCCTGTCTGTGACCAGCGGCGGGGTAACCAGCAATGTTGTGATCTCCGGCGGGCAGGAAACCCTGTATCAGGGCGGCACTGCGGTGTCCGGCACGGTGAACAGTGGCGGCAATTTTCAGGTTTCGGGCGGGAGTGCCTCTGCCACCACAGTCGGCAATGGCGGCAAGATGGTCGTCAACACTGGTGGACAGGCGCAGGCAACGCTCATCAGTGCCGGAAGCTTGCTCCGGGTCCAGAGTGCAGGTGTGGCAACTTCCACCACAGTACTCTCCAACGGTAATCTCTATATCTATGACACCGGCATTGCCTCCGCTACCACCCTGCAAGGCTCGGGTGCTGGCATAGGCCTTTTTGATGGCGGCACGGCCATTGATACGGAAATTGGCAATGGTGCCTCCGTCGTGGTTCTTTCCGGAACACTGGCGGGCACCACAACTGTTGATCAGGGCGGGTTTGTCAGCGGGTATGAGGACCTGACACTCTCCGGCACCGTGAACAATGCTGGCACCATTGCCAGTGGCACACTGGCCTCTGGCGCCACACTGGCTGTGTCCAGCGGCGGGGTGACCAGCAATATTCTGATCACCAACAATGCGATAGAAGTCCTGTATCAGGGTGGCAGCGCGGTGTCCGCCACCGTGTCCGGAAGTGGCACCGCTCTGGGGTCCCTCATAGTTTCCGGGGGAGGTGCCTCCGCCATCACGCTTGACAGCGCCAGCTATATGACCGTCCAGAATAGTGGACAGGCGCAGGCAACATCTGTCAGCAGCGGTGGTACGCTTCTGGTCCAGAGTGCAAGTGTGGCGACCTCCACCACAGTGACAAGCGGTGGCCAACTGGCTGTCTATTACACCGGCATTGCCTCCGCCACGACCCTGCAGGGCACCTCTGCTACCATGCTGGTAGTATCGGGCGGCACAGGCATTGATACCGGAGTGGGCAGCGGGGCCTCTGTTATAGCTCTTTCCGGAACACTGGCGGGCACGACGACCATTGCTCAGGGTGCAACTGTCAGCGGGTATGGCAGCGCGGCTTCGAACCTGACGCTCTCCGGCACTGTGAACAATGCGGGCACCATTTCCAATGGTACGCTGACCTCTGGTGCCATACTGGTTGTGTCCAGCGGCGGAGGAACCAGCAATGTTGTGGTCACCGGTGGGCTGGAAATCCTGTATCAGGGCGGCAGCGCGGTGTCCGGCACTGTGTTCGGAAGTGGCAGCGCTATGGGGGGGATCGCAATTTCCGGGGGAAGTGCCTCCGCCACCACGCTTGCCAGCGGTGGCTATCTGACCGTCGAGGATGGCGGACAGACGCAGGCCACATCTGTCAGCAGCAGTGGTACGCTTCTGGTCCAGAGTACAGGTGTAGCGACCTCCACCACCGTGACAAGCGGTGGCACACTGGTTGCCATGTACACCGGCATTGCCTCCGGCACGACCCTGCAGGGCAGCTCCGCTCGCCTGGGAGTGCAGTATGGCGGCACAGCCATTGATACCGTGGTTGGCAGCGGAGCCTCTGTTATAGCTGTTTCCGGCACACTGGCTGGCACCACAACGGTTGATCAGGGTGCGACTGTCAGCGGGTATGGCAGTTCGGCTTCGATCCTGACGCTCTCCGGCACCGTGAACGATGCCGGCACCCTGACCAACGGCACACTGGCATCTGGTGCCACGCTGGCTGTTTCCAGCGGCGGGACTGTCAACGCCCTTTGGGTGACTTCTGGCGGGACAGCGCATATTGACTCCGGCGCAACGCTTGTGAGTGACATTTATGTCAGTTCAGGTGGTGTGCTGGCACTTTCCAGCGGTGTCGTCATGTCCGGCGCAACCGTGCATCTTGCGCAAAACGGGCAGGCCACGCTTTCCGCCGATGCGGGCGGCACGGTCATTCTGGACGGCAGCGCCAATACCGGCCTGACCATTTCCGGTCTTTCCTCCGGTGGCGTGCTGACAACTGTCATCAGCGGGTTTGATGGCACAGCGGCCGGAAACTCTGACGGGATCGAAATCAGTGGTCTGACCGCCGCTGACGTGACATCCGTCAGCTACGCCCCGACAGATTCAGACCATGTCACGCTGAGCCTGACAAATGGCAACAGCATCACGCTCACGATCGCTGGTGTGAAAAACCATGGCTTTACTTTGGAGACTGCCCCTGATGGTTCTCTTGTTTACGAAGTCTGCTTCCTCACAGACACCATGATCCGGACCCCGGTCGGGGATGTTGCCGTGCAGGATCTGCGCGTGGGGGATGATGTCATCACTTGCACACAGGATGGCGCTTCGGCGGCGCGGAAACTGATCTGGACCGGAAAAGCCCATGCAACCGTACGCGTAGGCCTGCCTGCCGATGAAGCAGGATACCCTGTGCGAGTTCTGAAAGACGCCATTGCCAAGGGTGTACCCTACAAGGATCTGCTGATTACGTCAGAACATTGCCTGTTTTTTGATGGTATGTTCATTCCTGTGCGGATGCTGGTTAACGGGCGGTCTGTTTTCTATGATACATCCCTCACCTCCTATGATTACTATCATATCGAGACTGAAGAACAGTCCGTGATTATTGCGGACGGGATGATGACAGAAAGCTACCTTGATACAGGAAACCGTTATGCGTTCCGGCAGGAAGGGAAATTCGCATCCATCGCCCATCCGGCAAAAAGCTGGGAAGCCGATGCGGCCTACCCGCTCACAGTGGCGCGGGATCGTGTTGAGCCTGTCTATCGTGCTCTGGAGGAACGGGCTTCTCTTGTAGCTCCTGATGTACTTCGTGCTACCAAGGTCTTTTCGGAAAATCTGGACTTCCATCTTGTCACGGAAAAAGGTCAGATTATTCGGCCGGCCCGGAGTGCGGGGAACACCATGTCCTTCATGCTGCCTGCCAGCGTGAACACTGTGCGGCTTGTTTCACGCACAAGCCGACCGAGCGACATTATCGGGCCGTTCCTTGACGACCGCCGCACACTCGGCGTTCTGGTCGGCAAAATTTCTCTTCTTGACGGAAACACGACACGCAACATCACGACACATCTGGAAAATGCAGATCTGCTCGGATGGCACACGCAGGAGAGCAACCCCGCCCGCTGGACAAACGGGCATGCCCTTCTGCCTTTGGGGGAGCGTGAACCGCGTGGCTTTGGGATGCTGTCCATAGATATCCTGGCAGGCGGGCCTTACGCTGTTTCAGACAACAGCGCTCTGGAAGTCCAGACCGCCTGAGCCAGACAAAAAAGGCACACCCGCGCCATCTCATGGGTGTGCCGACAATGTGAAAGCCTGCGGGACATACGATCCGTCCCGCAGGTTCGCAAGTATCAATGAATTACAGAAAACGTCTGATCAGGGTGTGTTTTTACCCGTGGTGTCAGATGTTTTTTCGCGTTTGTACTGTTCGTAATACTCATCCGCCATGCGGCGGAGCGCCGCGCCAATTGCGGCGTACTGATATTCATTCAGATTGGCGAGGGAGGCGCGGGCGGAGGGGCGACGCACCGCAAAGCCCACACCAGGCAGGAGCACCACGCCGGTTTCTTCCGCGATGCGGAACAGGATGGTCTGGTAATCCACGCGTGTCATCAGCCAGCGGGCAAAACGGGTGCCGTAGAGCTGGGTCGCGACGTTGGCCAGATCAATCAGGGTGTAATAATGCGTGCTACCCGGATCATTGGGCGCAGGCACGCCGAGGTCCCGGTAAAGGGCAATTTCACGCCGGTGCAGCAGGTTTTTCAAGGCTGTTTTGTAGGCCTGCCGCCCATCCATCAGCGCGAAGAGGGCGAACAGCACCATCTGCACCTGCTGCGGGGTGGAAAGCCCTGCGGTGTGATTAAGGGCGACCGTGCGGCTGTCCGCCACCAGACGGTCAATGAATTTCAGGCCGCGTACATCTGGCGTGAGCGAGGCATAGCGTTTGTCCAGCGCCAGTTTTTCCGCTTCCGGCAGATCCGCCAGAGCGCGGTCCAGCACGTTTTGCGCATGCATGGCTACCACACCCAGACGCCAGCCGGTTGAGCCGAAATATTTTGAAAAGGAATAGACCAGAACGGTGTTTTGCGGGCAGACGCTGTAAATGGAGCGGAAATCATCCGCAAAGGTACCGTACACATCATCTGTGACAATCATGAGATCCGGACGTTTGGTTTTGACAATTTCAGCAATGCGGGCCAGTCCGGCTTCATTCATCTTCACGGAAGGCGGATTGCTGGGATTGACCACCAGAAACACCTTGACGGCCGGGTCCAGCAATTTGTCCAGCTCGCTGTCCGGATACTGCCAGCCCGCTTCCGGCTCCGCATACACCGGCACTTCCTGCAACTGGTAGTCCCGCAGTTCCGGGATTTCCACATACGGGGTGAACACGGGCATGCCGATAGCGGCTTTGTCACCGGGGCGGATCAGCCCATTTTCCCGCAGGGATGCAAAAATATAGCTGATAGCCGCCGTGCCGCCTTCCAGCGCGAACAGGTCTGTCGTGGCATCCGGCATGGTGCCGCCCGCCATTTCCCGCAGCAGGTAATGACGCACCACCTGCTCGGAATATTTCAGCATCCGTGGCGGTGTAGGGTAATCACACCCCAGAATGCCTGCTGTCATTTCCTGCAGGAACGCATCGGCTGGCAGGCCAAGCTGGTCCCGCACATAGGACAACGCCCGGCGCAGAAAGGCCACGCCGGGTTCGGACTTGTGGTCTGCCACGAAGGCATTGAAACGGGCCTCTATGCCATCCTTCCGGGGGAAGCCGCCAATACCCTCCGCCATATAGGAAAAGGATAATTCTGATTCCGCCGTTGCGAACAGGCCGAGCTGGAAAAATCCCTGCCGGGGCAGTGTGGCCAGAAAATTGGGGTTGCCGCGCCCGGCATCCAGCATGGCGCGCTGGGCACGACCGGAAGCCAGTTTGATAAGCTGATCCTTCAGCTCGAACGGACTGAGGGTATTGAATTTTTCATACTCGGAGGTGTTGGTCATTACGGGTTCCCGAAGTAGAAGTGCACAAGTAATAAGCCGAACATGCACAAAAAACGCGCGCAGTGCGACCTCTGTACACGTGTTTTCCAGTAAAAACCCATGCTTGTCCCGTCGATGTGATCAGCGTTTTCTGTTGAGCATGCTCTCTGAGGCACACTGCCCCCAAAGCTGCAGGACAACGCTCTTGGGCTGACAGGCCCTCAAGAAGGCAGTTACAGCCTGTCCTTCTTTCCGAGTGGAGTGGAAAGCCGGGTGGCTACAGCCAGAAGGACGGCGGTAATGGGGGTGGCAAAAATAAAGCCCCACATGCCCAGAAACGCTCCGAAAATGGTCTGGGAGAGAATGGTCAGGGCTGGAGGCATGCTCACCGCGCGCTTCTGAATAAAGGGCGACATGACATAACCTTCAAAGGCCTGAATGACGGTATACAGACCCAGCACCATCAGGGCTTCCTGCGTGCTAACGGACAGGCCGATCAGCAAGGCCGGAATGGCCCCCACGAACGCTCCAAGATACGGGATGAAATTGGCAGTGCCCGCCACCAGCCCCAGCGGAAGTGCCAGAGGCATGCCGATGGCCCACAGCCCGAGCCATGTGAGCACGCCCACCACTGTCATATCCAGCATCTGCCCGGCCACCCAGGCAGAGAGAGAGTATGACCGATTGTGAGCAGCAGGGTGCGGGCCAGCGGACGATGCGCCTGAGGCACCAGCCGCAGAATTCCGTTGGCATACAGGCGTGGGGAAAGCGCGAAATACACTCCGGCAATCACGATCACAATCAGCGTGCCAACAGACCCGAAGGTAGAGGTGAGCACGTTTGTCATGGACCCGGTGAAATCCGGTCCTGCGGCGTGCTCTCTCGTGCCGGGCTGGTTGCCACCCAGAGAGGGGGGCACATGGTCCAGAATCATACGCCCGAACACGTTATCATCCAGCCGGTCATGCACTGCGATGGTCTGGGAAACCAGAGCGGTGCGCAGATGTGCGGCCTGCACCACAATCTGTGGCCCGAACACATGAACCAGCCCGCTGATGGCTGCCGCCAGCGCCAGAACCAGCACCAGCACCGAAAGCCATTCCGGCAGGCACAGCAGATGCGTGATCCACCGTGCGGCACCATGCAGCACCACGGCCACGAGAGCGGAGGCACAGACCACCATCAGAACAGCACCACCGGTACTGACAAGAAGTGTGAGCACGCCCAGCACCACCACAATCACCGCCAGCCGGTAAAATCGCGCCAGCGTGCGCTCCAGCGCCTGCACGGTGGCCAATGAGGCTTGAGAAGAAAGAGGCAGGAAAGGCACCGGGGAGGCTTCTGAGGGGGGAACCTCGGGGGTGTTCCCCTCGAAAATATCTGTCTCGAAGGCGGCAGCCTCAGAGGTGGTCTCAGGGATTACCTTACTGGTATCTGTAAGAGGGGACCGCTCCATGCTCCCTGCGCCTCCTGCTGCCTGTTCCAGAGCCGTGGGGTGAGATCATGCAGCGTTGCGTTACCCCGCAATGCTTTTATATGCGGGCTTCGAGTGGCGTGAGTGTCACACATGCGAGATGAAATGAGGTCTGGCTTTCACTGCATGGCAGATACAGGCATAACGGGCTTAGTGAGCCAAAAAGACTGCTATACAGGGACTGTCCTGTTATACTCAGGGGAGGAAGACGGGAGCGGCCTGCACCCTGCCTGCTATCTTTTCTCTGGAACTCTCCCCCGCTCTTTGAGGTCTGTGGCTTATGACGAAACCCGATGCTGCCAACCCGATGGATATGGCGCACCCCTGCCTGCTCGGGAAAAAGCGTCGGTGCGGGCGGCCCACCCCTTCAGGTGCCGAACAGCTTGACCAGCATCTGCTTGAAGTGGCGGCAAGCCTGTTTGTCGAGCACGGCTATGCGGGAACCTCCATTGACCAGATCGCGCGTAAGGCCTCAGCCAGCAAGCAGACGCTCTATCGGCGCTATCCCTCCAAGGAAGCCCTGTTCGCGGCTGTGATCACCAACCTCTCAGCCTCCCTGCTGCGCACCATGGCAGAAACACCGCTGAAAGACCCCCTGAAAGAGATGGAGCATGTCAGCCGCCTGATGCTGGACTTTATCGTGCGGCCCGATGCGCTGGGAACCTACCGGATCCTGATTGCCGATGGTTATCGCTACCCCGGTCTGATGACGCATGCGATTGAGAATATCAACACGCCGTTTCACGCCAATTTCCTGCGCCTTCTGGAAGCCGCAGAAAAGGCCGGGCAAATTGAACCCGGGCACGCCAACCCTACCACAGTCTGCCTCTGGACGGGCCTGCTGACAGGCTGGCCCATGAAGCAGAGCCTGTTTGGTCTCACCCCCCTGAAAGACAAAACTGAACGGGAAGCGTTTTTTGAACGCGCCTGGACCTTGTTCCTGCGCGGTGTGGGCGCGGACACAGGGGCTTCCCAGAAACGGTGACGCGGAACGGTATAGGGAGCAGGCAAGCAGGCCGCCACAATACCCCTGCACGGGATAAACGGACTGCGTGACCAGAGAAAACCCGGCGCCAGAGACAGGCTAACTTGAGGTTACATACCCGAAGTGCTGTTCCAGCAGTGCGACGTTCCGCAAATTGGCCTTGAAGGCGGCATCAAACAGATCTCCCGCCACCGGGACAGTATCCACCAGCGTTTCCAGCAGCACATTACCCATCATACGGGCCAGCAGGGATGCGGGCGCTTTCAGACGCCAAGCCTCCCATACGATATAAAGGGAGACAAGGCCCATCACGACAGGTCCCCCTACCGGCAGCAAGCCCACGAGGGCATCCACCCCTACCCGAAAACGTGTGCCAGGCAGGCGGAAGGCGGCATCCAGAACCCATGCCAGCCGTCTGATGCGGCGGAGGCGCTGCGCGACATCCTCCGCAGGGCGGGAAGAACCATTTGCGGGGTGGAACTGAAGCCCGGGCCGGGCAAAGGTGCGGGACACTGTCATACCCTTCGAGATGGGAGAGTGCGAAGGTGGTTTCAAGATGGCCTGAAATCCAGCGCCAGCCCGTTCATGCAATAACGCAGGCCGGTTGGCCGGGGACCATCCGGGAACACATGGCCCAGATGCCCCTTGCAGGCGGCGCAATGCACTTCCGTGCGCACCATGCCGTGCCGGCTGTCCTGTGTGGTTTCCACCGCTCCGGGTAGGGCATCATAAAAAGATGGCCAACCACTGCCGCTTTCATATTTGGTCCCGGACTCAAACAAGGGGTGTCCACAGCCTGCGCAATGGTACAGGCCGGAGCGCTTTTCATGGTTGAGAGGGCTGGATCCGGGATATTCCGTACCGTGTTCCCGCAGGATATGCTCCTGCTCGGGCGTGAGGGGAGCACGCGGGCCGCACCCGGTGGGGGAGCAGGACTGGGTCATGAGAAGGTTCCTTCATACACAGGGCACATCGGATTTTTGCCATGTTACACATAAACAGGCGCGCCCAGTAGAGCGTATCATTGCAGCATAGCCCCCAGCATACGGCGAAACCTGCCGGACAGGGCACCTGAAGGGATAGCCTGGAGAACATGTATCAGAACAAGACTTATTTGAATAAGGCGTCTTTGAAGGCTCGTGGCAGGAAACGATGTGCCAGAAAATTGTGCCAGAAAATAATGACGGGGAAAGACCATTGGACAGACGTTGTCGGACCATACCATCATGACAAGAGCCATTCCGCAAAAATCCAGTGCACCACGCCATCCTGACAGACGTAGAACGCAACGGTGACATGCGCCCTCCATGTCCTCTGGATGCAGTACCTTGCATCTCTCCCGCACGCAAGGCACTGTTCCGCCATGACAACGCCTGCCTCCTCACCCCCTGTCCTTGTCCTGTTTCGGGATGATTTCCGCCTGACCGACAATCCCGCCTTGCACGCAGCCTGCGCAACCGGCCAACCCGTGCTGTGTGTAGCGGTGCAGGACGAGGTTTTCAAACCTGAAGGCGTTATCGGCTGGTGGATGGGGCAGGCATGCACGGCACTTGCAACAGCGCTTGCCCGGCGGGGAGGCAGTCTTCTCGTCCCACAGGGAGAGACACTGCCGGTAGTGTGCGATCTGGTGAAAACCACCGGGGCCTCACAGGTTTTCTGGAACCGACGCTATGACCCTGCGGGCCGGGAAACGGATACCACACTGAAATCCGTCCTGACGGAACAGGGCGTGACTGTGCATTCCCTCGCGGCCCGACTTCTGCACGAACCCTGGACTGTCCGCACCGGTGCGGGACAGCCCTACCGTATCTTCACCGCATGGTGGCGCGCTGCACGGGAACTGGGAGAGCCGGCCCTCCCCCTGCCCGCTCCGGCAGAAATCCGGTTCGCACCTGTGCCAGAGCCATACTCTACAGCGACCACACCAAGTGCGCTCCACGCGCCAGATCTGCCTGCTGATGCCACTCTTGCTGCGCAATACTGGCCCTGTAGCGAGAACGCCGCACAGACTGCTCTGGATGAGTTTCTGGAAACCGCGCTGGTACACTATGAAACAGACCGCGACCGGCCGGACAGGGAAGGCACCTCTGGTCTCTCCCCCTATCTGCGTGCCGGACTGATTTCCGCACGGCAAGTCTGGCACGCGGCCAGAAAGGCGGAAGCCCGCAGCGGCGACCATCTCAACACCGAAAAATTCCTCTCGGAATTGGGTTGGCGGGATTTTGCGTGGATGCAGCTTTTTTATGAGCCGGATATGCCTACCCGCAACCTGCGCCCGGAGTTTGACCAGATGGCCTGGCAGAACGATGCCGAGGCCTTCCAGATATGGAAAGACGGATGCACCGGGTATCCGCTGGTGGATGCGGGCATGCGCGAACTCAGGGCAACAGGCACCATGCATAACCGCGTGCGGATGGTGGTGGCCTCTTTCCTGACCAAACATCTCCTGACAGACTGGCGTAAAGGTGAACGCTGGTTTTATGAACGGCTGGTGGATGCAGACCCGGCGATGAATGCCATGAACTGGCAGTGGTGCGCAGGCACCGGTATTGATGCCTCTCCATGGTTCCGCATTTTCAACCCGGTCGGGCAATCAGAAAAATTTGACCCTTCTGGCGCATATATCCGCACCTGGGTGCCGGAACTGGCAGCCCTGCCCGACAAGCTGATCCACACCCCGTGGAAGCTGGATGCCACCTTGGCGCGCCATCTGAAGTTTGTGCCAGGCAGCACCTACCCGCACCCGGTTGTTGACCTCAAACAGGCACGCGCTATTGCGCTGGAGCGGTATAAGACCCTGAAGCCCGCGGGATAAAGATCCTCTATCCACCAGCCTGTTTCAGATCATGCCCAGGCTGAGCGCATTGCGGATGGCCATCTCCGTGGTGGCCGCACCCAGCTTGTGCCGCACGACCCGCAGGCACAGCCGCACGACGGAATCCGGCATCTTGAGCCTGCGGGCAATCTCCTGCCCCAGAAGCCCCTCCGCCGCCAGCTTCAGGCAGGCCCTCTCCTCACCTGAAAGCTCCACCACACCGGAAACCTGAAAGGCAGCAATGCGGACATAGGCCTCATGAATATAATTGGCCAGAATCTGATATTCCCGCGCGTAACCAATGCGATTGATACCATCAAATTTGTGCTCATTTTCGCTGGTAATGGCAAACAGGCCGTATGATCCGCCAACACTCCGAAGGGGAATGCTCAGCCCCGCATTCCCCACGTTGAAATCCAGACCTTCCATCATCATCTTGTAGGAAGGCGTGCTTTTTTCAACCGAGAGTTCCCGCCATTCAAACGGAAGGCTGGTTTGCGTGGCACGCCGGACAACGGGATCAACAAAAAGATAATCTTTTTCGTAGTAACGATTTTTCCATTCTTCCGGGTAATTTGTGCATGTAAAATTGTCTGGGCGGAGAACGCCATTTTCCCCCATGAAATAATAGATGAAATTCAGCATGCCGCATTTTTCGGGCAGTGTTTCCAGAATGGCACTCAGCTCTTCCAGTGTCTGCGCGTGCGTGAGGGCGGCAACAAGCCCCTGCAAAACGCCGGGACGTATGACGCTTAACGGTGCTTTCCTCGGTATCATGACGCCACCTTGCCTCTTTTTTACCGGGTGGACGGGCCAGTATATACCCGAACCACTTACCTGAACGTTAATTCTTTAAAAGGCGCGCAGTTGCAGCTCTATCAGGCGCCGCAGGGCGAGAGGAGTCACATCCCACACACCAAGACACAGCTCCTGCTCCTCCCGCTCTCCTGAGCTGACGGAAGCAGGCATCCAGTCAAGCCGCCGGTACAGACGCAATTTGAATTTGGGATACACAGCAACAAGCTGGCTTACACCATTGCTGAACGCACGCGCGTAAACAGTTTTCAGCACATCCAGAGCAAGGCTCCGCCCGACAAGGCTCCCTGTATCTGCCGTAACGCTCAGACGGGAAAGCTCCCATACATCGGGGCTGATAATATCGGGACTGCCGTCAAAATACCGGGCAAACTCCTGCCGCAGCATAGTCTTGCCGGTTGTGGGGAGGACACGCACAGAGGCTATGCCGCCCCCGGCCTCATCTTCGGCCACGATATACATGGGATTGCAGAGCCGGTCATACTCATCTTCTGCTGGATTATTCGGAAACAATGCATCCCACTCAGGATGTTTTTCAGAAAACCATTCTCTGGACCGAAGTATTTTTTCATAGATATCGGCGTACTGGTCACGCTCAGCATAAGAAAATTCATAAACCATATAATTTGCCTGTGTCAGCCTTAAATCCACTCTGCCCTGCTACGCGCCCTTCTTCCGACATGGCTGGCTGAGCCCTCCCCCTCCTGCAACGCGCGTGGAGGCATGGGGCTCCCCTGCTCATGAACTGCTTTCCGGCCTCTCAACACCGGACAGCATACGGAGAGAGCCAAAAAGAGCCAATACTCTTCGTGATAAAGACTTTCTCTGAAGTACGTCACGAAAGAATCAATTATTCCGAAAAATGAGCCACTCTGGTATGGTGATTATGCAACAGGGCATGTGACTAATCTGGAAATGCGGCGGAACTATGCTTGGAATTCCGGCTTTATAAAAAACATCCGGTGATATCCTCTCCCTTATAAAGAGTGGATATCACCGCACCACTCTCCAGATACGCTTTTATTCTTCCTTGAAAATGACGTATTCTCTGAAAAAACAAGGCGCAGGACTTTATGGCATCCCGCACGCATTGTGTCTGTTTCAAGAGTTCCTGACTGCTGGAAGCGGGATAAGTTTTATTTTAAGACTTTTCTCATAAATGATTACATTCCTGTATATGCTCATTTATGAGAGCCACACCCTTTCGAAACTAGAATTCCGGTGCATCGTGTTCGACGGACACAAGCTTGATAAGTGTATGCGCCCGCACGGCTTCCGGACCACCCTCCGTGCCGTAACCAGAGTCCTTCATTCCTCCGAAAGGTACTTCCGGCACCCCCAGACCATGATGGTTGATGGCAATCATGCCTGCGTCGACCTGCTCACCCAATAGACGCTCCGTACGTTCGTTCCGGGTGTAAGCGTATGCCGCCAGACCATAGGGCAGGCGATTTGCTTCCTGCACTGCCTCCGCCATGGTGGAAAATTCCGACACAAGGGCAATCGGGCCAAACGGCTCTTCCTGCATCACTCGCATGGACAATGTGGGGTTGAGCACAAGGGTGGGCGCAAAGAAGCAGCCTTCATTCGGCAGGGGGACGTCAGCCTGCCAGATGATGGCGCCCTTCTCCCGAGCATCGGCCACCAGCTCATTCAGAGCATTCAGGCGGCGTTCACTCACCACCGGCCCCATGGTCACGCCCTCTTCAAGCCCCTGACCAATCTTGAGCCTGTTCATCTGCATCTTGAACTTTTCCACAAAGCTCGCGGCAATGCTTTTGTGCAACAGGAAGCGGGTGGGAGCGATACACACCTGCCCGGCATTGCGGAACTTGGCCGCGCAGAGGCGTTGGGCGGCACTATCCAGATCTGCATCCTCACACACAATAGCCGGAGCGTGGCCGCCCAGTTCCATTGTGACGGGCTTCATCTGCGCGCCAGCCAGTGCCGCCAGATGTTTGCCAACCGGTGTGGAGCCGGTGAAGGAGATTTTCCGCACCACCGGGTGTGCGATCAGATATTCGGAAATTTCCGCAGGGTTACCATACACCAGCGAGACCGCGCCTGCCGGAACACCGGCATCACAAAACGCCCGCAGCAGTTCGGCCGGAGAGGCCGGGGTGTCTTCCGGAGCCTTGACAATCACGGCGCACCCGGCCGCAAGGGCCGCGCCCAGCTTGCGGGCAATCTGGTTGATGGGGAAGTTCCATGGTGTAAAGGCGGCCACCACACCTATGGGGCGATGCAGCACACGCTGCTCCACATTGGGCGCGCGTGCGGGAATGAGCGCATCATTCAACCGGCGGCCTTCTTCCCCAAAATACTCGATCACACCTGCGGCTGCGTTGATTTCAAGAAGAGCCTGCTCCAGTGGCTTGCCTTGCTCGCGGCTCATGATGCGGCTGATCGGCTCCGCGCGCTCACGCAGCAGGTTGGCCGCACGCCGCATGATAAGGAAGCGGTCCCATGCGGTGAGAGCACGCCAGACGGCAAAACCCTGCGCGGCCCCTTCGGCCACACGGGCAAGATCCTTTTCGGAGGCATGGGCTACCTGACCGATCTGCGCTCCGGTAGCGGGATTGAACACCGGCAGGGTGCGGCCATCCGCCGCGTCCTGCCAATGCCCGGCTACCAGAAGCTGAGTGCTGATAAAATCCTGCGACATGACAGGTCTCCCCGGAGTGCCACGACCAGCGCGCCACCACGGCGCAGCCTTCCCGTGATTCAGGCCCGTTCCCTTACGAAAAAGCACCTTCAGCACGCAGGATGCAAGGGGCAACTCACGCTGCCCCCCATGAGGGTCAGGCGAACAGTTTTTTCAGCATAGTGATAACATGTTGACTTGTAATGAGACGCGTACACTCAAACTGGCGCGGCGTGTTCTCATGCCTCGGGCACCACAGGAAATTGTGATGATCGAACCGCTCCTTCGGGTCATTCCAGCAGGAATTGCAGGTATGCCAGTTGATCACGCGGTAGGGTGTCTCAAACTCGTTTGTGGGGTGGGTGAAGCCGGAGATCATCACCACCTCTGTGCCCGCCGCCCAGGCCAGCCAGGCCAGACCGGAGCTGAGGCCGATAAACGCATCTGCATGCTTCAGCCAGCGTGCACGCTCGGCAAGCGGACGGTTTCCGGTTTCATCTTCCGCCCCATGAGGAATATGGTTCCAGACAAGGCCCGTGCCATGCACGGTTTTCTGATCAATACAGATTACCCGGTAGCCCTTTTCCTTCAGGAACGCGATGACATCCTGCCAGCCTGTAGGGTTATTCCAGTATTTGCACTGGGTGCTGGCCTGCACGGCAATACAGACATACGGTTCCTTGATGGGGCGGCTGTCATCCGGCAGGGAAAGGCGCGGAGGCTCTTCATGCGGAGAGACGCCCAGAATATAACCCGCCGTACGATGCAGGCCCACAAAGCGGAAATCAGTGGGCTGCTGGATGCAATCCTTGTCATCAAAAAACAGGCCGATGCAGTATGTAGCGTAGGATGTGGTGTGCACGCCCGCCTTTTCCGCATCCTCTGATGTCATGAGGGTGATGGTTGGGTATGCATCCTTCAGCAGCGGCAGGATGAGGCCGGAAATCAGGCAGGTGACTTTTGCGCTGCGCACTTCGGCAAAACGGGCGACATAGGGGAACCATGCCAGCGTATCCCCCAGCGTGCCGACCGGAAGCTGGATGATAACCTCCTGCTCCCGCGCATCATAACTGTGCTCAAAAACCGGCCGTTCAACACCATCTGCCCCGATTTCCACCACCTCGATGCCAAACCGCACATAATAGCGTTTGCTGGAGGAAATGGTGGCGCCGGTGGTTTCATGCAGGAAGAGAACATTGCCCGTGTCCAGATCCTGCAGGGTGACACGCCATTTGCCTTCCGTACGCTGGGGTAGATGCACACGAGCGCCGAGATTGAAATCATACCGGATGCCATGCGGGCCAGCCATGACCGGCATGGCTGGCGCTTCCAGATACGCGGGTCTGCCAGCAGGTTGGGCCGGAGCGGATTGAGCCTGAGCGGGTTGTGCAGGCAGGGCGGCAGGGGCTTCTGGCTGAACAGGCCCCTGACCGGCAGATGGAGCCGGCTCCTGCGGAACGGGAGGGACCGACAGGGCGGATACGGGAGACTCGGGCATAACAGTGTCAGACAAAGAACATCACCTGAAAAAAATACATCAAATTTCGTGACAAAAAATTTACTAATTTACGCCCGACAAGGACAATTAACATTTGTTTACCTACGTTGCCGCAAGATTATTCCGCGGGAGAACGACAAAAAATTCCAGTTCGCATAAATCTTTGTTTGATAAATATTTTTTAAAGAACATCGACACAAAACTGTAACATTCATTTTTGAACATTTCCCCTAAACACCGTTCCGGTTTCAACAGATTTCAGGACAGTGTTATCCTCATGTCTTTCCTGCCCTTTTCTCGTCGGGCTGCCTTGTGGCTCTTCTGCTCTCCTCTGGCATTCTCCACAGGATATGCCGCAACAGCTCCCGCGAAGCCGGGTAAAGTAAAACATGCCCATCACCACGCTCCGGTGCGGACTGCCTCCACACGCACAAGCGCAGTGACAGGCGCTGCCGCTGCCACCGGCGTTGGCGCAGGTACCGACACAGCCCCCCGGCATACCGCCAGAAAAGCCTCCGGCCAGGCCCATGCGGCGGATGCCGAACAGATTATTGCCACAGGCCGCCACAGCCGTTCTGAACAGACGGTGGGGCATCGGGAAATGCAGCGGATCCTGCCCGGGATCAACCCGATCAAATCTCTGGAAATTCTGCCGGGTGTCGTGTTCAACAACGCTGACCCGTGGGGCAACAACGAGCAGAATTCCTCTCTTTTTATCCACGGTTTTGCAAAAAACCAACTTGGCTACACGCTGGATGGCGTGCCGCTGGGCGACCAGGATTATGGCAACTATAACGGCCTGACCCCGCAGCGCGCTGCGATCAGTGAAAATATCGGCTCCGCCTCCGTGGCGACAGGTGCCGGTGCGCTGGGAACGGCCTCCACCAGTAACCTTGGTGGCACGCTGGAATTCACCACGCAGGACCCGCTGCACCATGCCGGTGGCCAGTTGAACCAGACGTTCGGGAGCTGGTCCACCTTTCGCACGTTTGCCCGTATCGATACAGGGAATTTCGGAAACGGAAATTCCGCGTATGTCTCATGGGGCCGCCAGGATGCGCGCGCGTGGGATTTCGCGGGGCATCAGGGTGGCAATCAGGTCAACGCAAAATTTGTGCATGAAGACGAAAAAAACAAAATCAGCGTGTTTTTCGACTGGGCACAGAAGGTTGAGCCGAACGAAGATGGCATTGTCATGCCCAATGGCGGCTCCCTCTATGTCCGCCCCTTCATGTATCCCAATCTTTCAGAAGCCATCAATTACTACAAAGGCTCTGCAGATTATAAAAATGCCGGGCTGAACTACAAGAACTATTACTCCGCCGCCCAGCGTGAAGACTATCTGATGTACACCAAATGGTCCCATAATTTCAGCAAGGATCTGAAATGGGATACACAGATCTATTATCATCATGATCTGGGCGAAGGTGTTGTGGCTGGCCCGATTTCAGCGGCTGGTCTGCCCACCCTGTTCTCCGCCTACTTCCCCAACCAGAGCTCATCCCAGCTTTCCAACGTGTTTGGCGGGTCCGGCATGGCAACCCGCACCACGGAATACTGGGATAATCGCGGCGGGATCATGAGCAGCCTGCACTACCATCTGGGCCATCATAACATTGAACTGGGCGGCTGGTACGAACGCAACAACAACACGCAGGCCCGCCGGTGGTATCCGTTCAGCGCAAGCAACCCCACCAACCCGTATGATCGCCAGCAGAATGCGCTGATTGACCAGTACACCAACAATTTCTACACCAACACCTGGACCACGCATCTGCAGGACACCTGGCAGGTGACCAAGACATTCGCGCTGAATGCCGGGTTCAAGTCCGAACTGGTCTACACCAATGGCACCCTGCCGGTGGCGGGCCTGCCGGGCTCACTCTCCCCCAAAACGGCCATTACGGTTCCCGGTGGCACCATTGCCTCCGTCAAGCCGTTCCTGCCCGCTTTTGGTGCGCTGTGGAACTTCACACCGCATGAGCAGTGGTTTGCCAACATTCAGGAAAACATGCGCTCCTTTGAAGCCGCAGGCTATGGCAACGCCACCCCGTGGGGTGTGACAAGCCAGCAGGCGTTTGATGAATTCCGCAAGCACGGCAAGCCGGAAACATCATGGACGTATGAAACCGGCTTCCGGACGAACCGCCATGTGAACGCCGGACCGCTGACCAACATCAGTGGCCAGCTTGAATATTACCATGTCCGCTTCTCCAACCGTCTGCTTGCGGTTGCCACAACCCAGACGCTCTCCTCCATTGTGGGCAGCGCCACCACGCTGACCAACGTGGGGTCTGTCACCACAGACGGGATGGATTTCTCCTTCACCGCGCAGTTCGGGCCGCATTTCTCTTTCTATAATGCGCTTTCCTATAACAAATCGACCTACAACGATAACTACCTGAACGGCACCTCCGTGGTGCATACCGCTGGCCGCAATGTGGCTGGTGTGCCCAACTGGGCGGAAAAATTCGTGGCCTCCACACGCTGGGGGAATTTTGACGCGCAGTTTATTGGTGATGTGGTGGGCAAACGCTACACAACCTTCACCAACGATCTGCATGCCAGCGCCTATGCCCTGTTCAGCCTGAACGCCGGGTATGATTTCACGGGTATTCCGCACATCCGCTCCCTGCATGTGCAGGGGAACATTACCAACCTGACAAATGAAAAAGGCTGGTC
Organism: Acetobacter farinalis; assembly: GCF_011516935.1. Lineage (GTDB taxonomy): Bacteria > Pseudomonadota > Alphaproteobacteria > Acetobacterales > Acetobacteraceae > Acetobacter > Acetobacter farinalis. The sequence goes on from NZ_WOTF01000017.1 coordinate 27,892, forward strand.
TACCCTCAACACCACAAATGCATCCGGCCAGTATACGGCGTTCCCCATCGCGCCGCGGATGTACTTCCTGACACTGAGCACAACGTTCTGAGGCGGTTTTCATGCTGACATTTTCTCGTCGCTCCGTTCTGGTTGCGTCCTGCGCCGCGGCTCTTTGCGGGGGAACCCGGCGGGCAATGGCAGCTCCCTCTCTCGCGCCGCGTCCCCTGGTGTTTGCACACCGGGGGGCCTCCGCCCTGCGGCCGGAACACACCCTCGCCTCTTACGCCAGAGCCATTGCCGATGGTGCGGACTTTGTGGAGCCAGACCTTGTCCTGACCAAGGATGGCGTGATGGTCTGCCGCCATGAAACCAATATTACCGAAACAACGGATGTGGCACAGCACCCGGAATTTGCCGGACGCAAGCGCACCACAACCATCGATGGCAGAAACACGACCGGCTGGTTTACAACAGACTTCACGCTGGCCGAGCTGAAAACACTGCGGGCAAAGGAACGTCTGGCCCCTCTGCGCGCGCATAATACCCGCTATAACGGGCATTTTGACATTCCGACCTTTGAGGAAATGATTGATTTCGTGGCTGCGGAATCCGCCGCACGCGGGCGGGTGATCGGGCTGATCCCCGAGATCAAGCATTCCACCCATTTCCACACACTGGGGTTTGACCCCGAAGCGCTGTTCCTGCGCACCATTGCCGCGCATTTCTACACACGGTCGGCTCCGCTGGAAGTTCAGTCTTTCGAGACTGGAAACCTTCAGCGCATTGGTACGGACGTCAAGGCCATCAACCCGCAGGCACGCCTGATGCTGCTGATGGGCGAACGCACGAACGTGCCGCCGGATCTGGCCGCCAAAGGTGAGAAAACCACCTTTGGGGACCTGATGCGCCCGGAAGGGCTGAAGGAGGTGCGGCGCTATGCGGATGTGATCGGACCATCCCTGACCGATCTTATCCCGCGTGATGCGCAGGGCGCCTGGCTTGAACCGTCTACATTGGTCGAGGATGCCCACGCGGCAGGCCTGCTGGTGCATGCCTATACCTGCCGCCCGGAAAACTACTTCCTGCCGCGCCAACTCCGCAATGCGGAGGGGGATGCCGCCCGCAATGTTGCCGGGTCTGTTGCCGAAATCCGCCGCTATCTGGACATGGGTCTGGACGGCTTCTTTACGGATGACCCGGCCATTGGCCGCATGGCGGTGGATCAGGCCTGAAGAGCAGGCATCACCCCGAGCAGGCGGCACAGGGCATAGCTCGGCTCCGCCCTGTTCAGGGTATAGATATGCAGGTGCTCGACACCCTCTGCCAGCAGGGTGCGGCACAGCTCCGCCGCAAGAGCGGTGGTGACCATGGCGCGGGCTTCCGGGTGGGCATCCAGCCCATCCAGTGTAGCCCGCAGCGTTTCCGGAATACCGGCCCCGCATAACTCCGCAAATTTATACGCCTGCGCGACATTGGCGATAGGCAGGATACCCGGCACGATGGGCGCTGTGATGCCTGCGGCCACGGCTCTGTCCCGAAAGCGCAGGAAGGCTTCCGGCACGAAAAAGAACTGTGTGATGGCGCGGGTGGCCCCGGCATCCAGCTTGGCTTTCAGATACTCTATATCTTTCTGCGGGCTGACCGCTTCAGGGTGTGTTTCCGGATATGCCGCAACAGAAATTTCAAAATCCGCAACGGTCTTCAGGCCTTTCACAAGGTCTGCCGCATGGGCGTATCCCCCCGGATGCGGCTCAAACCGGCTACCCGGAGTGCCGGGGTCCCCCCGCAGCGCCACAATATGGCGCACACCCGCGGCCCAGTATTCCTGCGCTACGGCGTTCACATCCTCCCGCGTTGCGCCGACACAGGTCAGATGCCCGGCAACAGGGCCAACACCCTGCCGAACCATCTCTGCCGTGGTGGCAAGTGTGCGGTCCCGCGTGGTGCCCCCGGCCCCGTATGTGACAGACAGGAACTCCGGCGCGAAGCCAGCCAACGTTGCCACCGTTTGCTGGAGGCTCCGGGCTGCGCCCTCGGTTTTAGGCGGAAAGAATTCAAAGGAAATAACCGGTGTTTTCACGGAAGACCGCGCCGGGGCAACAGGAAAGCCAGACACAGGGGGCCGGGTGCCTGAAGGAAAATACTGCATAAAAAAAACCTTTGGAGACAACGGAGAACAAGAGAAACACTCTAGACGCGGCACCCTAGCCACAGCCTGACGGTCAGCCTGCCTTTAAGCTGCATGACCTCAACGCAGGACAAGCCTGCGGCCTGAAACCATTTCTTGATCTGCTGATCAGAAAAGCCGAGCCATACATGGGCGTCCCGCTCGCGCAGGTCATCCCGGTCATGGGGTGCGAAATCCACCACCAACAGGCGTCCGCCTTTTGCAAGAATACGCCCGGCCTCCGCAATGGCAGCGGCTGGCTGTTGCGCATAATGCAAAACCTGATTCATTACCGCCAGATCAGCACTTTCCGCAGGTAATGGGAGGGAGTACATATCCCCCTGCCGCAGGTCCACACCAGGCAGGCCAGCTTCTGCCAACCGGATACGCGCCACGCGCAACATGGCGGGGCTGCGGTCATACCCGATCACGGTTCCGGCCTGCGCGCCCAGCACCCTGATCATATGCCCGGTGCCCGTGCCGATATCGACCAGCGTGCCACACGGCTCCGACCCCAGAATCTGACGAATGGCCTTTTCCACGGCATCATCCGCCACATGCAGGGCGCGGATGGCATCCCACTCCGCTGCATGGGTTTCAAAATACACATCCGCCGCCGCGGCTCGCACGGCTTTCACGGCCTCAAGGCGGGCAATATCAGCCAGAGCCTCTGCATCCGGCTGCCCCTGCCCCGCGCCATCCGGCCCGGCATCCCACTGCTGCATGGCGGCAAAAACAGGGGACACCAGATAGTCCTCCCCTAGTGTGAGAAAAACCCAGTTTCCTTCCTTGCGTCGGTGCACAAGGCCACTCTGCACAAGGATTTTCACATGACGGGAGACGCGCGGCTGGCTTTGCCCCAACACTTGGGCAAGCTCTCCCACCGAGAGTTCCATCACACGCAGAAGAGCAAGAATTCTCAGCCGGGTGGGGTCCGCCAGCGCCTGAAAAAGGAGAAGGGTGAGTGACATGAGAATAGGTATATAACGAATTCCTTATATTCACAAGCACCTTGACTCCCCGCCTCGACGGGTGTCTGGTTCGCGCTGTCATGGTTCGTCACGCTCGCACTCTGCGGGGTGACGCCAAGAGGGAAGCTGGTGAAAACCCGGCACTGCCCCCGCAACTGTAAGCGGTGAGCACCTGTCCATTCATGCCACTGGGGCATTCGCCCCGGGAAGGCCGGACCGTGTGTAGAGACCCGCAAGTCAGGAGACCTGCCACGACACACAGAATCCTCCGGCGGGGTGTCCGGGCGGGTCAGGACCAGTGCTGCGCGGAAGGCAACGCCCGCGCAAACCCTGCCCTGCGCCTGTCTTGTCACTCTGCCTGACAAGAAAAGAAGGTTATGATGACTGTTACTGTTGCCACATTGGGCTTTCCACGCATCGGGGCAAGGCGTGAGCTGAAAACGGCTCTGGAGCACTACTGGAACGGACAGGGTTCCGCCGCCGATCTGCTTTCCGCCGCTGCCAGCCTGCGCAAGGCGGCATGGGAGCGCCAGCGTGCTCTGGGCGTGGATGCCATCCCCTCCAACGATTTTTCATTCTACGACCATGTTCTGGACACCTCCGCGATGGTGGGAGCCATACCACCCCGCTTTGAGTTTTCCGGAAACAGGGTTGATCTGGACACCTATTTTGCCATGGCGCGGGGTCGCTCCGCTGAGACCGGGGGTAATGACGCCGGCGCAGCCTGCTCGCATGGGGGCGAGATCGAAACCGAAGCTGGCACTGGCGTCAACACCGGAACTGTAGCCGAGGAAATGACGAAGTGGTTTGACACCAACTATCATTATCTCGTGCCTGAACTTGAGGAAGAACAGGTTTTCAGGCTCACTTCCACCAAATGTGTGGAGGAGTTTCTGGAAGCCAAGGCGCTCGGAATTATCACCCGGCCGGTTCTGCTCGGACCGGTAACATTCCTGCTGCTGAGCAAGGCACAGGGAAAACCCTTTGACACGCTGACACTACTCCCGCGCCTGCTGCCTATCTATGTGGACGTTCTGCGCAGGCTGGCCGCAGCCGGGGCGGACTGGGTGCAGATGGATGAGCCCGCTCTGGTGCTGGACCTGAGCGAGACGGCACGGGCGGCGTTTGCTCCGGCCTATGCGGCGCTGACGCAGGCCGCCCCAACCTTGCGCCTGATGCTGGCAACCTATTTTGGCGCGCTGGAAGAAAACCTGCCCATCGCCCTCAGCCTGCCAGTGCACGGGCTGCATGTGGACCTTGTGCGCGCCCCGGCACAGCTTGCCGATGTGCTGGCAGGCGCACGGGCGGACCTGACCCTTTCTCTGGGCGTGCTGGACGGGCGCAATATCTGGCGGGCTGACCTGAACGCGCTTCTGGCCCAGCTCGCGCCACTTGCGGCCTCCGGGCGGGCGCTTGTGCTGGCTCCTTCGTGCTCCCTCCTGCATGTGCCCCTTGATCTGGAACGGGAGACGGATCTGGATGCAGAGATAAAATCCTGGCTGGCATTTGCGGTACAGAAAATCTCGGAACTGCGCGTTCTGGCTGATGCTCTGAACATCGGGCCAACGAACGTAGCTGCGGGTGCAACAAAGAACAACGCCACGGGTTTATCAGAGTGGGGGCCAGAGGGCGTAACGGATGGATGGCGGGAACATATGCGGGCGGCATTCGAGGCCTCAGCCCGTGCGGTGGCAACACGCCGCACCTCCCCCAGAATTCACGCGCAGGCGGTGCAGCAGCGCGCAGCCTCTGTAACCGGAAAAATGGTTCAGCGCTCCTCACCTTTCCCGGAGCGCCGCGTACAGCAGAAGGCCGCTCTGGGCCTGCCGCTGTTCCCCACCACCACCATTGGTTCCTTCCCGCAGACAGCGGACGTGCGCAAGGCCCGCGCGGCACATGCAAAAGGAACGCTGAGCACCGAGGCTTATCAGCGGTTCCTGCGGAACGAGATTGCTTCCGCCGTGGCGTGGCAGCATGAGGTGGAGCTGGATGTGCTGGTGCATGGTGAGTTTGAACGTAATGACATGGTGCAGTATTTTGGCGAACAGCTCTCCGGTTTTGCGTTTACAAAGCATGCGTGGGTGCAGTCCTACGGGTCCCGCTCTGTCCGGCCACCCATTATCTTCGGCGATGTGGCACGCCCTGCCCCGATGACGGTAGCATGGTGGGCCTATGCGCAGAGCCTGACGAAGCGCCCCATGAAAGGCATGCTGACCGGGCCGGTCACTCTTCTGAACTGGTCCTTCGTGCGGGATGACCAGCCCCGCAGCGCAACCTGCCTGCATCTGGCGCTGGCTGTGCGGGATGAAGTGCTGGACCTTGAAAAAGCCGGTGCAGAAATCATCCAGATTGATGAGGCTGCCCTGCGTGAGGGCCTGCCCCTGCGCCGTGCTGAACGGCAGCGTTATCTGGACTGGGCGGTGTCCTGCTTCCAGATTGCGGCCTCAGGTGTTGCGGACAGAACCCAGATCCATACACACATGTGTTATTCCGAATTCAATGACATTCTTGAGGCCATTGCTGCCATGGACGCCGATGTGATTTCCATTGAGACCGCACGCTCCAGAATGGAACTTCTGGACGCATTTGCAAAGTTTGACTACCCGGCTGAGATTGGACCGGGCGTGTATGATATTCACTCACCCCGCGTGCCGGAAACCGCCAGTATGACACGACTGCTGAAAGAGGCACAGCTCTACCTGAAAGCTGAGCATATCTGGGTAAATCCTGATTGCGGGTTAAAGACGCGCACATGGGCGGACGTGAAACCCTCCATCCGGAATATGGTTGCAGCGGCGCGGGAGATGCGGGAGGCGATGAGGAAGGCGAACTGAAACTCCCCTCCCCTGCCAGCCTTCCCCGACCTGATCTGGTCCACCCGGCTCAGTTCAGCCGGGGGAGGTCTCTTTGAGAACAAGCGGTAGCCCTGCTGCAATAAACAGGACTTTTCCAACATGTTCCGCAAGGGTCTGATGCAGGAAACCGGCTTCATCCCGAAACTGTCTGGCAAGCTTGTTTTCGGGCACGATGCCCAGCCCGACCTCGTTCCCCACCAGCACGGTAGGGGCACGGCGCTCAGAAAGTGCCGCGATAAGGGCCTGTCGGGCGGCGGGGATGGCGTGACCTTCAAGCAGAAGATTGGTCAACCACAGGGTCAGGCAGTCCAGCAGCAGAGGGCGCTCCGCGTGAGCGCGCAGCACAGCAGGTACATCGATGGGGTCCTCCACCGTTATCCAGCCTTCCGCCCGACCGGCGCGATGATGGGTGATACGCTCCTGCATTTCCGCATCAAACGCGCGGCCTGTGGCCAGATAGACCCATGGGGCGGGCAGAGCCGTTATCAACGTTTCAGCGTGGCGGCTTTTGCCAGATCGCGCTCCACCAAGAACCAGTGTTGCACCGGGCAGGCCCGCGCCCGGCGGGGTAGCCTCTTCCTGTGGTGCACTCGCCCGATCAGGTGCCTGCGCGGGCGCGGGCTGCTCGTTCGGCGTGGCATCCGCCGGGTGAGCGGGGGCTGTCTTGAGCCTGAAGGTGTTCATGCGCTATCCGCTTTCTGCTGCCGTTTGCATGGGCGCGTATAACAGCACACAATCAGGGCCATGCCACCAATCTCTTCCTCTTCCCCTCCCCCTTCCGTTCCTTTTTCCAGCCTTGCCGCGTTGCGGGCAGCCTGCACGGCATTGCCGGGGGTGGATACCTCCGTGCAGCAGGGCATTGCCGTGCGGGAAGCCACCCTGACCAAACCGGCAGGCAGCCTCGGGCGGCTGGAAGAGCTGACACTCTGGCTGGGCGGCTGGCAAAAGCGCATCCACCCCCGACTTGAAGCCGTGCAGGTACTGATTTTTGCGGGCAACCACGGCGTGGTGCAGCAGGGGGTGTCCCCCTGGCCGCAGGATGTAACAGCCCAGATGGTGCAGAATTTTGAACAGGGTGGCGCCGCCATCAACCAGCTTGCCCGCACAGCACAGGCCACCCTGCGCGTGGTGCCGGTGCAGAACCTGACGCCGACAGCTGATTTCACAACCGCCCCGGCCATGACGGAAGCAGCGTTTCTGGAGGCTGTCCGCACAGGGTATGAAGCCGTGCCACAGGAGTGCGACCTTCTGTGCCTGGGGGAAATGGGCATTGGCAACACCACGGCGGCCGCAGCTATGGCAGCAGGGCTGTTTGGCGGCCACGGGGCCGACTGGGCCGGGCGTGGCACAGGGCTGGATGCCCCCGGCGTGGCCCACAAGGCGCTGGTGATCGAGACTGCTCTGGCACACCATGCAGCGCAAATGCTTCCGTCTGAAAAAACCACGGGTATGCCTGCTTCCGGTGCAGGCGGCCCCACCGGGTTTGACCCGCTGGAGGTTGCCCGCAGGCTGGGCGGGTATGAACTGGCGGCTTTGCTGGGAGCAACGCTTGCAGCACGACACGTCGGCATTCCGGTGCTGCTGGATGGCTTTGTGTGCACGGCAGCGGTAGCCCCTCTGGCGCAACTGGCGGCCGGAGGGCTGGACCATACGCGCCTCTCCCACTGTTCTGCAGAGGCCGGGCATGCGCGGCTGGCGGAAAAGCTGGCACTTGCTCCCTTGCTGGACCTCGGCCTGCGGCTGGGGGAAGCCTCTGGCGCAGCGCTGGCGGTTCCGCTGCTCCGTGCGGCGGTGGCCTGCCATACCGGCATGGCGACCTTCGCACAGGCCGCTGTTTCAGGCCGGACATGACGCACCCGTCAACGCCCCCATCAGCGCCTTGCCCTGACTCCTTTATGGCACGCAGGCGGCTTGATCTGGCTTGCGGACTGGGTTTGCTGAGCCGCCTGCCGGTGAACTGGCTGCTCTCTCCCGCCCAACGGGCCAGCACAGCGCTCTGGCCGCTGAGCCGCTCCATCTGGTGCTGGCCGGTTCTGGGGGCCGCACTGGGCGGGCTGGTAGGGGCAGTATTCTGCCTGCTGCGGCTCTGTCATGTGGCCGCCCTGCCCGCCGCAGGGCTGGCGCTGGCTTTCCAGTGCGTGCTGACAGGCGGCCTTCATGAAGACGGTCTGGCAGATATGGCCGATGGCTGCGGCGGCACCACGCGGGAGCGGCGGCTGGAGATCATGCGTGATAGCCGGATTGGCAGTTATGGCGTGCTGGCACTGTGCCTGAGCCTACTGGTGCGGGCCTCTGCCGTGGCGGCTCTGCCCGCCTGTGCGGCGATGCTGGCGCTGGCTATTTCAGGATGTCTGGCACGGGCGGCACTACTGGTGCTACCCGCCTCCCTGCCTCCGGCCCGCCCGGATGGTCTGGCGCACTCCCTTACTCCGCTCCCACGCGGCCCGTTGTGGGTTGGGCTGGGGCTGGCGGCAGGAAGTGTCGTGGGACTGGCGGGGGGGATGGGCCTGAGTGGTACATGGGCTGATGCATCGATTGGCACGCAGGCTGGTGCTTGGACTTTTGTATGGACCGGGGCCGGAACAGGTCATCCCTCTGCCCTGTTCACCACCCTGCTGATCTGCCTTGTGGCAGCGGGAGCCACACTGGCCGCTGCGACATTTGTCGGGTTTGCTGCCCGCCGCCTGCTGGGTGGCTATACGGGGGATGTACTGGGGGCGGCGGCGGTGTTAACAGAATGCTGTATACTGGCGGGGCTCACCGCGCTTTTATAAAAAACACCCCGACAGCAGATAGGCTTTTTATACCCTCCGGCCACCATCATCGGACACCCGATAAACCGGCCTCATCAGGAATACGCACAAAGATGCGGCTACCGGATTGGCTTTGCAGAGGCACCGGAACACGCAGGACATACCCGGATGTCAAACCACAAAGCTCTGCCGTGTAGATAAAACGGCTGATCTGACAACGGCTCTGGTGGAAACTCAGGCAGAGGTTCTGGCATGACGTGTGGCCAGACACAGTCCGGTGCGGGCAAAACAGCAAAGCCAGCGGGAGACAGACCGGCGACGGTATGAATTGACACACCCGGAGGCACCGTCCAGACTAGAAAAAGCATCTGGGGAAGCCGGTGAGAGTCCGGCACGGTCGCGCCACTGTATTCCGCCTGTTCGGGCGGAAAGTCAGACCTCCGGCATGTTCATTTTCTTCACCGCGGAACGCGCTTTTACCAGCGGAGCTTTTTTGATGATGCACCCTTCCTCCCCCCGCGCCCGGGCCATTGCGGTTCCGGCTCCTGCTGCCATCCCACTTGGCGCGCTGCTGCCCTGGGCTGTGTTCGGCCTGCTGCTATCTGTGCTGATGCTGTATTTTGTGGGTGCGGAGCAGGGGGCTGTCTCCCTGATTTCCGGCCATGGCGTGCATGAATTTGTGCATGATGGCCGCCATCTTCTGGGCTTTCCCTGTCACTGAACCGCAGGGTTTTTCCTTATGATTGCTGGACGTTTACTGGCACGCGGCATGATTGCCGGGTGCCTTGCGGCAGCGCTTGCCTTTGTGTTTGCCCGCCTGTTTGGTGAACCGCAGGTTGCGCTGGCCATTGCCTTTGAAGCCGCCCGCAGTGCTGCAGAAGGTGCCGCCCCCGAACCAGAGATGATCAGCCGCTCCGTACAGGCCAGCTATGGTCTGGCCACGGCCACATTGCTGTATGGCGCGGGGTTTGGCGGACTGTTTGCTCTGGTGTTTTCCTTTGCTTACGGGCGCCTGAGCCTGTGCTCCCCCCGTGTGCTGGCCCTGCTGCTGGCCGCAGCCGGATTTGTAGCGGTAGTGCTGGTGCCGGACCTGAAATATCCGCCCAATCCCCCCGCTGTGGGCAACCCCGCCACGCTGGGGCTGCGGACGGAAACCTATTTCGTGATGATTGCGCTTTCCATCAGCTTCGCCGCCATTGGCTGCCTGATGGGCCAGAAAGTTGCGCAGATGCGGGATGCGTGGAGCGGCTGGCTGTGCGGGATTGCCGTTTTCATCCTGCTGGCGGCCCTGGTGCCGTATGGCCTGCCGAATGTGAATGAGGTGCCTGATGGCTTCCCCGCAGTTGTGCTCTGGCGCTTTCGGGAAGCAGCCATCGGGATGCAGGCCGTACTGTGGGGCAGTATGGGGCTGATTTTCGGGGCACTGGCCACCCCGGTTCTGGCCGCACGCGCCAGAGGGTAACGCTTTAAGGCAGGGAGTAGTCATACGCACAAGGCTCCCCCTACCGCTCCTGAAAACCCTTGCACTGCAAGGACAGCCTGTGCAAGGGTTTTGTTACCATTTATGATCGACTCGTTTGATAAGTAGCGGGGGGGGGCAGGCACATGTTTGGAAAATGCAAGGCAAAGAGCATCAAACCCAACTCTCCGATGGATACCATTCCGGTTTTCGTGCCTCTTTTCATTTTACTTATTCAGGCTGTCTCCCAACTTCCTGTTACAGATTCTTACAAAAAACTGCTTGAGGGGGCCCTTGTTGGAACACAATTCCTGCTTGTGATGGTTTTTTGCAGATACAAGACACGCGCAAAAAGTAAGAAATTCTGAGGCTTCTTTCACACACTGGCCTGCTGTGATCCGGCGGGCCAGTGTGTGAAGTGGCCCTGAGCCCTGCAGCCATGACCTTATTGGCTGTGGCGAACAAACCCTTCAGGCCGGGCGGCTTCTCGTCGAATAAGGATTAACCCCAGTCTTCCATTACGGAAAAGCCGGGACTCACAATCACCTTATGACTGGTGTGTGGATATACCGACACCTGCATAGATGTGCCCTTATATCGAAACCTTGTTAAAAAACAAAAAAGAGTCACGACGACCATAATTCGGGGTGAACGGTATCCTCAGCCTGGTCGGGGCGCTCATGCCGTGTGATGTCCACACTCCGTGGTGCGGCGGTGTTCGTATTCTATTTCAAAGACTGTGCTTCTGATCTGGAGTGATCGTAACAGGACTGGGCAGCCAGAATACTGTCGATATTTGCGATGGACCACGTGCGCATGGTTTCCATCATGACGGCCAGAGAATGGCCCAGCGGCGTAATGGCATACGTCACGCTCACCGGCACCGTCGGTGCGACGCTGCGGGAGATGAGACCGTTTCGTTCCAGCCGGCGTAGCGTCTGGGTCAACACTTTTTGGCTGATGCCCTCAATCTCGCGCTTCAGTGCATTGAAGCGACGAGGAGCACTGTCAATGGCAATCAGCGCCAGCATCGACCATTTATCGGCAATCTGATCAAGCAGATGCCGGGTCGGGCAGGTCGCGGCAAATGGACCACGGGAATCTCGGGTCATCTGGTTTCCTTGAGGTTTCCTTGAGGTTACCAAAGCACATGCTGGTATCTTCTTGATACCTATTGCTTCGTAGCGCACATGTCTACTCTCAGAGGAGAGCACCAGACATGATCGAACGGCAGCACATCGCCACCAACGGCATTCATCTCAACGTCGCAACGCTGGGAGAAGGGCCAGCCATCCTGCTTCTGCACGGCTGGCCGCATACCGGAGCACTCTGGAACGGGGTGATGCCGCTTCTGGCTGAGGCCGGATTCCGCGTGGTTGCACCGGATCTGCGCGGACTGGGTGACAGTACCCGCGCCGACGAGGGCTATGACCTTGCAACGCAGGCCGACGATATGGCCGGTCTCCTCTCCGCATTGCAGATCGAACAGGCGATGGTTGTCGGGATTGATCTTGGCGTTGGCATCGCCTGGATGCTCGCCATGCGGTACCCCACCCTGATCCGGCAGTTGGCGCTTTGCGAAGGCATGCTTGGTGATCTTCCGGGGGCTGAACGCTTTCTGGCACGTGGCGCACCGTGGTGGTTCGGCTTCCATAGTGTGCCGGGACTGGCGGAGGCCGTTCTTGAAGGGCATGAAGGCACGTACCTCGACTGGTTTTATAAGGATGTTCCGTCAATGGCTCCTGATATTCACAAGTCTTTCGTGGAGGCCTACACTGGACGTGAGGCACTGCGCTGCGGGTTCGAGCATTATCGGGCATTTCCTGAAAATGGCCGACAGATCAGGGCGATGCTGGCCAGTCATGAGAGCGTCAAACAGCCAACATTGGCGATAATTGGCGGCGTGGTGGGGGATGCCATTCATGCCCAGCTTGCGCCGATCGCACCCGACCTTCATCGTGTCGATATCCCCAACTGCAAGCATATTGTGCCGCTCGAACAACCCCGCGCGTTTGCTGATACGCTGATTGCGTTTGGTCGTCAGCTTAAGGGATGAAGAGAACAACAGGCGATCAGGCATAGAGAAAATACATTGTGTAACGGGTATTTTCAAAATTATTGTCGCGTTTTCTCACTCCCCCATGCGACAACTATCTGACCTCTTTCGTGAGGTCACCTGAAATGTGGCCTATACCTCAGAGCATTTTATGCGTTTTGGATTATGAGGGCGACCGCCTTTCTGGGCATGACACCCCTGCGCTCATGATCCAGAGCGCTTGGCATCCTGCTGGCCACCTGATGGCAAGTCGTGCTCCGGGCTTCCCAGCATCCGGACGCGCCAGCGATCTGCCTGGCGGGTAAAGATGCTGAAGGTTTCTGGGGCGATATCCAGCCGGGCGTCCATATCCGGACCGCCGCCCAGAATGTGCGCGGCAAGGGCACGCACCACAGCCGGACGTACGACCATCAGCACAGTGCCGAAAAGAGAAATGGCGTGTTGCGGCGCGGGTTGGTCTGGCGTTTGCGGCGGTGTCTGCTCGGCTGTTTGCGGGGGGGGGTGCCGGGCTGTTTGCGGGACTGTTTTCTGGGCCGTTTGTGGGGGCGTTTGCGCGCCTGTCTGCCCGGATGTTGGGGAGCGTGCCGCGCCGTGTGACGACGGATCATGGGGGACATCGGCCTTCAGCCAGGCGCCGACCCGCGTGTGAAACTGGCGTGCGCTCTCGCCATCCGGCGGGGTGAAATCCGGGTCATGCAGCAGGTTGCCAAGCGCCTCGGCGGGAAGATCGCGCAGCGCCTGCCCGTGCCATGTGCCGTAATCACGATCCCTGAGGGCGGCTATGCGGAGCAGATCGGGATATCTGGCGGGCTGGTGTTCCGCGTCCGGTCCGTGCCTGTTCTCATGCATGGACAGGAGGGTGCCCGAGATGTTTTCGGAACATGAAGAATTTTGGAAAATACCAGTGCAGAGAACATCCCCTGCCACAAAAACCTGCGAGGCATGCACGCGCGCAAGATGCTGCGCGAGTTCTGACACCCGAGGCGCAGAGAGTGTGCCCATGGCAGTCCGTTCCGGAATACGACCCTGCCGCACCGCATCTGGCAGGCCTGTGCTCAGGCAGACAAGCCTTACGGGTGTGGCATCTGCTCGGGCCGTCATGCCGTAGGGCCCGAAGTCCGCGCGGCCCATGCCTGCAAGGCAGTACCCAGCCGGGACCATGCCTCTTCCGATGCTGGCAGACCAAGACGGAGGCGGCCTGGTTGATCGGCAAAAATGCGGGTCACGAGGCCATAAGTGCAGAAATGATACCAGAGAGCCGGAGCCTCCGGATGCAGGACCAGTGTGAACAGACTGACCTGACCCGTATGACAAAGCCCTGCGGCATCCAGCAGGTGACTCAGGCGCGTATGAGCCGTGCAAGCCTGCCTTCTGGCTGTGCACAGCCATGCCGTGTCACGCAGGGCCTGCCGCCCCGCCGCCAGACCAAGACTGCCCACCGGCCATGCTCCCAGCAGTGCGCGGGCCTGCGCTGCGCGCTCCGGGTTGGCCAGCAAGAAGCCCAGCCGCACCCCCGGCAGCCCGTAGGTTTTGCCAAAAGAGCGCAACACCACAAGAGCCGAATGCGGCAGGAGGGGAGCGACACTTTCCTTCTCAAAATCCATGAACGCTTCATCGACTATCAGAACACTTCCCTGCTCTGCGCACTGATCAGCCAGACCACGCAGCCAGACTGCGGGCAGAAGGCGGCCATCGGGGTTGTTGGGGTTACAGACGACGCATACCGTTCCCGCCTGTCTGGCGGCGTGCTCCAGAGCCGCGGGGTCTGTCACCTGCTCTACCGGCACGCCCTGCAAGCGCCACGCCTGCGCATGGCCCGAATAGGTTGGCCCCAGCAGACACACGCGCCGCGCAGGCAGCAGGCGCGGCAGCAGGGAAATCAGGCTCTGGCTCCCGGCCCCGGCGACGACCATATCAGAGCTGGAAAGCCCGTACGCAGTGGCCGCGGCGGCCTGAAGATCGGCCTCCTCATACTCTTCGGGCAGGCGGGTAAACACGGCCGGGTCTGGCAGACTGAGCGGGTAGGCAAACGGGCTGATGCCGGTGGAGAGATCATGATGCGGCGTGGGCGCATCGGGGAAGTGCGCCATAATGGCACGGACCTGCCCGCCGTGGATAGGATGGGGGACGCCTTCTGGTGTGGAAAATTCTGGTGGAGGAGACACCACAGCCGGGGGCACGTCCAGTGGCAGAGCACCGGGCCGGATAACGGGGGCAGAGACTGATGGCTGCGCAGGGATAGCGGCGGATGCTGGCGGCGTGATAGCCTGAGCTTCTCCCCGCAGATGCCCGGGCGCGTGTGCCCCGACCTGCCTGATCTGTGAGTCTGCTGCCCGCATGGTGTTGTTCCCCCTGTCCGTCACTCTTCCCGTAGCGGCCCTTGCGGCGGTGCTTGAAGCCGCGTGGGGTTATCCGCCTGCCCTGCTGGCCGCCATCGGACATCCGGTGATGTGGATTGGCTCCTTGATAGACAGGCTGGACACCACACTCAACCGGCCGGAGTTTTCCGAACGCAAGCGGCGCTGGCTGGGTGTGCTGGCGGTGGTCCTGATTGCGGGTATTCCTGTCTGGATAACAGGTGCGGTGCTGGATATGGGGTATCACTTTCTGCCTGCCCCCGCCATGCTCGGCGTGCAAGCGATGGCGGCCTGCACGCTGGTCGCGCAGAAATCCCTCTGGGTGCATGTGTGCGCCGTGGGCACGGGCCTGCGGCAGGACGGGCTGGCCGGGGGGCGGCAGGCCGTGGCACAGATTGTCGGGCGGGATACCGCCGCGCTGGATGAGGCCGGAGTTGTGCGGGCCGCTCTTGAAAGTCTGGCCGAGAATTTTTCGGATGGTGTGGTGGCCCCCCTGTTCTGGGCGGCAGTATTCGGCCTGCCGGGCGTGGTGTTCTACAAGGCGGTGAACACGGCAGACAGCATGATCGGGCACCTCACACCGCGCCATGCCGCCTTTGGCATGGCGGCTGCAAAGCTGGATGACGCTATTAATCTGCCTGCCTCCCGCCTTGCAGCCCTGTGCCTGATTCTGGCCGCCCCGGCCGAGCGCCGGACCGCCGCGCAGGAGGCTGTACGGCGGGATGCCCCCCGCCACCGTTCCCCCAATGCCGGGTGGCCGGAAGCCGCCATGGCCGGAGCGCTGGACCTTCGGCTGGCCGGGCCACGCCTCTATAAAGGGGTACGGGTAGAGGATGCCTGGATGGGGGCCGGAACACCGGACGCCACCGTGGCGGATCTGGACAGGGGGCTTGTGCTGTATCGCCGCGCCTGCCTTATTCTGACCGGGCTCTTGCTGGCTGGAGCAGTTCTCTCCATGATCCCGGCATGACAGCCCCCCTCTTCTCCCCTGCCTTTCGTACCTCTCTGGACCAGCTTTTCACCTGGCGGCGGGATGTGCGGCACTTCCGCACGGACCCGGTACCTGAAGCCGTGTTGACCCATTTGCTGGAGACAGCCTGTCTGGCGCCATCCGTGGGGCTGAGCGAGCCCTGGCGCTTTGTGCGGGTGGATGCTCCGGCGCGCCGGGCTGCCATCCGGGAAAATTTTGCCCGCTGCAACACGGAAGCCCTGACCGGCCACAGCGGGGAAGACGCCCTGCGCTACGCCACACTCAAGCTGGCCGGGCTGGATGACGCCCCCCACCATATTGCAGTGTTCTGTGACACAAACCCCGCACAGGGGCGCGGGCTGGGGCGTGGCACCATGCCGGAAACCACCGTGTGGTCTGCCGTCATGGCCATCCATACCTTCTGGCTTGCCGCCACGGCAGCCGGGGTGGGAGTGGGATGGGTGTCCATCCTGAACCCTGAAGAGGCCAGCCGCACGCTCTGCATCACGCCGGAATGGCAGTTTCTGGCGTATCTGTGCGTAGGATATCCGAAAGACCATGCGGACACGCCGGAACTGGAGCGGCGCGGGTGGGAGCAACGCAACCCGGCCCGTCGCCGCTGGATTGCGCGCTGACACACCTCTCTCTTGGGCAGGCACATCACAATGCGCCCAAGGGCTGTTTTAAAAACGGGATCCATACTGCCAGACTGACAGTGTCCGGTCTGGCCTGACTTTTTCAAGGCAACCGTCTTTTTTATTGCCCTGACTTAAAACTGTCTTCCAAAGGGACTTTATAATCATTCCATATAAATTCAATGCATGTAATTGCAGGCATAATTTGACAAATCCTGACTTTATCCCTCCTGATATGTCCGCTTTTGCGGGTTTTTGACCCACCAAAGAACCTTAAAGTTTTTTTTAATATTTCCGGTATATTCTCTATTTTTATAAATCCCCCCTGAAATCGCAGCATTATTCTTTCATGATATAATTAACAGTTTGTAATATTGATATGAATCAATGATCCCGCATCGGGTTCCCATTCAAAACGAGTTGTCTTTCATGATGTTTTACAAACTTTAAGGATAATTCGTGGAAGTCTCTGTGCTCCGTGGTTCCGCCAATATCAGAAAATGGGATGTCAGATTTCTCATGGGCGCAGTTCTTGTGTGCACCCTGAACAAGCCCTTTCAGGCACGGGCTGATGACGCACAGGAACTCGCAGCCATCAAGGCGGAAATGCGTAAACTGGCCGCACAGGTACAGGCCATTGAACACCGGCAGGCCCTCAGGCACCCGCAGGCCGGGCATCAGCTTGCTTCAAACCACCTTGCCGCCCGCAGCATGACGACAGGTGGCCGCACGAATGGTACACCACCGGACAGCACCCTCCCCTCTCTACGGGATGACGGAAAAGCTGATCCGGGCATCCGCTTTTCCGGAGAAGCGCAGCCTGTGGTGGCGGAAGGCGCTGCACCACGCACCGGAAGTGGGTTCAGCCCGTTCACGTGGCTGCCCCGGCAGCAGGGCGGCAGTGCGCAGAAATCCTCTATTGATCTCACATCCTCCAGCCCCTCCTCCATTACCCAGACGGATGTGGACAACCTCCCTCCCATTTTCACCATTGGCGGCATTTCCGTAAAGCTCGGTGGGTTTGTCGAGTTTTCCAATATCTGGCGCAGTTCCAACATGACCAGCGGCCCCGCCACGGCCTGGAACAACTTCCCGTATGCCAACAGCCCGAACCATGGGCTGAGTGAGGAGCGCATGTCCTCACAGCTCAGCCGCATGTCCGTGCTGATGGAAGCCAACCCTTCCAAGGCTGTCCGCCTGCAGGCCTATGTGGAGAGTGATTTCGGCGGCTCCGGCGGCACGACAAACAGTGTGCAGATCAGCGGTTATACGCCGCGCCTGCGGCAGGGGTACTTTACCTTCACGCAGAAAGACTGGGGGCTGCATATCCTGATGGGGCAGGCCTGGAGCCTTGCCACCAACTACGCCAAGGGCATCCTGCCCCGGCAGGAGCAGCTTCCCGCGGTCACAGACAACAACCAGATTCCAGGCATTACCTTTACCCGCGTGCCGCAGATCCGCATTGGCAAGGACTGGAACCAGAAATACTGGCTCGGCCTTTCTCTGGAAGACCCGCAGGCAACAGTGGCCTTTTCCTCCGCACTCTCTTCCGGCGGCACCTTGCCCGCGGCATATGGAGAAAAGGTTGGCGCACGCGTGTATTATGCCAACGGCGGCGGTGTGCTGCTGAACCCGAACGCGCAATATACATATAACCCGGCCCCGGACATTATCCTCAAAGCGGCGGTGGACACCTCTTTCGGGCATTATGAAGTGTTCGGCCTGGCGCGCTGGTTCCGCTCCCTTGCCGTGGATCCTGGCGCCACCACCACACGGAAGCACACCTCCTTCGGTGGCGGCGTGGGTGCTGGCATGACAACGCCGCTCGGCACACCCAAACTCCAGATGGCAGGCAATATTCTGGCTGGTGAAGGCATTGGCCGCTATGGGCCGAGCCTGATACCGGATACCACGCCCAACGCCCGGGGTGCGCTTTCCCCCGTGCCGGAGCTTATGGGCTCCCTTGGTCTTATCGGGCATCCCACCAGGTCCGTGCTGCTCTACACCTATGGAGGTGTCGAAGCCGCGGGGCGCAAGCGCTATACGGGGGCGGATGGCGCCCAGTATGGCTATGGTGTGACTGACCTCAATCTGGGCGGGTGCGATGTGGAATTCGGCACCTGCAACGCCCAGACCCGCACACTGGCCTCCCTGACCGCGGGCGGCTGGTGGCACTTTGTTGAAGGCCGCTACGGCAGTCTCATGGGCGGCCTACAATACACCTATATCCGGAAGTTTGCCTTCAAAGGCAATGACGGCAACGGCCACAGTGTGGACCCGACAACATCGGGCAACACTGTTTATGTCACCTTCCGATATCTGCCGTTCCAGTAAGATGGAATTGCACCCTATTCGCCAAAGGAAAGAGAACGACATGTCTTACACAGTTGGCACGTATCTTGCTGAACGTCTGGCCCAGATCGGCCTGAAGCATCATTTTGCGGTGGCGGGGGATTATAACCTTGTCCTGCTTGACCAGCTTCTGATGAACAAGGACTGTGAACAGGTTTACTGCTGCAACGAGCTGAACTGCGGTTTCGCGGCCGAAGGCTATGCCCGTGCAAACGGCGCTGCTGCCGCCGTTGTCACCTTCAGCGTGGGGGCGCTGTCTGCCCTGAACGCCATTGGCGGTGCCTATGCGGAAAACCTGCCGGTTATCCTGATTTCCGGCGCACCGAACTCCAATGACCATGGCAGCGGGCACATCCTGCACCACACCATTGGCACCACGGACTATTCCTATCAGCTCCAGATTGCTGAAAAGCTGACCTGTGCTGCTGTTTCCATCACATCTGCCGAAGATGCGCCGGAAAAAATTGACCACGCCATCCGCACGGCCCTGCGCGAAAAGAAGCCGGCCTATATCGAAATTGCCTGCAACCTTTCCGCACAGCCCTGCGCGGCCCCCGGCCCCATCAGCGCGGTTCTGGATGCCCCGGCTTCCAACAAAGACACGCTGGATGCTGCCGTGAAAGCTGTTGCCGCTTTCATTGAAAAACACGAAAAACCCGCCATTCTGGTTGGCAGCCGCCTGCGCGCCGCAGGTGCTGAAGAAGCTGCTGTGAAGCTGGCCGATGCGCTGGGCTGCGTTGTGGCCACCATGGCTGCCGCCAAGAGCTTCTTCCCTGAAGGTCACCCCTCTTACGTGGGCACCTACTGGGGGAGTGCCAGCACCCCGGGTGTGAATGAAATCTTCAACTGGACAGACAGCATTCTGGCTCTGGCCCCCATTTTTAATGACTACTCCACCGAGGGCTGGTCCGTCTGGCCCAAGGGGCCGAACGTGGCTGTTCTGGACAAGAACATTACAAAACTGGACGGATATAACTTTGACAATATCCATCTGAAGGAACTGCTGCTGGGTCTGGCGGACTACTTCAACGGCAAGCCGAAGAAGGATTCCACAGTGGCGCAGTACAAGCGTGTTCACACCGAGAAAACGGTTGAAACTACCGGCACGGGTGATGACAAGCTGACACGTGCGGATATCCAGCAGACACTCCAGAGCCTTGTAACACCGGACACCACCATTCTGGGTGAGACAGGGGATAGCTGGTTCAATGTCATGCGCACCAGGCTGCCGCACGGTGCCCGCGTGGAACTGGAAATGCAGTGGGGGCATATTGGCTGGTCCGTTCCGGCTGCCTTCGGGTACGCCGTGGGCGCACCGGAACGCCGCACCATTCTGATGGTGGGTGATGGCTCCTTCCAGCTGACCGCGCAGGAAGTGTGCCAGATGATCCGCCGCAAGCTGCCGGTGATTATTTTCCTGATCAACAACCGTGGGTACACCATTGAAGTTGAAATTCATGATGGCCCGTACAACAACATCAAGAACTGGGATTACGCCGGCATTATCAGCGCCTTCAATGCTGAAGATGGCAAGGGCATTGGTCTGCGCGCCAACACGGCGGGTGAACTGGCCGACGCCGTGAAGGTCGCGCTGGAGAACAAGGATGGCCCGACGCTGATTGAATGCACGATCGAGCGTGATGACTGCACACCCGAGCTGATTTCCTGGGGCCGCCATGTGGCTCAGGCAAACAGCCGTCCGCCTGCAAAATAATGTAACCCGTTCAGGCTGTGTCTTTGCACCGCAGGGTGCACAGCCTGAACTTTTTTGAAAAGCGACCTGAATGTCGGCTTCCAACACACCCAGCGCCGCCGCGCAGCCGCAAAGCGCGCCGGCAGGCCAGCCGCAAAAAATACAACCTCTTTATCTTCTGGCGTGGTTTCTGTGCGCGCTGTTCTACTTCTATCAATATGCCATCCGCTCCGCCCCTGGCATTATGCAGGACGAACTGACGCATGCCTGGGGTAACAGCCACCTCGGGCTAATGATTGCCTCCTACTATATTGTTTACGCGCTGGCCGCTCTGGCCGTGGGTGTGCTGCTTGACCGCTATGGCGCACATGCCACCATGCCCACAGGCATTGCCATAACCAGTGTCGGGTGCCTTATTTTTGCACAAGGCAGTGTGGCTGCCGGTCTCGGCGGATATGTCATTCAGGCTCTGGGGGCGATCTGCGCGTTTGTCGGCTCCTCCTACGTGGCGGCGCGGTATCTGCCCGCCAGCACGCTGGCCCTGTTTGTGGGGCTGACACAGTGCCTTGGCATGGCCGGGGCCGCGTTTGGCTCCAAGCCCACCCGTATCCTGATTGACCCTGCCGGGTCCTTTCATCTGCCCTGGCAGACGGTGTGGCTCGGCTTCGGGGTGGTGGGCATCTGTCTGGCCATTGCGACATGGCTTGTCATGCCGCGTGACGGAGGAGACAGCGCCGCGCACCACAGCCACCTCTCCGTGGCGAACCTGCTCAAGCCGTTCAAGACCATTTTTGGAAACCCCCAGAGCTGGTATGCCGGGATTATTGGCGGCCTGCTGTTTGTTCCTACCACCATTGGCGCTTTGGGCTGGGGGGCCTCCATGCTCAACAAGGGTGAGCATGTCTCCATGGCTTTTGCTGCATCCGATGTGTCCATGGTGCCGATCGGCTGGGTGATTGGCTGCCCGCTTCTGGGCTGGATTTCTGACAAGATCGGCCTGCGTAAGCCGGTTTTGATTGGTGGTGCGGTTGTGATGCTGGCGGCGGCACTCTGTGCGCTGTATGTGCCGGTGGGCGTAATGCCGCGTTACTCCGTGGCACTGGTGATGGGCATTGCCTCTGGCGCGGCCATGATCCCGTTCTCTTCCATGAAGGAAGTGAACCCGCCTGAAGTAAAGGGCACCGCCGCAGGGGCCATGAACTTCCTTGTGTTCGGCACGACGGGTGTTCTCTCCCCGATTGTTTCCGCCCTGATGGGCACGGGGGGTGCCACCATGGCTGTTTTCCATCGGGCCTTCCTGCCGCTGATAGCCGGTATTGTTATCGCCATCCTGCTGGCCTTCCGCCTGCGCGAGACGGGCTGGAAAGCGCAGAAATAAACTCTTCCTGCGGGATGAGAGGGCTTTGAAAAAGGCGGAACCTTGTGGGGTTCCGCCTTTTTTGTAGGTGGCTGCTTTGGGGGGGGGAAGCGGAATGTCTGGCATGGAGCTTCCATATGAGGCTTTCTTCCGCTGTTTCCACCACCTTAGGGCGCGTCGTCAGTTAGCATCTTGCGCTATGAGGCTTGTACTCCTGTTTGATCTGTGATGTTTTCTCTTTGTTTTCGGGGAAAGAATGAATGCGACGATATGGCCTGAATGACAGTCAGTGGGAACGGATAAAGGATATTCTCCCAGGTCGTGAAGGTCATGTTGGCGGAACAGCTGCCGATAACCGTCTGTTTGTGGAAGCAGTGCTGTATCGTTACCGCGCCGGTATTCCGTGGCGTGACCTGCCAGTGCGGTTCGGGGATTGGAAGAATGTTCACAGACGA
>NZ_WOTF01000018.1 GCF_011516935.1 Acetobacter farinalis
CTTCAACATCAAAGAAACCAGTCTGCTTCATGATCCATGCCCCCAATCAACTCAAGGGAAATGGAATCACAGAGCAGCTCTCAAAACCAGGGGGTTTTTCGAACCCTCCAGGTGGTTTTCTGCGCATCGGGGGATGGGAAGCCGGTCAGAATGGCGCGATTATTTTTCAGGGGTGCGGTGTTGTTCCACGCGAAGCGGGTGTGTACGCCTATGCCGTTGGGCATGAGGTTCTTTATATCGGCTCGGCGCAGCGTGGGGTGCGCAGAAGGCTTCGGCATTATGAAAGCGCGAAAGGTCTGCGAACAGCCAGCCGTATCCGCCAGGCTCTTCTGCAAAAGCTCAATCACGTTCCATGTGTTGATATTTATGTGATCGTGCCGGAGGAAACCCTCACACTGAAGGGTGTGTTGCCCATAGATCCTGTCTCCGGTCTGGAAGACGGTCTGATCCGTGCTCTCCAGCCGACGTGGAACCGCTGTGGCAGGGGACGATAAAATATTGGGTAAGACACGGCGCTGTTTCTGAAGGGTCACCCCGCCGTGTTGTGAAGACTGGGAAGCGTGTTCTGTCATGCTTCTTTTGGGAGCCTGTTCGGCTGGTGGCGTGGGTGACAGCGTTCGGGTGGAACCATCATCCATGGGTCATCTCCGTGAGAGGTAGTGCCTGTATCGCTGGGCATTCAGCCTCGTACGCTTCGTTACAGTCCGGACAGATATAGGGATACGGAAATTCACATATTCGTGCTCTGCATAATTTTACGGGTGCCTGCTGCAACGTGGTGGTATGTGAAGGTGTTTCGTTCCGGCTTTCCGTGGGAAGCCAGAACCAGAATGAATAAGGACGTGGCCAATGCAGATTTCCAGAGAAACCCTGCTTCATTCTTACCGCGCAATGCGCACCATCCGGGCGTTTGAAGAGCGCCTGCATCGCGAATTTGCCACCGGAGAAATTCCGGGGTTTGTGCATCTTTACTGCGGCGAGGAAGCTTCCGCCGTGGGCGTGTGCGCCAATCTTACAGAGCAGGATACTATTGCCAGCACACATCGCGGCCACGGGCACTGTATTGCCAAAGGTGTGGATGTTGGCGGCATGATGGCGGAAATTTATGGCCGCAAGGCCGGGGTGTGCCGGGGCAAGGGCGGCTCCATGCACATTGCTGATCTTTCCAAGGGTATGCTCGGTGCCAACGGGATTGTGGGGGGCGGGCCGCCGCTGATCTGCGGGGCGGCACTTTCCCATAAGGTTTTGAAAGATAACGGTGTAGCCGTGGCTTTTTATGGTGATGGCGCCTCAAATGAGGGAACTACGCTGGAAAGCCTCAATCTGGCATCTGTCTGGAATCTGCCTGCCGTATTTGTGCTGGAAGACAATGGCTATGGTGAGGCCACGGCGGCATCCTACGCCTGCGCGGGCACCCAGAAGGACCGCGCGGCCGGGTTCGGCATGCCGTATATCGCGTGTGACGGGTCAGATTTCTTTGCCGTGCACGATGCCGCGCGGGATGCCATAGAGCACGCGCGTTCAGGCAAAGGGCCAGTGATGCTGCATGTGCATCTGGCCCGCTGGTATGGGCATTTTGAAGGCGACTCCATGAGCTATCGCGCTCCGGATGAAGTCTCTGAAGCGCGTAAAAATCATGATTGCCTTGAGAACTTCCGCAAACGTGCGGAGCAGGAAAAATTCCTGGAAGGCTCTGCGCTGGATGAGATTGATGCCGCTGTGGCGGATGAAATTGAAAGTGCCGTGCAGGCCGCCAAGCAGGCCCCATGGCCGGAGGACGCCGACCTGATGGCAGATGTATACGTAAAATTCTGACGGGATTTACCAAAGTGCCTTTGCAGTCCTCCTTCTGTACAGACGATACGCAGTGTGGTCGACGCGGAGAGATGCGGGGCGGGTACTGGGCAGAACACGATATTCTGGAACAATGGGGCAGAGGGCGCATGAACATGTGCCGATGGGAGATGCTCTGCCGCCTCTCCCTGAACAGGCCCGGAAGGTAGAAGAAGATGAGCAAAAAAAGCTTTCGTCAGGCCATTAATGAAGCCCTGCGGCAGGAAATGCGGCGTGACCCCACAGTTGTGCTGATGGGCGAGGATGTTGCCGGTGGGCAGGGTGGCTCCTCCGGTGTGAAAGATGCCTGGGGCGGTGTGCTGGGTGTTACCAAAGGGCTTCTGACTGAATTTGGTGAAAGCCGGGTTCTGGATACGCCTATTTCAGAAGCCTCCTATATCGGGGCGGCTGCCGGGGCTGCGGCGACGGGCCTGCGCCCGGTTGCGGAACTGATGTTTGTTGATTTTGTGGGCTGTTGTCTGGATCAGATCATGAATCAGGCCGCCAAGTTCCGCTATATGTTTGGGGGGAAGGCCCGTACACCGCTGGTGATCCGCGCCATGTATGGGGCGGGGTTTAATGCGGCGGCGCAGCACAGTCAGGCGCTGTATCCACTCTTTACCCACATTCCGGGCCTGAAGGTGGTGGTGCCGTCCTCCCCCTATGAAGCCAAAGGGCTGCTGATTGAGGCCATCCGGGATGATGACCCGGTGATCTTCCTTGAAAACAAGGTGATGTATGATGATGAGGAAGATGTGCCGGATGAAGCCTATACCATCCCGTTTGGCGAGGCGAACCTGACGCGTGAGGGCAGTGATGTGACTATTGTGGCCATTGGCCGCATGGTGGGCATGGCGAATGAGGCGGCGGACCGTCTGGCCAAACAGGGTATTTCCTGCACGGTGCTGGACCCGCGCACGACGTCTCCGCTGGATGAGCAGACTATTCTGGAATGTGTGGAAGACACGGGGCGTCTGGTGGTGGTGGATGAATCCAGCCCGCGCTGCAACATGGCCTGCGATATTTCCGCTCTGGTGGCCGAACATGCGTTTGGTGCGCTGAAAGCTCCCATCCGCCGTGTAGTGCCGCCGCACACGCCTGTGCCGTTTTCCACGCCGCTGGAAAAACTTTACATGCCCAGCGCTGAAAAAATTGAAGCGGCGGTAAAATCCGTCATGACGCAGAAAACGCCTGAGGTCGCCTGAACCATGACATATGTAATGACAGCCCTGACAATGCCCAAATTCGGTCTGGCTATGACGGAAGGCAAGCTTTCTTCCTGGACCATTGCCCCCGGCGGTGCAGTGCGGGAAGGGGATGAAGTCGCGGATATTGAGACCAGTAAAATCACCAGCGGGTATGAAAGCCCGGCTTCGGGCGTTCTGCGCAGGCAGGTTGCACTGGCGGGTGAAACGTTGCCGGTGGGTGCTCTTCTAGGTGTGGTGGCCGATGCGGATGTGCCGGAGGCCGAGATTGACGCCTTTATTGCCAGTTTCCGGGCTGAGAGCACGGAAGAGGGGGAAGAGACTGCCGAGGCCACCAGTTCCGAACCGAAAATGGTTGAGGTGGGGGCACACCGCCTGAATGTGCGTGATGTCGGGCGCGGAGAGGGCCCGCCCCTGCTGCTGATCCACGGGTTTGGCGGTGATCTGAGTAACTGGATGCTGAATCAGGACGTGCTCGCCCGCCACCAGCGGGTGATTGCATTTGATCTGCCGGGGCATGGGGCTTCCTCCAAGGATGTGGGAGATGGGTCCCTCACATTTTTGGCTGAAGCTGCCGCGGGTTTGCTTCAGGCGCTCGATATCCCGAAAGCCCACGTTCTGGGGCACTCTCTGGGTGGGGCGGTGGCTCTCTGCCTGCTGCGTGACGCTCCGGATTCTGTCGTGACGCTGACACTCGTAGCTCCTGCCGGGCTGGAGCGGGCGGTGAATGTGGAAAGCCTGAAGGCGATGGTGGAGTCAGACCGCACACGGGATATGCAGCAGGCGCTTCAGGCGCTGGTGCATGACAAGTCTCTGGTGGGCCGCAAAATGGCGGACAACGTGCTGAAAGTGCGGCGGTTGGATGGAGCGCGGGAGGCTTTGCGGACGATTGCCGCGACATGTTTTGCAAACGGCCAGCAGACGGATGATCTGCGCCCGGTGCTGGACGCTGCCTCTGTTCCGGTCAGACTGTTCTGGGGGGAGGAAGATGAAATCCTGCCTGTGGCCGGTGCGAAAAATGCGCCGGATAC
This sequence comes from Acetobacter farinalis, assembly GCF_011516935.1. GTDB lineage: Bacteria > Pseudomonadota > Alphaproteobacteria > Acetobacterales > Acetobacteraceae > Acetobacter > Acetobacter farinalis. Next base: position 4,070 of record NZ_WOTF01000018.1, read on the forward strand.
TGTGGTGAAATATATCCTGCCAGAGATTGGGCATATGCCGCAGCTTGAGAAAACGGTTGAGTTTAACAGGATTGTTGAAGGGTTTCTGGAAGAGAACGCCTGATTCTGACACAAGCCTGCCCCTGAGGGGGCGCGGCAGGAGAACTGAACAGCAGGCATGGCGTTTCAGCGCCATGCCTGTTTTGTTTTTGTCGCGCGAGCGATGTGTTCAGGACAATGCGGAATGATATTTCCGAACTCTGCTCACAGAAAAATTCAGGCACTCCGCAGGATGCTGGCGCTGGCGGCATCATGCGGGAGGGCGGTGCCGTAGTGGCTGGTATAGTCAGCGGCAAAAGCCTGCCGCTCCAGCCGTTCGCAATAGTCCAGATAACGGATAAGCGCACGCTGCCCCCGAAGCGTATTGCCATAAACGCGCCTGTAGTGGTTCCAGAGCATCAGCACATTGACGGACCACGCATCATAGGCGTGTTCGGCCACGCGCTGGCGCACCAGCGGCGGGAGTTTGTCGAAAGCCTGCCAGTCATCCCCGGTGTAACGGCGCCATATTTCATGACGGAGGGTACGCTCGTTTGTGGGAATGGCGTGTTCAGGCATAGGCATTTTCCTCTTCCTCCGCTTCCGGCTGCCGGTGGCGCCATGCGGGGAAGGGGTCTGGCAGGTGGGCGTAAAGCTCCGGCTGGAAGGGGGCGCTGCCTTCGTTTGGAACAAGGCAGGCATCCAGTGTGGCGCGCAGGGCGTGTTCGTCCATATCCTGTGTACCGATAAAAACAATTTCCTGTCTGCGGTCTCCGTAAACACGGTCCCATTTGCTTACCAGCATGGCTTTCCAGTCCTCATCTTCCGGCCAGTGCTGCGGGGGGATGGCAGTCCACCACAGCCCCATGGCCTGCGTGCGCACCAGAGCGCCCGCCTGCCCGAGTTCCCCCACCCATTCGGGGCGGGTGGCCAGCCAGAAATGCCCTTTTGCCCGCACGACACCCGGCCAGATGGTATCAATAAAAGCCTTGAATTTTTCAGGAATGAACGGGCGGCGGGCCCGGTAGACAAAGCTGCTGATGCCATATTCCTCTGTTTCGGGCACATGCTCTGCAGAGCCATAGAGCTCCTTGTACCAAAGTGGGTGCTGCTCGGCTTTCTGGTGGTCAAACCGGTGGGTATCCAGCAGGCGGCTGAGGGGCACCGTGCCCATGTCTGTTTCAATCAGATCCGCCTCCGGGTTGAGTGCGCGGATAATCTGCCGCGCACTGGCCCGCTGCTCCGGCGTGGCGGTGGAAACCTTGTTGAGGATCACGACATCCGCAAACTCAATTTGTTCAACCAGAAGGTCCACCAGAGCGCGGTCATCTTCCGTGCCAGCGGTTTCGCCCCGGTCTTTCAGGAAGTCTGTTGAGGCATAGTCTTTCAGCAGATTCACTGCGTCCACCACTGTAACCATCGTGTCCAGCCGTGCCACATCCAGCAGGCTTGCGCCTTCTTCATCCCGGAAGGCAAAGGTGGCGGCTACAGGAAGAGGTTCCGCAATGCCAGTTGATTCAATCAGCAGATAATCAAACCGCCCTTCATCTGCCAGACGACGCACTTCCTGAAGCAGGTCATCCCGCAGGGTGCAGCAGATGCAGCCATTGCTCATTTCGACCAGTTTTTCATTTGTGCGGGAGAGATCACTGCCTTCACGCACCAGATCGGCATCAATATTCACATCGCTCATGTCATTGACAATCACGGCTACCCTGCGGCCTTCGCGGTTGTTCAGAATATGGTTGAGCACCGTGGTTTTTCCGGCGCCCAGAAAACCGGACAGGACAGTAACAGGAAGTTTTTCAGACATGGCGCGCTCCGGATTGCAGGTCAAAATCATAATGTGTTACGTTATATCATAACATTCATGCAAAGCGAAAGACCATGCAAATCTTGGCGCAAAACCCGGCCGTGTCAGTTTCGTACCCCACGCCTGAAGCCGCCTTTCTGGGCATCAGGCAGGCGGACCGGCATCTTGCAGTTGCTGCCCGCGCTCTGGGGCGGGATCTGGAAAAAGCGGCGCGGGCCTGCCTTGCGCGAGGGCCGTCCCTGATTTTGTCAGCAGGCACGCCGGACGAGCTGGCGCGCGAGCTTATGCCGGTTTTTCCTCCGGCACAGCGCGCGGTGCTGGAGGATGCGCTGGAGCTGGCGGACAGCTATTGCGCCGCCACGGGAATGGAAGCCGTGCGGTTCCGGCTGGATCGGATTACGGATGATAGTTGCTGCCGCTTCCATGTGGACCATGTGGTGCTGCGTCTGCTGTGCACCTATGTGGGGCCTGCGGTGCAGTGGCGGATGGCGGCAGAAGGAGAGGTAGCACCTGTTCAGCAGGTGGCGACAGGTGCGGTGGCGCTGCTCAAGGGGCGCTGTTACCCCGGCTGGCAGCCGGAGGGAGCGGTGGAGCATCGCTCTCCCCCGCTTTCAACCCTGCCGGTGCCGACCCAGCGGCTCGTTCTGACGCTTGATGCCCCGCAGGCCTGCGGAATGACGGAGGGGCAGCGCAGGATTGTGCGAGCTTAGGGCTGATCCCGTTCAGGTGGAGCGGTGTGAACGGCCGGAGAGTCTAGCGCGGTGCTCCGGTGGTCGGGCAAATAGTGCTATTCACAGTGCTGGCCCCTGAAGCGTCGAACCAGACAGCGCCGTTTGCTATCATGGCTTTTTCGTCATGCACGAACATCTCATGCGGGATGGCCTGCTCAAGGCTTCTGCGCATGCAGGGGGTGAAAATGCGTGACCATGCGGCAGCCAGTGCGGCAGGTGTTGTGATGACGAGATGGCGCGAAGTATAAACATTAAGAGGCCAGGACACCAGTTTTGCCGTTTCGGTCTTGTTGTTACTGAGCGCGCTGCGGATAAAACGCTGCACCATGGCCTCGAACACGGGAGGCGGCGCGTTTGTAACCGCTGCATAAAGCGCGTTGGGGGCAAGGGTATCCGAAGAGACGATCTGGAGTGTCACGGGGTAGGTTTTTGCGCCGTTGCGCCATGTTCCGGTCAGCGCGGTAGCTGTGTACAGGGTGAGCGGATGCGGGGCTTTGGGGTCATTGGTTTCAAAATGCAGGGTGAAGCGGCCTCCATCGGCTTCACTGAGCACAATTTGCTCCCCGGATCTCTGCACGGAGAGCGGGATATCAACCAGATGCGTCACATAGAAATAATGGGCTTCGACTGGTGTTGCATCAGGAAGGACAGAGAGCGTAGCCCCGATGGCGTAAGGCCCAAGAGTTCCGGAAAGGCGATAATTCTCCAGTGCGGGGTGTGGTGTCTGTGCGGCGGGAGGAGGGGTGGCCGGCGCATGGCTTGCCGGTTCGCTCTCTGTATGTGGCGGCACAAGGAGAGGCGAAGAGGGGAGGGGTGTTGTCTCCGGCGCGGCGGCATGAAGGGCTGGAGCGGGGGCAACAAAGGCCAGCGCGGCCAGAGCTGGTGTGGCAAGAGAGGCAGTCAGGCAGAAGGCTAGAAGCTTCAAGGTTTTCAGTGTCATGATCTGCTTCCTTTGCGCGCGCCGTGCGGGCCTCTCTTGAATAGAGCGGAAAAAGAACGGCAGCGCACGGAGGGATGCGGTATGGTAGCCTGTAAAAACAGGAATGCCACGCAGGAATGAGGATGAGCATGGACTGTGCGCAGTGCGGAGCAGCGTTTTCCTGCACGGCAGATGCCGCGTGCTGGTGCATGCAAAAGCCGCATGATATCCCTTTGCCAGAGCGTGCAGTGGCGCAGTGCCTCTGCCCGACCTGCCTTGAAAAGCTGATCCGGGAAACACGGACCCTGCAGGAGCGGAGCCGCCTGCTGCCTTCCGCAGGGGCAGGCTGAGATGCTGGAGCCTCAGGCGTGACGCAGGTGGCATTGTGCCTTCAGGGTTCAGGATTTTTCAGAGCCTTGGCGGCCCGGGAGATGAAGATGTAAACCTCCTTGCTGAAGGGTGCGGTGCGCTCCTCGGTTTTCCATTGGTCCATTTCAGAATACATTTTTGCTGCGCGACCCCAGTGTTCCGGCCTGAGGGCCTCGGCCAGCGGAGCCTGCAAGGCCAGCCACTCCTGCGCCAGCGCTTTTGCCGCCGGGGCTGTGGCATCAAGACCGGTTTCCATCGCGGTTTCAATGCGGGTGATCAGGGTGCTCCACTGCTGCTGATACAGTGTCTGTTTGTCTGGCGGGAAAAGGGTTTGCGCGAGTTCCTCCCAACGCTGTTTGTCGGCTTTGATGAAATACTGATCCAGTACGGGATGCATGGCTTTTTGCATCATGAGGCGTTCTCCTTCACGGATGAGGGTGCAAAGCCCCGTAGCATCCAGATGCTTTTGTGCCTGTAGCAGGGCGCGTGCTTCTTTCAGACTGGAAAGCGCGCGTGTGATGGCGGCCTTCTGCCGGGTGAGGCAGGTGATCTGGACGTCGAGCAGGGCTTTTGGGTCCAGCGTCTGGTTCTGGATAATCCGGGCGATGTCACCCAGCCGGTACCCGGCGCGTTTCAGGAGCAGAATTCTGGAAAGCTGATGCACATGCTCTTCACTGTAAACACGCCGCCCGGCTTCTGTCCGAACCGGCTGGATAAGCCCGTGTGTTTCCAGATGGCGCAGGCTGCGGATGGACATTCCGCAGGCCTGTGCAATGTTCCCGATTGATAGAAACTGCCCCATCTCTGCTCCTTTGAGACCCTGCCTCCCATATGCCATGCTGACACAGTGTCAGGAGCAAGCGGAAAAAAGAGGTTTGCGGAAATTTTCGCATGTGGTCAGCGCATTGCCGCCAAGCAGTGGCAGGGATGGACTCTTGACCGAGATCAAGGGCGAGACCGGGAACCTGCAAGACACTCTTCCTGACAGAACCGGGCTGACATCAGATGTCAGCCGTTGCGCTGAAAGGGATTGCCATGACCGCTACACCGGAGAGGACCGTTGAGATTGCCGGCACCCGTTACGTGATGCTGGGCACCATGAATGATGGGGACTGCAAGGTGCGCCTGAAAACTACGGCAGGAGACGTTGTCGAACTCACATGTGAGTCCTTCATTGACAGTCTGAATAACGGGAGTGCGCGGTATCTGTAAAACCTGCGTGTTTAAAAGGATTTTTCTCTGATAAGCTTTTCTGTCTGGCCGGGTCTTGTTTACGGCAGCGTAGGGAAGGACAGGGCGGCAGGATGCCGGGTGCTGCACATGGCAGGCCCGGAGTGATGTCGGCCCATGAAAGTGGCCCGGAGCGGGCACTGAGATAAGGTTCTTTGGTGAAGCCGCCCTGGAGGGGCTTGCACCAGAGAGGCCTGTGAAAAGCAGAAACGCCCCCCGTGCAGGCTGCGGGGGGCGTTCTTACGCTTTAGTCCATCCGGACAGCGGGGCGGACAAAGCGGTCCAGCCAGTCGGTCAGGCAGGCAATAGCACCGCCCACAACACCGTAGAGTTCAAACTGATGCTGGCGATAGAGAGCCGTATGGCCAAGCCGGGCGCTCAGGCCGCGCAGGGTGCCACCGCCGAAGGTCTTGCCATCAGGAAAGGCACCCCAGCCATTATAGTTGCCGAGGGCAACAATCGCGCCCTTGTTATTGAACGTGAAGGGTGGAACAGGAGTCTGGTTCAGAATCCACTGTGGCAGATACCGTGCCAGATGGTGGGCTTCCTGCCGGGCAACCTGAGCTGTGGGGGGCAGAGGGTGCTCCGTAATAAAGGAGCAGTCACCCACAGCAAAAATCCGGTCATCCAGTGTGGTCTGCAAATTGGGTTTGACCACAAGCTGTCCGCCACGGGCGCATTCCAGACCATCCATCTCACGGGTGACATCCGGGGCTTTCACCCCTGCGGCCCAGACGCGGAACTGTGCATCCACGCGGGAACCATCCTTCAGGATAAAGCCTTTTTCATCCACACCGCTGACCATGGCCCCGATGCGCACGGAAATATTCAGGGCTTCAAGCTGCTTGTGGGCTTCTTCTGAGACGTTTTCCGGGAAGGAAGGCAGGATACGTGGTCCGGCTTCCAGCAGGGTTACGCGCATTTCCGGTGTTTTGGGTGTGAAGTTGTAAAGAGAGCCGATATCCAGCGCCTTGTGCAGTTCCGCCGCAAGCTGCACGCCGGTGGCGCCACCGCCCACAATGGCAATGTCCATCGGTGTTCCGCGTCCGTAGGCTTGCAGGACGGCATGGCGGAAGCGTTCATTGAAGTTGTTGGCCTCCACAACATTATCAAGAAAAATGCAGTGGTCTTTGACACCCGGTGTGCCGAAATCATTCGCACGGCTGCCGATGGCAAAAATCAAGGCATCATACTCAAGGTGCCGTTCTTCCAAAATAACCTCGTCTTCATCCTGCTCGCGCAGCGGGGCGAGGGTCAGCCTGCGGGCTGCGCGGTCCAGATGCGAGATTTCCCCATAGCAGAAGCGAAAACCATGGCCCGCTGCGTGGGAGATGAAGGTAATGCGGTCATTCTCGTTTCGTGCGGTTCCGGCGGCAAAGCAATGGAGCATGGGCTTCCAGACATGGCTGAACCCTTTATCCACCAAAGTGATATCCAGCTTGCCTGCGCGGCCCATGCTGTTTCCCAATCGTGTGGCGAGTGCCAGGCCTGCAATGCCGCCCCCCACGATAACCAACCGAAACTGATCACTCATAATGTCACTATCCTTCATCGTATTCCGCAAGTCTCAGCAGCGGAACAGAATTGCGCGGCACACTGCCTGGTGAGGCCGCGCATTTGTCTTCTCGCAGGCTGGCCGGCCTGCTCAGCCTGCGGAAAGATCCACAAGGCCCATCAGCCCGTCCTCTGTTCCAAACCCCAGCAGGCAGCCATCCGGGCTGTAAGCCAGCGCGCTGATGGCTCCACCGGCACCAAGGCAGACAGGCAGAACCCGTTTTGTTTCAGGCTCGATCATGATGACGGACCCATCCGCAAACCCGGCGGCCAGAATATCCTGCTCCGGGTTATGCGCCACGCGGGTGCAGAGCGCTCCGCCCATGCCCGGCAGTTCCAGCGGGGGCTTGCCCATGGGGCCACCGCCAAAGAAGGGCCACATCACCACAACATCCGCCCCGCTGGTGGCCAGCCATTTTCCCGTGCGGGAGAACGACATGGATCTGACCTTGGTGGGGTACCCGCTCATGCGGATGTTGTGCCCGTCAGACAGGCGCCAGCCGTGCAGGTCATTATCCTGCATGGTGGTGATCAGCGCTTCTCCTGCCGGATGGATGGCAATGCCGGTGTGGCTGCCCTTCCATTCCAGTGTGCGCACGCTTTCACTTTTAGGCTGGGTGAACCACACGGAAGCACCGTTATAGTGCGATGCCGCAAGGCGCTTGCCTTTGGTGTCAAACACGATGCCGGTCACGGAAGAGGGATGTTCCAGCGTTTTCAGCAGTGTCTCACCCCGGCCGTCACGCAGTTCCACCACCTTGCCTGACGCGCTGGCAATATAAGCGGTCTTGGCATCCACGTGGGAGGCCACATGGTCCACCCAGCGGCGGCTTTTGCCGAGTTCGTCAATTTCGCCATGCATGTTCAGGCGGCACAGACGGCCGTCATCCCCGCCTGTCAGAAATCCGGAAGGGTCCGTGTCCGGGGCCAGGGCAAGGGCTGCGCCATCATGCACGGCATAGGTGGCCCAGCTTGCCGGGTCCGCCAGATCCGCCCGGTGGGCAACAATCACATCCCCTTCCGCCGTGGTGAAGGCGAAGCGCAGATTATCGTGGGAGGCCGCGCAGGCGGTGATATGGCCTTCCACGGTGCGTGTTGCACCGCGTTTTTCAATCAGCCCGCGGAGTGTGGAAGAACTGCTCATGCGACGGCACAGCTTTCAAACCCGCGCCGAAGCTGGGGCCGGTTGAGGTTGCGGCCGATAAAGACAAGACGCGAGATGCGCTCCTCTCCTTCCTTCCAGGGGCCGATGGCGTTGCCATCCGCCATCATGTGCACGGCCTGAAAGGCAAAACGGTCTGGCTGGCCCTCAAAATTCAGAATGCCCTTGGAGCGGAGGATGTCCGCCCCCTTTTCCTGAAGAAGTGCGCCAATCCACATCTGGAACTTGCCGGCATCCAGCGGGGTCTTGAGCGTGAGGGAAACGCTGGTGAGGTCTTCCTCATGATGATGGTGCGTGTTTTCCAGAAAATCCGGCGTGCTGGCCAGAATGCGCTGGAGGTCAAACCCGCCGACATCCATCACATCCGTCAGCTTCACATTGCCTTTCTGGGCCTTGTGGATAGGGGCCAGGGCATTGATGCCGCGCAGGGTGTCTTCCACAGATTTCAGGCGGGCTTCATCCACCAGATCGGTCTTGTTGAGGATAATGACATCCGCAAAGGCAATCTGCTGGCGTGCTTCCGGGCTTTCCTTCAGCGTTTGTTCGATATTGTAGGCATCCACCACCGTCACCACGGCATCCAGCCGGGTTTTGGCGCGTACGTCTTCATCCGCGAAGAAGGTCTGCGCCACGGGAGCCGGGTCTGCCAGACCGGTGGTTTCAATAATAATGCCGTCAAACTTGTTCCGGCGCTTCATCAGGCTGCCGAGAATGCGGATAAGGTCTCCGCGCACGGTGCAGCAGATGCAGCCATTGTTCATTTCGAACACTTCTTCATCGGCATCGACAACAAGGTCGTTATCCACGCCCAGTTCACCGAATTCGTTAATGACCACGGCGTATTTGCGGCCGTGTTCTGCCGTGAGAATGTGGTTGAGCAGGGTGGTTTTCCCTGCGCCCAGAAAGCCCGTGAGGACCGTGACCGGCACCAGCGCGTTCGCAGGCTCGGAAGAAAGGGGCGTATCGGACATGAAGACAAGGCCTCCGTTAGCGTGTTCGTGCCTTTTATATAGGGTGCCAGGGCCCTGAGGGCCAGAGAGGGCAGGAGAGGGGCCGCGCCCTGGCCCTCGGCGCCCTGGCACCCTCCTGAAGAGGGGGGGCGGGCGAGGCAGGGGGTAAAACAAGTAATGTTTATAAATTTATACTTTTGTTTGTGCGCGATAAAAACAATATGGAATGCGTTTTTATGTCGGGCTTTTGGTGGGCGGGAAAATGGCTTTTTTGGGCCGAGTCTTGGTTTGTGGGTGTTGTCTGTTCGATTCCGAAAGAAAGAAGAGCGGAAATTTCTCTTATATATAAATAACATAGATGTGCGCTGTGCGTGAAAGCTTTGATTTTGCAGGGGAAAATAAAATTTCACGAAATAGGGAATAAAGTTAATAAAATTTCATTGGATATGAACAATGTAAATCTGTTTTTAACGAAGTCGGGTTGGCAAAGAACCTGATTTTTTCAGGGTTTTTATTCGGGAAAAGAATATGTCTATCAAATATAGAATAAAAACCCTCTTTGTTGTTCTGACATAAAATATAAGGAAGTCGGACATGACTAATTATAGCGGGACAACTGCGTCTGGACTCGTTTACGCGGCAACATCCACAGATATTGGCGTGCCCCCCCTTCTGGGCACAACGGTCTATAACGTCACGATTACCGGGAGTGACGGAACAGTTCTGCAAACGCTGAACGGTCTGACCACGGGGATCCAAATTCTTGGTCTTTCTGTCGCACCAACCGGAAATGTCGTGACAGGCAGCACCAGCATTACCACCCTGCTGAACGTGGTAGGGGCAACATATGTCACGATGCCCGGCAGCACCGGCGGGATCAGTATTGTTGCCAATGCAGTAAGTGGTAACACGTATTATATTGGTGGCAACACGGATATCAATATTCTTGTCAACGCGCTAGCAGGAAATACCGTCAATATTTACGGTGGAACGGCAAGCTTCTCCGGGAATCTGGTGGCAGGATTGCTGGCTGGTTCAACCATCAATATTGGTTATGGCGGCACCTATGCAGGATCTGCCGGGTTGATTAATATTCTTGGCGGTTCAACTGTCAATTTTCAGACAGGGGGTGGCACGCTGATCCTGAATGCGGATAATCAGGTGCTCAGCCTTTTGGCCAGCAATGGCGTTCAGGGCGTGACGTTCAATAATTATGATCCGTCACGGGATGCCATCGAGCTTCAGAACACGGTTCAGACCATTACCGGCTATACGATCAGCACCAGCGGCTCACAAAAACTCATTATACTTTATAACGGTTCACCGACCAATATTGTCGCACAATATGCGGTGAACCCGGCTGCGGGTGTTTCTTTGCCCGATGGAGCATATGATGCGGTCAACTCCCCGAACATGGTCAGCAACCCGCTTCAGATCACCTATGCGAACGGGAATACCTATGTCGGTGCCTGCTTCCTTGCAGGGGCCATGGTCCACACGCCGGATGGCGTGAAGGCGGTGGAAGAATTGGCGGTGGGGGATAGCGTGCTGGTATTTGAAGGGGGTGAAGCCGTATCCCGCGCTGTTGTGTGGACGGGAAAAGCGGTGGCCCATGTGCGGGACAGCGTACCGGATGATGAGGCGGGGTATCCCGTACGTGTTCTGAAAGACGCCATCAGCCCTGGCGTGCCGGACCGTGATCTGCTGGTAACACCAGAGCACTGCCTGTATTTTGAAGGGCAGTTCATACCGGCCCGTATGCTGGTGAATGGCCGCTCCATTGTGTTCGACCGGAGCGTGACGACGTACGAATACTACCATATTGAAACGGGCCGGCATTCCGTGATCATGGCCAGTAACATGCTGACAGAAAGCTATCTGGACACCGGTAACCGTGACAGCTTCCGGCAGCAGGGCACAGTGGCCCGTATTGGTGCGGGCACTGTACTGAACTGGGCGGAGCACGCGGCGGCACCGCTCATGGTGGCGCGGCATGGGGTGGAACCTATTTTCCGCCAGATTGCAGCGCGCGCCGAAGGCCTTGGCTTTCCCGCCACGGATGCCGCCCCTGTGCTGACAGAGGACGCCGACCTGCATCTGCTGACAGAGGGCGGCCAGCGGGTGCGCATGGTGCGGAAGGAAAGCGGACAGGCTTTTTTTATGCTGCCTGCGCGGGTGAAGGCTGTGCGGATCATCTCTCGCACCAGCCGCCCATGTGATGTCACGGGTCCGTTTGTGAATGACCGGCGGCATCTGGGCGTGTGCGTGGGGCAGATCACGCTGCTGAGTGCCGGGAAGAGCCAGCCTGTTACCCTGCATCAGGAGGAAGCTGCTCTGGAAGGCTGGGCCGGGCAGGAGGATACGTTCGGGCGCTGGACCACGGGAGAGGCGCTGCTGCCTTTGCCTGAGCGGGCACCGGAAAGCCTGGGGATGCTCCGCATTCAGATTCTCGGTGGTGGTCCGTATCTGGTGCGTGGCGAGGCGGAGAGCGAGGAAACCCTGCGCGCATAACAGGATTTGGCGTGTTGCGCGCAGAGCGCAGGAAAGGCCCGGCACATGTGCCGGGCTTTTTTTTAGGACTGCTCTTTTTTTCCAAACAATTTACCGGGAATTAAGTGATCTTATTTAAAGAAGTGAATGGGCTTTTGGCGCATTTCTTTAAAGAAAGATTGAATTATGACAGATTTTGTCAATGATTCCGGGGTTGTATACTCAATTGTTCCTCATACTTTCTTGGGGCTGGTAGTTTCTTATGATGTCACAATTACGGACCCGGACGGGACCGTTACAAATCTGGGGAATATCGGTGCAGGGCAGGTTCTGACAAAAGATGGCGGCGCGCTCTCCATTATTTCCATTCTGGGCCTGGGAGGGAGCACATATGTCGTGCCGCCGGGTGTTACCGGTTCGGTCAACACGCTGCTGTCTGCCCTGACGGGTGTTACGGTTTACGTGGGGGGAACCGCGACAATCAACACGGATGTCTCCGCGCTGAGCGGCGTGACCGTCAATGTGGATGGTGGCAAGGCAACACTGGGCAGCAATGTGGTTCTGGGGGCGCTCTCCGGCTCGGTCATCAATCTGACCAATGGCGGGACGTTCAGTAATGGCGGTGGTCTGATCGGGTTGCTGACAGGGTCAACCATCAACTTTGGTGCAGGTGGTGGGACATTTGTGGCGAATGCCGGGGGGGCTTTGCTGGATCTCTCATCCACTACCATCAACGGGTTCAACAGCGCCAAGGACTATATCTCTTTTGAGAATCTGGCCGCCGCGCCTGTTGAGTATTCCATTCAGAATGTATCCGGCGCGCAGATTATCGAGGTTTTTGATGTCACGGGTAAGCAGATTGCAGATGTGAAGGTTGCCGGACAGACCTTTGCCACGGGCGTATATTCTGCAAATGGCGTTGGCCCGCTGACAGTTTCCAGTGATGGTTCTTCTCTGAGTATCGAAGCTGTGGGGTCTGTCTGCTTCCTGGCGGGCACGCTTCTGCGCACGGACAAGGGCGATGTGGCGATTGAAGATATTCAGGTAGGGGATAGCCTTCTGACATTTGAAACCGGCCAGCCCGTGGCGCAGCCTGTGGTGTGGGTCGGGTTCCAGCGTGCTGAGGTCCGCCCCGGCCTGCCGCAGGATGAAGCCGGATGGCCGGTGCGGGTGCGGCAGAACGCCATTGCGGAGGGCGTGCCCAGCAAGGATCTGCTGGTGACCCCGGAACACTGCCTGTATTTTGAAGGGCAGTTCGTACCCGCGCGCATGCTGGTGAATGGCGAGAGCATTTTTTATGACACAACCATGCGCACCTATACCTACTACCATGTGGAAACCGAACAGCATGCGGTGATCATGGCGGATGGCACGCTGACGGAAAGCTATCTGGATACGGGTAACCGCCGGGCCTTCCATCAGGCTGGAACCGTGGTGCGGCTGCCGGGTCTGGCCCGCTGCTGGGCAGAGAACGCCGCCGCACCGCTGGTGACGGCGCGTGAGGTGGTGGAACCGCTGCACCGGCGTCTGGCGGAGCGTGCGGAAAAGCTGGCGGACGCTGCGGGACGCGCATCCGGGGCAGCACACCCGGTGGCACAGCCTGCCTTTGATGCGGATGCAGGCCTGCATCTGGTGACAGAAGATGGAGCGGTGCTGAGAAAAACGCGCATGCAGAACGGCCGCGTGGTGTTCATGGTGCCCCCGGGTGTGCAGGCGGTGCGCCTTGTCTCCCGTGCCAGCCGTCCGGTGGATGTGCTTGGCCCGTTTGTGGATGACCGGCGTATGCTGGGGGTTCTGGTCGGGCAGATGATCTTTCAGGATGGGGTGGCCCCCGCCAGTGCGGTGGCTCCTGCTGTGGGCACAGTGACTGGCTCGGGCTGGCACGCGGCGGAAGCCGGGCAGACAGCGCGCTGGACCAATGGCGACGCGGCACTCTCACTGGGTGTGCGTCAGCCCGATGCGCTGGGGCTTCTGTCCATCGAGGTGCTGGCGGGTGGGCCGTATCGCGTTCGCACGGCAGCGTCTGTCACATCGTCCGCGGTGCTCTGAGAGAGCCTGAAAGTGTGTGGTCCGGCTGCCTGCGCGCCGGGCCACAGCCTATGTTTTTTACGCCCGCCCTATGGTGTCTGTTGCCGGGGTGGGAGGCGTTGAGGAATTGGGGCGCGGATCTGCCGAGCGCAGGAAGCGCACCGCCAGCGCACCATACAGGGCGTGGCTGCACAGGGCGCGGGACACACCGAACGCCAGAAACGCGCTGGCCAGCAGGGCAAGAGTAATCTGCTGGTTATCGCACATTTCCATGACAATCACGGTGGCGGTCAGCGGGGCCTGTGTTACGGCGGCAAAATAGGCCACCGTGCCCAGCAGCACCACGGCGCCCGGTGTGGTGTGGGGCAGATACTGCGCCACCCAGCCGCCCATGCCAGCTCCTACGGACAGGGATGGCGCGAAAAGCCCACCCGGAATGCCGGAGCAGAAGGACACGATGGTGGCCAGAAATTTCAGCACGAAAAAGGATGCCGGATAGTCACCTGACCCCATGATGATATCCCGCGCCTGCACATATCCGGTCCCATAGGTCATGCCGCCGGAAAGCAGCCCGATCACGGCTAGAACCAGCCCGCACAGGGTGGAAAACAGAACCGGGCGCTTCCCCGCGAACGTGCCCAGGGTGCCCGGCAGCCCGCGTGAAATCCGGATAAGCAGCGCGGAGAAGGAGCCACCGCTCAGCCCGCCCAGCACCCCGCAGGCCAGCACGGCCAGCCAGCTTGCCCCTACCGGCACCACGGAACTGGTATGGCCAAAGTAGGTATAGTTCCCTTCCATGGCGATGGCGGTCACCCCCGCGATCACCACGCAGGTCAGCATGGTGCCGCTGGTACGCTGTTCGTAGGAATGGGCCAGTTCTTCAATACCGAACACGATGCCGGCCAGCGGGGTATTGAAGGCGGCAGCCACCCCGGCGGCTCCTCCGGCCTTGATCAGGGCGCGCTGCTTGACGGGATCATGCACGCCCATGAAGCGCCCGACCGTGTGCATGATGGACGCGCCCACCTGCACGGTCGGGCCTTCACGCCCGATGGAGGCACCCGAGAGCAGGCCAAGGCTGGTCAGAAAGATTTTGGCGAACGCGATTTTCAGCGCGAGAACCTTATCGACAATACGGCAATCATTCAGATGCATGCAGGCAATGGCCTGCGGAATGCCGCTGCCTTGTGCGCCGCGGAACCATTTGCGCGTCAGCCAGGTGGAGAGGGCCAGTCCGCTTGGGGTGATCACCAGCATCAGCCAAGGGCTGGCGGTAATAATCTGGCTGCGCAGGCCAGCTGCGCGGTCTGCCAGAAAGGCAAAGGCCACCGCCACCACGCCAACCATGACGGCCCCTGACCAGTAGATCAGCTTCCGGCGCCAGTTTGCTGTTCCAGCTTTGGCCTGCTGGTGGAAATGACGAAGCTGGGTGGGCGTGACGGGCATGCTGGCAGGCATGAAACTCTCCTGACCGGCCTGACAAATTGGCCTGATGAGAACGAGTGCCTTCTAGCACGTCAGCCCGGCGAGGAAAGCATTGTATGACCGCATAAGCGCATTATCTCAATAAAATGCGTCCTGAAGAGGAAGACTATACATTATTCGGGGCATCCCCCCGGAGTTTCGGGCGCTATAGAGGCGTGTAAAACCTGCGGGGCGGGCGTTGCGGTTTCTGGGGTTTCTGGCCGTGGCCAGAAGACAATGCCTTCATGCTTGGCCATGTTGTCCGGCTCCACATGGATATGCACCAGTGTGTCTCCCATCCGGGTGCGCAGGCCCGCTTCAATCCGGTCACAGATGGTGTGGGCTTCTTCCACCGTCATGCTGCCCGGCACGACCAGATGGAATTCCAGAAAGGTAATCGCGCCGACCACGCGGGTGCGGATGTCATGAGCCTCAATCGCGCCGCGCCCGTTGGTGGCGATGATATCGCGGATATCATCCAGCGTTTCAGAGGAGGGGGCTTCGTCCATCAGTCCGGCGATGGAGTCGCGCATCATCTCCCAGCCCACACGCAGCACGTTGAGGGCAATCAGTCCCGCGAGGGCGGCGTCCAGCCAGATCCAGCCGGTGAGGGGAATAAGCAGCATGCCCACCACAAGCCCGGCTCCTGTCCAGACGTCGGACAGCACATGCTGGCCGCCGGCCTGAAGGGCGGGGGACCTGCGGCGGCGGCCCGCCTGCACCAGTGTCAGCCCCCATGCCAGATTGACCAGCGTGGCTGCGGCGTTGAGCAGGATGCCCAGATACGGCGCGGTGGTCGGGTGCGGGTGTAAAAGGCCTTCTACCGCTTCCCGCCCGATGACAAGCGCTGTCACCAGTACCAGCGTGCCTTCCGCCACGGCGGAGAGATATTCCGCCTTGTAATGCCCGTATGTGTGGTTGTGGTCTGCCGGACGTTCCGCAACACTCAGCGCCCAGAGCCCGGCAAGAGCGGATACCACATTGATGATGGTTTCCACCGCATCGGAATAGAGCGCCACACTGCCGCTGACAGCCCATGCGGCATATTTCAGCGCCAGCGCCACCACACTGACGGCCAGACTGAACAGGGCAATGCTCTTGTTGCTTGCGGGGAGAGGAACTTGCATGGGCCGACTGATAGCAGAGCAGGGATGAAAACGCAGCACCGTTGTGCGCGCCTTGGCCCTCTGGTGGTCTGGCCCTCAGGCGCTGCGGGCCGTTTGCGCCGGAGGAGGGGACGCGGCGCGGGTCAGACCGTGTGCGGGTCTTTCAGATGGCAGGGCGGGTGGTAGTCCGCGCTTTCGATCTGCACGGTGGGGTGCACAATGCCAAAGCGGGTGCGCAGGGTTTCCACCGTGCGTTGCAGCAGCAGGGTTTCCGTCTGCCCGGAGGGAAGGCTGGCCGTGCGCACCAGATGCACGGTGAGAGCTGTCTCCGTGGTGCTTATTGGCCAGATGTGCAGGTCATGCAGGTCCGCAACACCGGGCTGGGTGCGCAGGAAGGTTTCCACGCCTTCGCGGTCCACGGAGCGGGGCACGCCATCCAGCGCCATATCCAGAGAATCCCGCAACAGAGACCACGTGGCCATCACCACCAGCACGGAAATGCCAAGGCTTATGGCGGGGTCTATCCATGTCAGACCTGTCAGCAATACCAGCGCGCCTGCAACCACCACGGCAAGCGAGGTCACGGCATCGGACGCCATATGCAGGAAGGCCCCGCGAATATTGATGTCGTTCTTATGGCCGGAGGCAAACAGCAGCGCCGTGCCTCCATTCACCAGAATACCGATACCGGCCACGATCATCATGGTCTTGCCCGCCACCGGTCCGGGGTGGAACAGGGACTGGATAGCCTCCCACGCAACACCCCCGGTTACGAGCATGAGAATGATGGCATTGGCCAGCGCCGCCAGAATGGAGGAGCGCCGCAGCCCGTAGGTAAAGCGGGCGGAGGGAGATTTTGCGGAAAGATGCTGGGCCATCCAGGCGGCCGCCAGCGCCAGAACATCGGACAGGTTGTGCCCCGCATCCGCCAGCAGCGCCAGCGAGTGGGAGAGCACACCCCATAAGGCTTCCGCCCCCAGATAGACGGTGTTGAGCACGATCCCTATGGCAAATGCCGCCCCGAACGATGTTGGGGTATGGGCATGATGGTGGCCAAATCCGTGATGGTCGTGCCCGTCATGATTGTGACCGTGGTGATCATGTCCGTTGTGATCGTGCGCATCGTGACCATGCCCATCGTGACCATGACTGTGGTCGTGGTCGTGCGTATGGGTGTCGTGCGCATCGCCCCCGGTGGCCTGCGTGATGTGGTCCGCATGGTCGTGCGCCGTGCAGGCGGTATGGTCCGGGTGAGGGGGGAGAGAGGCGGACGGCGGCTGAGACATGTCTTGTCCTTGCGGGGTGGCGGGAATGTGCCCGTTGCGTCAGAGCGCTGTCCGGCATAGGGAAACTCCTTCTCTGTCTATCACATGTGATAAAGGTCGCGCCATGCTCAGACTGACCGAACTGCGGCTTCCGCTGGACCATCCCCCTGAAGCACTGGAAGAGGCCGTGCGGGCACGCCTCGATGTGGCGCCGGATGCGCTGGAGCATTTCAGTGTGTTCCGTCGGGGGCATGATGCCCGGCGGCGCAGCGCGATCATGCTGGTCTATACGGTGGATTGCGCTGTGCGGGATGAAGCCGCCGTGCTGGCCCGCTATCAGGCCGCGCACCCGAAAGACCCGCATGTCACCCTCGCGCCCGATATGGTGTGGCGCTCTCCCGTGGCGGAGGGGGCGGCTCTGGCCAGCAGGCCGGGCTATGTGCGCCCTGTGGTGATCGGGGCCGGGCCGTGCGGGTTTATGGCAGCTCTCATGCTGGCGCGCATGGGCCTGCGCCCGCTTGTGCTCGAACGCGGCAAGGTGGTGCGGGAACGCACGGTGGATACGTTCGCCCTGTGGCGGCGCGGCGTGCTGACACCGGAAAGCAACGTGCAGTTTGGTGAAGGCGGGGCCGGAACATTTTCGGACGGCAAGCTGTACAGTCAGGTGCGGGACCCGCGCTTTCTGGGCCGCAAGGTGCTGGAAGAATTTGTGAAGGCCGGTGCGCCGGAGGAAATCCTGTATCTGGCGCACCCGCACATCGGCACCTTCCGGCTGGTGTCCATGGTGGAGCATATTCGCGCGGAAATTGAGGCTGCGGGCGGGGAGTATCGCTTCGGCACGCGGGTGGACGGGCTGGTGCAGGAGCCGGGCACCGGGCGTGTGAAGGGGGTAAGGACAGCCTCTGGTGAAGTGATTGCATCGGACCATGTGGTGATGGCCGTGGGCCACAGTGCGCGGGATACGTTTGCCATGCTGCAACAGGCGGGTGTGCAGATGCAGGCCAAACCGTTTTCCATCGGTGTGCGGATTGAACATCCGCAGTCCGTGATTGATACGGCGCAGTTTGGCCCCAGTGCGGGCAATGCGCTGCTGGGGGCGGCGGAATATCGGCTCGTGCACCATGCCAGCAACGGGCGGGGGGTTTATTCCTTCTGCATGTGCCCCGGCGGCACTGTTGTGGCTGCGGCCTCGGAAGAGGGGCAGGTGGTGACAAACGGCATGAGCCAGTATTCCCGTGCGGAACGCAACGCCAATTCCGGCATGGTGGTGGACCTGCGCCCGGGTGAGGATTACCCGGATGACCCGCTGGCAGGCATGGCCTTCCAGCGCCACTGGGAGCGCAAGGCTTTTGAAGCGGGCGGCGGGAACTACAAGGCACCGGCCCAGCGCGTGGGAGATTTTCTGGCAGGCCGCCCCTCCACCACGCTGGGGGCTGTGGTGCCATCCTATAAGCCGGGCGTGACCCCAGCGGACCTTTCAACCTGCCTGCCGGAGTTTGCGGTGGCGGCCCTGCGGGAGGCCCTGCCGCTGTTTGATCGCAAACTGAAAGGCTTTGCCATGGACGATGCGGTGATGACCGGCGTGGAAACCCGCACGTCCTCCCCCCTGCGTATTCCGCGCGGGGCAGATGGCCAGTCTCTCAGCACACCCGGCCTGTATCCGGCGGGTGAGGGGGCGGGATACGCTGGCGGCATCCTCTCCGCCGGGATTGACGGCATCCGCATTGCTGAAGCCGTGGCGATGGACATTGCCGGGAAGCCGGTGGAGGGGTTGGGGCTTTAAGCGGGAGCAGACGCAGGTTTTGGCAGCCCCTCCCGCACCGTGCAGGGAGGAGGGGCTTGCGGCGAATGGCACGGGTTTTGGGAGGGGAATTTTTCAGGAGTATTGCCTAATATTTTATTGCAAATGATTCTCATAATCATATAAACGACATCGTCTTCGTGGGAGAAACAATGTCGTGTCTCGTAATGCCTGCCTTTTCGTTGTGCTTGGGATCGCGTTTGCCACCCCCCCACTTCTTGCGGCGGAGCCTGGTAAAAAGGATGCCCCTGAAAAATCCTTCCCACTCAGCAGGCATCAGGGGAAGGCCGCTACCCGCTCAGGGGCTGCGGAGGCGATCAATGTGCTGGGGCGGCGGATTTCCACGTCCGCGTCTTCTGCGACCAAAAGCAACACGCCCCTGATTGACACAGCTCAGTCTGTCTCCGTGATTACCCGGAATGAGATGAATGTGCGGGGTGTGCTCAGCCTCAATCAGGCTGTGCGCTATACGGCCGGTATCACCCCGGATCTCCGTGGCGGGATAGGCACGCGTTATGACCAGTTTCTTCTTCGTGGCTTCAGTGTTCCGACTTTTCTCGACGGGTTGAAAGTGCAGGACAGCCCGACGGGCTATGCCGTTGGCCAGACCGATACGTTCCGTCTGGAGCGGGTCGAACTGCTGAAAGGTCCTGCTTCCGCCCTGTATGGCCAGTCCAGCCCCGGTGGCCTTGCAGCTCTTTCCAGCAAACTGCCTACCGCCAATAGGCTTTATGGCGGTGTGACCGCCACGGGTGGCATGTTTGACCTCTACCGTGTGGATGCGGATGCCGGTGGGTTTGCAACACAGAACGGCTCCGTGCGCTACCGCCTGTATGGAACAGTGAATGGCCAGCACACCCAATTGTCCAAAACGGGCAGTCGCCGCTTTTCCATAAGCCCGTCTGTCAGCTTTGGGGGGGATGGCCCGACCACACTCACGCTTCTTGGTAATTACCAATATGACCCTGAAAGCGGCACTTATGGGGGTGTCCCGCTTGAGGGGTCACTCAAACCTGCGTCTTTTGGCTATCTGCCCGAAAACTTCTATGACGGTGACGTAGGCGTTGAGAAATTCAACCGTAAGCACGGTGCATTTACCTATATCTTTACCCACCGTTTCAATAACGACTGGAGCTTTCATTCGCGCGGCCGCTACGATGATATCAAGGTCGATCAAAGAAGCACCTATGATGCAGGCTATTACAGCAGCCCGGATACAGTGCCGCGCTATGCATATGGAACGAACGAGCATGTGCATAATCTGGCGTTTGACAGCCAGTTCAAAGGGCATGTGAACACGGGCCCCCTGCGGCATACAATGCTGTTCGGTTACGATTACATGTGGCAGCAGGCGGGAGAACTCTACAGTCAGGGAGATGCGCCGGACCTGAACGTGCTTAACCCTGATTCCCACATGGTTTTTCCGGATCAGGTGGTCGCGGCGCGGTATCGGGCGGCTTCGCACCAGATCGGGGCTTATGGTCAGGATGAAATTCAGTGGGGTGGGCTCATTCTCAACGGAAGCTTGCGGAACGACTGGTACCGCTCCCGTCAGATCGAGCGTTTAAGTGCTTCGGATACGCGCCAGCGTTCCAGCCAGATCACATGGCGTGCTTCGGGGTTGTATCACTTCAAGTTCGGTCTTTCTCCTTATATCAGCTACTCCACCTCGTTCCAGCCGCAGTCTGGTCTTGTTTCGGATGATGGCGGGAAAACAATGCGTCAGGCTGCCCCCTCCATCGGGAAACAGCTTGAAGGTGGGCTGAAATATCAGATTCCGCGAACACCTGTCCTCCTGACGGCCGCAGGCTTCCATATTGAACAGACCAACGTTCTTGTTTCTGTTGGCAATCTGCCATACGGCACACAGAGTGGTAAGGTGCATTCCGACGGGTTTGAGTTTGAGGCCCATGCGGATGTCTACAAGGGACTTCTTCTTACAGCGTCTGTCAGCATTCAGAAAGTGCATGATGATTCAACGGGAAAACCGTTGATTCAATCTGGAAAGGGGAATGCTTCGCTGTTTGCCTTCTACACCGTGCCATCAGGTTCCCTGAAAGGGTTCGGCTTTGGCGGCGGTATGCGGTACACAGCAAAGGCTTATGGTGGCGAGGCTGCTTTTGGCAGTGTGTGGGTGCCGCATTATGCGCTTTTTGATGGCTCCATCCGGTATGATCTGTCCAACCTCTCCCCTTCGCTTCATGGATGGACGGCGGCGGCCAGTGTCCGGAACCTGTTTGATAGGCATTATGTGTCCAACTGCATGGCTTATGCCTCGTATGGTCAGGCATTCTGCTATTTTGGTGAACGGCGCAACGCGCAGGCAAGTATCGGGTTTTCGTGGTGAAATCTGCCGGAATTATCTTTCTCGCTTATCTCGGTGCGGCGCTTCTGAGTTTTCTTGCCGCGTACCTTCTGCCTGTCTCGCCAGCCAATGCCGCGGTGGCTGGAATACTGGTGGGGCTGGCCGTCTGGCCGGTTCTTGCCATGTTCGGCTTTGCCCATATACGCACCGGCTTTCGCGCCGCCATGACACAGGTGCATGATATGGCTGGTATTTTCACCGGCTGGCTTATCTACGTAATGACGCTCTCCGGCACACTGAGTGTGTTTCGCTCCGAGATCAGCTTATGGTCCCGCCCGGAGCTGAAGGAGGGGGCGGTGGACCCGGTCAGGGCTACCACGGCAGCACTCTCATGGCTCGGCGGCCATGCCCCGCATGCCTTGGCCTGGTATATTGCGCCTGCAACGGCACGCGCTCCGTTCACATGGGTCTCGTGGGAGGAAGGGGGCTTGTTTCACCAGCGCGCCCTCGATCCTGTGACAGGTTCATCCGAAACTCTGCGGGACACAGTGGGGGGAGATTTTTTTTACCGTTTCCATTTTGAGCTTCAACTGCCCTATCCTTGGGGGCGCTTGCTGGCCGGGATTGGAGCGGTGGCGCTGGTGTTCGTACTTTTGACCGGCCTTGTGGCGCACAGACGAATTTTTCAGGATTTTTTTACCTTCAGGCCTAAAAAAGGGCAGCGTAGCTGGCTGGATGTCCATAATCTGGCGGGTGTGGCGGCCTTGCCGTTTCATCTCACTATCGCCTTTACCGGTGCAGTGACCTTGGCCACGCTTCTTATGCCCTGGGCCGGGTTGGCTCGTTATCCCGATACGGCGGCCTTCCAGAACGCACTGGTGCCGTCTCTTTCCCCAAGTGCACCCACAGGCACGGCAGGTGTACTGGCGCCTGTTGCGCCTGTTCTGGAGGAAGCGTCCCGGCGTTTGAAATCAGAAGGAATAAATCAGGTTTATGTCTACAACCCGTCCGACAGTGCGGCGACTATTGTGATACTTGGTGGGAACAAGGACCGCATTGCATTCGATACGCATGTGCTGCGTTTTGATGGAAAAACGGGAAAACTTCTGGCGGATACACAGGAGACACGGCCCGCTGTTGCGGCGTTTGCCGTATTGTACGGGCTCCATATTGCGCATTTTGCACCGTCTGCCACACGATGGCTGTATTTTGGCTCAGGCGTCCTACTGCTGCTTGTGACGGGCAGCGGGCTGAGATTATGGATCAGGCGCCGCCTGAGGCGGGGGGAGTCACGCCATCTTGTCCTGCTTGAGCGCGCGAATGTCGGGGTGGTGGCGGGCACTCCCATTGCGTTCATAGCGTTCTTTCTGGCCAATCGCCTGCTGCCCGTTGCGCTGCACGATCGGGCAGCGCGGGAGGTTCAGATCGTTTTTGCCGTGTGGGGGCTGCTGGTGTTGGCTGCGCTGGTTTTGCCTGCCCGGAAAGCCTGGAGGATTTTTTCCATTCTGGCTGCGCTGGCTCTTGGCGGTGTGGCCCTGCTCAGTGCTCCGTGGGCGCGGAGTGTGGAGTGCGGTGTTTCTCTTGTTTCACTGTTTCTGGCGGGCTGTTGTGTCATGGCATTCCGTTCCTTGGGGGCGGCTGATGGCAGGGTATGATGCGTTTTGCCTGACCCTCGAATGCTCTGCTGTTTTCCTTATATCCGTGCGGCATCGTGGCGCAGGGTGGGCAGGCGTTGCCTTGTTGGCCGCCAGTCTGGGGCTTGCGGTGATGAAAACAGGAAACGCGGCGTTCAGCGTTATTTTCTGGGTTCTTGCCGCAGGTTTCGCGGTGCTTATGAGCGCTCTTGTGCGCACGGCGCGCCTGCTGCTTCGCTCAGGCAGCCCTGAAGTCAGCGCTCCGTTCCGGGGATGATGCCTGTGGCGGAGGTAGGCTGAACGCCCAACCCGCTACCGCTCGGCAAACTGCTCCACTAGTTCCGTAAAGCGTTTTGGGGCATCGATATGCACCCAGTGGCCTGCGCCGCTGATGGTCTCCAGCGTGTAATGCGGGAACAGGCGACGCATGGCGGGATAGTTGTGCGGCTGGATGTAGGGGGAAATTTCACCCCGGATAAACAGGGTCGGGCCGGAGTAGTGCGTGCCCGGCGGCAGTTCCGGCCAGCCTGTGATGGTGGGCAGGGCAGACATGATTTCTGAAAGCCCGATACTCCATCCGGGGTTTTCACCCAGACGCATGTTCTGCACCATCATCTGTCGGACAGCCTCACCGGGAATCAGCGGGCGGAGCAGGGCATCCGCTCCCGCGCGGTCCAGTGTCGGCGGGAAATCGAGCGTCTCCAGTTCCGCGGGCACATCCATCCGGGTGAAGCCACCCTCACCGGGGGCGATATCCGCCACCAGCAGGCTGTGCACCAGCTCCGGGTGGCGCAGGGCGAGCATCATGGCGGTCTTGCCGCCCATGGAGTGGCCCAGCAGCATGGCGGGCAGGGCGTTATGGTGTTCGAGTGTTTCGCGCACATCATCCGCCATAAGCTCGAAGCTCATGGGGCCGTGGGGGCTGTCCCCATGGTTGCGCAGGTCCAGCGCCAGCGTGCGGCGCGTGGCAGCTAGCCTGCGCTGCACAAAGCCCAGATTACGCGCCCGGCCAAACAGCCCGTGCAGCAGAACAACCGGGGGAAGGGTCTTTGCCTCGGAGGACGCTTCGGGGCCCCGTTCAATCACGTTCAGCAGCACAGTGCGTTTTATCCTTTCAAAAACAAAGGTCTGGGGGACAGGTCTGGCGGAACTTTCGCCCATCTTCCCGCCAAAGGCGAGGGGGTGGGGGCGCTTTCTCCATCACCTTCCTGAGAGATGAGGCGTATTGTGCGCCGCAGCGCTTCCGCGCCGGGAACTTTTGCGTGGGTCAAGATTTGAAACCACATCGTCTCTCTGTGGCAGCCTTTTCTGCCCTTCTGTAACAGTGGGGACGGAAGAAGAATGAAGGACGGTTTTTATGCAGCGCTGCCTTGTTATTCTCAACCAGCCCGATCAGGCGGAGGTCCTGCTCTCTCTGGCGGCTTCTCTCGTCAAGCGGACGGGTGGAGACCGGATTGATGTACTGGCAGCGCGTGAACCGCCGGAAAACGCGGCTGGCTCCGTGGGGCTGACAGATGAGAGCATTTTTGTCATGCGTCAGGACCAGCGGGACTGGGCCGCCAGCCTGCATGCCACGTTTCATACCTGGCTGGAGAAGGAATATGGCTCCCCCGCCGAGCGTCTTTCGGCCGTGGAAGTGAACTGGCTGGATCCGGAAATTGCCGTGGAACGGATTATCAACGGATATGGTCGGGATGCCGGGTTGATCATCATGGGCTTTCCTGACCCGCGGGATAGTGACCAGAAGCAGCGTGCTCTCCGTTCTGCCATTTTTGAGACAGGCCGCCCCGTCCTGCTGGTTCCTCCCTTCTGGGACCGCCCCTGCGGGCAGCGTGTGCTGATGGCATGGCGCAATGCCCCCTGCGCCCGCCGGGCCTTTGCCTCTGCACGTATTTTTCTGCCGCAGGCGGAGAAGGTAACGGTGCTGACTGCGGAGGGCGATGTTTTTCCGGCGGATCTTCTGCCGGGAGTAACGTTTGACACACAGTCTCTCCCCTACCGGCACGGGGCCGATGCCGTGGCGCAGCAGGTGCTGGATACTGTGCGGGAAGAGCAGGCGGACCTGCTGGTCATGGGCGGGTACCAGCATGGCATGCTGTATAACCGCATCATGGGCAGCGTGACGGATTATGTGCTCAAGCGTCCCGATATTCCGGTCCTGTTGCAGCATTAGAGGCCGTTTGAAACAGTTTGTTAACAAACCTCGCGGAAAAGCGCGCGGTGCCGTGTAGGAGAGAGCGCTCCTTTTTGCTAAAGCGGGCCGATGGATATGCCCTTTTCCCGCCCGGCCCTGCGCCACTGGCCACGCTGGCACGTTGCGCTGCTGGTGCTGCTGCCGGTTCTTGTTCATCTGCCGGAACTGGTGGGCCCTGCCTTGTTCGGGCAGATGACGTCCGACCCGCTTTCCGTGCTCTCCGTGGCCACCACCACCCGGCGGGACTGGCTGGAAGGCGGCCTGCTGCCCGGCCTGCCCGGATGGATAGATGGCTGTGCCGGGGTGATTGTTCAGGCTCTGGGGCATCTTGTGGCCTCAGACTGGCGGCAGGGTGTGCTGCCATGGTGGAACCCCTATAGCGGCGTGGGCATGCCGCTGGCGGGTGAGTATCAGCCCGCTGCATTTTTCCTGCCGTTTGTTCTGTTGCTTGGCTTTCCCGGTGGGGTGCTGCTGCTGAAAATTGCGTTGCAGACCGTGGCGGGGTTGGCCATGTACGCCTTCCTGCGGGCGCTGCATCTGGACAGGCGGGCCGTGCTGGTGGGCGCGCTGCTGTATGCCTTTAATGGCACCTATGCCTGGGCTTCTGATGGCCCCAGCCAACCACTGGCGTTTTTGCCACTGGTGCTGTTCGGGATCGAGCGCGCCAGAACCCATACTGGCGCAGGCGGGTGGGGCTGGCTGACGGTGGGGCTGGCCTACCTCCTGCTTTCGGGTTTCCCGGAAACAGCATTTTTGGTGGGCACGCTCGCGCTGTGCTGGGCCGTTTTGCGGCTGGTGCAGCAGCCTGTTCCGGCGCGTGTGCCGTATGCGCTGCGCATCATGGCGGGTGGATGTGCGGCCCTGCTTCTGGCCGCGCCGCAGCTTGTGGCCTTTGCGGATTTTCTGCGGGAAGCATGGGTCGGCCCGCATGCGGGTGTGCTGGATGCCGCACTCCCTCGGGCAAGCTGGGTCATGGCGCTTTTCCCTTATATCAACGGGCTGTTTTTTTATGGCGGTGCCGGACAGTTCGGAGCGTGGTGGGCCATGGGGGGCTATGTCGGGCTGGTGGTGCCCTGGCTGGCGCTTGTGGCGCTGGCAGGCAAGCGCGAACGGGCCGCACGGTTTATGCTCGCGGGCTATGTTCTGGTGTGCATGGGCAAGCAGGCCAACTTGCCGGTAATAACCGGACTGGTGGACCTGCTGCCCGGTGTGGGTCGCACCATTTTCTACCGGCTGTGTTTTCCGGCCGAACAGGCGGCTCTTCTCCTGCTGGCGGTGTTCGCGCTGGATGACCTGTTCAGTCTGCCTGCGTCATTCTCTTCCATGCAGAGACGAATGGTTTTCAGGCAGCCGGTCCTGTGCGCCAGTGTTGCGCTGGGTGTGGTGGCGTTTGGCGCGTGGCGCCTGAATGCGCCCACGCGGGCTGCCCTTGCGGGGTATGCGCATGGTCCTGTTCCAACATGGGGGTATGAAGCCGCGTCTCTCCTGCTGGGGTGCGGAGCTGTGGCGCTGTGTGCGGCAGGGATGCTCGGCGTGGGCCGCTGGCAGTCCGCGCGAGCACGCGTGGCGCTGGTGTGCAGTGGCGTACTGGGGGAGGCGCTTGTCTTGTTCTGTGTGCCGCTGCTGTGCGTACGTGCGCCACTGCCACGCAATACCGCCTTGCTGGAAACAGTGCAGCGAGAACTGGGTTTGCAGCGTTTTGTTACCATGGGGGTGATCGCGCCCAACTATGGCGCGTATTTTCGTCTGCCGTCCCTGAATCATAATGGTGTGCCCATGCCGAGCGCGTGGATTGAGCGCATGCGCCGTGATTTCGGGCCGGAGGTGGACCCGGTGACATTTGATGGCATTACGCCAAACCGCCCGGATGGCCAGTTTTTTCTGGCGGAAACCTTGACGAAAAAACCACAGATTTTTGAAAAACTGGGTGTTGCTCTGGCGCTGGTGCCGCATGGGTTTTCTATGACCGGGAGCGAGGCGCTTCCTCCTGAACAGAAGCTGAAACTGCTCTATTCCGACCAGACCGCCGATGTATACCGCCTGCCGCATGCGGCCCCGTATTTTGAGGCGGGCCCCGGCTGCACCGTGCGGGCGGAGAGCCAGACGGTGGCGCATACAGTGTGCGCTGCACCGTCTTTCCTGATCCGGCGTGAACTGATGATGTCCGGCTGGACCGCGCGTGTGGAGGCCGTGCAGACACAGACCGTGGTGCCTGCGTTTGATGAAGCCCTGTTTGAGCGCATTCCCCTGCCAGCGGGACCGGCGGATATCCGTTTCAGTTTCACGCCGCCGTTCATGGCCTGGGGATGGGCCGGATTTCTGCTTGGATTGCTGATGCTGGGTGCGGGCTTTGTGGGCGGCAGGCCGATGCGGGGTGGGGTGGTGGCCCTAAGGAGATCTGGGGGCGCTTCAGAATAAAGGAGATGCTGTGCTGCGTGTCCAAAGAGTATGGGCCGGAGGGTGTGATACGCATCCGGCCCGGATTTTGTTTAGGCCGCGTGTCTGGACGCCCTGTGGGTGAGCATCCGCCCGGCAAATAGAATTCCGGGAAGAACCAGAAAATAGATTGCCAGAATCAGACCGAAGAACAGGGAAACCCATTTCAAGGTAAAGTTCGTGCCGAGAGGTGGTGTGTGACCGGGGAGAATAAGGGTCTGTTCACCCGGTGTGGCGCTGTGTGCATCCACAGTCTGGCAGACCTCTCCTTCGCAGACACGGAACGTGCCGTAGTCAGGGCCGGTTGAATAGCCAAGTGCCGCGTCCTGATAGGGCAGGGAGAGTGTCATGGTGAAGGGGGCGTCGGTCCCGCGGGAGAGGTATCCGTTGTCCTTGGCCTCCCAGCCCGGAGCCTGAACATGGCCTTCAAAGGCATCTGTCCAGCTTTTATCAATATCCTCTCTCAGATACTGGATACCGGTCTGGCTTCCGGCCTGGGGAATAATGCGAAATGTGCGCACATCCTGCGGGTAGGAAAACAGGCGCGTAGTGAAAACGAGCGCCAGTGCCACAGACACCAGCCCGCGAATAAAGGGCGGGACAGCATTTTTACGGAAGTTGAGGAAGGCTGCCCCCCGCAGGAAGCTCACAACAGAACTGGCGACCACGTAAACAGCCCCGAGTTCGGCGGCCAGCAGGCCCCACAGGTAATAGCGGTATTCCGTTGCCACATTCATCGGCAGGAAGGTGAGCAGATAGATTATGCCTGAAACCATAAGGGCGCAGAACACGCGGTCATACGGGTCCAGCCGGGGGCGGGTGGCAAAACAGGCCACCAGCCCGACGCAGGAGAGGAGAAGGCCTACGTAAGGCTTGCCCAGAGCGAGATTGAACCACGATTCAATATAGCTTTTATGCAGGGCATGCAGGGTGCTGTGCCACGGTTCCTGATCTTGCCAGGGGATTTTGAGACCCGGCATATCCCAGTTGAACAGCATGGTCGGGCGAGTGGGGTCAAACAGTGCGACCCTGTATGTGGCCAGAGATGAGACGAAAAATCCGAACGGGTGTGATACAACGGTTTTCAGCCAGGCATGCCCAAGAGCCTGGCGGGTTGCATCATTCTGGTTTGCCGCACGGGCTATGAAGCCGCAGTGCCCCCAGAAGGAATCATTGTCCCATGCACGGGCCTTGTCACAGCTATGAATGATCTGGTGTGTTTGTTCGGGGCTCCATGAGCCCGGAAAAACATTGCTCTGTGTATAATATGATAACTGTTGCAGATGTTTGATCTGGAGCGAGATGATGGGATGGCTGTGGTAGGGCCTGAAAAACAGGTTAAGGACCGGGCCGGCCAGCACAATGCCACACAGCGCGCAGCCAAAAACCAGAAGACGCCCACGGCCTGACACAGCATAACGCCCGAACAGACCGGCATTGACTACCAAAAGAGGCAGAATGGCGAAAATGGCGTTGCTGCGCACAAGCACCGTGGCTGTCAGACACAGGAAGGATGCAAGCACATAACGGAGCCTGAAGCGTTCCTTTTCAGCCTGTGCGGCCAGCAGGGAAAAAACAAACGCGGCCAGAAAGAAGACATTCATGGTTGTGTCAATAACAACCGTGCCCGTCATGTTCATCTGGCCGGGCATCAGGGGTACCAGCAGGAACAGCCCGGCGGCCCATCCGAGTTTCCGGCGCATCAGAAGGGCTATGGCCAGACAGCCCGCCCACAGCCCGCCAATATTGAAAATGGTGAGGCATTCGGGGCCGGGGAGGATTTTTGTGAAAATGCCCCATAACCACCTGTAAAAAGGTGAATGCCAGTCACTGTAGGTATGGTTCTGGATTTCTTCCAGAATAAGCTTGGAATCTGAATACAGATAACCGGGGAAGCTTGTATTGATATTCAGTATGGCCCCCACAAAGGCCAGACAGGAAAAGATGATACCTGCTCTGGCATCAGCTGTTTGTGAGAGGCGGCGTTCCATTTTCAGTGTCCGGAGACCGGGGCTGGCTGGGTGGCACGGGCTTCCTCCGGCATGCAGGGCGGTGCAGGCAGGGCGAGATAGGCAAGGCGTTTGGCTTCCCGCCGGCCCAGAGCGACACTGTCCAGAATCAGGCCACAGGCTATGGACAGGGCGGCAAGTATCACCAGCCCGGAGGAGAGGACAGCGGTGGGCAGGCGCGGCACCAGCCCGGTCCGCAGGAAGTCCAGCACGACAGGGATGCCCAAGCCGATCCCGCACAGGAGAGTAACCGCCCCGATGATGCTGAAGAACATCAGGGGCCGTTCCTGCTTGACCAGATTGATGATCATCCGCAGGATCCGGAAGCCGTCACTATAGGTTTTCAGCTTTGAGGTGGAGCCGGGCGGCCTTTCCACATAGCGGGTTGGCAGTTCACCAATGGGCATGGCCTGTTCCAGCGCATGCACGGTGAATTCCGTTTCTGTTTCAAACCCGGAGGAGAGAGCCGGGAAGGATTTCACAAACCGCCGGGAAAAAACCCGGTAGCCCGAAAGCATGTCAGACAGTCTGCGGCCAAACACACTGGTGACGAGGCCTGTCAGAACCCGGTTGCCCAGAACATGGCCGCGGCGGTAGGCATCCACGCGGTCTGTCACCCGTGCGCCATTGACCATATCCAGCCGGTTTTCACGGGCCAGTTGCAGCATGGCAGGGGCTGCGGCGGCCTCGTAAGTCGCGTCACCATCAACAAGGATATAGAAATCGGCATCAATATCCGAGAACATGCGTCGGATGACGTAGCCTTTACCCTGAAGCGATTCAGAGCGCACAATCGCCCCGGCGGCGCGCGCACGCGCTACGGTCTGGTCTGTCGAATTATTGTCATACACATAAATGGGTGTATCAGGCAGAGCTGCGCGAAAATCCTGCACAACGGAGGTAATGGCCACTTCCTCATTGTAGCAGGGGATCAGGACAACAACTTTGGGTTCGGTCTGGTCTGGTCTGGAGAAAGTGTTCACATTGGCTCCGTTTTGTCTTGCCTGTTAAAATACGTTTTTGACTGTTTCGGGTTGAACCGTTCTGCCCGGAATGTGCGGGTATGCTCACGCATCCGGTGCATAAAAAGGGAACATCATGAGAGGTGGGGGCGGCTTGAGATGGTATCCTGTGTCTGGAAGGTGGAGGGAGCGTTATGCCGGAGAAAGCTCTCCACATGAAAGCGTGGGCGCTTTTTGCTTTCCAGATAAATCTTGCCGATATATTCGCCGATGATACCCAGAGAGAGCATCTGTACACCGCCCATGAAAAAGATAGACAGAATAATGGAGGACCACCCTTCCACGGTGTTTCCGGTAAACGTCATCACCAGCACATAAACGGTGGCGGCCAGTGAGAGACCGCAGATGCACAGCCCCAGTGCGGCAATCAGCCGCAGGGGGGTGATGGTCATGGAGGTAATGCCTTCCATGGCCAGGGCCAGCATTTTACGAAGCGGGTATTTGGACTCTCCGGCCATGCGCACGCCCCGGGCGTATCGTACTTCCGTAGACGGGAAACCAACCAGCGGCACAAGGCCGCGGATATAGGCATTACGTTCCGTATATGTGAGCAGGGCCGCCAGCGCGCGGCGGCTGAGCAGGCGGAAGTCTGCATGGTTGATCACCTGCCGGACCCCCATGCAGGCCATCAGGCTGTAAAACCCTTCAGCGGAGGTGCGTTTGAACCATGTATCTGTCTGGCGGCATTCACGTACGCCATACACAACATCGTAACCAGCCCGGTAGGCCTCCACCATGCGTCGGATGGCGGTGGTGTCGTCCTGAAGGTCCGCATCAATACTGACAATGGCATCGGCCTGCCCATCCGCCGCGGCCAGACCAGCCAGCAGGGCGGATTGATGGCCTTCATTGCGGGAGAGCTTGAGCCCCTGCACACAGGCATGTTCAGAGCAGGCGGCGCTGATCTGCTCCCATGTGGTGTCCCGGCTGCCATCATCAACAAACAGGAGGAAACTGTCCGCGCGGATCATCTGCTCCTGCGCCATGCTGTCCAGCAGGCTCAGCAGTTCCCGAAGGCAATAAGAAAAGACGTCTTCCTCATTGTAACACGGCACCACAATGGCAAGCCGGGGAATGGGGAGAGGGAACGCTGGCATCAGAATGGCTTTCAGAACACATTTGTAAAAAATTGCTCATGTTGCTCCGATACCATTTCCATTCGGCCAGCGCGACTCTTGCAGAAGCGTATTATAAGGGAGGGCGCTCATTCGTTTTTTTGAGATGCGCGATACGCTCTTCAGCTTTTCAGGACTTTCCGCGCAAACCACACACAGGCTGCGCTGAACGCGATAAGCCCCAGAATTGGGGAGGCTCCGGCCGGTAGCCACGGGGCAAGAGAGAGGCTGTCATCCCGCCCCAGCGCACCGGAGAGCACGGCCAGAGCAACACCTGTCAGGCTTTCTCCCACAATGAAGCCGGAGGCGAGCATGGTGCCTGTGCTGGCATCGTGCTCAGTCACGGCTTCCGGCAGGCGGTCAGGGTCGCCAAACCCGCCGGTTGTGCTGTTTCTGCTGCGCAATTTCCGGTTGAGAGCCCAGCCCAGAACAGCCCCTACCGCCAGTGTCACGCTGACAGAGGCGGGCAGGTAAATGCCGATGGCAACGCCCAGAGGGGGTAAGGCGAGCTGGCGGCGGCGGAGCAGCAGGTCCACCCCGATCAGCGCGGCCCCGAGCCCCAGCCCGAAGGAGAGCATGGTCCAGTCCAGCGACTGTGTGAAAATCCCCTTGGCGATCAGGGAGATCAGCGCGGGTTGCGGCGCGGCCAGAGCATGCGTGGGGTCCATGCCGGGGCGCGGCATGGGGGAGCCGGCAAAGCCGTAAGCCTGATACAGCAGGTTGAGCACCGGCGGAATAACGGCCGCGCCCACCACACATCCGGCAATCAGCGCGATCTCCTGCTTCCAGGGAGAAGCCCCCACAAGCTGTCCCGTTTTCAGATCCTGAAGGTTGTCATTGGCAATGGCGACGGTGGCGGTAATGGCTGAAAGCAGCAGGATGGTGAAGGCGGTGGCCAGTGTCTGCCCGTCCGCCATCATTTCCGCTGGCATCAGGCCTAGCGTCTCCAGGCCCAGAATCATCAGCGCGCAGAGGACTGCGGCAATAATGATAATGCCGGAAATGGGGGAGGAGGAGGAACCGACAATGCCCGCCATGTAGCCGCAGGCGGCGGCCATGACAAAGCCGAACACCAGACAGAAGAGCACTGCCGCACACACGGCAGGCCAGATCCCATGCGCCATCGGGGCCAGAAAGGCCGCAAACAGGCCGCCCAGCAGCACTACGGTCACGCCCAGCAGCGCGATCATGGCGCGGGGTGAGAGATCACGCTCGTGGTCTGGCGGCAGCGTGCCGCGGTGGGCGCGGAAGGCACTGTTCAGGCCGCGCAACACCGGGCCCATCAGCTCAACCAGGGTCCAGAGGGAAGAAATGGCAATGGCCCCGGCTCCGATAAACCGCACCTTGTGCAGCCAGATGGCCGTGGCGAAGGCCCCGGCATCCAGATGCTCCGGGTTGGGCATGAGGGCTGTCAGCCACGGCACGCCTACACCCCACGCCAGCACGCAGCCCACCAGCATGGCCAGCCCGCCGCTCAGCCCGACCAGATAACCCGCGCCAAGAAGAGCCAGGGAAAGCCCGCCGGAAAACCGGAAAACCGCAGCACCAGCGGCACCGGTCACGCTGACGGTATCGGCCAGAAGTTGCAGGCCACTGCTGGCAAAGGAGAACAGGGCCGCCACAAGGCTGCCGCCCACAAGCGCGGAGAGGCTCTTGCTGGTGCCGTGCTCACCTCCGGCCCGGAGGATTTCCGCCGCGGCGACGCCTTCCGGGTAGGGCAGGGCGCTTTCTGTCACCAGAGCGCGGCGCAGCGGGATGGTGAACAGCACGCCCGCAATCCCCCCGGCCAGAGAGATGCCCGCTGTCTGCCAGAACGGAAAGCTGTGCCAGAAGCCGGTCATGACCAGGCCGGGGAAGGTGGCAAACACGCAGGAGAGCGTGCCTGCTGCCGAGGCCTGACTTTGCACCATATTGTTTTCAAGCAGGCTGCTGCGGCCCAGCGCCCGTAGAACGGCCATGGAAATGACCGCCGCCGGAATGGAGGAGGCGAAGGTCAGCCCGATCCGCAGCCCCAGATACACATTGGACGCTGTAAAGACGACGGTAATCAAGGCTCCCAGAATCAGCCCGCGAACCGTGAGTTCACGTACGGAGGGGGTTTGCAGGGGGGAGGAAGCAGTCATAGCCGGAGCCTCGCAGCAGTATCAGACATCATGGACATTTCGATACGCTGCCTGATGCGGCTTGTCTCCCCTGAAATGAAACGCGGGAGGAACGAAGCCGGATCCGGTGTGGGGATCCCTGATGGTCCGGCAGTCTGCTGAACCATCAGGGGAGGGGGTCAGAACGTCAGTTCCAGATTGCTCTGCACGTACGCACCCGAGGATGCGCCGGATTTGATCATGGCGCGGGAGGCGAAAATATATTCGCCATCAATGCTCAGGGTCACATGCCGGGTGGCGCGCCAGGTGAAGCTGGCCTGCGGCATGGTGGCCGTATAGCCCCCATGGGGGCGGAAGCTGTAGGCCGCCGTGGGGTTGGCATAAATGGCGTCATGCGTGCTGTTGCGCCAGATGACCGGCACCTTCAGCAGGAGGCTGGTGTTGTGGGTGGTGGCAATGGTGGCCAGAGGGCCGACGTCAATCAGGTTCGAGTTTCCGATATAGGTGCTCATATCCAGATAGTAGGCGCTGGGCACGAAGGGGGAGAGAAAGTTGCCCCAGCTGCTGGTCTGGCTTTTCCGGGTATCCCCGCCGGAAATGGCATCCGCCTGAAGCCCGATGGCCGGGTGCCCCCACCATTTGGCAAAACGCCAGGAAACAGTCGCATTGAAGGAATAGGCCGAAACCGGGCGTGTCGGGCCGTTTTTGGCTGCCCGGAATTCACCACCCTGCCACATGCCGCCCAGTGAGAATTCAATTGGCCCGGCATTGCCCCACACGCGCATGCCCGGCGTATCACGGTGCGTGGACCCTGCGATGGTGCCGGTGCTGGAAGCAATGGGATTACTGGCCAGAATGTAGCCCAGATAAAATGTGTCTACAAAAATCTGGCTGTTTTTTTCCAGAAACTTGAAGTTTGGCACGGCGTAGGAGGTATAGGCGCCAAACAGGCGTGTTCTCCAGCCCACCTGATCATGAAAGGCGGTGGTGGGGGCATTGTTGGTCAGGGAGAGATCAAACAGGTCCACACGGAAGCGCTTCCAGAAGGCGTAACCGCGAACGCCGTTCCAGGAATAGGGAACGTTCGGGTAAACACTGCCGGCGGTCACATAGGGCGGGGCGTCCAGAAAGGACATGCGGCCGACCATGGCCCCCATGGTGGCCCCCAGCAGATGGCCTTTTACTTCCAGAAACGCCTGCTGGGCGTCCAGCTTGCTACGCCAGCGGCCCCCGGCATAGCCATAGTAATTCATACCTCCAGCCTGGGCGCTCATCAGTTCACCATACAGACGCACATGCTCGCCCAGATGCAGGTCGGCCCCGGCATTCCAGCGCAGGCCGGAGCGGTAGGAGGGGTCTTTTTTGATGGTGCCGAAGCCTGCCCGCTGGTCATAAAACCCGTGATGGCGGAAGTTGCCGCTCAGCGTCAGGTAAACTGAGCCGCTGTCATTGAAGGGGATGTATTTCAGCGGGTCTGCCCAGTCGATCCGGTTGCTCTTGTTGCGCAGGTTCGACCAGTCTTCCGCCCAGCGGGAGACGGCATAATACCCCACTGTGCCAAAACCTGCCGCCGCCCCGGTATTGGCGTTGAACACGCCCCACGGCCCCTGATGCATGAGGGAGGGAGGCAGGGGCTTCAGTTCCAGCGACTGCGGCTGACCGTAGGCTTCCGGTCGGCTGGTCAGCGGGGGCAGCAGCATATTGTCCCAGAAACCACCGCGAGCCGGGGGCTGCGTGGGTGTGTTTGCCGGTGTGGTCTGTGCGGTGGGGGCCACACGGGCGGGGGGCGTGCCAGCCGCTGCGGCATCCGTGTTGGTGCGCACGACAGACTGCACCACCTGCGCTGTCCTGTCCTGCGCGCGGGCCGTGTGGGAGGCGAGAAGCACAAAAGCCAGCGGGGCTGTGCCCAGAAACAGGGTGAGCCACACGGGCCGGATGCCGCTGCCGTAGCTCAGGCCAGTGGAGATATGCAGCAGGGAGCGGGATGACTCCGGGCGTGCGCGGGCTACGCCTGCGCTGCGGGCAAACAGTGTGTTCATGACGGGAGACTCTGCAAAAGGAGTGGTCCGGTTGGCGGCCATCAGGGCGCCCGATGCCTACATGTGTGGCGCGACAGACTTGCGGCGCCGTAGCCTTGGCGTGGGCCTTCGGGCTGTATCAGAACCGATGCAGGGGACTGCGGGCAGACGGAAGATGGTAGCCGCGCGTGGGCAGCAGAGCATCAGCATGGTGGCACGACCTTGTTTGCGTCATGGCTGGGCCCGGAGATGTATTCCGGAAGCCCGCCATGCTTTTTTTGTTTTTCTGACGTGCACTATGGGTATGGCTTAATGGACAATGTGTCATCTCGCGTTTGCGTGTAACACGAAATGTTCAAGTGCAGGCTCAGCCTGCTTCTGGCAAACCACCCAGCCGCGTAAGACAGGCGCGTGCGCGGATGATGAGATGAATCTCATGCACATGGGCCACAGCCTTGCGGGCCTTGCTCTGCCAGATGCGCGGCATGCCCCGGGGGGAGCAGACGGCGCGGGCACCAAACAGCGGGCCATCGCTCTGGTCCATGGCGGAAAGAACGGCTGCGGGATGCGTGGGCAGCGCCCGGCGCATGGCCGCACGCAAGGAAAGGGCTGTGGCCGTATCAGCCTCGGGCATCAGGGCGGGCAGAACGGTGGCGGCTTCCGGCTGCCCGGTTGCCAGAACCTGCCGGACATCTGACCACCTGCGGCTTTTGGTCAGGGTCAGGGCGGTCTGTTCCGGGCCATCACTTTCCAGCATGCGCAGCAGATGTGTGGAGGACTGGCGGCTGGAGAGCTGGCTGGCCGCTGTCTGGATACCCGCCTGTTCCGGTTTTTCGGCGGATGCTGCCGTCGGGCTTTGCGCGGGGGGCGCCGCCTGCGGGAGGGTAAGGGCCTGAGCGAAGGCGCCGCTGCTCAGCATCGGGCGGATGGCGGACTGTCCCGGCGTGGTGTCTTGCGTGGGTGTGTGGGCGTCCACCGTTTGCACGCTCGGGGTTGAGGGGGGAGCCCCGGCCTTCAGCACGGTGCCAGACGCTGCTCTCAGGGACGGGGGTGGTGTGTCGGAAAAGGTGGACAGGCTGAGGCTGCCTGCCACCAGAGCGGAAAGGATTACAAAGCGGGGGATACGCATCGGGGCTGTCTCCTTTCCATTCAAATGTGATGACTGGATTTAACGTGACGGTTTGAAAAATAATGAGTGGGCCGGGCGCGCGGAACGCGGAGGGAAAAGGCGTTGGACCGGGGCGCTTCTGAAGGCATGAGGCAGGCAGAAAATGGCGCGGTGAAGGCACGGGCACGGAAAGGTTGCGGCGAGGCCGGGCTGTGTCCTATAGCGGGCTTCTTATTTCTACCCCTTGAGGATATTTCCCCCCATGAGCGGCACTTCTCCTTCTCCCTCTGAAATTACCCGTTTGCAGACGGCCCTGCGCCGTATTCTTGGTGCAAAGGGACTGTCCGTAAATCCGCCGCCGCGTGCCGGGATGTCAGTTGAACTTGCTGTGGATGGTGAAGTGATTGGCACGATTCATCGTGATGATGATGAAGGTGAAGTCTCCTACTCCATCAACATCATTCTTCTGGAAGAAGACCTGCCCGCGGAAAAATAAGCCGCAGGCAAACAGCTAAAAGCCCGGCGCGGGCGGCTGGGCCACGTGTCGGGCTGGTGGCCGGTCAGGCAGGCCACGGGCCGGACAGGTATGGCCCGCCAGCCCGTGGCCTTGCGCCGGGGCGCGCTATTCAGATGTTCGCTCTGTGGCGCGTCAGGCGTTGGAGGGGGAGGCAGAGGCCTGCATGACAGGCGCACGCCGGGTGGGAAATTCCACTCTGGTGACTTTCCAGCGCCAGTTCTGAATCCGCATTTCAATTTTCAGCGGCGTATCCTGCTCGTGGCCGGGCAGGGGAATATCCGCTTCAAACTGGTCAATCCGGGTAAACCGGACGGACGCCTTTTCCGCCAGCTTGGCAAAAGAGGGCGTGGCCTGATTGGCCGGAAGGGTGGACGGAAGAGCCTGATCAACCAGCGTGCCGAGATTGGCCTGCGTGACCCTGAAATCCACCGCGTTGGAAACAGCCGTGGTGGCGAAAGATGAGCCGAAATCAGGCAGATCATCCGAAACCTGATTCAGGTGCAGGCTGGAGAGCGTCTGGTGCTTGATGGAGGAATCCAGTTCGGACCAGTTAATGAGGTGCCCCAGCGCCGCCATATCGTGCGACCGAAGAGAGGAGCCGATGGTCCAGAGCGTGACAAAAGGAGATGCCAGATAGAGGCCGAGTGCCGCTGCTGAGGCCCCGACACACACTCTGCGCGCGGTCTGCTGTCTGCTCAGACTGGCACCCCGGGCCGATTGCCCGGTTGATGTGAGGGACGTCATAGGATCACTCCTCGTATGCTAAATTTACGGTTTACGTATAGCAGACGCATGGCACCCATGCATAGTTTCATGAACATCATTTCATCTTATTGCAAAAACGTTAGGTCCTCTGCCCGGCTCTCAATGCTGAAAAAGCAGAGCGCGCGGAAACCGCCGGTGTGGCATGAAGGGGCCGGTTCAGGGGGCCGGTGAGGCCGCCCGCTTCAGGGACTCGTAACCCGCAGAGGCTCTCTGGAAGGCCCTCTGCCCGCAGCAACAAGGGCGCTTAGATGGCGTTTGATTTTACGGAAGCCGAAATTCAGCGCTATTCGCGCCATATTCTTCTGCCCGAGGTTGGCGGCACGGGGCAGGCTGCCCTGAAGGCGGCCTCCGTACTGGTGGTGGGGGCCGGAGGGCTGGGGTCACCCGCCGCGCTTTATCTGGCCGCAGCCGGTGTCGGACGCATCGGGCTGGTGGATGATGACACGGTGGAACTCTCCAACCTGCAACGCCAGATCCTGCACACCACGCAGGCCGTGGGCAGCCCGAAGGTGGAGTCGGCCCGTGCCCGGCTGGAAGCCCTGAACCCGGAGGTCACGCTGGAAACATGGCCGCTGCGCCTGAGCGCGGACACGGTGGATGATCTGGTCCGGCGGTATGATGTGGTGTGTGATGGCTGCGATAATTTCGAAACCCGGTATCTGGTGTCCGCCGCCTGCGTGCGGGCGGGGCGGCCACTGGTGTCCGCCGCTGTGCAGCGGTTTGAAGGGCAGCTTTCCACTTTTCACCCGGCGCGCGGCGGCCCGTGTTATCACTGCCTGTATCCGCCGACCGATGGCGTGGCACAGGGGCTGAGTTGCGGGGAGGCCGGGGTGTTTGGGGCTGTCACGGGTGTCATGGGCACGCTTCAGGCAACAGAGGCGCTCAAGGAGATTCTGGGGCTCGGGACATCGCTGGCCGGTCGGCTGCTGATGTGGGATGCTCTGGCCACACGCTTTACAACCATCACCCTGCAACGGGACCCCGCCTGTCCCGTCTGTGGGGATCTGGAACGGGAGAGTTCTCATGGCTGAGTTTTCTGCGGCCCCGGCTGGTCTGCCCGCGGGTCTTTCTTCCGGTGTTGCGTCAGGGGATGGCGTGTTTGCGGGGAGTTCCGCTGTAGCCGGGGCTTCCACGCCGTCCGGGCGGAGCGGGCTTTCAGCCGGGCTGGGGGCTTCTGCCTTTCCGCAGTGTGATCTGGCGCTGGTGCTGGTGGAAGCCCGGTATGAGCGTATTCATGCCGCTTTCATGTTGGCCGCCACGGCCTGCGCACTGGGCCAGTCCGTGCTGCTGTTTGGCATGGGGGCCGGGGTAGCGGCCTTCTGCACGCAGTGGGATGGGCTGGAAGACAAGCAGCGGGAAGACTGGCGCACGGCGGCTGGTGTGGCGGGGCTGGAGGAGCTGCGCATGGCGCTGGTGGAGATGGATGCCACGCTGATGGTGTGCGACTCCGGTCTGAAGACCATGGGGGTCTCTGCCGATGCGCTGGAACGGAGTGTTGCGGTTGTGGGCCTTCCTGCGTTTCTGGACAAGGCAGGTGCAGCCCGTGTGGCTGTTTTCTAAAAAGCGCTTGCCCCGGCGTTTCTCTCTTGGCAGGGATG
Organism: Acetobacter farinalis; assembly: GCF_011516935.1. Taxonomy (GTDB): domain Bacteria; phylum Pseudomonadota; class Alphaproteobacteria; order Acetobacterales; family Acetobacteraceae; genus Acetobacter; species Acetobacter farinalis. The sequence goes on from NZ_WOTF01000018.1 coordinate 43,793, forward strand.
CAGGCATGATGTTCACATTGCCCCTGACTTTCCGGTTCCGACTGCTGTCCTGCCTGGCAGGATGCGCGGTCGCTCTGTCTGGCGCGGCTGCAGCAGAAAAGAAGCCTGCCGCGCACAAGCACCATGCACACCATGCCAAGGCTGAGCACGCCGCCAGCAAGAAAAAGGCAGCGGAAAAAGCCGCTGCCAAAGCTGCTGCCAGGAAGGCTGCTCTGGCCGAGGGCAAGGGGGCGCATCACAGCCATCAGGAGAGCGCCGCCAAGGCGCGCCATACGGCGCACGCCTCTGGAAAACATAAGGCTGCAACGGCTGCTGCCGGAGTGGCTGCGGGTGCCGCCGCAGGCGCTGCCGGTGCCGCTGGTGCCACCGTGCCGGACCAGACAGCCCAGCCGCCAGCCCCTGCCACACCGCCCGAGCCCCCCAAAGGCACGGTAACAGGCCTGCCGCTGCCGCGTTATGCCGCCTTGCGGTCTGATGAAGTGAACATGCGCGCCGGACCGGGCCGCCGCTTCCCCATTCTGTGGGTGTACCACCGCCGTGGCATGCCGATGCGGATTGAACGCGAATTTGATGTCTGGCGTCTGGTGGAAGATCAGACAGGCCAGAAAGGCTGGATCCAGCAGGCGACACTGGCTGGCGGGCGTGACTTCCTCGTGCCGGGCGAACCGCCGGGGGATGAAACGCCGCTGGAGGTCAAAACCGATAAAAACGGCAATAAAATCCAGCCCACCGGCCATATGGACACCCGCGTGGTGGAGACTGTGCCAACCGTGGAGGATGCGAAGAGCGTGCCCGGTGCGGTTGTCATGCGTGCATCCGCCAGCAATGATGCCCCTGCTGTTGCCATTTTGAAACCCGGCGCGGTTGGATCGGTTAAGGAATGTGCTGCCGGGTCTGACTGGTGCAAGGTTTCAGTCAAGAATTACACTGGCTGGGTCTCTCGCCGTGCAATCTGGGGTGTGGACGCGGAGGAAGCGATCAACCCCTCCTGAACGCCCACGGCGCTCATTATGGAGAAGGATGGTCAATGCCTACTACCACACACGCACTTATCTGCCGGACCAAGATTGTCGCAACGCTTGGCCCGGCTTCAAGCGATTATGAAACAATCCGCGATCTGGCTCTGGCGGGAGCGGATGTGTTTCGCTTCAACTTCTCCCACGGCACGCATGAGGACCACGCTGCCCGCCACGCCATAGTCCGGCGGGTAGAGGCTGAGCTGGGTAAGCCCATAGGCATTCTGGCCGACATGCAGGGGCCGAAACTGCGCGTGGGCGTTTTTGCGGACGGCAAGGTGACGCTGAAGCCCGGCGCGGAGTTCCGTTTTGACCTCTCCGAGGTACCGGGGGATGAAACCCGCGTCTGCCTGCCACACCCGGAAATTATTGCCGTGGCCAAACCCGGCAGCCGCCTGCTGATGGATGATGGCAAGCTGGCCGTGATCGTGCAGAAGGTGGGGCCGGACTGGCTGGAAACCCTTGTGGATGTGGGGGGCGTGCTCTCCAACCATAAGGGCGTGAACGTGCCGGATGTGGCGCTGCCCATTCCCGCCCTGACGGAAAAGGACCATCGGGATCTGGCATTCGCACTGAAGATGGGTGTGGATTATATCGCCCTCTCCTTCGTGCAGCGGCCCGAGGATGTGAGCGAGGCCCGCGCCCTGATTGGTGAACGCGCAAATCTCATGGTCAAGCTGGAAAAACCGCAGGCCATGGAGAATCTGGAAGCCATTCTGGAACTGACAGATGCGGTGATGGTCGCCCGTGGAGATCTGGGCGTGGAACTGCCGCCCGAAAACGTGCCGCTGGCGCAGAAGCGCATTATCCGCCTTGCCCGCCGCCTGGGGAAACCGGTGGTGGTGGCCACGCAGATGCTCGAAAGCATGATTTCTTCCCCCACGCCTACGCGGGCCGAAGCTTCGGATGTGGCAACGGCGGTGTTTGAGGGGACGGATGCTGTCATGCTCTCCGCCGAGTCTGCCGCCGGGCAGTACCCGCGTGAGGCCGTGCGGATCATGAACCGGATTATCTGGAGCATCGAGCAGGATGCCGAATGGCAGAGCACGATGGCGCGGATGCGTCTTGCCCCGGAAGACTACGTGGCGGATGCGATTGCCGGGGCCGCGCAGCAGGTGGCGGATACGCTGAAAGCCCCCGCCATTGTGGCCTATACCCACCGTGGGACCACGGCGTTCCGCATTGCGCGGGAACGGCCTTCCTGCCTTATTCTGGGCATTACCCCCACGCATGAGGCCGGGCGACGCATGGCGCTGGTCTGGGGGGTGTGGGCCTTTGTCAATGAGGACCAGCAGGTGATGAATGTGGAAGATATGGTGGTGTCTGCTCTGGAGGTGGTGCGCCGTGCCAGAATAGGCAGTTCCGGTAATTCCATTGTGATTGCCGCGGGCATTCCGTTCGGGGTGAGCGGTTCGACCAACACCCTGAGAGTTGCCCGTATTCCCTGAGGAGATTCCCTCTCTGCGGCCCGGTGTCTGGACATGGTGCCGGATGAATGACAGTGGAGAAGAATACGGCATGCGGCACCTGCAAACGGTGCCGCTGAGCAGTCAGGAGGCAGACACGATGGCTATGGAAAAACGCCACAGGAGTATGCAGCGCCGCACGGTTCTGCAGGGACTTGCCTCTGTGTCTGCCGGTGTGTCTGCCGGTGTTTCGGCCAGTATGTCCGCACTCGCAGTGTCTCCTGCAGCGCGGGCGGCGGACCACACCGCAGAGCCGCCACCCGAAACCGCTCGCCCTGCCGATGTCACCACCACGCCCCCGCGCCAGTGGGGGCCATCCGCCCCGCCAGCCTATGCGCCGGACCCTGATGTGATTGTGATTGATCGCACCTTTCGGGACCTGCTGTTCAGCGCGGCCACGCTCCACCGGGTGTGGGACAAGGGCACATGGCTGGAAGGACCGGCGTGGTCGGCTGAAGGCCGGTATCTGCTGCTGAGTGACACGGTGACCAGCCGCCAGTACCGCTATCTGTGGGAAACGGGTGAGGTTACGGTGTTTCGCCCGGAATCCTACCATTCCAATGGCAATACATTTGACTATCAGGGGCGCCAGATTTCCTGCGAGCACTTTCTCCGGCGGGTAATCCGCTGGGAGCATGATGGCTCCGTGCGTGTGATGGCGGATCGGTATGAAGGGCATGCCCTCAACTCCCCCAATGATGTGGTGGCCCACCCCGATGGGAGCGTCTGGTTTACCGACCCCGGCTATGGCGATGGCTTTACCGAAGGCCATGCGGACGAACCGGGCGGGGATGCCAACCCGGACGGGCGTATCCGCTGGCGGATCGGGGAAGAACTGATCGGGGAGATTGGTGGCCTCAAGCGGCAGCAGGACCATACGTTTCGGATTGATCCTTCCGGCCGGATTGAATGCGTGCTCACGCAGGAGAGGCTGCCCAACCCCAATGGCCTATGCTTTTCACCGGACCATTCCCGGCTCTATGTCATTTCCACCGGCAAGCAGGCAGGCGGGTATGGGCATGATGGGGATCAGGCCGTGCATGTGTTTGATGTGCAGAAGGATAACACGCTCTCCAACGCGCGCCTGTTGACCAATATGCATTTTGAGGGCGTGCAGATGGGGCCGGACGGTATGAAGGCCGATATTTTCGGCAATCTCTGGTGCGGCGTGAGTGGCCCGCTGGGGCTGTGCGGTGTGTTCGTGTTCAATCCTGAAGGGCAGCTTATCGGGCGCATCCGGCTGCCGCACGGGGTTTCAAACCTCACTTTTGGCGGCCCCAAGCGGAACTGGCTGTTCATGTGTGCTGGCGAATCACTCTACCGCCTTCAGGTGAACACACAGGGTGCCGGCCCGGCCTGACCGAATTTCAGGCCCTTTTCTTCAGGAAAACCGGGAGCAGGGTGAACAGCCCGCAGGCCAGCGCCACAAAGCAGGGTAGCCCACTGGCCGGGGAAAGCTCGAGCGCGGTGCCTGCCATGCCCGGCCCCACAAAGCTGCCAAGCCCCCACGCCACGGACGTTGCGGCGTAAACTGAGACAAGGTCTCCCCCCGAAAACCGGCTGCCCACCACGGACATGGCCACGGTATAAAGTGCTGCAAACAGGCCATCCCACACAAACAGCAGGGGATATGCCACGGCGGTGTTCCCGATGGCGGCAGGCCAGAGCAAGGCCCCAAGAGTGGAGGCCAAGCCAAGGCCGATAAGCATGGCGCGCGGGTTTTTCAGGCGGTCCGCCAGCCAGCCCAGCGGCGTTTGCAACACAATGGCCCCGAGCAGCATGACGGAGAGCAGCAGCATGGCCTGTCGTTCCGTCCACCCGCTGTGCAGGGCATAAAGTGGCAGAAAGGCAGAGCTGGTGGCCTCCAGCATGGCCATGAGCAGCGTAACGCTGATGGCCACGGGGGCGAGCGCGATATAGCGCAGCAGGCCTCTGTGAGCGGGCCGTTCGGCTTTTGGGGCGCGCATCCACGGCATACTGACCATGCCGAAAACCACCAGAACAAGCAGGGTGCTGATGGCGAACGGGGCCAGACCATGCCGCCCGACCAGCGTGAGCACCACAGGGCCAATGGCAAAGCCGGAGGAAAGCATGGCGCTGTAGAGCCCCATGGTGCGGGTCCGGTTGCTATCATCCGTGCTCTGGTTCAGCCAGCTTTCAGACATGATGAGCATGGTCTCCGTTGCCATGCCCAGAACAAGCCGCAGCGGAAACCAGACCCAGACCGAGGGCACCAGCGGAAAAAGCACCAGAATAACCGCCGTGCTGGCCAGTGCACACAACAGGAGTCTTTTCTGCCCCACCCATGCGGAAAGGCGGGGCAGGAAAGGCGCGATACCCAGCACGCCCACGCCGTGCATCATGGCCAGAGCCGCAATGACATGGGCACCGTATCCTTTGTCTGCCAGAGCAAAGGTCAGCAGCGGGGTGCTCAGCCCATAGGTCAAACCGAAAATCATCCCCACAGCCACCAGTGAGAGCACCGGCAGACGGAGGGAGCGGGGAGAGGCGGAAGAAGCAGTAAGGGGCAAGGTCTGGCCAGATGCTGTTGAACGGAACGGCGGCGCACCCCGCTGGGGAATGCGGGGGCAGCCTATCAGAGTTTTGGAAAATTTTCGTCTTTGCGTCTGTGCAGGCCAAAAGCAGTTCAGCGGGTTGTCCTGTGAGTGCTCCAGTGGGCGTGGCGGAGCATAATCAGACCCATCTGGCTTATAACCTGCGGCGGGCAAGTAAGCAGGGTCTTGTTGTAAGTAATCCATCAATCGGCCTGCAAACCGCATGCAGAAGAGTGGCGAGGGTTCGACGCGGTATTTGTCTGACTCATGTCTTAATAGTGTGACGAAGATATTTTCGGTCCGGTTAAAGTTGGGGCGGAGGGCTCGGAGCGTGCATCTTTCGGGCGTATGTGGTAGTATTACCAATGAAAACGAGACAGCTCAGGTTAAGGTCTGGTCGCTTGTTGGCCCGTGTCTGCTTGCGGGTATACGTCGTTTCTTTAGGATGGTCATGTTATGACAGTCACAGCTGCGGGAAGATCGTGTTCTGACTTTCTGCTTCATCGATCTACAGCGTGTCGTCAGTTAAGCAGTATGATGATTGAGGCGAACTGCACCGCAGCGAGGAAGGTTGATTTAAGCTTGTCGTAGCGGGTTGCGATCGCGCGGAACTGTTTGA
>NZ_WOTF01000019.1 GCF_011516935.1 Acetobacter farinalis
CAACATCAAAGAAACCAGTCTGCTTCATGATCCATGCCCCCAATCAACTCAAGGGAAATGGAATCACAGAGCAGCTCTCAAAACCAGGGGGTTTTTCGAACCCTCCACCTGCACCAGACGCCCGGCCTCGATATCCTGCCAGACCATGATGGTAGGAAGCTGCACAACGCCGCCGCCTATCAGGGCGGCTTCACGCAGGACGGCCATGTCATCTGTTGCCAGGCGTGGGTCATGGAATACGGTGGCGGTTTGTCCGTCCTGATTTTCCAGTTGCCAGCAGTGTGTGCCGGGGTGAGTTTTGAAGTCCAGACTGGGCAACCCATGCAGATCAGCCGGTGAGGTCAGGGGGTGTGGCACTAGAGAGGGAGCCGCCACGAGACACTGGGTGCTGGTATCCAGTGTTCTCATCACGAGGTCAGACGGGGCCATGGGCGGGAACCGGACACGAATGGCGAGATCCAGCCCCTCCTTCAGCACATCTACGGTGCGGTTCGTGCTTTCAAGCTGGAGGGTCACGGCAGGATATTGCACCATGAAGCGGGCCAGCAGAGCGCCAAACTGAAAGGTGAGAAGAGCCACAGGGCAGCTCAGCCGGACCTGCCCGCAGGGTTCTGCCTGAAGCCGGGCGACAGAGCGCTCGGCGGCATCAGCTTCAGCCAGCATGGCGATGCAGTGTTCATAGAACCGGAGCCCGGTTTCCGTCACGCTGAAGTGACGGGAGGAACGCTGGATAAAGCGTGTGTGAAGCCTGTCTTCAAGCAGGCGGATGCGGCGGCTGAGGAGCGATTTCTGGAGGCCCGTTGCGCGTGCAGCCGCTGAAAATCCGCCATGTTTTACGACCAGCACAAAATATTTAAAGTCGTTGAGGTCTCTCATCGTCCTTCCAGTAGAACGCAATGTTCGATCTGGCGCTCTTCATGCGACGATAAACGATAAGCATATTGTATATCAAGCGAAGGGCGCAGATGCCTTCTTCAGAAGGAGTGAAGACAATGCAGAAGAAAATTCTTGGCACGTATGGGAATGATCGTGGGCACTGGGTTGGGGATGGTTTCCCTGTGCGCTCCCTGTTTTCCTACAGTAATTTCGGGGCTCATCTCAGCCCGTTTCTGCTGCTGGATTACGCCGGGCCACATCAGTTTGAACCAACTGACACCCGCCGCGGCGTGGGGGAGCATCCGCACAAAGGCTTTGAGACTGTCACCATCGTGTATGACGGTGAGGTGGAACACCGGGATTCCTCAGGCGGTGGCGGGATTATCGGCCCGGGCGATGTGCAGTGGATGACAGCCGGAAACGGGATACAGCACGAAGAATTTCACTCGCCTGCCTATGCAAAAACAGGCGGTGACTTCCGGATGGTTCAGCTCTGGGTCAATCTGCCAGCAAAAGACAAGGGCGTGCCTGCCGCGTATCAGACACTCCTTTCTGACAGTATCCCGACAGTCTCTTTTGCAAAAAATGCTGGTTCCCTGCGTATTATTGCCGGTGACTATCAGGGCACACAGGGCCCGGCCCGCATTTTTTCGCCACTGAACGTGTGGGATGGTGTGCTGCATGAGGGAGCGCAGGTCACGCTGGATCTCCCGGAGGGGCATAATACGGCGATTGTCTCCCTTGAAGGGCATCTCATCCTGAACGGAACGCAGGAACTGGGTGCCGCACAGTTTGCGTTGCTGGGGCTGGAGGGAGGGCAGGTCACGCTGCATGCGTCCAGAGAGTCCAGTTTTCTGGTGTTGACAGGCCAGCCGCTGAATGAACCGATTGCGGGTTACGGCCCCTTTGTCATGACGACGCAAGAAGAAATTCATCAAGCCATTGAGGATTTCAGGAATGGTCGTTTTGGCGGTATTCGTGCCTGATTTCCAGTTCTGTGCCTTCTCGCTATCGCGGTGGGGTTGTTAGCGGGAAGGGGCAGGACTACCTTTTTGATCGTTTCAACGGCGAAGCAGCATCAACGCAAAAATGAGGCTCGAGCGTTGTGGCGGAAGAGGCCGAGTTTGTCTGGAAGATCTCGGAACCCTGCCGAATGGGCGGGAAAGAGGATCATTCATATCGGATGATCACCATTGTCTATTACTATGCGGCAAGAGAGAAAAATTATGACACAGGATACATCTCTTCATTTTGTTACTCTTGTGGGCAGCCTTCGCAAGGCTTCCCTGAATGCTGTGGTGGCCCGTGCCTTGCCGCAACTGGCGCCCAAGGGAGTGCGTATTACGCCGCTTGGATCGATCGGGGATTTTCCGCATTATGATCAGGATGTGCAGGAGCAGGCCTTTCCTGCACCTGTTCTGGCTATGGCGGAGCAGATCAGGGCTGCGGATGGCGTGATTATTGTGACACCCGAATATAACTATTCCACACCGGGTGTGCTGAAAAATGCGCTCGACTGGCTTTCTCGTGTGGCTCTGCAGCCTCTGGCTGGAAAACCTGTGGTACTTCAGACGGTTTCTCCCGGTGCGATCGGGGGTGCCCGTGCGCAGTATCATCTGCGGCAAACTCTGGTGTTTCTGGATGCCTGGGTGCTGAACAAGCCTGAAGTGATGATCGGGCTGGCGCTGGAAAAATTTGATATTGAAAAGCAGGAGCTGACGGATCAGAAAACCCGTGCATATCTGACACGCCAGATTGAAGCACTGGCGGACTTGGCACGTAAGGTTGCGCCGCGCGTGTAGGGAGTTGTGTCGAGGGCGTCTCTTCCAGACTGGAAGAGGAGAGTGCTGGTGAGGGATACACTCATGCAGCCTTCCTTGCCGGTCCTGCGCGATCCGTCATAGGGTTCAAGGCCTCCGGAAGGGTCGCGCAGGACGTCTCTGGATGTTGTCACCTCACGCGTTTTCTTTACGGAGGTTCACGCAAAACGTCTTATTATGCCTATCTATATCTGAGGATAATCATGCGGGGGGTGTTGCTCCCCGTGTGAGGAGAGGGAAAGACGCTTAGCGGGCGACAGCCGGGCGTGTTGCGCGGCGTGTCGCTCAAAGGCTTTTCTGAGATGGAAATCCGTTATTGCAGCTTGGTTTTTGCGGAAAGTTGTTCGCCTGTTTCCGGATCAAGGAAAAGGGGTGCAAGGCGGGGTGGGGCAGTGAAGTCGAACAGATCACTGATGTCGTGAGCGACTGCATCGAACGAACCACCACCGAGGCGCTGGCTGTTGAGCCAGTTATCTTCAATAAAGCGGGTGATGGAGCTTTGGGTAATCTGGGTATGGCTGATTGCGTTGGTACGTGCCCAGGGTGAGATCAGGATGAACGGCGTCCGTGTTCCCGGCCCGCAACGGCCATTGACGGGTTTACCTTTCACGCCGGCAAAAGGTGTGCCTGTTCCACAACGGCCCGGGCCATTCAACTGGTCTGCTTCCGCATCCAACGAACTGTGAAGAGGCAGTGTGAACGCGTGATCATACCAGCCGTCTGAGTCATCATAAGCGATGAGAATGGCGGTATCGCGCCATTCCGGCTGCTTTTGCAGCAGGTTGACCAGTTCTACGATACCTTGTTGTTCATCCAGCGGATCAGAATAGCCTGCGTGGGCATCCTGATAGGCGGGAAGTTTTATGAAGGAAACAGCAGGCAGGCGGTGAGCCGCAAGAACAGCGGTGAAATCAGACAGATCATATTCATGATTGGCCGGATCGGGCGTTTTTCCATCCGCGCTCAGAGTGTGACCAATGGCGGCGAGAGAACTGGGCCGCGCATGAGTGGGGTTTGCCGTGCTGGCGTAATACTGGAACCAGTTATGGTGCGGGATGTAGTCAGGAATACTCTCCCGCACAACGGAGGAGAAGGTGGCACGCTGGCAGCCGGTTGAGCCGTTGCTGTTCCGCGTTTGCAAATTGAAACCGCCCATGAAGCCGCCCCAGGAAATGCCAGCGGCGTTCAGCATGTCCCCGATATTTTTGCCGGACATCATGACCTGATTGTTTTTCAGGGAGCAGACATCCCCGGCAGGATCAATATCGTTGATCATGGTCCAGCCGCCCTGTCCGTCCGCAATGTAGGGAGAGGCAGCGTCTTTGGTGGAGGGCTTCTGCGTGGTGGCAACAAGAATCATGCCGTTGGTCTGGCCTGAAACAACTTCCAATGCACCGGGCGTTGAAGGGCCGTACGTGTCTGTATAGGCGGCATCGCTCATGGCAAAGCGTTGAGCGTAATGCCAGAGAGCCGTAACGGTATTGCCGTCAAAGTACCCCATAACCTGCCCGCGGGTGGCGAAGGCACCTGTGCCACCGGATGTGCCACGGCCTGTATAGCGGGGGAACAGGTCAGCGTGGCCATCGTGATACGCCATCTGTTCGGCGGTGTAGAGGTGGTTCTGGTCGGCTGTGCTGGCCTGTGTCCGGTCCAGACGGAAAGGGAGAGCGGCATTTTTGCCGTTATCCGGCCCCGCATTGGGGTTTTTGTCCAGTAAATGAGCGCCGAGCAGTGTGTTCGCCTGCGGGGTATTGGCCGTGGCGGTAAAGGCAGGTTCACCCGGAGGATTGCTGGCTATGGGGTAGGTGCCGAAGTAATGATCAAAGGAGACATTTTCCTGATAGATCACCACCAGATGTTTGATGGGCGTTTTTGTCGCGGCTTCAGGCGTGGATGCCCAGGCGGACGATACAAGTGTCAGCATTGATGTGCTCAGGCACAGCAGGCTGCAGAAAGTCTTGAACATGGGCATTTCCGCACACAGGATTCTAAAAAGAACAACTGCGGCGTTATAGCACATCACAGGCATGTGCCCACGCATGGAGAGGGTGTGACACGCTGGAATATGCTTTAAATATCCGTCATGTCATTTAAAGGGCCCAGATACTGAAGTTTTCAGAAGGTGCGTAACAATTCTGAAACACAGAGCGTCAGCAGATAGGCTGATGCAGAGCCATACGCCCGAAGCAGGAGAGCCGCATCGGGCGTATTCGGGTGTTTCCTGCATCCTGGTCCTGTTTGGGCCTCCCCCGAGATAAGGGGGGCAGGGCAGGTGAGAGTATCGCAGGAAAAAAAGAGGTTACTGTAAAAGTTCTTTCGCCGCGAGGTAGATAGCGGAAAACCCGCAGACAATCCCTTCATAGCCGGCAATGGTCGTGAAGATGCTTTGGCCGGTGAACTCGCCTGCGGCAAGAAGCAGGAAGAGAGCGACAAGTGTTCCGAAAACAACCTGTAGTTCTTTGGATGCTTTCAGGGTTGCGACAAAAAGAATGGCGGTGAAAATACCCCATATGGTCAGATAGCTGCCGATAAGAGCCGGGGAGGATGCCGGGATAACGCCGAAATGGGGCAGAACAATAAGAAGAACAAAAGAAATCCAGAAAGCGCCATAAGAAGTAAAGGCTGTCAGACCGAATGTATTCCCATTAACAAACTCCAGAAGTCCCGCGAAAATTTGCGCAGCACCGCCAAAAACAAGCCCCATGGCAAGAATGGCTGAGCCTATGGAAACCAGACCTGCATTATGCAGGTTGAGGAGGACGGTTGTCATGCCAAAACCCATCAGCCCCAGAGGGCCGGGGTTGGCATAGGAGTGTGGTTTGTCCGTCATCATTTATTCCTTATATTTATTTCTGTTAGTTCAAAATTCTATATCAGCGTAATATTGAAAGATATTAAAATACTTCTCAGGATCGATCACATTCCAGATTGCTCACAATCCTGTCATGACTGTGGCTGACGCTCGGGAATGAGGGGTGGAGTGGACAATACCTGCCTGATGCGTGTGGCAGAAGGCTCTCAGGTAAGAGTGTTCCGGGCGAGACGGAGTATTTTCTGGCGTGGAAGTATGAGAGGGTTTCAGATAATCAATGATAACGGATCATGAAATCTGATGATATAGAAATACAGTATAAAAATATTTTTAAATGCGCATTGAAGGCGGCAGGCCCGAAAACAGGGCCCGCCGGAAAGATGATCAGGCCGGAGCGTCGATATCGACGACGTTGATCAGCTTGTGGTTGACAAATTCCTTGATGCCAAGGCCAACCAGTTCACGCCCGAAACCAGAGCGTGCGATACCACCGAAGGGCAGGTCAGCCTTGGGGATCAGCGGATGGTTGATGTTCACCATGCCTGTGCGGATTTTTGCAGCAACGCGGGTGCCGCGTGCTTCGTCCTTCGTGAAGACTGCGCCGCCAAGGCCATAGGGAGAGTCATTGGCAATGCGAATGGCGTCAGCTTCATCCTTGGCGCGATAAAGCTGTGTGACCGGGCCAAAGAACTCCCAGTGGCGGGCTGCATTGTTTTCATCCAGACCGGTCATGAGCAGCGGACGGAAGAACGTGCCCTTTTCAGGAACTTCCTGCCCGATGACTTCTACCTTCGCGCCATGCTTGACGGCTTCTTCTACCTGTCTGTGTAGGTCTTCCACCGCAGCGCGGGAAGAAAGCGGGGCCAGCGTGGTGGACGGATCCATCGGGTCACCCGCCTTCAGTTCCGCAACGCCCTTTTTGTACAGGTCAAGGAACTGGTCATACACGGCATCAGCCACAATCAGCCGCTTTGCGGAGACACACACCTGACCGGCGTTCCAGTGACGGCCCATAACAGCCCACTGGGCGGCTTTTTCAACGTCAGCGTCGTCCAGAACGATAAAGGCGTCTGCCCCGCCCAGTTCCATGGTCGCTTTTTTCAGCGCCTGGCCAGCAACAGCGGCAATAATGGCACCAGCCCCTTCGGAACCCGTGAGCGCCACACCGCACACGCGGGGGTCGTTCAGGATCATGGCGGTGTGGGAGCGTGCTGCATACAGGTTGCGGAACAGACCTTTGGGCAGACCGGCTTCCAGCATCAGCTCTTCGCAGGATGCGGCGCACTGCGGCAGGTTGGACGCATGCTTCAGCAGCACGGCATTCCCGGCGGAGAGCTGCGGCGCAATAATGCGCACCACCTGATAGAAGGGGAAGTTCCACGGCTCAACAGCGAACACGATCCCGAGCGGTTCATGCACCAGAACAGCCTTGCCTTCAGCAGGGTCTGCAACGGGCAGGCTTTCCGGCTTCAGAAGGCCTTCCGCGTATTTGCCGTAATATTCAAGAATTTCAGCCGAAAGAATAACTTCAGCTTTGGATTCAGCGAATGTCTTGCCCATTTCAAGCGTGCCCAGACGAGCATACTTGTCAATGTCACGGCGCAGGATGGCAGCGGCCGCGTTCAAGATACGTGCCCGTTCAGCGAAAGACGTGTCGCGCCATTTTTCGAAGGCAGCATGGGCTTCAGACAGCGCGGTCTGAATGTCCTGATCTGTCGCCTCCGGGAAGGTGGCAACCACTTCCTCGGTGTAGGGGTTCGTTGTCGCGTACGCCATTTTTACCTCAATAAATACTCAAAAACAGGAAAAGGAGAGCGATGCTGTACGCGTATTCCGTGAATATGAAGAGCAGATGAGAGTGCCCCGCATGACCGCAGTCCTTTGAACCTGGGGGAAATATAGACTGGTCACTTTCTGCCAGAAAGAGGGTATTTGATCGATGCTCTGATCTTGGGAGAAAAGAGGGAGGCAATGCTTTCTGCGGAATGGGGGTGAATGAGGATTGTTTTGTTGTTTGTACAAATACAGGATGAGATAAATTTATAAAGCCTATAGGATATATTTGGTAAGCGCTGAGGCTCCTTGCAGTAACAATAGGAAAGGAAGCGGAGATCATATATTTGTGATATTGATGAAATTATTGTAATAAATTTAAGGCGAGTCGTTTTTGTTTGTTTCCGAGGGTGGGTTTCAGAAGGGCGATTTTTTATCCAAGTCTTTGAGATTATGTTATATTTTGTGGTAGCTGGAGGGCGCGCCATTCAAGGTTTTATCGGGACAGTCATGGGCCGGTGCCGTGCGCAGGAGAGGAAGAGGGCTGGGGCTATCCGGCTCTGTTTGCAGGGTTTCGTAAACAGAGCCGGGTTGTTTGCAAATCAGTCAGGGCCGAGCTGATCGCACCTCAGGATGCAAGGCGTTTCGCGGCAGCCTGAACTGCGGCAAGGGCTTTACTGTCCATCCAGCTCCGGCGCTGGCGCTCGACAGCCATTTGCGCAGCGCTGATTTCGGAAGGGTCTCCGTGATGGAAGGGGGGCTGCGGCGCATATTGAATAATGAGCTGGACATGTTCCGCAGCGGCCTGCCCGCGTAGATGCGCGGCAAGAAGGAGGCCGAAATCAAACCCGGCTGTAACGCCCGCGCCGGTTATCCTGTTGCGGTCCTGCACAACGCGCTCGTGGCTTTCTATGGCACCGAGAGCGGGGAGCAGATGAACCACGCCCCAGTGAGATGTCGCCCGATAGCCTTTCAGGAGGCCAGCCGCTGCCAGAATAAGGCTGCCGGTGCACACACTGGTAACATAGCGCGATGTTGCGGCACGATTTTTCAGAAAATTGAGAACAGTTTGATTGTTCATGCAGGCGATTGTACCCATCAGTCCGCCGGGAACAAAAAGAACGTCCAGTGTTTGTGGGCAGGTGTCGGGTGTATCCGTAGGGGGGACAGGAATGCCCACGTCGGTTCTGACAGGTGTCATATCCATCCCGACAAGATGGATCTCAGCGCCAAGGATTTTGAAAATTGTCTGTGGGCCGACCAGATCCTGCAGAACCATATCGGCATAAACCAGCATCGCAATTTTTAACGGTGGCCCTGAGGGCTGCATGCTCCGCATGTGTTTTTCGTGTTCGGCCTCGGTCTCGGGTGTCTGGGCATGCGCGGGGAGGGTTTTGGCTGCAAGGGCAGCGAGTGTCAGGGCTGCAAGGTCGCGGCGTCGGAAAACTGATGCTGAGGGGGACTGAGTTTCGTGTGACATGGATGCGCTCTCCTGATGAATGATTTTTGCGAAAACGGCAGAGCCGGGCTTGTCTGTTCTGTGTGTGTTTTGTGGCATGAGCGTACGTTCCTGAGGGATGAGTTTCACAAAAACGGCTGAACCGGTTTTGTCAGTCCTGTGTGTGGAGTGTGGCATCAGAAATCGATCTGTACTGATCCAAGGGCTGAGCGAGGGGCTTCAGCGCGCATGGAGAACGTGCCGTTGGTGTCATAAATGCGGGCATTGGTGAGATTGTTCAGGGTGAGTTGGGCGCGCAGCGGCCGTCCTTTTAGCGTCAGCCGGTACCAGAGCGCTGTATCCACCCGAAAATATCCGGGGAGATAAAAACTGTTGGGGAGTGTTGCCTCGCGGCGTGTTGCTGCCCTCAGGCCAAACCCCACGCCAAGGCCGCGCAGTGTCGAGTGAGTGTCAAATTCATAGGTTGTCCAGATATTTCCGGTATGTTTGGCAACACCAGCCAGAATGCTCCCGACAGGATAGGTGTTATCCCGCGTTACAGTGGCAAATGTATAGGCGTAACTCAGCACAGCTTTCCAGCCGGGCAGGATTTCGCCGCTGACATCCGCTTCAACGCCCCGGCTCCGTTGCTGGCCGACCGCAATGGAATAAAGCGGATGCGCGGGGTCTGTTGTTGCGACATTGGAGCGATGGATATCGTAAACAGCAACAGTTGCCTGAAGGCGATTATGGAAGAGCTGCTGTTTGATACCGGCTTCGATCTGCCGCGAGAGGCTGGGAGCGAGAGGGGTGCCTCGATATGATGAGGTGGATGTTGGCAGAAAGCTGGTTGACCAGTTGAAATAGACGGATGTTGCTTTAAGCGGCGCATAGAGAATGCCAAGTCTTGGTGAAAATCTGTTTTTTGAAAAAGAAGACTCAGATCCTCCGCGTTTGTTTGCGGAGGATGTTGCCGTAACATCGTATCGCCCGCCACCCAGAAGATAGAGCCGGTTGAAGAGGGTCATATAGTCCTGAAAGTAAACCGATGCCGCATTGGCCTGAGTTGCAATATTGGAGCGCAGGTGCGCTGTTCCCGGCACGGCGGTGTAGGAGGGGGCTGCAAGGATCAGGGGAGGCAGAGATGCGGTCCATGTTTTGGCGCTGTAATCGGTCTGGTACAACTCGCTCCCGGCGAGCCAGTCATGCCGGATCGGACCTGTTCCAAAATGCCCTGAAAATTCATTCTGAAGATCAAAATCTTTCCCCATTTGTGGTCCACTGGAGACAGCGCGGGCGAGTGTTCTGCCATTGCTGGAGAGGCTCAGCGTGCTGAGGCGATCAGAGCCGAAATTATAGTTGGTGATGGAACTGGCAAAGCCGGACCGAAATCGAAAAGATGAAGAAAATTCATGAACCCAGTTATACCCCAGGCGCCATGACTTCTGGTGTGATGCGCCCAGTGTCTGGTTATCAAAATTATAAGAGAGCGGCATGGCCAGCGCCTTGCGGACCAGCGGTGTTTGAGAGGCACCCCATGTATAGTTTGAAAGCTGGTAGGAGGAAAAAACGTCAATACTGTCTCGCTGCGTGGGGTGCCAATGAAAGGTGGGGGCAATGTATGTGCTTTCATTGGAGCCAAAGTTACGAAATGTATCGTCACGCTGATATGCGAAATTGATGCGCCCGAGAAAAGTGCCATGACCGGAGAGGTCCCTGTTTCCGTCAACAGTGCCCCGGAACAGACCGAAACTTCCTCCTGAAAGACCGGTATGCAGGAAAGTATCAGCCACTGCCCGCTTTGTTGTGACGTTCACCGTTCCGCCCGAAGAGGTTGAACCGCCGTAGAGAACGGAGGCAGGCCCTTTCAGAACCTCGATTGTGTTCACGCCCTGAATATCCTGTGTGCCTGTCTGCTCCCGAAAGCCGTCACGCAATGTGGTGGAGGAGTCAGCAAACCCGCGGATACGAAATGTCAGGGAGTTGGGGAACGTCAGGTTACGTTTAACCCCGCTGACTGTCTCGATGGCCTGATTGATGCTCAGAACACCACGGTCCTGTATGAGAGCCTGCGTGACAACCTGTATTGATACGGGTGTTTTTTGGATGGGGGCCGGAATTTTGAGGGCCGTAACACTGCTGGAGGCGCGGTAAGCTGCTGCCGTCTGGCGCTTTCCGTTGACTGTAAGAAACGAGCTCTGTGCGGCTCCATGGGAGCCTTGGTCTTTCTGTTTCGACGCAGCGGTGCCCTGTGGTGCTGCCGGTTGGCCCTGCACTGTCTGCCCCCATGCGGGGCTTGCGGCAAAAGCACAGGAAACAAGAAGGGCACGCAGTGAGACGTGTGCGCACTGAAGCGGTGTGTTGGGATACTCTGACATAAGAAGACCCTTGAGAAAAACTGAAGAAAAGCAGCACCGGTGGTTCCAGAGCGGAATTCGGCGGCGGCTCGGCCTGAAGGACTCAAGGGGAGTGTGGAGGGCCTCTTGCGGGCGGACGCAGGAGCTGAGGTGCCGCAGGTGGGGCGCGGGGCTGGGATGGGCGATAGGATAGGAAGGTAATCGTAACCCTGCTGATGAACGGCCCGAGGTGGGTCAGTTGGACCATGCCCTGAAGGTGCAGGAGGGGGCACAGGAAGCAGCATGACTCAGGGTGAGGGTGCTGCGAGTTTTGTGAAGGGGGTGGGGGCGTCTGGCCTGCGTGTGGCGGCATCTCTTCCATTGCGCAATGCGGCATGGGTTGGAGGTGCAGGCCCGTCACACGTTCAAACGTTGTTCCCGCCATCTCTCCCGGCAGGGCGCGGCTTTGTAACCCAAGCTGCGCAAGAAACGTGATGACTACGATCATCATCACGCTCTGGAGAGCCAGTCTGCCTGTTTCCAGCGTATGAAAAGCTCTGGTAGCCACTGCGTAGGGGCGGAATAGCGGGAAGAAAAGGCTCATTGCTCAGGCACTTTGCCCGAATACGCCGCCGGACATGCAGGGCGTCACGCAGAAGGCTCTACAGATGGCTCGGTTTCGCGGTATGATGAAGGCATGAAGCATTCCCCCCGCAAAAAAGCCCGGTCCCCTCAGGCCAAACCCTCTGCCCGGCATGATATGAAAGCCATCATGCTCATTGGGCTGGTAACGGCGGCTCTCCTGCTCGGGGCTGGCGGGTTTCGCATGTTGCTGACAGCGCAGCACCATGCAGAGGTGGGTGGCCCGTATGCGTTGTCCGACTGCGAGGGGCATCGTGTCACGCAGGCTGATTTTCAGGGGCGCTACACGGTTTTCTACTTCGGCTACACGCACTGTATAGATGTGTGCCCGCTGGCGCTGGCAACCCTTTCCGCGGCTTTGGACAGGCTGGGGCCGCCTGCGAACGGGGTTGTGCCGATTTTTGTCTCGGTCGACCCGGATCGGGATACGTCTGCCGTGATTGAGCAGTACGTTACCCGGTTTTCTCCGCGTATTGTTGGTCTGACCGGAACGCAGGCCCAGCTCAAGGAGGTTCTTGATGCCTTTCATGTCACGGTGCGCAAAGATGCCGTGACACCCTCCGGGTACCTGATTGACCATACGTCGGTGCTGTATGTCATGGATGGTCAGAACCATCTTGCGGGCATGATCCCGGTTGATGACAGTGCTGAGCAGATGGCAGTCGAACTGACGCGTATCCTGCATCGGACCTGACGGCATCAGGTCTGTCTGCATGGTCGCGGGACGCGGCATAGGAGCACGCGCCGCGGCACCGGAAGCCCGGTGGCCGGCACAAAGCATGATGTGCATAAGCTGTGGCCTGGGTAAAACGCACAAAAGCCCATACGTTTTTACGTACAGGCGGCTTTACGTGTCAGATCACAGAGGTGGCCCCTGAGGGCATAAGGACGATCGCTCGCCCAAGGGCGGCGCACGTGTGGGAGGATAAAACCACACCCCGTGCGCGGATGCCTGAAATAGCACACCCGATAAAGCGACTGCTCCGGCCAGAACCGGAAGTTCCAGAGCATCGGACAGAACGAAGCACTCATCCTGACTCTCACCGGAATGGTGGTGCGGTGTCCTGTCGGGCGATGGAGCGGGGGTGTCACAGAGAATGGAAAGTCTGTTCAGGTGCTGAACAGGATCATTAAAAACAGCGGATGGGAGGGCAACGCTGCCTAAAGAAAGCCGTACCAGAAGCGCCAGCAGAACCAGTGGCCAGAAGACCACCTGAAATCCAGTGCGTTGAAACGACATTCTCATGCGCATTTGTTAGCGCAGGCCGGGAGAGATGGCCAGATGCCAGATATCAGATGCCAGCGTTCTGTTGGGTCAAGGTGGTCTGTCAGGCCGGGTAGTCTGTCAGGTCAGATTTCAGGGCTGTGCGGCCTTGAGGCTTTTCTTGCTTCCGCAGGCTGTGCCGCGCACAGGAAGGCCATGGCACCCCTGACATTCCCGGCGGCCATGGCTCCTGAAAGCCGGGCTGTTTCATCAACATTCAGGAGCGGGTCGCGGGCCATGTAGAGAAAGGATTCCAGCCCGATTGTCAGCAGGGTGGCGGCAATGAAATCCAGCCGGTCTGGCGTGAGGCTGTTCCGGGGCAGGGAGGCCAGAATATCCTGCTTCAGGTTTTCCAGCATGTCCCGCGTTTCGTTCATGGTGAACAGACGGGCACGGATATGGTGCTGGTTGATCTCAAAAAAGCGGGCAGCACCCTTGAGGGTGCTGAGTGCACGCAGAACAGCCTGAAAGCTTTTTGTCAGCATGCTTTCCAGAGTATCTGGCGGGCAGTGGGACTGCCGGACCATGTTTTTATTGCGTTCGATGACCTTTACCAGAAGGATATCGAATATCTTTTCTTTGGTTTTATAATAATTATAGATGCTTCCGGGTGAAACCCTGCTCAGGGAGACAATGTCCCGCACGGTTGCGGCATCCATCCCGATGGTTGAAAACACCTCCCATGCCGCAGTTTCAAAAGCCTCTTCCTTGCTGGCTCTTGTCATTTCTCTCTTTTGGGAAGTCCGGTAAGCCTTTCTTTTGACAGAGGCTTCAGAGGGCGTATCCTGAGAAGAGGGCTGTTTTGGTGTGTTCAACTCTTTTTTGGCTCCATTCATGTCTTCTTCAGGCTGGGGCTAAGGCTGTGTGCGGCCATGTTGGAGAACAAGCTTTGGGTTCCAAGGCGATACGGAAAGCAAGTCTCCTCTGTACCCGCCCCAGTCAGGCGGGGGCAGCGCATTTTTTCTTCCAGCCCGGCTTTCGGGCCAAGTGTTCAGATGTTCCAACAGGAAAACCAGACTATGGCGACTTCTCCCGCCGGGCAGGGTTCTGCACCGCAGCGCTACATGCATGATATTGCCGATATGCCGGGGGCTGCGGCATCAAAAAGCCATCGGGCGTTTGAAAATCTGATTGAGCGGGCCAGACAGCTTCCCGGCCGGGTGAGGGTGGGCGTGGTCTGGCCGTGTGAGCAGCCAGCGCTGGAGGGCGTGATGGAGGCGGCACAACAGGGGTTGGTTGAACCTGTTCTGATCGGCCCGCGCGCACGCATAACCGAAGTCGCGCAGGGTTGCGGGATTGACCTGGGTGAGACGGCTTTCGTGGAATGCGCAACACCCGGGGAGGCCGCGGCGGAAGGTGTGGCTCTGGTCAAGGCCGGGCAGGCGTATGCGCTGATGAAAGGCAGCCTGCATACAGATGTGTTGATGCGGACTGTTGTCTCACCAGAGAGCGGGTTGCACACCACCAGACGGGTGAGCCATGTTTTTCTGCTGGCTGTGCCGTCTTATGAGGATCTGATTTTTGTGACGGATGCCGCCATCAATATCGCGCCTGATCTCATGGTGAAGCGGGATATTGTGCAGAACGCCATTGATCTGCACCGGGGCCTCGGGCTGGGGGAACCGCGTGTGGCGCTGCTCTCTGCCGTGGAGACCGTAACCCCCAAAATACCGGGAACGGTGGATGCCGCGGCCCTGTGTAAAATGGCGGAGCGCGGGCAGATTGAGGGGGGTATTCTGGATGGCCCTCTGGCTATGGACAATGCCGTGAGTGCGGAGGCCGCCCGGATCAAGGGCATTGTCTCCCCCGTGGCGGGGCGTGCGCAAATTCTGGTGGTGCCGGACCTGGAGGCTGGCAACATGCTGGCCAAGAACATGATTTTTCTGGCCGGGGCGGACTCTGCCGGGGTGGTTCTGGGGGCGCGTGTGCCGGTGCTGCTCAGTAGCCGGGCGGAGAGTGCGCAGGCGCGTCTGGTCTCGATTGCCGTGGGGGCACTCTATGCGCACCATTTACAGGGGCAGGGCATATCCGCGTGACGAAAGGGAGCCACTCCGCGCTGATCATCAGGGGCCGCGCTCTGCGCCAGCCGCACCCTGTGTGAAGAGATACAGCAGAAGAGCCACAGAAAGGGCCTGATGGATGCAGGATGTCATTATCGTTTTTAACAGTGGGTCTTCCAGTCTGAAATTCACCGTTTACGATGCGGCAGACAGCCAGAGTGCAGCGGTGTTGATCAAAGGGGAAATCGAGCAGAACCAGAACGGCGCGCGGTTCCATGCCAGAGATCAGGATGGCGCTGTTCTGGCGGAGGAGGGGTGGTCTGATACCGGGTTTGATATTTTTGACCACCTGTTCCGCTGGCTGGAACAGTTTTCACAAAAGGGGCGGCTGGTTGCCGTAGGGCACCGGATTGTGCATGGCGGTGCGGAGTTTCTGGAGCCGGTTCGCATAACCCCGGAGGTGCTCGACAGGCTGGAGCGCCTGACCCCGTTTGACCCGTTGCATCAGCAAGCCACGCTGGCTCCGGTGAAAGCCATTGCGCAGAAGCTGCCTGATCTGGTGCAGATTGCGTGTTTTGACACAACGTTTCACAAGACCATCCCCAAGGTGGCGCGGCTTCTGCCTCTGCCGCGCCGGTATGAGGCGCAGGGCGTGGTGCGTTATGGGTTTCACGGCATTTCCTACAGCTATATCGCACAGAGGCTGGCCCTGATTGACCCGGCTCTTGCCGCAGGGCGGACCATTATTGCACATCTGGGGAGCGGGGCCAGTCTGTGCGCCCTGAAAAACGGGAAAAGCCTTGAAACAACAATGGGATTTTCAGCGCTGGATGGGTTGATGATGGGAACGCGCTGTGGCGCGATTGATCCGGGCGTTTTACTGTATATGGTGCAGGAGGAGCAGGCGGACTGGTCCGCGCTGGTGCAGACACTTTATCATGAGTCCGGTCTGCGTGGTGTGTCTGGCGTGTCTGCTGATATGCGGGTCTTGCGGGAGATGCGGGCCAAAGACCCGCAAGCCCCCGGCAGCGTGCGGATTACTGAAGCGCTGGACCTGTTTGTGTATCGTCTTCTTCAGGAAATCGGGGCGCTGACGGCTGTTATGGGCGGTCTGGATGGGCTGGTGTTTACCGCCGGGATTGGTGAGCATGATGCAGCTCTGCGTCATGATCTCTGTCAGGCCCTGGGCTGGGCAGGAGTTACACTGGATGACGCCGCCAACCAGCGCCATGCCCCCGTTATCAGCACATCCGACAGCCGCGTGCGAGTACGGGTTGAACCAACGGATGAAGAGCGCGAAATTTATATGAGTGTTCTGAAGTTTCTCTGAAATCAGGGGAGAGAGCGCTTCATCCTTGAAGGATCAAGTGCCCTCTCGGTTGATCAGAACGAGGTGCTGACGGTGCCGAAGAATTCACGCACGGCCCCGCGTTCCATGGACTGATAATCTCCCAGTGCGGGGTTATCGTTCTGGCCCATCATGGAGATATATTTGTTGTTGAACAGGTTATAAACATTGAAGCTGGCTGTGACGTTTTTCAGGACACTCACGTCACCAAAGCGATATTCAAGACCTGCATTGGCCACCCAGTATCCCGCAACAGACGTATCATTCATGAAGCTGTAGTAACGGCGGCCGAAATAGTTCGCATCGAAATGCGCCGTCATGCCTTTCCAAGTATAGGAAAGAGCTGTTTTATACATCCATGCCGGATAGTTGACGATATTCTTGCCTGAAAGCGCGTAATAACCGCCAACCGTATCAACATTCCGGTCATAGGTTCCCTTGTTGTAGCTCAGGGTGTTCGTAAAGTTCAGGCCGGGAATGGGCGTGAGGGTGATGGCCCCGTTTGCGCCTGTCATGGAGATGTGCCCGAAATCAATCACCTGAGAGACCGGGTTGGTCAGGGAGCCGACAGCCGCTGCCAGAAGCTGGTGGATCAGGCTGGCATGGTAGATGGTCGCATTCGCCTGAAGGTATCGGGAAGTATAGCGGTAGCCACCCAGATAAACCCATGCCTTGGAGGGTTCCAGCGTCTTTTTCTGGGCCTGGAAGGTGGCCTGATCCTGCACGGAGTAGATGGAGTTGGCCACGCCATAAGCCGAGACTTCATAGGCGCGCATGTTCTCTGCAACGTCCACATAGAACTCGTGGTGGTCGTTGAGGTGCCAGTCCAGATTGATGTGCGGCAGGAACGCCTGAGAGGCGGTCAGGGAGCCGTTGGGCAGGGCGTCAGCGCCCGTCCAGTCGGCATTGTTATAGTTCGCGCCACCGGCTGTGGTGGCCACCATGGACTTGAAGCCTGCATGAAGCACCAGACCGGGTGTCAGCTGGATGCTGTCCTGCAGGTGAAACTGCATGACATTGGTGGTCCACTGGAAGTTGTAGCCCTCCTGGAAGGCCCTGCCATACACATCAAAGGGACCAACGGCCTTCAGAGCCGGACCTTCGCCCAGAGTGGGCTGCTGGTAGTTGAAAAGGCCTGCCTGCTGGTTGTTGTTTTCATACCAGACACCGCCTTCAATCGTGTGGCGGCCCCACTTATAGCGCAGGCTGGTGTCCAGACCGTAGCGCTCCTGCCGGTTCTGCCAGACTTCTTCAGAGAACGGGGCACCGTTGGGGGAGGGGTCTTCTGAATCCGTATAGCTGTAATACCCGGTCTGGCTGTGGCCATACAACGTGGTGTTCCATGTCAGGCGGTCTGTCAGGGCAAGATCAAAATGCAGGCCGCCCATAAAATTGGTTTCAGCCTGACCGCCGTCATACATGGCGATATCCGTGCCATTGATGCCCGGCACGTTGTTGTAACCCGGCGGAACAGGCAGGGTGCCGTTCGCAATCCCGTAAGCCTGTGCGTAGTTCGGGTATAAATGCGGTGTGCGCCAGCCGAGATTCTGCAGAATGCCGATAGAGGTATCCGGGTAGTTCCACTGTGCCAGGCTGGACCAGTTGAAGAAAGCGGACATGCGGCTGCGGTGGCCAATGGGCTGCACCAGTTTGGCGTCCACCTGCTGCATGAACTGGTCACCCCGGCCCATCCACATGCCTTCATCCGTGCGGGCGTAAGAGGTGTAGAAGCGTGTGCCGGTATCGTTCAGCTTGCCGGAATCCAGCCGCACATAGGTGCGATAGGAATTATAACTGCCGAAGGACTGGCTGATCTTGCCGCCACGTTTTTCGGAAGGATCGGATGAGCCGATCTGAATGGTGCCCCCCAGTGTGTTGGTGGAGGGGAGTTCAACAGACCCGGCGCCCTGAGACATGCGCACAGACTGGATATCATCCGGAATAATGGAGGAGGCCAGGCTCATCCCGCTGACAGACTGGTAGGTCTGGTCATTCAGGGGCACGCCATCCACCGTTACGCCAAGCTGGTTCATGAAAAACCCGCGGACGTAGAGATTGGCGCCAAAACTGTCGATGCCGAACGGGTCCGTGGAGGAGAAGCTGACACCCGGCAGGCGGTCCAGCATTTTATACGGGCTGGTGCCCGGCACATACTGGCGCATGACGGCTTTGGAAATCGCCTGCTCGGCATCACGCCCTGTGAGCTGCCGTGCCGTGACAGACACGCTCTCCGTATCGCGCGATTCCAGATCAGCCGGTTTGCTGTGGTGCCTTACCGGCGGTTGGACCTTCTCTTTCGGAGCAGCCTGGAGTGCCGGCTTGCGTGAGGCAACCGGCTGGGCATGCCGCGGCGTATGCCTGTGCGGAGCAGTGGTTGCGGCGGCCAGAGCAGGGCGTTCCATGGCGAACAGCGCGATTGAGGACAAAAGCAGGTTTTTGGTGCGCACTGCGGTCAGCACTCCGAAGGACAAAAGCGGATGGATGAGAAGCGGTGTCTTAACCGTTCACCCTCCAGATATGCAAAGCCTTCAAGAAGGAGTGTGATGTTTCTGTTACATTTTCAGGTGGTTTTTACGCATGACTGTTGCGCAAAAGGCGCGATTTGCAACGAATACCCGGTAAGGCGCGCCCTATGCATGTAAAAGCCGGGTTCCCTTCCTGCCAGATCAGGCGGGAAGGGACTATATTTCATGCGTAAAAGACAGGTTTCAGAGAATAGGGCCGCGTATTTCCTGCTGGCCGCTTCTTTTCAGGAGAGCAAATGCCAGAAGATAAATCATCAGCCCACCGGTGGAGAGCAGCGCGCTGCCAATTCCGATCGCACCATACCCAAACTGGTGCGCCAGCAGCACACTGCCGAGGGAGGCTCCCAGCGCGTTGGCAATATTGAATGCGGAGTGGTTGAGAGAGGCCGCAAGGGTCTGGGCATCTCCCGCGAAATCCATCAGGCGTGTCTGAAGCGCCGGGCCGAGAGCATTTACAAAAGTCGGGATCAGGAAGACATCCAGCATCAGGCCGGCCGGGCTGTGCAACACGGCGGAAAATGCCAGCATGACCGCAGTGCTTCCCGCCAGAGCCAGAATAACGGCCAGATTGATGTTCCGGTCCACCAGCCATGCCCCGGCATTGGCCCCCACCAGCATGCCTGCTCCCCAGATGACCATATAGATCATGGTCTGCCATTCCGGCACGTGCGTGATGTTCTGCAGAACGCTGGTGAGATAGGTGTAGATGGCGAACATGCCGCCAAAGCCGATGGCCGCCGTCAGGAGCGTCAGCAGGACCTGCGCGTTGCCCAGGGCTGTAATTTCCTTGAGAGGCGAGTTTGAGCGGTTGGGTTTATCGGCCGGAATGTAACGCCAGACCCCCAGAAAGGTCAGAATGCCCAGCAGCCCGATAATCAGATAGGCAATGCGCCAGCCAAAATGGTCTGCCGCGAAGGTGGAGAACGGGGCGCCGATAAAGGTGGAAATGGCAATGCCGGACAGCACCCGCCCTACGGCCCAGCCCCTGCGCGCACGTTCCACCATGGAGGCGGCGACAAGTGCCGAGATGCCAAACAGCGCACCATGCGGCAGGCCGGTCATGAAACGTGCCACGACAACCAGCCCCGGTGAGGGCATGAGAACACTCAGAAAATTGCCGAAGCAGAACATCAGCAGCAGGACAAGCAGAAGCTCCCGCCGGGAAAGCCGCGCCCCCAGAATGGTAATGAGAGGAGCCCCGATCACCACGCCCATGGCATAGGCGGTAATGGCATACCCGGCATCGGCCAGAGAGAGATTGAGGGAGTGAGCAAATTCCGGGAGCATGCCCATGATGGCAAACTCACCCGTTCCGACCACAAATGTGCCGAATGTCAGGGTCAGGAGGGCAATGGTTCTTCCATGCGGTGGCGGAACCACGGTCATACCGCCTTCGGGCAGCACAGTTTCTGTTGTCATGCAGGGTCTCGGCTAAAAGGCGTTCAGGTCACTTTTGGTGCGCGGTCTCAGCGGCGGTTACCATGGTGGCAGAAGCGTTCACGGCAGAAAAATCTTTTTCCTCAGGAACACGCGCAGAGTGGCTTTGCCGGTCAATACGGGAATGGAGGGCCGGAGGGAAAGTTTATTTGTGTTCCGCCTTCGGGTTTCTGTGTGGTTGGCCTTGGTCTGTGAGGCATCAGTATATGGCATGTGCGGTGGAACGTTGCTATTGCGGCATGAAGAAGGATTTTTCTGGAGGATTAAGAGCGTGGTTCCAAAATATAAGCTGGCATACAGTCTGGCAGCTCTGACACTGGCCAGCGTGCTGGCTGGCGGCACGGCGCTGGCGGCTTCCGGTTCAGGCGTGGGGGCGCAGAAGCAATCAGCTTCCGTGGCGGGGAACGCTGCGTTTGCGGCCCTTCTGGATGAGGAGTGGCAGTATCAGCTTCGGAACGCGCCCGAGCTTGCCACAACCATTGGGGATTACCGGTACAATAAACTCTGGACCGATTATTCTCCCGAACAGATCGCGCGAGATAAGGTGACCACAGCATGGTTCCTCAAGCGTTTTGAAGCGGTTGATCCCGCAGCACTGAATGAGCAGGAGCAGATCAGCCGCGCGATGATGATCCGCCAGCTTCAGGACAAGCTGGAAGGGATCAGACTCAAAACCTATGAAATGCCGATTGATCAGGTGCAGGGTGTGCAGCTGATGCTGCCCGGCTTTGTCTCGTCCATTCCGTTTGATACGGCTGCGCAGTATCAGGATTATCTGGACCGGCTGCATGCCCTGCCTGCGGTGCTGGCACAGCTGAAAGCGCTGGCGCAGCAGGGCATGAAGGATGGGCTGGTGCCGCCGCGCTATCTGCTTAAAAAAGTGGTTACGCAGTTGCAGCAGGTTGCGGAACCGGCCGGGATCAGGAATGTTTTCGGCCAGCCGGTGGAACACTTTCCCAAAGGGATTTCGCACGCGCAGCAGGTGCGGCTGCGGCAGGAAATCCTGAAGGCGGTGGATACGGAAGTTCGTCCGGCGTTTGTGCAGTTCGCGCAGTTTGTGAAAACAGACTATGCCCCGCATGGCCGCGTGCATGAAGGTGTGTGGTCCCTGCCAAACGGAGATGCCCTCTACCGGTATGATATCCGGGCGCAGACAACCAGCTCCATGACCCCGGAAGAGATTCATCAGCTTGGCCTGAAGCAGGTCAGTCTGATTGAAGGGCAGATGACGGAGATTGCGCACAAGCTGGGTTTTGCAGATCTGGCAGCCCTGCGTGCTTCTGTAGAGCATGACCCGAAGCTCTACGCCACGTCCCGGGAGCAGATTCTGGAGAAATATCGTGCAGATATCGCCCAGATGTGGCCGGCATTGCCGCGTATCTTCAACAAAATTCCCAAGACAAAGCTGGAAGTACGGTCTGTCGAGGCATACCGCGAGACCGATGCACCCGGCGCGGAGTATCATCAGGGCACACCGGATGGTTCTCGTCCGGGTATTGTGTTCGTCAATACGGGTGATTATGCGAAACGTGACCTGTATACGATTGAAGATACAGCCTATCACGAAGGCGTGCCGGGCCACCATTTCCAGATTTCTCTGGCGCAGGACATGCCCTTGCCAGCGTTCCGCCAGCAGGGTGCGTATAATTCCTACGTGGAAGGATGGGCGCTGTATGCGGAAGGTCTGGGGAAAGAACTGGGGTTTTATCAGGATCTCTACAGCGATTATGGTCGCCTGAATGGGGCCTTGCTGCGGGCGGACCGTCTGGTTCTGGATACCGGCGTGCATTACAAGCACTGGACACGCCAGCAGATGAGCGATTTCTTCCACGCGCATCCGCCCACCAGTGAGCCGGACATGCAGGCGGAAACAGACCGGTATGTTGCCTGGCCGGGGCAGGCGCTGGGCTACATGCTGGGCCAGCAGACCATTCTGAAGCTCCGCGAACAGGCGAAAACCGAACTTGGCAGCAAGTTTGATATCAAGGCGTTTCATGATGTCATTCTGGGCAATGGCGCCATGCCGCTGGACCTGATGTCTGATCTGGTTCAGCGCTGGATTGCCAAAGTCAAGGCATCCTGAGCAGGGCCATACTGCCTTCTGGCTTCGATTTTCTGGTCCGGCACGGGGTTATATCCTGCCGGGGCAGAAAAAATTTTCTGGCCTCGCCCCCTTCTGCTCCCTAGATTGCGCGCATGGTTGACATGCCTCTTTCTGTCCCGAGTGTTCTCACGTTTCCCCACCAGCAGGCATCACAGTGCTGGTCTGCGGGGAGGGCTGGCTGAGATGTCTCTGGAAGATCTTGCCGGAACGCTGGAGCGTTCGGGCGATTATCGTGTGCTCCGCCGCCTGCGCCCTCAGTGGCTGGAGGCTCTGCCGGAAGGCCGCAGGGTGCGGCTTGGCTTGTTTGTAGACCTTGAAACCACGGGGCTTGATGCCAGCGTGGATGAAATTATTGAAATCGGTATGGTGCCGTTTGCCTTCACGCTGGACGGCGCGATGCTGGGTGTGCTGCCCGCGTTCAGCCGCCTGCGGGAGCCTTCCGTTCCGGTGCCTCCGCGCGTGACGGAACTGACCGGCCTGACGCAGGAAATGCTGGCCGGGCACAGTATTACACCAGAGGAGGTGGCGGCTTTCGCCGCGGAGGCTTCTCTGGTGATTGCGCATAATGCGGCATTTGATCGCCCGTTTATTGAAGCATTCTGTACGGCTTTTGCGGAAAAGCCATGGGCGTGCTCCATGGCGGACGTCCCTTGGGCGGATGCGGGATTTGAAAGCCGGAAACTTGGCTATCTTGCCACGCAGGCCGGGTTCTTTTTTGATGGACACCGCGCTACGGATGATTGTCTGGCAAGCCTGGCCCTGCTGGGGTGCGGCGGCTTTCCGGAAGGGCGCACAGCTCTTGCCTGCCTTCTTGAGCGTGCCCGTTCGGTGTGGGTGCGTATCTGGGCCACACAAGCCCCGTTTGAAAGCAAGGATGTGCTGAAGGCTCGTGGGTATCGCTGGAATGACGGGATGGATGGGCGGCCAAAAGCCTGGTTTATCGACGTTCCTCCGGAAAAACAGGCGGAAGAAGAAGCATTCCTGCGTGAAGAGATCTACCGGCGTGATGTGGCCCTGACTGTCAGCGCCCTGAAGGCGACAGACCGGTTTACAAGCCGGGTTTAGGAGCGCTGTGCTGAGAGTTTTTTTTGGTTTCGCGGCGCTGGTGTGCCTTTCTCCGGGCGCCATGGCCGAAACCTGTCCGAACCTGTTTGCACATGGTGTTCCGCCTGCGGTTTTGTCTGATACCGCGCGAAGCGGAACGGTTATGCTGTGTAATGATCAATACGCCGTGCTGGCTTCCGAGCAGACGCGCGGACCGTTGTGGTCCGCTGAGGATCTGACGGAAGAAAATC
Source organism: Acetobacter farinalis (assembly GCF_011516935.1). GTDB lineage: Bacteria > Pseudomonadota > Alphaproteobacteria > Acetobacterales > Acetobacteraceae > Acetobacter > Acetobacter farinalis. Next base: position 23,671 of record NZ_WOTF01000019.1, read on the forward strand.
TGGAAATAGCGGATACGATGCAGCGGCATGGCAGCTTTCAGCCGGACACGCGTCTGCCCGCCACAATGCAGGCGCTCTCCACCGATTATGCCCGCTCTCATTATGACCGTGGACACATGACACCCAGCGGGGATGCCGCCGGGAATGCGGCGCAGGTGCAGAGTTTTCTGCTCTCAAACATTGTGCCGCAAACGCCGGAACTGAACCGTGGCCCGTGGGAAGGGGTGGAAAGTGCCGTGCGCGGATGGGCGCGGGCTGAAGGGGAGATTTTTGTGGTGACCGGGCCGGGGTATGACCCGGATCAGTTCCAGTTCAGAACCATAGGCCCCCGGCATATTCCCGTCCCGACCGTGACATGGAAAGCGGTGTATGACCCGGCAGCCAATGGCACGGGGGCTTATGTCTGCCTGAACACGGCACAGCCATCCTGCCGGATCACCAGTGTGGCCATGCTGATCAGGCTGGTGAATATTGATCCGTTTCCAGCACTTCCAGCCTCCCTGAAAGACCATGTGGCAGGCATGCCGCCTATTCGGGAAAGCCCGTATGCGCTGGCCAGGCAGGGCAACCGGACGCAGAAACTGCTCAAGGAGTGGGGCACCAAGGCGGCCCGGAAAGCCTTGAAGGCTCTGCTGAACTCTCTGGTGCCGTAAAGCCCGCCTTTTCGGGCTTGCGCGTAGGCTGCGCGTTAACGGTCGATGTGGCCCAGGTCCTGATGTGGGGAGATGATGTCCCGCACTCTCTGTTTCAGCTCTTTCGGGCCGGGAAAACCGCCGTCCTGCTTGCGTTCCCAGATCACGTGATCGTCCACACGGATTTCAAACCGTCCTCCGGTATCGGGTGCGAGTGTCACGCCGCCCACGGTTTCACCAAAGGTGGACAGCAGCTCCTGCGCCATCCATGCAGCGCGTAAAAGCCAGTTGCATTGCGTGCAGTAATGGATGGTGATGCAGGGTTTTGCGTGTGTCATGCGCCTGTCGTCCAATCCTGTTATTCAATGTCTGTCAGGCTCTGTTGCATAATTCAGTCTATCGGCGAGACGAATCCGTTATAGAGTTTTCCGTTACGCGACTGCACGAGTGAGAGGGATTCCGAGTGCTGTGAACCTGTTAAGGATAGCAACACGGATATGAACTTCGGTGATCTGGCGGTCGAAATCGCGCGCTGTCAGACGCTGCCCCAGCAGTTTGATACAGTGCATCTTTGTCTCGACGCGGCTTCGTCGATGATAACCGCTCCACCGTCTCCAAATAGCCCGTCCGAGATGCCTGCAGGTCCGCAGAGTTTCGTTTCGGGCGATAGCTCCTGCCGATGTGGGACGCCATGGCCTTGCGTTTTTTCGAGGAGGTATGACTGCCTGGGCACCGCGGCTGGCAATGGTTTCATGGGATATCCTCGTGTCATAGGCGCCATCAGCCGTGACGCTGGCGATGTCTTCTTCATCGGGGATCTGCTCCAGAAGCACCGGCAGAACCGGAGCATCACCGATCTCGTTTCCCGTCATTTCCACGGCCCTGATTTCCATAGAGCCTTCATCGATCCCGATATGGAGTTTGCGCCAGATCCTGTGCTTTGACGCCCCGTGTTTGCGGGTGTGCCATTCACCTTCTCCTTCGACCTTGATCCCGGTGCTGTCGATCAGAAGGTGCAGCGGGCCGTCTGAGCCGCGATACGGGATATCGACCCTCAGGGATTTCTGCCGACGGCTCAGCGTGCTGAAATCCGGCACAGACCACGCAAATCCGACCAGGCGCAGAAGACTTTCAACAAAACCTGTCGTCTGTCGCAGCGCAAAACCGAAGAGAACCTTCAGCGTCAGACAGGTCTGGATCGCAGCATCGCTGTAACCCGGCTGACGGCCACGGCGTCCCGTCGGAAGACCCTCCCAAGTCATCGACGGGTCAAACCACACCGTCAGAGACCCACGCTTCTTCAGCGCTGCGTTGTAGGAGGACCAGTTCGTCGTTCGGTAGCGCGTGGGTTTTGGCTTGCTCATCATACCCAGCTAACAGACTGAACTCAAACAGGGAATCCTTGGTCGGTATTGCGCAACAAAGCCTGTCTGTCACCCAAGATGCTGGCGACGGACCGGGGAGTTGCCGCCAGAGAAGGGGCATCGTGCCATGGGTGGAAGCCCTGTTCCAGAGGGAGGAAAGGGGCGTTTTGGGAGGTGTGGTGAAGAGTGTTGCAGGGGGTATTTCCGTCTTGTGACGAAATTCTGAAAGAATAAAAATGTCATAAACTCATGTATAAATTTATAGAATATTGCAGAATTCGTTATTAATCCATTTTATTTCGTTATTATTTCCTGTTATGATTGCTGCTTCAGAAAGAACTTTATACCGGTAATGCTCACTTTATTGTGGAGCATAAAATGCAGCGTAAACTTGCAGCAGAACTGTTTGGAACCTTCTGGCTTGTGCTGGGCGGGTGCGGCAGTGCCGTGCTTGCGGCAGGCTTTCCTGTGACGGGGATTGGCTTTGTCGGCGTGGCTCTCGCGTTCGGCCTGACGGTGCTGACCATGGCGTTTGCCGTAGGGGGCATTTCCGGCGGCCATTTCAATCCGGCTGTTTCGCTGGGGCTGGCTGTTGCCGGGCGTTTTTCATGGCGGGATCTGGTGCCATACTGGGTGGCGCAGGTGGTTGGGGGCACTCTGGCCGCAGCGGTGCTGTATGGTATCGCTTCAGGTGCGCCTGATTTTGTTGCAGGCGGGTTTGCCGCGAATGGCTATGGAGATCGTTCTCCGGGGCATTACGGACTTGCCGCTGCCGCAGTGTGTGAAGTGGTGATGACAGCATTTTTCCTGCTGATCATTCTCGGGGCAACATCTGCTGAAGCTCCTGCCGGTTTTGCGCCTATTGCCATCGGGCTGGGGCTCACCATTATTCATCTGGTGTCTATCCCGGTTACGAATACGTCGGTTAATCCGGCGCGCTCCACCGCTGTTGCGTTTTTCGCGCAGACGAATGCTCTGGGCCAGTTGTGGCTGTTCTGGGCCGCACCGCTGCTGGGCGGCGTGATTGGCGGCGTGCTGTGGAAGTTCTTTTTTGCAGCCCGCGGCGAGGCAGCGGAATAATCCGCGCCTCAACCGGTCAGGAAAACGCCAGACTTCAGTCTGGCGTTTTCAGAATTTCCTCAGCGGCAGCATTGAGAATACGGATGATGCGCTGAAGTTCTTCCGGCGGGCAGCCGCGCTTGCGCATCATGGCGTGTTTGAGCGCGTGGCGGGCCTGATGCAGGGCATCGGCGGCTTTAGGGTCCATGGCATCATCCACCCCGGCGAAGGCTTCCCGCACTTCGCTCATGCGGCTGCCAATCCGGGCCAGTATTTCCAGAATACGGTCCGCCTGTTCGCGGTTTTTTTCCAGAAAGGCCTGCCCTTCGTCAGTCAGGCTGTAGAGCTTGCGGTTGCCTTCCTGCGTGACGGAGGCGTGGCCAATTTCCTCCAGATAGGTCAGGGCAGGGTAGACCATGCCGGGGCTGGGTGTGTAAAAGCCGCCGGATTTTTCTTCCAGCAGACGAATGAGTTCATAGCCGTGCGCTGGCTGTTCAGCCAGCAGGGCGAGCAGAACAAGCTGGAGCTCCTCCGAGCTGAGTTTGCGCCCTTTGGGGAAATCTCTTCCACCAGGGCCACGGCCGAAGCCATCCCCAAACCCACGACCAAAGCCCCGGCCTGAGCCGTGGCGTCCGGCATGAGGGCCAGCCGCATGGAAAGAGTGATGGGAGAAGAAGTGGTTTGTATGTGTGTTCATCATATCTTACGATATATATGTTTTAAGATATGTTTCAAGAGCTATTTTCAAACTGTTGAGCGCGACGCATCTCTCCTCTGGGGGGAAGGCGCTTGATCTGCTCCCGGCTCTCCCGCATCATAAGAAAATGCGCAGTTTATCTAGCTTTTACCAAGCCGGTTTCGCGTGGGTGGGCCTTGTGGGCTGCCTGCTTGCTTCTCCCGCATGTGCGGCCGGGGAGGGGCCGGTTCAGCCCTCTGAAGCGGAACTGAAAGCAGTGCACCGCCAGATTGCCGCCATCCGGAACCCGCAGGACCGGGCAGCGGTGCAGCAACAGAGTCTGGTCTGGCAGATGACAACATTTCTCTGCCAGAGCGCGGCCCGTAAACCGCTGGAGCGGCTGGGGGCCGGGTCTCGCTTCTTTTTGCAGGATGGCAAGCCAGATAGTCAGGTTCTGGTCAGCCCGGCGCTTCTTCAGGGGCGGGGGCAGTTCCGGCAGGCCGGAAGCGCTATAAACTGGACACCCTTCCAGTGGTCGTGCCATCTCGATCCGGCAACGGGATTTGTAGAAAAATTCGAGGCAACGCCGCTCGTCGGAGCAGTTTCAAACAGGCAGGTTTCCGCCTGCCAGCCGGGCCAGCTTGCCATGGCGCTGGATGACAGGAACGGGGCGTTTAATGGCATGTCCCACTCCGGCACGGCGCTGACCCTGCGGAACACCAGCCCTGAAGCCTGCGCCATGCCGCCCGTGCTGTCTCTCCGGTTTGAAGATGCCGCGGGGCATGCGCTGCCGGTCGCACGCCGTGCGTATGCTGCGGCCCGCAGGCCCGGCCCGCATGGGCCATTGCCCCGCCAGCAGAGTGTGCCGGTGATACTCCCCGCCGGAGCCGTGCGTGAGGCAACCCTGCGCTGGGTTTCAGGCGATGTGTATGATGACAGCCATAATTGCGTGCGTCCTTCCTGGCTTGTGCTGAAGGCCGGGGAAGGAGACCTCCGCACGGCATTTCACGGTCAGTTCTGCGCTCCGGCCCGGTCGGCTCTGGTTTTTGACCAGAGCGCGCTGGGGGCGCATACGGATGCGCAGTGAGCCTCCTGGAGGCCAGATCAGGCGAGGTATGCAGTGTTTCTGCGGCAACTGACTTATTTGATCGCGCTGGACCGGTACCGCCATTTCTCCCGCGCCGCCGAGAGCTGTGGTGTTTCCCAGCCCGCATTATCCGCCGGGGTCAGGCAGCTTGAAAACGAACTGGGGATTACCATCATCCAGCGGAACCGGCGCTTTTACGGCCTGACGGAAGAGGGCAAGCGGGTGCTGCTGTGGGCGCGCCAGACACTGGCGGCTCTGGATGGCCTGAAGCAGGAAGCAGCCTTTGCGCAGGATATTGCCGGGGGCTCGCTTTCCATTGGCGTCATGCCGCCCGCCATACAGATTGTGCCCCTGCTGCTGGAAACATTCCGGAGTGTTGTTCCTGCCCTGCATGTTGAGGTGAAGGTGTATTCCAGCGCGGAGATCCTGCGCCTGCTGCGGGAGCATCACCTGCAACTGGGCATCATGTATCTGGACCAGTTGCCAGAAGAAGGCGGGTTTGACGCGCAGATACTCTACCCGGAACAGCATGTGCTGGCGGCGGCGGCCTCTGTCCCGCTGCCTGCGGGGCGGTACTGCTCCTGGGCGGATATTGCCGCCCTGCCTCTCTGCCTGCTCAGCCGGAACATGCGGAGCCGCCAGCTGGTGGATGCCGGGTTCAGGGAGGCTGATGTCACCCCGACCGTGATGTTGGAAACAGATGCGCTGGAGCTTCTGCATGCGGAGCTGCTGGGCGGCCGCCTTGCCAGTATTCTGCCTGTTGCGGCGTTGCCGGAGCGGATTGGCCCTTCCGGCCTTCAGATCCGGCGGATCAATGGCTGTGCCTCACCGGATGTCGGGCTGGTGCGGATGACCCAGCCGAACAGCAGCATGCTGCTGACCCGGTTATGGGATGTGGCAAAAACGTTCAACGTGGCGGATATCTACACCGTCTGAGCCACCACGTAGCCGTTCATAAACAAAACTTATCAACTCATCATAACAAACGTCTGGACGAAAGACGCCGGTTTTTCGCATTGTCCCGCCTCGTACGGGAGAGTGGCCATGCGGCGGGATACGATGATAACAGGTCAAGGCATGGCGGGGCCTGATGGGGGCATGCTGGCCAGACTATTTTTCGGCGGGCCACGCGCCTCACTGCGAAGCAGGTTGAGCTGGCTGCTTGAACCCTCCTTCATGGATGTGGTCTTCGCTGTCCGCTCCTCTCTGGCGGCCATCCTTTCCCTGCTGATTGCCATGGCCATGGAGCTGGACAGCCCGCAATGGGCACCGCTGACCGTCTGGGTTGTGGCGCAATCCTCCCGAGGGGAAAGTCTGGCCAAGGCCCGCTGGCGTATTGCCGGGACAGTGTTGGGCTGCTGCGTTGGCGTGGCGCTGATTGCCGCCTTTCCACAGGCATCGGCGCTGTTTTTCTGCTGCCTTGCGGTCTGGATTGGCCTGTGCTGCGGCGGGGCGACCTTTCTGGAAAGTTACCGCGCGTACGGGCTGGTGCTCACAGGCTTTACCTCGGCCATTGTGGCAACCGGGGCCATTGCCGAGCCAGATCATGTTTTTGATATCGCCATGGCGCGCGGCACCTACATTATTCTTGGGGTGGTGTGTGAGGCGCTCCTTGCAGTGCTGTTTATGCCAACCTTGCAGGCGCAGGCGCGTAAACGCCTGCTCGACCGGCTGCACAGCGCCTTTCAGACTGTCCAGCGGGTGGTGGTTGATCTGGCCCGCACGGATGAGCAGGCACAGGCACAGGCTCTGGCGCAAGCGCTGGCAGAACTGATGGCCGCGAACGCCCGCATTGAGTTCGATGCTTTGGAAATGGGGCCGAGCACCCGTGCGGGGGACCATGCGCACGCAACCTTTGCCGCCCTGCTCATGGTGCTGGCGCGCGCACGGGGTCTTGCTCTGGTGGCGCGGAAAAAGGGGGCGGTGCAGGCAGAGGGGGGCATGCTCCCGGAAGGGGCTTCAGAGGCTCTCCGGGCGGACTATGAGAGCGCCCGCCAGCATATTCAGGCCTGCGAGCGGCCGCAGCGCGGGGACCGCTTCCGTTTCAGGATGACCTCCCGCCGCCATGCTCTGGAAGCACTGGAAAACGGCATTCGCGCCTGTGCCGGTATTCTGGCCGGGTGGCTGCTGTGGGAAGTCACGGGCTGGCCCGCAGGGGCCGCCTTCATTTCCTTTGTTGCGCTGGTATATGGCCTGCTGGCCACGCGGGAAAACCCGGTTCCGGCCTCCACGCCGTTTCTGAAAGGGGCCATGTGGAGCGTTGCGGTGGCGGCGGTGTATGTTTTTCTCGTCCTGCCTGCGGTTACAGCGCCAGAAGTGCTTATTGTTGTGCTGCTGGTGGCCATGACTGTCGGCGGTCTGGCCGCGCGCAAGCCGGAAACCGCAGGTTATGCCTTTTCCTTCAACATGTTCCTGCCGGTGCTGATCGGCCCCGGAAATCAGGGGCGGCTGGCGGAAGATGCCTTTTTCAATAACGCGATGGCATTTCTTGCCGCGGTTATGTTCATGAGCTGGACTTACCGCGTGATGCTGCCTTTCCGCGTGGACTCTCACATGCGGCGCACCACCCTGTGGGTTGAGCAGCGGCTGAAGGCGCTGGCTGCACCGGGCAACCGGGTGACGGGGCATCAGTGGCTTTCGGAAACGGCCTCCAGCCTTGTGCGTATCCTGCGCAATGCACAGGGCGTTCCGCAGCCCATGAAGCTGGCGTACATGCAGTATCAGCTTCAGGCCATGAGCATGGGCATGCATATCGTCTTTCTGCGGGAGGTGGCGAAAAGCCCGGCGCTGCCCCTGAATGCCCGACGGGGTATCCGTGTTTTTCTGCGCAAATGGATGCAAAGCGGGATGGAGGCAACGGCGTGGGCCGGGATGACGGAAGCGTGGCTGCTGCGCTACAGCCGGGGGATGCCGTCTGATGTGGCGGAGAGGCTTCAGAACGCTGCGGGCAGCCTGCGTGTTCTGGCGGCGGAGAAAGCGGAGGGCGCTTCTCCTGATCCCGCATAACGGCAGGTGTCCCGCTGTTCATGGGGCGTTTGCAAAAGGCGGAGGGCGGGGTGTAGCCTTCAGGCTGAAAGACTTTCCATCAGACGTGGAGACCCCTTGTGATCATGCGGAAATCAGGCAGAAAAGGTCTGCTGTTCAAGATTCTGGCCGGGCTGGAAGTCGCGTTTGTTGTATGTGAGGTGGCTATTGGTGCCGGTGGCCTGGTGCATTCTGCCAGAGCAGACACGATGAGCATCCCGCTTGATCCGGCACATCGGGTAACAAAAATCAGCAGAACCTACAGCTGTGCAGGCTCACAGGCGCTTCTGCGCAGGTTGGGGGCGCCTTCAGTAACGGTCACGTATCTCAACGCCGGGGCGGTCAGTCTGGCCGTGATGCGTGTGGAAGGGGAGACACAGGTGTTTTCCAACGTGATTTCCGGCTCCGGCGCACGGTATACGGCCAATCGTTTCCAGTGGTGGGACAAAGGCGATATGGCCTATTTCTCGGAAGTTGGTGTGGAGGATGAACATCCCCTGATCTGTCAGGCCATAGCGAAGCCTGCTGCCCGAAGGGCTCATTAAAAGCGCGGAACCGTACAGGTTGGCGACATCCGAAACCCGGTAGATGCCGGGGGCAGGCGGTACACGATCTCTCATGAAAAAACCCGGCCCCTTGCGAGAAGGGAAGCCGGGTCTTTCAGGGGCGTTATTTTACAAATAGCAGGATGTGCGGGCTTATTTCAGAAAGCCGACAATTTTTTCGGCTTCAGAAACAATCGGCTCCGCAATAGCCTGAGCCCGCTGTGCGCCAGAACGCAGGACAGCAGCCAGATGCGTTTCATCCTGCATCAGGCGTGTGGTTTCCTGCGCGATCGGGGCAATTACTGAGACGACAACATCCGTCAGCGCCTTTTTGAACGGCCCAAAGCCTTCACCCTGATGGCGCGCCAGAACCTCTTCAACGCTCAGATCAGCCAGAGCCGCGTAAATGGTCACCAGATTTCTGGCTTCCGGGCGCTCTGCCAGCCCGGCCGGTTCAGACGGCAGGACATCCGTATCTGTTTTGGCGCGGCGGAGCTTCAGGGCGATGGTATCGGCATCATCCGTCAGTTCAATGCGGCTCTGGGCGGAGGGATCGGATTTGGACATTTTCTTGGTGCCATCGCGCAGGCTCATCACCCGGGCGGCGGCTGGCGGGATAAGTGCTTCAACCTGAGGGAAGAAATCCAACCCATAATCATGGTTGAACTTCTGGGCGATATCATTCGCCAGTTCCAGATGCTGCTTCTGGTCTTCCCCCACAGGGACACGGGTGGCCTTGTAAGCCAGAATATCAGCAGCCATCAGGCTGGGGTACACATACAGGCCCGCTGAGTGGTTTTCCCGGTCTTTCCCGACCTTGTCCTTGAACTGCGTCATGCGGTTCAGCCAGCCCAGACGGGTCACGCAGTTGAAAATCCAGGCCAGCCGCGCATGGGCGGAAACAGCGGACTGGTTGAACAGGATATGCCTGTCTGTATCAATGCCTGCGGCCAGCAGAATGGCGGCCTGTGTCAGCGTCTGGCTGCGCAGTTTTTCCGGGTCCTGCCACACGGTAATGGCGTGCATGTCCACAAGGCAGAAAACGCATTCATGGTCAGCCTGCAGACTCACCCAGTTGCGGATGGCGCCAAGATAATTGCCAAGCTGCGGAATGCCGGAGGGCTGAATGCCGGAAAAAATACGTTGCATAGGTTTCTCGGTGCCTGTGTGGAAAAAAGGAAGGATCAGGGAATGGGGTGGTCATGGTCCAGCGCTTCCCGTTCCGAGGCGACCATGCCAGCGGATTTTCGGGTGGCACGGGCGGCGGCAATTTCTGCCGCGGTGATCTGTGGAGCGGGGCTGGTCTGCCCGCGAGACGCGAGCCATGTCAGGATTTGCGCCACCTGCTCATCCTGCAGATAGCGGAAGGGCGGCATTTCCGCATTATAAGGCATGCCACTGGCCTTGATCGGGCCGCTGACACCGTTCATCAGCACATCGGCCAGATATCTGCGGCCTGCGGGTGTGCTGGCAATACGGTCAATCCGCCCGACAAGTGGGGGCACGGAACCGGGCATGCCATCCCCACCATGGTGGCAGATGCCGCAATTTGTCCCATACAGGCCAGCGCCACTTTTTGGCGTGCAGCCAGCAAGGAAAACAGTTGCCGCACTTGCGGCAAGAAGAGCAGGGGGCAGCCGTTTGAAAAACGTCATGATAACGCGGGCCCCACATGTGCGGGGCGTGGGACGCACTCTTGCATATCGAGGCTTCCTAAACATGTCCAACCCCGCACGTGCGGGGTTGGTTCTGGCAGTTCCCGGGCCTAGCGCGCGTGCGTTACGCCCAGAAGCTGGATACGGAAGATAAGCGGGCTATTGGAGGGAATAACCCCCATGGCCTTGTGCCCATATCCGAGTTCAGGCGGCACGTAGAGCATCCACGTATCGCCCACCCGCATCATGGGCAGGGCTTCCATCCAGCCTTTGACAAGCCCTTCCAGCGGCATTTGCATATAAGCGCCATCGCCATGCTGTTCGGAGCTGTCAAAAATGGATCCATCCGGCAGACGGCCTTCATAGATCAGCATCATGACATCACCCGGACGGGGCTGTTCGCCATCTTTCGGGCCAGACTGGAGAACCTTGTAGGCCAGCCCGTCCTTCAGCACCGTAACACCGGGCTGGCTGCGCAGCTTGTCCAGCTGCTGCATGGGTGTCAGCTCGGGTTCTTCCTGCTTGTGTGAACCGCAGGCCGTAAGGGAGACGGCCATGCTGGCCGCAAGCAGAGTGGGGATGAGGGGGAAACGACGGGTCATGGTCCTCTCGGCAATCTGAAAAAGAATGGCAGGATCCTGAAAACTCAGAGCGTACCGCCGTTGCGGCCAATCTGTGCTCCCAGTCTCAGTCGCAGCGCATTCAGTTTGATGAAGCCCTGTGCGTCTTCCTGATTATACGCACCTTCATCATCCTCAAACGTCACGACACGGGTATCATACAGACTATTGGGGCTTTCGCGACCAACGCAGATGACATTACCCTTATAAAGCTTCAAACGCACGCGGCCTGTCACGGAATGCTGGGAGGCATCAATCAGGGCCTGAAGCATGCGGCGCTCGGGGGAGAACCACAGGCCATTGTAGATAATGGCCGCATAGCGCGGCATCAGGCTGTCCTTCAGGTGCATGGCTTCACGGTCCAGCGTGATGGACTCAATGCTGCGGTGCGCCGTCAGCAGGATGGTGCCGCCGGGTGTTTCATAAATGCCGCGGGATTTCATGCCCACAAAGCGGTTTTCCACCAGATCCAGGCGGCCGATGCCGTTGGCCTTGCCGAGTTCGTTCAGGCGCGTGAGCAGGGTGGCCGGAGACATGGCAACACCATTGATGGCTACCGGGTCACCACTCACGAAATCGATGGTGATTTCTGTTGCCACATCCGGGGCGGCTTCGGGCGAAATGGTGCGCTGGAACACGATTTCATCCGGGCCGATGGCCGGGTCTTCCAGCAGCTTGCCTTCAGAAGAGGAGTGCAGAAGGTTGGCATCGACCGAGAACGGTGCTTCCCCACGCTTGTCACGGGCGATGGGGATCTGGTTTTCCTCAGCAAAGGAAAGCAGGCGGGTGCGGGATGTAAGATCCCACTCACGCCACGGTGCGATAATCGTGATGTCAGGCTGAAGGGCGTAATAGGCCAGTTCAAAACGAACCTGGTCATTCCCCTTGCCGGTAGCGCCGTGGGCCACGGCATCCGCCCCGACCTGCCGGGCGATTTCAATCTGGCGCTGGGCGATCAGCGGACGGGCGATGGAGGTGCCCAGCAGATACTGGCCTTCATACAGCGTATTGGCCCGGAACATCGGGAACACGAAATCCTTGACGAAGGTTTCGCGCAGATCTTCAACAAAGATATCCTTCACGCCAAACATTTCGGCTTTCTTGCGGGCCGGTTCCAGCTCTTCACCCTGGCCAAGGTCCGCCGTGAAGGTAACAACCTCACACCCGTAAGTCTTCTGCAGCCAGCGCAGGATGACGGAGGTATCCAGGCCGCCGGAATAGGCCAGCACAACCTTTTTGACATCTTTTCTGGCGGCAGTAGCGGCCATGAGGCAAGTCTCCTGAAATTTGCAAAAAATAAATTAAAGTCCGATCAGTCTCCTAGCATCAGCCGGGGGCGGGAGCCAGAGGCTCAGCCCCGGAAGAGCCGGGTCTGATACAGAAAAATCAGCTCTGGGATGCGCGAACGCGTTCACTTTCGGTTTTAAGCTGGCCACAGGCGGCCAGAATATCCCGGCCGCGGGGGGTGCGGATGGGGGAGGCAAAGCCTGCCGCCATCACGATATCCGCAAACTTGTTCTGCTGTTCCCGCGTGGAGGGGCGATAGGCGCTGCCCGGCCACGGGTTGAAGGGAATGAGGTTGACCTTGGCAGGAATGCCCGAGATCAGCCGGACGAGTTCCCGTGCATCGGCCTCACTGTCATTCACGCCACGCAGCATGATGTATTCAAACGTAATGCGGCGGGCATTGCTGGCGGCAGGATACCGGCGGCAGGCGGCCAGAACTTCTTCAATGGGGTATTTGCGGTTGAGCGGCACAATCTCGTCACGCAGGTCGTTCCGCACGGCGTGCAGGGAAACCGCGAGGTTGATGCCCAACTCATCCCCGCAGCGATCCATGAGAGGCACGACACCGGAGGTGGAAAGCGTGATGCGGCGGCGGGAGAGGCCAATGCCTTCACCATCCATGATAATGCGCATCGCCTTGGCAATGTTCTCATAGTTATAGAGCGGCTCGCCCATGCCCATCAGCACGATGGTGGAGAGCAGGCGGGGTGTATCACCCTTGGGGCTGGGCCACTCATTGTAGGAATCCCGCGCGGCCATGAACTGGCCGACAATTTCCGCAGCCCCGAGGTTACGCACCAGCTTCTGGGTGCCGGTGTGGCAGAACGTGCAGGAGAGCGTGCAGCCCACCTGTGAGGAGATGCACACAGCCCCACGGTCTTCCCTGCGGTCCGGGATATAGACGGTTTCAGCCTCCTGTCCGTCGCGGAAGCGGAAGAGAAACTTGCGTGTCTCGTCCGAGGACGTCTGCACCATGGCTGCATCCGGCCGACCGACAACAAACCGTTCCGCCAGCTTCTGCTGAAGCGGTTTGGCGATGCTGCTCATCTGCATGAAGTCGGTCACGCCCTGATGATAGATCCAGTGCCAGAGCTGCTTGGTGCGGAAAGGCTTCTCACCAATTTCGAGCAGGATTTCGGTAATTTCTTCCCGCGTCAGCCCTACCAGATCGCGCCGACCATCCGGCAGGGTGGCCGGGGGCGGGCTGAACAGGGCGGATTTTGCCAGAATGCGGGCCCGTTCATCAGCATTGAGAGAGGCCGAAGCCTCTGCATCGTGTGATGATGTGGGAAGAACAGAAGTACCTGAAGACATGAACGGAGCCATTACCGGGAGAGGGAAAGAGGCCCTTATAACAGAGAAGGGCCCGGCAGGCACCGGACCCTTTCAAATTATCCTGTCTTTCTGCTGAAACCGCCCATACCCGTCCAGAAGATCTGGCGCGGCCAGCCTGAGGAAAGGCCGTTGCACAGACCCGCAGGGGTGTTTCAGGGGGCGTGAACGGTGCTGGATGCAGCCGGGGTGTTGTGCAGGCTTGTGCGCAGCCAGGGGGCGATACGGGTTTGAGAGGGGTCAATCCCGCCCAGAATCGTGCTGATGGTTTGCGCGGAATACGCATCCGGGCGTGTATCCGGTGAAACCGGAAAGGACGGACGCGGGATATCAAACGTCATGGCAGGCTGTTCCGCTTCCTGCGTGCCGCCCGTCATGCTGGCCTGCTGCAGACCATCGGACTGAATGTTCGCAACCACTGAAAGATGGTCCGCATTCGGGTGCAGGCCGAAATATAGGTAGGCGTATGAGGCGGCGGCAGAGAGCACATCACGCATGGCAATGCGATAGAGGTTGTTGCCATCGGAGGGGAGCGCGCGGGCGTGGAGTGTGGCCGGGTCTGCTGAAATCACCAGCGTCTGGTTCTTCGGGTCATCCTGAAGAATAAGGCCATCCTGTTCATAGTCACGCAGCAGCGCATTACCGGCTTGCGAGATACTGAGCTGCGAGGCAGATGCGCTGGCAGCAGTATAGGGGCGAGGGGCTGCCCATGCACCACCAGTGATGCCGGACAGACTGGTTGCAACACCAAGCATCATGATGACTTTACGCATAAACGAGCGACTTCCTTATAGTTCTGTGGAAAGACTTGAATTGCAGCCAAATATGGCAGAAATTGCGATGAATTTCCACGTTTTCACTTGGGAAGTGTCAGTAAAAAATCTTTTAAGGAGCGTCTTTTACAGGGCGTGGCTCAGGAGCGTTTTGCGGCAATCAGGAATTCCCGATTGCCTTCCGGCCCTGTGATGGGGCTGGGTTCAATGCCCAGCATAGACCAGCCGGGCAGGGTGCTCCACCAGTCATGAATCATCTGGCACACGCTTTCATGCACCAGAGGGTCGCGCACCACGCCTTTGGCGCCAATCTGGTCCCGTCCGGCTTCAAACTGCGGCTTGATCAGGGCCACGGCCCAGGCATCCTCCGCTGCCAGAGCGAGGGCGGCCGGCAGGACAGTCCTCAGCCCGATAAAGCTGGCATCACACACAATAACGGAAGGAGGCTGAGGGATGAGCGTGCTGTCCAGATGCCGGGCATTGCACTTTTCCATCACTGTCACGCGTGAGTCAGAGCGCAGCTTCCATGCCAGTTGCCCATGCCCGACATCCACCGCATAGACGTGCTCTGCACCGTTTGTCAGCAGAACATCCGTAAAGCCGCCGGTGGAGGCTCCGACGTCCAGACATATCCGGCCCTGCGGGGAGAGGTCAAAATAGGTGAGGGCATGCGCCAGCTTGCATCCCCCACGGGAAACCCACGGGTGCTCCTGCCCACGCACGTCAAGGGGCGCGTCCTCGGCAAGCTGGTCTCCTGCCTTGGCAACGCGTTTTTCCCCTGTGAACACAAGCCCCGCCATGATCAGGGCCTGTGCTTTTGTCCTGCTTTCAACCAGCCCCCGGTCAACAAGCATCTGGTCAACACGGCGGCGTGCCATCAGATCAGGCCGTCTGCTCCGTCAGCGTCACACCCAGCGCGCTGAGAGCGGTTTTGACGATGTGGGGGGCGGTGAGTTCTGCCTGCTCGTACTGGGCTTCCTGGGTGTTATGATCGATGAAGATATCGGGCAGGGTCATGGGG
>NZ_WOTF01000020.1 GCF_011516935.1 Acetobacter farinalis
TCAACATCAAAGAAACCAGTCTGCTTCATGATCCATGCCCCCAATCAACTCAAGGGAAATGGAATCACAGAGCAGCTCTCAAAACCAGGGGGTTTTTCGAACCCTCCACCTTGGCAGAAAATTTGGGGGTCAGTATATCCACAGTATCCAGATTTATATCAGTGTCATAATTTATTATTTATTAAATATAGAATTTTAGATACATATCGCGGTGATAAACTTAAACGAAACAACAATACGTTAAATATTTATTAAAGTTGTGATTTGTATTGAGAAGGAAAATATCAATAAGTTTTTGTATTCAATGCAGATATATGGAGCATAATTCTATGAAATGTTATCTATACGTGCATTGGTTATGAGGGAGACTCTCTTGTCTCTGGCGCTTTTACCGGAAATCTCTCTGAGAAACTTCATGTTTCTACCCGACATTCATGCCAGAAACGACAGTGCAGTAATTCGTAATTCTACCAACTATCTCCAGACATAGAATTGACCCTCCTCTCTCCCGCTTTATCATTTCGAGATCACATTCTGGATAAAAAATGAAAATATTTTCTGAGCAATCACTATCAAGAGGGGTAATTTTTTCATTTAAAAAGTGAATGAGAGGAGTGGTAATCCTATGCATATTTTTGGATTACTCTATTTATTTTTTTATTGTCTCAATCATGAGTGGTATTTCATTAGAATTTTTTCCAAAAACATTGACGTCACAAGCCCACGTAGCCTCGGCGCTCGCCTAATTCCCGTTCAATGCATGACGAATCGCCTCTGGTAAGACCAGCTTAACTGTCACAGTGTGAGATATCATTTACATATTGAAATTTTTAAATGCCTTTACATTCGGAAAGGTGGGGATGACCTACATTCCCGAACTGCGGTAGAAGAACGGGAACCCATGCTGGCTTTATCCTGATTCTGAGCCAGTTTGCCGGGCAGAACCATTCTGGTGGATATCGCAGCAGGATGCGGTCCCTCTTGCGGATCACCTCAAATCTCATTCTGGAGCACCTTGTCGCCGCAGGCGTTCTGCTGGAACAGGCGAATTATGTGCTGCACACCTCTATCCATGCGGACCCTGCGGGACGGAATATTTGTCCAGGGATGGTATATGGGTTCCATTTCTTCTCAATGTCTGGCACATTTTTTCTGAAACAGGGTCCAGATACGATGCCGATACTGACGACGTTGACCCAGCTCGGATATCTTCCCTGAGTATCTGAAACTGCCATTGCACCGCCGCAATGGGAGACCTCTTTGCTGTTTGCATGATGTGTTGCAATGCCTCTGGATTACGTCAGCATGACAAAGGAGCGTTCAATAATCTCCCGCCTTTTATAAAGCGAGGAGAAGATGTTCTGTGGACAGCGCCAGTGTTTCGTTGATGAAATGACGGGAGTAATTCGCTCCCCCTGCTGCGAAGGTGGCCTGGCCGCGCGTGACAAGCCGGGAGGGTATTACGGAGGAGGTCGGTAATATCGCCTGTCCACTCAGGCGAGGCACACTGATCGTGGCAGAGTTACAGGTCGCGTGGCACAAGCCGGCCTGTGTTCAGGAAATATCTGAAGGAGCATGAAGGTTTTTTCTGGTTTTTCGGCCAGAGCACCGTCCATATCGGCCTTCAGTTTTCCGATGCGGTTCTCGAGACGCCTTTCTTTCAAGGGGCATCATTCGTCGGGAGAGTATGCAGGAGAACGGTGTTTCCCTCTGCGGCATAAGGGTCTGTAAACGCAGAGGGAAAGCAGCCAAGGTGCATGATGGATGATGTCAGGGGGCGGGCGCAGTAACTGGCGCAAAAGTCGAGAGCGGCCGGAACTAAGCCGCCCCCCTTTCATCGGGTCCGTGAAAGGCCTGTTACCGCAATGTGGGTGCAGCCGGGGTAGGGGGTGTTTCTTTCCCTGCGGCATCCGTTGCCGGTGTTGGGGCGTCAGGCGTCTTGTCCGCGGGCTGGCGGCGGAACACAATAGTGGGTTTGTCCTGTGCGTCAACCAGCGCCAGAACATCGCCCGTGGGGGCCAGATGCCAGCCGCGTGTGGCGTCCAGATTTTTCAGGAAAAGCTGTTCGGTCGCCATGGCTGCGGGAAGGCAGGCCATGCGTGTGGCGATCATCGGGCCGAATGTGATGTGCGCGCCATCCAGTGTGGCTTTGCTATGCACCCGGTTGCAGCCGCTGAAGCCGGAAACCGTTCCATCTTCCGCAATGGTCAGTTGAGGAGTGGCCTCATCTTTCGTGAATGCCGTCTCCCCCATCCGTTCGGCTTTCCATGTGCCTGCAGGGCTTGCGTTTGCTTTGGCGCGGGTACGGTTGACCACAAGCAGGATGTTGCTGCGGGTGTTTTCAGGCAGGGGTGTTTGCGTTGAGCTGCTGAACCACGGCTGGCCATTTACAGAAATAGTGGCTTCCAGCGCGTAATGGTGGCCAGGCTTCAGCAAGGCGCGGTTAACCTGCAAGGTAAAAGGAATGGGCACCTGCCGTGTGGCGTGCAGGGAGGTACTGGCCAGAACGGGTGCGGGGGCATCTGTCTGGGAAGGTTCCAGAAGGCGCACTTCCACAACGGACGGAGGCAGGGCCATCCGTTCCCGATAGGTCACGGTGCCACGGAGTGTGGTTGTGGCGGCTTGGGCGGACAACGGGGGCAGCACGGCAGCGCTGATGCCGCAAACGGTTGCAGTCAGCAGGGTGCGACGCAGAAAAGATCGGATCACGCAGGAACCTCCTGTTTCAGCGCCAGCCTCAGGCCGAAACAGCGTGAGGCTGGCCAGATTCTGGCCAAGAGTGCCCTGTATTTTGTGGCATCAGCATGGCTGGCGGTGTGCGGGATGCCTGCTGGGCTATCCTGTGCTGTCAGCGGCGGCTGTTCCGGATGTGGGTCATCAGCCCCGTGAGCCCGGCAGCCAGTGCGGCCCCAAAAAGGCCTGCCCGCACACTGGATGGCATGAAGAAGGAGAAGGGGCTGTCGAGCCGCCGTGCTTTTTCATCAAACGCGCCATGGGCCGCAAAGGCTCCGGGTGTGGGTGTGAACAGATCATCCGGCGTGGCGGTGTCCGCGCAGGTTTTTTCAAGCTGAGCTTTATATCCGTGCTCCGCCATGCGGCTTTCCCGGTAGCCGGACCCCAGCAGGCGTGACAGCACTGCCAGCGGGGAGGCCGGGCCAATGGAGATGGAGCGGCTGGTGGTAAAGGCGGCCCGGCAGATCGCCTCCGCCGCCACTTCCGGTTCATAAACCGGGCCAACGGGCTTCAGCCGCTTGCCCGTCAGGTTACGGGTCCAGCCGTAACGGGGGGTGTTGATGGCGGGCAGATCGACCATCACGACCCGAATCCGGTCTGCATCATGCAGCAGTTCTGGCCGCAGGCTTTCACAAAACCCGCGCAGGGCGGCGCGCGCACCGTTTTCAGCCGCCTGCAGGGGCAGGCCGCGCAGGGCCGGGGCGAGGTCGAGATTGATAATGGCCCCATGCCCGCGGCGGCGCATATGTTTCAGGGCGGCCAGTGTGCCGTTCACGCTGCCCAGATAGGTGACTTCTGTGGCACGCTGGATGTCCTTGGCGGACAGCACGGCAACCTGCCCGACCACAGTGGCTCCGGCGCAGTTGGCCCAGACGGTAATGGGGCCGAAGGTGGCTTCAATCTGCTCTGCGGCCTGTGCCACGGCATCCGCCTGCGCCACATCCACCGGGATCACCAGTGTGCGGACGGAATGGGCCGCGAGATCCTGCGCCGCGTCCTTCAGGCGTTCTTCATCCCGGCCCAGCAGGGCGATGTCAAAGCCTGCCCGGCCGAGCGCACGGGCAGCAGCCCGGCCAATGCCTGCCCCGGCACCGGTAATGACAGCGATCTGCGTTGGCATGCTCATCGGTCTCCCTGCATTTAGTCTGATGGTCTGATCTTTATCGTGTCTTGCGCCGGAACAGCTTGCCCCGCAAGGCAGGGTGCAGCGCGGCAGCCGTGCATGGAGCCAGCTTTACAGATAGCGCAGGGCCAGCAGTCCGCCTACCAGAAGAGCGGCAAAAACCCCGGTGACCAGCGGCAGGCGCTTTTCAAGAAACTCCTGAATGGGCGCACCAAATTTCCACAGAAGCCCGGCAACCAGAAAAAACCGTACGCCCCGTGTGACAAGGCTGGCAGCAAGGAAAGGCAGCAGGGCAAAATGCGCCATTCCGCTGGCGATGGTGACAAATTTGTAAGGAATGGGGGTCAGACCCTTGAGCAGGATAATCCATACGCCCCAGCGGCGGAATTTTTCCTGCAAGGTCGCCAGTGTCTGCTCGGCATGGTAAAAATGCACGATCGGCATGGCCAGATGCTCAAGCAGAAAAGCCCCGATCACCCACCCCAGAAGCCCGCCCGCCACACTGGCAACCGTGCACAGGCTGGCATAAAGCCAGGCCTTGTCCCGCCGGGCGAGCACCATGGGCACCAGCAATGTTTCTGGCGGAAGCGGGAAAAAGCTTGCTTCCGCAAAGGTCAGAGCCACCAGCCAGAGCGGCGCGTTGGGGCTGGCGGCGTGCCGCAGGAGGCGGGTATACAGGCGATCAAGCATGAAAAAATAAGCCGGACTCTGAGGAAAGTGACATCTGGCCTTGATGCCATGCGCATCCGGATCAGGCCAGAGGGTATCTGAACAGCCTCTCTAAGTGAGGGGGGCTCAGCCTTGCCTGTTGCTCCCCGGTTCTCGTTCCGGCCAGCCCGTCCGGCATGGATGCCCGCGTGCAGGCGCTGTCACATGCGCTCGCGCCGCAGGACCTCTTCAGCTTTTTTGTGAATGGTGTCGTAGTCATCCTGCGTCAGGTTCCCCCGATGCAGCATCTCACTGGCGCGAGCCAGTGCATCCCGCGCGTGGGTGGCATCGGGGATGGGGTAACGGCGTCCGGGCAGGGCAAAAGCCTCGTCCGGCAGGGCGTTGCGTTCTTCAGTGGTCAGTTTTGACATGGGTTCCACTCCTGTCAGCATCATAAATATCCGGGGCTCCCCCCAACTCGTCCAGTTCGGCCATGGCGGCTTCCGCACTCACGGTCGGCACATCTGAAACAGGCACCTCCCCCGGTGCCGCTGGAATATGGGCTGCGTCCGGGCTGGTGAGAGCCCGCGTCACGCGGAATGCGGTCATCACAGCGAGTGATCCGAACACAATGCCTCCTGCGGCATATCCGAACTGCACGCCTGCCGGCCCGAACCGGCTGCCGAACCACACGAAAGGAATGGTTCCCAGTGTGGCGCGGCCCCAGTTGAAGGCCGTGGAATACAGCGGAAAGCCAAGATTGTTGAAGGCCGCGTTCGCCACAAACAACATGCCCACAAACAGGAAGGCACCAATGGTCCAGGAACAGAACAGATGAATGAGCAGGGCAGCATTGCCCTGCGCGTGGAACGCAGCCACCACGTAATCCTGCAAGGCTGCCAGAATGACCCATGTCGCCCCGACACTCAGCATGACAAGCTTCAGGGCGGCTGTCAGGGTTTCGTGCACCCGGTCACACCGTCCGGCCCCGAGGTTCTGCGCCATGATGGGGCCGACTGATCCGGTGAGTGCAAAAACCAGTGAAAACAGCACAGGCACCATGCGCTCAATGGAGGCCTGCCCGCCCACGGCTTCCAGCCCGAAGCGCGACATGGCCCCGGTCACATAGGCCCCGGCGACCGGTGTTGCCAGATTGGTCAGGATGGCTGGCATAGCGACAGAGCCAACGCGGCGGGCATCAGGCAGAATGCGGGAGAAGTCCGGGCGGGCCAGCATATCATGCCGCAGGGCCCCGCGCAGACCGATACCGGCCACCACCAGGCGGGAGAGCACGGAGCTGATGGCAGCGCCTGTCAGCCCTTCATGCAGGCCGAAAATCATCAGCGGGTCCAGCACCGCGGCCACAATGGCCCCCAGCAGCGTGATATTCATGGAGCCCTTGGCGTCCCCCACCACGCGCATCAGGGACGATGCGCCCATGCCGATGCAGATGAGCGGCAGAAAGGGGCTGACAACGTGCAGATAGGAGGTGGCCTGTTCCAGTGCCTCGCCATGTGCGCCGAACAGGCTCAGAATGGGGTGCGCTGCAAACGAGGTGCACAGGCCCAGCAGAAGCGTGATGAGCAGTGTCACGACCAGGGCGGAGGTGGCAATGTGCCGCGCTTCCTCATGTCGCCCCGCGCCGATTTCCCGCGCCGTGGCGGCGCTCAGGCCAATGGTCAGGCCGATGGCGACGGCAATCTGCAGGCCGATCACGGCTCCGGCAAACCCGATGGCGGCTGTCAGCGCCGGTTTGTTCAGATGCGCGATATAGACCATGTTGAGCATGTCCACCGCGAAAACCGCCATCAGGCCAATGGCCCCGGTGCCCGCCATAACAATGACATGCCGCATGATGCTGCCGGTGGTGAAACACGCTTTCTGCCTGCGGGGCGGGTTTTGCCGCGTCATGGATGCTCCGTTCTGGTGCCTGGGTGGCTGCCGTATCGTGTCAATCCGGTGTGGCCGGGGGGGGGGAGTATGTCACGCCTGTCGCGCGGTGCGAATGGACTAAAGCTGAAAGGTCTGCTGCTCACCGGGAGCATGCGGGACAGGGGTAAGGTCAGGCTGCTTCAGGGGAGAGGGTGTGGTTCCGCAGGATCAGGCTCCGGCAGGACAGGGTCTGGTGCGGTATCCTTGTTATCCAGCTCTTCCAGCGGATGCCCAAGATAGGCTTCCAGCACTTCCCGGGGTGAGCCATCCATGCGGATTCTGCCGTCTTCCAGCCAGATCAGCCGGTTGCACCAGTCCACCATGACATCCGCCATATGGCTGGACAGAACCAGAATGTCCGCCTGGGAAACCAGCGTTTCCAGTCGCGCCCGTGCCCGGTTCCGGAAGGAGGCATCTCCCGCCATGAACCATTCATCCATGAGCAGGATATCGGGCTTGATGGCGGTGGCCAGTCCGAAGGAAAGCCGTACCGTCATGCCGGAGCTGTAGGTCTGCACCGGAAGGTCAAGAAACGAGCCAAGCCCGGCAAACGCTTCCACGTCCTGTTCGACTGCACTGATTTGGGTGGCGGAAAGCCCTGCGAACATGCCGCGCAGGCGAATGTTCTCGCGGCCTGTCAGCTCCATGTTCATGCCAAGGGAGGGGTCCAGCAGTGTGCCGATGTGGCCGGTAACGGTCACGCTGCCGCCCACAGGTTCATAAATTCCCGCCAGAGCGCGGAGCAGTGTGGTCTTGCCTGCGCCATTCCCGCCTACAAGACCCAGCCTGTCACCAGGGTTGAGTGTGAAGGTGACATCCCTC
Organism: Acetobacter farinalis; assembly: GCF_011516935.1. Lineage (GTDB taxonomy): Bacteria > Pseudomonadota > Alphaproteobacteria > Acetobacterales > Acetobacteraceae > Acetobacter > Acetobacter farinalis. Next base: position 7,259 of record NZ_WOTF01000020.1, read on the forward strand.
AGCGCCTGCACCACCACGCGTTCGCGCTCATCCTGCGTGAACCGGCCGCTCAGGGAGTCCCTGAGGGTTTTTTTCAGGCTGCGGGCATTGCCGTGATAGAGGGGGAACGAGATTTCCAGATCGCGGACAGTAATACCAACCATGCGTTACACCCAGTAGGCCAGACGGGCCCGCATGCGGGCGAACAGAGCGAATGTGACCACTGTCAGCACGGCTGACCAGCCCAGCGCCGCAGGCCAGATGGCGGCGTTGACAATATCGCCGGTAAACGGTGTCCGCAGGATTTCCATCAGGGGGAAGAAGGGGTCCAGCAGCAGCCAGTCCTGCCCGGTTTTCATCAGTTCCGGCGCCCAGAGAATGGGTGTGACGAAAAACAGGATCTGGAGGGTGCTGGCAACAATAGGTGGCACATCACGGAAGCGGGTCCCCAGAATGCCCAGCAGGAATGTGGCCATGAAACTGTCAAAAACCCACAGGGCGCAGGCCGCGGGCATGGTCCATGACCACGCCGGAACCACCGCGAACCACAGGAAGACCACCACAACAACCGGGATATTGTGCGCAACAGTCAGCAGATTGCGCACCGTGGCGCGCAGCACATGCAGGCTGTAGGGCATGCGGGCCGAATGGATGAGCCCCGATGCGGAGGTGAAGGTGGTGCAGCCATCCTGCAAGGTGCCGCTGGCAAAGCCCCAGAGCACAAGGGAGAAGGTCAGGAAGGGCAGATATTTATGCACATCCATGTTCATCAGATAGGCATACAGCACCCCCATGGCCGCTACCATCACGGCGGTTGAGGCTGTGAGCCAGAACGGACCAAGGATGGACCCGCGATAGCGGAGCTTGATATCCAGCCAGCCCAGCGTGGCTCCCAGCCGCGCCAGTTTCATGCCTGAGAGCATGTCCTGCCAGGCATGGCGTATGTAGGAGACACCCGTTTCTGGCAGAAGGGCCAGAACAGGGGCGGGTTGGCTGGTGCGCTGCGTGTCTTCGGTCGAGGGGGCGTTCTGCATGCTGTCCATGATAACTTATGGCGATAGAGAACAGAGTGTCTCTGTGCAAGGGGAGGGGTAAGAAGAGCGGGGGCGTGTTTTTTTGTCACGCTGTGCTTTTGTCTGCCCTGTAGGGTGTTTGACATGGATGACAACAGCGCCCGTGGTTGCTAAACCCGGCCCGCCGTACCGTTTCATCCTAACGTCGAGAAGCCGGGAACCCTCCTTATCATGAAGATTGTCGCCTGTAACAGCAATCTGCCACTTGCCAGAGCCGTTGCTGCGGAACTGTCCCTTCCTTTGTGTGATGTGACCGTTCGCCGTTTTGCCGACATGGAAGTCTTTGTCGAAATTCATGAAAATGTGCGCGGTGAGGATGTGTTCGTCATCCAGAGCACCTGCACCCCGACAAATGACAACCTGATGGAACTTCTGGTGATGCTGGATGCGCTGCGGCGCGGGTCAGCCCGGCGAATCACGGCGGTTATCCCGTATTTCGGCTATGCCCGGCAGGATCGCAAATCCGGCCCCCGCACCCCCATCAGCGCAAAACTGGTGGCAAACCTGCTGGTGGAAGCCGGTGCAAACCGCGTGCTGACGCTGGACCTGCATGCCATGCAGATTCAGGGCTTCTTTGATATTCCGGTTGATAACCTCTATGCCGCACCGCTGTTCACGCGGGATATCCGCAGCCGGTATGGTGATCGTGACCTGATGATTGTCTCCCCCGATGTGGGGGGGGTGGTGCGCGCGCGCCAGCTTGCGCAGCGCCTGAATACCGATCTGGCTATTATCGACAAGAGGCGCGAACGCGCCGGCGTGTCCGAAGTCATGAACGTGATTGGTGATGTGCGGGGCCGCCACTGCCTGCTGGTTGATGATATTGTTGATAGCGGTGGCTCCCTGTGCAATGCGGCCGTGGCGATTGCCAATAACGGCGCGGCTTCTGTCGGGGCGTATGTGACGCATGGCGTGCTGACAGGCTCGGCCGTGGAGCGCATTGCAAAGTCACCGATTGAGATGCTGACCTTGACGGACAGCATCATGGCCACTGAAAGTGTCGAGGCAGCACATAATATCCGGCAGGTGACCATTTCCAGCCTGCTCGCGCAGGCCATGCGGGCTGTTGCTGATGAAAGCTCCGTATCCTCCCTGTTTGATTGAGACCCATGACACAGCTTCAATCCTGCTCTTACTGGTATCTTCGCCACGGCCAGACTGACTGGAACCGCGACGGCCTTTCTCAGGGGCGCACGGATGTGCCCCTGAACGCCACCGGGATTGCGCAGGCGGACGCCGCCGTGAAGCTGTTTCAGCAGAGTATGCAGGCCGGGGCACGCATCACGCATATTGTCAGCTCTCCCCTGATGCGTGCCATGAAAACGGCAACCATTGTGCAGGAAGGGCTGATGGCGCAGGGCCATGCCCCACTGCCTCTGACAACGGATGCAGGGCTTGAAGAAGTCTGCTTTGGTGAGCAGGAAGGCCAGCCGATGGGGGACTGGTACGATAGCTGGATTGCCGGGGACTATACCCCGAACGGGGCCGAGGACTTTGCAGATCTGCGGGCGCGGGCTGTTGCGGCGGTCAACCGGGCCACAGCGGCAGGAGGCGTTCCCCTGATTGTCGCCCATGGCGCTTTGTTCCGCGCCTTGCGGTCTGCCATGAATCTTCCTGCCAATGTCCGGCTGCCGAATGCCACCCCGCTGTGGATTCAGCCACCCGAAAAAGCCAGCGTAACATGGCAGTTAACCGTGATGGGGGACTGAAAGGCTGACCAGCCTTCCGTTTTGAGGTCAGCTTACCGGGGCAGGCCGGGTTTGGGTTTGCGGGGCCGGAGGTAGGCTGAGCGCATCTCCCTGCGTTCCGAACGCCCCTGTATAGTTATATGGCGCCATCAGAACAGCAATCAGGGCGTGCAGGGGCGTGTGCAGCGGAATGACCAACCCGCCGCCGGACTGCTTTATTCTTTCTGCCGGTGCGCCAATATCATACACAATCGCCGCTCTGTTGCTCGTCCAGATATGGGTCAGGACATAGGACCATGTTTCCGGCCAGAGGGACGGCAGGAAAAACCAGTCGATTGCGTATTTTTCGGTCAGAGCACTGATTTCATACTCCTTGTACCGGCCCGTAATCGTGACAACGCCGGTTTCCAGAAGCGGTGCATCGTCACACGTATACCCGATCAGAACGAGTGTCGCGGGAATGCGAGCGTGTTTAATCAACCGCGCCAGAGCGAGAAGGCATTCGTAGCCTTTTTCAAGGCTGATTGCGCCTAAAATACCGATCGTGCGGTTTTCATGATGCGCTTTGTAAGGGAAGAACAGTGTGCGGGCATGTCGCACGTTCTCCCACGCGTGTATGTCCGGCTGAATGCCAAAATGCCTGGTGATACGCTTCGCTGTGTCCAGCGAGGGACAAATGACACATTCCGCTTTTTCAAGCAGAACCTTGCTGCCACGCCTGAGAGCCTCAAGGGGTGTCTTGTCCCCTGTCTGCGTGCCGAACGTGCGGATACAGGCCTGACAGCCTCTGGTATCAGGCTCGCCACAATACTGGTTTAGACCGGAAACCAGCGTTATACGCGGGCAGAACCATGAATAATCATGGATATACACATCATAAGGGAGCTTCAGTGCGGACAGACTGAAAATCTGTTCGAGCGTGCTGCCAATATAGCTATGAATTTCAAATTTCTCGCATCCAAGCTTCTTGTAAAGATCCCTGAAACTGAAGGCATTCTGGGGAATGACAAGGTTCGGGTAATCCTTGTCCCGCACGGACGATAATTTCCAGACCGGCCGCCCTGAGCGGCTTTTTTCAGGGCTCATGACAAAAGCAAAAATACCCTTCACTTCGTATGATGAAACCCGCTTCCACACATGGCGAAAAATACCACCTTCGCGATCATGCATGATCAGAATAACAGATTTCAGAACTGGATTTTTCCTGTGCAGGCGTGCCAGATCCAGCGCCTTTCGGCTGGCGGCCAGAGGGTCCTGATCCTGCCAGCGTGCCACCATCTCATCATATCCCGGATGCAGGGCGTTCAGAAGGCGGAGGTTTCTGGCGATAAGATCAGATTTAACGGGGCTGAAAGACTGGCTTTCCGCATGGCCGACAAAGGTGCCGGGACAGGCAACATGACGCCAGCCCAGAGCCGCGGCCCTGCGGCAGAAATCATTTTCCTCCCCGTAACCTTGCGCAAAAACGTCATCACGCAGCAGGCCGGTTTCGTTCAGGCACCCGGATTTTATATACATGCAGAAGCCATGGGCTGTCGGCACATCTATGGTTTCGCCACGCCAGAGCTGCCCCATGGTTGCGCTGATGTCCTGGCATGCGCGTGCATCGGGCACAGCGTTGATCTGGGTGGCTGAGGGATAACTGAAAATGGTTGCGTTATTTGAAAGGGGGGTCACGGTGCCAATGTCAGGCTGTGTGTAGGCGGCTCTTTGCAAGACCAAAAGCCAGTTCCGGCACACCAACGTATCGCTGTTCAGTAAAACAACGTCTTCATTCTGATGTCTGTGGCGCAATCCATGATTAACAGATTTGGGAAATCCCAGATTTTTCTGATTATGAAGAACAAGAATATTCGGCTTGCTTGCAATGTGTGAGAGATATTTCCGAATATCTGTGTTTGGAGAGGCATCATTGACAATAATCAGGCGGGCATTTTCCGGCATGTGTTTGAGGCACAGGGTAATGCAGGTCTTCGTGGCAGCAAATCCATTATAGACTGGAATGATAACCGAAACTGGAGATAGTCTTTTCGACTTACGACTTTTAAAAGAATGAGAAGACTCAGGGTTTTCAGGATGCTTTTCAAAACATACGGCAGGAAAAAGCCGTGACATATCCTGTGCGTACCGTCGCGCGTTCTCTGCTAACGGATCGAGAGACAGCGGGCTGCCGTAGAAGGACGCACCTCCTTCAGAGCAAACACTGAAGAGAGTGCCTTTTCTCCTGATTTTTTCATAATCAATAAAAAATGCATGCTTTATGGCGTCTCCTGCAATCATATCGGGAGAGAAGAATTTCGTATTTTCTGTGAAAAGAAAAATGGGTTTCTGCGTATCATCCTGCGGGATGATTTTAATTTTTACAGAGCTCTCCGGGTTGGCCGGGTATCGGGCCCAACCGGAAAGGCCTGCGGGGCCGGAGGTCACAAAGCCTTCTGTTTTGAGGAAATGGGGGATATGGAACGTGTCTCCCAGCAGCCTCTCTCCCGGCAGCGTGAGAGTTAAGTGTTCAATCTGCTTCCAGTTTTCTGGCAGGATAACGGAAAGTCTGTTCTGCTCCCGCAGGGTGCGGAAAGCAGAGAGCGGGGCACTGCTCCCATCGCTGACAAGGCAGAGCCTTTCCAGAGTAATGGGCTTGCGGAGCATGATATGCAGCTTGCCTGCGGGGGAGAGTGTGCACCAGCCCGCCCTGTTGGTAGCGTGACATACGGCCTGCCCGAGAACCTGGAAAGCGGGCAGATCAAGGTCAGTGTACTGGGTAAGAAGGGCCTGAAACTCTTCATACGCCTGCCTGTAGTGCGAGAAATGAAGCCGGGTTGCTGTCAGCAGGATACGGCTTAGACGTGACGTTGAGCGTGAGCGGATCAGCTCAAAAGGTTCTGAAGCGGAGGGAATGTTCAAGAGAAGCCGCGTAATACCGATCCCCATGGTAATCAGGCCATTACTGGGCTGCGTTTTCTGTAAATACTCCCAATGCTGCAAAAAATCGGAAGGGGGAGCGCTGTCATGAAAATGGGATTTATCTATTTTTATGGATGATTTTATAATGGAAAGAATTTTGATCAAGAATTTATGAAAAATCACATTTTCTATGATCATTGATTATCTTTCTGATGTGAGTATTTCCAGGAAATTAGATAAAAGAGGAATGTATTCTCAAATAAAGTTAATTTATTTTTATTCGATGGGTTTGTGCCGTTTGTCACGCATGAAACGTTTTATGGCAAGCTCAACACTGTCGCAGGGCGTATGCTTATAAATGGAGATTGTCTGCTTTTGCACGTCGAATGCGAGATCAAGATTGATGTCAGGAATAATTTCTCAAAGGGCTTGTGCGAAGACAGCAGCCAAAAATCGGATTTGAGAAAGCTTTTATTCAGCGTGGGGGGTATCTGTACCCGGAGCGGGCAAGATGCCGTGCTCATCCGTAAAGCCCCATGACCCCTATAGTCTTCCTGACTCTCGCGTGCTTGCTGGCAGGGCACCACCGCACCACTGTAGTGTGGGGCAGGCCATGAGAGGTGCGAGAGTCAGCGTTCCGATTATCGCCTGAGAATGAAAATCTTAGGGATTTTCTTTATAATTCAGTAAAAATGTTGACAGTTTCAGCCCTGATAAACCGGCCCCTGTGGCAGGAGTTTACCCGGATTGAGAATGCCGTGTGGATCCATTGTCTTTTTCAGAGCCCGCATGACGCTCAGTGCGCCGGCTCCGTGCTCGGTTTCCAGAAACTCGAGCTTGCCCATCCCCACACCATGTTCACCGCTGCATGAGCCTTCCAGCGCCAGCGCACGGGCGACAATTTTCTTGTCCAGTTCCCATGCCTGTGCGTGGCCTTCAGGGGTATCTTCCGTGATGATGAGGGTATGGAAATTTCCATCTCCAACATGCCCCAGAAGCGGGGCGCGCAGGCCAGACGCCTTGATATCCTCGTAAACACCATCAATCAAAGTCGCGAGGCGGGAGATCGGCACAATGCAATCTGTTGAAATCACGCGGGCCTGCGGGTCCAGCGCCTTGGCGGCCCAGAAGGCATCATGCCGGGCTTTCCACAGGCGGGAGCGGTCTTCCGCGCTTTCAGCCCATGCAAAACCCAATCCGTTATTGGCTTGTACAAGTGCTTCCGTGGCGCTTACCTGTTCCTGCACGGCGGCCGGTGCTCCGGCGAATTCAAAAAAGAGGGTGGTCAGTGGGCGATAACCTTCCAGTTTTGAATACTCGATAGAGGCCTGCATCTGTACGGCATCCATCAACTCCACGCGGTTGATCGGAATCCCGCACTGAATGATTTCCATGGCAGTCTGCACAGCGTCATGCAGATTTTCAAACTGGCAGACAGCGGCAGAGAGCGTTTCAGGGCGTCCATGCAGCTTGAGCTGGACTTCCGTGATAATGCCCAATGTGCCTTCAGAGCCGATAAACAGGGATGTCAGGTCATACCCGGTGGAAGATTTCCGTACCCGCCCCCCGGTTCTGATAATTTCACCGGTTGCCAGAACAACTGTCAGGCCAAGCACATTTTCCTTCATGGTATTGTAGCGCACGGCCGCCGTGCCCGAAGCGCGGGTGGCGCACATGCCGCCAAGTGTTGCCTCACCACCGGGGTCCACCGGAAAGAACAGCCCTGTTTCACGGATTTGCGCATTCAGGCTCTGGCGCGTCAGCCCCGCCTGAACACGGCAGTCCAGATCGTCCGCATTGACCGCGATAAGGGATGTCATGCGTGAGAGATCCAGGCTGATGGCGTGCTCTGGCGGCACGACATGCCCTTCAACGGATGTTCCGGCACCAAACGCCACGACCGGCACATGCCGGGCGTGGCAGGCGCGCAGAACAGTGGAGACATCTTCCGTGCTTTCCGCAAAAATAACCGCTTCCGGCAGGCGGGCGGCATTCATGGCCTCACCATGGCTATGCTCTTCCCGCACGGAGGGTGCGGTGCTGATTTGCGCATCCATGGTGGCGCGCAGGGTGGTCAGCACGGCTTGAAGGCGCTGTGCGGCTGCTGCGGAACTGTCAGGCATCACGAAATATCCAGAAAGAAAAAGAGAATCCCAGTGCCTGTTTCATAAACCAGATTGACTGTCGGGCAAATTTTTATCCTGCTTCGGGGCCTTTCCGACTATGGCTCTGTTCAGTCGTCTGTCAGCGGGAAATGACACGCCACAAAGTGCCCCTGGCTGACGGGCCGTAAAGCGGGGTCTTCCACTTTGCAGCGCTCCTGCGCAGCGGGGCAGCGCGTATGGAAGCGGCACCCCGCCGGTCTGGCTATGGGGCTGGGAATATCACCCCCCAGAGGTGCCGCGCGCGGAGCGCCAACCTCCGGGCGTGGCACGGCGGCTGTCAGGGCTGCTGTGTACGGATGCGCCGGGTGATGCAGCACGGCATCTGTCTCGCCCAGCTCCACCACCACACCCAGATACATCACGGCAACACGCGTGGAAATCTGGCGCACAACAGCCAGATCATGCGCGACAAACACGTAGGTCAGGCCCAGCCGGGTCTGAAGGTCGGTAAACAGATTGACAATCTGCGCCTGCACGGAAACATCCAGCGCAGAAACCGGTTCATCCGCAACGATCAGGCGGGGAGAGAGGGCGAGCGCACGTGCGATATTGATGCGCTGCCTCTGCCCGCCGGAAAACTCGTGCGCGTAACGCTCCAAAGCTGAGAGCGGCAGGCTGACAAGCTCCATCAGCTCGTGCAGGCGCGCGGTTATGGCGGCGTGGGAGCGTTTGCGTCCGTCCGGGCCGGGGTGCACCCGAAGCGGTTCGGCCAGAAGATCTCCTATGCGGCGGCGCGGGTTGAGGGAGGCATAGGAGTCCTGAAACACCATTTGCATGCGCTGGCGCAACGGGCGCATGGCGCGTTCGCCCAGATGCGTGATGTCCTGTCCTTCAAAGACGATCTGCCCGGAAGAGACATCCGTCAGCCGTAACAGGCATCGCCCCAGTGTTGATTTCCCGGAGCCGGATTCTCCCACCAGCCCCAGCACTTCTCCGGGCATGACGGAAAGGGAGACGCCGTCCACTGCCTTCAGGGTCTGGCCGCGGGGCAGATGATATGTCTTGCGGATATCCCGCACCTCCAGCAGCGGTGTGGCACTGGCACTGGCACTGGCACTGGCACTGGCACTGGCACTGGCACTGGCACTGCTCTGCGGCTCTGTGGCGGTCTTGGGTACGGGCGCGGACGGTCTTGTCACAGATGCGGCTCCCCGATTGTGGAAGATGGGGAGGGCGGTCGGGGTGGTGGGGCGTGGCCGATGGCGTCCGGCGTGCCGGGGCCGGGGGCTGTGTCTTTCAGGCGTGGCGGCAAGGGGGTGCCTTCTGCTGGCAGGACGCAGGCGGCAAACTGGGCAGCTCGAAGAGAGGCGGGCTCGGAACGGGCCTGCACTGCCGGGCTGCCATGCGAGAGGTTGCCGGGGCGGGGCGTGTTGTCCGGGGCCGGGAGGGGCACAGCCTGTGTGTCGGCTTCTGCTCTCCGGGGTGCGGAGGCATACCGGCCCGTAGGCACCAGCGGTGGGGGCGGGGCGTGCAGGCAGGGGGCGTGCACATAGGAGCAGCGGGGTGCGAAGGCGCAGCCCTCGGGGCGCTCCAGCGGGGCCGGAGGGGCACCTGCTATGGCTGGCAGCCTCTCCGGGCGCGGGCCTTCCAGCGGCGGGATGGAGGCCAGAAGGGCCGCTGTATAGGGGTGGCCGGGGTGGGCAAAGAGCGCATCGGTTGGTCCGGTTTCTGCAACCCGCCCGGAATAGAGCACCAGAGTGGTGTCACAGGTTTCAGCCACCACGCCCATGTCATGCGTAATCAGCAGCACGGAAGAGCCATAGGTGCTGCGCAGGGAGCGGATAAGCTCCAGAATCTGCGCCTGTACCGTCACATCCAGCGCTGTTGTGGGTTCATCCGCTATCAGAAGGGCAGGATTGCAGGAGAGCGCCATGGCAATCATGGCTCTTTGCCGCAGGCCACCGGAAAGCTGGTGCGGGTAGCGGTTTGCTGTCTGGGCCGGGTCGGGCACACCCATTGCGGCCAGAAGGTCCACAGTGCGGTTGCGAGCCTGTTTGCGGGAGAGCCGCTCATGCGCGCGGATCTGCTCATCAATCTGCCAGCCGATGGTATAGACCGGGGTGAAGGCCGTCATCGGGTCCTGAAAGATCATGGCGATCTCACGCCCGCGCAGGCGGCGGAGTTGCTTTTGCGGCAGGCCCACCAGTTCCTGCCCCCGGAACAGGGCCGAACCGGTTATCTGCACACCGGGGCTGTCAATCAGCCCCATCAGCGCCATGGCGGTGACGGATTTGCCAGAGCCGGATTCCCCCACCAGCCCCAGAATATCCTGCTCCCCAAGGGTGAAGGACACACGGTCTACCAGAGGGATCATCCGCCCGCGGGAGGGAACACGCACACACAGGTCGCGCACCACCAGCAAGGGAGCCGCAGGGGCAGGAGGGGCTTCAGCGGGCATCACGCACCCTCGGGTCAAGAAACAGATACAGGATATCCACCACCGCATTGGCCAGCACGACAAACACGGCGGAATACATGACGGTGGCCATGATCAGGGGCAGGTCCAGATTGGTCAGTGCCTGATAGGTCAGCCGCCCGACGCCGGGCAGACCGAACACCACTTCCGTCAGCAGCGCTCCGCCGCCGACAAGCTGGGCAAAATCCAGCCCGAAAAGCGAGACAAAGGTGATGAGTGAGGTGCGCAGCCCGTGGCGGAGCAGAATACGGGAGGGCGAAAGCCCCTTGGCCCGTGCCGTGCGCATGAAGTCCTCACCGGAGAGGGCCACCAGATCAGCCCGCAGGACGCGGCTGTAAATGCCGATGAACATGACGGCCAGAACACACCACGGAATAACCAGCGCCTTGAACCATCCCCATGGATTTTCTGTCAGCGGCACGTACCCCAGCCCCGGCACCCATGAGAACAGCCAGGTGTCATGATACCGGCTTTGCGTGATGAGATTGGCCACCTGCCCGAGCCAGAAGACCGGCATGGAAATACCGATCAACCCCAGAATCATCAGCCCCCGATCCACCCATGTGCCCTTCATGGCCGCGGCGATGGTGCCCATGGCAATGGAGAGCGCAACCCAGATCACTGCCGCCCCGCAGACCAGAGAGACCGTAACCGGGGCCGCACGGGCAATTTCCGGCACGACCAGTTCACCCCTGTCCGCGTAGGACGCCAGATCCTGCGTGATGAACAGCTTTTTCATCATGGTGGCGTATTGCACGGGCAGCGGGCGATCCAGCCCGTATTCCGCGCGCACTTTTTCCAGGGTCTGGGGGGAGGCATTGCGCCCGGCAATACGCGCGGTGGGGTCTGCCCCCGGTGTGGCGAAAAAGACCAGAAACACCAGCACGGAAATACCGAACAGCACGAAAGCCGTTTGCCCGAGCCGGCGCAGCAGGGCCATCATCATGCCTCAGCCCTCCTCATGAAGGCCGCCGGGCGGTATCGCGCACATCCAGCGCATCGCGCAGGCCATCCCCCAGAATATTCAGCGCCAGCACAACCAGAACAATGGCGAGGCCCGGCGCGATGGCGACCATGGGGCGCGTATAGATCAGCCCTTCGCCATCCTGAATGATGGTGCCCCAGGATGCCGCGGGAGCCTGCACCCCGATGGAGAGGAAGGAAAGCGCACTTTCCGCCAGAAGGGAGAGCGCCATCAGCAGCGGGCCAAGCACGACGAGTGTGGTGGACACATTGGGCAGAATATCAAACAGCACAATCCGCCAGCGCGGCACGCCGAGGCAACGCGCGGCTGTCACAAATTCTGCCTGCCGCAAGGCCAGCACCCGGCCCCGGATGGGCCGCGCGGCGTAGGGCACGTAGACCAGCGCAATAATCACAATGGGGATCAGCAGGCTGTCCGCCTCCACCACAAACGGGCCCAGACGCAGCCCCTGACTGACGGTGACAATGGAGAGGGAGATGGCAAACAGATAAACCGGCACGGCCCACATGATATCCATCAGGCGGGAGAGCACGGTATCCACCAGCCCTCCGAAAAAACCTGCGGCAATACCTGCGGCAGCCGCCAGAAACAGGCACAGGACGGCAGCGCAGGAGGAAATCAGCAGGGAGTTGCGCCCGCCGTACAGTATGCGCGCCGCAACATCGCGCCCCTGACTGTCCGCCCCCAGCAGGTATGTGGTGTGTCCTGTCGGCCCGATGGGGCTGAGGCCCAGATGCAGCGGGTTTTCATTGGGCTGCATGATGTCCGTCTCCTGCCCGTCCAGCATGATGCTGCCCGCGACATTGGAGGTGAACGGGTCAGTCCGTGCAATATCCCGTGCATAAAGCGGAGCCAGAGCGCACCCGAGGGTGATTACGGCCAGCACGGCAAGAGCCGCCATGGCGGTGCGGTTGCGCGCCAGACTGCGCATGGCCTGCCGCCAGAGGCCGGGTGGGGGGGGGGCCTCAGCAGTCATTGGAGCAGCAGACGGAAGAGCAGGAGTTCATCATCGTCAGTTACGATGGCGTTACGCGTGCGTTTTGACAACAGTCTGGCGTGTGTGATCTGCGCCAGAAGTGCGGCGGAAGCCTGAGCCATCAGGCGCGGCCTGCCTCCGGCCCGGGCAATGGCGGCTTCAGAAAGAAGCCGGACTGCTTTCCAGTCTGGTCAGGGCATTTTCCAGCATGTCGGAGGTCAGCGTCTCGTCTGTCAGGTTCAGCACCATGTAAGGCTGCCTGCGTTGCAGCGTGATGACATAAAAACAGTTTCTCAGATGCGGCTGGCCATCGAGCAGACGGTTCAGTTCCAGAAGCCGTGTGCCGGGGCGGGCGAAAACCATATTGGCAAGACCCGCGCCATGGGGCGCGACAATGCAGTCAGCCTGCCGGAAAAGAGCAATCTGTGTTTCGAGATCCATCCGCTCCAGAAAGACTTTTTCAAAACCCCTTCGCGCCAGAACCGTTTCAATCTGCGCCTGTTCCTCGGGGCTGATACGGCTGTCATGCCCGCCTTCGCGTGTGATGTAAAAGCGGGAGGGCAGGTCAGGCCTGTGCGGCACCTGAAAACTATCAAAATGGCGGTAAGGCTCTTCCAGATTCAGATAGAGTTCCGGCATGGTGGGGATATGCCAGAAGAAATGCAGTTTTCTGGCGCGGTGCACGCCATTAGCCGCCCGAAAAACACGGTCCTGAAGTCCGGCAAGGCGCAGGGATGTCTCAAAGGTTTCCGGTGTGAAGGTCGGGTGCCGGCTGCCTGCGGCGGCGGGCATGTCCGGCACAATCAGTTTGACATCAGGCGGGAGAAGGCTGTTGGCAATCTGTGTTTTGGACACACCATACAGCATCCAGTGGTAATAATTGCGCCATGCGGCATCAAACCCCACGAACACCTCATCAAGCTCTTCATGCTCAGGCATGTCCGGCAGGCGGCCATGATGCTGGTAAAGTGGATGATGGCAGAAGCAGGAGGGTTCGATAACCGGATGGCTTTCACTGTCTATCAGCATGCCATCCAGCCCCGGGTGCAGCACAAACCGGGCATTTTCCATGGTGAACAGCACAAGCCGGGTCAGCGGCATTCCGGCAGTCCGGGCCTCTGTATGCGTGCTGGCGTGATACAGTCTCAGGCCAAGAGTGAACGCATTAAATGACTGGTCCTCATAGGCCGGGATCGGCAGGGGCTGGTTCTGTGCGGCCGTCTGGAACACCTTGCGCGGGGAGAACCGTCCTGAGGCGGACCGGCCATCAAGAACCGCCAGAGCATCCTGCTGCGGAAGGGTGGACATGACGGGATATCCTTTGTGGCAAGGGGGCGCTTTTCAGAACATTATTTTTCGGGCGGCATGATTTTCTTCAAGGCATCCGCCATGGCTTCCGCACTCAGGGTGGCGTCAACAGTTCCGGCATATCGGGTGTCCGGGTTCATGATGACAAACCGGGGAGACATGCGCATGGCATAAGTCCACTCCGGGTCAGAAACTTTCTCAACTGTTGTATGGTACTCTTTTGCAAGGTCAGCCAATGGTCCGGGGGCAGCAGTGCCGGCCACAACGCGGGGGCTGATGCTGGAGCCATATTGCCGCAGGCGATCGGCATCATCACGGTCCGGGTCAAGGCTTACAAAAATAATGACAGCGTTCCGCTTGCCGGGGTCGACCGTATCCAGTGCGGTGGACATTTTTGTAAGAGCGGGTGTGCAGGCCTCTTCCGCGCAATGCGTGGCCCCGAACAGCACTGCCATCCACCGGCCCCGGAAGGTCTGGTCTGTCATGGTGCCGGTGGTTGCGTCCATCAGGCGGAAGGAGCCGCCCACTTCATTGCCGTATGTATCCAGCGTCGGACCATAGCGCAGGGCAATGCGGGTGCCGACATAGCCCACCACACTGGCCATAGCCAGAACGCTGGCGGCCATCAGTGCAAATCGTTTTCCTGCTGGTGTCATGGGTTAATGCGCCTCTGCCCAGTTACTGCCAATTCCTGTTTCAACCACCAGCGGCACGGACAGGGTTGCCGCTGCTTCCATCACACCGCGCACGAGTTCGGCGGTGGCCTCGGCTTCGTCCGCGCTGGCTTCAAACAACAGTTCATCATGCACCTGAAGCAGCATGCGGGCGGAAAGCCCGGCCTCTTTCAGGGCATGCGGGAGCCGCACCATGGCGCGCTTGATGATGTCCGCAGCGCCGCCCTGAAGAGGGGCGTTGATGGCCTGCCGCTCCGCATATTGTCTGCGGGCAGCACTTTGTTCGTGAATGCCCGGAACATAGCAGCGCCGCCCGAACGGGGTGAGCACGTAGCCTGTGGCACGGGCCTGTTCGCGCATGCGCTCCATATAGTCCCGAATACCCGGATAGCGGGCAAAGTAGGCATCGATATAGGCGCGGGCCTCCCCGGCGGGAATGCCGAGCTGCCGCGCCAGCCCGAAAGCGGAAATACCGTAAATAATCCCGAAATTGATGGCTTTGGCGCGGCGGCGTGTCAGGCTGTCCATCCCTTCCAGAGGAATGTTGAACACTTCCGAGGCCGTACGGGCGTGAATATCCTGCCCCAGCGCGAAGGCTTCCCGCAGGGCGGGAATGTTGGCCACATCCGCCAGCAGGCGCAGCTCGATCTGGGAATAGTCGGCAGAAATCAGTTTCTTGCCCGGCGGTGCGATAAAGGCCTGACGGATACGGCCCCCTTCTTCCGTGCGGATGGGGATGTTCTGCAAATTCGGGTCATTGGAAGAAAGCCGCCCGGTGGAGGTGATGGCCATCTGGAAGGACGTATGCACCCGGTCATCCACCGTGGCCTGACGCAGCAGGGCATCCGTGTAGGTGCTTTTCAGCTTGGCAAGCTGCCGCCATGCCAGCACGCGGGCGGGGAGGTCATGCCCCTGGTCCGCCAGATCCTGCAGGACGGAAGAATCCGTGCTCCATGCGCCGGCTTTGCCGCGTTTGCCGCCCTTCAGGCCCATTTCGTCAAACAGGATTTCACCAAGCTGGCGCGGGGAGGCCACATTGAAATCCCGTCCGGCGGCGTCATGGATACCTTTTTCCATGACAGCCATGCGGCTGGCAAAATCTTCGGAAAGGCGGCCCAGCTCGGCGCGGTCTATCGCAATGCCGACTTTTTCCATCCCGGCCAGAACCGGGGAGAGGGGGCGTTCGAGCTGTTCATACAGCGCCAGCGCCTCCGTGGTGCGCAAGGCGGGGTGCAGCACAAACCACAACCGCAGCGTGACATCGGCATCTTCCGCCGCGTAGGGCGTGGCGCGGGCCACGGGCACCTGTGTGAACGGAATGCGGTTGCGGCCGGTGCCGGTTACGCTGTCATAACTGATGGGTGTGTGGCCCAGATGCAGGGTGGAGAGTTCATCCATGCCCTGCCCATGCTGCCCGGCGGACTGCGCATAGGAGATCAGCATGGTGTCATCCACCGGTGCGATGGTGGTGTAGTCCAGCCCCGCGTGGTCAAACACCAGCAGGTCAAACTTGGCGTTCTGGAAGATTTTCAGGACAGAAGGGTCTGTCAGCAGCGGGCGCAGGATGTCCAGCGCGGCGCCGGGTTGCAACTGCGTGCCTGCGGGTTCTTCCAGTGTGCCTTCGTGCCGTAGAGGGATGTAGCAGGCTTTGCCCGGCGCTGTGGCCAGAGAAATGCCCACCATATTGGCGTGCAGCGCGTCCAGCCCGTCCGTTTCCGTATCAACAGCGCAAATCCCGGCTTCCTGTGCGGCACTCACCCATTTCTGAAGTTCTTCTGCCGTGCGCACGGTGTCATACGGGCCATAGGCCGCGCTCAGGGCGGCAGCGGCTCCGGCGGAGTGGCCGGGGGCAGGCTGGCCTGCTGTGGTGGCTTCCGCTCCGGGGGTCTCAGGTGTGGCGCTGTTGACAGAAGCATGCGCCGTGGCGCGGGCCGCGCGGTGGGCATGTGCGCCGGACGGGTGCCCGATGCCCAGACGGCTGAGCACGGACCGGAAGCCCATGCTGTCCAGCCAGTCCGCCAGATCCAGCTTGTTCAGTTCCCGAACGCCAAGTTCTTCCACCGGCATGGGCAGAGGGACATCCCGCGCCAGTTCCACCAGCCTGCGGGAGATGCGGGCGGCCTCGGCATGTTCAAGCAGCATGTCCCGCCGCTTGGATTTTTTCATGTCCGGGGCGGCGGCCAGCACGGCTTCCAGCGTGCCGAATTCGTTCACAAGGGCGGAGGCGGTCTTGGGGCCAATTCCGGGCACGCCGGGCACGTTATCCGTGGGGTCTCCCATCAGGGCCTGCACATCCACCACCTTATCGGGGGTGACGCCAAATTTGGCTTCCACTTCCGGTGCGCCAATGGCGGTCTGCTTCATGGGTTCCAGCATGCACACGCCGGGGCCGATCAGTTGCATCAGGTCTTTATCAGAAGAGACGATGGTGCATGTCCCGCCCATTTTCCGCACGGCGGTGGCGTAGGAGGCAATCAGATCATCCGCTTCCCAACCCGGCAGTTCAATGGCGGGGACATTGAAGGCCCGCGTTGCATCCCGGATCAGGGAAAACTGTGGGCGGAGGTCTTCCGGCGCTTCGGGCCGGTGGGCTTTGTAGCTGGGGTAAATTTCCGTCCGGAATGTCTGCCGCCCTGCATCAAAAATAACCGCCAGATGCGTCCCCACATGTTCGCGCAGCAGGCGCGCCAGCATGTTTGTAAACCCGTAGACAGCGTTAACCGGCACGCCATCCGGGTTGGTCATGGGGGGGAGAGCGTGAAAGGCGCGGAAAATGAAGCCGCTGCCATCCACCAGCACCAGGTGGGGCGTATCTGTGTTGGTCATGAAACTCTTGCAGGCAAAGGCCGGAAAAGGTGAGACGGATGGACAGGGTGGGATACGCGCCCCCACCTGGCCTGTCTAGCATACAGGGCCGCAAAGGATGCCTGCAAGGCGACGGGGGGAGCCCTGCGGATTACTCACCCACCGTGCGCAGAACCAGCCCCGGTGTCAGGATCTGTGGCAGCACAACCTCCGGCCCGTGCGCGGGCACATACAGGTAGAACGGCACGCCATCACGCCCGTGGGCGTGCAGGAACGCGCCGATAGCCGGGTCATGATTGGTCCAGTCTCCCCGCAACACGGTCACACCATGTGCCGCAAAGGCGGCCTGTGTTGCCGGGGTGTTCAGCGCAACCCGTTCATTGACAAGGCATGTGATGCACCATGCGGCTGTCATATCCACAAAAACGGGTTTGCCAGCGGCATGCAGTTCAGCCATCCGGGCTTCGGAAAAAGGTTCCGTGCCTTTGGCGAGGCCAGAGGTCAGGCTGCCACCCGGTGCGGGGGCAGCGCTCTGGTGGCGCAGGGCAGGAACCAGAGCAAGAGCCGCCAGCAGCCCCAGCAGCCCCA
Organism: Acetobacter farinalis; assembly: GCF_011516935.1. Classification (GTDB taxonomy): domain Bacteria; phylum Pseudomonadota; class Alphaproteobacteria; order Acetobacterales; family Acetobacteraceae; genus Acetobacter; species Acetobacter farinalis. The sequence goes on from NZ_WOTF01000020.1 coordinate 24,817, forward strand.
GCCCGTGCAGTGCGGTGCTGGTGCGCGTGTGGCCTTCCTGTATCAGCTTGACCTGCGCCACGCCGTAAATCCATCCGGCAAAGCTGAGCAGAACCAGCCCGGTGGCCAGAAGCAGCACCACAGAGGCTCCGCCTTCGAGCGATGCCACCCATAGCAGCCACACGCAGGAGCCAAGCAGCGGAAACGCCAGAAACTGGCGCAGATACTGCATCCATGCCCCCGGTTTGGGCAGGCGCGCCGCCAGCCCCGGCACGGTGGTAAGCAGCAGGTAGGGTGCTGCCAGCCCCAGCCCCATGGCGGCAAAAACAATCAGCCCCATGGCGGGCGGGCCGGAAAGTGCTCCGGCAATGGCAACCCCCATGAAGGGCGCGGTGCAGGGTGTGGCGACAATCACGGCCAGAATACCGGTCGTGACATCATGCCAGTGGCCGTGCGTCGCGTTGGCGAGGGACTGCCCCGCCGTGACGGGCATGAACTCAAACACTCCGAGCAGATTAAGCGCCATGACGAAGAGCAGCCATGTCACCAGCGTGACAAACAGCGGAGACTGGAACTGGAAGCCCCAGTCAGCCGCGGCTCCGGCCAGCCGCAGGCTCATCATCAGCCCGCCAAGCGCCAGAAAGGTGAGCATCACGCCCAGACCATAGCAGGCGGCACTGGTAACCTGCGTACGGCGTTCAGCTTTACCCAGCCGCGCGAGAGAGAGGGCTTTCATGGCCAGAATGGGAAAAACGCAGGGCATCAGGTTCAGGATCAGGCCGCCCAGAAACGCAAACACCACCTGCTGCAGGAACCCGGCCTGAGCCAGCCCGCTGCCAGCCGTTGTTCCCCCCGCCGCCCCGGCGGCCGGGGCAGCGCTGAGGGAGAGGGCGCGCTCATTGCCCGCAGCATCTTTCAGGACCAGCACGCCACTCAGGGGCTGGGTGGGGGCAAACTCAGGCAGGCGTTTCAGGTGAAGCCGCACCACGCCCGTCTGGATGGAAACTTTCTGGTCAGCCGCCTGATCAATCAGCCCCGGTTTGCCCGGCATGAACCAGGCATCCTGCACGGATTGTGCGGAAAGACCGTCTCCTTTGACCTCCAGAACCCCCTCTGCGGAGAGTGTGGCGGCGTAAGGGGAGGGGACTGGCGTGGCGTCCGCCGCCGCGGCGAACAGGGGCGCTTCTGCGGACGGGTGGGGCGGGCCTGCCTGAAGCGTAACCGTCAGGTCCGCTTCTTCCGGCACGCAGACATTTTCACACACAAGCCAGTTTGCATGCGCTTTCAGCCGTGTGCTGCCGGTGTTCCCCTGTGTCGGCGCTCCTGCTGCGGCGTCCGCCGGATGCAGCGGCAGTTCCATCGGCAGGACGACATCCCCCGTATAGGCGTAGGACATCAGGGAGGCGTCCGGAATCCGGTGCGGGGTGGGCCACTGAATGGTGGATGTGCTTCCGCGCGCTGCCCCCTCTGCGGTGACGGTAACGGTTGGCGCTTCTCCCGCATCTCCGGGGTTGAGCCAGTATGTGTGCCAGCCGTTCTGTAATTTCAGCCGCAGGGCAACATGCAGCGGCGTGTGTCCGTCTGTTGTGTCACTGTCGGTTATCAGGGTGGCCGTGCTGTGCTCTGTCGAAACGGGTGCGCTCTCCGCCGCTTCGGCCCGCTGCCATCCGCCACCCAACCCCGCGCCACCCAGCGTGGCCCCCACGGCACAGAGCATAACCATGGCCCGCAGGCCGCGTGCCATGCGGTGTGCCAGCACGGAGGGCGCCTGTGCGGCGGCAAGGGGAGAAACAGACCAGAAGGGGGGTAAACGACGCATCAACACATCTCTGGAAGGAAAGGAGTGGGGGAAGCAGACCGCAGCACGGGCACGCCAGCCAGCGCATGATAAACGCAGTGTAGCATGATCCGGTTCTGACACAGAACAGTCAGCCTGCATGCGGGAAGCTGGAGGGAGACGCCAGAAGAAGACCTCTGATACGGAATACGGTATGGCACGATGGGAACAGGGCCAGCGTGCCGGAGAACCACAGGGAAGAGCGGGGTGTCATGGGCTTTTTCAGGAAACTGTTTGGAAAGAAAGAGAACGCGGCAGCCGTCAGCCTGAAAGAGGCCGCAAAAAGCGTGACCGTTCTGGAAACTGTTTCAGCAGCGCCTGCGGCACTGGCGCTGGGGGGCAGAGCGCCGCAGGGAGAGGAGTCCCTGTTCCGGGGGTGGGCGTCCGACCCGGCCACGCTATGCCTGTATGATCTGCGGGATGTAGTGCTTGACCGCTCCCTGATGGTTTTTCTCAAAGACGGTAAACCCATTCTTGAAACATCCTATCTACAGGACCCTGCCGCCGTTGCGGCCCTGAGCATTCGCCCGCAGGATCTGGTGGAGGTGCCGGACAAGGGCGGGCCTGCCGCCGCCTGTTTTGACCATTGGGATTCCAATTATTACCACTGGCTGGCCCATACGCTCCCGACGGTGCATGCCCTGCGCAAAGCAGGACACGGGGCGGCACGCCTCATCCTGCCGGCTGGTTTGCGCCCCTGGCAGGCGGAAACACTGGCCCTGTCCGGGTTTGATGCGCAGCAGGGCATTCCGACCGAGCATGGCAAGCAGTATGCCTTTCGCCGCGTCCTGTACGCTGATTATGTGCGTGGCGCTGCGGATTTTTCCGTCTCGCCTTTGTCTCAGGCGGCGTATCGCTCCCTTGTTGCGGGGCAGGCTCCTTCTGGCCCTGAAGACCTGCGCATTTTTATTGAGCGGGGAGCCGCCGGTAACCGCAGAATTCCGAACGAGGCCGAACTGACAGCCGCCCTGCAGGCGCGGGGTTTTCTGTGCGTTCGTCCGGAAACCATGACGGTTGCGGAGCAGATACGCCTTTTCAGCCGGGCGAGACTGGTGGTGGGGCAATTGGGCGCCGGGATGGCCAACAGCGTGTGGTGCCAGCCGGGAGCCGTGGTTTTTGAGCTTGTGCCCGAACATCACCAAAACCCCTGTGACCTTCTGCTGGCCATGCAGGCGGGCCTGCACTACTGGGGCAAGCTGATGCCGACAGGCCTGCAGGAGGAAAACCATACAGCCCAGTCCGAACAGAGGCTGGACATTGCCTCAGTCCTGCACGAACTGGCGCTGATTGAGCAAAGCCTTCCCCCTCTCTGAGTGCGGCGCGGCTCTGTTCAGGAGCGTTTGGACCACTCAGCCAGCTTGTCCACCACGGCCTGACCGGACATGCGGCGGGCATTGCCCAATGTCAGGGTTTCTTCCGCATTCAGAACCTTGCCTTCCGGCGTGACAATCAGGGCGACGGGAATAGCTTTCACAACGATCCCAAACTTTTTGGCGATATCAGTGTTTTTGTTAAAATGATCGACATTGACAGAAACAACCGAGAACGTCTGCTCAACCCAGGGGCTGACTGCCGGATTTGCCAGCACACCCGCCAGAACACGGCAATCCGGGCACCAGTTGGCGCCAAAATCAATCAGCACGTTCCGGCCTGTTTTCCGGGCTTCCGCAAAGGCGGCGTCCACGGCGTCATGCGCCTTTTCCGGCTCATCATAAGGGTGCGCGATGGCCGTGATCGGCGCTGACCCAATCTGGGGAACGGGGAGTTGCGCTGTGCCTGAGGCGCCCTGCGTTGCGGCAGAGGCACCCTGCGCCAGAGCAGACTGCGGCGCGGCAAGGGAGAACACGCCTTGGGCCGGGAGTGCCAGAGCCGTTGTCAGAAACAGGGTGCGGAAGAATGTGGTGCGGCGCATGAAAAACAGATCCTTGCTTAACAAAAACGGTTTCCCGGTCAGAAGGCATGTAAACTGCACAAGCGTGGTGGAGATTGCCGGGAGAGCCTTCCTTTCAGGCTCCCGGAGAGCGTGCCACACAGCAAGGCTGCCGCTGATACGTCCGCCATTATTGAGCGAAGGCCATAAATGTCAATAAAATACGGATAAAAATTATACTACATAAACGAATGGTAAATTATAATCGCATTAGGCTCTGTAAGGATCATCAGGCTTTCAGTGAGCCCCGTCTTCTGAGGCCCCGGGCTGAAGAACAAACAGGCGGGAGCAGTAAGGGCAGACAGTCTGATGCCCGCCAATAACCAGCCAAACGCGAGGGTGCCCCAAGGCTCCCAAGCCGCCGTCACACGCCACTTTACGCTGATCGACAACGATTGTTTCCACATGCCCCAGCCGGGGGCGCGGGACGGGGTTGATCGCTTGAGTACGCATGCTGACATATCCTTACTGGCGCAGATCTACGGAGGATGATACCGGGTTAAACCGTGAGTTTCCATGCTTTCTTCCTTCCCATCCGCGTGAGTGGGGCTGTCCGTTTCCTGCTGGCACGGTGTGTACAGCTTTATCTGGCAGGGCGCAGGCCGTACGGGCTGGCTGCTGCCCTGCTGCTGCTTCTTCCGGCCTGCACCACAACACTTCCGCCAGTGCCGAGACCTCCGGCGCGGTTTGCGGACCTTGGCCAGCTTGTGCCGCCACAGAAAATATTTGTGCTGTCTGATGGCGCAAGGCTACCTGCCCGTGTGTGGGCTCCGTCCGGCCCGCCGCGCGCGCTCATACTGGTTCTGCACGGATTTAATGACAGCCGTGATGCGTGGGAGGGGCCAGCACCGTTTTTCACGGCGCAGGGGTTTCTGGTGGTTGCTCCAGATCAGCGCGGGTTTGGTCAGGCTCCGTTACGGGGCGGCTGGGCGGGCACAGAGCGCATGGTGGCTGATGTAAAGGAGATCGTGCATCAGCTTCAGGCCCAGTATCCACAATTGCCGCTTTATCTGGCCGGAGAGAGTATGGGCGGTGCTGTGCTGATGTTGATGATGGCGCAGCCCGATGCTCCTCACGTGGCAGGGACACTCCTCGCGGCTCCTGCTGTCTGGAATTTTGGTAAAATGGCAGGGTTGCCCTTGCGGGTTCTGTCCAGCCTGTTCCCGCGCGCACTTGTCACCGGGCGGGAACTGCCCGTGCATGTCGTCGCCAGTGATAACATGATGGCGCTTGCCCGCCTGTATTATGACCCGCTGACCATACGGGCCACCCGCCTTGAAGCGTTGCAAGGGCTTGTCGGGATGATGAAGCAGGCTGCCATCGCGGCCCCCCGGCTGCATGGCCCTGTGCTGTGCCTTTATGGGGATCAGGATCAGCTCGTGCCGCCGTCCGCCATGGGAGCTGTCTGGCGGGATGTCCCTGCCAGCGTCCGGCTGGACCTTATTCCCGGAGGACACCATCTGCTGCTGCGGGACCGGCATGGTGACCGTGTCATGCGGGATATGCTGAGCTGGATGACACACCCCGGAACATGGTTGCCCTCGGGGGGAGACAGCGCCGCTGCCACGTGGCTCGCGGCCGGAGAGGGAGAAAGCCCTCTGGAAAAGCAGGATGCCCTTCTTCCTGTTCTTCCGGCGGCACTGGATAACCTGGCTCCGCCTTAAGCGTGGTCTTCAAGCCCCGATAACCACGAGTGCGGCAGCGGGGCGACATCTGGGGGATGACAGGCAGTCAGCCTGTCTGCCAGCTCTTCACTCAGCCACTCAAATCATGCGGGCACTTTGCTTTCAGGCACTCAGCCGTCAGGCGGGCAGAGCCGTTCCGTTATCAATGGCCTGCAGATTGGTGTCCACCTTCTTGATATAGTCAGGATCTCCAAGCCCTGTGGTGGTGATGTTGGCGTTCGCGGTGTCAACACTTCCTTCACCGGAATTGTAGGCCCGTTCAGCCAGATCCCAGCTTCCGTATTTTGCGTGTTCATCAGCCAGAAGATCCGCACCGGCTTCAATATTGGTTGCCGGGTCGGACAGGGATTTCCCCTGCAGATCAGGGTGTTCGTGCTGAAGCTGCTGGAACGTTGCCGGGTTGAGCTGCATCAGCCCGCCGTCAGTCAGGCCATTGCCGCCATTGGTGGTGGCCGCCCCGGCCTGCCCGCGGGATTCATCCCAGATCACCGCGGCAATCCGGTCTTCCGGCACGCCACTTGCTTTTGAGGCCGCCTGAATATCAGCAGCGTATTTGCTCAGTTCCGTCGGAATTTTGCTCTCACCTGCATCCGGCTGCGCTGTGCTGGTGCTGGTTGAGCCGGAAGAGGAACCGGAGGGCGTGCCCGAGGAAGGAGCATTTCCGCCGGGCTGGACCGATGCAGGATAATTCTGGGCACTCTGTGCGGGAGCCTGCGCCGCAGGCGGCGTTGTGTCGTGCGGTACCGGGGCGGCTGTGTGTGCTGGCGTGGTGATGCTGGCTGGCGCACTGGCCGCGCCGCTTCCCCCTGCATCAGCAGAGAGCACGGTCTGAATTTGCTTTTCCCACTCTTCAAGAGCCTGCTTATAGCCCGGATTATTTCCGGCGGCCTGTTCCAGTTGGGAAATCTGGCTGGCAAAAGGATTGGAAGCTGAAACGGCGGCGCTGGACATGAGGTGGGCTCTCACAAATAAGGCATCAAAAACACAACCGCAGTCTGGGAAAAGAAACACAGAGATTCAACGTAAGTTTTGTGAAGAATTGAAGTCCGGGCTGTGATCTCGCAAACCGTACCGGTTAGGCCGCAGCAGTGTGCATTGCCGCGCTACCGAAAGCCGTCGCATACCTCTTGCGTGTAACTTCGCCCATAAGACGCGTCTTCTCTCAGGTCGGATTGTAGCTTGTCGTCCTGTCCGAGAATTCAGGACCACCTCTGGTTTCCAGAGTAAAATGCATAAGGGACAAAAAGCCTGATCTGAAGTGTCGTAGGGAAGGAGATGTCTCAGACGTAGTCCGAGAAACGATCCTATGCGGTGATGTCACGGGTGAGTAAGGCAGCCTTGCGCAGTCTGTGCCAGAAGCCCGTGTGTTGCGCGCGGATCTGAGACTGTTCTGCAGCCATTCAGGGTCGCCCAGCGGTCGCCCCTGAATGGCTGATGTCGAAAATCACGCCTCAGATCAATATTTCTGTCATGTGAAATGTCTATATTCTGTCCCACAGTGACTGAGGCGGCTTAGGATATGCCCATCCCTGACTGGAGAAGTATCGGGCGAGTTCTTCGTCAATACGTAATGTCGTCTGTTGCGCTTCTTGCCCCAAGCCCTGTCGCAAAGTGCCTGGCATGCCGAGCAAGGGGCCTATCATATGCACGGCAGTGCCAGCAGAGCCTGCTGCGGACGCAATACCAAAACCTGCGCCGGGCATGGCCCCGGTTGTGCTGTTTGTCGAAAATGTCAATAATTTTTGCTTGTCTGCATTTGTTGTTGAGAGTGTGGTAGACACCAGAAGTCGTGCCTTACCGGCACCATACCCGACCAGAAGACGTGCAACCATGCTCCCGCTCCGGACTTGAGTAATGGTGCATTGGAGGTTCAGATCCGCAGCCTGTCCGCGCTGAACAACGACCAGATTACGCTGGGCCAGAAGATGTGTGAGATCCTGCATCAGGTTAGATTCAGCGATCTGCACGTCGTGAGCATGTCCCGCGATTCGTTTGACCTTTCGGGGTACAGGGCTGGTATCTGATACAGTCACCGAGATGCTGTGAGGGGGTGGGAATGTGGTGGGAGGCGCTGTCATCGCCTCGTTGACCACATGCGTTCCGGCACACCCTGCCAATAATGGCAGGCAAAAGAGAAGGACCAGAAAGTCCCGCGTTAAACGAGTGTCTGAAGGGTGCTTATTCATGAGGCGACTATCGCCACTGGCCGGAAGACCCGCTATCAGCATAGGGTCTTAATTCATTCGTTTTGGGCCAATCATGCGACAGTCACCCCCGGAGAGCAATGTCGAGCCCCTGCAGCCGGACGATATGATCCGGGCACGGACAGATCGTGACCTGAGTGTGACCAGTCCCCTGCATGCTCATACCTGCGGAGAGCTCTACGCTATTCAGAAGGGGCATCTACTTTCAACGTCTGAAGATGCACGCTGGCTCATTCCCGCTGGTCAGGCCTATTGGGTGCCAGCCGGAACGCTGCATGGCGGGGCGCTGTCCAATGTGTCCGGCATTCGGGTATATGTTTCAGTTGAGATGACGCAAAAAAAATTTCCGAATATAGCTACCGTATTTGGTACTACGCCTCTGATTCTTGCAATAATGGAACGCTGGGGAGAGGAAGCTCGGCATGGCGTACCAAAGCGCGTGCTCGACAGCCACAGACTCATGGTAATGCTTGATGAAATGACACGCAGCATCGCACGGCCCCTCATTTTACCTATTCCGAAGCATCCGATAATGCGTCTGGTCATGGCGGAATGGTCAACGGAGTGCGATGAACGTGCCAGTCTTGATGAACTGGCCAGCCGCTGCCACATGTCACGGCGGACATTCACCCGTCACTTTCGTGAAGAAACCGGCCTTTCTCCGGGCGTGTGGATGCAGATTGCACTTCTTTTGCGTGGTTACAGCCTTATGGCTTCAGGCGCGTCTATCACTGAAACAGCCTTTCTGCTTGGCTATGATAGCGCAACGAGTTTCTTCAACCTCTGCCGTCGGTTCACCGGTATGAATCCCAGTGATCTGGCTCAGACATAATTCACTCTGTTCTGGCAACGGACACGTCCAGCCCGCCGTTGGAGCACCTTTGCCAGCAGATAAAACGGAGAATGTTTTATAGAGCCTGTCTGAATAGATACCTTTACAGTCTATCTGTTAGATATACCATGCTGGAATGAACGCTCCCCTGACTGACTTTCTTCTTCATATGGGTTATGATTTTAGCTGTCAGGTTGTGAGACATCATGAAGCACGTCGATGAAATCCGCGATTATGCCAATAACGTCTCACAACCTGATAGTTAGATCTGAGTGTATGTAGGCAATGGTGTATATTAACGTAAGGGTAGCAGTATATAGCCTATAACTCTCGTAAGTAATGAGGATTTTTAGAGGAAACTCGTTAACTTTTCTGATATTGGCTGGATTCTGAACTTATCCTGTGAAATTCAGACTGCTGTATACGGAAAGGCAGGCGTCAGGCGGTGGTGCCCCCTTGGCTTCTGAGGAGAGCCGGTCGCGCCAGAGCGCGCCATGGTGCCCGTGGACGAGTGAGCCCTCTTCTTTTTCTTGAACTTGAGCAGATATCCGGAAAAAAATCCCGGAACAGGCGTAAAGCGTGGGTAATGCCACAAGGACGTTCAAAAATGCCTCGGCATCGCCACCAACCACGATATGATGCTTACGACCAACACTCTTCTTGTCGGTATCATAACCATATATTTGTGCGTGGGGCTTTGTGATGCTCTGAGTGTTAATGATGCAGCTGCTGGACTGGCATCCCGTCCAGCAGCTGGAGACCCGCAAAAACCGTTAGCGTTTGGACGGCTATGGTGATTCATTGAAGTTACGCGATCACGGAGGCCTGCTATGGATCCCAAGTCCCTGTTCAGTTTGAGCGATCACCTTGATGCGTTGAGCAAAGAGGGCGATCCGCTCGAGGTTTTGCAGGAGACGGTGGATTTCGAGTATTTCCGGGCGTGGCTGGTCGAAGGGCTTGGGTATGGCGACGGTAGCAAAGGCGGCCGCCCACCATTCGATCCGGTGATGATGTTCAAGGCCCTGATCCTGCAGGCGCAGCATAATCTGTCAGACGCCCGGATGGAGTTCATGATCCGCGATCGGCTGAGTTGGTTGCGATTTCTGGGGCTGTCGCTCGGGGATCGAACGCCGGACGAGAACACGATCCGGCATTTTCGCAATCGCCTGACCGAAACGGGAACGCTCAGGCGGGTGATGAAGGCCTTTGACTGGCAACTCCGGAAGAAGGGCTACATTCCAATGTCCGGGCAGATCGTGGACGCCTCGCTGGTGCCTGCGCCAAGACAGCGGAGCACCGAAGGCGAACGCGAAGCGATCAAGTCGGGGAAGAGCGCCAGAGACATTTGGCCGGACGAGCCGAACAAGGCAGCACAGAAGGATACCGACGCGCGCTGGACACTCAAGGTCGGCGGGAAAGTCCGGTATCGGGCAGATGGGACGCCGCTCCCCATGATCGCGCTGCCGGTCTTTGGCTACAAATCCCACATCAGCATCGACCGACGCTTCGGCTTCATCCGGGGCATGGCGGTGACTTCGGCGTCAACGGCGGACGGACGCCTTCTCCGGCAGGTCGTCAGCACGGACAATACCAGTTCCGAGGTCTGGGCAGACAGTGCCTCTTGATCCAGGCGCAACGAGAAGTGGCTGTCGGATCAGATGCTCTCGTCCCGTATTCATCGGCGCAAACCCATGGGCAAGCCGATGTCGAAGGCAACCGCGCGGGCCAATGCCGCCAAATCCTCGATCCGTGCGCATGTTGAGCATGTCTTCGCGCATCAGAAAAACCGGTTCAACCTGTTCATCCGCACCATCGGCCTCGCCCGCGCTGAGGTGAAACTGACCCTTTGCAACCTAGCCTACAACTTCAACCGCCTGATCTTCCACGAGCGTCGAGAAAATGCAGGCTGACTCTGCCTGCAAGTCAGCAAAACTGGCGGAATTAACTCCGGGCATCATGGAAATTGGTCCGAACGATGCCTTTGGGGCCGCCCCGCAGGCTCGACGTCATCAAGTCAGTCCGCTTCGCCAGAAATTACCCGGTTTTTGCGGGTCTCCAGCTTTGCCACTGGAACACCGCATGGACTTGTAACGGTTTTGTGCCGGTCATCTGAGCGTTTTAAGCTTGTATCAGGAGACCGACGAAACCATGAAACATACGGAAGATTTCAAGCGCGAGGCCGTGAGGATTG
>NZ_WOTF01000021.1 GCF_011516935.1 Acetobacter farinalis
TCAAACAGTTCCGCGCGATCGCAACCCGCTACGACAAGCTTAAATCAACCTTCCTCGCTGCGGTGCAGTTCGCCTCAATCATCATACTGCTTAACTGACGACACGCTGTAGCAAAAGCCTTCTCATCTCACGCACCCGATGCGAGAGCCCCCATAGTCTCAACCGCCGTTGATGCCCCCGCTTGAAGGCAAATTCCACTCAAACGCAGAACCACCAGCCTGATGCCCTCAGCCATTCCGACAACGTGAACACCCGCCCTACAGCCCCTTCCACGAAGACACTTGACGTAGCGCCACGAGGCACCCCCTCTGCAACCTGAGTTCAGCCATGCCTGAACCGTGTCCCTGGCCGGGCGTTTCTGGTTTATGCTGCGGCACGCCTGCACTTTCTTCAGGCACGGCTCCGTAGCCAGAGAGAATCAGAGCCTCACCTCTCCTTTTCCCCGGAAGGACTGACATGACCAGCACCGCCCCCCACCCCGGCCCCTTGTCCGCTGAAGATCTGGTTCTGTTCAACGCGTGGTGGCGCGCCGCCAATTATCTTTCCGTGGGCCAGATCTACCTGCTGCGCAACGCGCTGCTGCGGGAACCCCTCACACTGGAAGACACCAAAAAGCGGCTTCTGGGCCACTGGGGCACCACGCCGGGGCTGAATTTCATCTGGCTGCATCTCAACCGCATACTCCGCGCCCAAGAGTCGGAGACGGAGCGGGATATCCTGTTTGTGGCCGGTCCGGGCCACGGGGCACCGGGGCTGATTGCCTCCACCTGGATGGAAGGGACCTACACGGAGTATTTCCCGGATATCACGCAGGATGAAGAGGGGATGACACGCCTCTTCCGCCAGTTCTCCTTCCCCGGTGGCATTCCCAGCCACGCGGCAGCCACCACCCCCGGCTCCATTCATGAAGGGGGAGAACTGGGCTATTCGCTCTCCCATGCTTATGGCGCGGCTTTTGACCACCCGAACCTTGTGGTGGCCTGTGTGGTGGGGGATGGCGAGGCCGAAACCGGACCTCTGGCCACCTCCTGGCATGCCAACAAGTTTCTTGATCCCAGGACAGACGGCGCCGTTCTGCCCATTCTGCACCTGAACGGCTACAAGATTGCCAACCCCACCATTCTGGCGCGCATCCCCAAACAGGAACTGAGCGATTTCCTGAAAGGCTGTGGGTATGAGCCGATTTTTGTGGAAGGCCATGAACCTGATCCCATGCATCAGGCCATGGCGGACGCCATGGATACGGCGTTTGCCCGTATCACCGCCATTCAGACCGCGGCCCGTAGTGGCAAGGATACCCGCCGCCCGCGCTGGCCGATGATCGTGCTGCGCAGCCCAAAAGGCTGGACCGGCCCCAAAACGGTTGATGGCCTGCGCACGGAAGGCTTCTGGCGGGCGCATCAGGTGCCAGTTGATCATCTGGAAAAGCCCGGTCATCTCGCCATTCTTGAAGCGTGGATGAAATCCTACAGGCCGGAAGAGCTTTTTGACGAAAACGGCGCTCTGAAACCCGAGATTGCAGCCCTCACCCCGCCAGCCGCCAAGCGTATGAGCGCCAGCCCGTATGCCAATGGCGGTGCCTTGCTGCGCCCCCTGCGCCTGCCGGATTTCCGCACCCATGCCATCTCCCTCACCGCGCCCGGCAGCACGGTGGCGGAAGCCACACGCGTGCTGGGTACCTGGCTGCGGGATGTCATGGCGGCCAATCTGGACTCACGGAATTTCCGTGTGTTCTCCCCGGATGAAAACAATTCCAACCGGCTGAACGCTGTGCTGGATGTCACCAACCGCGCATGGAACGCGGAAACAGAACCGTATGATGACCATCTGGCCCAGGGCGGCCATGTGATGGAAATCCTGAGCGAGCATACCTGTCAGGGCTGGCTGGAAGGCTATCTGCTGACAGGCCGCCACGGCTTTCTGTCCTGCTATGAAGCCTTCATCCACATTATTGATTCCATGGTGAACCAGCACGCCAAGTGGCTGAAAACCTCACGGGAGACCAGTTGGCGCCGCCCCATAGCCTCCCTCAATTATCTGCTGACATCCCATGTCTGGCGGCAGGACCATAATGGCTTCAGCCATCAGGACCCCGGCTTTCTGAACCATATGGCCAACAAGAAAGCCGAAACCGTGCGCCTCTACCTGCCGCCGGATGCCAACACGCTGCTTTGCGTAGCGGACCACTGCCTGCGCAGCCGGGACCGGATCAATGTGATTGTCGCGGGCAAGCAGCCCGAACTGCAATGGCTGAGCATGGATGAGGCCATCACCCACTGCCAGCAGGGCATTGGCATGTGGGAATGGGCCTGCACTGACCGGGGCGATGAACCGGATGTGGTGATTGCCAGCGCGGGGGATGTGCCTACCCTGGAAGCCCTTGCCGCCATCAGCCTGCTCAACACCCACCTGCCGGACGTGAAAATCCGCTTTGTGAATGTGGTTGATCTGATGACCCTGCAAACACCCGAACAGCACCCGCACGGCCTGCCGGATGAAATGTTTGATGCGCTTTTCACCCCTGATAAACCGGTGATTTTTGCCTTCCACGGCTATCCGGCCCTTGTGCATCAGCTTCTCTACAAGCGCCGGAATGCGGCGCGGTTCCATGTCCACGGCTTCCGGGAGGAAGGCACCACAACCACCCCGTTTGACATGACCGTGCGCAACCATCTGGACCGCTTCCATATCGCGGCCAATGTGGTCCGGCGGGTGCCCCGGCTGGCCGGTCAGGCCGCATACGTTCATCAGGCCGTGCGTGACAAACTGGCCGAACACGAACGGTATGTGTGTGAATACGGGGAGGATATGCCCGAAATTCGCAACTGGGTGTGGCCGCACACATTACAATAACCCCATGCAGGGTGTCAGACGGCACTCTGCGCACTATTCTGCACGCTTTGGCACCTCTGGGATGTTGTCATGCCGTAACAGATAGCCTAGCATTACGATATGTGAACGATCCGGCTCCATCATGATCGTTCACAGGAGAATGCCGGTCATTCCACGCGGCCTGATTGTTTTGAAGATCATCTCGGGATTACCTGATGCCACATGCTTATCCACCCGCTGCGCCCACCCGCCGGCAACTTCTGACTCGTATCGGCACACTGGCTGGCAGCGCAGCGCTGTATCAGGCCATGACGTCCCTTGGTCACGCCATGGGAACGGATTTTCGTGGCCCACCACAGCTTGCAGGTGCCAAACCCGGCACCCGCGTGCTGGTGCTGGGGGCGGGGCTCTCTGGCATGCTCTCGGCCTATGAACTGCGGAAAGCCGGGTACAAGGTCCAGATTCTCGAATTCCAGAGCCGCAGCGGTGGCCGCAATATCAGCCTGCGTGGTGGAGACACCGTGAAGGAACTGGGGGGCGCCACCCAGAAAGTTGGTTTTGCATCCGGCAACTATATCAATCCCGGCCCGTGGCGCATTCCCTACCACCATCAGGGCCTGCTGCATTATTGCCGCGAATTTGGCGTGCAGCTCGAACCCTTTATCGAGCTGAACCATAACAGCTGGCTGCACGCAACGGGTGCCTTCGGCGGCAAAGCCGTGCGGTATCGGGAACTCGCGTCCGACTTCAACGGCTTTACCGCGGAACTGCTGGCCAAAGCAATTGACCAGCACAAGCTGGATGATCTTGTTTCAGACGATGAACGGGCCCACCTGCGGCAGGCCATGAAGTCCTGGGGCGGGCTGAACAAGGATATGGCCTACACGAAAGGCAACACCAGTTCCCTGCGGCGCGGGTTTGAAAAACCCCAGGGCGGCGGGATCAATGGTGCGCCTGTTCCCTCGGACCTGTTTGCCCGCAAGGATGTCATGCAGTCCGGCCTGTGGAGCTGGATGGCATTCCATGAACGTCTGGACATGCAGACCACCATGTTCCAGCCCGTGGGCGGGATGGACCAGATTGGCAAAGGCTTCACCCGGCAGGTGAAAGACCTCATTACGCTCAACTGCAAGGTCTCTTCCATCCATCAGGATGACCGTGGCGTGACTGTGACATACACAGATACCGCCCATGGTGATGCCGTGCGGCAGGCGCAGGCTGACTATTGTGTCTGCACCATTCCGCTGTCTGTTCTCTCCCAGCTTGATGTGCAGGTCAGCGGCGGGCTCAAGGCCGCCATCGCCGCCGTGCCCTATGCCTCCTCCGTCAAAATGGGGATGGAATTCAAACGCCGCTTCTGGGAGGAAGATGACCAGATTTACGGTGGCATCAGCTTTACAGATCAGCAGATCAGCCAGATTTCCTACCCCAGCCACGGTATTTTCTCAAAAGGTCCGGCGGTCCTGCTGGGGGGATATATGTTCGGCCCCGCAGCCTATGATTTTGCCGGCATGACACCTGAGGAACGCATCCAGCGCGCGCTGGATCAGGGGATGGCCATTCATCCGCAATATCGCAAGGAATTTTCAAACGGCGTCAGTTTCGCGTGGAGCCGTGTGCCCTGGACACTGGGCTGTTGCTCCATGTGGACGGAAGAAGCCCGCAAGACACACTACAAAACCCTGTGCTCTGTTGATAACCGCCTTGTTCTGGCCGGGGAGCACGCCTCTTACGTTGGGTGCTGGCAGGAAGGAGCCATTCTTTCCGCTCTGGATGCCGTCACCCGTCTGCACAAACGCGCGGTGGGAGCAGCCTGATGCGTAAATTTCTGCTTCTTGCGTCTCTTCTCGCCCCGACAGTTCTGGCCTCGGTAGCTCTGGCCCCGCGCACCGCCCATGCGGACAGCGCGAGCGCTGTTGCCGGTAAAATGCAAAGCCTGACGGATGGTGAGGCCGTCTACCACCACGTATGCCAGAGCTGCCATATGCCTGATGGCAAAGGCGCTGTGGGTGCGGGTGCGCAGTTCCCGGCTCTGGCAGGGAACCCCAAGCTGCAAAGTGCGGGCTACCCGGCCTATGTGGTGCTGAATGGCTATGGCGGCATGCCCTGGTTTGCCGGGCTGCTGAATGACCAGCAGATTGCCAATGTCGTGAATTACGTTCGTACGCACTTCGGGAACCATTATACTGATACGCTGAAACCGGCAGACGTTTCCGGCATGCGCCCGCATCTGTCCGTAGAGGAGGAATAACATGCGCCTTTTGAAAACCCTGATCCCCGCTGCCGCTCTCACCGCTCTGGCCATCGCCGCCCCGGCTCTGGCCCATGCCGAAGGCGGCATTGTGCGGCATGGAGAAGGCAAATTCCCTATCTCCAGCGCCATAGAAGTTCCGGCCGGGGCCACCACAATCTATCTGAGCGGCATGGGGGCACCGGTACAGGATAAGGCGGCTCCCCCCAAAAGCCTTGAAGCCTATGGTGATACGCGCACGCAGACACTGGCCTCCCTTCAGCGCATTGAAAGCGAACTGAAGAAGCTGAACCTGACCATGGGTGATATTGTGCAGATGCACATCTACATGGTGGCGGACCCGCGCACGAAGCAGCTGGATTTTGACGGCATGATGAAAGCCTACACCCAGTATTTCGGCACGGAAAAGCAGCCTAACCTGCCGGTGCGTTCGGCCTTTGCCGTCGCCCAGCTCGCCAACCCCGGCTGGCTGATTGAAATTGAAGTCACCGCGGTGCGCCTGCCCAAAAAATAAGGGCTGCTCCCCTCTCGCTCACCGGGTGAGAGGGGGCCTCAAGACTGGAAAACGCGGCTCAGCGCCCGTCCATTTTATTGATCTGGCCATCCGCATCGTCACCCAGAAAGAAATCTTCCGGGTCTTCCGGCACCGGCAGATTCAGCAGGAAAAACCCCAGCGCAACCATGATCGCGCCCACTGAGACGGGCAGCCAGCGCAGCAGTGTTGTCACTGTGCTGTCCTGCGTGCTGCCATTCACGACCAGTGCCCAGCCACTGACACACAGCACGGTAAAGCCACCCAGAAAACAGGCCACAATCCAGAGCAGTCGACGAACGTAAGGCGACGAAGACTGGCTCATGATGAGACCTTTCAGATCATTGCTTGAACGCGCGCGCTAACACGTTTTGTGTTTCGAGGGAAATCGGCAGGGTGGAATTGGTAAGGGCCACACCTTTCCAGCCGGCTCCCAATGCTGTGTACAGATTCACAGCATCCCGCAGCCGCTCCAGCTTGGCCAGGGCTTCCATATTCTGCGCATTCAGGGTGGTGCGCTCTGTTGTCAGCACTTCCAGAAAGCCGACAAGGCCCGCGCCATACAGCCGCCGCGCCCGCTCACTGGCGGTGGCGCTGTCTTCCGAGGCCTTGTGCAGTTGCTCGGCATATTCAATGTCATCGTGCCAGGCGGCCATGGCATCTTCAACTTCCTTGAAGCCATTCAGCACAGCCTGCCGGTAGGTCAGACGTGCGGCCTCCGCCGAAGCCTGAGCAGCCCGCACTTCAGATGTCAGCTTGCCGCCATGCATCAGCGGCAGGCTGGCCATCATGAGAAACTGCCAGCTCATAGCGTTCACCTGAAAGAGCTGGTACATGGCCGAGGCATTCGGGTTGAATGTCAGCGGAATCACGAAATGCGGGTAGAGGTTTGCCACCGCCACGCCAATCTGCGCCGTTGCCAGAGCATATTGCCGCTCCGCCATACGGATATCCGGGCGGTTGGCAATCACAACAGACGGCAGAACCGCCGGAAAAGCCGGGACAGTCGGCAGGGGCCGCGGGATCTTCAGTTGATCTTCCAGCGCGCCGGGCATCTGCCCCAGCAGCACCGCAATGGCGTGTGTCACCTGAGAAACGCGGGTTTTCAGGGGCTCACGCGCGGCCGTCTGGGCATCCAGTTCAGCCTGCGCCTGCGCAATCTGCAAGGTGTTTCCCACACCTTCCAGATACAGCTTGTTGGTCAGATCCACCGCGTCTTTCGCAACGCGGATATTGTCCGTGGCAATCTTGATGCGTAGCTGTGTAACGCGCAGCAGCATGTAGTCCGACGCCAGCTCGGACAGCATGGTCATCAGCAAGGCGCGGCGGCCTTCGATGGAGGCCTCCACCGCCCGCTCATGGGCTTCCACATCGCGGCGGATACGCCCGAACACATCCACTTCCCACGTTGCCATCGCGCCATAGGACAGCATGGAAGCTTCCGGGCGGTTCGCCGGGTTACCGGGGCGAATGGGCCAGTTATCAATATTCAGGGAGTACCGGACATCCCCGCCACCAAGATTGGCATCCATCTGCGGATACCATTGCGCGGCGGAGCGATCACGAATGGCGCGCTCGGCCAGAATGCGCTGGCCTGCAATCTGGAGATCATAGTTCCCCTTGATGGCCTGCTCGACAAGGCTGGTCAGAACCGGGTCCTTGAACGCTGCCCACCACTCGGTCATTTCCCGGTTGGTGCGTTCAATTTCTTCAGGGGTTGCAGGGTGTTCTTCCGCTGCTTCCTTGAACTGGGCGGGAACCTTCATGCGTTCGGGCTGATAGTTCGGCCCGACAGTGCAGGCCGAAAGCATCAGGGAGGACGCCATGAAAAGGCCGAGGCGACGATGAACCTTCATCTTCTGTTCCATGCCGCTCTCAGAGGTGGTCTTGCAGCCAGGTGGTCATCTTGCCCCGTCGGCCACGCGGCTCCGGCCCGACGCTGACAGTCGCGGTCATGCCTGCCGCCAGTGTCACACTGTCAGGCACATGATCGAGATGGATACGCACAGGAATACGCTGGGCCAGACGCACCCAGGTGAAAATCGGGTTCACGTCCTGAAGGCCCAGCTTGTCGGGTGTGCCGTTGGTATCATTGATACCACGGGCAATGCTCACCACATGACCGGCCAGAATGGGCTTGTAGCCCATCAGCTTGACGCGGGCCTCATCCCCCACATGCACGCCCCACATCTTGGTTTCTTCAAAATATCCGTAAACCCAGTAGGAATCGGCATCAATCACGGCCAGCCGGGCCTGCCCGGCGGAGGCATAATCCCCCACCCGCAGGTTCAGGTTGGTCACGTAGCCATTGACGGGCGAATACAGAACGGAGCGCTGGAGGTTCAGCTTGGCCACATCCAGCGCTGCGCGGGCGGCATCCACCGCGGCAATCTGGGTAGCCACGTTCGAGTTGAACACTTCCTGCTCTTCAGCCGAGACAATGCCGCTCAGGCCCATACGGCGGCGGGCATCATTGCGTTTGAGCTTCAGGTCTTCCAGCGCGCCATCCAGCCGGGCCTGTGCCTCCCGAATGGCCAGACGGAAGCGCACGGGGTCCAGTACGAACAGCGGGTCTCCCTTGTGCACAAACTGGTTATCCACCACCGGAACCTGCACCACGGTGCCCGAAATTTCCGGGGCCACATCCACCACATACACACGCACGCGCCCGTCACGGGTCCAGGGGGCGATCATGTAGACATTCCAGAGCGTAACCCCCAGCACAATGGCCAGAGAGACAACCGCCAGGGTCAGGATAACTCGTATCAGGGTGCGCAGAAGGGACATTGCGGAGACTCAGCAGCCTTTTCGGAGGTCAGACATACAAAATGAGCAGGCAGAGGATACAAACGTAAAGCGAGACTTCAAACAGGGCGATGTGCCAGAACCAGCCCAGCAGGCCGCTCCACCACAGTGCAAAACGCACACACATCGTAAGAGGCAGCGCCGCCAGTGCATAGACGACGATTGGTGCCATAAAGACACCAAAAAGGTTGAATTCCGTCAGCATGACGCCATTCTCGTGACAGTTCTCATCTTGTGTGCACTCTCTCTGGCCCGGTGCCATCTTTCTGCCCGATGGCAGCCTGTTCGACCCGGTCCAGAATCCCGCAGCACTGCTCGAGCTCCTGCGGGGAGATATGTTCCGTCAGGCGTGTTGCCACATTATCCGCCGCATGGCTGACAAGTACGGCAATTTTCCGGCCTTCCTCGGTAATGCTCACCAGCTTGGAGCGGCGGTCTTCCTCATCCGTTTCACGGATGATAAACCCGCGCTTCTCCAGCACGTCCAGCAGCCGCACCAGAGACGGCGCTTCAAGGGACAGGGAACGGGCAAGGTCAGTCTGCCTGGCTGGCTGCTCTGACAAGCTGAGATAATAAATAGGACGCCAGGTGGCGTCCGTCAGGTTGAACCGGCGCAAATCCGCATCAATCTCCCGCCGCCATACCGCGGCAAGACGCGCCAGCCGGTGCCCGAAGGACCGGCGGCTTTCGAGAGCATCATCAGGATGAGGCTGAAGGTTCATAACATGCCCATACTAGCAAGCATGCAAACTGTTCGCACACTCACAAAATCAAGGGCAATCATTCTCAGAAAAAATTGGCCCCCGCCAATGCAAAAATGGAATGGAACCTATGGGCAAAAGCAAATGAGGGAAAATCAGCTCTTACGGCCGCGTACTATATCCCACACCTTGCGTGTGCCGGTCCGGCCAAGGGAGCCAGCCACGGTGGCCGTAACAGCCGCCATGGTAATCGATTCACGCATCTCCGTGGCGCAGCGGTTCCGCGCAATGCGGGCTTCCACTTCGGCTGTTGTCAGGTAGGAACGGCGGCCGAACAACACGCAGATCAGCGCGAAAAACACATCCAGCGCAAACACGCCGAAGGCGGCTGTAACCGGCCCCCAGTGGAAGGTGAACAGAAAAAGCGCCCAGAGGAGTCCATGCCCGGAAATCAGGGCAAAAAAACCAAACACCGCAGCGGCGACAAGAAACGCTGCCTGCTTTCCTAGCCTGACAGCCATCTGCTGCATGAGATGGGACTGTGCGTGCAGGGCTGACCTGCCAAGTTCAAAAATACGCATGGACTCCGGCGCTACCTTCGTTCAGATCACAGGACGCGTCAGCGTGACATCCGACCGAGGATAAAGCCCACAACACCGGAAATGGCGATGGATACCCATGGCGACTGCGCACGCGTCTGCTTGGAAATATCGTTGCGCGCATGATTGGCCAGTTCCCGCACATTGGCAACTGCTTCTTCGGTCAAATTCCCGGCTTTACCGCCAGCATTTGTCAATGCAGGCACCACATGCTTGGTGATCAGCCGTTCCAGATGCGCTTTTACCGCATCAATTTCATCACGGGCTGTTTCAACGGCTTCTTCGCCAGCAGCCTTTACATCCTTGATTTTGTCAGAAGACATGGAGAAATCCTACTCACTCTATAACTCATTGACAGCGCCCCTTATTAACAGACGACCACGGAGAGAGTTGCATGCAGGCCGCGCATGGCACGCCCCCACAGCTTGAGCTTCACACTCTCGCGTTCCTTCCGCCGCGCCCCGGCCTGTCTTTGAGTGTGGCAAAGGGGCAGTGCGTCGCGCTTCTGGGAATCGGCGCCGAACAGGATGACCTGATGCGCCTGACAGACGTGCTCTCCGGCCATGCCCCCAGTTACGGAGGGCACATCCGCGTGGGAGGAGAGGATGTCACCCGCCGCCCGACAGGCCAACGCGGGCTTGCCACCCTCGGGGAGCACGCCCCCCTGTTCCCGCATCTGACCCTCGCGGAGAATATTCTTTTCCCCCTGCGGGCTTCCGGGCAGGTCTCCGCAACAGAAAGCGAACGCCGCATGGCGGAAACTCTGGCTCTTGCAGGGCTGGATGGATATCGCGCGCTCAAACCGGCCCAGCTCACGCCCGAACAGACCCTGCGTGGCCAGCTTGCGCGGGCTCTCGTCATGCGTCCGGAAATTCTCGTGCTTAACCGTCCCTTCAGCAAGCTGGACTATACTGGCACCAGGCGGGTGCTGGCGTTGCTGGAAAAACTGCAACGCGCCATTGGCCTCAGCACGCTGCTCCTCACGCGTAACCGCACGGAAGCCCTGATGGCAGGAGACACAATCGGCATTCTTGAAAACGGCATCCTGCTCCAGCTTGCCCCGGCCCCCACGCTGCTCAACCGCCCGACGCATGAGCGCGTTGCCACAGGCTTTGGCGAGGCCAACATGCTCACCGGCAAAGTCCTCTCTCTGGAAGACGATATGGCCGAACTTCGCCTCCCAACAGGGGAGACCGTGGAGGCCATGGCCGCTCCCGGTCTGGAGGAACAGGACCTCGCCACTCTCTGCATCGCGCCAGACAGGCTCTCCGTCATGTTCCCCCGCCAGCCCAGCGCCTCTGCTGATGAAGACGGCATGCTGGCGTGCACGCTCATCTCCGCCCGCCATGTGGGAACAGCCATTCACATGCGCTTTCGTATGCAGGATGGCGGGGAAATTATTGCTCATCGCCCCCCTGTTCACACCGCACGAGACCTGGAGCCGGGGCGCATCGCACTGCTTGCCTGGCAAACAGCCAACGCCACTGCCTTTCCGATGGACCAGAAATCAGGCTAGAATTGCTCCTGACCTGAGCAGCAACCGCATGAGGCCACCCCTGTCCGTTTTTTTGTTCCGCGATACACCCCCTGAAACCGCCCCCCGCCACCCGGCGCGGAGCCGTTCCGCCATGGTGGCTGCCATCCGGCAGGGCCTGACGGTTTTTGTTCTGGGGAGTCTGGTTCTGTCCTCTGTCACGCAGGCCCATGCGCGTCCGGCGCGCCGGAGCCACCGGACAACCGTAACGCCCATAAGAATACTGACATTCGGTGGCGCCATTGCGGCCACTCAACAGAAAGTCCTGTTCACCCCCTATGCCGAGCTTGTCAAACGTCCAGTAAGCCTTACGCTCTGGAATGGTGACATCACATGGCTCCGCAAGCTGGAGACGGACACCCCCAACCGCTGGGCCGCGGTCATGATGGAAACCAGCTCCCTGCAAATCAGCTGCTCTCTGGGGCTGCTGGTGCGAGACCCGGCCGATCCCTCCACCAACGGATGCGGCCAGTCCTCCGCCGCCATTGATTTTGCCATGGCGTGGGACCGCTCCCGGTTTGATACCCCGCCGGACTGGTCCGATTTCTGGGATGTCGCCCGCCATCCGGGCCGCCGCAGCCTGCGCCGGGACCCACGCACCACGCTGGAAATCGCGCTGCTGGCCGATGGCGTCCCCCCCGATGCCCTCTACCGAGTTCTGGACACGCAGGATGGCGTGGATCGGGCCTTCCGCAAGCTTGACCAGCTTCGCCCCTATCTTGTCTGGTGGTCCACCCCCGAGGAAGCCGCACGTATCCTCACAAAGGGGGGCGCGCTGATGGGTAGTGTCCCTACAGGGGAAATCCTGAGCGCAACCCCGGCTGAACGCGCCCGCTTCGGCCTGTACTGGCCCCAACGCCTACAGGTGAATTACGCGTGGGGTGTGCCAAAAACCTCCGCACAGGAAAACACGGCTCTGGCGCTGACAGCGTGGCTGGAACACCCCACGCAGAAGCAGGCTTTTGCCAATGCCTGGCCATCCCTGCCCTCTCTGGCGGAAATCAATGCCGGCTCACCGGACACCCGGCATCTGGCCGCCCCCATTCTGGTGAATGATGCCTTCTGGAGCACGCACCTCCCGGCTCTGGCCGAACGGTTTGAGCACTGGGCAGCGGAGCGGTGAACCTCTCCGTGTCTGGCAGCCTGCCTTTCGGGGATGTGTCTGCCCTGATCACGCATGCAGCGTTCATGGCCGCAACCGGTATTTGTCTCGCCACACTGGTGCTGAGCGCGGCACTCGCAACCCGGCAGGGAGGCCGTTTGCATACCCTGCTCCTGCTCGTGCTTCTTCCTGCCACGGCAGGCGCCCTTTTTCTGCCCTTCCTGCTTCCTGCACAGCACGGATCCTGGCTCCTCTCCTTTTTTCAGGGTGTGCTGATTGGCCCGGCGATTTCACTGGTGCCTCTCAGCCGACTTAAAGCCGCACCCTCCTCATGGGGGCGCACCGCACAGGAACTGGGGGCGGGGGCTTTTACGCGCCTGCGCCTGCTCTGGCTCCCCCTGCTGGGCCGCCCTCTGGCCGGGAGTCTGTGTCTGGCCATTGCCCTCAGTCTGCTTGGAACGCTTGGAATCAACCGCCCCCCTCTTTCCTGAGGCAGGCTGGCGGTTTATCCTGCACCCATGACGCCTCCCCCCTCCCCGGCCCCATTCTGGGAAACCACCCCTCTCACAGAGATGACCACGGCTGAGTGGGAATCCTTGTGTGACGGGTGTGGCCGCTGCTGCCTGCACAAGTTGCGTGACGAAGAGACAGACGAAGTTCACTATACGTCTGTCGCCTGCCGCCTGCTGGATGTGGCAACCTGCCGCTGCACGGACTACCCGCAACGCCACAAAAAAGTGCAGGATTGCATCACACTCACGCCGGAGATGGTGCCTGAACTGGACTGGCTCCCGCCGGATTGCGCATACCGCAGACTGTCTGAAGGCCGCCCCCTGCCGGAATGGCATCCGCTCATTACTGGCACACCGGAAAGCGTGATGGATTCCGGCGCTTCCGCTGCCGGGCGCTGCATCAGTGAACGTCAGGCCGGGGCGCTGGAAAACTATCTGGTGGGCTGGCCCGGACTGCCCACCAAAAAGCCACGTGCGCAAAAGCGGCCGCCTGTCCGCCATATCCGTGCCAGCACACCCTGAAAAATCAGGCCCGCCTTCCTCACGGGGTGATGCCACATCGCCCCGCACCAGCCTTTTGAGCACCACGCCCGACCTGATTGATCTGGCACCAGACTGCCGCGTGCCCGTGCTCTGGAAAACATCAGCCCGGGCGCGTCGCCTTTCTGTGCGGATCGACCCGCGCAGGCAGGCTGTTCTGGTCACACTCCCTTCCGGATTTCCGCGCACTCAGGCTCTGGATTTCCTGAAAAGCCAGACACGATGGATCAACCGGCGTCTGGCCCCGCTCCAGCAAGCCCCCGCCTTCCTGCCTGACCGAACCATTCCTCTGGAAGGAAAGCCCCACACCATCATCCATCAGCCCGCGGCACGCGGGGGCGTGTGGATAGAGGGGGACAAGATTTTTGTCAGCGGCGCGGAGGAATTCATCACCCGACGCGTTACCGATTTCCTCCGCGCCCGCGCCCGCCTGACGTTAGGGGCTGAACTGCGCGCCATGGCCAGCACGTCTGGCCTGCACCCGGCACGGCTTGATATTCGCGATACGTCCAGCCGCTGGGGCAGTTGCTCCTCATCCGGGCGTATCATGCTGTCCTGGCGTCTGGTCATGGCACCTGATCTTGTCAGGCATTATCTGATTGCGCATGAACTGACCCATCTGCGCCACATGAATCATGGCCCGGCGTTCTGGGCACTGGTTGACCAGCTCACGCCCCACCGACGCCAGGCAGAAGCATGGCTGAAACAACACGGCCCC
Organism: Acetobacter farinalis; assembly: GCF_011516935.1. Taxonomy (GTDB): domain Bacteria; phylum Pseudomonadota; class Alphaproteobacteria; order Acetobacterales; family Acetobacteraceae; genus Acetobacter; species Acetobacter farinalis. The sequence goes on from NZ_WOTF01000021.1 coordinate 14,127, forward strand.
AGCCTGTTGGGCGCACAGTAAACGATCGGGACATGACTCAAACACTTGCCGCCACACACCAACATGCTAAAACGCGCCGTAACGTGGCAAGACTATAGCCTACAGACTACCTACTCAGTCCGCTCTGCGGACGAGAGAGACACCCTACCACAGGCCTGCCCACCACTCCGGCAGCCCTATGCGAACTTGGCGGAATGGTAGACGCAGGAGACTTAAAATCTCCAGCCCGTAAGGGCGTGCGGGTTCGAGTCCCGCAGTTCGCACCATAAGGCATTGATTTAGAAGCGTTTTTTCGTTTCGGTTTCAGGCTTATGATTTTCTTCCAGCATATTTCCCAGCAAGAGAGACTACGGGAATGCTTAGGGTTGTTGGCACCAGATATCATTTCAGAAGAGCGATTCCTCGCGACATCCAAGCCATATTGGGCCGCAAAGAGTTTTCCCTTTCGCTGAAAACCAGCAATAAAGTAGTAGCACGCGAACGCGCGGGGCTGCTTTATGGGAGGATTGGCGAGTTGTTCACCAAGGCCAAAGACTTCGTCGCCGTCGAGCCTGATAAAGCCGACTGGAAGGACCTGGCAGACCTTCAAGCCAAAATCATCGCGGAGCATGAAGCACTGCGCGATGTCGAACGTGCCGCCTCACAATCACGCCGCAAGGCTGATGCAGCCCGCCATCTTTACGAGAAACTAGCACTTGTGAAGCAAACCGAAGACTTCTTCGAGCGTGTCACCCCCGCCATGCATGATCTTCTGCAACGTCTGAGCAAGCTGAACACCGATATTCTTGTCGATACCAAAGTTAGCAACGCCGAAAAACAGGGATTCCGCGATCAGATTGCAAACCTGACGCATATCATCACCAGCCTCAACAAGACCGAACAACCCGAAATCATTGAAACTTCGCAGGACGACACACCGGCCAAGAAAGACACCAAGAAGCGTGATATCAGGCCCAGACTGTCAGAAATGGCTGAACGCTTCGTATTTTCCGATCCAACCAAGAGCGCTGATACGATTAAAGGGACAACCAACTCCATTGCCCTGTTCACCGAAGCCTTTGGAGACATGCCAGTTGCTGATGTCACTGGAAAAATTGCGGGTGAATTCCGTGATCTGCTTTCAGGATTACCTGCGATGCATGGCAAGGGAAAATCAAACCCACCCATCCGTGAAGCTGTTGAACAAGCCGCCGAATTAGAACTGGAAACCGTATCTGGCAAGACCGTCAAAAACCATTTCTCCCGCATGTCCGCACTCTGGCGGCATCTGGTCCAACGCGACTATGCGCCCCGGAATCCCTTTGAAAAGTGGCAGTTTGACATCACAAAAAAGGTCGAGCGCCGTGCATGGTCTGAGCAGGAATTAGAGCAACTTGTATCCGCACCCTGGACGGGACGCAGCATATCCAAAAAGACCTATGAGGGCCTTGTACAAGTTGCCCTTTATACCGGTATGCGATTGGGTGAAATCTGCAACCTGCGCAATAAGGATATTGAGGTCATTGACGGTGTGCCCTGCTTCCATATTCAACCCTACGTTGAGATTGTAAACGGCAAGAAGCGCGAATGGTCTCCCAAGACGGCTGCCGGTACGCGGATTATCCCGATCCACAGCAAACTGATTGCTGCCGGGATCATGGATTTCAAAAACTCCGACACTTACTTCTTCGATGAACTGACAATCGCTCCTCATGGCGTACGCGGAAGTGACTTTGCACAGGCGTTTTCGAAGTTCAAACGCCGTATGGGCATTCCTGAAGACGTATCATTCCATTCATTCCGACATCTGGTTTCCACCAAGCTGCGCAATCAGGAGAATGACATCCGTGAACTCTGGATTGATGCATTGCTTGGGCACGAGGCAACGCATCGTTCACAAGGAACGACCAACTATATGTCAGGCATTGAAATCAAGAACCTACAACGCGTTGTGGAAGCTCTAGTCTATCCGTCCTTCTTACAATTTCCACATACACTATGACATATAAAGGCGACATTGGGGGGGAAGCTGAATGTCGGCTGTCAGGCATGAAAATCTGACCTGACCGAGAGGCAGATTCGCATCATAAACGCGTTACGTCCTGCGTCTGATCCTGACCTGTCAGACAGGGTGTTCAATTATCGTCCTGCCCGGAACGCTCCGTTTTCCAGATATCCCGGTATAGAAAGACAAGGAAAGGGACGGGCCAGAGGAACGGAAAACTACCGTGCAGGGCCAGCCCCGTAGCGGCGGCCATCACGCCTGCCAGAAAAGCCCCCCACGAAAGTAGCGGCAGAAAAATGCTTCCTGCGATAGGGCGAATGTTCCTGTCCGGCGCAATCCATGACGCCATCCATTCCGCAATTCCCGATGCGGCTTTTAACAGGTTTGTCGTCACGACGATCGTGGGCATGGGCGTGCCGGAGAATTTCCCGATCGTTTCGCCCTGCACGGCCAGAAGTGCCGGAAGCACGAGAAATTCTCCCCAGTAACGCAGGGACGATCCCTGAACCGCCTGCGCCAGAACCATGAAGATCGTCATGACCATGACCCCGCAAGCTGGCGACCATAACAGCCGCATCAGGCTGGCCAGAATAGCGGCAAGAAAAAATACGCCCAGCACACCCATCAGAAGCAGGCCGTGCTGCCAGTTCCCACTGATAAACGAGGCGCCCATATGCGTGGTATTGCCGGTCATCGCGCCGGCAAAGACACCGCTCAGATCGACGAAACTCAGGGCATCCACATAGCCTGCGACAAGCCCGAGAATGAGAACCCGCCGGGCGGAAATCGAGACGGGAAGAAGGGAAGACGGCATTACTGCGGCCGGGAGACGATTGACGGATAGAGCCTGCGGGCGACCCGCTCCATGGTCAGCCCCTGCACGATGATGGTGAACACCACGACACCGTAACAGACAGGCAGCAGCAGATCACGTAGGTCTCCGTGCGGCAGGCCAAGCGCCAGAGAAACCGAGATGCCGCCACGCAGGCCGCCCCATGTCAGGATGCCGATGACACGGCCCCGCTCCCACTGCCGGAGATGAACCGGCAGGGTGGAGAACAGCACACTCAATGCCCGCACGGCAATGGACAGCGGGATCACGGCAAGCGTCGCCAGAACCGTGAACAGATGCGGCGTGATCTCCAGTATTTCAAAGCCGATGAGCATGAACAGCAGGACGTTCAGCACTTCGTCAATCAGCGTCCATGCAATGTCGAGTTCCTTGCGCGATACTTCATCGAAAATGGAATGGCTGTAGCTGGTTCCGAAGCAGAGACCGGCCACGACGACGGCAATCGCACCGGACATCCCCAACTGATTGGCGATGCTGAAGGTTCCGGTCGCCAGAGCCAGCGAGGTCAGCAGATCAATATGCGGGTCACGCTGTCCCTTGAGCACACGAAGAGCAATCCACCCGCTTATCGCTCCAAGAAGACCACCACCGAGCGCTTCGCGGCAGAAGCTCATGGCAATCTCAGAAGCGCCCACCCCTTGACTGTCTCCAGTCGCCAGACCGATCGTCACACCGAAAATGACGACGCCCACGCCGTCATTGAACAGGCTCTCGCCCGCAAAGACGGCCTGTAGCGGTCCTGGCAGTCCCAGACGTTTCAGCATTCCCACGACCGAAACCGGGTCTGTCGGAGCGAGGATAGCGCCGAGCACGATGCACCATGTAAAGGGAACGGCATGGCCCAGCAGCGGGAAAACACACCACGCCGCGACCGCCAGAAACGCCACGGCCAGAACGGTTCCCAGAATGGAGAGAGCGGTCACAGATATCAGCTTTGCTCGCAGATACCCGACATCCACCTGCATGGCTCCCGCAAAAAGCAGCAGCGACAGGGCACCGTTCAGAAGTGCCGCAGGCAGATTGATCGCGCCGAGTACAGACCGTGGGAGAGCCTGAAGGTCATAGGCCGGGATCAGAGGGTTCAGGATCATGACCAGAAGCGAGGTCAGCAATGAGAAGACCAGAACGCCGATCGTGACAGGAACACGCAACGTATGGTGGTTGAGAATGCTGAAGCCTGCCGAGAGCGTCAGGAGTAGAGCAAGAAGGCTGATGGTATCCATGGCCTCACCGCTGACTGCTCAGGCTCCTTACGTCAAGAAAAACCGAAAATAGTCCGCTATTCGAGAAGCTTAACCGGGCATTGAATGACAAAAATGAAGGCGTAAGCAGCCATCACGTATTCATATCTCCCTGTCACCTCTACTGCTCTGCTGCCGGTCGGGCGCTTGTTCTGCCTGAAGCGATCTTCCTGAGACTGACTGCTTCTGCCCTTCCAACAGTCCCACCGCCCGCTGAAACTGCCCGTCTTCCATGGCCTGACGCACTGCTAAATTTTGCGACACAAGGCAGCCTCGAAGCGACCGCCTCTGTTTCAGGGCTGCCTGAACATCAGCCTGCTCAAAATGTGCTCTCACGGCCTCCTGACGCTTTTGCGCGCGCGTCTGTGCCTCTTTTTCAATCCACTGCCTCGCTTCCTGCGCGGTCAACGGCGGTATTTCCACTTTCTTGCCAAATAAAAACTCCAGAAAACGCATAATCAGAGCTGCCAGTAATTCAGCCAATATCTCTGCATCCGTCCTTTTTTCCAGCCGCTGTACCTCCCGCAGATACGGGCGCGCCAGCAACTCGGCACGACACTCCGAACGTTTCCACGGCGGACGGATTATATCCGCCAGTTCTTCCATATATGTCTTGTATGCAGGTGTTTCAGGTAACGGAGGCAAGAGTTCCGGCTTAATGCGCCGTCGTTTGCGCAGAGTAGCAGGCATGGGTCTGTCCTGCTCCTCCATCAACTCTTCCAGGTCCTGTCGTCGCAAGCGCAAAACCCTGTGCAGGGCTAGATGATAACCTTCACTATTCTCAATCAGCCATACGCCGGGTTTGTCGCCCGACTTGACCTGATACCCCTTATCTCCGGCACGCTCGACAAACGTCTGTAACACATAGCCCGCCTCCTGCCAGAGCCGCCTGAGTTCCGCCCGCATGGCGGGTAGCACTGAATGACCCGCCCGCCTTTTTGTAGTCTGGTGTGCCGCGTCCGTAAATGTCGCTTGGAGCGGCACCTCCTCCCCCCAGAAAGCCTGCTTGAGACGAGCGGCGGCCTGTTTCATCTCGGCAACTGGTGAGGCATCCAGATACTGGATCACCTGGTCATTATGCTTGCCTGACGTCAGGGGATGCTCCCATGCCAGTTCACATAACCGCGCGACCTTTTCATTCCGCATTCTCATGAAGCGGGAACTCAGAACCCTTTGGGTTTCCAGACACTCGGCAAAGACCAGATGGCGATGTCGTTCAAACCCCAGCCCATCCGCCCGTGGCTTTTGATGTTCCACAATCACCAGAGGCGCTTCCGCGCCAAACTCCCGTTGATATCCGGTCTGACATGCTTCAAACTGTTCAGGGGTAATTTCCAGCTCCGGATTGAGCATGACATGGCGCAATCCATACTGGCCCCCACGACTGGCTGCATCCAGAACAGCCTGATTGAGATTGAACTTCTGCCCCCGGATAATCCGGACCTCTTCGTTCTCATCCGTACGCATCAGATGTCGCCACAAACCATGCCATGAATCCGCAGCCTTGATCCGCGTGGCTTTGATGATCATGTCCGTATCTTTCGCAGGAGCTTGCGCAGACGGGCAGTGTGGGTATTCACCTCTGCCAGTGCCTCATGAATGTCCGACGGAACCACTGATCCACCCCCGTTCAAAGTGTGAGCAATCTGGTTGAGGTTATTACCAATCCCGGATAACTGACGCGCCAGAGCCTGCATCTCAATGGCAAGCTTCCCGTGCTCCCCACCCGTTCCAAGAGAGGCCAGCATGAGGTCACGCATCCAGCATGACATCGTCATGTTGTCCGCCCCTGCCGCGACCTTGATCTTCTCATACTCAATTCTGGATAAACGAATACGTAGGTCATGATGACGCCCCTCCGTTCTGGCGGACTGTCTTTTAGGTCGCCTCTGGCGAACCTGAGCAGGCGCTGTTTGAGACATGAGCATCCTCCACAACAACAAGGGGGTCCACGGGGGAAGGCACTGCTTTCCCCCTGGTCAGTTTGCCAATCAGTAGACACAACGTGTCCGCTGGTTGGCACGGCTGGCTCAAATATAAATGAGATCGTTGCATGGAACGTAAAGGGCACATCAACCATGATGCATAGAACCTTGCCTAGAACCTATCCCTCCACCCGAAATTCGTCGCACATTGGTGCCAAAATGCGCATAACTCTCTTCAGGCGGAGACCTGAATCTTCTTGCATACAGAGATAGTCATATTGTAATTTTGTATATCCATTATCTAGGAGGGTCTCATGCACGTTTCCAAATGGGGTAACAGTCTGGCTGTGCGCATCCCCTCACACATCGTCAAGCAACTTGGCCTTCAGGAAGGCGACAATGTGGATGCTGTTTTCACACGCATGAAGTCCAAGGAAGAAGCCCTGCGTTCCCTGAAAGAGATTGGCAAGAAGCTACCCTCCAGCTTCCGCTTTGAACGCCCTGAAGAGTGATGTCTTTCTTTTTGGATACCAACATCCTGCTCTATGCCATGATGGAAGACGGTACGAAAAAAGCCGAAATTGCTGACAGTCTTCTGCTTCAACACGACTGCCATATTTCTGTTCAGACATTGAACGAAGCAACACACACGCTCAGGCGAAAAACCAAACTTCCCCTTGATGATATCAAGACCCTGATCGCTGATTTTCGGGGACTGGTCACAATCCACCCCATTACCGAAGCAGTCTACAGCCGAGGATGGGCGATTATCGAACGCTACGGGTTTCAAACCTATGACGCCATGATCGTAGCCTGCGCCCTGGAAAACGGGTTTGAAACCCTATTATCCGAGGATATGCAGGATGGTCAGAAAGTTTTTGACATGGTGACGATCTCCAACCCGTTTGCGTAATCAGACCGCCAAACTGAACAAAACAGTCACAAAGGGGGCAGGTTATCCGTCCTCATGACTTTCACGCCTGCTCCGACCAGATCGGTGCGAACTGCTCCGCCTGACGTAGGATGTGCTGCACGGCTTCGTCCTGCATATCCGGCGGGTATCCATAATGGCGAAGCAGGCGTTTGACTGCGATGCGCATTCTAGCCCGAGCCTGAGCCATGACCGTCCAGTCCACGGTTGCGTTCTCCCGAATGGTTTTCACCAGTGCTGTGGCGATAACCCGCAGGCTGGGGTCTCCCATGGCGTCCTTGGCGCTCTGGTTCTGGGCCAGTGCGTCATAGAAAGCGATTTCTTCCTGTGTCAGACCCAGTTCCTCGCCACGGTCGCGGGCGGACGCCATGTCACGGGCCATGCGGATGAGTTCATCCAGTATCTGGGCGGATGTCAGGGCATTGGCATGGTAGCGGGCGACAGCCTGTTCCAGCCGTTGTGAGAAGGCTTCGGCTTCCGTGATGTTGGTGCGCGTTCGGCTGCGTATCTGGCCTTCCAGCAGTTTTTTGAGCGCTTCAATGGCCAGATTGCGCTGGGGCATTTCCCGCACTTCTTGCAAGAAGGCGTCCGAGAGGATGGAAATATCAGGCTTTCCAACGCCTGCTGCTTCCATGATGTCGATAATATCAGTTGAGACGACCGCTTTGCTGACCAGTTGCTTGATGGCCAGCTCGCGTTCCTGCGCACTGCGTCCATCGGTGCCCGTGCTTACGCTCTTGACCAGAGCCGCCCTGACCGCCTCGAAAAACCCGATTTCATCGCGCAGTCTGGCAGCTTCATCACTGGCAGAAGCCAGCGCAAAGGCAATCGAGAGCGCCTTGACGGCATCCGGGTAGCGTTTCTGAGCGGCTTTACGGTCTTCATCGTTTTTGGCTGTTGCCATAGCCCGCTGCTGCTGGCCCAGAATATGGTCAAGCGCTCCCGCCATGATGGACAGCTTGGCCTTCGGTGTCGCGCCGTCCTGCAAGGCCGGGTGGTAGTCAAACCCGCCTGCCTGATCGGGATTGAACATGGCCCGCACAACTTCGTAGCGTTCCTGCAAGGCGCGGATGGCCTCGTCCTCATCAATGCCGACCTGTTCGCGGTCTCCAGCGGAGTATTCGCCCAGAGCCGCCTTCAGGTTCTGGGCAAGGCCGATATAGTCCACCACCAGACCACCGGGTTTGCCTTTGAACACGCGGTTGACGCGGGCAATAGCCTGCATAAGCCCGTGGCCGCGCATTGGCTTGTCCACATACATGGTGTGCATGGAAGGCACGTCAAAACCCGTCAGCCACATGTCGCGCACAATAACCAGCCTGAGCGGGTCGTTATTGTCCTTCATGCGCTTTGCCAGTAGTTCACGCCGTGCCTTGGACTTCTTGCCGATATGGGGCTGGAACTCGGCAGGATCAGACGAACTGCCGGTCATCACCACCTTGATGGCCCCTGCATTGTCGTCATCACTATGCCATGCGGGGCGCAGGCGGATGATCTCGTTATAGAGCGCCACACAGATGGTGCGGCTCATGCCCACAATCATGCCTTTGCCCTCAAGAGCGGTGAGGCGGTTTTCAAAGTGGCTTACAAGGTCTTCGGCTATCCGGCGCAGGCGCGGTTCTGAGCCGACCAGCGCTTCCACCCGCGAGTATTTCTGGCTGAGCCTGTGCTCCTCGTTTTCGGAAAGTCCTTCGATAATACCGGCTAATTCGTCGTCCAGTTCTTCCTTGAGGTCTTCATCCAGTTCAATGCGCACAAGGCGGCTTTCGTAATAGATGGGCACGGTTGCGCCATCCTCGACCGCCTGGGCGATATCGTAAATGTCGATGTAATCGCCAAAAATACCGCGTGTGTTCACATCGGCATTTTCAATGGGTGTGCCGGTAAAGCCTATGAAGGAGGCATTGGGCAGGGCGTCGCGCAGGTATTTGGCAAACCCGTAGGTCATTTTGCCGGTCTTGGGGTTAAACTTGGCTTCCAGCCCATACTGGCTGCGGTGCGCCTCATCCGCCATCACCACCACATTGCGTCGGTCGGTCAGCATGGGCAGGCTGGTTTCGCCGTCTTCGGGCTGGAACTTCTGCAAGGTGGTAAAGATGACGCCGCCCGAGGTGCGCCGGAGGAGTTTCTGCAAGTCCTCCCGGCTGTCTGCCTGTTCCGGTGTCTGGCGCAACAGAGCCTGTGCGCCCGAGAAGGTGGCGAAGAGCTGGTCGTCCAGATCATTGCGGTCTGTCAGCACAATGATGGTGGGGTTTTCCATCTCCGGGTGGCGGGCAATCACGCCAGCATAGAACGCCATGAGCAGGCTCTTGCCTGACCCCTGCGTGTGCCAGACGACACCCACCTTGCGGTCTCCCTCCGGGGCGGAGGCCCGCACAGTCTGCGCCACGGCCTTTCGGCAGGCATGGAACTGGTGGTAGCCCGCCAGAATTTTGATGGGGCTGCCGTTCTTCTCGCCAAACAGCACAAAGTCACGGATCAGGCCCAGAAACCAGTGTGGGGTGAACACGCCCCGCAGGACGGTCTCCATTTCCTCATGGTTTTTGGCGATCAGCTCTTCGCCGTTGACCGTGCGCCATGGCATGAAGCGGTCACGGTCGGCGGTCAGGGAGCCAATGCGGGCCTCGGTACCATCCGAAATCATCAGGGCTTCATTGAAGCGGAACAGCGAGGGAATAAGGCTGCGATAGGTCTGGAACTGGTTCCAGGCTGAATCCAGCGTAGCGTTCTCGGAACTGGGGCTTTTGAGTTCAATCACCCCAAGCGGCATACCGTTGATGAACAGCACCAGGTCTGGCCTGCGGTTGGCTTCGTCCTTTTCAATGACGAACTGGCGCACAACTAGAAAGTCATTGTTTTCCGGGTTTTCAAAATCCAGCAGACGGACCCGATCGCCAGACTGTGTGCCATCCTCGCGCACGACATCCACCGGCACGCCATTGACCAGATAGTCATGCAGGCGGCGGTTTTCGTCCACATGATCGGGCGTGTCTTCGCGCATCAGGGCCAGCAGGGCTTCATCGCGTGAGGCTTGGGGCAGGTGCGGGTTCAGCCGGTCTATGGCGGCACGGAGGCGCTTTTCCAGCACAACGTCCGATAACGAGGCGCGCTCGGGCTTTTTGCCACCGGGGGCAATATCTGGCCCCCAGACAACGGTGTAGCCACATTCGCGCAAAATATCGCAGGCCCAGTCTTCGATCTCGTTTTCGGACAGAAAGCTCATGCCGCGTCTTCCACCATCTTTTCGGCATCCCGGATGCTGATTTCGCCTGACATGAGCTTGGGGAGGAGGAGGTCTCGGAGTTGGGCAAGCTTCTGCATTTCTATTTCATTGGTGAGAATTTTATTAAATAAAGGCTCAACTGCCGTCCTGAAATGAAAATTTATACGTTCTGAGGAAAACATGAACGGTATAGAGTTCATGTTTTTCTGGGATAATTTTGGTTGTACTGCCCCTGTAATATAGGGTTCTACTAATATATGGGAGAAATGAAGAAGGAGGTGTTCTGTTGCAACACCATTATCGCCCTGCAAAACATGAGCATGATTATTGACCCATATTTTCCCATGTACGTACTGGGTTACAGAATATCCTGATTTTGTTTGCACTGTCCCGTCTTCGCCGATAAGAAGATATGTACCATCGAAGATATAGTCATCAATGTAATCGACTATAGATGCTGCCCCGTAGTATGGGTATTTGCCTTGTCGTATTCTTCGTTGTGCAGATGAAAGTGGAACACGACGGGAATCTAGATTTTTGATATAATTTCCAGTTGGTTGCAGCTCCCACCCCTCAGGCTTCCCCTCATCATCCAGCCTGTCGGGAAAGAGTTCCCACAGTTCTGGAGCGAGGTAAGGGACTTCTCCGGCCATTTTTGCCCGTGTCGGGCCAAAATCGACAAACCAGTCCCGAAACAACGCCCGCGCCATGGCTTCCAGCGTTTCGTTCGTCCGGCGGTTGAGGTCGATTTTGTCGTCGAGAGAGCCGAGAATGGAGGCAATCACGCTTTGTTTAAAGATGGTCGGGAGTGTAACCTCCATGGAAAGAATTTGGTTGGGAGATAAGTTGGCTTGCCCTCCAGAGCTTGTAGCTATGGATATAAAATATTCTTGATAAAGCATTTGGCTAAGCAAATAGCCCATGTAATTTGCACAAGCTAAAGTGGGTGACCTAAATCTTAAGGCTCCTACTCTTTGGTTAATTAGCATTTTTTCATTTTTATTGAATCTACAAACTTTTCCTACCCATGTATCAGGATTACCGTCATGACGATTGCCAGACATGGAAATGAGAAGGTCATCTGGCCTTGTAACTTTATTTGGCTTTAATTTCAGGAATATTGATTCAACATAAGAAAATTCATCATCCTTAAAATGTCCCGCTTTAATGTTTTTTATTTTTATGACGGGAGTTCCGGTAGCTTTGAACTCACTGCTTTTGAATGCATATCCATTTTCAATATAAAATATTTCACCAAGAGTGTAGGTTCTAAAAGTCATAACACACCAAAATAATTATTCTTTATGATATGATTTATACAAATTTTCTTACGAAAATCTGCATCGACTTGTGCCCAATCAAGAACATCCACTTTCCACGGCAGTTCTGACTCTGAGAAAGCTTCTTCCAACCGTGCTCGCGTTCCCAAGGACAAAGGTTCATCACCCATAATCGCCAGATCGAGATCAGAAAATGGCTTGGCCTTGCCTGTCACGCGCGAGCCAAACGCCCGCACTTCACGGTCAGGCACAATCTCGTTGAGTATCCGCAGCACAATGGCCCGCTCTTCGGGCGTTATGTCGATCTGCCCTGTCACGCTGTGCGCTCTTTCAGCGTGATCAGCAGAAACTCGGCTTCTGCGATAAAGTCCGGAATGTTGGCCACAACCTGTCTGGCTGTGGCCTCGTTGTAAGTATGGCTGGTCAGGTTACGCATTTTGCGAAACACGCTCCATTGCGGCCATGCGCTTTTGAGCAGTCCGGCTTCGTTGGCGGAGCGGATCATGTCCGGAAAGCCCATGCGATCATAGTCCTCGGGAGAGGCAGAATTGGCTTCCAGAAAGCGTTTCAGGGTTTTGTGGCTGAGTTCATAGGTAAACTCGAAACGCTGGATCAGGCCGTCCCGCAACTGCTCATCGTCTGGCTGGGCAAGGTGACGTGTCCAGCCTTCTTTCAGGCGGTCGAGTGCGCGTTCCAGTGGAGTGAGATAGAGCATTACGCACTCTCCTTCTGCACGATCAGCTTCAGGGAGGTGGTAATTTTCGCGTTTAGTTCTTCACCCTGCGCAAACTGCTCTTTCAGGGTCTTTTCAAGGGCTGCGAAGCGTTCAGTGAATGGCACATTGTCTTCCTCGGCTTCCTCTGCCCCCACGTAGCGGCCCGGGGTCAGCACAAAGCTGTGTTGCTCCACTTCGTCCAGTGTGGCGGATTTGCAGAAGCCCGGACTATCCTCATATGTGCCTGCGCCCTTTTCTCCACGCCATGCGTGGTAGGTGTCGGCAATGCGGGCTACGTCCTCGTCCGTCAGTTCCCGGCGGGTACGGTCAACGAGCTTGCCCAGCTTGCGGGCGTCAATAAACAGGATTTCTCCGCGCCGGTCTCGCCAGCCCTTTTGCGCCTTGGTGCGGGTGAGGAACCACAGGCAGGCCGGAATCTGGGTGGAATAGAAAAGCTGACCGGGCAGGGCCACCATGCAGTCCACCACATCGGCTTCCACCATCCGGCGGCGGATTTCGCCCTCACTGTTCTGGTTGGAGGACATGGAGCCATTGGCCAGCACCACGCCAGCGGTACCGTCGGGAGCCAGATGCCACAGGATATGCTGGAGCCACGCATAGTTGGCATTGCCCGCAGGCGGCTTACCATACTGCCAGCGCGGGTCTTCCTCCAAGGACGCATTCCACCAGTCCGAGATGTTAAAGGGCGGGTTGGCCAGAATATAGTCAAAGCGCAGGTCTTTCAGCTCATCGCGCAAAAAGCTGCCTTCATTGTTCCAGCGGATATCCGCGCCAATGCCGCGCACGGCAAGGTTCATGCGGGCCAGACGCCATGTGGTGTGGTTGCTCTCCTGTCCGTAAATGGCAATATCGCCCAGCTTGCCACCACGGGTTTCCACAAAGCGTTCGGACTGCACGAACATGCCGCCAGAACCACAGCACGGGTCATACACCCGGCCCTTATAGGGTTCGAGCATGGAAACCAGCGTGCGCACTACGCTGGATGGCGTGTAGAACTCCCCCCCACGCTTGCCTTCGGCTCCGGCAAAACCACCAAGGAAGTATTCATACACCCGGCCCAGCACGTCCCGCGCCTTGTCGTCCGTATCGCCCATGCCGATGTCGGAGATCAGGTCGATCAACTCGCCCAGCATCACGCTATCAAGGGCAGGCCGTCCGTAATTATTGGGCAGCACACCCTTGAGCTGTTCCGGGTTGGCTTTTTCAATAGCCAACATGGCCTCATCAATGAGTTTGCCGATGCTGGAGGACCGGGCATTGTCCCTGAGGTGAGACCAGCGGGCGGTCTCAGGCACCCAGAAGATGTTTTCAGCCAGATATTCGTCCGGGTCTTCAGCTGCTGCCGGGTCGTCCAGCATCAGTTCAGCATGGCGCGCTTCAAAGGCGGTGGAGATGTAGCGCAGGAAGATCAAACCAAGGGCCACATGCTTGTAATCTGAAGGCTCCAGGTTCTTGCGCAGCTTGTCAGCCGCCAGAAACATCTGCTGCTCAAAGCCCAGTGTCGCAGTCGCTGCCTTGGACTTGCCCGTCTTTGTGGTTTTCTTGGGAGCTGGGGCAGCATCAGGGTTTTTGCGAGGGCGACCGCGGGGCATGGAAAGAAGCCTTACATTACAAACAAAACAGACTTCGCAGTTTGGCCTATTCCATTCGCCTGGTCGAGTGTTTCAGGCGGAAAGAGAAATCACCATACGGTATTGCAGCATTCAGACTGAAAACCCCGCCACCATGACATACTGACTTAATGCTTGACGTGCGGGCACTACCCGCATGTTCGCTATGCAAGTGCAGCGCTTGTTTCTCCCAGAAAATCCGCCATTATCGCTACCAGCATACACACAACGAAGTATGTTGGTTGATTGCGGTGCGGGTTCGAGTCCCGCAGTTCGCACCACTAACCTATTGAAATATAACAGTAAAATGAGAATTTGGCGGGTCTGCGGGATTTTCCCGTTTGTCTTCCCAGAACGGGAAACGCAGATGCTCCGACTCATTGGGTCTCATTACCACTTTCGGCGCGCAGTCCCGCAGGCCGTGCAAGCCTGCCTCGGCAGAACCGAAATCTCCCTTTCCCTGCAAACTCAGAGTAAGCTCATTGCCCGTGAACGGGCAGCGGCCCTCTATGCGTCCACGGGCGCACTGTTTGAAAGAGCAAGGATGATGGACGAAAAGCCTGACACTGATCTGATGAAAGAGCTGCTGACTATTCAGGCTCAGACAATCAGGGATCAGGAAGAAACACTTGCCCTTGCCGAAACGTGCCACGCCCTTGACCGCAAAATCCGCGACGCCACCCATAACATGGCACTGCTAGAAAGAATTGGAAGCGAAAACGCCTTCCTCGATGAAAGCTCAAAAAAGATACGCGAGATCGGCCAGCGCTTTGACAGTCTGCGTCAGCAGCTCACCACTGGCATTGCCCTGAGCAAACAGGAAAAGAAAATGCTCAAGGCGGAAGCTGACCGTCTGTCTGGCATGATCGTTGGTATCCAGAGCCGTCAGCCTGTGCATCTTGCCCAGCCTACTCCTCAGATACCAACCCCATTCGTGCAGGAAGAGCGCAAGCCCGCCCCAAAAGCCTCCTCGCCTCTTCTCTCGACCATGGCTGAACGCTTCATTTATTCCGACAGGACAAAGAGTGCTGACACCATAAAGGGCACTCAGAAGACTATTGACCTGTTTGTTGAAGCTTTTGGCGACATGCCTGTGCGACAGATTACGGGCAACATGGCGGGGGAGTTTTTTGACCTGCTCTCATCCCTGCCCGCGACACATGGAAAAGGGAAAACCACCCTTCCCTTGCGCGTTGTTATTGCACAGGCTCAGGAACGAGGCCTGGAAACAGTTGGTGGGAAAACCGTTAAAAACCATTTCTCTCGGCTGTCTGCATTATGGGGACATCTGGTCAAACGCGATTTTGTCGACAAGAATCCATGGTCCGGCTGGGACTTCAATGTCACCAAGAAGATTGTCCGCAGAGGATGGACAGATGGTGAGCTTGCCTTGCTTGCCAACACTCATTGGTCAGGGACTTCGGTTTCCCATCGAACATGGGCTGGCATCATCACGATCGGTATGTTTAGCGGCATGCGGTTAGGTGAAATCTGCAATTTACGAAGACAGGATATTGAGTTGATCGACGGTGTTCCTTGCTTCCATGTACGCCCACATCCTGAAGATGATTGGTCACCAAAAACAGCAGCAGGAACGCGCATCATTCCCGTTCATTCAAGTCTGCTCCAAATGAAAGACTTGAACCTGCTTGAGGATAATGGTGAGAAATACCTCTTTCCTGATCTGACCATTTCTACTTCTGGCGAGAGAGGCGATAATTTTGCCCGCTCGTTTTCAAAGCACAAAAAACGACTTGGTCTTCCCGATGCTGTGACGTTCCATTCTTTCCGTCATACGGTCAGCACGAAACTCAGAAACCAAGAGGCGCACATTAGAGAATTATGGATTGATACTGTGCTCGGGCATGAAGCCAGTCATAAATCTCAAGGCACCATGAACTATACGAGCGGAATTGAGGTCGCTAATCTTCAACAAGTGATCGAAGCCCTTCACTATCCTGAAGAATGCATTCAATCTGTTTGGTGAGGCAGGATCAATATCCAAACAATCATCTCCATCATTAAAAAGCAGATCACCGTACCCTCGGTGATCTGCCCATGCGCCACGCAATGTGAACACATTCCATGATATAGCATATTGCATACTATGATGTTTATGCTATTTTCCTCGTGATACGGTAATAGATAAGGCGAGAAAAGGGTGCTCTCCACCGGCCCGACCACCCCATCTGAACGCATGTGGCAAGAAGACACACGGCAGGCCAATCACGCCTTCACCCTTGGCCATCTGAAGAAAGCCGAACAAGGCTATGAGGCGTCCCTCACCACAGCAACAACATTTTTTGATACATTCAAAGTATCAGGGCAGCATCTTTCTTCACCTGTGATCTTGACCATTTCCTATCTTAATTTTGCAGATTTTTTCAAAAAACAGGGTGACTTGAAAAAGTCCCTCTCCTTTCTGAAAAGCGCCTGCACAGCACTTATTCAGGCATCGTCTCTGCCGACATTACCTTTGGAAGCCCGTCTGGCCTGCGTCGAACAACTTCCATCCATCGTCAGCCTTCTGACCGACTATCCAGATGCTCTCTTTGACCATCATCACGACAGGGATGATCTCATTACGCACGCCAGAGCCACTGCGCTCAGAGTGTATCAGATTGCAGGTTACATGCCCCCCACAAGCCCGACATCAGAACCTGTAAAGACCTACAACGCATAAGATGCGGGCCAACAGAAAGAGCAAACCATTATGTTTCAGTTACCAGAGCTCCCTTATGCCATGGATGCTCTTGCCCCTTATATGTCAGCAGAAACACTCGAATATCATCATGGGAAACATCATAAGGCCTATGTCGACAAACTGAATGAACTGACGACCAGCGAGGAATTCAAAGGGTTATCTCTTGAAGACATTATTCGTCGTTCTTCAAAGGACCAGACACAAAAAGTGTTGTTCAACCAGGCTGGCCAGCACTGGAACCATTCGTTTTTCTGGAAAAGCATGAAAGCCAAGGGAGGAGGTTTCATTCCCGGCTCTCTTGAAAAACAACTGATTGCAGACTTTGGTTCTCTGGACCAATTTAAAAGCGACTTCAAAACAGCCTGTGTTTCCCAATTTGGGAGTGGCTGGGGATGGCTGGTTCATGATGGCGAAAAATTGGCCATAACTAAAACGGCAAATGCAGACACTCCCCTTGTCCATGGACATACCGCTCTTCTAACCTGTGATGTCTGGGAGCACGCTTACTACATCGACTATCGTAATATGCGCCCCAAATATGTGGATGCCTTTCTGGCTGATCTGGTTGATTGGGAACGCGTTGCCGATCTCTACGAACAAGCAGCGTCCTAAAAAAGTCATACCCTAAATACATTTCCTTCTGGCTCTGTCTTTCCTACGAAGACAGAGCCAGACCTTTAAGAACCATAAGGTTTACAAACAACACTTTTGATCTATTCCAATAGATCATCGTCATTTAAAAAACACCCAAAACAAAAACAGGAAATCGGGTATCTCAATAGGTTATCTTTAAGAGGAGCCAGCAGTGCTGAATGGCTACCCATTCAGCACCTGGCAAGGGGGAATACTTCCCCCGTTGACCCCCTTTAAGGAGAACCTTGTTATGCCTGCATCTCGAACTTCTCGTCTCTCTGTCAGAGCCAGCCCTGCTGAACTCACACTTTGGAGCCATATCGCGCGCAGCCATGGTCATGTGACCACGTCTGACTGGATACGCTCTCTGCTGACTTCCGCTGAGTTCTCGGGGGATGATGGTCCATCCATTTCGGACGAACTCCGCAGACTACGCACCCAGCTTTCACGCGTTGGCAACAATCTCAATCAGCTTGCTCACTCTGCAAATTGTGGCGATGCCGTCCATTGCCGTTCTGTGCTGGGCGACATCGAAACCCTGATCCATCGGCTCGACCGCATTCTGTCACGATCTCGCAAAAAGCCTTCCAGAAGAATAGCCCGTCGCACGTGCGACACGACTGTAACCCTGCATTGATTGCCTGTGACCATGCGTCATGATCGTCAAAGAAAGCAGAATTAAAACACGCAGTGGTGCGGGGGCTTTGAGTCATCATGTCCTGCATGGCGCGAAAAATGAAGCCATTCGCGTACTGGCTGGATCAGACTGGCTGATGCGCGACCATATGCAGGAGGCAAAACGTGAGGGTCTGAGCTATGGTTTACGCCATATTGCTTTTAACCCAGCACAAGCTATGAGTGATACCCAGCTTGCTGAGTTCGCTGGTCGCCTCTGTCAGGAACTCAAAGCTGATCCCAGTCATATGACCCTCATCATCCACCAGAAAGACGGATTGACGCATGGGCATCTGATCCTGCCGGAATGGCAAGGAGATCATGTGCTCAGCAGCCGGTTTAGCTGGATGCGCCTTGAGAAAGTCGCCCGACTGGAAGAAATACGACTGGGCCATGCTCTGGTACCCGGCAGACATGATAAGGCCATTGCAAAAGCCCTCCACAAGCAGGAATACCATCATGAAGCCGAACAGGTTGAATCGCTTATCCCCCCTTCCGATGATCTCAAACCCCGCGCAGCCTATACAGCACAGGCGAGACGGATCGCGGAACGGCAGGGTGTTGATCTGGCTACCCGGAAAACACTGGTGGCGAACCTCTGGTCTCACTCTGATGGGCTGAAATCCTTCCGCGCAGCACTGAAAGAGCATGGCCTGACAATGCGCGAGGGAGACAGGAAAGACACCAGACCGGGAGCACACATCATTGAAGACGAGAACGGCACGCTCATTGGAAGTTTCACCCGTCTGACCAAAGTCAGAATGGCAGAGTTCCGCAAACTGCTTGCAGAAGAAAATACTCCCAGACAGAAGCCAGCCCTCATCCGACGCCCCAAGAGAAGCAAGCTCCAGCAAGACCTCTATCGCAAACGGGTTGCGGATGTGGACCGACCTGTTCGTTCCCCTCAGGCTGCCCCTCACATTGGCCCGATTATCAGAACTGTGGAAGAAGCCCGCCTGCGACGTCTGCTTTTAAACGCCCTGCATGACAGACAGGCCATCCTTGACCAGCAGGCTCCTGCCATGAAGCGTCCTCTGCCAGACAAAGAGGTTATTTTGGCACAATGGCGGAAGAACGTTCAGCCTTACGAAAAACAACTGAGAAACGCCTATGATCGCTATTGCGCAGCAAAGACGGCGTCCGAGAAAGCCGAGAAAAGCGTCTGGCAGCGACTGAGTGGAAAGCACAGACGCCTGAAAAAGCAGTTTGACCAGACCGCATTGGATTTTCTGGAAGTGCTCCGGTTTGCCGTTCAGGGACTGCTCTTCATTGTTGGCCTGAGATCACGTCCGCCTGATCCGGTACGCCCTGTTCTGACTGAACGGAACAGACCCAGGCTGGAGCGCATCAAGACACACTATGATGCGGAATTCGCCGCTCTGGCCAACCCGAAAAAACGCGAGGAATGGCTGAGCAAGCAGTTTGATACACAAAGCCGGGCACGTCAGAGGCTGATTTACGACTGGAATGAAAAACACCGCCCTGCCAAGGAACAGGCCCGTCGCGACATGTCCCTGTTTCGGTCTCTGCTTGATAGCAAGCCGTTTTCTGCTGAGCGGGCGAATCTCACAAAACTAGCATCACAGATGGAGGGTTCGAAAAACCCCCTGGTTTTGAGAGCTGCTCTGTGATTCCATTTCCCTTGAGTTGATTGGGGGCATGGATCATGAAGCAGACTGGTTTCTTTGATGTTGA
>NZ_WOTF01000022.1 GCF_011516935.1 Acetobacter farinalis
CAGGTCTTCCAGTCTACCCAAATCCTCACAACCGCGGGGTGGAGCAGCCCGGTAGCTCGTCAGGCTCATAACCTGAAGGTCACAGGTTCAAATCCTGTCCCCGCAACCAATTCCAGCATAAATTAAAACAACACCCCAAAAGCCGCACACGCGGCTTTTTGCGTTGCTGCAGTGGTAACAAGACAAAAGCTGATCAAGAAACGCCGCGATCCAAGATGGATAACGCTGCCCGCACGGTTATCAAGACAGGCGGTCAGTGGAGGAAGATTTATGGAGAGTGTTTATTCCGCCTTTGCGGATGAGAGATTTGAATAAATCTCTTCAATGAGATTCGAATGAATTCTTCAATATCAGGGAGATATAAATCCATGAAAGATGAGCGAGCGATATTTCTGTTTTCTTACGGAACCTTGCAGAAAGATGAAGTTCAGCTTTCTTCGTTCGGCCGTTTATTGGAGGGTCAGGATGACAGTATGTCTGGATATCGTATATCAATGCTTGAAATCACGGATCCGGATGTTATTCGCACGAGTGGAAGTCGGTTTCATCCTGTGGTTGAAGCGAGCGGAAATGATGAAGATGAGGTAAAAGGAAAAGTATTTCTGATTACAGAGGCCGAATTGGCAGATGCGGATCGATATGAGGTTTCCGATTATAAGAGGATTATTGTTACGCTTCGGTCGGGACGAAATGCGTGGGTTTATGTGAGGGCCTGATTTGAAAAACTGATCGGCCACGATCGGCTTTTACGCTATTGAACGGCACGAAATAACCGCCGGGTCAGTCATGAGATTACCGATCAATACGTGCATCTCCTCAGTATTTTCGCTCGACAGTAAACTGATTTGAATGATGCATTGCTCCTTGCCCTCATTCGTGAAGCGCATCCGATTCGCGGTGTAACCGGCATCTTGCACCAAGAGGCCAAGCATGGCAGCGATCCGGGGGCACTCAGCGCGCGTGGTTTCGATGTAGAGCTGTATACTGTCTTCTTCAGTGGACGATGAAAACGGGGAACAGTTAATCAGCGGCACGACTAATCGTAAGACCGTGTTCCCCGCAATTACGAAAAATGTAAGCAGAGCGCCCTCAGCGAGCATATCCGCTCCCGTGCAGGCTCCTACAGCTGCGGAGCACCACAGCGTTGCTGCAGTATTCATACCGCGCACTGATGCACCGTCCTTGATAATGGTTCCGGCACCAATAAAGCCGACACCGGAAACAACATAAGCAATAACCTTCAGGGATTCGACTCCACCGGCGAGACGCTGAGCCAGATCGACGAAAGCAGCGGCGCCAAGCGCGACAAGAGCATTCGTACGAATACCGGCTGTTCGTTGGCGGTATTGTCGTTCCGCGCCAATCAGCGCGCCAAGGACAAAGGCCCCGAGAAGACTTGCCGTACTGTCGGCGAAGGAAGTCAGGTTGAATGTCGTAATAAAATGCATTGACTATGCTGCCTGATGAACGAACATTTCACGTGCCATCACCGTCTTTCTGAAGACGCGAAGCGGCATCATGCTTTGCTGCCTTACACGGCGTCCAGCGTGATGCAAGGCCTGGGAGTGAGGGGGAAGTCCGCTTGCGCAGCAGGGCTGTCAATCTCCGTCCCATGCCGGTCCCTGTAAGAGCGGACGAAACTCGGGTTCGCGCATTCCGGCCGCCTTTTTGCGTTTGGAGAACATCGGACCGAGCATCACCCGTTCGCTCATGATGGCTGTGCCTGCGTTGATACGAACGCCAACCTTTTCTGTGATTTCTTCACAGGTCAGCATATGCCACGAGAGATCACGAGAGGGGTGTGCATTTTCATTCCGCCGTGAAGGCAGGCGAATTTTCAGGACGGTGCTTGGCACGTGGTTTATGGTCGATTCGGTTTTATCGCCACAGAAAAGCTTTGAGGACCGTGTTTCCTTCAGTGTCCGTAAAACAAGGAGCGATCATGACAAGACGATTTTCAGGCACATTGCTGTCTGCAGCCTTGGTCATGACCCTGATCATGACCAGTGCCACCGCTTATGCGGATCCGCCATGGGCGCGTGGTGATCATGGAGACCACGGCGATCACGGTCACCATGGTGATCATGGTGATCATGATGACCACGGTCATCACGGTGGGTGGGGCCCCGGCTATGGTCCGATGAAACACTGGCGCAAGGGTGACTATTATTCCGGCCCCCGGGATCCGCGATGGGTGATTAATGACTGGCGGCGTTACCACGGTCTGTGGGCACCACCGTCCGGCTATTACTGGGTGCAGTCTGGCGGCCAGTATCTCCTGATGGCTGTGGCAAGCGGCCTCATCGCTGGAGTTGTGGGGGCTGCTCTCGGCGCTGTTCCTGCTGTTCCTGCTGTTCCGGCGGTCCCTGCTGTGCCGATGGTGCCAGCTTATCCCATGGCGCCAGGGTATGCTCAGCCTCCCTATTGAGAACTGAGCAGTGTTTTTCAGGCGGTGCCTCAAGTTTTGTCGCCTGGAAAACAAGCTGTAACGAAAAAGCATCTCCCCTGAACAGCCAGCGCCAGCCTTTAGAACGGCTCAGGGGAGCGTGGCATCTCAGGCGTTACCCGGGCGGGATATTTGGCCATAGGGCAGCGTGGCTTGCATCTGGAACAGACGGATGCAGCACGGAGAAAACCCTTTCATTTATGCCCCCCATGGGTATATAAAATGGGTGTTTGCGTTCCAGCACCTGAGCATGGGGAGCCCTGAATGATCAGGACACAGGCCCGGATATGGATTGGTCTGCTGGCCTGCCTGCTGATGCAGGTGGGGCTTCTGGCAGGTGTTTCCCCGGCGCAGGCGCAAAGAGAAGTACAGGCCCATCATGCCATGATGCAGGACAGAACAATGCCCTGCACAGAAAGCATGGACGCCCGGTGTATGGGGCAGGCATCTCATTCCCGGAATGTGCCGCATGGGGACAAATGTTGCCACGTGCATGTCGCGGCAACGGATATTCCTCCGCCGGAAGCAGGGCCGCATCCCGTGTATCGACCCGGTGCCCGCAGGCAAGTCTTCAGCGTGGAGGCCCAGGCCGATTTTTCCGGCACGGATTGGCTTCCCCCTCTCCGCCCACCCAGACTTCTGAACAGACAGGAAGCTGTCTGAAACATCCGTCAGGGGTGTCTGGTGGCGTGGTGTTTTTTGTGGCTCAAGAGAATGGTTTTTGTTCTGACATACCCGTATCGGGTCTTCAGGGCGGCCATTTCAGGCACAGAAATTACACGCGTGGCTTTTAGTCCTGACGTTTCAGTCGGTTTCGGGGCGCTCACACGCGCCGTCCGTTCCGCTTTCTCTTAGAGAAAGCGGGGAGTGACCGTTCGAGTTCCGGATTTTTCATGATGTTTTCTTCGTCCCGTTTGCGGGATGGTCTGACACGACGCCGGTTTGTAACAGGCGTGGGAGCAGGCGGCCTGATGGCGGCTCTCCCGCGTTCAGCACAGTCCGCAGGTGTAGGGGCGCAGGCGGCTGGCCTGATCCCGGCCGAGCCATCGGCCCTGTGGAACCTGAGTGTTGGCCGTACCCATATTGAAATAGACCACAAGGCCCTGCATGCCCCTTGTGTCGAGGGTACGGTGCCCGGCCCCGTGCTGCGCTGGCGGCAGGGGGAGACGGTGGCGGTGAACGTGACCAACACGCTCGCGCATGAGGATACGTCCATCCACTGGCATGGTATCCGCCTGCCATCCGGAATGGATGGTGTGCCGGGCCTGAGTTTTACGGGTATCAAACCCGGTGAAACCTTTACCTATCGTTTCCGGCTGCATCAGAGCGGGACGTATTGGTACCATAGCCATTCCGGCATGCAGGAAGCACAGGGGCTTTATGGGGCCGTGGTGATTGACCCCATCCACCCGGACCCGAACGCCTGCGAGCGGGATTACGTGATTCTGCTTTCAGAATGGACGGATGTGTCCCCCATGGACATGATCAGTAATCTGAAGATGCAGGATGATTATTACGTTTTTCGGCAGCGCACGGCTGCGTCTTTCCTGCGCGAGGCGCGGGAGGCCGGAAGTGCCGCTGCCGCCCTGAAGGACAGGCTGGCATGGTCCCGCATGCGGATGGCGGCCACGGATATTTCGGATGTTACAGGAATTATCTACACTTATCTTCTGAATGGCCATGCGCCGGACGGGAACTGGAATGGCCTGTTTTGCCCCGGTGAGCGGGTGCGTCTGCGGTTTATCAATGGGTCATCCATGACGTTTTTTGATATCCGCATTCCCGGTCTGGAAATGTTGGTGGTGCAGGCTGACGGGAACGATATAGAGCCGGTGCCGGTTGATGAATTCCGCATCGGTGTTGCGGAAACCTATGATGTGATCGTGCAGCCGAAGGAAGACCGCGCCTACACTATTTTCGCCCAGAGTGAGGACAGGACAGGCTTTGCCCGCGGCACACTGGCCCCGCGTGCCAGCATGGTCGGCCCGGTGCCCCCCATGGACCCGCGCCCTGTGCGGACCATGGTTGATATGGGCATGGGCAACATGAAGCCCGGTGAAAGCATGAAAGAGATGGCCATGCCCGCAAAGAACATGTCCGGCGGCGGGATGGCGGCAGGCGATATGGCGGACATGCCCATGCCGGGTATGGCCATGCACCATCAACACTCCGCACCGCCGCCCCTTGAGGTGGATGATCCCGGGCCTCCGCCCATCAATGTGGAAAACCAGAATGTGGCCATGATGCCGGTTGACCGGCTGGGGAGCCCCGGTGACGGGCTGGAGCAGACGGGCCGCCGGGTGTTGAACTACAGGCAGTTACGCGCGACCAGACCCGGTGCAGACCCGCGCCCCCCCTCACGTGAGATTATCCTGCATCTGACAGGCAATATGGAGCGCTATATCTGGGGGTTTAACGGACGGAAATTTTCAGAATCCGGCCCCATCCGGCTTAAAAAGGGGGAGCGTGTCCGGTTTACGCTGATTAATGACACCATGATGGAGCATCCCATCCACCTGCATGGCCTGTGGAGTGAGCTGGAAAACGGGCAGGGTGCGTATCGGCCTTACAAACACACGCTGATTTCTCAACCCGGTTCCCGCATGAGCTATCTGGTGACAGCGGACGTGCCCGGCACATGGGCGTATCATTGCCATCTGATGCTTCATATGGAGCTGGGCATGTTTCGCACGGTGATTGTGGAATGAAGCGCTTTGCTTTTCCGGGAATGTGTCTGGCGGTGCAGATGCTGACCATGTCTGCAGCGCTGGCGGACGGCGGTGCGGTATCTGGCGCGGAGCCCCCGCCATCCAGCCCGCGCTATCACGCGGCGGATGCGCCGTCTTCCACTCCCTTTGTCTCTCTGGGCGGTATCAATCCGGTTATGGATCAGGAGCGTTATTTTCATGGAATCATGAATGAACTTGAAGGCCGTTACGCGCCGGGCGGCACGGATTTCCGCTGGGATGGGGAAGCCTGGTACGGGTCTGACTACAACAAGCTCTGGCTGAAAACGGAAGGGACACAGGAGCGTGGCCGCCTGCATGATGGGGACCATGAACTGCTCTATAGCCGCGCCATCTCTCCCTATTTCAATCTTCAGGGCGGCGTGCGCGTTGATCTTGATGATGGCCCGACTCGCACATGGGGTGCGCTGGGTGTGCAGGGGCTGGCTCTGTATGAGTTTGAAGTGCAGGCCACGGCGTATGTCAGTGATCGCGGGCGGTTTGCAGCCAAACTTGAAGGCTCGTACGATTTTCTGCTGACCAACCGGCTTATTCTCCAGCCGCAGGCCGAGTTCAATCTCTATACCCGCTCCGATGCCGCGCGGCAGGTTGGCGCGGGCCTGTCCGATGTCGATGCCGGTTTGCGCCTGCGGTATGAGCTGTGGCGGAAATTCGCGCCGTATGTCGCCGTGACCTATTCCGGCTTTCTCACGCAGGCCCACCGGATTGTGCGGGATCAGGGGGGAGAGACAGGCACACTGCGTTTCACGCTGGGGATCAGAAGCTGGTTCTGACAAGGAATTTTTCAAACAGGGAGTTTATAAAATGCGGTTTTCTCTTTTTGTGTTTCTGGCGCTTCTGTGCGCCAGCGTTGCCCGGGCCGAACCAGCGCCGCAGGGCGCAGGCCATGAGATGGCGGGCATGACAATGCCTGAAAAAGCAATGGGCCAGAGCACGAAAGCTCAAATCATGCAGCCCCAGCGCATGGAGAGCATGAGCATGGAGCAGCAGATGGCGGTCTGTAGCAGGATTGAAACGCTGAAAAAGCAGGGCAAGGCGCTGAATGCGCTCATGCAGCAGCAGAAGGCGGCCTGTGACACAATGGCTGGCGGGATGAGCGCCCCGGCCCAGACAGCGCCGGATGCCACGCTTGAGCGGTAAGTGAGGAGGGGGGCGACCTAGCGGATCATTCTGCGCACAACGCCCAGAAGTTCTTCAATGGCGTCTTCTCCCCCATCCGTCTGCACTGCCGTGCGGACGCAGCCGTTGACATGCGCTGAGAGAATTTCGGTGGCAACGCCATCCAGAGCGGATTTCACAGCGGAAATCTGCGTGAGGATATCCACACAGTAGCGGTCCTGTTCCACCATGTTCAGCACACCGCCAATCTGGCCTTCAATGCGGCGCAGCCGGTTGGTCAGGCTTTTCTTGCGGGGCTGCTGCACGCGTTTGTCTGCGCTGTCCTCATGCTCACATGCGGTACAGTGGTCTGGCGCGCGTTCGGCCTTGGGGTCCCGTGCCATGGTGTTCCCTTCTTCCTGTGTGCGTCACGTCTGGCAGATGTGACGCAGAGGTCTCACTGCGGTCGGTTTATTACACCGTTTGTGAATGAAAAGCACAATGCTGCTCCCCGCACGGCGCGGGCGAGGCTGAAAAATCAGGAAGGGTCGCCTTGATTATACCGGGATGGGGTATAAATTTACAGGATATCCTCAAGGAGCAAGGCCCGTGTCACACACTGTCAGTTTTCCCGTTGGCGGCATGACATGCGCAGCCTGTGCGGCGCGGATTGAAAAAATCCTCAACCGTCAGGAGGGCGTGCAGGCTACGGTCAATCTTGCATCGGAGCGGGTGCAGGTTGAGATGGAAAATCCTGCGGCTTCAATCGCGCCGGTGGTGGCGGCTGTTCGCAAAGCAGGGTTCACGGTGGATGAGAGAAGCGTCGATCTCGCCCTCTCCGGCATGACATGTGCCTCCTGCGCTGCCCGGATTGAGAAAGTGCTCAATCGATACCCCATGACACGGGCGAACGTGAATTTTGCGACGGAGCGGGCGCATATTGTCTATGTGCTGGGCGTGGTGGAACCGGAAACATTCATTGAGGCTATTGAAAAAGCCGGTTTCGGTGCAAAAAGGCTGGATGATGGCGCAAGGGATAATCCCGATGCGCAGCGTGAGGCGGTCTGGCGTGCGGAGCGCAGGCGCTTTGTTCTGACAGCACTGCTGTCCCTGCCGTTCTTCGTGCAGATGGTCGGCATGATGTCTGGCCTGCTGCCCATGATGCCGGGCTGGCTGCAACTCCTGCTGGCAACGCCGGTGCAGTTTTTCTGTGCCGGGTATCTGTATCAGCGCGCCTGGAATGCCGTGCGGGGCGGGGCCGCCAATATGGATGTGCTCGTGGTGCTGGGCACGGGCATAGCCTTTGTCTTCAGTGCTGTGGTGGTGCTGTTTCACCTGCATCAGCCGGTTTATTTTGAAGCCAGTGTTTCCATCATCACGCTGATTTCTCTTGGCAAGTTGCTGGAAACCCGCGCGAAGAACAGGGCCAGCGCCGGGATTGAGCGCCTCCTTCAGCTTCAGCCGCAGATAGCCCATGTGGAAAGCGGCACAGCCATACTGGATCGTCCGGTGGCGGATGTGCGCGTGGGGGATGTCTTCGTGGTGCGCCCCGGTGAATGCGTGCCGGTGGATGGCCTTGTGCTGGATGGCACGTCTGATGTGAACGAAGCCATGCTGACAGGGGAAAGTGTGCCCGTGCTCCGGCAGGCGAAAGACTCCGTCTTTGGTGGCACCATGAACATGAATGGCGCCCTGCGCGTGAAAGCAACGGGTGTGGGGGCGGATACAGCGCTTGCACATATCGTGCGCATGGTAGAGCAGGCGCAGGGTTCAAAAGCCAATGTTCAACGTCTGGCAGACAAGGTTTCCGCTTTCTTCGTGCCGTGCGTTCTCCTTCTTGCCCTTGTGACATTTCTGGCAGGCTGGCTGATCACGCGGGATCTTTCATGGAGTCTGGTTTCTGCCGTGTCCGTGCTGGTTATCGCATGCCCCTGCTCTCTGGGCCTTGCCACGCCTACCGCCATCATGGTGGGCACCGGTCTGGGGGCGCGTTTTGGCATCCTGTTCCGGAATGCCAATGCGCTGGAGCAGGCGGAAAAACTGAAAACTCTTGTTGTTGATAAGACCGGCACCCTCACGGAAGGCAGGCTGACAGTCAGTGATGTGCGGCCCGCTCCCGGCACCGATGCCGCGCATCTGCTTGCCGTGGCGTATGGGTTGGAGGCGGAGTCTGAACATCCATTGGCCCGCGCCATTGTGGCGTATGCCGCGGCACAGGGCATTCAGGCGCAGCCTGCCAGCGGGTTTCAGGCTGTTCCGGGGCTGGGTGTGACGGCGCAGGTCGGGGGGAAGCTGGCGCGCCTTGGCTCACCCCGCTTTCTGGCGGATGCCGGTCTGGCGCTGGATGAGGCCGTGGTCAGCCAGCTTGAGCACGAAGGGAAAACCGTTATCGGTGTGGCGCTGGAGGCGCAGTTTCTGGGCTATATCGCGCTGTCTGACCGGCTGCGCCCGGATGCAGTTGCCACGGTAAAGGCCCTGCAACAGGCCGGGATAACCGTTGTGATGCTGACAGGAGACAACCAGCGTGCGGCCTCTGTGGTGGCGGCACAGGTGGGTGTGGATGCGTATCTGGCGGGCGTCCTGCCGCAGGACAAGGCAAAGGCCGTTGAAACATACCGGGCGGCGGGTGGTCTTGTGGGCATGGTGGGGGATGGCATCAATGATGCTCCGGCTCTGGCCGCCGCGGATGTGGGGTTTGCTATTGGAGCCGGGTCTGCCATCGCGCTGGATACGGCGGATGTGGTGCTGATGAAGAGTGAGCTGACCAGCGTGCTGGATGCCATTTCCCTCTCCCATGCGACACTGTCCAAGATCCGGCAGAATCTATTCTTTGCCTTCTTCTATAATATTCTGGGGCTGCCGCTGGCCGCCTGCGGTCTTCTGAACCCGATTGTAGCCGGGGCGGCCATGGCCATGAGTTCTGTCTCGGTTGTCAGTAACTCGCTGTTACTCAACCGCTGGCGGCCGCGCACGCACGGGTAGACACGGAGAAAGGCAGGACATCCGCCCACTGTGGGGTGGGCTGTCAGATCTGCTCAATGGTTGAGAAATCGAAGGTTTCACCTTTGGGGTTTTCTCCCAGCCGCAGCGTGGTGGGGGTGGGCATGACATATGGGGGCACGGGCAGATTATAGGGGGCCGGTGCCCCTTTGAGCACGCGCCCCGCCAGATCAAAATGGGAGCCATGGCACGGGCAGGCATAAAAGCCGGTCTGGTCCGGTGCCGGGGTGGGCGGCATGTAGGCGGGCACACAGCCCAGATGCGTGCAGATCCCGACATACACACCATATTCCGGCACCACGGAGCGATGCCAGTTGCGCGCATAAGGCGGCTGCTGGAGGGCTTCGGACTGTGCATCCCGCAGGGTTTCGTTCAAGGCGGCGTTCTGGAGCCGGGCCAGTTCTTCTGGTGTGCGGCGGAGGATAAAAACAGGTTTGCCCTGCCAGACAGTGGTCATCTGCTGGCCGGGGGCCAGTTTGGAGAGGTCAACTTCCACCGGCTGGTGCGCGGCGGCGCTGTCCTGCGGTTTCAGGCTTTCAACAAACGGAATGGCGCAGGCGGCAAGGCCCGTCACGGTGCCTGCTGTGGTGACCATGCCAAGAAAATCACGGCGGCCGGGAACGGTGCTCTCGTCCTGCCCGGGGGCGGTGGTTGGGTCCGTGGGGTGTGTCATCAGTCGTCTGCGTCCTGTGTGGTCCGGGTTTTGGCGCGGTTCCAGATTTTTCTTTTCCAGGCAATGGCCAGCACAAGCAGGCCGCTCAGATAGGCAAACACATACAGCCCCACCCGGTGCCGGGTTGTGCGGTGCGGGTCAGACGCCCAGACCAGAAACGTGGTGACATCCCGCGCCTGCTGCGCAACCGTGGCGGGTGTGCCATCCGCGAACTGAACCGCTCCGTTCATCAGGGGTGGGGGCATGCCTACCAGATGCCCGTCCGCCCAGTCATTATAGAATTTGCCGGGAACAACGGGGGCTCCGGGTGGCGGAGGCATGTGGTAGCCGGTCAGGAACGCATAGAGCCAGTCTGCACCATGGGGGTGAATGGCCGCCAGCCGGGACTGGTCTGGCGGGGCGACACCGCCCATCATGGCGGCGGCCGCCGCCTCATTCGGAAAAGGGGAGCGCAGATGGTCGTCCGGCAGGCCGGGCCGCATGGTGGGCTGCCCCATGCTGTCGGGCGGGCCGGGAACCTGTTTGGCATGGGCGAGATCGGTCAGGGCCTGACGGGACAGCCCGATCCCGGAGAGGTCATTATACGTCACGCTCCGCATGCCGTGGCAGGCGGAACAAACCTGACTGTATACCGTAAAGCCGCGTTGCAGGCTTTTCTGGTCAAACTGACCCAAGGGGCCGTCAAAACTCCATGTCTGGTGCGGCGGTGCGGCCTTCTCGGGCTCTGTTGCCGGAGGGGCGGCCCGCACTGTCAGCGGCAGGCTGAGCAGGAGCGCCAGAGCCGGGGTGAAAGAAAGCCGGACCATCAGGCGTCTCCTTCACTGGTTGTGGGGGATGCGGCCTGAAGCTGTGCCTTTTCCCGGCGGGAGACAAGAGGCAGCAGCACGAGGAAAAATCCGAAATAATACAGGCCCGCCAGACGCCCGATGAGCATCCATTCTCCAGTGGCGTGATGTTTGCCAACGGCTGCCAGCAGGATGAAGGCCATGACCAGCCCCGCCAGCCCAAGGCGGCATGCGGGCCGGAAGCGGGCCGAGCGCACGGGGGACTGATCCAGCCAGGGCAGGGCAAACAGTACAAGGATGGCGCTCGCTGCGGCCAGCAACCCGCCGAATTTGGACGGCACGGACTGAAGCAGCCCATAGAACGGCAGGAAATACCATTCCGGTTCAATATCCGCCGGAGTGTGCAGGGGGTCAGCCGGGGCGTAATTGGCCGGCTCTGTCAGCAGGCCCGGCCAGAAAAACAGCAGCGCGCTGAACACCATGGCAAAAACAATCAGCCCGATGAGATCCTTGCTGGTATAATACGGGTGGAACGGAAGCGTGTCCTGCGGGCCTTTGGGTTCCCGGCCCAGCGGATTGCCGGATTTGGTGATGTGAACACACGCCACATGCAGCCCGACAACCCCCACAACCAGAAACGCCATGATAAAGTGCAGCACAAAAACCCGGTGCAGGAAGACATCGCCCAGATGGTCCCCGCCGGTCAGCACATGCTCGAGTGCGCTACCCACCACAGGAATAGCTCCCACGGCTTTGGTCATCACATCCGCGCCCCAGTAGGACATCTGGCCCCACGGCAGAACATACCCCGCGAAGGCCGTGCCCATCACCATCACCAGCAGCACAAGGCCGCTGAGCCAGAGCAGCTCTCGTGGCGCCTTGTAAGACCCGTAATACAGCCCCCGGAACAGGTGAATGTAGAGAGCCGCCAGAAACAGGCTGGCTCCTGTCACATGCATGCCGCGCAGCAGCCAGCCGCCGGAAAGCTGCCGGTCAATGGCCTCCGTAGAGAAGAAGGCCTCCGCGCTGGTCGGGGTGTAGTTCATGGCCAGAAAGGTGCCGGTTGCCAGCATGAGCAGCAGGACAACCACCAGAATGGCCCCGAAATTCCACAGCCAGTTCAGGTTGCGGGGCATCGGGAAATCCACATACTCCTTCCGGAATGCGGAAAAGATGGGGAGCCGCTGCTCCATCCAGCCCGCAAAGCCGCCGGAAAAGGCCGCGGGCGCGGAGGTGTGATCCTGTGTCTCAGGATGTTTCATGCACGCAATCCAAAAGTCACTTTAAAGTCTGTTAGCCTGCCCCAATGTGGCATGGCCCCAGTGTGGCATGGATAGTGTTCCGCACAAAGATGGATCGTTCCGAAATTGTATCATTGTGCGGAGGTCTGGCGGGCGGGTGTGGCGTGCGCCGAGCATAAGGGCATGTGTCGGTGCGTGCCAAGGCGTGGCTGCGCATGGTAGGGTGCAGGCATGACACAGAAATCCTCCTCCCCCGTTGCTCCTGTTGTGTCTCGCTGCCGCTGGGCAGAGACAAACCCGCTTTTGCAAACATACCATGATGAAGAGTGGGGCGTGCCGGTGCATGAGAGCCGGATGCTGTGGGAAATGCTGATGCTGGAGGGGTTTCAGGCAGGACTGTCCTGGCTGACGGTGCTGCGCCGGCGTGAAGGGTTTCGCCAGGCCTTTGCCGGGTTTGACCCGGAAAAGGTCGCACGGTTTGATGAGACGGATGTTGAACGGCTGATGGCTGACCCCGGCATTATCCGCGCGCGTGCCAAAATTCAGGCGACCATTGGCAATGCCCGCGCCTATCTGGCCATGCAGGCGCAGGGAGAGGAGTTTTCCGCGTTTTGCTGGGGGATGGTGCCTGACGCGCCGGTGCGGAATACCACCGGGCAGGTGCTGGCGCAGTCTCCGGCCTCTCAGGCATTGTCCAAGGCGCTCAAGCAGCGGGGCTTCAAGTTTGTTGGCCCGGTGATTGTCTACGCATGGATGCAGGCGGTGGGGATGGTGATGGACCATGACCCAGCCTGTTTCCGCTATGATGCCTGCGGCTGAGGCATGCCGGGTATATAATACGATAGAGAAGGGTTTAATTTCGAGTCGTATGAAAAAATCAGGAAAAATTCTGTCACGAAACTCTGCGGGGGATGATAGCGCAGTTGGGTTTTTCCTCTGACGAATCTTTCGCAACCATATAAAAACAAAAGAGAAAATATAAACGAAAAAATTTAGTGTAAATAAATTCTTTGTGATTTTAACCACAGAACAGAGCGATAGTTTATTGACGAATCTCCCGTTTGCGCATAGGGGTCGGACTTACCGTGCAGCGGTGTGGACGGAACACAGAGACAGGGAGCAGTGCAATGATGCTGCGAGTCAGCACAAACCTGCGATGTTGTATGCGAATGCAGCAGTGTACAGGTCGTGGTGTGCAGAGCAGGCGCATCGTATAAACTGCCGGGAGTGAGACTGCCGGCGGAGACACCCCTCAGGGGGTTTTGCGTTCGAGGTCAGTCATGATACGTGATTCAAAAATCATTGAAATAGACGGTATTTTTCTGGGAACAGCTATTCAGTTGAGTGGCGGCAGCGGCCAGCGTTTTTATGCGGCGCATGACAGTGTGCGGGCGCTTCATAACGCTGTGAAGCCCGACCTGACCATGCTGGCGCGCCAGGTCGCTCAGGCGTTCCGCCAGAATCACGCGGCGGCGTAACCGAAAGCGCTTTTCAGAGGGGGCATTCTCACGAGGAATGCCCCCGGCTGATGGCCTGAACAGGCGGATCTTCCGGGTCAGCAAGGTCCAGTTTCTGCACAAGCAGGAGAATCTCATCCAGTGTCGGGTCCGGCTGCGCCGGGGTGCCGGGTGCGGGACAGGCTTCGTCCGCAGGGGCAAAGCGTTCAGCCAGACGGCTGTACAGCGCGGCCCGCTGTTGTAGAGCGGGTGTCTGGTCAGGGGTTTTTTCCATCCACCAGACACTGGCGGCCCCCGCAAGGTTCCGCAACAGAAAGAGAATATCACGCGCTTTGCCAATCTGGTCCGATCGGCGCAGGCCTTCAAGGCGGGCTGTCTGGCACTGGATTTCCGCACGGGTGCTGGTGGTGCCAGCCTTGCGGCGCGCGGCTTCAATCTGCGGCCATGTCAGAGGGGCAGAGCCGGTGGCGAGGGCCGCATACCGGATATTGGCGCGAAAGGCTTCGGCCACTTGTGCGGCCAGAGGTGTGTCCCGCCGTTCCGGCCAGAGCAGAAGGCACCCCGCCAGCCCGACCAGGCTACCGATAATATTGTTGATGGCGCGGGCCAGAGCGACATCCCACCCCAGACCGGGGTTCACCAGATCTGTCACCAACACAAAAAGCTGCGTCATGAACATGACGCACAGGGCGTAATTCACACTCCGCAGTGCAATGGTTGCCGCGGCAAGCGGGAAAATAAGCAACACAATGCTCCAGACAGGCAGGAGCACGCCCATCACCGCCGCAAGCAGCCCCCCGGCAATGCTGCCAATCACACGCTCAATGGTGCGGGGCAGCGTGGTGGTGACACGCGGCTGCGTGACAACCACAACCGCCATCATCGCCCAGTAGGCGTAGGGCAGGTGCAGCGTGAGAGAAATGGCATAGGCCACCAATACCGAAACACACAGCCGCGCCGCATGCCGGAAGGCGGGCAGGCGCGGTGCTGTGGGGCGGGGCAGCGCGCCCGGTTCCGTCTGGCGGGTGGCCTGCTGAGAGCCAGACGCAAGGGTCTGCCATGCCTGTATCAGATCCTGCACAGCCTGCGCGCAGACATGCGCCCCTTTGCCAAACAGATCCGTATCCTGTTCGGCAAGGCGCGCCAGAAGGCGCTGGTGCCGGTAGAGCCGGTCCGGCCGGGGTTCCGGGCGCTGTGCCTCATGGGCCATGCGGTGCAGCATGGTGGTTACGACCCGCACGGTGCGGCGCGCGGCGCGTGATGTCTCGCCAGAAAGAACAGCGTGTTCAAACGCAATCAGGGCAATAAAAATCCGGTCACAGGCTTCCACAGCCGGAAGCAGGGTGGCCCGCGTGCGGCTGCTGATGGCATCAGCCGAAAGCACATCTATCCGCCCGCGTGTGCGTTCAATCCGGCTGCGGATTTCCCGCCGGAATGCCCCGACGGATGCGCGGGCCTGCTCCACAGAGGGGCCACCGGGTGTCATGAAGTCCAGCAGGCGGCGGGTCATGCGCTCTTCTTCCCGCAGCAGGGCTGAGCACGCCAGCCGGAGGGGCATGTACGGGTCCACCGGCCATGCCAGAACACAGATCAGCGTGGCCCAGATCGACCCCACGGCAAAAAGGCCTGACACGCGCAGGGCTGTTTGCGGGGGGAACGGATAACAGACGGCAACGACCGCAACGATAGCCGCCAGAACGCCAATCTGCGTTGCAATGGGCCCGCGCAGTCGCCCCAGAGCGCAGCCGAACATGGCCACCCCCAACCCCGTGAATGCCGCCAGAGGCCCGGCCCCCGCCGCAGCCGAGATGGCGCCGCTGAGGACGGTGCCCAATGCTGCAAACTTGAGCATCGCGTCCAGCCGGGGGCGCAGCAGACCGCCGGGGTCCACAAGGCATGTCCAGAACGCGGCAAAGGCGGACCAGGCCATAAGCGGCATACGCAGGTACAGCGCCAGCAGCATGACTGTTCCCACCGCCACCCCGGCGCGCAGCCCCTCCCGCACCGCAACCTGTTCCGGCGCAATGGCAATGGCCCGCACCCCCAGCCAGTGCGCCACGGCAGAAGGCACGATGCTGCGGGAGGCCACGCGCAGGAAAGTCTGCTTGCGGGGAAACGAGAGGGGGAGATTTTTTTTCATGAACAGTTGAAGCAACACGGAGGGAAGGAAAAACGGGGCGGAGGCGGCCTGCCATCATGCCTGATGAGGGAGGCTCCCCCGCAAGCAAAAAAGCAGGACAAAGCGGGAGTTGATCACCCGCGGAATGACAACACGCAGGTTGGGGGCAGCCCGTTCACACCGGAGATTGCGCAAAAGGCTGAAGGCGGGAAAACGGACGGATGTGTGGGGAAATATCGCCAGGATGGGGCGTGCAAAGCCAGAAATGTCCGGGCGTGTATCCTTTGACTGTCTACGTTATAACAGGCTCATCCCACATTCCGCCGTTCTGTTCAACAGGGTAGGGGCGGATCAGAGCGTTATGCTTGTATGCAGGCCGAATATCGTCTCATTCCCGATACGCCTGTGTGTGGACAACGGGTATCGCGGGTCGGCCTTGCCCCCCATGGGGTTCCAGATCTCCTGAAAGTCCGGCTGAATCACCAGCCAGGGTTTGATTTCCATCTGATACGTGATTTCCAGATGGTTTTCATTCCCCGGCACAAGCATGCCGGCGTTGCGGTTATACTGCCGCCAGCCGGAGCTGGAGCGGCCAATGCCCCACCCGATGCCAAAACTGTCATTCGAGCGGCCGGAGAGGGGGGCTTTCAGGTTGAAGCCCGTATCGGCCGCAAAGCTGACCATGTTGCGGTCTCCCCCATTCCCGGTCGCGCGGGCAAAAATGCCAAGAGACCTGTCATCTTTGAAGGAAGGACGCCAGACCATCTGGTCAATCACGGCATAGACCATCCAGTTCCCGCGATCCCAGCGGGGGAAGCCGCCATTTTTCCCCATGAGCTGGTCATGCGTGTTGTAGCGATAATCAGGGAATTTTCCCGTATCGTAAAATCCGCCGAGCTTGTACATGCAGGGCAGGCCAGGGTCTTTCGTGGCGTTTGAGAGGTCTTCCGGCTGGCGGTTCAACGTGTAGTGCAGCTCCCCGATCATCAGGGCTCCGGTGCCGGTGTTAAAGCGCGTGCCACTGCCATCATGCGTGACCTGATTGGTCTGATCCGCCGCATTGCCACCATTCTGGATACTGAAGGCGTTATAGCGGTTTCCTGGCGGGTTATCATCCGCCACCCCGGCAAGAAGGGTGAAGGCGTGGGTTACATGGTAGCGGACACGCAGGGCGGGAGAAGCCAGAGGCCATGAAGGCCCCCCGCTATAGAGATTGACGGAGGGAGCCATGGGCCAACCGAAATTGGAGTTCAGAAACAGGCCGCCATAGCTGGTCAGCATGAATTCGGATTCCAGATTCTGCTGCCCGATCCTAAAGCCGAGCTTTCCGTTAAACAGAAGCTGCCGGTACCAGATTTCAAAAAGGCGCGTGGAGCGGTCTGCCTCATAGCTGCTGGCCGGGTTATAGTTTGCCAGATGATCCTGCGTGATGGAGCGGCCACGCGTCTGAAGCGCGCTGATATTGAAAAGACCACCTTTCAGACCAATGAATTTTTCAAGATCCACAGAGAGGGTTGGCGCGGTTACGGCAAGATAGGACGGGCCGGTTCCCTGGCCTCTTCCGCTCCGGGCATCGGCAATGCTGGGGGCGCCGCCGGAGGTGTTTCCCCAGAGCTCCTCAACATCTTCCATATCAAGCGTGATGCCGTATTTGTAGAGCCATGTGCGCAGGCCGCCCATGGTGCCCAGAAGGGTATCGCTGGTGTCCAGTGCGTCTTCAGGGGTGTGCGCGCGGGGGAGATGCAGCGCGTTCGTATTGATCCCCAGGGCCGACTGGCGCATGAACGGTGCGGAATTCCCCAGACTTTGCTGATCTTTTTCGACCTGATCATCCATCGGGGTTTGTGCCCGCGCGCCCTGCGGGGGCAGGGAGAGCAGCAGGCAGCAGGTTATTCCGGCTTTCAGGAAAAAGCACCTCAGGTGCCGCCCGGGCTGTAGAAAAAGAGAGGTCAGCAAGCCGGACCGCATAATATTCTGTTTTCCTGTCGGGACACGGTGTGTGGTCGTCCTGCCTGCCGGTACATGCTGCCCCCCTTTTACCGGGCTCCCGCTGATGGTCAAAGCCGATATGGTGAGGTCTGCCGTGCAGTCAGCCAGAAGGGTTTTATTCCGTGTGCTGGTTGGCGGGGGGCAGGCGGGCTGCGGCTGTCAGGGGTGTGTAACCGGCCTTTGCGCATCCGGGCGGATCGTCACGCGGTTTGGCAGCGGGAAGGCCGTGGCTTCACAGGATATGCTATGAACACAAGCCCTGCTGAAGAGAAGAAAGGCGTAACCAGAATGACAGACCCGGTTGTGATTTATGGCATTAAAAGTTGTGACACCATGCGGAAAGCCCGGAACTGGCTGGATGAGCATGGGGTGGCGTATCAGTTTCATGATTATAAAAGTCAGGGGGTGGACCCTGAGCACCTGAAACGCTGGGTGGAAGCCGCCGGGTGGGAAACAGTGCTCAACCGTGCGGGAACAACCTTCCGGAAGCTGCCGGAAGACCAGAAAACCGGTCTGGACGCCACAAAAGCCATCGCTCTGATGCTGGCCCAGCCTTCCATGATCAAACGGCCGGTTCTTGAAGTCGGGAAGCAGAGTGTGGTGGGGTTCAAGCCCGAGGTTTACGCCCGGATATTCGCGGCCTGACAGGAAAACAGGCCCTGCTGCTTCAGGGTTTAACCAGATGCAGCAGGGCGCGAACCCTTATTCCTGATCAGGTGCCGCAGCGGAGTTCAGGAGGATGTAGCGTTCAATACCGACCTGTTTGATAAGGTCGAACTGACGATCGAGGAAGTCTTCGTGCTCTTCTTCATTTGTCAGGATTTTCAGCAGCAGGTCACGGGAGACGTAATCCCGCACACTTTCGCAATAGGCAATCCCTTCGCGCAGGTCCCCAATGGCCTTTTCTTCCAGCTTCAGGTCGCACTCCAGAATTTCCTTCACGTCCTGACCAATCAGGATGGGGTTCAGGCGCTGCACGTTTGGCAGTCCGCCCAGGAACAGGATGCGCTCGATCAGCCAGTCGGCATGACGCATTTCCTCAATGGATTCGTCATATTCCTTCTTACCCAGCAGGGTCACACCCCAGTGGCGGAGGGTGCGGGCATGCAGGAAATACTGGTTGATGGCTGTCAGCTCGTTTGTGAGCTGGATGTTCAGGTGTTCAATAACTTTTGCATCTTTAACCATGATGTCCACCTTGGCTGGAGTTGGAAAATGACAAGTCGCGTGTAACGCAGTCTTGCACAGGATGTAAATAAAAAATAGTTCTATATCAATGAGCTAGTGTTGTTAAGTCTTACTATCAATGAGATGTATTTATTTTCATATACTTCCGCTTTTTGGTGTTTGTTCAAGTCGCGGAGATGTGAGGCGAAAGTAAAGCAAAGAGCAGGTGAAGTGTCATGATTTGCGAATAATTCTCATAGGCATTAAGAGGGAAAGGCCGCTTTAATCTGTGCAGGACCTGTGTCTGATGCTGCTCCACATTCCCGAAGTGCTGACCCCGGAGGAACTGGCCCACTGCCGCACCGTGCTGCACGCGGCAGACTGGCGTGATGGAAAGGTGACAGCCGGGCAACAGTCCGCCAAAGCCAAGCATAATCTGCAACTTCCGCTTGATCATCCACAGCATCGTGAGCTTGCGGATCTTGTTCTGCGTGCGTTGGGGCGGAACCCCTTGTTCAACAGTGCTGTTGTGCCGCGCCGGGTCGTGCCGCCCCTGTTCAACCGGTATGATGCCGGGATGAGCTTCGGGGCGCATGTTGATAATGCAGTCCGGCCCATTCCCGGCACAGGAGGGATGCGGATCCGTACGGATGTTTCGTCCACACTGTTTCTGTCCGACCCGGAAGAGTATGACGGAGGGGAACTGTGCATTTATGATGAGAGCGGCGTACGGGAGATAAAACTTCCCGCCGGAGACATGATTGTTTACGATACAACGGTTCTGCACAGCGTGGCTCCGGTTACACGCGGCAGCCGGTGGGCCTCGTTTTTCTGGACGCAATCCATGATTCGAGAAGACAGCCAGCGGAGGCTGCTATTTGAGCTGGACCGCGCCATTATCGACCTGCGAACCCGCCTTCCGGATGATGATCCGGCAGTGCTGAAGCTGGTGAACTGCTACCATAATCTGATGCGGCAGTGGTGCGAGATGTAAAAACACCTTTTAAAGAAAAGAACTATCCTTCTCAGATGTGTTCGGTCTCATCCGCCTGCGTGGGCAGGGTTTTCAGCTTTTCCAGCAGGGCGGCATACAGAGAAGGGTCTGCCGCAGCGCCCAGTTTTTCCAAAGATTTCTGCATGGCCAGCAGGATGTCTGATGTCGCATCAGGCAGGGCCAGACGCCACCAGTGAAGGGCTTCCTCCACCCGCCCGGCATCGACCAGAGCCGTGGCGTAGTTATGGCGCCCGCGATAATCGCCTCCTTCGGCTGATTTGCGATACCATGCCAGAGCGGCGGCCTTGTCCTGAGGCGTTTCCCATCCTTCTTCCAGAAAGCGTGCCAGAAGGTTCATGGATTTTGCATGCCCGTTATGGGCGGCGGCTGTGAAAAGCCCGAGTGCTTTTTTGAGATTTTTGGGAACCCCGATCCCGCGCATGGTCAGAATGCCCAGATTGTAGCGGCCCCATTCATCCCCCAGTCTGGCAGCGGTTTCATAATGATGGGCCGCAAGCAGCAGATCCTTGTCACAGCCCCAGCCAAAATGGTGGCAGCGCCCTACCATGTTATGCGCAGGGCCATATCCGGCATTGGCCGCCATGGTGAACCAGACAAGCGCCTGAGCCGGGTCCGATGGCATGTAGACACTCTTGAGCAGCACCTTGCCCCATAAAACCTGATCAAGATGATGCCCGCGTGCTGCCCGCTGGCGGATGGCGTCTATCTGCTCTGGAAGAGGGGCGGTGTCGGGTTTCCGCTTTTTGTTCTGCCGGGCAAACATCTGTTGCCACCAGCGTGAAACTGACATGCTCCCCCTCCGGGTTTATGAGAAGGATTATCATTATCAAATAAAAAACGCAGTGGCAATTCCGCACAGGGCGCGGCTCTGGCGGCAGCAGAGAGGCGCAATGCCGCCAGAGCCAGAGCTAGAGCAATTCCACTTTAATCCGGCTCATATCCAGCGGCTGTAAAGAAACTGGTACATTCACTGTGTGTGAAAGCCGGGAGCAGCGCGCCGACGGCGTCCCACAGGGCACTGACGGTCCGTTCGGCTCTGGCGCGTAGCAAGGCCTTGAGTTTTGAGAAGGCCATCTCGATGGGGTTGAAGTCAGGGCTGTAGGGTGGGAGGAACATCAGTTTGGCCCCCGCCTGCCCGATGGCCTTCTGTATTGCCGGAAGCTTATGCGCCGGAAGGTTGTCCATCACGACGATATCACCCGACTTCAGGGTCGGGATGAGAACCCGTTCGATGTAGACCTGAAAGATCGTGCCGTTCATGGGACCATCATGCACGAAGGGCGCGGTCATGCCTGTCAGACGCAGCCCACCGGTGAAAGTCGTGGTCTTCCAGTGACCGTCAGGACGTCCTCACGCTCCTGCTCCAGTGCATGGGCGGTCTTTTTTTGAATGTCCATCCGTGCTGCCGCAGCCAGCGACTGAGCATGCTGCGCCCGATCCCAATGTCACATTCGCTTTTCAGGCGCGCCATCATCTCGTGGAGCGTGATGTCTTTCTGCGCTTCAATCATGTCGGCAATAAAGGCTTCATGCGCGTCCAGACGTGACCCGCGCGGCTTGCCCTGACGACGGGGCGTCCGCTCGCCACTTTCGCGTTCCCGACGCAACCAGCGGATCACTGTCGAAATCCCAACACCGAACCGCGCCGCAATCGAGCGGGCTGATGCTCTTCCAACTCCAGCCTCCAGAACCCGCTTCCGAAGATCATCACTCAATGCTCGTGCCATCACCGTCTCCATCAAGGAAAACGGTAAATCACAAGACGCCTTCAGTGTCACCTCTCGATTCAGAGTTCAGTGGAATTGCTCTAGTGCCAGTGCCAGTGCCAGTGCCAGTGTCGGGTGCCGGGCTGAAAAGTTCAACTCTACAGCAGAGCAACCGCCCCCGCTCAGGGCAGGGGCGCGTTTGCTGTCACACAGTCTGTTCTTCGTGCTTCAGAGGCTCTTCAGCATGGTCACTCAGAGAGGCTTTCTTGGCGAAATGTTCCTCAATGCTCAGAACCCGCAGGCGGGAGTAGTGGCCATCCCGATTGTCAACAAACCCGACGTTTGAAACAAACGGTTCAATGATATGGATTTTCTGAAGCGGCGTAATAATCAGGAACTGCATGTTGAGCTGCTGGAACAGCCGCAGGCCATACTGGGTCGAATCATCAGAGCCACGGCCAAAGGCTTCGTCAATCACCACAAAGCGGAAGGAGCGGGAGCGCACTTCGCCCCATTCCAGACCGAACTGGTAGGCAAGGCTTGCGGCCAGAATGGTGTAGGCCAGCTTTTCTTTCTGACCACCGGATTTGCCGCCGGAATCTGTGTAGTGATCGAATTCGGTATCATCCGCGCGCCACCGTTCACTGGCTGCAAAAGAAAACCAGTTGCGGACATCGGTAACTTTTGTGGTCCAGCGCTGGTCTGCTTCCGCGCGGCCTTCACGGCCACGGAAGCGTTCGATAATGGTTTTGACCTGATAGAAACGCTGTTCGGAATATTGTTCCGCCTCATCCCCCGCTGTGGCGTGATCTGTGCAGGCGCGCAGGGATTCCTGAAAATCCCGGATTTCCGGGTCCAGTGTCGGGTGTGCTTCCAGCCGGATATAGCGGTCCGGATTATAGTCAATCTGGGTGAGGGAGGTATTGATAACAGCAATGCGCTCCCGAATAGTCTCCCGCTCCTGCGCCAGATGCGCGTTGAAATTGGCAATTTCGTTAATGGTATTTACAGTCAGAAGATTTTTAAACCGGCTGACAAAGCGCGGCAGGTCATCTTTCTGCAGGTGGGCAAGAAACGCACAATAGTCCGGGCCAGCTTCCAGCCGGCACCCGATATCCTGTGTCTCAACCGGATAAGCCGCCCGGAACTCCCGCATATCTCCCAGAATGCTGTCACGCAGGCTGTCCAGCGTGCGTTGATGGTTTTCGAGATGCGTGTCCAGCATGGTGCGGAGCTGCGCTTCAGCCGTGTCATACGCGTCAAGACTGGTGAGTGCAGGTGCATCATGCTGCGCCTGTAGGGCGCTGAGTTCCTGCTCGTGCTCCGGGCTGAGCGTGTGTTCGTCCAGAATGGCGCGGCAATGCTGCAGGCGGGCATGCAGGCTTTCAAGAGACTGGTCCAGCAGGGTCTGCTTTTTATACAGGACCATGTAGTCCGCTTCAGCCTGACGGAGAACCTGTTCGGCACTCTCCTTTTGTTCGCGCAGGGCCCGCAGCACATCGGATGTTTCCGTCAGTGCATCGCGTTCTGCGGTAATTCGCGCGACATCTTCCGCCGCACCCTGCCAGTCAAGGGCTGTGTAATCCGGGTAACGCTCCAGCCGGGTCAGGGTCTCAAAGCGTTCCTGAACCGTTTTGCGGGCGCTTTCGGCCTGTGCGATATCTGCTGCAAGTTTCTGAAGAACAGCTTCCTGTTCACGCTGTTTTTCTTCCAGCGCGGAAATCTTGATGGCATTGTTCCAGCCCAGAACATAGCGGCTGCGGTCATCAATGCGGTGGCGATCGTCCTTTTCGTGCCGGCCACCGGGTTCCTTCACCTGACCGGAGCGGGTGACGGCCCTGCTGGCGCGGTGGAAATCCTCCTGTGTGTCACAGCATGTAAAGTTGAACCGGTGGGCCAGTTCATTTTCCACCCAGAGCCTTATGGAGGAGTCCGGGTGTACTTCCAGCTTTTGCGCCAGACTGTTGGAATGGCGTGCAGCGTGCGCGCCTGCGCGAAGAGGCTGAATATGGTAATAGACCATCCGCCCCTTCAGGTGTGTGCGGTCCACCCAGTCCGTGACCTGTGCGTACAGATGGTCCGGCACCAGAAGGGAGAGCGCAAAACCGTGTAGCAGGCGTTCGGCGGCACCTTCCCACTCCCGTGCGTCATCCCGCACACGGATCAGTTCCCCGGCAAAAGGCAGATCTTCAGCCGTAACACCCAGCGCAGTGCACAGCATGGCGCGCATCTGGATCTGCCGTTCGTCAATATTGCTCTGCCGCTTACGCAGGCTTTCCAGCTCCGTTACAATATCGGCATGCCGGGCTTTTTCTTCGCGGAAAAGAATGGTCTGGTCTGTCAGGTCTTTCGCCAGCCAGCTCTCCTGCTTTTTCCACTCCGCTTTCTTCTTTTTGAGGTGTTGTGTCAGTTTCAGAAAGTCTTCTGAAGATACCGCGGGTTTCTCATTCAGCTTTTCAACAAGCAGTGCATACTGGGTTGCATTTTTCCGGCGTTCTTCACACGTCTGCTCCGCCTGCCGGATGGCTGTGGCCAGTTGTTCCAGCCTGTCCCCCCCGTTGGCATAAATCGCCTGCCGGACGTCTTCCAGTTGCTGCTGGCTGGTTGTACGT
This sequence comes from Acetobacter farinalis, assembly GCF_011516935.1. Lineage (GTDB taxonomy): Bacteria > Pseudomonadota > Alphaproteobacteria > Acetobacterales > Acetobacteraceae > Acetobacter > Acetobacter farinalis. Next base: position 24,055 of record NZ_WOTF01000022.1, read on the forward strand.
GTGGCGTCCTGCGTGGTCAGGTTCTGCTGGTTTGTGGCGGCATTCTCCTGCTCCAGAGCAATCTGCTGCTCAAGGAGAGCCGCCTTCTGTGAGGCAAAATAGCTCGGCAGGGCCTGACGACAGCCCTTGAGGGTTTCGCTGCGGGCTTCGCGCGCGCGGTAGGTGGAGAAATCTTCCGTCAGGGGGGTAAGCAGGCGGATCTGCTTCTGGGCCCGGAGCACGGCCTGATGAGAATCATCGAGATCTTCAAAATGGGAAATCAGGGCATGAATGCGCTCTGTGGCGTCAAACTGCGCCAGCATGTTATCTCGGACAAAATCCGTGATGTTATCAACAGATTTCATAGAGACAGTTTGAAGGAACAGGTCAAGCGCCTGTTCATTTTCAATCCCGAAGCGGCGGCGGAACCATGCCGCATAGCGGTTGAAGCTGTCTTCCACCTCTGCGTCCAGGGCGCGCAGGTTCTTGCGCAGTTGCAGGATATCGGTGCCGAACCCGGTAAAATGCTCCTGAATGGACAGTTCCCGTTCAGCACAGACAAAAAACCGCGCGGGCTGAACCTGCTGCTTTTTGAGCCAGAAGACCTGCGCCAGCGTTACGGTTTGAAGGTATCCTTCATTTTTGAAAACGCCGAGAATAACAGTATAGCTTTGCGTATCACGCAGGCTGACGGATCTGGTGGAGCCCGTGGCGTCATTCCGCTCGGTCTTGTAATGGCCCGTCACGTAGGAGCGGAGCGAGCGTTCACGTGTATCGGCGCCGGCGGCCTTGTTATAGACAATCCGCTGTGCCGGGACGAGCAGCGTGGTAATGGCATCCACCAGAGTGGATTTTCCGGAGCCGATATTCCCGGTGAGCAGCGCATTGCGCCCGTTAAGGTCAAAGCTCCAGATCCGCTTGTCAAACGTACCCCAGTTCAGCACTTCCAGCCGATGCAGGCGGAACCCGGCCAGACGGTCATCCACAGCAAAGTCCAGCGGGGCTTGATCGAGGTCAGTCACGGTCGTTCAGTCCTGTGTCGGCAAAGGCGGGGAAAAGTGGTGCATCCGGTTCCGGCGCGTGTTCGGCTGCCGGGGTGGCGAAGGCTGTGCTGTCGGGTTGCTCCGGGCTGCGGGCATGGGCCAGATAGGCGTCAAGCCGTTCATCCAGTGTCGCCAGCCAGTCTGCGTCGATATACGCCTTGAGGATGCGCCGCACTTCATACCGGGGCGGGGCGTTGGCCGTGTCCGGGCTGGTGGGGGGAAGGGGGCGCAGAAAGCCGAGATCCGCAACGCGGCGGATGTAGGTTTCAATCTGCCCGAGCTGCCGGACTTCATTACTGCTTTCCGGCAGGAAGGTCTGGAGCATGGAGGCAATCTCATCCCGGGTGAGAACAAGCCGCGTGTCCCCGCCTGTGGCGTCAAACCGCGCGAGCTGCTGGCGAAGCAGGGCCAGCAGCAGGCTGACATGGAAGGAAAGCGGCCGCCGGGCAATCAGCCGGGGCAGGCGGGAGGCGGCTTCCTCCTCTTCCGTTTCCGGCGTGCTGCGCAGGTAGGCATAGCCCTCTGCGGGGTCAATAATCAGAACCAGCCCCAGAACGGACACATACTCCCGCACCTGATTTTGCAGATGGAGCAGGCGTCCCCACAGGCCCTCATCCTCTTCACGATAGATCACGCCCTTGAGCAGGGTGATAACAAGCGTGGAAAGGGATGCCGCGGGCTGCCCGGTGGGGGATGTGGCGGCCGGCGCGGCCTCCGGGAAGGGGGGAGTCTGGCTCATGCCGACCTCACAAAAATAACGCGTTGCAGGGTGGCGTGGCGGGTTATGGTGGAACCATCGGCTGTCATGATGTCCCAGCTTACATGATCGCGTATTGTTTCATCAATGAGGCTCTCAAAGCGCTCACTGCCGAGCTGAAGATAGGCCACAAGTTCAGACAGCCCCTGCTCCAGCGGGTGGCGGCGCAGCAGGGCGGCAAGGCTGATCTGCGGAGCTTCCGCCAGAGCCTGCTCAAGGGTGTCAATCAGGCGTCCCCGCTCGATCACCACCTGCTCGTACAGGGCTGTCGGGTCCACGTCCTCCGGGGTGAAGTCAGGCAGAGGGTCCAGGCTCAGCACTGTGGGGAGGGGCGGCGTATAGAGCGGCCGTTCCATAATCAGGTCGGGCGAGGCGGACATGGCGTCAATCTCTGTCAGCACATCATCCGGCGGGCAGTCAGGCAGATAGGGGCGCAGGGCAAGGGCGCGTGCTTCAATGGAATGCAGGATGTCCGTAATGCGCCGTGTTTCGTGTCGGCTCTGGTCATCCAGAAATTCGCGCAGGCGGTGGGAAAGCCGCGCCACAGTGCGCTGTGTGTGGTCGCCTGCTTCCAGCCAGTCATAATGAATGCGGCGCAGCCGCGGGTCAGGCTGCAGAGCGGCAATAACGGGCAGGGCCAGAATACGCTCAAGCTGCTGGGATAGTTCTTCCTGCCTGCGGCTGGACATGAGGAAGTTCCAGAAAGCCTGAAAGCTGCGGCCCTGGTCGGACTCATTGATCAGGTCATGCTGGGTCAGAATTTCATCCAGAAGCGCGCCTTTGGTGCCATCCCACAGGGCGATGCGCTCCCGCACGCTGCGGTCCAGCCGACGGAAATTATGTTCCACCTCACGGAAATCAGCCAGCAGATCACGCGCCATGCGGGTGAACTGTGCAAAACGCTCCTTGATGCCGGTATCATCCATCAGGCTGAGGTCGCCACTCTGGATGCGGGCAATTTCCGCATCAATCTCGTCACGGCGCTGGTGCAGGTCGGCCAGACGCTGGTCCGGGTCGCTCTGCGTTCCCTCGTTCATCTGCCGCAGCAGGTCAAACAGGGTGCGCAGGCGGGATTCCGTGCCGACAAAGCTGCGCTCTGCCAGCTGCTCCAGCCATGAGAGGGCTTTCTCGGTTGCGGGGGTCATGTCGAACACGGCGTTCTCCGTGCCGCTCTGGTAGAATTTTCTCAGCCAACCTTTCTCGGGGGAGGCCCAGTCTTCCAGATACTCGCGGGCGCTTCTGGGGAACGCAGTCTCATCCAGTTGCTGGCGCAGGGTGTAGAGCGTGTCTTCCAGCGCCTCGGCCATGCTCTCGGCTTCCAGACTGCGCAGGTTGGGGCGAACGAAAACCTGATGCAGAAAGCTGAGAATAAGAGGGGCATGGTCCGAGCAGAGAAGCCGCCATGCGGGGTTATGCTGACGCATGCCATTCAGAGTTGTGAAATCAAGCTTCATCTGCGCCAGCCCTGTTCCCTTACGCCCGGATGCCAAAGGCCCCCTGATTACAGGATACAGGCGCGGGAGGCGAGAGAGGGAAGGGGCTGTGACTGATGCGTCGCGCGTGGAGGGCTGGTGAGTTCAAAACGGCTCGGCAGATAAGCAGAAAGTTCGGTTTCTGGAGAGGGGGTGAAATATCAGGCTGACAGAGCATTTAATTATGAACTATAAAAAGATCATGGCGTTAGGCACCGTAAATCAAGGGTATTCGAATGCACATAAAAAATCCAATAAAAAAAATAACGTTATTTTCACTGAATTGCGTCTTTCTTACTTCATGCGGTGCATCGCCGACGCAAGATTTGTTTGGATCTTTTTTTCCTTCCTGGCTCCTGTGTGCCTTTGCCGGAGCGGGATTGGCTGCCCTGACGCGTGTTCTGTTGGGTGTGTTCAGGTTTAATGACGCTGTTCCTCTGCCAATGCTCTCCTGGCTCGCGTTCGGCACTGCCATGACGCTTGGTCTGTGGATCATCTGGATCGGTATTTGAATGATGGCATTTTCAAAAAAAATGATGGGATACGCATTTCTCGTCGCCAGTCTGGCACTGTGTGCGATTCTTGCTGTCATCGCAGCGTATCTTGCCGATCGCAGCCCCCGTACGGACGATGCTTTTATACAAGCCGATATCGTCAATATGGCTCCCGAAGTCAGCGGGAGAGTGATTGCCATTAACGTCAGGGATAATCAGTTTGTGCATCGGGGTGACACATTGTTCGTCATTGACCCTGAACCTTTCCGCTACGCGGTGGAGCAGGCACAGGCTGATCTGGATAACCTGAAGGCTGAACTGCCTTTGCAGGATCTGCAGATTGGGTCACAAAAATCGACTGCCGAAGCGCAGGAAAGCAGTGTGGAACAGATGCGGGCCCAGCTTGCGCTGGCAAAATCTACCGAGGCGCGTCTGGCACCCCTCGCGCGGCAGGGTTTCGTGACCGCTCAGGAACTGGATCAGGCCAGAAGCAACGTCAAAACATCCTCTGCGGCTCTGGAGCAGGCAATTCACTCCCAGGTTGCCGCGTTGAAGAGCGTTCGGGACGACCAGCCGATTCGGGCGCAGATCCTCGGAATGACCGCAAAGCTACAGGCCGCGCAGAGAAACTTGCGCCTCACGGACGTCAAGGCTCCTTGTGATGGTCAGATTACGGGGCTCAACATAGCCGCCGGTGAATATGCGACAGAGGGTAAATCTCTGTTCACGATTATTGATACTGAGCACTGGTGGGTGGTCGCCAATTTCCGCGAGACTCAAGTGCCCGATTTTCATGCGGGTCAACCGGCGATCATCCATGTTCTTGCCCGCCCCGATGTTGTGGTGCACGGTCACGTGGAAAGTCTGGGTGGTGGTGTCCAGCCGGATGTCGGCAGTCTTTCAAACGGGCTCCCGCAAGTCGCCCGCAGTCTGAACTGGGTCAGAATTGCGCAGCGCTATCCCGTACGTATCAGTCTTGATCACCCTCCTGCGGAGTTTATGCGTATTGGAGCAACGGTTGTTGCGACTATTCAAAGATGAGTCTTCGCTTCTCCTTGTCCAGACGTAAGGCAGCCAGAAAACAGAACTCTGGCAATGCCTATTTTGTACCCCTTGATCAGGGAAATCCGGTTTTCTCTTTTCGGGGAATGGTGGCTGAAATGGCACCGGTACCCGGGCGTTTGGAAAACACGATCAGGCTGACATGTCTTACGATCTTGTTTCTCCTCATTGGAGAGACATTTCGTCTGCCCGAGGTGGCGATCTTCGTCTGGATTGGCTTCCTCCTTTCGGGGAATGACGCAGCGACCAGTTCGCGTATGGCGTTAACCGGTGGGGGCATGATCATCATCGGTACCGGTGCAAGCATCCTGTGCATGATGGTCACAATGGATGAACCGGCGATCCGTCTACCCCTTATGGTCTTTTTAACGCTCTGCGCGGGGTACCTGAGCGCCGTGATGACGGCTGGCATGCTCGCAAACGTGTTTTTCTTCTGGACCGTCTATCTGTTGACGATGGTTGATCTGGCCGCGAGCGCAGGAAATACAATCGATGCATGGGTCGGAAACACGACAGAAAGTGTCATACCCGACAGTAAATATTTTCCTCCCGAAGAGTCCTTTCTTCACGAGTGCCTCTGGTTCGCGCTTCTTTACGCTGTGGCCCTGACAGTGATCATTGTTACCAACCACTTATGGGGAAGAGACCCGGGAAAGGTCCTGAAAAACGCTGAGTCTGAAAGAGTGTTGCTGGTTGCCGATGCAATGGAGACCGGATGCGAGCTGGGAAGTCCTGCAATGGACATGGTTTTCAGATCATCACTACAGGGTGTCTCAGGGTTTAGAAAGCTGTATGATTTGGCATTATCTTTCAAATTACAAGCACATAACCCGGCCGTCAGTCTTACCTTGATCCGGTATATTTCCCGGATTTCTCTTATGGCGACATTGTGGTCTACCACCGTAAGTGAACGAAAAATCACGCAATCCACAGCGGTATCGACAGCACCTGATCTTTTGAAAACATCAGCCGGAATTTTGCGCCAATCTGCCAAGATGATTCAGGATGGCAATGATGAGGCTGAGGCATCGGCAGTTGGCCACGGCGTGAACGGGGTTCTCAAGAGACTTGCGAAAGCCTTCGACACCAACGCCGCGCTGCATCCTTTGGCTCGAGAGATTGCACGTAGCGTTGCTATTATTCTGGCTTTGAGTTCGAGAGTGAATGAAGACCGTGGGTATTTGCCGCCGGAAAGTGACACTAAACCCGCGTCGCTCTTCAAGCCTGGCGCTGATGTTCAGCGTGCCGGTCGGCACGCTGCTGGAAGATTGTGTTTATCGGTTACCATCTGTTACCTGATCGAGCGTCTTACTGACTGGCCCGGGATCGGCGTGTGTGTTCTGACATGCTTCGTCGTTCCAATGGGAACAATCGGCGATACAACACACAAGATGTTTCTGCGCCTGTTCGGCGCACTTGCCGGTGGGCTTGCAGGTATTTTTTGTATTCTGGTTTTCATGCCGGTCATAACAGGCATAACCGGTCTTATTCTGATGATGACGCCCGTATTGTTCGTGTCTGCCTGGATAAAATCAGGAAGTGATCGCATAGCCTATGCCGGTGTGCAGACGGCTTTGGCCTTCTGCCTGAGCACCCTGCAGGGATACGGCCCTACGCTTGATATGGAGACGGCACGGAATCGCGTTATCGGAGTTCTGTTAGGCAATGTGGTGGTTGCCCTTGTCTCGACAACGCTCTGGCCTGTCAGCGTGGCCACCATCGCGCGCAAAAATTTGGCCAATGCAATCAATATCCTGGCAAAAATGACAGTTTTCAAAAGAGCCAATCCCGACGCGCCATTCGATCCCGTGCAGGAGGGGGAGCGTGAAGCATTTGGTCAGTCTATTGCGGCTGTCAGATCATCGTTCAGTGGAGATGCCTTGGAGGGTGCTTCTGTCAGCAAACGGCTTTTCGCAAGTGATTTCAATCATCGCCTTCTTACTGAAATTCAGCTTCTGGCAGTAAAAATATCAGTCATTGTCGATATGTCGCATTTATCAAGTGCGATTGTTGATGCCAAGCTCACAGAGCTGGCAGGCTGGTTGCGCAAATTTGCTCAATGGATTGTGACGGGGGAGGGATATGACGAACTGAAATTATCCGTACCCACTCCCCCGGACCTGCCTGATGACCCGGAAAGAACGATCTGGTTTTCGTTTATTGATGATGAAATCAGAAAAATTTTGAGAACGTTGGACGCCGCACAGCATAATAATACAGGTCTGTCACATGGTTAAGTCTTCTCGCTGGAAATCTGCTGCAACGGGCATGGGTGGAAAATATCTCCCCTGGGGTCCGGCTCTGTGCTTCGTTCTGACAGCCGTCAGCGGCTGTCACGATACATCGGGTCTCGCACCATCGGCTGCGGATCATCCCTGGCGGCCAACAGAGCAGACAGGCTTGAAAATGCCCCCGGGCAGTGATGGGTTTGCTGCGCCAACATCGGCTCAAACGGACGAAAAAGTCTCCCAGAGCATGAGCCGGCTTGATCAGGCTTCAGCTGAAGTCGGCCTGCATCCCGTTCAGCCAGAAGGTACCTCACCAGCGAGTGCTGTGACGAGCGGTAAGCCGCTGTCTCTCTCCGAACTGATCGATATTGCCGAGAGGCATAACCCGCAGACACGTATTACATGGGAACAGGCGCGACAAAGCGCCCTTGCAGTAGGCGTGTCCGAGTCCACGCTGGCTCCCCAAATTACCGCCACATTGCTTGCGGGGGGGAAGCGTACTATTACCTCCATGCCAAACTTCCTGACGCCCAAAGGGTATATGGCGGCCAATGCCGCCGCACTGTTCCCCGAAATTCAGCTGTCTTATCTGCTGTTTGATTTTGGCCACACGCGTGCGATGATAGATGGAGGGATCGAAGAACCGTTGATTGATGTGCTTGGCCAGTAATTTCTGGGTTTTGGCGATTTGATTGACGGTTTTCTGGAGAGCTTTTGATCTGCGTTTTGAGCAGA
>NZ_WOTF01000023.1 GCF_011516935.1 Acetobacter farinalis
TCAACATCAAAGAAACCAGTCTGCTTCATGATCCATGCCCCCAATCAACTCAAGGGAAATGGAATCACAGAGCAGCTCTCAAAACCAGGGGGTTTTTCGAACCCTCCAGATCCCTCTCAACATCCGCCAATCCACCAAGCACAGCCAACATCAGCCGCCCAGTACTGGTTGCCGTATCCACCCACGGCTCTGCCAGAGAATAAAAATGAACTTTTTTCTCCATTAATTTACTAACAATCAGAAACAGATCAAATGTACTCCGCGCAAGACGATCAATACGCGTCACAACAACAACATCCCCCTCTTTTACAAAGGAAAGAAGAGCTTGCAATTGCCGCCTATTCATTCTCGCACCACTTATTTTTTCTTTGAATATAGTGGAACATCCGTCCGCTTTTAACGTCTGCACCTGCGCGTCCAAAGTCTGGCCCACAGTACTAACGCGTGCATAGCCTAGCCGTCTGCTCATAGTGAAATCCGTGCAATGCATAAATCATAAAGTATTAAATTATAATTTATATATGTTTTGAAATTTGTGAATTAGGCAACACATTCGTCTTCTTATTCATGTTCTTGCAAAAACCCGAATCAGGATGAAACTCTTTGAAATCTATTCTTTAACGTTAACTTTGTTTATCGAATTTTTAACGACATGAGTCAACTTTAATTTTTTGCCTAATTCACAAGTTTCGCAACGACGCCCGGCGTCACACTGTCCGGTCGACACCCCCAAAAATGTTATTTCATTCCAAACATTACTCCGGGGCGTGGCATAATGCCGGGCACCAACACACTTCCCACGTCTTCTGTTAGCCCTTCAGACGCAACCCAGTCTGATCCTGCGAAAGCAGACAGCTCGGTTCAGGCGCAAAAGAATACCGGTCCTTATCCGGCTCCCAGCCCGGAACCGACCCAAGTTGGCGATCACGGCATTCTGTTTGATTTCAATGAAGGGTGCCGCGTGCGCCTGCCTGTTCTGGACGGCGGAAGCTGGCGCGTACGCCTGAAAGACCTTGATACAAACAATGTACTCTTTGAGCATGCCGGCCTTCAGGGGGCGTTTGTCCGTTCCAGCAAGCGCTGGTTTGTTCGGTTTGGGCTCGAAATCTGGAAAGAAACCCAGGCTGCTGATGGCCAGAACCACTCGGAGTTGGTGCTTTCCCACGTTTATGACGCGAAAGATCAGGATGTCCTGATCCAGTTTCCCATCGGCACACTGGGCGATACCCTTGCCTGGATGCCCTACGCCGCGCGCTTTGCCCGGCAGCGCGGCGCACGCGTGACCTGTGCGCTCTCAAAACTGATCCGGCCATTGTTCGAGGCCGCCTATCCTCATATCCGCTTCGTTACACATGAAGAGGTTACGGAACAGGATCTAGCAAAAACCTTTTATGCCACCTACAGCCTCGGCCTGTTCTTTGAGGATGCGGCCTGTGACTGGCAGCCGACCGATTTCCGGTTTGTCGGTTTGCACAAAACGGCAGGCTATATCCTCGGGGTCAGCCCGGAAGAGGAACCGGCCAAAATCAGCTTCCCCGATGAAGGACGGCCGATTGAAGAGCCTTATGTCTGCATTGCCGTGCAGGCGTCCTCCCAGTGCAAATACTGGAACAATCCTACCGGTTGGTCAGGTGTCATCACCTGGCTGAAGCAGCAGGGCTACCGGGTGGTGTGCATCGACCAGAAAGCCGTGCATGGCACAGGCATTGTCTGGACGCACATCCCCTTCGGCGTGGAAGACCAGACAGGTGACCGCCCTCTGGCCGAGCGGGCGCGCTGGCTCAGGCATGCCGCCTTTTTTATTGGCACAAGCTCAGGGCTGGCATGGCTGGCATGGTCCGCCGGAACACCTGTTGTCATGATCTCGGGGTTTACACACCCGACCAACGAATTCGCAACGCCGTTTCGGGTCATTAACTGGCACACCTGCAATTCCTGCTGGAATGACCCCAAAGAGCGTTTCGATCACCACGATTTCTTGTGGTGCCCGCGGCACGCGAACACCCCGCGTCAGTTCGAATGCACGCGCCTGATCACCGCTGAGCAGGTGATCGAAACAATAAAAACAGTTTCCTTATCAAAAAATTCCGAAAACTTTAGCAATAAGGCTTAACACATGAGTCAATGGGATGTGAAATCTGGTGTAACCAGTACGAATCTCAATATGGATGGGGACTCCGTATTGAATGTTTCCAGCGGAGGAACTGTTTCTTCCGCGTATAACGCGAGCCCGAATACAGCAAACGTTACAATCTACTCCGGCGGTCAGGTTGACAATCTGAACATGCTCGGTGGCGGTGTTTTGGTGAACAGTGGTGTTCTGAGCAACGCGACCCTGAATGCTGCCACCACAAATACTGGTTCCGCCTATAATGTTTCCGCAAATCTGACAATCACCAATAATTCTGGCGGCTATATCAGCGGGCTCGTTATTTCCGCAACGACCTACAACGCGAATTCCGGCTCCATAACGAACAATCTCGCTCTCATTTCCGGGAGCAATAATGAATTTACACAGGCCTTTATTGCCCCCGGGGCGACTGTCTCTGGTGGTGTTGTCAGCGGCTGGGCGTGCATTTACGAACAGGGGGGTATTGTTAGCGGAATCGTGCTCAGCGCGGGCGGCGGGCTTTACGTTTCCTCTGCTGCTGTTGCCGCAGGAACCCAGATTAATAACGGTGGTCTGTTTCACGTTCTGGGGGGAACAGGCTCAAACACGACCGTCGGAAGTGGTGGAGTTTACCAGCTCAGCAACGGGGGAGTCGCCAGAGGCACAACAACTGTTGCCAGCGGTGGCAAGCTTGCAGCCAGTCAGGACAGTTTCCTGTCTGGAACCATCTTCGATAACGGCACGATCTCCGGTGGCACCATCGGAGTTGGCGTCAATCTGTATCAGACCGGCGGCCTGGTTTCCGGCACGACTGTTGGCACGTCTGGCAACCTTGCTGTCAGCGCAGGCTCTGCGACGGGTATTCTGGTTTCCGGCGCGGGGGCCAGTGCCGGCACATGGGCGCCCAATGCGCTGATCTCTGGCGCAACCATTCTATCCGGTGGCTATCTTGGTGATGGGCAGGGTACGCTCTCAGCCGTCACGATCAGCAATGGCGGCACAGCCCGTGTTGTGGCCGCAGGAAGTGCCTACAATGTAACAGTCAGCAGCGGTGGCACCTATCTGGTGAGCGGCGGCGGTCTGGCCGGCGGCACAACAACTGTAGCCAGCGGCGGTACCCTGAATGGCGCAACCGACGGTGCGCTGTCTGGAACCATCTTTGATAACGGCACGGTTCTTGGCGGCATTGTCCAAAGCAGCGCCAATCTGTATCAGACCGGTGGTTTGGTTTCCGGCACGATTGTTGGCGCGTCCGGCAACATCGCGGTCAGCGCAGGTTCTGCAACGGGGATTCTGGTTTCCGGCGCGGGGGCCAGTGCAGGCACCTGGACGGCAAGCAGCCTGATTTCCGGCGCGACCGTTCTGTCCGGTGGTTATCTTGGCGATGGTGCGGGTGTTCTCTCCGCGGTAACTGTTGGCAATGGCGGCACAGCCCGCGTCGTAGCCGCAGGCAGTGCCTACAATGTGACAGTCAGCAGCGGCGGCACCTATCTGGTGAGCGGCGGCGGTCTGGCCGGCGGCACAACAACTGTAGCCAGCGGCGGTACCCTGAATGGCGCAACCGACGGTGCGCTGTCTGGAACCATCCTTGATAACGGCACGGTTCTTGGCGGCGTTGTTCAAAGTGGCGCCAATCTGTATCAGACCGGTGGTCTGGTTTCCGGCACGACTGTTGGCGCGTCCGGCAACCTCGCTATCAGCGCAGGTTCTGCAACGGGGATTCTGGTTTCCGGCGCGGGGGCCAGTGCAGGCACCTGGACGGCAAGCAGCCTGATTTCCGGCGCGACCGTTCTGTCCGGTGGTTATCTTGGCGATGGTGCGGGTGTTCTCTCCGCGGTAACTGTTGGCAATGGCGGCACAGCCCGCGTCGTAGCTGCAGGTAGTGCCTATGATGTGACAGTCAGCAGCGGCGGCACCTATCTGGTGAGCGGCGGTGGTCTGACCCGTGGCACAACGACAATTGCCAGCGGCGGCACCCTGAATGCTGCGTCGGATGGTATTCTTTCCGGTTGGATCAACAACAACGGGACCCTCTCGGGCGGTCTTGCAACGTCTGGTTCTTTCTTGGAGGTCTCCTCTTCCGGTCAATCTATCAGCACGACAATCATGGGCTCCGGCCATGAAATTGTCGCCAGTGGCGGAACGGCCCTGGCTACCACCGTTTCGGGTGGCTGGGTGGAAGTGCGTTCCGGTGCGTTCGCATCCGGTGGCAGCCTGACGAATGGCCAGACAACCGTCTCCGCCGGCGGTTCTGCAACCGGTGTGTTGGTCAGCGGAGGTGGGTATCTGTATGATCATGGCGGTGTTGTTTCCGCCATCACGGTCACGTCCGCCGGTACACTCGGTCTGGACGCCGGGGCGCAGGCCTACAACGTATCCCTGTCAACTGCCGGTGGCGTTAATATCGCCGGAACAGGCACAGTTCTTCACAACCTGCAGCAGAGCGGCGGCTTTACCTCGGCTTATGGCGGCGGTGAAGCACTCTCCGGTTCTGTGCAGGATGGCTGGCTGGGCGTCGGCAGTGCTGGCACGGCGTCTGCGGTTACAGCGCAGGGTGGCGGCATTCTGGTGAATGCGAACGGGTCCGCCAATGCACTGAATATTGGGTCGGCCGGGTACGATGTTGTCTATGCAGGCGGTGTCACGACATCGAACGTTGTCAACGCGGCGGGTGTGGAACATGTTCAGGGCGGTATTGCTTCCAATACGGTTCTGAGCAGCGGCGCGAACCAGTATGTCACGAACGGCGGGACAGCGGCTGGCGCATCCGTCCAGAGTGGCGCACGCCAGACGGTCGGGACGGTTTCTGCCAAATACTGGCCCAACGATACGCCCTGGAGCACATCAGGCACGACCTTCGCCGGCAACGGCGCAGCGGCAACGACCACACAGGTAGCCTCTGGCGGTGAACTGGATGTGACCAGTGGCGGGACCGTTACCAGCGCTACGGTGTCGGGTGTTGAGAACGTGCTTTCCGGCGGTGTTGACAACGGCTCTCTCATTGCTCTGGGAGCGGTGCAGAACGTGTATGCGGGTGGTTACGCGCCGAATGGCGTTGTTGCCGGCACGGAAAACCTGTGGGGCACGGATAGCGGTTCTACCGTTACCAGCACGGGTGTACTGAATGTGCAGTCTGGCGGCGTTGCCAGCGGAGAAACGGTTTACGGTCATGAGACCATCTTCTCCGGGGGCACAGGCAGCGGCGGTACTGTCCTGAGTGGCGGTATGGTGACGATCAGCGGCGGCACGACAAACGGCCTGACGGTTGGCGCATCCGGTATTCTTGCTGTCAGCGCAGGTTCTGCAACGGGAATTCTTGTTTCCGGCGCGGCGGCCAGTGCAGGCACCTGGACGGCAAGCAGCCTGATCTCCGGCGCGACCGTTCTGTCCGGTGGCTATCTTGGTGATGGGCAGGGTGTTCTCTCCGCAGTAACTGTTGGCAATGGCGGCACAGCCCGCGTCGTGGCCGCAGGCAGTGCCTACAATGTGACAGTCAGCAGCGGCGGCACCTATCTGGTGAGCGGCGGCGGTCTGACACGTGGCACAACGACAATTGCCAGCGGCGGCATCCTGAATGGCGCAACCGATGGTATCCTGTCTGGAACCGTCACCGATGCGGGGCTTCTGTCCGGCGGTGTGGTGGCCTCCGGCGGTGTGGTCAATGTCGTTCCCGGCGGGTCGGCCAATACGGTCACTGTGGGCAGCAGCGGCATGCTGACCGTGGTCTCCGCAACGGTGGCTAACACAACGGTGCAGTCCGGTGGGTCTGTTACCGCGTCTTCCGGGTCTGTCCTGTCGGGTTCGACAATGGTCAGTGCCGGCGGCATGGTCTCGATGACCAGCGGCGCGACAATGGGCAGCGGCGCGAATATCTGGCTCCGTGATGGCGGTTCCGCAACGATCTGGAACAATGCCGGTGGCACCATTGTTATGGATGGCAGCACCAATACCGGTCTGGTTGTCAGCGGTCTGTCCAACGGTGGCACACTCAGCACGGTGATCAGCGGGTTTGACGGGACATCTGCCGGGAACTCTGACGGCATCGAGCTTGCCGGGGTGACGGCAGCGGATGTGAAGCCGAATGGCGTGAGCTATCCGGATAACAACCATGTCACGCTGGCCCTGACCAATGGTCAGACCATCACGATGAACATCGTGGGTGTGGGCACCTACGGGTATACGCTGGGCACAGCCGGTGACGGGGACCTCGTCTTCGAGGTCTGCTTCCTTGCCGGTTCCATGATCCGCACACCGTCTGGTGATGTGGCTGTGGAAGAGCTGCGGATTGGCGACACGGTCATGACATGGGACTGGAAGGCGCAGACTGCGGCGGAACGTCCGGTTGTCTGGGCTGGCCGGAAATCCATGCAGGTGAAAGCTGGTCGCGCAGACGACGAGGCGGGGTACCCTGTCCGTATCCTCAAGGACGCGCTGGCGGATGGCGTGCCAAGCCAGGATCTTCTGGTCACGCCGGAACACTGCCTGTTCTTCGAGGACAAGTTCGTGCCGGTGCGCATGCTGGTGAACGGGCGGAGCATCGTCTACGACCGCTCCATCACGTCCTACGACTACTTCCATATCGAAACGGAAGAGCATGCCGTGATCTGGGCCAACGACACCCGGACAGAAAGCTATCTGGATACGGGGAACCGTGCGGTGTTCTCGCAGGATGGGTCTCTTGTCCGTCTTGTGCCGCAGGGTGAACCGAAATCATGGGAGACGGATGGTGCTGCCCGTCTGACTGTGGAGCGCGCTATGGTGGAACCGTTGTTCGCACAGTTCTCCGCACGGGCGGTTGCCGCAGGTATGGAGATGCAGAAACACCCTGAACCCCTGACCGAAAACCCCGATATCCATCTGGTGACCGGGGCTGGCCAGATTATCCGTCCGGCACGCCACAAGAACGATCTGATCACCTTCATGCTGCCGTCCGGGCTTGAAACCGTGCGGATTGTCTCTCGTGCCAGCCGCCCGAGTGATGTGATCGGTCCGTTTGTGGATGATCGTCGTCAACTGGGTGTTCTGGTAGGCCAGATCACTCTGTTTGACGGAAATACCCACCACAAGATTACGGAACATCTGGAGCAGGCTGAACTGAGCGGCTGGAATGCGAAAGAAACTGCGCCTTGCCGCTGGACGAACGGCAACGCAATTCTGCCGCTTCCAGAAAGAAAAACGGCTTCCCTGTCCATGCTGACAGTGCAGGTCGTTGCGGCGGGGCCGTATCTCGTTCATCAGGATGATGAAACAGAGAGCAGTCTTAAAATCGCAAACTAACTGGGACTGAAACCCCAAAAGGCATTCCGCCTTCCAAAAGCGGAATGCCACCCGAGGGGTGGTATATCTGGCTGACCGGTCTGATTGACCGGTCACTCAGAACACCCGGGGCTCCACTGCCCATGGCGCAGAACATGGCAGAATATTCTGAAACCTCTGAATATTTATTGAAAACTCCACAGTACCAACCCACACCACACGCGTGGCGCAGGCCGGTTGGTATAGGCCGGAAACGCGACCAGCACGCTGGGCTGCTCAGCCCTCACTCACAGAGCCGTCATTCACAGCAAGATGCAGACGGAAAAACGCCGTCTGCCCTTTATGGGCAGAGGGGTGCCGCTGGAAAACACCCAGCGTGTATTTGCCCGGACGTGTGGCAAGGCCGGTCCACCTGTCGGGCTGCGGACCTTCCGCACTATTATAGAGAATGCTGCCGGATGGATCTTTTACAAAAAAGTAAATTCCGATTTTGCGGGAGTGGCAGAGCACATCCAGCCTCTGCCCCTCCTTCAACGCCAGATGGAACGGCATGATTTCCACCCCTTCCACCGTGCCGGAGACCACGGTGGTGGTAATATTGGGTGTCAGATGCACCGTTCTGGCCTGCGCCGGGACCTGTGCCGCGTGCAGCAACCCCACGGATAACGCGCCTGCAAGCAGGACAATTCTTGTTTTTTTTGTCATGAATCCTGTCTGCCTTATGGGAATTGGGAAGAGTCCCGCAGGCAAATTACAGGAGACGCCTCGGGCGAAGCAAGAAGAACGCGCAAAGCCACACAAACGTCACGCAAAAATCATCTTCAAGGTTGTGTGAGTGTTTTTTGTAAGACGCGTTTCGGCATGATTTGCCATGCGGCCTGAACCAGAGACTTCGCCAGCGTCCCACCTTTTACAGCGGGAAGCAGGCGAGAAACCTTCACCATACTCCCTCCCCCGTATAGCTTCAGGGCAGTGCGCTCAGGGTAACAAGCTTCCATCCGGCTGATGTATACACTGCCGGGGCATCATCATCCGCATCGTACAGCGTGGTGCCAATAGGCAGATTCAGCATGGCCTTGAGCGCTGCACGGGAGACGGTAGGCAGACGCACGCCCCCGGCAGGCGTGAGGGCACCGCTCAGGGTTTCATTCCCCGCCGTGTCCAGCATGCGCAGGGGCGTGCTGCCATTGGCATCCCGCAGGCCGCTGGGGGTGTAGCCGGTGGTGATCACGCCTGTAGGTTCCCACGCCACAGCCTGCCCGCTGCCCAGCCTCAGGGCCTGCGCGGTATCCAGCCCGGAAAAATTCACGCCAATGGCCGCCGTGCCGCCCAGCGTGATGGCACTGGCGGACGCGTTATGCAGCGTGGTGGTCATGCCGCTGTTCAGGCTGCTGCCGCTCAGGGTTTCATTGCCGCTCTGGTCCAGTGTGCGCAGGGGGCTTCCGCCCCATGTGTCCTGCAACAGGCCACTGGCAAAACGGGTTTGCACGGTGGCGGTGTGTTCCCATGACACATGCTGGCCATCAGCCAACCGCAGGGCTTCCGCCGCCGCAAGGCCGGTTGTATCCAGCCCGATGGCCGCCGTGCCCTGCGCCACGAAAGCCGCAGCGGTGGGCTGCGTCAGACTGACCACTGTCTGGCTGTTGTGCAGGGAACCGGGGAGGCTTTCATTTCCCTGCGTATCCAGCGTGCGGACCACGCCCGCAGCCACCTGATCACTCAGCATGCCATTGGCAAAGCGGGTCTGCACCGTAGCGGTGGGCTCCCACGAAAGCGCCTGCCCTGCCCCCAGACGCAGGGCTTCCGGCGCGTTCAGGCTCGTCAGGTTCAGGCCTATCAGCGCCTGCCCGCCAAGTGTCCATGCAATGCCGTTCCCGGCGTTGGAGATGGCCGTTGTGACATCCCCCTTCATGCCGATGGAGAAAAGAGGTGTCGTGTCATACCAGTATCGCAGGGTGTAAGCTGCGGAATCAAACTGGAGATACGGTTTGTGGTCCGCGCCGAAAGCAAGATTGCGGTTTGCGCCAATATTGAGCACCGGTGCGTTATTGACTGGCGTGCTGGCTGAAAGATCTATCCCGGCTGTATCAAACCGGCCTGCGGCATCAATCATGGTGCCGTAT
Organism: Acetobacter farinalis; assembly: GCF_011516935.1. Taxonomy (GTDB): domain Bacteria; phylum Pseudomonadota; class Alphaproteobacteria; order Acetobacterales; family Acetobacteraceae; genus Acetobacter; species Acetobacter farinalis. The sequence goes on from NZ_WOTF01000023.1 coordinate 9,490, forward strand.
GTGCTGGTGCTGTCATTATTGCCAAGGGCAATGCCTTTTCCCACCCGGGCGGGCGAGCCGCTGGCATTCGCCCCGGCAATCTGGAGCTGAAGGCCGATGCGCCAGTTATTCGGGTCATCCCCATTGGCGTAGAGGTCCACCTCCCGCCCTACAAGACTGCCCGCGATGTTGGACGGCTGGCCGGTGTCATCACGGGTTTCATCATATCCGGCCCAGATCTCGGAGCGGGACCCCATGCCATCCGCCAGCGCATTGGCGGGCCTTTGCGCCAGACTGGCCTGCGCCACATGCTGCCCGGCCCCAAAGGCCGAGCTGTTCAGCACGGTGGCGTGGCACCAGATATAATCACTCAGGGCAGCCCCCACCGAGGGAATAGTGCAGTTGCCCTTTTCCAGATTCATGACAAACCCGGCAGTGCCTCCGGAATGGGTCACATCCAGATCCTTGCGCAGAACGGGCGCCATATCCGCTGCTGTCTGGCCACGGGCGAAATATTTCCCGCCTTCCAGCGTGCTTTCAATCACATCCGTACCGAGGCTGGTCAGCGGGCTGCCATCAGCCCGCACCGTGCCGTTGATCTGCCACAGATTGGGCGCACTGCCGGTGGGCGGGGCCGTCAGCGCCAGCTTGCCGGAAGGCACCTGAATAATGGCTCCTGCCGCCGCAGCATTCTTGGCGGCCTGAAGGGCGGCGGTATCATCCGTTTTGCCATCCAGCGCCAGACCGAAATCCTTTGCATTCAACTGGTCTGCGAACCGTTCGGCCAGCGGGCGAACCACCGCACCACTTGCGCCGATTTTTGCTGTGGCTGTTGAAAGATCTCCAGAAACAGGGGCACTCATCATGCCTCCCGCATCCAGCGTGGCGACACCGTTGGGCATGCCTTTTTCAGATTGCTGCACGCTGTCATCCGCCATCGCGCCAATCTGGCCGATGGTGGCATTCTGCCACAAAGCGGGTACACCAGTCTGGGCATCCAGGCCGCCCGGAGGCCGCGTGGGCACATAGGCAAGCCCTGCACCGGCCTGCGTCAGGAATAACCGCTGCGTGGCCACCTGCCCACCAGACTGCGCGGGAGCCTGTGCAGGAGATTGCGGCACGAGCTGCCAGATGGTCTGATACTGCGACAGCAGATGATTAGGCTGGGCAAAGGCGGCGACCGCCGCTCCAGCCATGACAGACAGCCCCGAACACACAGCAAGAACAACACGGATTTTCAGGAGTGTCTTCATGAAGAGCTACCATATGAAATGCAAAGATACCCACCATTGTTCCACCAGACGCCGCGCAGGCCGGGGTCTGTAGTGGGAAGGTCCATCGCCAGCAGCACATGGCCGTTTTGCACACCCAGACAATCGAACCCGCCAAGCACGAGATTCCCCTCTTGCGAGAGGGTAGCCAGACCATTGGGCACGCCCTTTTGCGCCGTGATCACACTGGAGGCCGCACCTGCCGCGCCCGACTGAGCTGTTTGCGCCTGTGTTGCGGCATCCTGCGCCTGTGTGACCAGTGCGGACACCGCACCGCTCACCTGCCCGCCCAGCGCATCGGCATAGGCCTTGTTCACCAGATGCGTGGCGTCTGTTGGCGGGAGTGCACAACTCAGCAACCCCGTGAGGGTGTCTCCTGTTTTCGCAACGGCACCGGACCAGATGGCCGATTGCTGGACAAACTGCCCCTGACCATTGAAAATACCGAAAACAAGGTCTGTTGGCGCGGGCTGAGGATGCACCGGCAATGCCGAAAGCGGCGTGCCACCGGGTGTGGCCGCCGTGGAAATACTTGACCCTGACATGGATTCTCCCGTTACGCGATGAGATAGGGTTGCCCGGATGGACCGATGAGAATGGAGCCATCCGGCAGGGCCATGGCATTGGGTGGCACCGGCGTGCCATCGGCCAGATGCGGGACAGAAGGCGGGATAGCCGCAGGCGTGGTGGGCAGGATGGCCACAGAAACAGGCTGCACAAGACTGCGCCCCTGCTGGGTGGTGACACACACCAGAACCTCCTGCACGGTTCCCGGCGCGCCGCCCCCCAGAAACACACAGACAGCACCGTGTATCAGCGTGCTCCACAGCACAGTAAGATCCGTTTCCGCACCCGTGGCTGTCGGGACACTGGCGGTGACAGACGCCAGATAATCTCCCGTGCCGTGCAACCAGAGGTGCGGAGAGAGTGAGAAATCCAGCGCATCCCCACTGGCTTTAGGCGCCCACGCCAGCCGCAGCCGTTCGGCCTCCAGCCCCCGCAGGCGCAAGCCGGGTGGCACCGTGAGGGGCAGCATACGGGCGGGCGCGGGCCGGAAACCGGGCGAAGGCAGGGGTGCTGTCATGCCGGGGCCTCCGGCAGAGTGGTGCCCACGGCATCTTGCCCATCCGCAAGGGCGCGCAGGGCTTTCAGATACGCCACCCATGCTTGCGGCGTGGGGTCATTCAGTGCGCCATACTCTGCCCAGACTGTCTGGCGGGCGGCGGCCAGCGCCTGCCGGGCCTGCTCGGCCAGCGGCACCGGGTCTGGAGGCGGCATGTAATCCACAATCCGGCCATCCAGCACCCCACGGCCGATAGAACACCGGAAATGCGTGGTATCCGCCCAGTCTTCTGCTGAGATGGCAATCATATCTGCCGCAGGAGGCACAGAGACCACGCTTTTCATGCCAGCTGTATCATACCAGCCTGTAACCGGTGTGGGTTGAGGAGCTTTTGTATCGTAGGACGCATAATAGCGTTCTGGATAAGATATTTTCACGTCTGTCATCAGCGCGGTCCGATCGCGACAAACTGGAAACTGCCTTGGTTATTCCGGCTATTGAAATAGAAACTGGTGGCGGTACGTTCTGAGATGAAAAAGTCTGTATCAGTCTGCGAATCTCCACTCCCGTCTGAGCCGGCCAGCACGATTGGCGGGCCAGAGAATGCCTCCGGGAAAGTAATGGTCAATCCGCCGGGTACGTTCATGGTCGCCGTAAACATCTGGATGCGGTGCCCGTAGGGCAGGTTAACCACGCGGCTATCCGAAGTTGAGAAATCGCTGCTGTAAATATCCGATGTTACATAGTTCCCGGCAGGCTGATAATTCCCGGCGGGCTGGTAACTGCCTTTGGGCTGCGCGTAGGCGACCAGCGACGCATTGATATTGGCTGCGCTGGGCAGCGCGAAAACTCCAGACGGGGTTGCAACCTGCACGTAAGTACCGGGGCTATCTGACCCGCTGAAACCTACCGCCTGCATGTTCCGGACGGTCTGGCCACCTCCAGACGGCGTGCCGGAAATATAGGCTGAAAGATCACTCTCAAACGCAACCTGCTGGCCGTTATATTGCAGGGTATTTCCACGGCCCAGGCCAAGGAACGAGTAAGTTCCGTCATTCTGACCAATCGCGAAGACAGCCGAAAACTGGTATCCCACGTGTTCCTGCAAATAGATTTGCAGGTTTCCACCGCGCCCGGCAGAGTCAAACTGTATCTGGTTATAGTTGATATACTGGCCGGATGTGGAGTTCTGCGGAGGTGCGGACTGAATGACCATTGAGCCGTCAAGCGTGCCACCGCTGAGGGGCAGATACCCTTCAAACAGGTTTTGCCACGCCGCACCCGCGCTGCCGGGAGTGGTGACGTTATTATCGGCCACCGAAACCCAGAATGTGCCCGGGGTGGTGCCGGAAACAACGGCACCGGCAGGATACCCGCCAATGGCCTGCGCAAAGCTGGAATCATAGCGGCCCAGGCAACCTGCCTGATAGGACTGAAGAATTTTTGAAATCAGGTTCAGAAGACCATTCATGTCCTGCCCGCGTGGCGGGACACCCCCGGCGGAACGGGCAATGAAGGTTTCCGGCGGGAAGCCCAGCGCGAGGGAAGCTGTGCCATCTCCCGCCCGAGCCTGTAGGGCGGGAATGGCGGCGATATCCGATGCGGCAGCATTCTGCGCGATTGGTGTTGCCAGCAGTGCCGGACAATCAGACTGCTTCATGCCTCCCCCCTGAGAGCATAGGACACGGCCACTCCGGCCGGACGCGGCAGGACACCGCTACCTTGGATTATGGAAATCTGCACGTCTGTTGGAATAAAATTGAAAACGTAGGTCATGGTCATATCGGCGTTATCTTCCACCCATGCATCACCCTGCCCGGCAAACAGCGCCATGAGAATGGCGTTCAGGCTGATAATGGACCCATCTGTGATATTGGCCATTGCCTTGGCATAAATCAGTTGCCGGAAGCCATCATCAGAAAGCCGGACGTTACTGCTGATGGCTGCCCCCCTGTACCAGGGGGCAGTGTTGAAGCCCTGCTCTGTCATATCAGAAGCTTCAGAAAAACCTGTGAAACTATCAGAGGAGACCGTGATAACGCGCTGAACGCCAACGATACGACCCCACACATCCAGCCCGTAACCCTGTGCGGTTTCGATATTCCAGACCTGCGCATACCATGCGTCAATCAGGTTTGCCGGATCAAACGCCTGATTCCAGCTTGCAACGAGCGCATTCAGGCTGGGGGCACAGGCATATTGCGAGAGAATGGTTTTCTGCACATCCTGCATCAGGCCTGCACCACGGTGATGGTTGTGGGGTCGAGGGTCGGGATCTGGTCCGCCTGCATCTGGACGGTAAAACCGGTGGGGTTGGGACTGGTACCGAGCGTGATTTCCACACTCTGCGCCCAGACACCCAAAGTGGCCACGGCGGCATAGAACCGGCTGGCGTACAGGGCACCACCAATGCGGGCGCGTGTGCCCCCGTCATTCCCCAGAAAAGCGGACTGGATGGCGGCCTGAACATCCGTGGTGGCGGTGGAGGGCACCGCGGCGGAAGAGGCGATACTCACAGCGACATAAACCGGAACGGGCGTGGGCCTCTGAAAACTCACGACATAGGCTGGGGGAGTAGCATAGGTGCTGGCCGGGTCTACCACCGTGACGGTCGTACTGCCGTTACAGGCACAACCGGGCGGCTTCTTGCGAAGAATGGCAAGAGCAATATCCGCATCCGCTCCTCCGTTTGCGCAAACATACAGGCTGTGCGGAGCCAGTGTGACACCCTGCATTGTGACGCTGGCGGCAGTGCTGTTATCCGCTACATATACATCCGTAACGCCAGAGACGGCCTGCACAGACGCTGAAATTGCATCAAGTGGGCCGACGGCATTCGCAGCCACGGAAATTCTGCGACGCTCTTCAAATGCGGCCCGACCTTCCACAGCACGCCCCGTGACGCCGGCAGCGGGATTGCTCACGCTGCTCCATCCAGCAAGGGACTGGCTGATGCCGACACTGCCCGCCGGACAGATGACCTCCCCCGTGCTGGTACAGGTAAAGGTGCCTTGCGCGGTGCCGGTAGCATCCAGAGTCAGGTTGGTATCCGCTGCGTAGCTATTGCCTGACTGATCCTGAACAAGGGTGCCCTGCGGGATGTGGGTACCGGCAGCCCCGGTGCATACACAGGTCACAACCGTGGCCGTGGCAGGCTGGCGGGACAGGAAATAGATGCGCCCGATGGCATCCTGCATACGGCCGGAGGCACGAACGGGGTCCACTCCGTTGGCAAGGGCCAGAAACTGATCATACGCATCCCCCAGAATGGCGGTGAGAGATGTGGCCAGCTGCCCCTGCGGTGTTGAGAGATCCGTATTGAGGGTGTTGCCAAAAGCGGCGTTGATATCTGCCAGAACGCCGGAAAGGATATCGCCTTCCTCCGGCATGATGAAGCCGGTAGCGTCCAGCACCGGGGCTGGAACGGACGTGGTGTTAGAAACTGACAACAGTCTGGCTCCCATCAGTCAAGGTAAGCTGGATGACACCCGACAGGCGGCGCGCCGGGCTGATGGCCGTAAGCACGCACACAGCCTGCGCAACACCCGCCACAGTGAGGGCCGTATGCTCGACATCCGCACGGAACAGGGCAGCGGACTGGCCGCGCCCGAGAATATTGGTGAGATAAGGCAGGCCAAGCGCGGTATTGTACCAGCACTCCCCCAAAAAGACGCGTACCGCACAGGCAACGTTCTGGGCCACGGCATAAGGTGCCGAGGCAACTGCAAGGCTGCCGCTGGCATCCACCACCAGATCCCAGGTTGATCTGTCGAGAAGCAGGGTTTGCATCAGGCGTGTTCTTTACTGTTCAGGAAATAGAGAAAAAGCCAACGGGCACAGCAGACGGCAGAATATGGCTTGCCCGGCAGGACGGCTTTTCAGCGCCCTCCGGACCTACTTTCACCCCTGCGGGGTACCGGTGCTGGCCGAACCGGGAGATACGCCGGGGTGAATGTGCTGAGTGAGCGAAATGCCGCTGGCGGTAGCATCCTGTGTGACGGAGAGGCTGCCTTCGACCGAGACTGCGCCGCTGATGCGCATGCTCTGGGCTTCTATGCTGACTGTACCAGCAGTTTTCATGGTGATGCCACTGTCACTGAACCAGAGATACTCCTGCGGAGCAGAATTGAGAAAACCGCCGATATAGAGGGCATCTGCCATGTTCTGTTGCCGGAAGGAGCCGGGGGCAGCGCTCGCACGGGCGGTCTTGACGTTGAAAATATCACGGTCAGCCACAAGGGCCAGACCGATATCACCCACCGCAGGGTCCAGAATAACGGCGCGGGCACCGCCCTGAAGCCGGAAATAGGGCACGTTATACAGCACCCCATGCGGTGTGACGCGGCCTGTGGCGTCCTGCTGCTGGACCAGAGGCTGGACATCCACAAAGCCGACAGGAGCAAGCCCTGCACCGGAAACCGCACAGACCTGTACAGGCATGACTGTTCTGCGCCCGGAAAGCATACGGCTGATAACCGCGTTCAGGGCATTGAAATCAGACGCTGCGGCATCTGCCCTGTTGAAAACAGGAAAACCGGCATTGGCCGGGTCCGGTTGGGTGATAAAGGATGACACGCTCATGCTGTGGGTTCCTGATACGCCTGAGCCACGAGATCCGTAAACCATGCGCCGTTCGGCATTTCTGTTTGCAGGGTATGGCGCACCTGTGTGACTACCCATAAACCGCACGGCACCGGCCCGCTCTGCTGCCCCCATCCGGCAGGCTGGTAGCGGCTGTGTAGCGCGATCAGGCTGTTAAAATTCACTTGCGGATTGAACAGCATGCGCAGCGCCAGCCCCCCGGCGGACCATGCGGGATAACCGATCAAGCCGGTGCCTGATGAGACAGAAAGAGGCAGGCTCTGCCCGCCGCCCTGAGCCGGCCAGATGGAAAGCTGCCCGCGCCCCAGCCCTGCCCGCAGAGGTACGGTTTCCAGACACTGGCTAAGCTGCTGGCCGGGGCTACCGTGGAAATAGGGATCATGCAGGATGGTGGTGGCCCCGCCATCAAACAGGCTCAGCCCCGCTTTGCCGGCAATAGTCGCGAGCACCTGTCCAGCGGAAACCGCGCCCCGGTAGCCCGTGGGGGTTGCCGCCATGGCATTAGGCAAAACTGTTGAAAACGCCTGCGCTACAAAAGCGATATTCGGGGCCGCGGTATAATCCACATAGGCCAGTGTCACACCGCCCTGAAAAACCAGAGTGCCTGTGCCCGCGGCTGCCCCTGATGGGGTAGAACCGGCGCTCCCGCCTTCATCCGCAATGGTCAGGATCAGTTCACTCGCACTCTGGCGGGAGGGATCTGGCGCGGCCATGCTCAGGCGGTTCATGATATCCGGTGTCATGCCTTCTATCCGCACGGTCGCGCTTTCCGCTGTGGGAAAACCGGCCTGCGTGATATCCGCCCGCACCCGTAGGCCGGAAAGGGTGATGGTATCCTCCCCGTTCGGGCCAAACGCCTGTGAAAGCAGACGGAACGTAACATCCACAGCACGATGCTGGAGGTGTGTTTGCAACATAAGGGGCTTTCTCGGCTGGAATACTCTTGAACGGGACGGGCGGAACGGACTTTCTGGAAGGATTCAGCGTGTCCAGCCGGGCCGGTAAAAAAGGAGAAAGCGGGTGCCCAGAGCCGTGAAATCCGGGTCCTGCTGGCCTTGGGTATCCGCAAACAGGAAATCTCCGGGCAGACCGATGGCTTCATCCCGCACCAGCCATGTGCGGTCCTGGCACAACACGCCGGACATCAGGCGGATGGTGCCTGCGTAAAAATCCGCATACAGGCCGGTGCTGCGCTGGCGCAGGGTGATCTGGATGAGGGTTCCTGACAGAGGAACCTTGAGCGTCTGTGCCGGAACTGCGGGAAGCGGGACCGTAAACAGGGCGGGCATGGCGGGGTGTGACCTTTTACAGCACTGTGTTCAGTTACGAGGTGCCCAGTTACGGGATGATCAGTTACAGACCGCCCAGTTACAGGGCCGTGTTCAGGAGGGTCATGGGATCTGGCAGGCCGGACTCTGCCGGAAGGCTCTGGCTGATGCCGGAAGATGTGCCAGAGAACGCACCGGAGAGAGAGACCCCGGTGGCTGAGGGGTAGAACCGGGCGGAGACCAGACCGCTACACACTGTGCGGCTGCCCTGCGGGGTTTGCGTTTGTGTGAAACCCTGTGTGCCTGTCAGGCGGACTTCCTGAAGGGTGATTTCCACTACCGGCATGGTGATGCCGCGCCGCGCCTCCCGCACCCAGCGGTGGCCGGTGATGCTGACATTTCTGTATTTTCGCTCCGGTGTGACCACAGCATACAGGGAAAGATCTGCTTCCAACGCGGCCAGTGTCGTGAAAAAAGCCTTGCGCACATAGAGCGCGTCCGCTCCTGCGAGGCGCGTAAGGTCTGCCCCGGAAAACAGGGACACCCCCATATCAGACAAGCCGGTTTCCGAACCATCACACACCATGAGCACCCGATGCTGCCGGGGGTTCTGCACTTTGCTGTAGGACAGAAAGGCACCCTCTTCCAGCGGGGCGGTGGCGATGGGGCTGCTGCTTTCCGCCGAGACGGAAAGCACACGGGCGGCGGAGAGCACACAGGTGCCGGTAGCGTTGAAAATGCCCCACTGGCCTGCGGCCTGACTGATCATCAGATCATCCAGCACCGTGCCGAGGCTGACGGAAGCCGCCGCCTGCACCCCCGTGGCAGGAGACTGCCCGAGAAGTGCTGGCACACCGGCGGCCACGGGAATATCCCATACCGAAGGCAGGCTGACGGGCACCATGGGCATAAAGTATTTCCTTTACAGTGCAGGAAGATTTCAGACCGCGCCAATGGTGGCGAGGCTGGTGAGTGTATGGCTGTCCCCGCCACCCAGGCCTTGCAGCGCGTGTGCAACAGCCTGCGGATTGCCCGACGGCATGGTGATGGTGACCGGTCCGATATGAATTGTGGAGGCCGAGCATGCGCGGGAGGACATTTGCATGCCGGACGGCCCATCTGCCGCCCGCAGAAGAGGAGAACCGGGTAGCCATGACTGCACAGCCTGCACACGGCCTGCATGGGCATGCAAAGCTTTGAGCGCGCGGGAGAGATGTCGGGTTTCTGTTCGTCTTTGAAGAAGACTTTCAAAAACGGGTTCTGCTCTTTCTCCTCTTGCACGAACAGCAAACGATGCAGGGACGTGGGAAGAACTGCTGCCCCAAAAGACTGGTGTGCCTGTATGGGAAAGCATCATGGACTTCCGGGAAACCGCGTGCCGTGTAGTGCGAAGGGTGACACCGGACCCCGATGTGCCGGAAAGCGGGAGAAGGCGATCTGCCTGTGTGGGCAGGAACGTGGGCGCTTTGGAAAAAAGGGTATGCGCAGGAGCAGTCTGCTCTGCACGATACGGGGAGACCACTCGCCTCAAACCCCGCGGTCCGCCGGACGTGGACCGTTCTGACAGCAACGGCAACCTGACTTTGTCTCCTTCCGAGACGCTGTAGCGGGTAAACATATGCCCGGTGTGTGATAGGTCCGGAAGGGTAGGACGGCTGACAGCCCTGCCCGAAGACGGTTTTGCGGGGTGAATAAGCCCGGCAAACGCGGCGCTGGTTTGACGATGTCCGGCAAGGCGACGTGTGGCGCCTGTTATGATCTGCGTGAGCGTGGTGGAGAGGGTCTGTGCGGCGCGATGTGATGGTGTGCCGTCCGTTGGGGAAGCCACAGGTGTCCGGCTGGTATCGCGGCGGGTGGTCTGCCCTCGGGAACGGGTTTCGGGGAAAGCTTCTGCCGGAGAAAGAGCCGGGGTGCGGGCCAATACGTGGTGTCGGGCTGTGAAAGCAGAGAGAGACGCAGGAACTGTCGCAGAGCCTGCCACGGAAGACACCAGAAGGGCGCGGTGCGAGAGTCCTGTCCGTGCAAGATACGCCTCACTCCCGGCGTGTGCGGCCACTGTCTGGAAAAAATTCTGTGCCGGGAAGCGCACAGGAAAGCGGGGGCCCGCGGCCCCGGACATGCCGGAGGCATTCCTGTCTGGCATGCGACTGCCTGACACAGTGGCAGATCCACTCCAGCCTGCGGCAGGAAGGCTTTGCGCCGTGCGTGATACTGCAACGCCTGAGAGACTGGTGAGCGCACCTGAAAAAACCGGTGCACCGAACGCTGCGGCGGCAGGGTGGCCAGCACCTTGACCGTCAGCGTTGGGACCAACGGAGGCTGGCATGACAGGCGTTTGGCGGGAGGCAAGAGGACGTGTGGCGCGTCTGGCGGCCGGGTAAGCCGTGGAACGCGGGAGGGAAGCGCGGGGGAATGGGGCGTTCTGCCGACTGACGGGCTCCCGGAAGAGTGTGTTCTGGCTTGCGGTGCGGAACCCTGTGGTGCCGGGGCTCTGGCTGGCGGCACGCGTGCGGGAGCCGGTGGCGCTCTGGCGAGTGGCCGTGCTGGTTTGTCCGGCGGTGGCACTAGTCTCTGACAGGAGCCGTGCAAGCCCGCGCCCGCCGCTGAGAACGGCCATCAGGCTCAGGGCTTCTCCGCGCAGGCGGGAGAACGTGGCGGTGGCCTGTCTGGCATCTGCTTGCAGGCTGGAAGTATCCAGCCCCAGCCGCACGACCAGTTCATCAATCAGCATTTCCGACATGGGTTCTGTTCCTCAGCGGCCATGAAGGGGGCGCATCTGCTCCTGAAAAACCTTTTCGGCCACGGAAGCGTTCCAGTTTTTGACAGAAATTATTTCCAGAAGATCGTACAGATCCTCGCTGTCATACACAGTTTTCAGTTCGTGCAGTGTTGCCAGACCTGCGGTGATGACCGCGGCAAGAGCTGTTGAGACATTTACACACCGGGCGGGCTCGGGGCCTCCTGCCCGCTCTCTCCCAGAAGCGCCGCCACAACGGGGAAGAGCTGGTGTGCGGCGGCCAGCAAAAAACCCACATGCAGCCTGAAGGCTTCGGCCCGGACGGAACCCAGTGTTTCCGGTTCCTCAAAATCTGACGCGATGACCGCACGGGTGGTGTCAGGGTGAGCGGGGTCTGGTCGCAGGGTGACGCACTGCATGAGACGGTCCAGAGCACGGTCCAGTTCAGCTTCTTCCATGAAGCCGAAAATTTCAATGCCAAGACTGGCAAGACCGGCAAGTCCTGCTTCCGCGAGATCCGCCCCCACCCGTGCGCCGCCACGAATGGCCGCCTGAAGGATATGGCGCGCCCATTTGTCTGCCGCAAACGCGTCCATGCGGGTGAGAACAAAGCGTTTACCGTGATCGGCTCCGGCTTTACTGTGCGTATACTCCACTGTTTTCATAAATATTTTCCTGAAATGAGATGGGGCGGCCAAGGGTGTGCCTGCCGGGCAGCAAGACAGAAATCTGCGAAAGGTATCGTGGGCGTTCCTGTACTGGCTTCTGTTTCTGGTGGCGTGCCTTACAGTCTGTTACTGCCCGGGCAGTAAGTGGTCGATTTGAGTAAAATCGCTCTGAATTTTTAGGGTTTCTTAGAATTTTCCTGTTAGGTTTCTCAAACGGGCGTTGGAAACAGGCTTTTTTGCAAGCAGTCTGGTTTTATGCCTGAGCAGCACCGGTCTGCCTCTGCCATCGAGGTGGGGCATAGGCCGGTGTTGCGCTCAGGGAATCAGATCGCGGCGGGGAGCACGCGTTCCCAGATGATTTCAAAATGGCGGGCTTCCAGAACCCGGCCCGCTGTTGGCACGCCCACAATGGAGCGCAACAGGCCACGCACCATGGTGTATTTACGTCCGATAGCCGGAATCTGAATTTCAGCGCCCATACGGTACAGGCCGCGCCGGGCATCCTGCGCCATAACAATCGCTTCAAAAATCAGGGCGCTTTCACTACTGGCAGCCAGCGCGATAGTCTGGGTGACAGGATTGGGGATCCATCCGGCATTCAGGTAGCCATCAATACTCATGGCGGTTTCGGCCAGTTCCCGCGCATCGGTTTCAAACGCACGGTCTGCCGCGTAGTTTTCCAGTGTGATCGGGGTATTGTAAAGCCCGGGCACTGTAACAGTGTATACGGAATTGGCGGCGGTAATATCATAATCGGACATCTGTCCGGGCCTCCTGGCAGGATGGAATCAGGCGTGGGATGCGGCGTATATTCTGGAGTAGCCGCTGAGGGGGATCTGGCAGAGAATGTCCAACGCGAGGTGCAGTCTGAAGAAAACTGTATTGGTCAAACCCCGTATCCTTGAGTGATTAGCTGATGGGGGCTTGCGCGGTGATTTACTATGCCTCTACGGAGGCCAGGGCAATAGACTGCACGGACTGACCATCCGTGTAGAAAAACCGTCCCTGCACCGTGCCGCGCGCCGCACGAACAGCCGGAGCGGCTAGTGAGGCGCCGGGCAGCAGATACCAGCCACGGGTGGAGAGGACGCTGTCAATCCTGCGTCCGGCTGCTGCGTTCACGGCCTGCGCCTGAGCATCCGACAGAGTGATGTTGGGTTGAATAGCCCCGAAAGACAGAGCGGTATCAATCGTGTTCTGGACAGATGTGGCAATCAGGGAATCCCCCACGGCATTATAGGGAATTTGCCCGGCACTGGAGAACAGGCGGATGAGGTCTGCCTGGAAGCTGGCAGTCATCCAGATCTGGTTGATATAGCTGTCTGCCCATGCAAACGGGCCTGAGACCGCACCATTATTCAGAAAACTGAATGTTGCATCCGTGCTTTTGTACGAATCATAAAAACTGTATCCGTTTGCCAGCAACGCCTGCGCCTGCGAAGCGGTGAGATTGGCCGGCGGTACGCCGCCGTTGGAGCGGAACATCAGCGTTGTGCGGCCGCTGGAACGGTTGGGATTGACGGAGGCGGCCCAGCCCAGACACAGGGCACCGGCCAGGGTGCCACCATTCACAACGCTGCTGGAACTGCCACTTGAGGTGCTGCTGCTCACGCTGTTCTGGGTATTCGCATTAAACAGGCAGGTCAGGCCCGGTGTGCCAGAAGCCTGAAGGGTGGCCCCGAAACTGGTGGTGGCCCCAGCAGTCAGGATGGCGGCATTACTGTCCTGCACAATACCCCAGTAGCGATTGGGGTGGGCGGCCATCCATGCCGCGATTGCGGTCTGGGCAGCGGGTTCAGGTTCCTGCGCGAAGAGAAACGGAGCCCAGTCCGTGGCCTGCTCTGCCGCTGTGGAGAGAGAGGCGCTGTAGTCCGTGGCCGCAGGGTTTGCGGGAAGCTGAAAGAGATAGAGTTTTTCCGGTGTATCCTGCGCGTTGGCATAGCCGGAAAAATAGATGCTGGCGATACTGGCCTCCACGGAGGTGACACCGCATGTGGCCGCCACCTCCGCAGCGGAAGAGAAACTGGAAATTCCGCCACAGAGGCCTGAATTTGTGGAAAACACCATACCGTTCAGCAGGCTGACGGTGCCACCCGGAGAGAGCACACCCGGCGTGACGGTGACAAGGGAGCTGATGGGGAGTGTCATGCGAATGGGAAGCCTTGAAGACTGGTGACCTCTGCCAGCGCAAGCGTGGCGACAGGGGCCGTTTGTTGAGGACGTGTGAGGGAGAAGCTGGCCTGAAGGTGCAGGTCGATCTGCCAGTGTTCTTCATATTGCCGCTCCCCATTCACAAAAGGGATCTGGCGGGCAGGCCCGGCATGGAGCGGGGCGATGCGGGTGGGGTATCCGGGAGGTGGCGCCTCGGCTGCGACCGGCATTGGGCAGGGCGGCTGCTGATTTTGGGTTTGGTAAAAAGCCGTGAAAAATTCAGCCGCCCAGCCATTGTTGAACAGGGCGCTGATGAGCTGCGCCCCCTCCCCCGCCCCCGGCCCGAACAGGCTGACCTGCACCGTGCTCTCCTGCTGTTGCAGAACAATGCGGGTTGCGCCGGTATAACGGCTGGCGCTGGTGGCAACGCGCTGGTGCTGGAGGATTGTCATGAGCGCGAAAAGACCGAGAGGGGCCGCCATGCGGTTCTGTCGGGCCAGCAGGATTGGGGTTTCCGATGGCAGGCAGGCTTGCAGAAAGGCCCGCAACGCAGTGGTGAGCGCCGCCGTTATGGGCGGGGTGCCGAGGGGCATTGCCGGGTTACCAGAAGTTTCGACCACCGGCCGCCTCCCCATGTTTCGAGCTGGCCTGTGACCAGCCATTCCGAGCCTTCAAACACCAGAAGATCTCCACCGAACTGGTGGGCGCGGTCTACGCCCTTGATTTCAGCCGGCAGATAGACCACGCGGGTTTCTGTGCTCTGGCTAAGCCCTGCGACCTGTGAGAGGTCCGCGCTGCTGGCGGCCTGCACCATGATGCGTAACAGGACATTCGTATAATGCGGAGCCACCGTGCCATCTGGCAGAACCGTGGTGCCTTCCTGCGCCAGCAGGGTAGTGGGTATCGCGGGGGTCAGGCTGCCGAGCACGCGAGACACCACCCCGAATACGCCCCCGGCAAGGCCATTCACGACACCACCTGGAAGGCGACATTTTTTTCAAGCATTCCGGTTTCTTCAAGAGGTTTGTCAAATCCCTTGTGGCGGATGGTGGCCGGGGCATTGGGGGGTGTCCGGATTTGGCGAATGGTGTGTGTGATATCCGCCTGCATGGCACGTCCAACCGTGGAGAGCGCCTGTGTAGGATTACGGAGCTGCTGGATAAGGGCTGGCAGAGAGGACGCCAATGACCGATCGAGGGAGGAAGCCTGCGAGGGTGAACGTTGGGACGCGAGAGGCGTGGCCCCCATCCTAAGCGGGCCAGTTGTAGCGCCACCTGCCCCGCTGACTTTGATCCCGTTGCGCAGGCTGGTTTTGAGGGCCTGGGCCAGCAGACGAACCCAGGCGGTGCGGTTTTCAGCAAGGCTCTGCCGCAGGAACGGGCGCGGAGGAATAACCACAGCGTGCGCCCCCTGCCCCCGCACTACCGCGCCAAACTCCTGCACAGCGGCAATGGCTGCGACCGGGGTACCATCCTCCTCCGTTGCCTGCCTGAAAAATCCAGCCTTGACGGCGGGACCGGATGCAGAGGCTCCGGCGGATGAAGGGACTTCAGGCGGGAGCGGCATGAGAGAAATCCTGTGCTGGAGCGAAAAAGCCGTGCTGAAGAAAAGCAGCTTGGGAATGGAGCATCATTATGCTGTGGTGCTTTTTGAGCGGTGTGCAGCCTGTGCAGGAATGGGATTGTAAGGGAAGTTCGTGACGGGTATCCGCATTCAGGACCATGACAGCGGTGTTTGCGGAAAGCCCGGAACATAGCGGGCAGTACGCAAGAAGGCGGTAGCAGCCCAGTAGGCCGCGCCATAGGGGGTTTGCGCCCACCATGCCTGTGTGGCGGTGACGGGCCCCATATCGGCCTCCACCGCCACGCTGCCCATGCGAGCGGAGGAGATACGACCTACCAGAGCTGGAGTTTCTGAACTGGTGGCAACCATAGGAGGGGCGGCAGCCCCTGTGAGTGCTAAGGGCCCAGAGGCAGAGTAATCAGGGCCGCCACCCAGCCCGAGTTGCCCCAGATGCGCCGCGATCAGCCCCAGAAGGGCAGCGCGGCGGGTAGGATTGCGGACGGGAGAAGTGTCATCATTCGCGAGGAACAGGCAGGCCTGATCAAAACATGCCTGTGCGCCCTCTGCCCCCAGCCTGGCAAACAGCGCGGAATAGCGGGCCTGCCAGGCCTGCGCATCAAACAGCACGGGAGGCATAAGAGACAGTCCTTGTGACGGGGATTTAAAGAAAGTGGCCTGAGACAGGTTTGGGCTCAGACCGGAGTGATGCCGGGGGCCGGGGCGACGGGATTAAGCGGTTCCGCACCGGTGCGCAGGGTGGCCTGCTCCCGCGCCTGCCCCGCGGCTTTTTCCACCGTGGCCTGCGCGAAGATCAAGCCGTTTTGCAGCAATGGGAACTCCGCGTATCGGCGGGACCATGCAGCCCAGAACTCTGCGGGAACCGGCGTGAGGCCATACCCGCCCACCACGGCAGAGGCGCGGGTGCCGGCCAGTTCATACTGTGCGCTCCCCAGTGACAGGATAAGCCCGTTAGGCAGTTTGCAGCCGATGGTAACGGTGGAAGCTGTGGCCATATGCAGACGGTTCCTTAGAAGAGTTTTTTGAAATTTTTATGAAAAATGAAATATCTTGGGAAAATTTGTCGTCATTCTGGTGTTACAGGCCCACCATGGTGGCAATCCCTGCGGGAACATAGATAATGGCCCCCCATGTACCTTGGGAGAGTTTCTGTTTCCAGGCGGAAGCGTCTGTCACGACGGCGTGGGCACGCAGTTTTTCCGTAAAGGCGGTTTCCGCCGTTTTCTGTGCACCCACATATTCGGCCATGATCTGCATGGTCTGGACGGTACTGCCCGCACTATCTCCATACTCCACTGCCTGCACAAAACGCAGGTTGGGATAGGTATCTTTCAGGAGGGATGCCGCAGAGAGGCCAAAACTGTTGCGGCGGGTGAGCAGGCCCATGCGCGTGGGAGAAAGGCCCAGGACCATCGGGGTTTCTGTATCCACCAGCCCTGCTGTCTGGCTATGGAGCTGGTTGATGAGGCTGATGACATCATCCTGCCGCTCTTCCGGTGTGGCGGCGGTCCAGCCGGTACCCCCTGCTGCCTTGATGGCAGGAGTAACGGCGGCGGGCAGGCGCGGGTCATTCAGGTAGCCATACAGGCGCAGGCCATCAATTCCGAAAAAATAGCTCTGGTTCTGAAATTTATTCAGTTTCAGGGCCGCAGCTTCCCGCAGGCTGGCTGCCCACTGGAGACGCGCCTGCCCGGCCAGAGCCAGCTCCATTTCCCCCCACGAGACGAACACCTGATAATGGTAGGACTGACGTTCAGGATATGTAGGATTCAGGCTGACCTGACCATTGCTGTTCCAGTCTCCATAACTGGACACCTCGCCTGTGGTCTCGATCATCGGGAAAATAGCGGTGCGGGTCACCCAGTCTCCCTTACGCACTTCCCCCAGAAGTTCTGCCGCCCGCATAGGCGCGAAAGCAACCTTGATGAGAGCCGGGTCCACCCACGCGCTCATGAACGCCGGGATGCCCGCGCTGGCTGTGGTGGACAGCGTGGGCTGGGCATCCTGCGCAAGGCTGTCCGTTGCCAGAAGGCTGTTTGCGATCATGCCCTGTGCTTCAGGCATGATGAAGCCAAGGCGATTGAGTTCAGCCAGCTCTGTTCTGAAATCACTCATACTGCATGGCTCCAGCTTGAAATTTTGACAAGTTCACCCGCAGCGCAGGTGGAGGTTACATAAAAACGCGTCTGCACCGCACCGGAAAGAGTCGCTCCGGCGGCGGCCGTGGCGATGCTGCCATTTGTAATAGACGCGAACACGGCCTGCCCCGGTGTGGCGGCCGTAATGGTAACAGCCCAGAAATCCCCCGCAGTAAGCAGCGTGACCGGGTAGCCTTCCGGGATCAGCAGACTACCTTCATCCGGCAGGTTGATAATCTGGGCAGTGAGATCCCGATGCACAAAACCATCCGGCGGCGCGGAGGTGGAAGCTGAGGAGACTGGAGCGTTGGCTACGCTGCGGCCATCACCCTGCACCCAGCCGAACGCGCCGATGAGGCAGCCGCCTGTAGCCGCGACCAGTGCGCCTTCCCCCGCCGGGAAACTGGCTGTGGGGTTGAGAGACGCAAAATCTCCCGGGAGGCCGGGAGCGGGCTGGCTGGTAATCTGTGTCTGAAACGGCATGGACTATGCTTTCACCGTAATACGGGCAAGACCGAATTCATCACGGAAAGAGGCGGTATTTTCTGCATCCATTCCCGCGATACGTGACGATGTGTTCAGTGCTTTCAGGCGTGCGACCTGCTGAAAAAGTGGTCTAAAAGCCTCTTCGGGCAGACCGGTGAGGTCTACCCCCTGCTCCCGCAAGGCAAAGCCATACACAGCAGCGGCGCTGTCCATCACGACATCCCCCACAAAGGGGCGCACGGCGGCACGGGCGGCATGCAGGGCTTCCATCCTACGCATGACTTCCGCTTCTGCCTGCTGCACGGCCTGAACCAAAGCCGCATCCTGTGCGTGGGGAGCAGTGTGGAGAGTGCTTGATGTGAGCGGGGATGTGCCAGGCAATGTGCTGGATGACGCGGAGAGCACGGCGGAATTACCGGAGCAATCACCAGGTGTGATGCCTTTGGTGGAGGTAGGTGGAGGTGAGGTGGACTGGTGTGAGTGTGCTTCTGTGCCGGGAACGGGGGCCACAGTCACGACTGGGGCAGGGCCGGATGAAGGAGTGTCCGGCGTCAAGAGAGCACGAGTGCTCTGACCTGTGGAAGGCTGGCCCGCGGGAGGCTGGTCTGTTGCGGGTTCACCGGGAGACGGAAGGCGATGCATGGAAGAAAGCTCCCTGTACGGTGTGGGGGCGGCGTCCCCAATGATGGCGGTTTTCACACGCGGATGGCTGACGAGGGCGAGGTGATTGAAGACGATGTCTGTCATGGTCAGACTGTAGGGTATGCCATCCTGCACGCCTGCGCGGGGCAGAACACGGTAGCGGTACCCAGCGGAGACTGCCCTTTGCTGCCCGTTTTCTATGGCGGCTATGGCGGCGTGATCCCACACTGTCAGGCTGCCGATGAGATCGGGCGCTTCAAACCGGATATCACTGCCTACGGCCCCGACTGTCATCTCTTTGGGATGTTCTGTTGCGGAAACCGGCTGATGCTGCATGAGAATAGGCTTGCCAGCCATGCTGGGGGCCGCACGAGCAAGTGCCTGTGTGTCTCGATAGACTTGATAGAGCGTGTCCGGCTTGAGGCCGAGAGCTGCGGCACCGGGAATTTCGTGCCCGTAATACGGGCAGACGGTGGCAGCGGAAAGAATGCAGCGCGCGATATGCAGGTGACCATCACCATCCGTGCGGCGCACCGAGCGGTCCAGCGCCAGAACGACGGCATCGCGTTCTTGGTTGGGAACCAATATAACTGAAGGCTGAGCGCTCAGAGTAGAGGGAAGACCGTGAAGCGTCATGTTTTATCCTACAGACGGATTTTGAATTGATATACAATTCAAATAAATTCCTCTGAAATTTTAATATTTATATTTTTATAAAATATCTATATTTTATAATCGTACCAAAATAAATGATAAATTATTTTCAATATTTTACAAGAACGTTATTTTCTGCATCGAACCAAGTGCTTTTTGATTTATTCCAGTGTGCTTCTACGCCTTTCTGACCATTAAGTTTACAATCGGCGCAATAAATATGCTGATCTTCTTCAACACTAGAAGTCGGCAACGATGCATATGTAAACACAGGATAACCCGGAGCAACGCCAGAGTGAGTCTGAACAGCCTCCGCTTTCAAATATCCACGTATCTCAGCATCTTTGTTGATGGAAAAATTGGAAGATAATACATGACTACTATCCCCTGTAATCATATAAACTTTGGAATCTGCAACTAACACTTGCACCGTTGCCTGAGGTGCAAGTATATAGGAATTTTTACCATTAATTTGCCAACCACCATCAATCGGCCAGAGAGTGACTGAATGAGCCGAAATATTACTGACCGTCACAAAATCACCTTTAGCAGCGAAATCTAATCTGATACCGGCCCCATCGAAATCAGAATTATTCACAATAATATGTGATGCGCTGACAGGTGTAGCAGTGTCCAACGTGTTACCTGTGGCGCCATAATTCGCAACAGACCCTCCTTCTACACCGCTGTCTTCCACATGCCAGACAGTATTGCCTTTAACCGCGTAATCTAACATATTCCAGTAAATACCGCCGTATGAACCATAACCAAGCATGTGGTTATTCTGGCCACCTTTAGTTCCATCAGCAGATAGGTCATAATACGTATTTGCTTTCGTCCTCATGACAGCTGCAACGGATGTATCATACGATGCCACTGAAAAATCAATAGGACTGTTATAAAAATGTGAACTTGAAGAAATAAGTGTTCCAAATTGTGTTCCTGAAGCAGACCCAAAACACATCAGGCACCCGATTTGAAAACTCTTCTCACCGAGAAAAACCCATTTAGCCGTTCCATCCAAAACAGGTGATTCTTCGCTAAATTTCCATTCTGGAATAGAATTTCCTGAAACTCCTCCTTCCACTGTATTTTCGTACATGTAGGATTTATTATCATCAGGATTTATGACAATAGCAATTTGGAATGCGTGATATGATGTTTTGGCTGCCCACGCATTGTCGCCAGCATACCATGTATTGAACCACAACCCATAACGATTGGACGCATACGGGGAGTATGCTGTTTTTGGATCATCTGGACCGATACCAGACATATCCCATTCATTAACGTAATGCTGAAGACCTGATTTCTGGGTGTTACCATTCTCGTCTACATATCCGCCCGCTGCTAGACCTCCGATTTCATCAAGCTCATCAACCGACACCCAAGTCCAATTGGTGCCAGATGTCAAAAGACGATTGAAATCGATGATGTCATACGCACCACCATAACCAAATCCACTTGAATATTCATCATTATAATGTGTCACTACGCCTGTATTGGACGAAGAATGTACGGAATTATGATGAACCGAAGACCCCCAGTGGATTCTGCTACACCAATAGGCATCATAACCCTCAGACGTTGGGGATTCGCATTCTGCCGGAGTCTGCATCTTGCTATCCAGCGTGTAAAAATCGGATGTAATAGGTGCCGGCATGCGCTTTGTCGCATAATCAAATATACTGTCTGACGTATAAGTACGATCTTTCATCACCCCCCATTTGGGTTCAAAAGCCTCAACAAGCGCCGTATCACCGACCTTGTCTGATACGTGACCACCATTCCATGCAGGATTACCAGTTGAATCTGCAGAATCCATATTGGGAGACAAAAGTTGACCGTCAGCATGAATGAATATTTTATTGAAACTTCCACTCTCTATGGATGTCATTGCAGACCCGTCTGTATTCACCGGGTATGCTTCTCCTGCAGCAAGCTTGAATGTTGATCCGACAGTTAATAATGACAGAATATTAGTAATATCTTCCGCACTAAGCGTATCGCCTGATGCAGTTACACCAAGACTATGAAAATACCCATCATTAATCGCACGGTCGATTGTAACTGGCCGCAATGCAGACACAGAAACACTCAAAGCCGTTGCGCTACTGACGTCAGATTGCTCTGCCAAGACACTTCTAGAGCACGTCCACTGAACGATGAATCGTGTGGGGTGACATGGGGCATAGATTGTGATTCACCGTTTCCATTGATGGAGATGGTGATGGCACGAGCATTGAGTGACGA
>NZ_WOTF01000024.1 GCF_011516935.1 Acetobacter farinalis
CAACATCAAAGAAACCAGTCTGCTTCATGATCCATGCCCCCAATCAACTCAAGGGAAATGGAATCACAGAGCAGCTCTCAAAACCAGGGGGTTTTTCGAACCCTCCATCTGCCCCCCATCCATCACGGTTGTGGAAACCGCACTGCCAGCACGGGCAACAATCAGGGCATCCCCGCTGAGAACGGAGAGCCCTCTGGAAATTGTACCAGAGGAAATAATGAGGGTTGTCATGTGAGGAGGTGCTCTTAAAGCGGGAAGAAGAGAACTGGAGCGCTGTAAGAGATTTTTTTTACAATTCAGTCAAGAGAATTTCAGTGTATAAAATGCATGGGTGCTATTTTTTCTCGTAACTATTTTTAGATACGCGAGTAATAAAATTTAGAAAAAAAATTTCTTCTAAAAAGTACAAGGAAATTTGTTTTATATAAACAGGTTGTTTAAGGGCAGGCGCAATATGTGCAAATCTGTATAGAAATTGATACATCCGGTATCACCCCGGTTCACGTTTTCACAAACCAGAGACCATACGATACCCTCACACTTGCCCTCTCCCGCATGACACACACCTGCCAGAGTCTGTGCGCCCTTGCTGAATGCCGGGGTCTGTCCCTATCTTGAACGGTACCATCACAGGAGGAACACGCGCATGTTGAGATTTCGCCCCGCTTTTCTGGGCCTTGCAGGCGGCCTGACTCTCTCATTGGCCCTTTCGGGCTCCCTTTTCGGAGCCCAGCCTCAGGCATATGCGGCGGATGTCGCGTCCGCTGGCGTCCTCATGGTGCCGCCCGGCCCCGCTCCCATGACAGCCGCAACCGCCACCCCCGGCGTGCTGGATTATGATGGCATCCCCACGGTTGAGCATGCTTCGGCCGAGAATATCGGCGGGCTGATGTATTACTGCTATGCCCACAAGCTGGTGACAGACACCACCGTCCGCAGCCTTGGCCGCAAGCTGGCGAAGCGTGAGGGCATCCGCACGAACCCTGCTTACGCATGGGGCGGGCAGGGGCGTCTGATGCTCAGCCCGACCGTGATGTTTGATATCACCACTCTCAATCGGGACCAGCAGGCCGCCGTGTGCAGCCGCTCCGCCCTGCGCGGCCCAAGCCTGCCCGCGCAGAACTGAGGGGGGGGGCATACACCCGCCATGAGCGCCCCCACCCAACACCTCACACCAGAGGATCTGCTCTCTGCTGCCGCTGGCCTTCTGGCTTCGGAGTCAGATCCTCTGGCCAGCATGGCCAATCTCTCCGCGCTGATTTTTGAAGCCCTGCCCGAGCTCAACTGGGCCGGCTTCTATCTCTACCGGCCTTATGCTACGGCCCCGGCAACGCTGTTCACGCTTGCGGGGGATGCCGTTTCTGGCGCGCAGCCTTCCGTAGCGCCAGTGTCTGAACAGGGTATTTCACCTGCGCAGGGGGAACTGGTGCTCGGTCCGTTTCAGGGGCGTATCGCCTGCACTCGCATCGCGATGGGGAAGGGCGTGTGCGGTACTGCCGCGCAAACCCGCACCACGCAATGCGTGGCGGATGTGCACAGCTTTCCCGGGCACATTGCGTGTGATGCCGCGTCAGCTTCAGAGCTTGTCATTCCGCTGGTCGCACATGGCCATCTGCTCGGTGTGCTGGATCTGGACAGTCCGCGTAAAAACCGGTTTTCCGTTACAGAGCAACACCTTCTGGAGCAGCTTGTCGCCCTGTTCCTCGCAGCGCTGTTTCATCGTCCAGAGCATTCCCCGGCTTTGTAAAGCCCGCAGCCCGACCAGAGCGTCCTGATGACTCGACCGAGGTGGTACTGGTTTTAACCGCCATACCGTCTTCTGTCGCGGTGTCAGGCGCCTTTGTTACCACGCGCCGTGCATGGGGGTTGAAAAAACCGCGCGCAAAGCGGGGCCCTCTTAAAAAGCTGGACCCTGCCGGCCTGTTTTCAAAAAGACGTTTCATGGCGCTCTCCCCGGAGACTGTCAGAAAAGTCAGCCATACAGACGCTACGGCTTTTCAAGCCTGCCTTGCCAGGTGTGAAAATTTCACCCCAGCTGCCAAAAGCCCCGCCTGATTTTCCAGACAGCCTCATATTTCTGTATTTTTGCCCTATGCCTTACATGGGGTTGGCACCCCTGAAATGAAAGGGGAGTGCCTGAGAAAAACCGCACTTTTCAGAAAGAAGAGGAAGGGGCCGGAGGCCGCATTGTCTCCGGGATTATACTTCGCTACGTTCAATACGGTTCTGCCGCCTGTCTGGCAGAAGAGTAAGGAAAGAGACACTATGCGTCGATTGATGACACTGGGCGTTCTGGCCGTTCTGGCTGGTACATCTGTTACCGCAGCTCAGGCCGAACCGGGTGGATGCCTGAAATACGGAGCTGTGGGCGCCGTTGGCGGGCATGTGGCGCATCATGGCGTTCTGGGGGCCGTGGGCGGCTGCCTTACAGGTATGTACCGCCGTCATGTCTACCGTAAGGAAGCCAAGCAGAAAGCCGACCTGTATGATCAGGAACATCCGGGTGCAAAAGGCTCATATGCTGAAAAGGCCACAGCGTATGATGTGGAACACTCCACACAGCCCGGTAAGATGACACCGGATGCTGCCGCCCCGCAGGGTGGCGCACAGGCTCCGGCAGCCCAGCCGCAGCAGCCCGCTCCGCAGGCTGATACCCATATCTGATAACTGCCTTCCCCGCCCGGGTCTGTAATGCGCAGGGCGGGGGAGCTGTTTCAGGTGTCCGGACAAAGGCGTAGAACAGGGGCGTAGAAATGTTTTTCTGGCTGAAGGCCCTGCTGTCCGGTCTGACCATTGCGCTGGTCTCCACCATTGCCCGCCGTTACCCCGGTGTTGGCGCGCTGGTGGCGTCCCTGCCGCTTATTTCCGTTTTCGGGATGATCTGGCTCTGGCTGGAAACGAAGGATCCCGTCCGGATGGAAGCCCATGTCGGGGCGACATTCTGGTACGTGCTGCCTTCCCTGCCCATGTTCCTGCTGGTTCCATGGGCCATGCGGCACGGCCTGCCGTTCTGGTTCGCGCTGGGGGCAGGGTGTGGTGTTACGGTCCTGCTTTATCTGGGCATGGTCTGGCTCGCCCCGAAATTCGGCGTGCAGATGTAGGCCGTTCAGGAAAATACATTCATCAAACAGTCCATAACAGCCCGCACAGTCGGCGCTGTTCTCACATCTTGGCAAACAGACATCCAGAGCGGGCGTGTGGGCATATCCTGCTCCACAGGCAACCGGTGCAGGTCCGCCATACTATCCCCCACAAGGCACGGCAGAAGGGCTACCCCAATTCCCATACGGGCAGAGGCCGCCTGAAGCTGAACATCGTTGGAGCGTAAAACAAACGGGCGTCCATGGGCGTGCTGATCAAGCCAGGACTGCTGCGGTATGCCCCCCAGAGAGTCTTCAAAGCCAATCAGCGGACACGCATCAGGGCGGTATCCGGAAAACGCGGCTGTTCCGTAAAATGCAAAATGGATATCAGCAATTTTGCGTACAATGCGCCCCTGTTTCCGGGAGCGGACAAACCCGACCGAGAGATCAGCCTCGCCCCGTTCCAGTGATGAGACTTCAGATGTGGCAGAAAGCACAAGGTGAATCCCCGGGCAGGTTTTCCTGAACTCCGGCAGGCGCGGCACCAGAACACAGGAGGCAAAGGCGGGAAGAATGCTGACTGTGACCTGCCCCGCCATCCCTTCAGAGGGATGGCGCAGGGAGCGGAGGAGACTTTCCGCCTCACGCCCCATCCCCTCGGC
Organism: Acetobacter farinalis; assembly: GCF_011516935.1. Lineage (GTDB taxonomy): Bacteria > Pseudomonadota > Alphaproteobacteria > Acetobacterales > Acetobacteraceae > Acetobacter > Acetobacter farinalis. The sequence goes on from NZ_WOTF01000024.1 coordinate 3,746, forward strand.
CATTTTGGCGAATACCTTGCCCTCTTCGGTAAGCGATGTTGCACGTGGCAGCCGGACAACCAGCTTGCGCCCGATACTCTCTTCCAGTCGCGCAATGCGGCGGCCCACCGTGGCATGGTCAGCCCCAAGTTCCCTTGCAGCGGCGGTAAAAGACCCAAGCCGGGCAACAGCCAAAAAATAACGGAGGTTCTGCCAGTCAAACATGTGTGCATTTTTGCACGCTTTACTCTCGGTTTCACGCGTTTCTGTCAGGGGATGGACACGATAGGGTGCCTCAAACCCGTGAAGGAGACATCCGATGCACCTTTTCTATGCGCCCGGAGCCAGTTCTCAGGCTCCTCATATCCTGCTGAGGGAAGCGGGCCTGCCTTTCTCGCTTGAGAGAGTGGATCTCGCCACGCATCGCTGGTCGGGGGGCGATTATCGCCAGTTGAACCCCAAGGCCTACGTGCCCTTCCTCAAACTCAGCGAAACAGAAACTCTGAGTGAGTGCGCCGTGATCCTTCAGTATATTGCAGATCAGGTGCCTGCCCAGAGTCTAATTTCCGCTCCCGGCACACTTGCGCGGTATCATGATATGGAATGGCTCAATTTCATTGCGACGGAGCTGCACAAGAATTTCATCACGCCCGAGCGGCATAATAACGTCGCGGCAAATTTCCTTTCGAAAACGGCAGAAGGGCAGGAGCAGACACGCCTGCATGTCGCCCCGCGGCTGGCGTATGTTGATACACACCTCCAGACGCAGCCCTACCTCAGGGGGGAGCATTTCTCCTCACCTGATGCGTATCTTTTTACCATGCTGACATGGGCGGAAAGGTTGGGGTTCGGTCTTTCATCCTGGCCGAATCTGGCTGCATTTTTCGCCAGAGTAAAAAGTCGGCCCGCTGTTCAGAAGACCCTTGAGGTTGAAGGGCCACCCCACTCACTGCGTGAATAGGGCATCTGGCACGTCAGGCGCTCATTTTTCCTGGCGTAACCACCCCCGCGCTTCTCCATCCGGATGCGCTGTGGTTTGCAGGTTCATATAGACTTTTCCGGCGGCCAGTTCTTCCGCCTGCGCGGCGTTGAGCATCACGCCGCCACTCATCGGGCTGCTATAGGGGCCTTTTATTGTAATCAGCGGAGGGGCGTTCTGGCCTGGGGTAGCCGGGCCATGCAACTGCACCTGCGTGACCGGCCCGCTCAGCCCGCCCCATGTCACAGTGTAACGCAAGACATGCGCGCCGGGGTAATAGAGTGCCACTACATGCCCGCTGACATGTTCTGGCGCATGCTGTTCCACTCCGCCCAGCGCACCGGAAAAAAGAATACTGCGCTGGGCGCTGGCGGGAGAGGCAATTGCGCCTGTCAGACTGAGGGCGAGAACAGCACCCATTATGGGGTTGCAGGGCGAAATCATTTCAACGGCTCCTGATTCAACATTAAAAAGCAGGCTGCATTCGCCGAAACGAATGCCTGATGCCTGCTGCTAACGCCTGATCAGGAAAGCCGTTGCCTTCACGTAAAACTGAAGAGATTATTCAAAATCCCGTAGAACGCCTTCATTATCCAGCGGGCGGTCCGGGGTGCGGCTGAAGTGCACGCGGGGCTGTGGCCCGTCAGCGTTCATTTTCTGGCGCAAGGTTCGCAGCCAGCGTTCCGTGGCGGCATCGCGCTGCTGGAGGGCGGGGGAGGTATCTGGTCCAGGCCGGGAAGAATGAGGCATCATCTTGCTCGCAGGGCAGAGGCGTATCAGAGAGTTTCTCTATACCTCTCCGTCACACGCATGGTGTGACGATTTTTTGAAATTGCTGATACGACAAGGGAGAGCCAGCGCTCTCCTCAGACCCGTTTCTTTTACGTCACATAGTCTTTACCGCGGCGGTTCTTTTCGTAGTCCACTCCCGGCCAATTCGGTGACGTCGACCGTGACGTTTCTACACCCCCCGTCTATGGTCCTTTGGGTGGGGTTCACATAAACAGGAGGGGGAGGGCAGGAGATGCCGGAAAACAGTGTCGGCCAGAAAATCGGGATTGGCGTGCTGAGCCTGCTGCTGGCTATGGCCATGCTGGCAGGCTGCGTTTTCCTGGGCGGGAAGGCGGCGTATCTTTTGCTGCATCCCGAAAAATGGGCCGCACTGGGCCGAATGGGCTGGCTGCTGGTTGCCCCGTTGGGCGTGGTGCTTTATTTCAGGCTGCGCAAACGCACCCGCCGGCAGGGTAGCGGGCAGGATGACTCACTTCGCGGGTTCTGAGCATCTGCTGCCGCTGCGGCCTATCACCCGCATCCCGGTCGGACAGGACCAGCAGAAAGAGCATCATGATCATTCAGGGCTATAATTTTTTCTGCGATATGCCCGAGGATATGCGTTACCTGCGCAACAGCACCCCGGATGAAAGCTTTATTGAAGAAAATATGCTTTTCATTCTGCCGGACCGCCTGAAAAAATTCCGTAAGTCCCTCTGGCACGTGCGCAGAAACGCCGGAGCCACACATATCTATATCCCGCTTTTTCGTGTCAAAACCCTACTCGCGCAGGAGCCGGTTCCACCCGGGTATGATGGCCCGTTTGATGTCTTCCCCTTTTACACGCACACAGCAAAGCGCCGCAGTCGCGCGCTGGATTATTACCTGTTGTTCGTTTTCCGGCACAAGGAAGCCTATCGGCAGTGCCAATCCCTGCTTAAGGCCTGAACGAAAAAACGCGGGGTTTTACCCCCGCGTTCCTCAAGCACTCTGAGAAAGAACCGATCGTTCAGAAGCTCGCATCCAGACGGCCGTAATAATATCCGCCCGTCATAGGCACCTGGAGGGAGAACTGATCGTAAATCTGCGCACCACGGGAGTTGTTGATCTGCGGCACGCGGCGCGGTCGCACGTTCAGCAGGTTGTTGACACCCACAGCCATATGCCAGGAACGGTTGAAGCGATAGCCGATTTCAATATCCGTCAGCCAGCGCGGGGAGTTTTTGAACTGCGCAAAGCAGGAGTTGGAGTAAGCCAGCTTTCCGCCACTTGCGCAAGGCAGCGTCTTGTCGGTCCAGTCATAGTAGGTCAGCATGCTGGTGGTCTGGCCATAACGGGTCTGACGCACGTTGAAGTCCCAGTTCCGATAGGTATAGAGCGCATTCAGGATAATCTTGCTGCGCGGATAGGCTGTGGTGATGTAGCCGATATTCTGGGCATTCAGCAGCGGGTTTCCGTTGTTGTCCGTGCCGTTGTGGTGCAGACGGGTGCGGTTCAGGTCCAGCGCCATGCTCAGGGCCAGCGTCCCGGCATTTTCAAAGCGGAAGGTATAATCAGCCTTGATGTCGAGCCCCTGCGTCCGGGTGCTGGCGCCGTTGGTCATGTAATAGGCTGAAACATCCTGTATGTTGATGCTGTTCAGAGGCAGGGAATAACCCATGGCTTCAATCGCGTTGACCGCCGCATCCCCCTTCACCGTGCCGCCGCCCACAATGCGGTCCCGCAGGTTGATCTGGTACACATCCGCCTCAACATGGAAGCCCCGCACAGGCTCGATCACAATACCACCGCTTTCACTCACAGAGCGTTCAGGCTTCAGAGCACTCGCCCCCAGAAGCTTTGCGGCAGAGGAGCTGACAGGCAGCAGGCCGGAAGCCCCGGTCGGGTCCACGTTCATGGCGCTGTAATGCTGTTCGGCAAGTGTTGGCGCACGGAAGCCGGTGCTGATAGTGCCACGCACGGAGATAAAGCGGTTGATATCGTAACGGGAGGAAACCTTGCCGTTTTCCGTGTTGCCCACGTCCGTATAGTGCTCGAAGCGACCTGCAAAATCCAGATCCCAGTGCTTCAGCGGGTGAAAGTCTCCATCCACATAGCCGGCCCAGATATCGCGGCTCCAGTTCCCGGCGCTGTTCGGCCCCAGGCCTGCATAACCTTGCGTACCCCCAAGCTGGTAGGAAGGCGGCGTGCCAGCCTTGATCTCATAGGTTTCCAGACGATGCTCGCCGCCGAAAGCCAGAGTCATGGGCACGACATGGCCGATATTGAAGTTGCGGCGGAAGTCCAGATTATTGGTCCACTGCGCCATACGGTAGGTTTCTGCGCGTGTGGAACTGGGGGACCAGCCACAGCCATCGGTGGAGTAATAGGCGGACGCCGGGTTAGTGGAGCAGGTGCTGGCCAGCATACCGGTATTGGCGGTGTTCTTGTTGCCAATCTTGTTGCCGTCCGCACCGTATGTCGTGCTCAGATCCCAGTCAAACCCGAGGAAGTTGTCACCTTTCAGGCCGAGTGTTGCGGCGTAATCGTTTTCTTCCGTTGTTTCCAGCGGAGAGAAGCCGCCGGGATACATGGTGGGGGCAATAACGGGAGTACGATAGTTTTCATACGCTTCCCCATGCCGATGCATGTAGGTAATCAGGCCGTAAAAATTGATGCCTTCTGTAATCTTTTTGCCAAAATCAATCGCCAGGCTCTCGCGTGTTTCCTCCGGCGTGCTCATGATCTTGTTGGAGGTGTTCGGCACGTTCATCGCGCCGGGCACCACACCGTTATAATAACCTGTTGTGGTGGCGTTGGTTGGCCAGCTTCCCAGCAGACGATGATCATGCGCGCCCACCACCATATGGTCGGTATGGTACATCTGGCCGCTGATGTGCATATAGCCATCTTGGCCCAGTTTCAGCCCGCCATCGGCGTTCAGCTGGTACTGCCAGCCATCTCCGTTATAGGCGTTTGCGCCGGTCTGGGCCGAGGTATGCAGCCCGTGGTCCTGCTTTTTGGTGATGATGTTCACCACCCCCGCAATCGCGTCAGACCCATACATGGCGGCCGCGCCATCTTCCAGAACTTCGATATGGTCAATGGCATTGGCAGGAATGGTATTCAGGTCAGCGCCGGTGGAGCCAAACTGCGGTCCGGCATCGGCGGTGATATTCGCGGTGTTGTGGCGGCGCTTGCCATCCACCAGTACCAGCACTTCGTTCGGTCCGAGGCCACGCATCTGGATGGAGGAGGTCAGGGCAGCAGAATCCGCTCCCATGGTCTGTACGTTGATGGACGCGTAAGTGCGTGTCAGGGCGTCCGCCAGGTTCACCATGCCGGAGCGGCGCAGCGTTGCGGCAGAAACCACGGTAACAGGCGAGGTGCTTTGCCGGGCCTTACGGTTTGTGGAATGCGTGCCGGTCGTCACATTGATGGTTTCGGCATCGCCCGCGTAAACAGGGCCGGACTTGTGTGAAGACTTGTGCACAACCGGCATGGCGGTGGTCGCCGGGGCTGCGGTCCGTACGCCGCTTCTGGTCGCAGATGTTTTGCCGGAGTGAGAAACGGCATGATGGCGGGCCACGGTATGTTTACCGCTCGTGGTTGTGGCGGCTTCAGCGGCGAAGCCGGGGGCAACGGTGCAAAGTGTGGTAACAAGGAGGGAAAAACGACGTCTGACTCTCATAGGCTCTATCCGTGCTTCCGGCATCACACCGTTCCGCCCATTCGGAACTGCTTCCCCTAGAGTGCCTTAAAATCATTGCATGACCATTACTAAAATGATCTCGAAACGAAAACTTTCGTAATTTGTTGCATAGAAGCAACAGAGTCTGTTGCGTGACCTCAATACAGAAAAACCCGTATCTTTTATTATATAATTCCAAAGAGCATATAAAATCCTCTGTGCAAAATTTCCGGACTAGAGTTATACAGGATCTGAATAATATGGTCTTGCTGCTTCCCGTGCTCGTTCATGTACGGTTTGCACATCATCCTGTTCCACCTCCTGCGCCAGAGCTTCCAGCGTTGCGCAACATTCCAGAGCGGCCAGAGAGGGGTTCCGGAAATACAGGGTATGCAGCAGGGGCGTAATCCGCGCGGCTGTCTGGCGCAGGCAGGCCGAAACAGTGAGAAACGTGATGCTGTCCAACTCGGCCTGTTGTTGCAAAAAGGCCGTGGTGCCTGGCAGAGGAGGCCAGCATTCTCTTGCAACACCCGACCTTTCCGGGGCGGCAGCAGAAGCAGAAGCAGAAGCAGAAGCAGAAGCAGAGCTGGCCGGTTCCATCAGCAAACGCCTTCACGGAGGTGGTAAGTGCACTCTGTGTAACGCTGACCAGTTTCTGCCACACGGTTCGGTTTTTCAGCCACCCGGAAGACGCCACTGGTGCGGGAGCGGCGATAGCCTGCCAAATAAAAAGGCCCGAAGAAGGGGATCCCCTCCAACCGGCTTTATTCTCTATCGAATATGCTGACCCTTCGTTGGCCTCGGTATATTTAGCCGTGACCGACCAATTCCCTAGTATAGGAACAACGCTCGGATATAACTTCGCAAATTAACAAGAAACAGTCATTGTCCCTCTGGGAGGGTAAAAAAAAGGGCCTTCAGCAGAATTCTGCCACAAAGGAAGGGCTTCACAAAGGTGCTTCCCCACATCCTGACATTCTTCTGGAGAGGGAATGTAACGCGTATACTCATAGCGTCCGTCATCCGTAAGTTTTACTTTATAGTATCGCAAAGGAGAACCTGCCCCCATAACATGGGCATGCCCATCGTTAACTATATATTTAGTTTCCATAAAAAAAGTTCCTTCAATATCATTTTTCCTATAAACAAGAGTTAAAAGGCCTGCCTCGGGGATCGTTTTTGTCCATGCGATTGTGACACCATCATCCGAAATGATAGCGGGCCGCTCTTTAGGCTCGGGTCGATATTTAACCGCCTCACTCCCCGGATAAAGGGTCGCCTTCCCAAAGATCCACTTCATAAAAACATCTCCCTATACAAATACATAGGCCTTTTATTAGAAAATAACTTTCACATCCCCTTTCGCTGCATCCGCAAAGCGCGCAGACGCAGCAAGCCAGAGCTCTTTTTCCTGCTCGATCAGAAAAGGCTGTCCTATCGCAATGCGTTCAATAATCGCTTTCTCAATATTTAAGCCCATCTCGGTGCTGCCTATCCAATACGCTTTAGCGCCCGCCTTGCGTTCGGCTTCAAACTCTGCCTGATGCCAGTTAACCGGAGCCGCATTCATAATGATATCAGCAACCGGACCATTTTCAACACTCGTAAAACCGGGCCACGCGCAGAAGCGCATTGCGAAGGTTCATCATAACCTCAAGCAATTCATCCGGAGTCAGAGGACGGGAAAGGCGCACTCTGGCTTCTGCTCTAAGGGCATTGGCAATATCAGATTTCAGATAAACTGTTACCAAAGAAATCTTTTTATCCCTCATAGCCTGCTTGCCAAATAAAAAGGCCGGAAGAAGGGGATCCCCTCCAACCGGCTTTATTCGTTATCGAATATGGGACCCTTCGTTGGCCTCGGTATATTTAGCCGTGACGGACCAATTTCCTAGTATAGGAACAACGCTCGGATATAACTTCGCAAATTAACAAGAAACAGTCATTGTCCCTCTCGGGGGGTAAAAAAAAGGGCCTTCAGCAGAATGCTGCCACAAAGGAATGGCTTCATAGAGGTGCTTTCCTACATCCTCATATTCTTCTGGAGTAGGAATGTAGTGCGTAAACTCATAACGTCCATCATCCGTAAGTTTTACTTTACGGTATTGCACACGAGAGCCTGCTCCCATAACATGAGCATGCCCGTCGTTAACTATATATTTAGTTTCCATAAAAAAAGTTCCTTCAATATCATTCTTTCTATAAACAAGAGTTAAAAGGCCTGCCTCAGGGATCGTTTTTGTCCATGCGATTGTAACATCATCATCCGAAATGATAGCGGGCCGCTCTTCAGGCTGAGGCCGATATCTAACCGCCTCACTCCCCGGATAAAGGGTCGCCTTCCCAAAGATCCACTTCATAAAAACATCTCCCTATACAAATACATACGCCTTTTATTAGAAAATAACGTTGACATCCCCTTGTGCTGCATCCGCAAAGCGCGCAGACGCAGCAAGCCAGAGCTCTTTTTCCTGCTCGATCAGAAAAGGCTGTCCTATCGCAATGTGTTCAATAATCGCTTTCTCAATATTTAAGCCCATCTCGGTGCTGCCTATCCAATACGCTTTAGCGCCCGCCTTGCGTTCGGCTTCAAACTCTGCCTGATACCAGTTAACCGGAGCCGCACTCATAATGATATCAGCAACCGGAGCATTTTCAACACTCGTAAAACCGGGCCACGCCAGAAGCGCATTGCGAAGGTTCATCATAACATCAAGCAATTCATCCGGAGTCAGAGGACGGGAAAGGCGCACTCTGGTTTCTGTTCTAAGGGCATTGGCAATATCAGATTTCAGATAAACTGTTACCAAAGAACCCTTTTTATCTCCCACAGCCTGCTTGCCAAATAAAAAGGCCGGAAGAAGGGAATCCCCTCGAACCGGCTTTATTCTCTATCGAATATGCTGACCCTTCGTTGGCTTCGGTATATTTAGCCGTGACGGACCAATTCCCTGGTGTAGGAACAATGCTCGGATATAACTCCGCAAATTAACAAGAAACAGTCATTGTCCCTCTCGGGGGGTAAAAAAAAGGGCCTTCAGCAGAATGCTGCCACAAAGGAATGGCTTCATAAAGGTGCTTTCCTACATCCTCATATTCTTCTGGAGAGGGAATGTAGAGCGTATACTCATAGCGCCCATCATCCGTAAGTTTTACTTTGCAGTATTGCACACGAGAGCCTGCCCCCATAACATGGGCATGCCCGTCGTTAACTATATATTTAGTTTCCATAAAAAAAGTTCCCTCAATATCATTTTTCCTATAAACAAGAGTTAAGATACCTGCCTCAGGGATCGTTTTTGTCCATGCGATTGTGACGCCATCATCCGAAATGATAGCGGGCCGCTCTTCAGGCTCACGCAGATATAGACCTCCCTGACTGCCGGGATAAATGTTGGCTTTCCCAAAGACCCATTTCATAAAAACCTCACCTTATACAAATACAGACGCCTTTTATTAGAAAATAACGTTCACATCCCCTTTCGCTGCATCCGCAAAGCGCGCAGACGCAGCAAGCCAGAGCTCTTTTTCCTGCTCGATCAGAAAAGGTTGTCCTATCGTAATGCGTTCAATAATCGCTTTCTCAATATTTAAGCCCATCTCGGTGCTGCCGATCCAATAGCTTTAGCGCCTGCCTTGCGTTCGGCTTCAAACTCTGCCTGATAGCAGTTAACCGGAGCCGCATTCATAATGATATCAGCAACCGGACCATTTTCAACACTCGTAAAACCGGGCCACGCGCAGAAGCGCATTGCGAAGGTTCATCATAACATCAAGCAATTCATCCGGAGTCAGAGGACGGGAAAGGCGCACTCTGGTTTCTGTTCTAAGGGCATTGGCAATATCAGATTTCAGATAAACTGTTACCAAAGAACCCTTTTTATCTCTCATAGCCTGCTTGCCAAATAAAAAGGCCGGAAGAAGGAAAATCCTTCAACCGGCCTTTCTTGATAGGTCCGAATTTTAAGAGTTATCAGCCGTGAGCGCGGTTCTGGTGGGCAGCCGCCGTGTCTGTCAGATACGGTCCTGCCGCAAGAATGTTCAGCGTGACCATGGTGATGGCATGCGGCAGCGTAGTCGGCACGGGCAGAAGGGCAAAGCCATTTGTCCAGCGCGCACCATTGTTTTCTGCGGCATGCCAGCCGGGCAGGCTGGTGTCCCCGGCATCCGGCATGATGCTGCGCGGGGCAAGGTTGCCCTCAAGCAGGGTGACATCTCCCACCAGAACGCCCAGTGTCCGGCGGTCATCCACAAACGGCCCTGTCACATCACACGGGCGGGCGGCACGGGAAACAAGCCGGACCCGCTCTACCCCAGCCGGAAGCATGAAAGAAACCAGTCCGTTCACATCGCGAATTTTCTGGATCGTTTTGCCGCATTCCGTTTCCAGATGCAGGTTCGCTTCATGAGTCAGCTGCAGTGCGGGGCTTTCACTGACTGTGGTAATCCCCTCGGAGCCTTCCAGCCGCGCACGGTGTGCAAGAGCCTGAAAGAGCGGTTCCACCTCGGCCCGGTCCGCGCAAAGCGGGGCTGCGGCATCATGTGCCCAGCTCCGGCGTATGCCCCCCAGGATGATGGTCTTTTCTTTCTGCGCAAAGCTCCGGCGGTTGCCTGTGTCCAGATAGCTTTCCGTCAGCATGCCATCGGCGACAATCACCGCATGCCGCACGGTTTCCACATGGTAGTATGTGTACTCCGTCAGGCTGCGATCATAAAAAATGCTGTCCCCATTCACCAGCATGCGCACAGGCACAAAGCGCCCTTCCAGATACAGGCAATGTTCCGGCGTAATCAGCATGTCCTTGTAAGGCACGCCATCCGCAATGGCTCCGGCCCGGATACGCACAGGGTAACCCGCTTCATCATCCGGCAGGCCCGGCTGTACACTCATGGTCTGGTATCCCGCCCAGATCACTGGCAGCGCTTCCGGAGTTCCATTGGTCAGAGTGATCACCAGGTCACCCACGCGCACATCTTCAACCGGCACATCACCTTTTGTCGTGCGGATCATGGAGCCGGCAAGGAAGCACGTTACCGTCCCGGTGCTGGTGGCGCTGTTGTACACAAACCCGGCATCCTGAATGTAGGTGCTGCCTGTGTAGGCGCTGTCGCCCTGATTCCCGGTGATTGTCCCCTGTGCGGTCGGAGCAGGGCTGAGATCAAGCGGGGAATAATAAACCGGCGCGCCGTTCTGGGTGATAATGGCTCCGGAAGCATCGCGTTTGGGTGCGAAAGAAATGCTGGTCAGGATCGCTTTCTGTGTCCAGTTGGTCGAATCAACCGGCACCAGTGCCCAGGTGTTGCTGGTGCCCTGCTCAATCCAGCGCACATGCGGGTAAGAGGTCTGGTCTACTACAATGCTGTCGCCGGGTGTAAAGTTCTGCACACTTCCCACGGAAAGTGAGGAGTTCGAGAGAACCAGTGTGTTGTGGGTGTTGTTCGGTGTGTCACCAAACACCACGCTACCGGCCACACTCCCGTTCAGCGTTACTGTCGCGCCATTCTCAATCTCCAGTGTACCGTCCACTGTGGCGGAAGAGGGAACGGTCAGCGTGATCCCATTCAGAGCCAGAGTGGCAGAGGAATTAACCGTCAGCCCGTTGGTCTGCACACTGCCGTTTTCCAGTGTCACGGTGGCGCTACTGCTCACGGTCAGGCTGTTGACACCGCTCCATGTCTTGCCATCCATGTTCACAGTGGTGGAGGAGGGAAACGCAACAGACGCCCAGTTCGCGCTGTCCCCCGGCGGCACAGCGACCTGCTGGCCATTCACCCAGGTCAGCGGGTAGGGAGCCGGGTTTCCGTTCTGATCGTAATACGTCCAGTTGGCCGGATTATTCCAGTTTGTTCCGTCTCCGGCACCGGTCCAGACATAAGTTGACGTGTAGGATGATGCCATGTGTGTGAGTCCAGTTTGGTTATGTTTTATTTAAACAACTTTCTTGTGCGTTCCATATCAATCTCCGGCGTTTATTCAAATTAGGGTTTATTAATAAATTCCGTAAAAGAAATGAGGTCGCAGGATATTTTTCTACAATAAGAGTTTAGTAAAATACAAAAAAATAATAAATAAATATCCAGATAAATAGATTTTATTTCATGTATAAATACATACGCGTATTAAGTATAGATACTTATTTTTAATATTTTTAAGCAGAATAGAATGGGATTTTTTATGAGTATAGCGGATTCTTATCCATGAAAATATTCCATGGGCTTGCCTCAAAGCGCATGAGCAAACGTTTTCACTTGGCAAGAGTGTTATAAAAAATATTACTATATGCACTGATCATGCGGCCTGAGCATCATGTTTTGTTCAAGAGAGTGTGCCAAAACGACTGGACGGCTCTCGTCATCCGGCTCCCCTAACGTCCTCCTGTGGAGTCCGCCATCATTCCTGTTGGGAGCGCGCGATACACTGCGTCAGACCCAATAACCAGACTCAATAATATGCAGAAAACCGCCAAGGGTGAGTGTATCTGCCGGCTGATGGATATGGAGGGGGCTTAGGTATCTCAGAACCCGCTTCCGCAGGAACGGCGTAGCTGGCTGGTTTCGTGACCTTATTCCGTGCAGGCTGAGCGCTGTTCAGGACACGTGGAAGAGATACCCGATTTTCGATGGCTTGCAGGCCAGGGAGGACAACTCCAATCCGGGGCCAAAGCAGAGCCAGAGGCTGGCTCCAGTGCAGCCACCGAAAGGTAGGAGGAAAACCGATTATAACCGTCGGGCAAACCACACTACGCGGCCAATAATCTGAACCTGATCAGCCGGAACATCATACGGTGTAAAGCGTGGATTTTCAGATTTGATACGGACCATCGGCTCCGTGGCCTCATGCGCGCGTTCGACCCATTTGCACACCACGCCATCCCCGTCGAACAGCACAAAAATGCCCGGTTCGATAATGGATGTCTTGCGTGTATCCACCAGCACCATGTCTCCGTTCTGAAGCATCGGCTCCATGGACTGGCCTTCCACCTCAATCACCCGCAGGTCCGAGGGAGAGGCCCGCAGGGCGCCGCGTACAAATTCCTCCTCAAAAAATTTCGGGCGGCCCAGCAACTGGTCCTCCACATAACCGCAACCGCCCATACCAGCCCGCAGCGAGATGTAGGGCACAGCCACATAGCCCGGCGGGTTGATGTCCACGGTTATTTCCGGCTGGTCGGGGGGGGCGATGTAGGTGGCCCGCGGCTCCCGCGCCACAGTCTGCCCCCGCGCAGGAAACAGCAGATCTCGCGCCGTGCAGCCAAGAATGGAGGCCACGCGCTCCAGCTTTTCACCGCCTGGATTGCGGGACTTCCCCTTCAGGATATCGCGCACATAGGTGTCCCCCACGCCCGCACTGCGGGAGAGTGCCTTTTGCGTCAACCCCAGCAGGGTCATGCGGCGTTCCAGTTCTCGAGCAACAGATGAGCGTTCCATAGGGGGAGTTATCCCACGGCATCCCGCAAAGATCAAAGGGGATGTATCACACATAATCCCTTGACGGCGTGTGATTGGTCACACTACCATCCCTCTCATGCCTCACCCTGTGTGATGAGGTTTTCTGGAAGCCCCTTATAAAAGGAAGACCGCGCCATGCAGGCCCAATACCCGCCCGTGCAGACCGCCTATTTGCCTGCATCTCCTCAATTTTCAGCAATGTCTCACGCAGCTTCTGCCCGTTCTGCGGCTGCGCATGGCGTTATCGCTGCTCCGGCTGCCAGCGACACACCGTCTCATGTACCCGCACAGAACACGCGGCATGCCATCCCCCTCACGCCCTCTCTGTCCCCCCGGTATCTGTCTTATAGCGCTTTGGCCGATGCCCAGTTACGCGAGAGTGATAAATCCCCTTCTTTCTCTCCTCTGCCGAACCATGACGCCACGCCTGTCCCCTGCGCGCGCGTCTCCCGTACCGTCACTCCGAACACCTTTCCTGCCGTCTCTCTGAATGCCCCCCCTGTCGCGCCTGTTCCAACCGCATGCTCCAGCACGGCCACTCGGAACACGGCCTCTGCCATCCCACAGCGCTCCACGCCGGACTCCGCCCTTCACGCTGCCGCCCGGCCCAAAACGGATGCCGCGTTGCTGGAGCAGATGGTTACACTGCGTCGTGCCGGAAAATCCCTTCGCCAGATTGGGAAGATAACAGGCCGCTGTATGGAAAGCGTGCGTCAGGCGCTCATGCGGTACGAGCAGGCCTACGCCGAAATACCCGCCCAATACGCCGAGGAAGAGGAATGGCACGATCCTTTGCGAGACTCTGAGCCTCTTCCCCCCGGTCATCCTGTTGCCGTTCAGGCGCTCTGGCACGGGCTGGAACGCTGGAGAGGGGTGGTCTGAGCACGTGCTACGACACCAAGCTTCCGGGGGCAGGATTATGAGCCGGACCCTGTGCTGCCCCTGTGCTCTCCTGTAGCTCATGGGGCTGTGCCTGATGTGGGGAGCCTGAGCCTTACGACTATCTGTGCGCTCGTCATCGCCCGCAGGAAGCCCGGCCGCGGCATGACGCAGAAAGCTGGGCATCTTGTGAGCAACCCGCCAACTCATGGCGCAGGGAGGCTCGCACGGATGCCAACCTGCGCGAGGCAACCTCCGGGCAAGTGGGCACTGACCAGCCCGAACGACCTGCGCGGAGCTCCTGCCGCTCTTTGCCAATGCCCTGAGCCGCGTCCCCGAACTCCTGCACGCACGTTTTATCACGGTACCGGCAACAGGGTCGTAAACCCCAGGACAGAACTCGATACACGGCACAACAAGATCTCGTAGCCAGCCCAGTTGTAACACCTGAATTCACGCTGACCTCACCTTGGTTAACTGCCCTCCCAGCCCCCACTCCACAGGACTCTTCATGGCCAGACCCGCAAAATCCCGTTGCTCCCCGGCATCACAGAGCAGTGTCATATCCCATTACCTTGCTGAAAACGGCCCGACGCCCGAACGTCGGGCGCGCTCGGAATTTGTCGGTGCAGCACCTCCGCGTGTCCTGCGTACAGTGCAGGCGCTTCTTCAGGCGGGAGATATCACCCAATCCGCCGCCGATGCCGCAGAGCGCTGGTATCAGGATTACATGTTTGGTTATTGTAATTATGTGGAATTTTCAGATCAGCACCGCCCTGCCACACTCACCCGGCATGATGCCGTGTCCTGGCAACTCATCCGCGCCCGCGCCATGGTGCGGGTCACAGCCGTGCGTGAGGCGCTGGGGCTGTGCGCCCATCAGCGTCTGCGCATGCTTCTGGTGGATGAACTCTCGTTCCGTGCCATGGGTGAAGCACTGTTTCCCACGATCTCTGCGGGCTCCTCACAACGCAAGATTGCCGCCCAGTGTGCCCTTTTGCTGGAACAGCTAGCAGATAGGCAAGAAACTGCGCATCAGGCAGCCAAAGCCGCCCGTGCCGGAAAATTTCGCCCGGATACACCTCAGTCCAGCCCTGACCAGGGTTGACGCACAGGGGCGTTTGCTGGGAACAGGGCAGGGGAGAGGCTCATCGCATCAGCAAGGATCAGCACAGCATGACGAGAAAACTCTACATCTATGATCACTGCCCCTTCTGCGTAAAAGCGGAGATGATCTTCGGGCTGAAAAACCTTCCCTTCGAGCGCATTATCCTGCTGAATGATGATGAGGCAGGCCCCATCAGCATGGTAGGCCGCAAGGTACTGCCCATTTTGGAGGAAGAAGCCCGCTTCATGCCGGAAAGCATGGATATCGTCACACATATTGATCAGCAAGGCACTCCCGTTCTGACCGGCACGCCCAACCCTGCCATTGCGGACTGGATCAACGCAACAAACAGCACGCTATACCGTTTGTATCTGCCTCGTGCGGCCTGTGCCCCGCTGCCGGAGTTTGCCACTACAGCAGCCCGTGCCTATTTTGTACAGAGAAAGGAAGAATTCACTGGGCCATTTTTTGAAATTCTGAAGGATAGTTCAGTTGAAATTGCCAGTCTGAATAAAATGCTGGAAATGCTCGCTCCGCTCATCCGGAATCCGGAAGCTGTCAACGGCACACTTTCCACAGATGATATCCACCTGTTTGCTCACGTGCACAGTCTTTCGCTTGTCAGGGGTATTCAGTACCCGCCCGCGGTCGAGGCGTATCGTCAGGCCATGTCCCGCCGCAGTGGTGTCGGGTTGTATGACACCATTGCGGTCTGACCAGCAGGTATCCGGTTTGCGCTGCAAGGTTGCCTTGCGAGGGAACGCAAACCGGAAACATTATGATTGTGCCAAATTATTTCTCAGTGAGACGTTCCTTCAGCGCTTGTCCCAGTGTCGGCAAGCTGTGCATCAGAAACCCGCCAGATGGTATTTCCCACATCATCTGATACGAGAAGAGCTCCGGTCTGATCCAGCGCCAACCCCACAGGGCGGCCATGTACATGCTCTTCATCCGGCGTCAGAAATCCGGTCAACGCATCCACGGGCTTGCCGGAAGGCCTGCCGTTGACAAAGGGGACATAAATCACCTTGTAACCGCTCTTGGGCCTGCGGTTCCATGAGCCATGCTGAGCCACAAATGCACCGTTTCTCCAGGAGGCCGGCAGGGTGCTGTCTTCTGAAAAGGCAAGGCCAAGGCTTGCTGTATGCGGGCCAACAGCATAATCCGGTGCAATAGCCGTCGCGACCAGTGCCGGGTCCGGCGGGGTCACGCGCGCATCCACATGCCCGCCATAATAGCTGTAGGGCCAGCCGTAAAATGCCCCTTCCTTTACAGAGGTAATGTAGTCAGGCACCAGATCGCTGCCAATTTCATCCCGCTCGTTCACCGCCACCCACAGCGCACCGGACTCAGGCTCCCATGCCAGCCCGTTCGGGTTGCGCAGGCCCGTGGCAAAGGGTGTCAGCTTGCCTGTGGCGAGATCCAGCCTGTCAATCCGTGCCCGGCCTTCTTCGGCATGCATGCCGTTTTCGGCTACGTTGCTGTTGGAACCAATGGTGACATAAAGGGAAAGCCCATCCGGGCTTGCCACAATGTTCTTGGTCCAGTGGTGATTGTAGCCTGATGGCAGGTCCACCACCTTCTCTCCCGGTGCAGTGATGGTTTTCTGTCCGGTCTGATACGGAAAACGCCAGATAGAATCAGTGTTTGCAACGTACAGCGTGTCATTGATGAGCGCCATGCCGAATGGGGAGCTCAGATGCTCCAGAAACATGTCACGTTCTTCCGCTACCCCGTCGCCATCGGCGTCGCGCAGCAGGATAATGTGGTTCGGGCTGGGCACATCCGCCCCCACAAAGCCCTGAATAATGTGCGCGATACGGTTCTTGAGGGAGATGACATCCGTCCCGGGAGAGTTGCTCTCCGCCACCAGCACATCTCCGTTCGGCAGTGTATACAGCCAGCGCGGATGGTTCAGCCCGGTAGCAAACGCGTTCACGCTCAGCCCTGCCGAGGCGTGTGGCAGTTCGCCATCTTTCCAGCCGATCGGGCGGGCAATGTTCACTGTGAGCATCAGTGTGGCGTTGGGGGGGGGCAGCTTGGGGTGTGGACCTGTTCCAGCAGAAACCGGCAGTCGGGCATATTCTGGTCGCAATATAAATCTGTAGGTTCCCGCTCCTACAATTACAAGGGCGATCCCCAGACCTGCAAGGTAACGCTGCGTACGTGTCATCGTGTGTTCATCCCTGTATCGCGGGGCACGGGTGCACATGAGCGCGCCTGTGCCTCATTAAGATGAAATTTGTGTAAGCGAATTCATAGGAACGCAAGGAAAACCATCATCCTTTTCGCCGAAACACATCATATGGATGGGAGAAAGTTCATTCAGGCCGCCTTTTTTCAAAGGGGGGAAAGAAAAAAGAGCGGCCTGAGCGTTTTCATCGTCTCTGCGCCGCATAAGTTAGCAGACACAAATCCAATGAAAACTGCAGGAAACCTCAGCCCCGCAAAGCAGGCGCAAGGTTTCTCAACTGGCAGGCAAAAGCGCGGTGAAAACCGTATGGATTATCAGGGGAAGCGCGTAAGCAAACTTTACGGTTTGGCAGATGGCTATGGTGCGCTTTTGCAAGAAGTCATGGTTTTTCCTTGTTTTTTTTATATCTGGCATCCTGTTACTGTATCTCGAAAAAAAATAATATACGTTCATTCAAAATTAATGTTTTTTTGTCGAAAAATAATAAAAAAATTGTTAATTTTCAGCCTTTTAACGACAAATTTCTTCCTTTTTTCGTGAGAAATGCCGCCAACATATGTTTTCTTTATCCAACGCTTGTTTTCACGCGTGGTCAGTCTTATTCCTTCAGCATCATCGCAAAAGTCCGGCCTGAGAGTAACTTTCAAAAACCCTTTTGAGGATGTGCGAAATATTCCTAAAAAATACAGACTGTCAGGAGTCCTTATGGCAGGTGCTTTACTAGCGTCAGGCCAGCAAGGCGGTACCGTGTTTTGTTCAGCTGCAACATGGTGGGTGTTTGTCGCCCGGCAAGGTGACTCTCTGGTGTTCTGCCCGGTTGTTCCGGTCACGCCAAATCGCCATCGGGCCGATGTCCCGCTTCCCTGGGCGGAGGCACTGCATGCCGGTTGTCCGGAGGGATATGTGGTCCGGTGCCGCCCGGTTCTGCGGGCGTCCCTGCATGGCCTTGTCCGCAAGGGGCAGTTCGGCACAGTATTGACCCACCGCATTTACGCGGCCCTTGCGGCGGAGCTTCGGCAACGCCAGCAAGAGGAGGAAGCCCTCCTTCTTGCCCCCTCTCACGCCTTCTTCCGGCATCCGGCGTATCCCGCCAGCGCACCCAACCCTGCATCCGGGGCACAGGCGGCCCGCAGGGCCTCCACCCAGCCTCCCGGTAAATTTTCTGGCCCGCTACAGGGGCCGTCCTGCTCGGGGGCGTTCCGTGTAACCGCGTTTCACAGACATTCTCACACCTCGGAACCCCGCTCTCCCACAGCGCTCCATTTTTTCTGAACCGGCATGACAGAAAAATCTCCAAGAAGGCAGCGAAACAAAAAAACCTCTATTACTCCTCTAGATATTTTCACACGCGTTATGCAGGGCGATGAAAGTATAACAGACCGCCAGTTTGACGCTGCAAAAGTGGCAGCGCCCTACCTGCACCCCAAACTGGCGGGCCTGTCCATGAATGCGGTTGTCCGCCGCAGCGTCGAAGAGTTTTCAGATGATGAACTCAACACACTTGCACAAACAGGCACAACAGGCCGCCCGGACTGAGCTGACCCATCGCACGGCCGCACGGAAGGGCCTGCTGGCGTTCGCATGCTATACCATGCCGGAATACCGGCCCGGCCCGCACCATCAGCTCCTGTGCGAAAAGCTGGATGCCGTGGAACGGGGTGAAATCACGCGCCTGATGGTCTTCATGCCTCCAAGGCACGGAAAATCAGAGCTGACCAGCAAGCGTTTTCCAGCATGGTTTCTTGGGCGAAACCCGACAAAGCAGGTGGTCTGCGCGTCCTACGGTGCGTCTCTGGCGCAGGATTTCGGGCGGGATGTGCGCAACCTTGTAGCCTCACGCCGCTTCGGCTCCCTGTTCCCCGGTGTCACGCTGGCGGCAGATAGCAGCGCGCGGGATGCCTGGCATACCGCGCAGGGCGGCCTGTATGCCAGCATGGGTATCGGCGGCGGTCTTACGGGCAAGGGCGCGCATCTCGCTCTGGTGGATGATCCGGTCAAGGACCGTCAGGAGGCAGAAAGTCCCGCTCGCCGCGCCGCGGTGTGGGACTGGTATCGTGCCGTCCTGCGCACTCGCCTCATGCCCGGCGGCGCGATCGTGCTGGTCATGACACGCTGGTCCCCGGATGATCTCGCAGGCCGTCTGCTGGATGAGATGCAGAGCGGCACGGGTGAGGCATGGGACATCCTCCGTCTCCCCGCTCTGGCGGAAGAGGCGGACCCACTCCAGCGTCTGCCCGGTGTCCCTCTCTGGCCACAGGCGTTTCCGCAGGAGGAACTGGCGCGTATCCGTCTGGCCATCGGGGCAAGAGAATGGGGGGCGCTCTACCAGCAATCTCCCGTTCCGGCGGAAGGCGCCCTGTTCCAGACTGGCATGATCAGCGTGCAGCAGGCCGCTCCCGCAGGTGGCCAAATGGTGCGTCGATGGGATCTTGCCGCAACCCGACAGAGCGCGGGACGCAATGCGGATTGGACTGTGGGGGTCAAAATGGCTCTCCTGCCGGATGGTCGCTTCTGCGTGCTGGATGTCACTCGCCTGCGCGGAGACCCCGCTCAGGTTGAGGCTACCCTGCTGGCCACCGCTGCGCAGGATGGGCCTGCCACACGCATCATCCTGCCGCAGGACCCAGGGCAGGCAGGGGTGGCGCAGGTGCGCTACCTCACCGGGCGGCTGGCGGGCTATCAGGTGAAGGCCGTGCGGGAGACGGGCGACAAAGCCACCCGCGCCAGCCCGTTTGCCGCACAGGTGAACGCGGGCAACGTGCTGGCCATCCGCGCCGCATGGACCCCGCATTTTCTGGAAGAACTCGCCACCTTCCCCGGTGGCAGCCACGACGATCAGGTTGACGCCGCCGCCGGCGCTTTCACTGCGTTGGCGGAAATAACCACTCTACCACGCTTTGCCCCCGGCCTCCTTGCCCGGATCTGAAGCGTATCAGTGCGCGGCTTGCCGCTTCTCATTCTGTCGACGGATTTCCTCTTCACGTTCCCGTCGCTTGCGTTCGCGGATTTCATCCATATGTGCGCCCAGGTGCATCTCCCCGCGCTCGGCAGCCAACTGCGCCTGCCGCTCACGCTCTGCATAGCGGGCACGCTGTTTTTCATCGCGTTCGCTGTAGCAGTGCGGGCAGCTCACCCCGTGCTCATATTGGGGGGAGGCCATGTCATCCGCCGTCAGAGGCATGCGGCAGGCATGGCACTGGTCGAGTGAGCCGGGTTCAAGTCCGTGCTTTACGGTCACACGCTGGTCAAATACAAAACATTCTCCACGCCACAGGCTTTTTTCTTTAGGAACGGTTTCCAGATATTTCAGGATTCCTCCCTGAAGGTGGTATACCTCGTCCAGTCCTTCGGCTTTTACAAATGCCGTGGCTTTCTCACAGCGAATGCCGCCCGTGCAGAACATGGCAATGCGCGGCGTGCGTCCCTCGGCCAGCAGTGCGTCCCGATGCGCGCGGAACCACCCCGGAAACTCCCGGAAGGTTTTGGTCTTGGGGTCAATCGCCCCTTCAAACGTACCTGCCGCCACTTCATAGTCGTTACGGGTGTCAATCAGAATGGTGTCCGGGTCTTCCAGCAGAGCGTTCCAGTCTTCGGGGGGGACGTAATGGCCCACGTCAGAACGCGGGTCCAGCCCTGGCACACCCATGGTCACAATCTCTTTCTTCAGCCGCACTTTCATGCGCAGGAAAGGCATGTGCGGCGCGCGGGAGAATTTGACTTCAATATCCGCACAGCCGGGCAGGGCGCGGATATGCGTAAGAACAGCATCAATCCCGGCGTCACTGCCCGCAATCGTGCCGTTAAGGCCCTCACGCGCCAGCAGCAGCGTGCCCTGCACACCATTGGCGTCACACACTGCCTGCAAGGGGGCGCGCAGTTCGGCAAAGTTTTCAAAGGGCGTAAAGCGATACAGCGCGGCAACGCAGAACGGCAGGTCGGTCTCAGTCATGGCAACACCCCTTCACAGTGCGATTGCAAACCAGTCCGGGCCTCAGCGTGCCAGCCACCTACACCCCCTGCCGCAATCAGAACGAAATCAGCCCGCCAGCCTTACTCTTCCACCCCGGTGCAGGACAAGGGGCACGGCGCTGCCTGCCGTTCGAAGGGAGTGCCAGTCAGCCCGACAACAGCACTTTGACTTCCTGCCTTGGCACGGGCTTTCAATCAGTGTTCAAGGCTTCTTTGCTGTCGTATGCTGTGGTGTTGAGTGTGTGGACCGCCAGGCCCGCACAGCGTCCAGTGTTTTCTGCACATGGGCTTCCGGGTCGTCAGAGGTAAAGCTCAGCACAATCTGCCCCTCCGGTGTCACCACGTAAGAGGTGCGGGTGGAGAGGGTGAAAGACCCCTGCGTCTTCTGGCTGTCATAACGGGCCGCCACCTTCGCACCGGGGTCCGCCAGCACGGCAAACCGGTTTCGGCACTCCTCCTTGGAAAATTCGGCCACCCGATCGGTGTTTCCCGCCGTAACGCCCACCACAGCGGCTCCCAGAGCATGGAAGGAGGGTGTTGCTTCTGCAAAGGCATGGGCTTCCAGTGTGCAGCCGGCGGTAAAGGCGGCGGGGAAGAAATAGAGCACCACTGGTCCCTTGTTCAGTTGCTTGAGCAAGGAAAAGTTCAGCAGTCTGCCACCCAGCGCGCCGTTCAGCGTAAAGTCCGGGGCCGTGGCTCCCTCCGGCAGGGCTGCGTGCGCCATCACCGGGGTCATCACTGCCAAAGTCACTATTGTCAGTCGGATCGAAACCCGCAGCAGAGGCTGCGTCAAGGTGCGTAACAGGGAACGTCGCTGCTGCCCCATCACGGTCAGTCTGGAGGCCACATCAGTGCTCATATCAGAAACCGGCGCAGAGGCCCGCTCAGAGCGTTTGAGGAAATAGGGTGCGGAAAAAAGAAGAGGGCAAGTCATGCAAGGCCTTCGGAGTTCGTTGCAAGGTTTATGGTGCTGGCGGCGCTGAAATTAAAAGCGGGAAGGATGTTCGGAGTGGTGGACGCCAGAAGGCTGATCCGGAAGAGTCTGTCAGGCGTCTCAGTCAACCGTTCAGACCAGAGTGGCATAACTCCGCGCAGGAAACCACAGCTTCTGCATGGCCGCCCCGGCCTGAAGCGCGGAGCTGACGCAGAATCGTCACTTGAGGCCTTCCTTTTTTCTGGTCATGCTGCATAGGTTAAAAGTGAGCAAAAAAGACTCAGTAAAGGAAAGACCATGAGTGACGACACAGAAAACGAAGTGATCGTTGGCTATATCATCCAGCGTGAGGATGAAGAGGGCGATGTGACCTTCTGGCACCCGGAAAACGAGTGGCAGGAAGACCCCAACGAAGGCGAGTTCTACGAAGACGCAGGCGAAGCTGACGCTACCGCCAAAGCCCTTCAGGAAGGTGATAGCGCAACCATCACGGTCGAAGTCGTCTATGAAGACGATGAAGATCCGGAAGAGGATGAGGAAGACAAAGCCTGATCAGGCTTCTGTCGGGCTGGATGCGATACGCTGAAAGCTGAAGGAAACAGGGGGCGTGGCATCCAGCCATGCCCCCTGTTCTTTTTCGCGGCTGAGTCGTGCTCCAGAGTAGTTCCGGCTTCTTGCAAGCATTCCAGTGCCTGGAAAGGTACTGGCGCAATACAGGATGTTTAATAAAATAAAGTGACCTTACGCGCCCGGTTTCAGAACGGCGCAGGCCACCCGTTCCCCCGCCCCACCAATGGGTTGGGTTGTGTAGTCATCCGGATGTGCATGGATCACCAGCGCCGAGCCGTCCTTATCCAGCAGCGCAGGCCGCGTGGTGCCTGGTTTCAGGGCAACCAGAGTGGAGTAGACTTCCACTGTCGCCTGGCCGTCCGGCCCCGCAAACAGGTTCGGCAGGTCTCCATCATCATTCGCACGTGCGTTCAGAAATCCGTGTACAACGGGCGTCTGTGTGTGCACATGGGCGCCGGCACTGGTGAATTTCGGGGCTTCACACTGGCCTTTTTCGTGAAAATGCATTCCGTGCCACCCGGGCGTGAGGTTGTGCGCGATTACCCGCAGCAGAACGCCTTTTGGTGTCTCTGTCACGTCCACACGGCCCAGATCAGTCCCGTCCGCGCCCAGAAGCGTGCCGGTGGCCGTCTCTGCCGCACTAGCCAGAGGCGAGGCCATTACGCCCAGCAGCGCGCCCGCCGCCAGCCATTTTGTTAAACCTGTTTTCATAACGGGTGTCCCTCTTTCTTTCCTGAAAGACTTTTAGTCGTAACAGTCTTGCATGGTTCAGGTTCCCGCGCATCCGCTTATTGCGCGCCGTTTCTGTGCTCAGGCGGCTCCGGGCGCGGTCCCGCCATGCAGGAGCAACCTCCTTGTGGGCAGTTTTAAAGGTCAGCTTTCAAGAGCCCTCATCACAGCCCCTCTGTTCCGGAGAGACCTTCCTGTGGCACTTCCGTCCTTCCTGGTCCGCTGGCTTACCGGCCAGACCCGCCCCCATCATCTCTTCCAAACGCACTCTCAAACCGCAGCCCAATCCCGCTTAAACGCGCCCTTTTTACCTCAGTCCAGCCCCGCCAGAGCCGGACTTTCCTTCCCTCCAGTCACACATCCCCTCGTCCCTGCCACACAGGCTGCGCCGGTCTGTGCGGGCATGAAGCCGGGCCTTCCCCCCAGTATCTCTGCCGGAACTTTTCCTGATTCTTCTGGTGGCATCTCTCCTGCCACCCCTGCCGAAGCTCTTTCCAGCATGTTTCCCAACGCTCCTGCTTCCAACAGACAGCCTCCTCTCTCTCTCCGGCAGGAGCCTCGCCTCACATTCCCGCCCAGCCTCTCTCCGCAGACTCTCTCCCAGCACCGCCAGTCTCTCCACAGGCCCGCGTCGCACATTCCAGCATCTCCAACTGGTATCGGACCGAAGGACATGGCGGAAACCCTGCGTCTTAAAAGTCTTCCGGTGCAGGCAGGGCAGGGGGACGCCTTCCGGCCCTATCAGCCGCCCAAAGGCGTGCGGGGCGAAGCTCGTGCCCCTCTGGCGCAGGACAGCGCTGCTACTGGTCCTGCTCCATCCGGCTGGCTGCGGCAGGCCATGGCGGAAGGGGTGGCCTTTCCCGGATATCCTCGCCTTGCCGAACTCTCCCAGCGGGCGGAATACCGGCATATGGTGGAGGTGATCGCCGCCGAGGCCACGCGCGAGTGGATCACCTTCAGCGCCCGTGGTACGGCGGATAAAAAGCAGCGCCTTGCCGAACTGGAGCGTGATTTTGCCCGGCTGAACGTCCGGGATGTTCTGCGCTGCATGGCGGAGTATGATGGGTATTACGGCATGGGCCTGCTCTATGTGGATACCGGTCAGCCCCGCTCTGGCGGCGGACTGGAAGCGCCGCTCCTGCTCAGGCCGGAAACGTTTCGCAAGGGTTCGTTGCGTGCCTTTGTGCCGATTGAGCCCGTCTGGACCACGCCCGACCATTACGAAATGGCCAGTCCTCTCAGCCCGGATTTCTACCAGCCCTCCCGCTGGTGGGTGCAGGGCGATGTGCTGCATGCCACACGGCTGTTGCAGTTTGTCTCCAGACCAGTGCCGGATCTTCTCAAACCGGCTTATAATTTCGGCGGGTTGTCCCTGTCGCAAATGGCCGGACCTGCGGTGGAAAACTGGCTGCGTACCCGACAGTCGGTGTCAGACCTGCTGAATGCTTTCTCCATTGTCGCCCTCTCCACCGATATGGCGGCCTATGCGCAGGACCCGGAAGGTCTCCTCAGCCGTGTGGAAGCTTTCAACCGCTTCCGCTCCAATCGCGGCACATTCGTGCTGGACAAGGATCGGGAGAAACTGGACCTGCTGGCCGCCCCCCTGGCCGGTCTGGACCGCCTTCAGGCGCAGGCGCAGGAGCAAATGTGCGCGGTCGCGCAGGAACCACTGGTGAAATTCACGGGCATCACCCCCAGCGGCCTGAATGCCTCAGCGGAAGGAGAGATACGGGTCTTTTATGATCGTGTGCACGCTTTTCAGGAAACGCTCTACCGCAAGAACCTGACAACCATCCTGCATATGGTCATGCTCAACCTGTGGGGCGAGATCGATCCGGACATTGATTTTGCCTTCGTCTCCCTGTGGCAGATGGATGAAATTGACCGTGCTTACCTCAAGAAAACTCATGTGGATATTGAGAATAAGAACATTCTCAGGCAGGGTCCTTCCAAGAAAGATTCTGAAGATATCGAATGAATAAGAAAATCTGTAAACATCATATTTTTTATTGATGTTTATGATCTTTGTATAATGACAGTGTCTTTGGAGAAAAGAGAATGGATCGTAAATGTTGTATTGTATTGGCTTCTTTGCTGCTGCCTTCTCTTGGATGCGCGGCAAATCTGCCTACACATTCTACGCCAGAACAACCTGATAGAGGGCTGGATGTCAAATCTGTTTTGTTATCTAAAAATACAGCTGCTAGAGCACGTCCACTTTATTCCGGCTCATATCCAGCGGCTGTAAAGAAGTTGGCGCATTCGTCAGGAGTGAAAGCATCCAGGACTGATCCGGCGGCATCCCACAAGGTTG
>NZ_WOTF01000025.1 GCF_011516935.1 Acetobacter farinalis
TCGTCTACAATATGCGCCGTTTCCTCTTCCTGGAGCGGATCAGCGCGAATGCATAGCAATCCAGCGGGGGGCAGCCCCTGATCTGCTCAAAACGCAGATCAAAAGCTCTCCCGAAAACCGTCAATCAAATCGCCAAAACCCAGAAATTACTGGCCAAGCACATCAATCAACGGTTCTTCGATCCCTCCACGTGCCCGGATGAGGCTCTTTACTCCCACCAGCCGCCTCTGAGGGCGTAAAAGGCTGGTGGAGCGCCCGCCTGCGTACGCATGTGGGCAGCAGAGTCTGGAGCATGCTCAGCGTCGCCTGATCAGAGAGCCCGGTTTCATTGGACACATTGTCCAGTTCTGCCTGCGTGAAGAACTGTCGAATTTCTTCCTCGGTTGCAGCCGGAGCGTCATCCTGAGTCTGCCAGAGCCGGATAAGATCTTCCATACCAACAGCGGCGGCTCTCTGTTGCAGTTTGCTGGGGGCACCGGGTTTGGGCACCGGGCCGAGCAGATCATTCAGGACGGAGAGCAGCCCGGACTCATTCTGTTTGGCCTGTGTTATGAAATCGCCGATCTGTGTGACGGCAGAGGAGAGATGTTCTGTAAATTTCATGACCGTCGCCTTGCCTGTGGCCGGCAGAACATCTGGTCTGTTGTCGCTGCCCCTGTTTTCCAGAATGCTTGCCCGACCTGATGGAATACCGGCTCTTCCCTCTTGATGGGGAAAAACCGGTTACGGCTTTTTGAGGAGCTGCCTGTTAAACGGCTTTACCCCCAGCCCCGTTTCCTTGCTTGGGCGTGTTCACCGGAATGTGTGAGTGGCGTTCTCTTCTCCCCGGCTATACGGCCAGAACTCTTCAGGCCGATCCGCAAAAATACACGGATTTTTATATTCCGAGCAGAGAGCACCACAAGGAGAGAACGTGCTCACGGCTGAACAGCGCCATGCGGTTCTTTCCGCGCTCCGAGAAGGCTTTTCGTTTTTCCGGGTCTGCCATCAGGCATAACAGCCCTTCCGCAAGCCCTGCGCTGTCGCCCTGTGCAACAAGAATACCGGTTTGGTTCGGCTCGATGATTTCTGCCGGTCCGGTTTCACAATCAAACGCGACTATCGGCACACCCGCCGAGGCAGCTTCCAGCAGCACCATGGGAAGCCCTTCAAACCGTGAGGAAGAGGCCATCAGCCCCGCCTGCGCAAACAGGGAGGCGACATCCTTGCGGGCATCCTGAATACTGGCGCGGGCGAGAGAGGCGGCCTGCCTCTTCAGATTATCTTTTTGAGGGCCATCCCCCACAATAGCCAACCGCCAGCCCGTGGAGCGCGCATCTTGCTCGACCAGGCTCCAGGCCTCCAGAAGCCGGTCAAACCCTTTCTGCGGGCTCAGCCGACCCAGAGCCAGCACTATTCTTGTCGTGTCATCATAGCGGCTGGCAGAAACGGGCGGAGCCATATTGGGAATGCAATGGATCTGCGCGCGCGGGTGGGCTTTCTCGCGCCACATAGCCTGATCCCGGTGTGTCAGCGTGACAACATCATGCGCCCAGCGTGCGGCAATGGCGCGCCCCCATCGCCGCTTCCGCTTGCCCAGATCAACAGTGTAATTGAAATGCTCCCACACAATGCAGCGCACGCCAGCCAGTCTGGCCGCCGCAACGGCGTAAAGCGCATGCGTTGATTCCACCACAACCAGCGCATCAAGCGGCCTGTTCCGGATAATCCGGTAAAGACGCATGATGAGCTTTGGGGCGGACCATAAAAGCGAAACAGGCTTTTCTGATAAAAGGTTTCGCCCGATGCGCTCGCTCAGTGGATACGTTGGCGGACCTTCTGAAACAGCTTCGATCGCCGTTACATCAGCGTCCTCCGCCAGACCGTTCATCACCGCGCAGCAGGTGCGTTCTGTTCCCCCCATCAAGCCGAGTGTGTGGATAACAAACCCGATACGCATCGGGCGGGCGGGCTGACCCGATATCATGCTGAGCCTCTCACGATACGGCCTTCACAGCACCCCGGCGGCAAAGCAGCGAGGACATGAGGGAAAGATACATCTGCCCCCCACACGTGATGGAAAAGGGTTGCACAAGATCAGCCAGCCCCTGCGCATCGGGCGCAGGCTGTGCCAGAGCGGTAATCATGGCTTGTGCCAGGGCATCGGCATCTTCCACCGGTACGACACGCACTGCCTCAGGGTGGCTGGCGAAATCGTCCGCGGCGGGCGTGCAGGCTGTCGTGATGACCTGCCGCCCGGTGGCAAGGGCTTCCAGAATAACCGCCCCATAACCCTCCCGGCGGGAGGACAGGACAAAAAGGCGTGCTTTATCAAGGTAGGGGCCGATATCCGCCACATATCCGGTCAGAGTAACCTGATCCTGAAGCCCTTCACTCCGGGCCTGATCAAGCAGTGCCTGATGATCCGGCCCCGCCCCGCAAACAGTCAGGGACGCCGCCGGATAAACCCGGGCGACAGAGGCAAAGGCTTTGAGCAGCAGATCAAACCCTTTGGCATGTGTCAGCCGTCCTGCGGCGAGAATGGCGTAATTCCCGCTTTCAACGGCTTTGGGCGCAGGGAGAGACGCCGGTAATGCTGGCAGCGGAATAGCTTCCGCAACGGAGCGCCTGAAAAGGGCGTCAGCCTGAGCCGCTGTTGTCCTGTCAAGCGCAACCAGCCTGTCGGTGTTCCGCAGCAGGAACCGCATCCGTATATTGAAAAACTTCTGCGCCCATGCGTTGCGCCCCGGCTTGTAAATGGGGGAGCTGATCTGCGTCAGGATAACAGGTCGAACCTCAAGAGGCAGACACCCGAGCTTATACGCCACGGGCCAATGGTAGTTTCCCGGCACAAAACAGGCCGCCACAGGGTGCTGGCGGAAATATGCCGCTGCTTTTTCGGCAACCTGCCACATGGAAAAATGTGTACGGCTGATTGCCGAAGGTGCACGCACCAGCCTGACCTGCGGGTCAAGCAGGCCACGCATCTCTCCCCGTTCGGAACCAGCGAAGAGCACTACGGAAAAGCCTTGCTGCGCCCAGTGATTTGCCAGCCGGATTGCAATTCTCTCGGACCCGCCAAACACAAAATCATGAATGACGAGACCGATCGAAAACATATAAGGTTTTTTCAAAATGTTTTCCGCAATAACTTTTTTGTTTCTCGAATGATTTCAATAGACAGCCCGCGTGCGGAAAGCTCCGTGCGCTTCACGTCAAGAAGCGTGACAGGCCCCACGGATGAAAGCGTGTGCATGCCTTCTGTATAGGGTGCGAACGGCGCGGGAATTTTAATTTTTGCCCCGGCATGCGTTACCACCCGCTCCGCGGTCAGGGTCTCAAACCATAAAGGTCTGATAGCCCCGCCATAGGTCCATGAACAATCCTGAACCGGCAGCATGAGCTGTCCCTTCATGACCATGGGAGTGCCGCCCGGCCGTGTGCTGGCTGAGTCCAGCCGCACCGGATTTGCCGGATGGCGTTTCCACGGTCCCTTGAGATGCTCGGCAAAGGCCAGACAGAGCTCCCCAACCGGCTTGGGGGGCTTTGCGGCGGGAGTATAGAACAGCCACCACAGGCCATCATGGAAGAACGGGGTGGCATCCACCGCAACATCCGGCCCCAGATCGATAACACTGGCGGCCTCCCACACATCGGGGAATGATACGGCGCGATAGAGTGTCAATTTCCCGGAATGGTAGGCTTCCGGCATCATCCAGATCTCGCCATCCGCTTCAAAAACATATGGGTAAGACAGATGCCAAGGCTCGGAGAGGGCCAGTTTTCTTTCCAGAAGCCGGAACGAGGTATCGTAAGTAAAGACCTCTATAATACCGTGTCTGTTTCGGTAATCGTAGGTCTCAACAAAAACATACAGGAGGTTGTCTTTCCACAGCCCGAACGGATCAGCCAGAAACTGGAACGGACCCATGCCGGGAAGCCAGGAAACAGATGTTTTTTCCAAGGACCCCTGCTCGACAAGAGCATTCAGAGGCGCGTGACAGATACCAACACGCCATATGTCCTTGCGTAAACCCAATCAGAAAGACCTTTTACAGACAAACAGGCAAAATACTAAATTTTTCTGATTATATATTGGAAGCTTTCAGCCTTATCAAGGGTCGTGGCGGCTTGCCTGCCCCGTGCTGTACAGAAGCCGGGGGCGGAGCAGAGGCTCCTGCCCCCGCATCCGCCCCCGGCAAGGTGGCCCGCGCCCCCTCTTCAGGGGCGTCGGCCGGTCAGGGTTTGGTTTTGGTCAGATCTTCATACTGTTCAGGATGCGGGGTTATATCAATCCCCCCAACCGGTTGCGGGTGCTTCAGCCCATCATACCCCAGGACAGAGAATGTCATGGTCTGGTCCGGTGTGGGCAGAAGCTTGTCCTGCCAGCCGCCGCCCAGAGCCCGGATCATCCCGACTGTTGCCTGAAGGGCGCGAGCCTGAATCTGGGCCTGCTCAATACGGGCATCCAGTGTATTGACCTGCGCAATCAACGCATCCAGATACCCATCCGCACCGCCCTTATAGAGGGTCATGGTCAATGTTTGAGACTGCATGGCAGCCTGCACGGCATCTTTCAGGCGTGCATTTTCTTCACGGAGCCGGGCTGTCATGGAAAGCCCGTTTTCAACATCCTTGAAGGCGGAGAGCACGGCCATGCGGTAATGGTCCCGTGTTTCCCGGTAGTTGGACCATGTCCGCTGCAACT
The DNA here is from genome assembly GCF_011516935.1 of Acetobacter farinalis. Taxonomy (GTDB): domain Bacteria; phylum Pseudomonadota; class Alphaproteobacteria; order Acetobacterales; family Acetobacteraceae; genus Acetobacter; species Acetobacter farinalis. The sequence continues at coordinate 4,688 of NZ_WOTF01000025.1, forward strand.
GGGCGCGGCGCAGGCCGCCTTCAAACAGCGGCATGGTGACTGAGGCACCGTAGGACCACATGCTGTTTGCCAGATTGGCCAGGTCAAACCCGTTTGCATCAAACCCGCCGGTGGCGTTGAAAGAGACATGCGGATAAAACGCCGCGCGCGCTATGCCGATAGCCCGGTTGGCCTGTGCCATTTCCCGTTCAGCCACCGCCACATCCGGCCTGCGTTGCAGCAGTTCGGAGGGCAGGCCCAGAGGCACGACAGGCTCGGCGTCGTCCTGTTTCTCCACTTCAGCAATACGGAAGGAGGACGGTGAGGCATTAACCAGAACGGCCAGCGCATGCTCCAGCACTTCGCGCTGGGCCTGCACGTCCAACTGGCGGGCCTGCGTCATGTAAAGCTGGTTTTTGGCGCGCGCCACATCAATGCCCGTTGCGTCCTGATTATCAAGACGGACCTGAGTGACATGCAGAGCCTGCTGATAATAGCGGATGGACTGCGTATAGATTGCGTTCTGCGCATCCATGCCGCGCAGGGCAAAATAGTCCGTCGCCACTTCAGCCTGAAGGCTCAGGCGCGCTGCGGCATACTGGGCCGCCTGCGCCTGCGCGTAGTATTTCTGCGCCCGGATCCTGTTACGGATGGATGACCAGAGATCCGGCTCCCAGCTTGCCATACCGCCATAATATTCATCCGTTGCGGTAATCGGCCCCTTGTAGCGGAAAAGCCTGTCGGACGAGCTTTTGTTATCAGTGGAGCCGAAGGCCAGCGCAAAATGCGGCAGCAGGTCAGACCGCGCTTCCATCACGATGGAGCGGGCCTGCACAAACCGTTCAGCCGCAGCCTGCAGGTCCGCATTGCTGGTCATCGCCTGCGCTTCAAGCGTGTTCAGCACCGGGTCCTTGAACAGGGTCCACCAGTCCGTGCGCAGGACAGTGTCCTGCGGTTGTGCTTCCCGGAAGAGCCCCTGCCCGTGCCATGAAGCCGGGACAACAAAGTGAGGAGCCTGATACGCCGGGGCCAGATCACAGGCGCTGAGTGCCGTCAGGGCCGCGAGTGTCGCGGCTTTTAAGGCAGTGCGTTGCGTGCCGGCTTTACGGTTCAAAGTCTTGCGTGCGGCCATGGCTGGCAGGGCGCATCGTTTGGCTTTGTGCAGGTGGTTTGCTGAGGTGCTCATTCGTCATCCTCCTCGTCATCTGCCGCATTTGCCGTTGTCAGATAGCCTTTTGCGGGCACGCTCAGCCGTACGGTCTGCCCTTCCAGCAGATCAGCCGGCGGGTTGTTGATAACACGGTCCGTGGGGGCAAGACCTGCGTTCACTTCCGTATAAGCGTCAGACATGCGGCCGACTGTAATGTTCTTGTAGTGCGCCTTGTTCTGGCCATCTATCGTGACAACCTGCATGCCCTTTTCCTGGAAAACCAGCGCGCCAGTCGGGACCGTATAAATGCCCCCTTCGGCAGGTGCGGAAAGAGAGACAGAGGCAAATGTGCCCGGCCACAATTTCTGGTCTGCATTCTCAATGGTGAATTCCGTGACAGCCGTACGGGTGTTGGTGTCATACCCTTTTGCAATTGTCAGGAAATTGGCCGTGAAAACCTGATTGGGATACTGCGGCACAATGACGCGTGCTTTCAGCCCCGGCTTCAGAACATAGGAGAACACTTCAGGCACGGAGACAAAAAGCCGCATGGCGTGCGTATCAGCCACCGTAAACAGTTCACTGGCCGTGCCATTGGCGTTCATATTGCCGCTCCCGGCGCCAACATAATCGCCCACACTGATATTTCTGGCCGTCACAACACCATCAAACGGGGCCACGATGGTTTTAAACCGCTCGAGAGCATCATAATGGTCCACATTATGCTGTGCGGCTTCCAGCGCGGCGCGAGCTGATTGCTCATTGGCATTCTGCACCGAGACAGACTGGCCTGATACCGCCTGGGATTTCCCCATGGAGCGCCAGCGGTTTGCTGTCACAGTGGCCAGCCCGTATTTGGCCTGGGCAACCTGAAGGTCCGCCTTGGCCTGTGCATATTGGGCATCCAGACCCGGTGCGTTGATTTCAGCGAGAATATCGCCTTTTTTGACGACCGCACCGTAGTCCTTGTACCACATTTTCACATAGCCGGAGACCTGCGCATAAATGGGCGCTTCATACCAGGCATTGATGTTGCCTGGCAGTGTCATGGCAAGGGTTGAGGGTGCGGGCTTGGGCTGCACCACAGCAACATCCGGCACGCTGGCATGCTGAGCATCAGCCTGCAGTGTCACCTTGTTATGCAGATGCTGTATTTCCAGATAGGCCACATATCCGGCCAGAACACACAGAACCGAACCGACAAAAAGATATTTTCTGATCAGGGCAAACATTAGACGGCCTCCTTCGCGTCTTCGAGGCCCGTATCAATCGGGCGGCTGGGCTTTTTGGGGGATGTGTTATGGAAAATGGCATAAACACAGGGAACAAAGAGAAGAGTGGAAACAGTCGCCAGGATAAGGCCGCCAATAACGGCTTTCCCCAAAGGCGCGTTCTGGGAGTTACTGACAGCCATGGGCACCATCCCGATAACCATGGCAGAGGCTGTCATGATCACGGGACGAATGCGGCCGAACCCGGCCTCCACAGCGGCAACCAGTGCATTGCCATGCAGAGCGAACCGTTCCTTGGCAAAGGCAACTACCAGAATGGAGTTCGCGGTGGCTGTGCCCATGCACATGATGGCGCCTGTCAGCGCAGGCACGGAAAGGCGTGTCTGGGTCAGGAACAGGCTCCATGCGATGCCTGCCAGAGCACCCGGAAGTGCCGAGATAATAATGAAAGGGTCAACCCAAGACTGAAAGTTAACAACAATCAGCATGTAGATCAGCATGATGGAGATCACCAGACCGGCTATCAGCTCCACATACGCGCCATGCATGGTTACAGCCTGCCCGCGGATATCGAGAGCCGCAGTCCGGGGCAGATCGCCCTTTGTCTGCGCGACTGTGTTCTTGACCTGCGCCAGAACGGAGCCGAGGTCCGCACCTTCCACTGACACATAGATGTCAATTTCAGGCATGGAATTATAGTGTGAAACCTGACCGGGCGTGCCCGTGGGTGTCACCGTGCTGATGCTCCCCAGAAGCTGCATGTCCGTGCCCTTGGGGTCATTATCACCCTTATCGACCGGAATGGTCATCAGGTCGTTGTAATGGGTCAGCTGATCCTGTGATACATACACGTTCAGCGGGAAGGTGATGCCCGTTTTGGGGTCCAGCCAGTATTGCGGGTCCACGGTCTGGCTTCCCGAGAGGGTCATCAGTTCGTTGTTGGCAATATCGGCCTCAGTCATGCCGGTGGCCTGACCGAAGGTGCGGTTCCCCTGCACGAACAGGGTCGGCGTTTTCATGGTCTGCTGGATCACCACATCGGCAGTGCCGGGAATGGCGCGCAGTTTATTCACCAGCAGGCGAGCGTAGTTGTAGTTATCGCGAAGATCCGGGCCGGAAATCTGCACATCAATCGGCGCGGGTGAGCCGAAGTTCAGAATTTTCTCGGTCAGGTCCGCAGGCTGGAACGTAAACACACTTCCGGGGAAATGTGCGGACAGGTCCTTGCGCAGCAGCTTGCGATAATCCCAGACGCGGGATTGTTCATCCTTGAGAGAAATCGTCAGATCGCAATCCTGCGTGCCGATTGAGGGTGTGGGGATGAACGCCTGGTTGTGCGGGCCTTCCGGAAGGCCGCAGTTATTGATGATACCGGATACTTTTCCGGGCAGAATCTGCTCGATGCGATCATTCACGAGAGACACGACACGGCCCGTGGTTTCGATACGCATCCCCAGCGGTGTGCGCATGTGCATCTGGATCATGCCGGATTTCACTTCAGGGAAGAAATCCTGCCCGGCCAGAAAGAACAGCCCCAGCGAGAGCACAGATGCCCCGAGGAAGCACGCGACAAAGACCCTGCGCCGCGCGATAATCCGCTCGAGAAGAAGCCCGTAGCGGGTGCGGAAATTATGGAATTTCCGCTCGAACCCGTTCTGGAAGCGCCCGAAAACCCCTTTGGGCAGCGCCAGATGCTCATCACTGTGCAGGCCGGGATGAACCTGCCCCGCCAGCAGGTATTTGGCCATTGTCGGCACCAGTGTGCGCGACAGGATGAAGGATGCCAGCATCGCGTAAACAATGGCTTCAGCCATGGGCATGAAGAGCCAGCCGGCAACCCCGCTCAGGCGGAACAGCGGTGTCCAGACGATACAGATACACAGTGTTGAAACCAGTGTGGGGATAACAATCTGGTTGGCGGCATCAATAATGGCTGTTTCGAGTTCTTTCCCTTCTTCCAGATGGGTATCGATGTTTTCAATCATCACGGTGGCATCATCCACCAGAATACCAACCGCCAGAGCCAGCCCGCCAAGCGTCATGACATTGATGGTCTGGCCAGACATCAGCAGGCAGATGATAGCCGTGAGAATGGCCAGCGGAATGGATGTGGCGATAATCAGCGTAGAGCGCCATGATCCGAGGAAGAGCAGCACCACAAGGCCAGTCAGGATGGCGGCTGTCACCATTTCCCGCACCACATCGCGGATGGCATCTTTCACGAAGATGGAGGCATCACTCAGGATGGAAATATGCACATCGGGCGGCACAAGCTGCTGAATGCGCGGCAGCAGGTCCTTGGTGCGCGCCACAACATCCAGCGTTGAGGCATCACCGCTTTTCATTACCACCACTTCCACGCCCTGCCGGCCCTGAACCAGCACAAGGTTTGTCTGCGGGTGGCCACCACGGTACACCTGCGCCACGTCATGCACATAAATCACGGCATTCCCGACGCGCTTTACCGGAATATCGCCCAGTTCCTTCATGGAGCGCGGTGTGGCGTTGGTCTGCACCATCCAGTCTGTGGTAGCGATTTTCTGATCGCCGGCGGGGAGCACAATGTTCTGCTTCCGCAGGGCATTCTGCACATCCATCGCGGACAGATGGTGCGCCAGAAGCTGCTTCTGGTTCAGCGCCACCATGATGAAGCTGTCCATACCGCCATAAGGATGCGGCAGAACCGCGCCGGGCACCGTCACCAGAACCGGGCGGATGCGTGTCATGGCGATTTTGTACAGGTCAGATGGTGTCTGTTTTTCAGAGGTGATCTGAAGAGCAAGAACCGGAACCGAGGATGCTTCCAGCCGCATGACCATGGGCGCGGGAATATTATCGGGCAGCTGCTTGATCACGGTCTGGGAAATAGCCGTGACTTCAGCTTCCGCTTCACCGATATCCGTGCCCGGCTGGAAGTAGATGTTGACAATGCTTCTCCCGTAATAGGAGCTGCTTTCCATGTGCTCGATCCCCTCCACGGTGGAGGTTACGGCCAGTTCGTAATTGTAGGTGATACGGCCTGCGAATTCTTCAGGCAGCATTCCGCCATACGTCCAGACCACGGACACAACAGGAATACGGATGTTTGGAAAAACATCTGTTGGAGCCTTGAAAAGAGACATCACGCCAAAAGCGAGAATAAGCAGCGACAGCACAATAAACGTGTAAGGTCGCTTCAGTGCCGTCACAACGATGGCGTTCATGCGTTTCCTTCCTCACTGGGATCAACGGAATTCAGCGCACGATAGAATTTCATTTATGCAGAAATCTTTTAAAAAAATTATTAATCGGCTATATAATTATTTAATAAATTTTTTTTGAGAAAAAGGAACGTGCCTCTGGCGCTGTTTCCGCCGCCAGAAACGGCACGATATGGCGGATTGTGGCCGAAAAAGGCATGCCTCCTCTGGTGGCCGGATTACACGGGAAGCTGGGCAAAGCACCGAGCCAGCGGGAAGCCCCCGCCCCTCTCCCTGAACATATATGGCAGCGCCACGGCCGCACCGCAGCGCACCTGATACGAAACGGGCCGTGCAGGATATTCCCCGTCACGGCCCGTTTCGCACTGAGATGAAGCCTTATGCTGCCGCCAAAAGTCTGACTGGCTCCAGAAAATGCCGGACGACGTTTATTGAAGGACGGGCTTGCCCAGCGCCGGGTCCGTTTTGCTTGGTTTGCCTGTTTCCACATGGCCGGCAAAACGATTTTCAGTCGTGGGTTCTGATGCGATTTTCACACTCACATCATACCACTGGTCACTACTCCCCAGCGGCAGGGTTTTGTGCACCACGGCATGCGCTGCCAGTTCAAGCGTCTGGGTACGCTGCCCATAGGCATTATCATGCACAGAGACAGTTTGTGCGGTGGCGGTAAGGTTCGCAAATTCAAGCACGAGTGACCCTGAACCCGTGTTCTCCGTAGCAGAAACCATGACCGATGTCGGGCGGGAGCGATGGAAATACCGCGCAAACCCATTCGGACCAATAACGGTGACTCTGGCCAGATGGTCTTGCGGCAGAGGCCAGCTATCCTCAAGCCTTGCCCCTGCACCCACGGTGTAGCGCCGTGGTTTTTCAGAGGTCAGGTCCTGATAGACATAAAAACAGGCACCGCTTGTTCCCTGATTTTCAAACCGAAGCGTGAGATCGCCCTTGGGGCCAGCAACTTCATGCACACCCAGAACATAAGGGAGTGGCCGCGCAGGCCGACGCCCCTTCTCCTGTTCCCCGATATCGGAGAGGCTACTTTCCACAGGAACAGCCGGGTTCGGGAGCGTGCAGGACTGGTCAACCTGCTGCTTGTAATCCGCAGTGTCAGGCAGTCCGCCTGCAAAACCCTGTTTGCGTGAGAAATCGAACGCACTTGTCAGATCACCACACACGGAGCGCCGCCATGGGGTGATGTTTGTTTCACGCACCCCGAAGCGGGCTTCGATAAAGCGCAGCACCGACGTGTGGTCAAACACTTCCGAGCAGACAAATCCGCCCGTGCTCCAAGGAGAAAGTGCGAGCATTGGCACCCGCGGCCCCAGACCATAAGGCAGCATGTCTGGCGTGTAGCGCTCCGGCTCGTATGGCGTGATGCGATCATGAATTTCCCCGCGCGTATCAACCGTACTCTTGCCGGGGAGAAGGGGTGTCGGGGGCTGCGGCGGCGGAACATGGTCAAAGTAGCCGTCATTCTCGTCATACATGACGAGCAGAACCGTCTTGGCCCAGACCTGCGGATTGGCTGTCAGGGCATTCAGCACGCGGGCGATATAGGTGGCCCCATACCCCGGTGTCCAGCGCGGGTGTTCGGAATAGGCCGCAGGCGGCAGCAGCCAGGACACCTGCGGCAGACGGTCCGCCAGCACATCCTGCCGCAGGGTATCCAGCGTCCGTTTGGTCATGGCCCGCTCGTACAGGGCGGAGCCCTTCGGGGCATCAACGTAATTGCGGAAATTCATCAGCACATTGGTGCCGAAATTCCCGTTTTCCACGTCTGATACGGAAAGCCCCTGCTGATAGACCTGCCAACTGACCCCGGCAGCTTCCAGCCGTTCAGGATATGTTGTCCAGTTAAATGGCGCTGGGGCCTTGGGGTAGAAGGCACGGTCCACCCAGTCCACATTATCCAGAACCGGGCCGCCGCCCACACCCTCACCGTCAACGGTGCCGGTCATCAGGTAAAAGCGGTTGGGGTGGGTCTGGGTTGGGGTTGAGCAGAAATAATGGTCACAGACGGTAAAGGCATCGGCCAGCGCGTAGTGATAAGGAATATCCTCACGCGTGTAGTAGCCCATCGTCATATCGGTTTTATGGCGGGGCCACTGGTCATTCCACCCAGCGTTTATGGCGGCATGCGTGGGTTTCCAGTTATGGTCAAGATCAAGCACACATTGCGCGCTGCTGACATGCGTGCGCAACTGGAAGGGCATGATACGCCCCTCACTCTTCTTCTTGCGCCACTGAGACCAGACGGGGGAGCCATCTGGTGATCGTACGGGGTGACGGTCACCCACCCCGCGCACGCCGCTCAGATGACCGAAATAATGATCAAATGACCGGTTTTCCTGCATGAGCACAACAATATGCTCAACATCTTCCAGTGTGCCACTCCGGCGTTCCGCCGGAATGGCCAAAGCCCGGTTAATGGACCCTAAAAGGCTTGCGGTAAGAAGCCCTCCGCCGCCTTTAAGCAGTCCTCTTCGTCCAATAACCGGCATACTCCACCCTTCTGTTTTGATATGGGCTGTCTATAGCAGCAGTGTTGAGAAAATTCAGATCATTCCCTTAGAAATCACTGCTGAGTGTTGCGAGTGCCGCGAACGGAGAGGCAATTTTGTAATTGGGTGACTTCCCGGCAATCATGTTCCCGAAAATGCCTCTGGCGGCATTGGCATTGACCTGCGTGGTGTTGATCCACCCCAGATAGCGCTCATTCGAGATATTCTGAAGATTGAGGCGAATGGTCGGGCTTTTGAAAATCCCCATTTTAGGCAGGCGATACCCCACATTGACGTTCATGCGGACATAACCCGGAATATGCTCATCATTCATGAAGGTGGAATATTGTCTGGCCACATATTTCAGGTTGAAGCCTGCAAAACGATGCCCGTCATCATAATCCAGCCCGAAGCCAACCTGATAGGCCGGCGCCTGCGGGGCGACCTTCCCCTTGGTGCGCATGTAATCCGTGATCGCGCCGGAAGAAACAGGCAGATTGCTGTCTGTCACGGCGTGCAGATATTCAAAGGACACATAAGGGCGAATGTGGTGCAGCGGGCGGGTGCCGATTTCTGCATCCACACCATCTGAATGTTCACCGCCCGCGTTGATATTGGTTGTCCAATACTGGCCATGATCATTGGTGCTGGTCTGGGTGAACAGACGGTTCGTGAAGTTATAATGGAAATAGGTAATGGAGCTTGAAATCAGATCATCCTGATAGCGCCAGCCTGCTTCTTCCGAAATGGAAATTTCAGGCTGCTGGTTCGGGCTGGCTTTCGTGGAATAGCCCGTGCCTTTTACATACGATCCTGAGTCATACAGCGCATAGTTCTGCGGGATACGGTAGTTGGTGGAGACTGAAACAAAAACCTGATTATGCGTATCAATCTTGTAGCGCACCGCCGCTGTGGGAAGAGCCTGATAGTAATTCGTGCGGACATATTTCTGGCTGACATCCGGCAGGTCGTTTGTGCCCTGCCGCATGATGATGGAGTATTTCAGGCCCGCATCAATGGTCAATTTGTTATGGAACAGGGAAAGGCTGTCACCAATAAACGGCGTGTGCACCTGAGTGTTTGTCAGGGTATCACGGTACTGCGCGGTCTGCCCGTTGCTGAGCACAACATTGTTGCTGTCACCCCACAGGCTCAGGGGCGTGCCATCGCTGCTCACACCGCTGTACGGCGCGGTCTGGCGCTGCTTTGAATATTCGAACCAGTAGCCAACCATCAGGCGGTTGATGCCTGCTGTCCATGTCAGCTTGGTTGTGGCACCCGGCCGCCACGTTTCCGTAAGAGACGGGTTATACAACATCACCTTGCCCGAGGGCGTCTGCCCGTCCAGACTTCCCGGCAGGGTCTGGCTGCCATAGGACATCTTGGTCATGTCTGTTGAATACCCACCGCCACCGTTCCCGTATCCATACCAGAAATACGGTGTTTCGGTCAGGACAAGATTGTCCGCCAGTTTAAAAGTGGACGGCATGGAGGCGTAAATATTGGTAAAGGGATTGGGTCGCAGCTTGTAGTAGTTGGCATCTCCCGCCACATAATGGCGCTCAAAGACCGTATTTGGCGGGTCCTTCGGCTTCAGGCCGCTGCTGCCGATGGGATTATCAAACCCGATACCCCACTTGTCCCAGCTTGCCTTTGTGACGGTCGGGTATGCATCGTTTTTGAGTGAATTCCCGACAACAGCCAGAGAGATGCGATTGCCATCACCCCAGTCATTCACGATTTTCATTTCACCGTGCTTCTTGTTTTCCCAGCCCGGACCGCGCCAGTGGTCCTGGCGGCCCTGAGAATAGGAGAAATAGGCACGCAGATTGGTGTTGCCGATGTAGCCCGTGTCAAAGCGGGCAAAGCCGCGTGTTGCATTATATGACCCGTAGGTCATATCCACATGACCACCCATCACCTTTTTCGGGTCAATCATGTACATATCAACCACACCGCCGGATGCGCTGACATGGGGGCTGTCAAGATCCGCGGAGCCCTGAGCCAGACGAACGGTTTTCAGGTTTTCTGAATCAACAATTTCCTGCGGATAGACAGCAAAATTTCCGATATCGTTGATGGGGAACCCTTCAAGGGTAAAGCCCATCTGGGATTCTGTCAGGCCACGGACAGACATATTGCCACCCGTCATGCCCAGCGGGTCACTGTCAGACACGTTCGCACCCGGCAGCAACTGGATCAGCTGCATGGGGTTCAGGGCGGGGTTCTGTTTGGCAATGTAGTCGCGCGTGACGGCAGAAACGGATTTGGGCGCGTCTGTCGGGGTCATGAGACCGCCGCCAAAGGCCCGGCCTGTGTCACCATCTCCCAGATCCCGTGTGTGGCCATGCACTTCCACGTTTTCATCAGTCGGAGAGGTCTGACCCAGCATGGTGGGCAGGATCGCGTCCTTTCTGGCGGCTTTGGCAGCCTTGACGGACGTGTGTTTGCCATTTGCCGCGACGGATGTCTTTTTGGAAGACACTGTGTCAGCCATTGCCACAAGAGGTGACGACAGAACGGTCGAGCAGATCAGGCAGGCGAAAACTGAAGAGTGTCGCTTGAAGTACATCCAGTCCTACTTTCAACGAGGAAACATGAGAAATTCGAGCGCATCTTATTCAGTTATTTTGCTAATAGAAGGCATTCATAATAATTTCATATTTCCCGGAAACGCCCGGATAAAGGCGCGAAACATTCTCGTTTTGGTGCAAAACATGAATGAATTATAATTTTTTTTATAATTTCAATTTCTCAAAACCCACTACGTTCAAAGCGAAATTCAAACAGTTACTGAAGAGTAATCTTTCATGAAACCATTAACTCGTTATTTCGCCCTGACCGGGAGCGTTTTGCTCGGTCTCGCTACTGGCTCGACACAGACGCTGGCATGGGGGCGTGAAGGCCATCAGGTTGTTGCGGCTTTGGCGTGGGATTACCTGACACCAGATGTAAGAGATAAGGTCGATCTCATTCTGCGGCAGGATAAAGATACCCTGACCCCGCCTGACCTGCTTTCCCGCTCCACATGGGCGGACGCATGGCGTGCGGCGGGGCACAAGGAAACAACCGAATGGCATTTTGTTGATATTGAGCTGGATCACCCGGATCTGATTCAGGCCTGCTACAATTTCCCTGAGCAGGTGGGGCCCGCCAGCGCCGGGCCTGCAAAAGACTGTGTTGTGAATAAAATTTCACAATTCCAGAAGGAACTTGCCGCACCGGCCACCAGTCCTGCCGAGCGTGTTCTGGCACTGAAATATCTGGTACATTTTGTAGGGGATCTGCATCAGCCCCTGCATGCGGCCGATAACCATGACAAGGGCGGGAATTGTGTGCGCCTCTCTCTGGGTGGACCGCGCACAATCAACCTGCATTCCTATTGGGATACAGCCGTAGTGTCTGAACTGGACCCCAATCCCGACAATTTGGCTCAATCCCTGTTCACCCAGATTACCTATGATGACAAACAGGCATGGCAGCAGGGCACGCCCTCTGACTGGGTGCAGGAGAGCTTCGGCCTTGCCCGTACGTATGCGTACCAGCTTGCCGCGAAACCGGGGTGTGACCCGGACAGCGCTCCTGTTGAACTCCCCCCGGGATATGATGCGGCAGCACAGAGCGTTGCGCGTCAGCAGCTTATGAAAGCCGGAGTGCGCCTTGCTTACATGCTGAACACGGCTCTCTCAGGCGTTCAGATTTCAAAGTAATTTTCGGCAGCATGCTGTGTGAGGGGAAGTCAGGGCGCTGCAAGCCCCTCACGCAGCTAAGCCGACCCATGGCCCGGTAATGCGGCCTGATAGTCCGGGCCGTTCACATCCCCTGCCCTTCAGGGACGAAAAGCAGCCCGGTTTTTCTTCTATTACCCGAGCAGAACGCGTGCTCCCAGAGCCGCGGCCAGAGCAACCGGCATGGCGATGGCGCCCACTTTCAGGAATTGCAGGAACCCCACATCCTCCCCTTCCCGCCGGATGACCTGAAGCCAGAGTATCGTGGCCAGAGAGCCTGTAACGGAAAGGTTCGGTCCGAGATCAACGCCAATCAGCAGATTATCAACCACCAGACGCGGTGCATGTGCTCTGGCCACGGCCTCGCTGGCGATAAGGCCGGCAGGCAGGTTGTTCATGATGTTCGAACCAAACGCCAGAATCGTCCCGGACCACAGGGATGTTGCCGTGCTGTCCTGCTCGGCTGCTTTCCGAAGCGTCTCGGCAAGCAGGCTCACCAGGCCGGTACGGTCTACCGCGCTGACAAGAACAAACAGCCCGGCAACGAGCGGGAGAACTCCCCATGAAATGTCCTTGACCAGCCCGAAGGGGGACTGTCTTGCCAGAGCCGAGACCCCAAGTGCCGTGACCACCCCGGCCAGAGCCGTCGGCAGGCCGAGCGGCCGGTCAAAAGCCGAAACCGTGACCAGCAGGACCGCTGTCAGACCGATGCAGGCGAATGCGGCCTTGCCGCCCGTGCTCAGGCGCATGGCTTCAACCTGCGGGGCGCAGGCTGCCCGCAAGGTGCCGCGATTGACGAAGCGCAGAACAAGATAGGTCGTGCCAACCGCCAGCAGTGAGGGCAATGCGAATGATGCCAGCCATGCTCCGAGCGACGGCAGCATGCCGTCATACAGCACGAGATTGGCAGGATTGGAGACAGGCAGGACAAAGCTTGCGGCATTGGCTATCAGCGCACAGGCGAACAGCATGGGCAGCGGGTTGGCTTTTGCCTTGGTTGCGGCGGCGAAAACCGCCGGGGTCAGCACAACGGCCGTGGCATCGTTGGACATGAAGGTCGTCACCACCACACCGGTCAGAAAGATCAGCGTGAACAGGCGCGTTGTTGAACCGGCCGCATGATTGACCGCTAGGGTCGCAAGCCAGTCGAACAGACCGTTCGCCCGCGCCGTCTCACTCAGCAGCATCATGCCTGTCAGGAACAGATAGACATCCATCCCTTTCATAACAGCCGAGGCAGCCTCTGCCCCCGGCATGAGACCAGTTATGACCAGCAGGACAGCCCCGGTCACCGCCCAGATCCATTCGGCAACACGGAATGGCCGGATAATCACCCCCGCTGTTGCCAGAGCGGCAATGATCCAGATCGCTTCATTTTCAACCGTCATTCAGTGTCACCATGCTCAACAGGATTTCCGTTCATCAGCATCATCATGCCTTACAATCGCTTGCCGACCGGATGGTGGACCCAAATCCCACCCAGAGCACAATGGAAAGCACAGCCAGACATCCAAGTGTATAAAAAGCGGTGGCGTAGCCCATCCCTTGAGCAAGCCACCCCCCCAAAGCAGGGGACAGGCTGGCGCCGATACCCTGCGTTGTCATGACCACGCCCTGTCCCACATTAACGCGCCCTGTGCCCTTCAAGAGGCGTGCGACCAGACTGGGCACCGCAACGCTTTGTAGCCCTGCGCCGATACCATCCAGAGCCTGAACCGGCCACACACCCCAGTGGGTTATGAAAGTTCCGGCAATAATCCCGCGTACCGGCAGCGCCGCGAAGGATACAAGCAGCACTATCCAGTATCCACGGCGTGCAATCCAGCGCGTTGCCAGCAGGCTGACAGCGATCATCACCGCCTGCGCCACCACAACAGTGGTTGCCGTGAACGTGGCGGCATTCCCATGCCCTGCACTCACCACCGCCATTCCGTAAAGCGGAAGCATTGCCGCGTTGCCCAGATGAAAAAGGCACAGGCACGCTGCAAGTACGAGCAAAGGCTTGTGCCGCAGGAAGGCTTTCAGGTTGTCTGACTGCCCACCGCCGTGGTGTTCCGCGTCGTCTTCCAGACCGCGTGCCGCCTCATGATCAATCGTCCGTTCAGGAATGGCGAGAACGGACACAATGGCCAGCACGCCTAACCCTGCTGACAGGAAAAAGATTGCCGGAAGGCCAAAGCGCCACCCAAGCCAGCCGGACAGGCCTGCCCCGACCATGTTCCCCGCATGGTTCCAGGCCTGATTGCGGCCCATTTGCGAGTTGAAGCCTTTCTGGCGGACAATGCCCAGTGTCATGCCAGCCATGGCAGGACCAATGGCGGCGCCGGCCAGTGCTGTTGCAAGCTGGCTCAGCGTCACCACAACCCCTGATTGAGACGCCAGCAATAAGAACGAGCCCAGAACCGTGCACAGGCCGGTGATAATAACCACCAGGCGCTTTTTGCGCGTGTGGTCAATAAAGGCACCTGCCGGTATGGTGGCCAGCATCCCGGCAATGCCGCCAGCAGTCATTACAGACCCGATCGGCCCGGTCTGCCAGCCATGCTGTTGCAGAAAAACCCCTAGAAAGGGGCCAATACCTGCCTGAACATCCGCCATAAAAAAATTGAGGGCACACAGGGTGATCATGGCGCGGCTCAGGTCTTGCCGAAGGCCATCCCCGCCAGTTTCTGCTCGTGCCGGAAGAGAAAGAGTCACAAGCGATTTCCCCCGTTCATATAGCCTGATACTGAAAAGCAGTCTTCGTATAAAAGGCAGCGATAGCAGCCAAACTGGTGCTCCGTGTTTATTACGCTGGCAATGTATCTGGCAAGGTGGTGGCGGAATGGAGCGGCCTGGAACAGAAACCGGCGCGTAGTTACAAACGCAGTCTGAACACAGTCTGCCATCCTGTCCCGGCCTCGGGGCTTTCCAACTCAAGGGAACCACCGTGCCCGAGTGCAATCTGGCGCGCCAGACTGAGGCCAACGCCATTTCCGTTTTCCTTGAACGACACAAACGGATGGAAAATCTGCTCGCGGAGTGCCGGGTCAACACCTGTGCCATTGTCACGCACAAGGATGGTTGCGGAACCTTCCTCCAGTTCTGCGGCAAGCTGCACCCGTGGCGGGGCCTGAGTCTGGCAGGCTTCGGCGGCGTTATTCAGAAGGTTAAGAAGGGCCTGCTCTACCTGCCCCTTGTCGGCCCGCACCACGACCCGCACGGCGGGAAGACAAAGTTCCAGCGTGATGCTCCCGCCCCAGCGCGCCTCAAACACTCTCTGTGTTTCGCGTAGCAGCGCTCCTAACTCGATCGGTTTCAACTCTGGCGCAGGCAGGCGCGCAAGATCCCGGTAGCCCCGCACAAACCTGTCCAGACCTTCCGCCCGACGCCGGATGGTCGTCAGAGCTTCCTGAACAAGTGCATGGGCCGGACCCGGGTTGAGTTCTGCAAACAGTTCGTCCGCCGTAACCGAAAGAGAGACGATGGGAGTAAGCGAATTCATGATCTCATGGCTCAGGATCTGGAGCAGATCGCGCAGGGCCTGAGCTTCGGCTGCGTTGAAGCCTGCTTCCACATCGGTAAGAGCAAGATAGTCCACAATGCCCCCCACGCCAGCACCGTGCCTTGCCGAAAGGGCATAAACGCGGGGTGTGCCACCGGATGAGGCCGCCAGCCGGATCATCCGGCCTTCAGACGGAAGACGTCTGTCGTTCAGCGCCTCAAGCAAGGCAGGCGGCGGCGTTATCAGGCGGTCTTCAGTTCCAAACAGTCTTCGGGCCGCACGGTTGGCGGCGTGTACGGACCCATCCACACTTCGGAACAGCAAGGGGACTGGCGCATGATCAAGCAGGGCGCGGTTCCGCAGTTTTTCCCGGTCTGTCGGGCTGACCACAGAGGGTTCAAGCCGCAGGGCCCGCCGTGCCAGTTCCCTGTGTGTCGCTATTACGGATGCAGCGCAGCCAAGCCCCCCGCACGCAATAAGGAGTGCCGTGGCGTAGAACCCTTTCTGCCAGACCGGTGCGACCAGCAGGGATGCCGCAGCAATGCCGGCAAGACGAACCGCGACGGAGAAAACTGCGGACATTTTAAAGCCCGTACCGTGCCATGCGGCGATAGAGCGCCGGACGTGTCAGCCCCAGCTCCCTTGCTGCCTGCGTGACGTTGAAACTATGCCTGCGCAGCGCCGCCTCAATCAGAGAGCGTTCTGTATCCCGCAGGGTCTGCGTCTCCTCTGCCTGGTTACCCGGTCCCTCTGGAGAAGCCTGCCATCCTCCCATAATCACAGCGCGCTCTACGGCGGCCCTCAGGCTTCGGACATTCTGGGGCCAAACTTCAGCTTGCAGCGCAGCACTACGGACTGCGTCAAGCTCTGGCTCCGGCAGCATGTGACGCACGGAAAAATAATGCAGGAAGTGGGCCGCCAGCGCGGGAATATCATCCGGCCGTTCAGATAAGGGCGGGATTTTCAGTGTCACCAGCCCAAGATGCAGCATCAGTTTTGGCTGAAGCCGCGAGCGAAGAGTGTGCGGCTCCAGAGAAGACAGCGCAATCACGCGCGGCGGGCTGCGCTCATCAAGCCGGTCAGTCAGGTGGCGCTGTAAAGATGGTGAAAGGGCCTCACTATTTCGGAAAATCCATACACCGTCTTCTTCGGGCAGGGCCTCACAGTCTTCCGCATCTAGAACATGTAGCGCTCCCGTATCATTGGAAAGTGCGTGAATACGCCGCGCAAGGAGCATTTTTCCTACTCCGGCCGGGCCGGAAATAAGGATCGGTGCCCGCGTGGTGGCAATCCGGTCCACATCCGCTACACACTGCTTCATGACCTGTGAGGCAACAATCAACACGGGGTCCGTTTCTGAAGAATGAGAGACCCTGCTCTTTTCAAGGGTTTTTGAAACAAGATTGACAAGCCGCTCATTGTTCCATGGTTTCATGACAAAATCAGTGGCCCCGGCCCGCATGGCTTCAACCGCGATGGAAACCCCGCTGTGGCCCGTCACGACAAGAACCGGCAAATCCGGACGGAGCACAAGCATATCCTTTAGCAGAGCCAATCCCTCAGCGCCTGTTCTCGCGCCTTTGGTGTAATTGAGGTCAAGCAGAACAAGCGCAACCGGGTGAGACGCCAGGCGGGTCAAAGCCTCCGCGGCATCATGGGCCGAGAGCATGTTTATGCCTCGCCGCTGGAACAATATGCGCGCGGCCACCTGAATATCACGGTCATCATCCACAAACAGCAGGCATGGCGCTGCGTCATGATGTGTGGCGTTCTTTTCGCTCATGTCGTCATGAGATGCGTTCATGGCCCTGTTGACAGCTCCCTCAGCGGTGTCCGTTTCCGGACAGTCTGTCCGGTTCCGAACAGATGTGCGGCTACATTCTAAAATTCTCATTGTTTTTCAATGAGATAAATTTCTATCTTTCTACGATACACTGTTTTTCAAGAGGAGAAACAGTTTATGAATCACCCTGATTCAAGCAGCATGCCGCCGGACATCACCCCCACGAAAAGGGTGACGCATTCCGTGTCTGGCGCGGGTATGGACCGCACGGTAGGCCTCTCACCCCGCAAGGTGCTTTTCCGGCGGATGGTGCGCTATGGCGGCCCGCTTGCTGTTATCGCGCTTGCCTGGGCAGGATGGCGGCTGGTGCCGGCTTCCGGCACACTTTCCGTCCAACGCGAACAGATTGCCATCGCAACCGTTCAGTCAGCGCCTTTTCTGGATTATCTTCCGCTACGCGCGACTGTCGCTCCCCTGAATGTCACCTTCATCAATGCCGTGCAGGGGGGGGAAGTGGCCGAGGTAGTGGCGCGGGATGGAGCGCTCGTCCAGAAAGGGGCTGTGCTGGCGCGGCTGACAAACCCACAGCTTCAGCTCGATGTCACCTCGCGTGAGGCAGCCATTGCAAGCCAGCTCGGGGCTGTCAGCGCCCAGCGCCTCACCTTGCAGCAGACCCGCACGGCTGAAGAAACACAGCTTGCCGAGACACGCTACAATCTGCTCAAGGCCCGGCACGAACTCTCTATCCGTGAACAGCTCCGCCAGCAGGGGTTTGAATCCGATGCCAATGTCCAGTCCTACAGTGACGAAGCGGATTATTATGCCCAGCGCCTCAAGCGGCTTGACGCGGCCCGCACACAGGACGTTCGGGTGGCAGACCGGCAGGAGCAGGAAATTGATCAGGAAGGCCAGCGCCTGCGCTCCAACCTTGCAGTGGTTGAGAGCAGCCTTGATGCCCTGACACTGCATGCTCCTCTTGACGGACGCCTGACCAATTTTGACCTCCAGCCTGGCCAGTCGCTCAAGGCGGGAGACAGGATCGGGCAGATCGACAGTGAAGGCCATTACCGGCTGGATGCCGATATTGATGAATTCTATCTGGGTCGCGTTGCCGTGGGGGAACGGGCACAGGCTGATATTGGCGATACAAAACTCTCGCTCACTGTGGCGCGCGTGCACCCGCAGGTCACCAACGGTCAGTTCCGTGCGGAACTGACCTTCGATACCCCGCCTCCGGTCGGGCTACGGCGGGGTGAGAGTGTTGATCTGCGCATCACACTGGGTGAGACCCATACAGCGCTGGTGCTGCCCAACGGAGCATGGCTGGAAGCCAGTGGCGGGGCCTCGGCTTTTGTCATGGCCCCCAACGGACGCAGTGCGGACCGCATCATCATTACATCAGGCCGCCGCAACCCTGAACAGGCGGAAATTACCGGCGGCCTGCATGAAGGGGATCAGGTGATCATCTCTTCCTACAATGCCTACAAAAACTTCAACCACCTCTCGATCCGCTGAGCGGCAGGAGCTTATGACATGCTGATCACCCTCTCCCATATCCAGCGCCTCTACCGCTCTGATGAGGTGGAAACCACCGCCCTGCATGATATCGAACTTGAGATCGCACAGGGCGAATTCCTTGCCATCATGGGGCCTTCAGGCTGCGGAAAATCCACCCTGCTCAACATTCTGGGCACTATTGATCGCCCAACGGCAGGCTCCTACCGTTTTGGCGAAGAAGAACTGACAAAGCGTGACGAGGCGGCCCTGGCCCGGTTCCGCCGGGAAAATCTCGGCTACATCTTTCAGAGTTTCAACCTGATTGATGAACTGACAGTTGAGGAAAACATAGAGCTTGCGCTCGTCTATCGCAAAATTCCCAAAGCGGTGCGCCGGGAGCGCGTGGCCCGTGCAATGGACCGTGTGGGAATTGCGCATCGCGCCAGACACTACCCCTCCCAGCTTTCCGGCGGCCAGCAGCAGCGTGCGGCCATTGCCCGCGCCATTGTGGGGGAACCCCGGCTGATCCTTGCGGATGAACCGACAGGAAACCTCGATACTGAAAACGGCACGCAGGTCATGGATATTCTCCAGACACTGAATGACGAAGGAGCAACCATTATCATGGTCACGCACTCCCCCAGCCATGCGGATCTCGCCAAACGGCGGGTTGATATGCTGGACGGGCAGATTGTCATTTCCGTGCGGAACGCCATCTGAAAGGAGACGCGTGGTGATAATCTCCATCCTCCGGGGCTTGTTTCGGCAGGCCCGCCGCCATCCTTTGTATGTTGGCTTGAATATTTTCGGTCTGGCATTGGGAATAGGCGTATTTCTCACACTCACCTTGCTGGTCCGGTTTGAATACAGTTTCAACGCAGGTTTTGCCGATGCGGACAGGCTTGCCCGCATGGATGAGCACTGGTCCATGCCCGGCACAACGCCTTATGAAAGCGCGGATGCCACGTTTAAGGCTCTCCCCTTCCTAAAACAGGATTTTTCAGAAATCGAGGAGGCCGTGCCGTTTATAGGGACAGACCTGTGCGTTGTGAAAGACGGGCAGTTCACAAACTTTGGCGGCGTGATGACAGACCCCGCTTTTTTTCAGATGTTCTCTCTGCGGTTCCTGCACGGCAGCCCGGCAACAGCCCTGACACGGCCTGATGGTCTGGTGCTCTCGCAGCACGCCGCCATGACGCTCTTTGGCTCGTCCGACACACTGGGGAAAACGGTCGAACTCAACAGGGCGGGCCAGAAAACTGTGCAGGTCGTCACGGGTGTTCTGGCTGATCCTCCTTCTCCCGGAGTGCTGGATGGTGTGGACATGATCGTGCCCATCCCCCCGCAGGAGCGTCTGACACGGGGATGCTTCCGCTTCTGGGGCAGCAGTTGCGGGAACATCTTTCTGAAGTTTCACCGACGTGAAGACATTGCCTCTGTGAGTGACCGCCTGACCGATTTTGTGGCGCACCGGACCGCCGGTCCGGCTGATGATCCGATTTCTCTCGGCTCCAACCCGGAAAAGACATTCCACCTCTCTCTCACTCCCCTGCGCGCCCTGCATTTTCATGATGCAAACGTGGAGGATACAGAGAGCGGTGTGGACAGGCGCATTATTGACAGCATCGGCCTGATTGGTCTGCTCGCCCTTACCCTCGGCTGCGCGAACGCTGTTAATCTCGCAACCGCTCGTGCCGGGCTGAGAGCACGGGAAGTCGCCCTTCGTAAAACGCTCGGAGCACCGCGGCGCATGCTGTTCGGGCATTTCATGGGGGAAGCCATGGTTGTCTCGCTTGTGTCTGGCCTTAGCGGCCTGGCGCTCTGTGAGGCCTTCACCCCTGCCATTGCCAGCATGACAGGGGAAGCGATCAGGGTTGATTACGGCTTTATCGCACTCCTGCTGCCGCTTGTTGTTCTTGGCAGTGGTCTGGCTTCAGGCCTTTATCCCGCACTGGTTCTGTCGGGCTATCAGCCCGCGAAAATTCTGGCCGCAACGGGCATGCCCGCAGGCGGCCGCCAAGCCACAGTGTTGCGCAACGCGCTGGTGGCGGCCCAGTTCGCAATTGCAATTTGTATCGTGATCTGCACGCTGGTGATTGATCGGCAGACCAGCTTTCTGCGCAATGCAGACCGTGGCTATGCCAAATCCGGCCTTCTGATAGGTCAGCAGATGCACAGCGGGGAAATCGGCCTGCAACGCCGCATGATGGATGCCTTGCGGGCCGTGCCCGGGGTGACATCCGTTGCCTTTGGCGAGCTCCAACCCAACCCGCATTCCATCACACGCACAAGCTTTGTCTATAACGGCCCCACAGGGAGCGTTCAAGCGCAGCTCACGCAGGATCGTGTTTCGTCCGGGTATCGGGACAGTTATCAGCCTCACCTTCTGGCCGGGCGCTGGTTTGATGCCTCACACGGGCAGGATGAAGGCCCGGCCAAAGAGGATATCGGAAACGGGCACGGAAGCTGGAATGTCATTCTCAACAGCAAGGCCGCCCGCGCCTTCGGGTTTGGGAATGCTGCGGGCGCGATCGGCAAGGTTATTCGTGAAGATGCAAATCATTTCACGGTTATTGGCGTGATTGAAGACATCCGCTTTGGCTCACCCCGTGAGACTATTGCTCCTGAAATTCTGTTCTTCTCCCCGCTCCAGCACGTTGCGTTTGATGACCCTATTCCAGCCGTCCGCTTTTCAGGCGTTTCGCGCACGATCATGGCGGAGCGTCTTGATCACGCCTGGCGCACACTCCTGCCCGATGTGGCCAGTCATTTTTCCCCGCCTGACGAACTGATGGAGACTTACTATTCGGGCGATGAACGGCGCGGGCACCTGTTCACGCTTGGGGCTGTTGCCGCCCTGCTGATTGCCTGCCTCGGTCTTTATGGTCTGGCGGCCTTTGCCGCAACGCGCCGTGTGCACGAAATCGGTATCCGTAAAACACTGGGGGCTACGGGGAGCCAAACCATTGTTCTGCTGCTGCGTGATTTTCTGAAACCCGTGCTTGTTGCCTGCCTTCTGGCCTGCCCGGTGTCCTGGATCATCATGCGCCAGTGGCTGAATGGGTTTGATGAGCGCATTGCCCTCACCCCTTCCCTGTTCCTTGTTGCTGCCTGCGGTGCGGCGTTTATCGCAGCGCTGACTGTTCTCGGGCAGACCCTTCGTCTCGCGCGTGCCGAACCGGCACGGGCTCTTCGTGCGGAGTAAGGGCCATGTATCGCATTATCGCAGGTCTCGTTGTAGCGGTTGCCGTTGTGCAGGGTGCTCACGCCCAGACACTTCAGGATGTGCTTGCCCGGGCTTACCGGAGCAACCCCACGCTTCTGGGGGAACAGGCCAACCAGAAGGCCGTTACGGAAAACTCCGTTCAGGCCCGCTCGGGCTGGCGGCCAACTGTGTCCATCAATATGGATGCCAACTACCAGCAGGGCCCTTATACAAACGCCTTCGCGCTCGGCAGCTATACGTCCAACTATGCCGAAGGGTATGTTGCAGCCAAGCAGACGCTCTACTCCTTTGGTCACACAGCCAACCAGGTGCGGGCGGCGGATGCCCGCTCCCATGCGGAACGTCATGCTTTACGCCTGACGGAAGCGCAGGTCTTCACCAGCGTGATCACGGCCTATATGAACGTGCTGCGAGACCGCGCCGTGCAGGACATCCGCAAGGCTGATCTGGATATGCTGGAGCGGCAGGTGCGGCTGACCACATCCCGCTACACTCTGGGCGGTGCCCCCACCGAGCAGGTGACCCGGACAGATGTCGAGCAGGCAGAAACGCGCCGCCGTTCAGCCGAAGTCGCTCTCGCACAGGCGCGTGCGACACGTGCGGCCTCGGAAGCCCAGTTTCAGGCGGTAACGGGCGTGGAGCCGAAAACACTGACCATGCCCGCCGCCCTGCCCGGCCTGCCCTCCAGCCTGGATCAGGCCATGAAAGCGGCACTCGCCGCCAACCCGCAACTGGCCCAGATGCGCGAAACCAAAAGTGCCACGCAGGCCGATGTGGATACCGCCCGTTCGCAATGGGGGCCGCAAATTCAGGTTCAGGGCACGTTCGGCACCATTGGACCTGCCTCTCCCTTTCGCGAACGGGAATATGCCCAACAGGTGACGGGAACAGTCTCACTGGTCCAGCCGCTCTATAATGGCGGGCTTTATAACTCCCAGATCCGTCAGGCGCGGGACAAGGATGAACAGGCCCGGCAGAATGTTGAGTTTGCCCGCCGCGCAGCCCTTCAGAACGTTGTGACAAACTGGCGGGCGGTGGAAAACGGGCTGGAAGCCATCAAGGCCGGTCTGGCGGAAGTGCACTCTGGCGAGATGACTTTGAAAGGCTACCAGCTTGAATATGGCTATGGCCTGCGAAGCACGACAGATGTGCTCTATGCGGACCAGAACCTGCGCTCCGCACAGGTGGATCTGGCCTCAAGCCAGCACGACACGATTGTGGCGGAAGCCCAGCTTCTGGCCGCCATCGGCCAGCTTCAGGCAGGCACCCTGCTGCCCGACACCCGGCCTTACGATGCCGATGCCCCGCTCCGGCACGCCAGAACGCGTGATTGGGAACCGCTTCAGGCCCCCCTCGCCGCCATCGACCGCGCAGGCTGGTAAAGGAGAGGATACACACGATGCTGACCGGAATTGTAGCGCCCGCACTGCGCACCTTGTCACGGCACAGGCTGTATACGGCCATCAACCTTGTCGGGCTCGCACTCGGCATTGCCGTGTTCCTCACCATGACGCTGATCGTGCGTTACGAGGAACGCTATGGACTTGTAACGGTTTTGTGCCGGTCAGAAGTGATTATGCCACTCTTGCTTCGAAAGCGAGAGGGCTGATGCCACCCAGATATGAATGGCGTCGACGTGGATTGTAGAAA
>NZ_WOTF01000026.1 GCF_011516935.1 Acetobacter farinalis
TCTGCTCAAAACGCAGATCAAAAGCTCTCCAGAAAACCGTCAATCAAATCGCCAAAACCCAGAAATTACTGGCCAAGCACATCAATCAACGGTTCTTCGATCCCTCCAGGTTTTCAAAGACTCTCCTTTTGAGCGGCGACGAAGGATATCGCTCCTTTCCTTTTCCGCTATTTTGGCAGGCCGTCCCATCTTCTTACCGTTTTCAATGGCTCTAGCGCGCCCTTCTGCTGTACGAGTCTTGATCAAATCTCGCTCAACGTCCGCCAATCCAGCAAGAACGGCAAGCATAAGCCTTCCTGTGCTGGTATTCGTATCTGCCCATGGTTCTGCCATGGAGTAGAAACAAGCTTCTTTTTTAGTAATTGCATGAACAATTGAGAATAGGTCGAATGTACTTCTTGCAAGTCGGTCAATCCGTGTCACGATCACGGTATCGCCTTTTTTCAGGCTCCGAAGCATTTTACAAAGCTGGCTCCGCTGAGCAGAGGCTCCGCTAATTTTTTCACGGAAAATAACATTACATCCATAACTTTCCAGAATTTTTATCTGTACGTCAAGGGTTTGCCCTGTAGTGCTTACTCTTGCGTATCCAATTTTTTTATGAATCTCACGCACCCTCATTTGCTCACAATGTCTCATAAAGGATATTCGGCGCTTTTGAAATTCCTGATTTATGGCAAAAAGTTTTTTGCGTCCGCATCGTTAAATCAGCGTTAACTGACACTATTGCGTTAACTTGCGTTAAGTCAATGGAAACATGAATTGCTTTAAAAAATGCAGTTACTCATCTTTTGCATAAATCAGGAATTATGAAAGGAAAATTTCCATGCCTGGTACAGCGTTTCCAAGTGGCGGAACGAACTCAACCGTAGCGAATTATGACAGTTCACAAAATGGCTGGACACTAGGTCTGAATAACGGGACTATCGCTGCCGGAACAGGTATTACAAACACGGCATCTGGGAGTCTTAATTTTACCAATGTGGCCGGTAATGACCTTATCCACGGGGACCTGACAAATAGCGGCACTGTTTCTGCAACCCCGACTTCAGGAAATGCGACCTATACCTTTGGCGATAATGCCAGCACTCTCACCCAGACTGGCGGTACGATTGATATCGACGGAAGTAGTGAGACTGGGCCAGCCAACCTTACGTTGAACTATGCAACGATCAGCAATGACGCGAACAGTGCAATCGATTATACCGCCTCGACAGTTCAGGGTGGGAATTTTAACGCCCCAAATGTTACGTCTCTCACGAATAGTGGTAGTATTTCGCTCACGGGTAATTCACCCCAAAAGCCTCTGAATGTCACTCTCGGAAATAATAGGGGAGATTTTAGTAATTCTGGCTCTTTTACGGTCAACGATGCACAGGGGAGGGCGGGCGATAAGGTCCTCTTGAACTTTGCGACATTGGAAAATAATGCAGCAGGCAATATTGTTATCAATGCTTCTGCCAACGCGCAAATTCAAGCAAACCAGCTTATCAATCTGACCAATGCAGGAACGATTGATCTGACTGGTCCTGCCGGACAAGCCATTCAATCAACGTGGGGGAATGGGCACGGAGATTTTAATAATACAGGGAATTTTTCTCTTGATGATTCATCCGCCACTTCTGGTAATGCAAATGTTCAGCTTAACTTCCAGTCAATCGACAATTCGAATAATCTCAGTGTCAAAGTTACATCTGGTTCCCAGATTACAATTCAGACTGCGGCCCCGACCGCACAGGATGCCAATGGCGGTTTAACGAATTCAGGCACTCTTGATCTTGAATCAACGGCTCCAGCCAAAGGTCCCGTTAATACGCAGATTAAAATAAACGGCAATAATAATGCTCCTATAAACAATACAGGAACAATAGTAGTTTCCAATGCTCAGCTTGTTGTTCAGACTGATGCTACAGGAGCTGGTGGTCAGTGGAATCTGACTAACAGCAATGTTGATCTGCAAGCAAAACCAACTTCAGGCACTTCCTATAATGGGCAGACATTCAATCTGTCCGGCGGGGACAACGTTATCAAGATTGATCAGGGAAAAGTCTTTGGTGGTGCCATTCGCGGTTTTGAAACTGGAGACCAACTGAATCTGGGTGGCGTTAATGGCACTCCATTTTATGATTCTTCTACGGGCATTCTCAGTATCGAGGATACGAACGGAAATACGCTAACTACTATTGATATGGGGAAGGGTTACACAGCAGCGGATTTCTCTGATAACGGAGGAATTGTAACATATTCAGGTGGTGTAGCACCATGTTTTCTGGCGGGTTCAATGATCCGCACACCGGCAGGGGATATCGCGGTTGAGGATATCAAGATTGGTGATCAGATTCTTGCGTTTGACTGGAAGAACAATCAGGATGTCGTCCGCCCTGTTGTCTGGATTGGCAAGGTTTCTGCCAAAGTGCGGGCTGGTTTGCCGGCAGATGAAGCCGGATGGCCTGTTCGGGTTCTGAAAGATGCCATTTCCGATGGCGTGCCCTACAAGGATATGCTGATTACTGCCGAACATTGCCTGTTCTTTGAGGGCAGGTTTGTGCCGGTGCGTATGCTGGTGAATGGCGTGTCCATCTTCTACGACAAATCCATCACCTCTTATGATTACTACCATGTGGAAACGGAAGAGCACTCCGTGATCACAGCCGATGGCATGCTGACGGAAAGCTATCTGGATACAGGGAACCGTTCTTCCTTCCGGCAGGAAGGCAAGGTTGCCACGCTGCGCGCCACCGGTACCCGGAGCTGGAGCCATGATGCCGCAGCCCCCCTGTGTGTGGAACGCAGCTTTGTGGAGCCGCTGTTCCGCTATCTGGAAACACGGGAAGACCAGGTGGAAGGCTGCCAGACACCTGCCATGGATGCCGTGCAGACAACGCAGGACCCGGGCCTGCATCTCGTGATGAGCACTGGCGCGGTGATCCGCCCCATCCGTCATCAGGGTCAGGATTACAGCTTCATGCTGCCCGCAGGCGTGGACTCAGTCCGGATTGTCTCCCGTGTCAGCCGCCCGAGCGAGGTCATTGGTCCGTTTGTGGATGACCGCCGTTCTCTGGGGGTTGCTGTCGGGGCGATCTGCTTCACGGACAGCAATCAGCGTCATCAGATCACCACGCATCTGGATGGCGGGGTTTCCGAGGGCTGGCATGACGCCGCGGGTAATTCTGACTATGTCTGGACAAAAGGCAATGCCCTGCTGCCGCTGGCGGCCCAGACCGGTGGTGCCATGGGGATGCTGACCATTACGGCTGTGCCTGCCGAGCAGTATAGCGTGGCTCCTGTGCAGGCTCCTTCGGCCCTGCGTCAGTCCGCCTGAAGTGTGAAGGGTGCCGGTCTGTAAAAAGGCTGGCACCTTCTTTCATGTCTGCCTATCACGGTCCGGCTTGAGTATCTGGCATGAAAGTCTCTGTTATCCGGGAAGCGGAGTGATCGCTGAGAATAGATCGTCATCATAAGCCATATCGGCGATAACGATTTTGGATTTGACATCATCAGGGAAAGCTTCTGCTTCAGTGATCTCACCCTTTGTTCGAGCGCCAAGGGCAGGGCGGTCGCTTTGCCTGCAACGTCGGCGATTGCATGGTTTTTCGTGGCTAGTCCGCCACAGGACCGCCCAACGGCCTGACTGGACGTCTTTTTTCGAACACCCTCCGGAAAACCCGTTCGATCACGCCAAGGAATATCAGCGCGGTAGCGATACAGCGCGGCTTCCACAAATAGACGGTTATCGACAGCTTTCCCGCCACCACGACTTCCGTGACCCGAAGGAATATCGTTTATCCGCTCTTATTGGTATTGGCTGTTACTCAAGCCATACCGGTGGACTGAGATCCCCCTCCCCAAAAAAACAGAGAGAAGTACACTCCTCATGGGGCCAAGCGCGAACTGAACGACGCCTTAGTTCAGCTTACCACGATTAGCCTGCTGGTCCCGCCGCATCTGCTCGTGCAGGTTCAGGCCCCGGACAAGCCGTTCGGCGTCCTGCGGGGTCAGCACCAGCCCGATCGGGCCATAAGCCGGGTGCTGGAACGCCAGAAGGGAGCCGTCCGTACGGGCTTCGGGCTGCACGGCCCAGCGCGTGCGTGTGACGGGGGTAAAGGTTGCGCCCTCAATCGGCGGGATTTCATGATTGGTCATCATGGTCTGGCGGAGGCGGCCCAGCACGGTAATCAGGCTGGTGACTTCCTCCACGGAAAGCTGCACATCCACCGTGGGTGCCCCCTCCTGCCCCGGCAGGATCATGTGCACTGTGGTGTGATCTTCAGATAACGTCAGGTCAATTTTAGAAGACATAAGGCCCCCCTTTACAAGTCCTGTCACCCTACCAGACTTCCGCGTGAAACGCTGAAGGTTCTTTTCCCCCGCCTGAAACTCAGGCCAGCCCGCCACCCCAGACCCACCAGCCGGGTTGCGCCTGTGCCAGTTCAGCCGCCGCGGCCTCCGCACTGCGTGCCGACGGAAAAAGACCAAAGCAGGTCGCGCCAGAGCCACTCATGCGGGCAAGCAGGCACTCCGGCAGGGTATGAATAGCCGACAGCACGGTTTGAACCGGCGGACACACAACACAGGCAGGTGTTTCCAGACTATTTTCCTGCCGGGCGAGATCCGCCACCATGCTCTCGGCATCCGGCCAGCGGGCCGGCAGGGCCGCACGCGGCACAAACGCACCCTCACGTTTGCGGAACACCTCCGGCGTGGAAACCGCCTGACCACAATTCACCAGCACCATACCACACTCCGGCAGAACCGGCGCAGCACCCAGAATTTCCCCGATGCCTTCCATGCGCGCTGTCTGGCTGGCCAGACAAACAGGCACGTCCGCCCCCAATTTTTCCGCCAGCCGCAGCAGGGTGGCCTGATCCACCTCCGCGTTCCAGGCACGGTTCAGCAAACGCAGGGCGGCGGCGGCATCGGCTGAACCGCCGCCAATGCCGGAGGCCACGGGCAGATCCTTTTCAAGAATCAACCGCCCACCCCGCACGCGGGCGGCGGGCCCGCAGGCAGACTCCAGAGCCGCCGCAGCCTTCATCACCAGATTATCCGGCCCGGCCGCATCGGTCAGTGACGGGCCAAAACGCCCGGCCAACACCAGATGCAGGGGCTCCGGCCCCGGCTCATACCGCAGGCGGTCTCCTGCTCCGGCAAACACCACCAGACTGTCCAGCAGGTGGTAACCGTCCGCCCTCTTGCCTGTCACATGCAGGTAGAGATTGATTTTGGCCGGAGCCGCTTCCGTCAGGCTCTCTGTGGTGAGGTCCATCATGGCTGATGTCACGGGGTATGCTTTCCTCGGCTTTGTGCGGAGCCACTCTCAGCCTGAGGGGCGTCCTGCTGTGTCGGTTTATGGAGGCCCTCTGCCGCGGCACGCGCCAGTGCTGCGCGGATCAGGGCTTCATCCGTCGGCTCCGGGTGCAAGCCAAGAGCAACGTTCCACTGATCGACAGCTTCCGTCTTCCGCCCTGCACGCCAGTATGCTTCACCCAGATGATAATTGACTTCCGGGTCTTCCGGTGTCTGTTCGGCTGCCTTTTCCAGCAAGGCTGTACCCCCGGCCAGATCTCCCTGCTCAACCCGCACCCAGCCAAAACTGTCCCGAATGGCGGCATCCTGCGGGTCCAGTTCCACCGCCCTGCGCAGCAGGGCTTCCGCCTCTCCCAGATTTTCTTTCCGCTCCACCATGGAATAGCCAAGGAAGTTGAGCAAAAGCGGTTCATCAGGAGCCAGCTTCAGCCCCTGTTGCAGGTCAGCCTTGGCATGCGGCCAGTCTCCTGCTTCGTGATACGCCACGGCCCGAAGGAACAGGAGTGACCAGTCCAGCGTCTTGCTGGCCGTGGCCAGCGCAACCGCCTGATTGTACGCCGTGATGGCGCCTTTCCAGTCTTTCTGGGCGGATAATGTGTTGCCCAGCGCCCGCACGGCCAGCGCCTGCCCCGGAGTCTCTTTCACAAGACGCGTCAGAATGGCGCGGGCTTCATCCTGATGCCCGGTTGCGCCATCCACCAGCGCCAGCCGGAACGAGACCACAGGATAGAGCGGGTCTGTCTGCGGAACGCGCAGCAATGTCTCACGCGCGGCACTCTGGTGGCCTTCATCCTCCTGAATTTCCGCCAGCATCAGGCGGGCTTCAGCCAGATGCGGGTCCAGCCCGAGCGCAAACCCAAGCATCAGACGGGAGGCTTCATCAAACTGGTGGTCTGTCGGGCCCGGACGCACAGTGCCCCGCCCTTGCTGGCGGCCCTGCTGGCGCAGGAGAAACGCCGTGAGCACATAAGCGCGGGCAATGCCGCCCTGTGCGGACGAGACCGGATAATGGCTGATTGTCGCCTGAAGCTCGGCCCCTGCCAGCCCCAGAACCGGGTCTGACTGGATCAGGCTCCTGACCAGCGCCCTGGCCTTGTCCTGCTGCCCCTGAGACCAGAGCCACGCGGCCAGAGAGCGGGTGAGCAGCAGGTCATACCCCGGCATCAGCTTTGCCGCCTGCATGAACAGATCTCCCGCGCGGGCGGTCTGGCCGGCTGTCTGCGCAATCATGGCGGCATGCAGGGTATAGAACGGTACCAGCACGGAGCCCTGAATATGGGTCAGGGATGCTATGGCATCATCCGCATGGTTCTGCGCCTGCTGGCACCATGCCTGCAGCAGCGGCATGATCAGGTGCGCCATCGGGTCTGCCCCGGCCTGCTGATAAAAGCGCGAGGCCGCCGTCCAGTCTCCCCGCATGGCGGCATCATTCCCCAGCACGAGGGAGGAGATGATGCTCTGCCCGCCCGGCAGGCTTGCGTTCCGGTGTGCCAGATCCACGGCTTCCGGGTCTCCGGCCAGCACGCTGCGGATAAAGGCCTGTTTGAGCAGATCCTGATTGGTGGGGTCTGCCGCGGCGGCTGCGCGAAAGGCGCGGGCTGCGTCCAGATCATCCCCTTTATGCGTGGCCACAACAGCCGTGAGGAACGCACCCGAATCGACATGAGACCCGGCAGGGGGCGCATCCGCCTGCACGGGGGCAAGGGAGGCTGCCGGCTGTCCCGGGGGGGCTGTCTGGCGTATTTCTGCCCCTTCGGCGGCAACGGCAGACAGAGACGGGGTCAGAACCGAAGCAGAGAGCAGCAGGAAAACCGTAGGCAGAAGACGACAAAACAGCATAATGACCCTATCCAGGAGCGGCAGAGGCCCAAACAGACCATTGGCGACGCCCCGTTCCCTCAAAGACTGGGAAGACATGACATGAACGGCGGATACTTCTCTACCCTGCCCGCAACCAACCGCCAAACCAGCCCTTCGGCAACCCTGCGGTGCAACGGGCAGTCTACCTGATGGACTCCGCTCTGTCTCTGCTTCGCCTCTATGAGGAATGGGGCGTGGATACCGTGGTGGGAGACTCCCCGACCGACCAGCGTCTGGCGCACCTTGGAAAAATGCGCTTCCCGGCGGAAGAGCCTGTCCTGCGCAGAACACCCGAGGGCCGTCTGACTGGCCCTGCCGGGCATCCTGCCGCCCCCGCCGCACCCCGGACGGCACCCCCTTCCGCAGGGGCGCACACGGGAGCACATACCGGGGCGTCCACACGGGCAGTCACGGGAGCGCCTCCCACAGCATCCGCCTCCTTGCAGGCTGGCCCCGCCCTGCTAGCAGAAAGCCTTGCGCAGGCCCAGACTCTGGCCGCAGGCGCCAGCACGCCTGAAGCCTTGCGGGCGGCGCTGGAGGCGTTCTCTACATGCTCGCTGCGCACCACTGCCATGCACACCCTGTTCCCGACAGGACCGCACCAGGCCCCCCTGATGATTATCGGAGAAGCACCGGATGCGGATGAAGACCGCAGCGGACAGGTATTCTCCGGCCTGTGTGGAGACCTCCTGAACCAGATGCTCGCCCCTCTGGGGCTGAAGCGGGAGACTCTGCTGCTGGCCACCGCCCTGCCCTGGCGCCCGCCCGGCGGCCGCACCCCCACCGAGCCTGAGCTCCGCCAGTGCCGCCCCTTTCTGGAACGGGCCATTACACTGTTTGCCCCCCAGCGCCTGCTGCTGTGCGGCCGACTCCCGGCCCGCATGCTGCTGGACGCCGGAACGACTCCTCCCCGCCGGGCATGGTGGCCTGCGGACATCCCCGGATTGGCCGGACCGCTCCCCACTCTTGTTATGCGTCACCCCCTTCAACTGCGGGCAAGTGCCACGGCCCGTAAGGAAATCTGGCAGGACCTGATGCTTGTTGCACAAACGCTACGGGAGAACGGTTGAATCCAGTGCGGGAGCAGAGGAACATCCCGGTACCGCAAGAATAAAGCCCTCTCTATTCGAACCAGAATTTCCTCATGAAACACAAGTAGTTCCAAGCCGAATTGCCTGCTATTCACATCGGCTTTTTCCCGTGTTCTGACCCCCGCTCCCTGAGTGCTTACAAAGAGTAAACTTGCTTTTTGGCGCAGAACCACATAGACCCCGCCAGCCATGCGAGCGATAGGACAGATCCCTCATCAACTCGCGGCCAGGGCCTTTATGGCCGGGGCCGCCCTTTTGGCCGGTGCTTCCGTCGTAGCGACGAGAGCCTATGCCAAGCTCCCCGGGCCGGGGCAGGACACGCACAGCGAAGAGCTTGCGATGGTCATGCCGCGGCAGGCGTTTCCAGAAGGCGATGACATTCCTCTTCCAAAGCCACTCCCACCGGAAATCAGCACTCAGATCAAATCCATCTTCCGCCTTCAGCGGCAGGGAGCCTTTGCAGAAGCCATTACCAGCACCACCCGGCTGACAGACGCCACCCTGCTGGGCGACATTGAGGCAGACCGCTACCTGAACCCCGCCTACCATCCGGGCGCTACAGAACTGCGGACCTGGCTGAAAAAATACCTCTCCTATGCCGATGCCGCCGCAATCTGGGCGCGTCTGGCCGCCCTGCCACAGCATGGCGGCCCGATGCCGCCAGCCCCTGTTTCCACCCATCTGGCGCCGGACCATACCGGCATTCCCGCAGCCCCTCTGGCTCAGGACTTCACCCGCAACCCGATGCTGGACCGCACCTTGCGGGAACGCACCGGCTGGGGGCTTAAAGGCGTTCACAGCGCCCTCCATCTGATTACCGCCACACCGGGCATGACCCCGGCCTATGCGGCCCAGCTTCAGGCAGAAACCGCTCAGGCCATGCTGAATGCCGGTGAGACCGATCTGGCGCTGGATATCAGCCGCACGGCGGTGGAAGGGTCCAACGCCAAAAATGCGCTGGCGGGATACGTGGCCGGGCTGGCCCTGTGGCAGGAGGGGCAGTATGAGCAGGCCGCTCCTTTCTTTGAAAAAGCATCCCATGCCGCCGCAGCCACCTCCGAGATGCGGGCGGCCTGCGCGTTCTGGGCGGCCCGCGCGCACGAAAAACTGGGGCAGGAACATGCCCGCCGGACCTGGCTCCAGCATGCGGAAGCCTTCCCGACGACATTCTACGGCCTGCTGGCGGCCCGCGTTCTGCACCATTCAGCACCCGGCCACGAGCATGTACGAAAAGTCAGCCTTTCCGGGGCTGAACCCGCTCTCTCAGTCACTGAGCCTTCTGGCGCCTCTCCCTCAGCACAGGTGCTGACGGAAATTGATATCGAGGCCGTAGGGAGCACGGATGTCGGGCGGCGGGTATTTGCCCTGCTTCAGGTTGGCGAGCAGGAAAGGGCGGAAAACACCATCCGCCGCGCATGGCCAGACCTGCATGATGTGACTCTGGCCCGCTCTTTCCAGCTTGTGGCGGATGCCGCTGGCCTGCATGACCTCTCGGCCGAAATGGCCGATGCGCTTCAGGCAAGGGCGGCGTCTCGCGGAGCGGAACAGGAAAACCTCCCCCTCCCGCTTCTGAAACCCCGCCACGGCTTTACCATGGACCCGGCGCTGGTTTATGCGCTGACCCGTCTGGAATCGAACTTCGACCCTCAGGCTGTTTCAGGCGCGGGCGCACACGGGCTGATGCAGATCCGCCCGCTCACGGCCGATTTTGTCACAAGCCCGCCCAATACGCTCAATCACCGGTTTGAAAACGCCACGAACGATCTGCATGACCCCAGCCTGAATCTAGAAATCGGGCAGCGCTATGTGCAGTATCTGGCCGACCTGACGCGCCATAACGGACGCACCCCCATGCGCGGCGGTGATATGATCCGCCTGCTGGCCAGCTACAATGCAGGCCCCACAGCGCTCAGCCGATGGGAAAAAACCGCAGCCTCCTCCGAGGATGACCCGCTGCTGTTCATGGAACTGATCCCCACCGCGGAAACGCGCGACTATGTCCACCGCGCGCTCTCCTATCTGTGGATTTACGCAGCACGGATGAAACTGCCCACGCCCTCCCTTGCAGCTCTGGCCCGGAATGAATGGCCGGACTTTGCGGATGAGCAGGCTCTGGCACACACGCTTAACACACGGGCGCTGCATTAGGCGGCACTCTCCCTTTACATCAGAACAGTTCTTGTAAAAGGCGCGGCGCAGGTCGCGCCTTTTTCGTGTTTTATGGCCCGGTGCCGCACCTCGAATCAGCCAGAACCTCTCGCGTTCCTGTGTGCGAAATCCCTTCTCCAGAGCCATTTCCATTTATCTATCGTTAATTAATATGGATTTGTGTTAATAATAAAGTAATCCAGAATTCACCTATTCCCATACAGTTTGGAAATATGTGACGCTTCCCATGCACTCAATACAAATAAGGAGCTAAGTGCATGCGTGAACTTACATTTTCCGAAACAACCGAAGTTTCCGGCGGTCTGGCAAAAAGCTTTGGCGATGCCATCGGCGGCGCTCTGGTTGGCTGCGTGACGGGTGCCGCTGAAGGCATGATCATCGGCGGCATCCATGGTGGTGACGGCGGCGGCATCCTGGGCATTGGCGCCATCGGCCAGCTGGTCGGCCTCATTATCCCGACCATGCAGGGCGCAGTTACCGGCACCGTTCTGGGTGCTGCCGAAGGTCTGCAGGACGCTGAACCGATCATCATCAACTGGATCAACCAGGTTGGTGCGGGCACGGCTGGCCAGCAGAACAACCACTAAAAAAAGCCGGGTCCGTGCTTCCTCCGCCATACGGGGGAGCTGGGCACGGACCCTCCTGAATACAAAATCAAAAAAGGGGGGGAAACCATGGGTGAAATCAACTGGAACGCCGATGTCGATTACCAGCCAAACGGCAGTGAAGCGACCGGCGATCTCTCACCAAGTGGGAATTCAATTCTTTGGCAATATAACAACAATTGGAGCGAATCAGGTTCCAAGGGCGTTAATTTCCAGCAGATCAGCTTTCCGGCAGGAACGAGCATTACAGCACTGGGCCAAACCCTGACATTGCAAGTCTGGATCGACAATGTTCAGACAACCATGACTGTCAGCTACACCGGCCACTTCCAACCGACCTACCCGCTCAATCTGGGGGATGCTCTCGGCTTTACTGTCGTATCCATTGATGGAAACAGCAATGCGGCCAGCAAGCTTGTCGGGATGGAATTTATCGTCACCACGGGGCAGGCCAGCAATATTACCGGCGGCAAGCTGATTCCGGAAGTACCGGATGATGACATTACCTGCTTCCTGGCTGGTGCACGCGTGGAAATGGCTGATGGCAGCTTCAAGTCTATCGAAACCATCACCGTGGGCGAGAGCGTGAAAGTCTTCGCGCAGGATGGCACAGCCTCCGCCGCACCCGTGACCGCACTGCGCACACGCACCGTTGTCGCAACGCATCATGACCTCTTCCCGGTCGTGATCCAGCAAAACGCCTTCGCCGAGGGTTTGCCCGCGCAGGATATCGCGCTCACATCAGAACATTGCCTGTATCTCGAAGGCCGTTTCGTGCCCGTTCGTATGCTGGTGAATGGCCGCTCCATCTTTGTGGACACCACACACCAGACCTTCCCCATCTATCATGTGGAAACGGCTGAACACGCCATTATCAATGTCGATGGCCTGCGTTCCGAAACCCTGCTCCGCACAGACAGGTCTTTCTCCGGTGAAGACAACATCATCTTCCTCCGTGGACCCAAATCCTGGGAGCATGATGCCGCTGCACCTCTGACAACAGATTCCGCCTTCGTGGAACCTCTCTTCCAGGCGCTGGTCGCACGGGCCGAAGCCGCGGGCATCCCCAGTGTGCAGGCCGAACAGGCCACAACGGAAGATGCCGCTCTGCACCTCGTGACCGAGACAGGCCGCATCATCCAGCAGGCCCGCACCCATCAGGGAACCGTGCTGTTCATGGTGCCCGGCAACGTGCGCACCGTGCGTCTGGTCTCCCGCACCAGCCGCCCCTGTGAAACGGTTGGCCCCTTTGTGGATGACCGCCGGGACCTTGGCGTGCTGGTCGGGACAATCCGGCTCATTGAGGCTCATGGTGTGCGCACCCTGACATCCCACCTCAAACAGTCCCCTCTCTCCGGTTGGGCTGTGCAGGATAACCCGGACTGCCGCTGGACCGCAGGGAACGCCCTGCTCAATCTGGGCCAGCGGGATGCCGAAACCATCGGCATGCTCTCCCTGCAGATCCTGGATGGTGGGCCTTATCTGCTCGAACAGTCCGCCACAACCACCACGGCGGCTGCTTCTCACTAAACCCTCAACCACGGCAGGCTGCCCCCCTGCCTGCCGTTCTGACTCTGAAAAAGCCGTGCAGATACTGCACGGCTTTTTTAGTGCCCGCTCTGTAGCCAGACGCCTTCCCCACAGAACGATTCGGGAAAAATAAAAAATCTTAATATTTTATAATTGATTTTTATAAACCACTTATATATTCAAAATAAATCTCTCTTTTTTACTGTATATTAAGTAATAAACACTCAATTAACCTCGTTAATACAATAAATATTAGCATCAATAAAGCATTCGCACCCAAAATACCTCTTCCATATTCGTTTGTAATTATGTGACGTTCGCCCCGCACTCACACAAAAGGAGTTAAGTGCATGCGTGAACTTACTTTTGCAGAAACAACCGAAGTCTCCGGCGGTGTCGCTCACGGCTTCTTCGACAGTCTGTCTGGCGCTGTGGTTGGCTGCGTGACCGGTGCCGCTGAAGGCATGATCATCGGCGGCATCCATGGTGGTGACGGCGGCGGTCTGATCGGTATTGGCTCCATTGGCCAGCTGGTCGGCCTTATTGTCCCGACAATTCAGGGCGCAATTACCGGCACCGTTCTGGGCGCTGCTTTTGGCCTGAAAGACGCTGAACCTGTCATCGCAAACTGGATCAACCAGGTTGGCGCAGGCACGGCTGGCCAGCAGTACACCCACTAAAAAAATCGGGTCCGCGCTCACTCCGGCATACTTAAAGAGCTGAGCGCGGGCTCTCCTGAGTGTTTTATCAAAAAAAGGGGGGGACCATGGGAACAATCAATTGGAACGCCGATGTCGATTACCAGCCAAACGGCAGTGAAGCGACCGGCAACCTGTCACCAAGCGGAAATTCAATCCTCTGGCAGAATGGTGCAAACTGGGGCCAGAACGGCACCGGTGGTCCGCCTTATACCCTGTTTCAGCAGATTTCATTTCCTGCAGGAACAAGCGTGACAAGCCTCAGCCAGCTCCTGACGCTGGATGTCTGGGTCAATAACGTCAAAACAACCATGACTGTCAGCTACACCGGCCACTTCCAGCCGACCTATCCGCTCAATCTGGGGGATGCTGTCGGCTTTACCGTCGTTTCAATCGCGGTGCCCTCAGGCGCTCCCAGCACCCTGAACAACCTGGTCGGCAAGGAATTTGTTGTCACCACCGGGCAGGCCAGTGTCATTACCGGCGGCACGCTGAAGCCTGAAGTCCCGGATGATGATATCACCTGCTTCCTGGCTGGTGCACGCGTGGAAATGGCTGATGGCAGCTTCAAGTCTATCGAAACCATCACCGTGGGTGAAAGCGTGAAAGTCTTCGCGCAGGATGGCACAGCCTCCGCCGCACCCGTGACCGCACTGCGCACACGCACCGTTGTCGCAACGCATCATGACCTCTTCCCGGTCGTGATCCAGCAAAACGCCTTCGCCGAGGGTGTGCCCGCGCAGGATATCGCGCTCACATCAGAACATTGCCTGTATCTCGAAGGCCGTTTCGTGCCCGTTCGTATGCTGGTGAATGGCCGCTCCATCTTTGTGGACACCGCACACCAGACTTTCCCCATCTATCATGTGGAAACGGCTGAACACGCCATTATCAATGTCGATGGTCTGCGTTCCGAAACCCTGCTCCGCACAGACAGGTCTTTCTCCGGTGAAGACAACATCATCTTCCTCCGTGGACCCAAGTCCTGGGAGCATGATGCCGCTGCACCTCTGACAACAGATGCCGCCTTCGTGGAACCGCTCTTCCAGGCTCTGGCCGCACGGGCCGAAGCCGCGGGCATCCCCAGTGTGCAGGCCGAACAGGCCACAACGGAAGATGCCGCTCTGCACCTCGTGACCGAGACAGGCCGCATCATCCAGCAGGCCCGCACCCATCAGGGAACCGTGCTGTTCATGGTGCCCGGCAACGTGCGCACCGTGCGTCTGGTCTCCCGCACCAGCCGCCCCTGTGAAACGGTGGGACCCTTTGTGGATGACCGCCGGGACCTTGGCGTGCTGGTCGGGACAATCCGGCTCATTGAGGCTCATGGTGTGCGCACCCTGACATCCCACCTCAAACAGTCCCCTCTCTCCGGTTGGGCTGTGCAGGATAACCCGGACTGCCGCTGGACCGCAGGAAACGCCCTGCTCGATCTGGGCCAGCGGGATGCCGAAACCATCGGCATGCTCTCCCTGCAGATCCTGGATGGCGGGCCTTATCTGCTCGAACAGTCCGCCACAACCACCACGGCGGCTGCTTCTCACTAAACCCTCAACCACGGCAGGTTGCTCCCCCTTCCTGCCGTTCTGACTCTAAAAAAGCCGTGCAGTATCTGCACGGCTTTTTTCGTGCGCGCTCCGCAACACAGTTCCTGCGTCAAGCAGAATGCATCAAACAGAATGCAAAGCCTGTGTTTCCCGAATAAGCGTGTGAATAAAAGAAAGTTTGTCCACAACGCCCCGTGTGATGACAAACGGATAGAAATCCGGCAGGCCCATAGAGCGGTTCAGGCTGTTGACCGCGTGTGTCAGCGGAAGCCAGGCCTGCATGATTTCATCAAAAGAGGCTTCGGTATAAGGGTCTCCATGCTGGGGAGACCATGCGGGCCTGCCGCCCGCCAATGCCGGATTAACCGTAACGCCATAAGCCCAGGCTGTCTCAAGTGTTGAGACAATATGCAGATAATGCGCCCATGTTTCCGCAAAGTCCTCCCACGGGTGGGACGTGGCATAAACACTCACATGATGTGCCTGCCATCCCTCCGGCCGTGGGCGGTCATAATACTGTTGCAGGGCCTGCTGGTAATCCGCCCCATCATCACCAAACACGGCGCGGCAGGCTTCCAGCCGCCCGGCATCGCGCACCAGAACATTCCAGTAATAATGCCCGACTTCATGCCGGAAGTGGCCGAGAAGCGTGCGGTAATATTCCCCCATTTCCACACGCATCCGCTCACGGCAGGCATCATCCGCCTCACGCAGGGCAATGGTGATCACGCCGTTATCATGCCCTGTCATAACCGGGGCAGATCCATCGGCAAGGTCTTCCAGAAAATCAAATGCCAGCCCGCCCTGCGGGTCATCCTGCCGGGTTTTCATGGGCAGCTTCAGGCGCAGAAGCGTATAAAGCAGGCGGTGTTTTGCAACTTCCAGCTTCCGCCAACGCTCCAGATTGTCCGGATTATCCAGATTGGGGATCGTGCGGTTAAAACGGCAGGCAAAACAGAAAGAGGCGTGTCCGGCCTCGTTCGGGAGGGTCATCCAGTTACACACATCATGCGCATGGTTGGCGCAGTATGCCAGTTCTGCCTGCCGGATGCGTGGCTCCAGCGGTCGCCACAGGCCGCCTTCTGCCGGTTCCAGCGCTGAAAGCATGGAAAGCCCCGGCAGGTAGCCAAGGGCATGATTGCAGTGCTCACAGACTGTATTTTCAAAAAACAGAATCTGCTGGCAGGACTGGCAGGTGAAAAGCCTCATGCCGGACAGTCTCTTGCGTACCAGCCCGCAACGCAAGAAAAACCAGCGGGTCAGATACTGTCAGGCAACAATACGCGATCAGTCTGCATGGAAAAATCAAACGTGGCCGTGCACTGGTCCAGCAGGCCTGTCACCGGGGCAGCCTGCTCCGGGGCGGGTGTTGCGGCCAGAGGCAGGTGCCCCTGCGCCGTGAGCAGGCCGGATGTGGTATCAAACCCCACCCACCCCGCGCCCGGCAGAAAAGCCTCCGCCCAGGCGTGCAGGTCACAGGTGAGGATATCCTCCCCCTCCGCATTGCGGTTGCTCTGAATCAGATATCCGGAGACAAAACGGGCCGCAAAGCCCAGATGCCGTAACAGTGCGATCATCAGCCAGGCGCTGTCACGGCAGGAGCCTGTTGCCCGTGCCAGTGTCTCTTCCGGGGTCCACACGCCCGGTTCCAGACGAATTTGATACCCGATGCGGGACGCCACGGCACGGTTCAGAGCCACCAGCATCTCCAGCGTATCAGTCGGGGCGTGCTCCATCCACTCAGTCAGAAAAGCGTGCAGATGCGGCCCGGCAGGCTGTGGCACGCAATACGGCGCCAGCCAACCGTGCTCTTCCGGCGCATAAAAGGGCTGCTGACGCGCCACCCCGCCCGCCTCGTCATCCAGCCGGGTGGAGGCAGGCCCTGCGGGCGGCATCCAGCCTCGGGCCGGTGGGGTCAGCGTAAAATCAAACGGGTTACGAGGGGTGAGGTCCGCTTCAAGTTGAACTGTGATGTCAAATCGCGTCACGCGCTCCGCAAAGAGCACTTCCGCCACCTGATTCCCGTAAGAGTCCTGATGCCATGTCTGCCTGCACCCCCCGGGTTCAACCTGCAGGGCATAGGAACGGACCGGCGTTCTGGCCGTACGGGTCGGGCGAAGCCGGATGGTCTGGGGGCCCAGACAAACCGGCCTGTCATACCTGTAGCGGGTCTGATGGGTCAGCATGACATGCGAACTCATGGTGATACGGCCCTGAACCCCCGGTTCATGCTGAAGCGCCCTGCGATCCCCAGAGTATATACCGCCGGAAAACCCGCCTGTGGCGAATGAAAGCGCATAGCGTATCAGGATTACTCCGCACTGCGCCACCCCCTCCATGCGATATTACGAGAAAAGAACAAATTTCCGTTTTCCGGGTTGGCAAACCCCTGAAATCCTGCTCGTGTTAAGTAATTAACCGTAACGAAACGGCATACCAGTGGCACAGGTTTCCAGACCCGCCGGAGTGCCGGACATCATATCGGGAGTCAGGGTATGAATGACGC
The DNA here is from genome assembly GCF_011516935.1 of Acetobacter farinalis. Taxonomy (GTDB): domain Bacteria; phylum Pseudomonadota; class Alphaproteobacteria; order Acetobacterales; family Acetobacteraceae; genus Acetobacter; species Acetobacter farinalis. Next base: position 17,314 of record NZ_WOTF01000026.1, read on the forward strand.
ACCACTCCATGCACCCGTTCAGGCCGCCGGTCTTTTTACAGCCTATGACGTTCCGGATTTTTTCTGCGAACTTCTCAACCGTAAAGACCCGCCCCCTCCCGGCCTGCTCCAGATAAAAGAGCGTCTGGCACAGTTCACGCTGGCGGAACTGCGGCACCGCACGGCAGCGGCGGAAGCACAGCTTTACAGGCTGGGCATTACGTTCACAGTGTATTCAGACAGCAAAGCTATAGACCGCATCCTGCCTTTTGACATGATCCCCCGTGTTCTGACCGCCACGGAGTGGGACCATATAGACCGGGGCGTGCAGCAGCGTGTTCAGGCCATCAATCTTTTCCTGCATGATATCTATCATGACCGCGCCATTCTGCGGGACGGAATCATTCCGGCGGATCTGGTTCTGAAAAACCCGAACTACTGTGAGGCCATGGTGGGGCTGAAGGTGCCGGGCGGTGTGTATGTCCATATCAACGGCACCGATCTGATCCGTGATCAGGACGGACGTTTTCTTATTCTGGAGGATAATGCGCGCACTCCCTCCGGGGTCTCCTACGTTATAGAAAACCGGCATATGATGCTGCGCCTCATGCCCGACCTCGCGGCGGGTGTCCCCCTCCGCTCCGTGGAGGAATACGGGCTGAAACTGCACCAGAGCCTGTGCGAGGTCTCACCCGAGGGCGTGCTGGACCCGCAGGTCGTGCTGCTTTCTCCCGGTATTTATAATTCCGCTTATTTTGAACATGTCTTTCTGGCACGCGAGATGGGCGTGCCTCTGGTGGAAGGCAAGGATCTGGTGGTGGAAAACCACCGGGTGTTCATGCGCACCGTGGCGGGACTGCGGCCTGTTCACGCCATTTACCGCCGCCTGAATGATGAGTTTCTGGACCCTCTGGCCTTCAATCCGGAAAGCATGTTGGGGGTGCCCGGGCTGGTGGACGCCTATCGCCGGGGGAATGTCACCATTGCCAATGCGCTGGGCACTGGCGTTGCGGATGACAAAGCCGTTTATGCCTACATGCCGCGCATTATCCGCTACTACCTGAATGAAGACCCCATTCTGGAGAGTGTACAAACCCATATCTGTGCGGAGCCGGAAGGGCTGGCCTACACTCTGGCCAATATCGAGAAGCTGGTTATCAAACCCGTTGGAGAATCCGGCGGTTATGGCCTGCTGATTGGCCCCCACGCAACACAGGACGAACTGGAGGAGTTCCGCCGCAGGCTGAAAGACAATCCTGCCAATTATATCAGTCAGCCTGTCGTTAATCTCTCGGTCTCTCCCACCCTCTGCCCCGCAGGTGTTGAAGCCCGCCATGTGGACCTGCGGCCTTTCGCGCTGACAGGCCGCTCCACATGGGTCTTGCCCGGTGGCCTCTCCCGCGTGGCTCTGCGCAAGGGGTCACTCGTGGTGAATTCCTCACAGGGGGGCGGCTCTAAAGATACATGGGTGCTGGCATCATGACTGAAATTTCCACAAACCCTGTCCACATACAGCCGGGGCTGAACAATCTGCTCTCCCGTTACGCGGAATGCATGATGTGGCTGGCCCGCTATATGGAACGTATTGAAAATCTGGCCCGCTTGCTGGAAGTTACGGAAAGCTTTGTCCGTGGAGCGGATGGCAGGCCGGGGTGGGACACCATTCTTCAGATCAATTCTGATGAAGACTGCTTCTTTGCCCGCCACCAGACCGCAACGGAGCAGGAGGTTCTTGCCTTCTATGTGACAGAGCAGGAAAACCCGAACTCCATCAAGGCCATGGCCCATGCCGTGCGGGAAAATGCGCGGGCTGTCCGCCCCCTGATTTCAACCGAAATGTGGATGCAGCTCAACGTCTTTACCCGCTGGGTGCTGGACCTGCACCCCTCCGACATCCGGGCAAACAGCCTCTCCGGCCTGTGCAACCGTCTGAAGCAGGAATGCCAGAGCCACTACGGCATTACGGAAGGCACACTCTACCGGGATCAGGCCTGGCTGTTCTATCTTCTGGGCAAGCATCTGGAGCGCAGTGACCAGATTACCCGGCTGATTGACATCCGCTACCACACCCTGCTGCCCGCGCATGAAGAAGTCGGGTCCGGGATTGATATCACGCAATGGGCGTCCATCCTGCGCTCCGCCGCGGCCTACCATGCCTTCAGGCGCCTGCAACCGGTGACGACAACCCCCGTCAATGTGGTGGGTTTTCTCCTGAAGAATGAAGGCTTCCCCCGCTCCCTGAGCACCAGCCTGCGCATGCTGGACAGCACCCTGAGCACGATAGCCGGGCATGGCAGCCTGCGCCGCCTCTGCGCCCCCATACAGGAATGCGTGGCGGAACTGCGCGTCACCCTTGCAGACCAGACGGTGGAAGACATCATTATCCGGGGACTGCACGAATACATGCAGTGGATTCAAACCCAGATCTCACGGGTGCAGCAGGAAACGGCTCTGGCGTTCTGGCCTGCTCCCGGCATTTTGGGTGGCACCCCCTCCGTGCAGGTCCAGCAATAGCGGCGGGCACTCACGGCACAACGGGCGCGCTGAACAGATGAGAGCACTCACCGTAACAGCGCCCCCCTCAAGAACAAACGGCCTGAACAGAAAGCCTGTCAGGCCGTTTTTTCTTAATTCTCCGCCAGAATCTGTCGGCTGGCCCGCACGCGGGAAACACGGCGGCCTTCCATCTCCAGCACTTCAAACAGCCAGCCGGAATAGACCACCTTATCCCCCAGCGCCGGCACACGCCGCAGCAGGGCCAGAATAAGCCCGCCCAGCGTGTGGTAACTGCCTTCATCCGGCAAGGTGCGCAGTCCGAGGCGGTCTTTCACTTCATCAGCGGACTCTGTGCCATCCAGCAGCAGAACGTCTTCCTGAGCGAGCGTGTGGCGCGCAACGGTTGTCTGGGAGGATTCATGCCCCCCTTCCCCCACAATGGCGTCAAACAGGTCAGACGCCGTAACAATCCCTTCAAAAGAGCCGTATTCATCAAAAACAAAGGCAATGCCGAGCGGAATGCTCCGCATCTGCTCCAGCATATCCAGAGCGGAAATGCTGTCCGGCACCACCGTCATCGGTCGCAGTCCGGCCTCGATAGAGACAGGCATGCCATCCAGAACCCGGTCCAGCATGTCCTTGGCCAGCACCACACCAACCGGATTATCCACGCCGCCTTCACACACCACCAGCCGCGCATAAGTGGTCTGTTTCAAGACCTTGATCAGCGCATCCCGCCCGGCGTGCCGGTCAATCCAGTACAGCTCGTTTCGCGGTGTCATAATGGCGCGTACCGGCCTGTCCGCCAGACGCAGGAGCCGCTCGATCATGGTGCGCTCTTCATGCTCCAGCACCCCGGACCGCGCGCCTTCCGCAATATAGGCTTTCAGCTCTTCTTCCGTCAGCGTCTGGCTGACGGCATCACCCGCCCCCATCAGTTTGAGGACAATATTGGAAGACTGCCGCAGCACCCACACCACGGGGCGCGTTGCGTGCGCCAGAATCTCGAGCGGCAGGGCCAGACGAGCCGCCATGATTTCCGGCTCACGCAGGGCAAGCTGCTTGGGCACCAGTTCCCCCAGCACCAGCATGAGGCCCGTTATGGCAATCACCACCAGCACCATGGACACCTGAGCCGCCACAGGCCGCAGAAACTCAATCCGCTCCAGAAGGGGGGTAAGATGTGCCTCAACCTGCACCCCCCCGAATGTCCCTTCCAGAATGGACACCAGCGTCATGCCGACCTGCACTGTGGGCAGGAAAATCTGCGGATCTTCCGCCAGCCGCATGGCACGATCCGCCCCGCGCACCCGCTGCTCCCGCAAAATGGCCAGACGCGGCATCCTGACCGAAATCAGCGCCAATTCTCCCATTGCGAAAACAGCGTTCAAAATAACCAGCAAGAAAATAACAAGAATGGAGACAGTCATAGAATGCGGTGGCCCTGCGTGACAGAAGAGAAAGGGCACGATACGGGATGATCGCTCCCGAAGCCAGCATGCGCAGCACCTGCCTTCAGGATGTCACGCTTCTGGACCGTGTCTGGAAAAGACGAGCCCGCACCCTGTTCGTATGCAGAAAGCCCATATCTGCCAGACAGACATATCAGGCAGAAAGTCGCACTATTCCCTGCAAACGCGCACAAAAAAAGAGCGGCCCTGAGACAGGAGCCGCTCCTTTCATGGAGTCGTAACACAAGAGAAGGATCAGTCTGCCGCTGTCACTTCCGCAGGTTCGGCTGCATTCGCGGCATCCGTCCGGATAACCTTCACGCGCGGAGCCTTGGCAGGCTTGCGGGCAGCAATCTCTTCCATCTGCTCTTCCACCTGCTTGGAGAAGACGTACTGGGCAGGCCGCTGGTTGGCGAGGGAAATTTCCGGCGCCATCGGCTTTTCGGTTTCCGGTCCGAACAGGGCAACCTTGGCAATGTGCCAGGGGCGGCGCACGGCATCCATCACAGCGGTCGATTCGTACCCGGAATGCACCATGCAGTCGGCGCATTTTTCATAGTTGCCGGTGCCGTAATCATCCCACTTCGTGTCTTCCATCAGCTCGTTGAAAGACTTCGCATAGCCTTCACCCAGCAGATAGCACGGGCGCTGCCAGCCAAAGACGTTACGCAGCGGCTTGCCCCAGGGCGTGCAGTGATACTGCTCGTTCCCGGCCAGGAAGTTCAGGAACAGCGGAGACTGCGTAAACCGCCATTTCTTGCCTTTGCCGAGACGGAAAATGTCACGGAAGAGCTGCTTGGTCTTCTGGCGGTTCAGGAAGTGTGCCTGATCAGGAGCGCGTTCATACGCATACCCCGGCGCCGTCATGATCCCGTCCACGCCCATTGCCATCACTTCATCAAAGAAGGCCGCAACGCGCTTGGGGTCTGCCCCGTCAAACAGGGTGCAGTTGATGGACAGACGGAAACCGCGTGCCTTGGCTTTCTTGATAGCCGCTACAGCCCGCTCATACACGCCATCCTGACAGACGGACGCATCATGCATGGACTGGTCACCATCCAGATGCACATCCCATGAGAAGAACGGAGAGGGTTCATACTCATCCATCTTCTTTTCAAGCAGCAGGGCGTTCGTGCACAGATAGACGTATTTTTTCCGGGCAATCAGGCCACGGACAATCTCCGGCATTTCCTTGTGCAGCAGGGGTTCCCCCCCGGCTACGGCAATAACGGGTGCCCCGGCTTCCGCATCCGCATCCAGGCATTCCTGAACGGTCATGCGCTGGTTGAGGATGGCGGCAGGATAATCAATCTTGCCACACCCGGCACAGGCCAGGTTGCAACGGAAAAGCGGTTCAAGCATCAGAACCAGCGGATAGCGCTTGCGCCCGGTAATATGCTGTTTGACGACATAGCTGCCGACCCTGACGGCCTGCATTATAGGTACGGCCATAAACCCCCGCTCCGGCGCATTTCATACGCCTGCATCATAACTGAGTGAGACTCTTCATACTTTGTCAAAACGCGGCCATGCCGGGCACCGGCATCTGCTCACCCCGAGTGGCAACCGCAGAAGCGGCACACACAGCCACGTATGGAACTGTTCGCCTGCATATAGGTTGGCTCATTTGTCAAGCTCAAGCCCTTTTCAAACCCTGTTGTAAAAAAGACACAATGTGCAGTTAGTTTCGTTTGCAGGCTTGCGTTCAGTCGAGAAACATTAAACCAAAATGACATCTCGTGATGTGCGAAAATATTTTGCGCGACGTTAAGACACAGTGCAAGGCAACAGAATCCCGCCCCGTGCTGCAGGGACGGTGTTCTGCTTCCCGCAAAAAAGATGATGGAAACGATCGCATGGACACTCCCCACTCCAAAAGTGCACCACTACAGATCCCCACTCTGGGCCGTTTTCCTGCTCTGGATCGGGTGACCTATCCGTCTGACATGCGGAACCTCTCAGTCGAGCAGCTCAAGCAGATTGCTGATGAACTGCGGGC
>NZ_WOTF01000027.1 GCF_011516935.1 Acetobacter farinalis
ATCACAAATAAAAAGATCTGGTGTCGGATATCGTTCCGGAAGTAGAACTGAGCGTCCATCAACATTCGGGGTTTCACTGACGGTAAGTGCCAGTTCGGGGTTTCGTTGACGGGTTGCTTTGATTCGGGGTTTCATTGACGATCAGTTTAGGTTCGGGGTTTCATTGACGCAAGAGCTAGATTCGGGGTTTCGTTGACGCAGATTCGGGGTTCTGGAGTCACTAGATTCGGGGTTTCGTTGACGCAAGCTGCACCAAAACACTGTTTTTGTATTTTATTTTCAGTCAGTTACGTGTTTGTGGAAAACCCTTAACACTACTATTAACACATAAATTAACACTCCAAGCCTGTGGATAACTTTTCATTTCTGAAATTTTCTACTAATTTGAATCTAAGCACCGCCTCTTGGGGGCTACGCCCCCGCCGGCTCGCGGCCTACGGCCGCCCGGATCGCGCTTCGCGCAATCTCCCACCCGGCATCCCCCTGCTCGCCCTTTCAGGGCTGCGCAAAGCAGACACGCCTACGGCGCGAAATCATAATTTGGCGATGCATGCCCGCATCATCTCTCTACCAGCATCTTCATCACCCACGTCGGCGCCTTCGGCGCCCTACGGGGCTCCCGCTCCGCGCTCGCCCGACGTCTGCAACACCAGAAGAACCGGGCAAGACCGTAATCTGCTCAAGGCATACGGTAGTTCAGGCGAACATTCAGCAGCTCACGTGTCGCAGTATGCCCGTCAGACGCCACAGGATGGCCGTACAGGCGTTATCGTGTGTGGTGGCTAGTTAGGTGGTCGATAACGAGAATTACGCTTTGTGCGGCTTCCCAGAGCGCTCTGCTGGCTTTGTCTGGGATTGATGGGCCGTCCATTTCTGTCTGACCGTCCAGATATCCTGCTCCTGACTTTCAGTGGGATGGTTTTGATTGAAAAACCCAAGCGCTAGGGATATGGTGAGTTATACCGACGCTTCTACGCATCAATGGATTTCGTGTCGTGATTTACACAACAGATCATGTGCCAATGCACGTTCACGTCATAAGCGCGGATGGGGAAGCGGTGATCGAAATTGGCAGGAAAGCCTGCCTGATACGGGCAGGTGGCATGAAGGATAAGGCTATACAGGAAGCCTTTGTCATCGTGCAGGACCACGCTGAGATGCTAGCGGAAGCATGGGAGAAGATACATGGCGAATAACGTGAACTATCAGGCTGCTCGTGAAGCAGACGCGCTTCATAGAGCGACAGTTCCTCATGCGGTCTCCGCACGGTTGATCCGTGCGCGCCGCGCTCTTCATGTCACGCTCTCCAACGGTGTTGAAATGAGCGTACCGGTGGATCTGTTACAGGATTTGCAGGGCGCTTCCCTGAATGATCTGGCTGAGATCGAGATTACCCCGCTGGGGAATGGCCTTCACTGGCCCCGTCTTGATGCTGATGTCCTGGTCGAAGGTCTGATCCACGGTATCTACGGTTCCCGAAGCTGGATGGCGGCACAGATGGGACGTGTGGGCGGATCATCCGCCAGCCAGGCAAAGGTGGCGGCTGCACGCCGGAATGGTGCGAAAGGCGGTCGGCCCAGAAACGTCGCGTAAGGCACGGTTTCTGATATTTTTCCAATCCGTCAGGCCTGTAGACTTTTGCGAACTTTAATTCAGGGACCAGCAGCGTGATGTTGGGACATTCTGATCTGTTCCGGGAGTTGGGGCCGTCAAAACGCAGAGTAAGGTCTGTTTCTGCCGGGTCAGCGTGAAGAGGGCTCCTGAGCCGCCATAATCCGCTGTAGTCGTAATCCGGTAGCCTTTGGTCAACAGACTGGCCAGAGAGTCCTGCACGGGTTTGAGCGTTGTTGGTACCGACAGGGGGGCATAGGGAGATTTAACGCCTGACTGAGGCAGCCAGTCCCCTGTGTTCCGGGCAAAGCCTGATGCCGGGAGGAGGAGAAGCGGCAGGGCAGTGAAAGTCAGTATACGCTTTTTCAAGATAACTCTCCTGATCAGATCCAGAGCTGTCGGCGGATGTTGATCAAGTCGCGCAATTTCTGGTCCTTGAGATTCTGTAAGATCTGTTCGTGATCAACCGGGTTATCTGGTGGCATAGCGGCGATGTTGCGATCGCACAGAGCTGTTTCCCCTGGCAGATCGTCACGGTACCAGAGCCAGAGGTCGATCGCCGCCTTGTCCCGGTCATTGGCACTGTGCAAACGGTAGCCGCGATACAGACGGCTCTGCTCTTTATCGTAACCCTGCGAGGTTGTGCCGAGCTCCTGTTCCACGAACTCTCCGAGTATGGAGAAGCAGGCATGAAACATGCGCTCATCCGCATCAGGATTGTCCGGCTCTTCCTGTCTGTCTGGCAGGTTATCCGTCATGGCTGCTCTTTCCTTTCTGCATGCTCTTTTTCGGCATCGAAGGCATGAAGCCCCGCGCGTCTCCATCGTGATTTCAGGTCGTCTGGAGTCGTATCATTGCCACCCTGAAGTTGCGCCGCAATATCGAGGAAGGCCCCGAGCATAGTGGCGCGGTCATCGTCGGTCAGATCGACCAGTCCCGCCTTCTGGACCAGGCCGCCCAATTCGATCAGATGATGGGTGCGTTCCCGTCGCGCCTTCGCCCAGTCGCGCATGTCGGTGCGTGCCTTTCGTGCCTGATGGCGATGGATCAGGGCCGCCTGCTTCCTGATCCGTTTTTCAAGCGCCAGCAGATCCGTTCTGATCGTTTCCGGTTCCTTTCCGGCCGCCCTTTTTTGCGCCGGCCTGAAAGAACGCCGTCCCCCGTTCGGTCCACCTCGCGACGGCTTCGGGTTTACTATCTGCCTGTTCGACAGCCGCAAGCAGAACACCAGCAAGAGCCTCGATCGATAAGGTATCGGCCCCCGTTGCTTCGACCAGTTCACCGAACTGGACAATTCTCTTGGCCTTTAACGCACGTGCCCGTTTCTGAAGTTCTTCTAGTTCCGCATCTATGTCGCGTGGTTTGCGCATTTCCGATCCCCTGCCTCGCTAGTCTGTGGCAGACTCTACCACACAAGATAGAACCGCGTCACTCATCCAGAGCAATCAATCCTTGTGGCGTAGTAAAATGTGAGTGCGCGCTTATACGTCACTTCGTGACGTGCGCTTAAGGGGTGTGATAAGATCGCGTCCATGGCGATCTATCATCTGCATGCAAAGGTCATCAGCCGTGCCACCGGCCGGAGCGCCGTGGCGGCGGCAGCCTATCGTGCAGCGTCCCGCCTGCATGATGTGCGGCTGGATCGCGACCATGACTTTTCCAACAAGAGCGGGGTGGTGCATTCCGAGATCCTGCTACGCGATGGCGCGCCGGAGCGGTTTCTTGATCGGTCTGTTCTATGGAACGAGGTCGAGGCGATCGAGAAGCGCAAGGATGCCCAGCTTGCCCGCGAAGTGGAGTTTGCACTCCCACGCGAAATGACCCAGGCGCAGGGGATCGCGCTGGCACGGGATTTCGTGCGGGAGCAGTTCGTGGAACGCGGCATGGTGGCCGATCTCAATGTGCATTGGGATATTGGTGAGGACGGACAGGTGAAGCCCCATGCGCATGTGATGCTGTCCACGCGGTCCGTGGATGAGAACGGGTTTGGTGCGAAAGAGCGTTCGTGGAACGACAAGGAACTCCTGCTTACGTGGCGTGAACGATGGGCGTCGCTCGCCAATGAACGGCTGGCCGAGCTGGACCTGGATGTGCGGATCGATCATCGGTCGTTCGCGGCACAGGGGATCGACCTTGAGCCGCAGAACAAGATCGGTCCGGCCGGCATGCGCCGGGAAGAGCGGGGCGAGGACGCGGAACGGGTCGCTGACCATCTGGAGATCGCGCGACGCAATGGCGAGAGGTTGCTGGCGGAACCGCATGTCGCTCTGGAGGCGCTGACCAAGCAGCAGAGCACATTTACCCGGCAGGATCTGGCGCGGTTCGTGGACCGGCAGACGGCGGATGCAGAACAGTTCAGTGCTGTCATGGTTCGGGTGGAGGCGTGTCCAGAGTTGGTCGCGCTCGGGAAAGACGGTCACGGGCGGGAACGGTTCTCCACACGGGAGATGATCGGGGTCGAGCAGCGTCTGGAAGAGGCATCGCTAGCGATGGGGCAGTCCCAGGGGCATGCGGTGCCGCTGGCGGTGCGTCGGGCGGCGATGGCGCGGGACGGGCTTGGGGACGAGCAGGCGCTGGCGGTGGGCGAGGTCACGAAGTCCCGCGACCTGTCTGTGGTGGTCGGTTATGCCGGGACGGGGAAGAGCACCATGCTGGGTGTGGCCCGTGAGGCATGGGAAGAGGCCGGGTATCGGGTGCGCGGGGCGGCGCTGTCGGGGATCGCAGCGGAAGGTCTGGAAGCGGGGGCCGGGATCGAAAGCCGGACGTTGGCCTCCCTGGAGCGTGCGTGGGAACGTGGGTTTGACCTGCTGGAGCGCGGGGACGTGCTGGTGGTGGACGAGGCTGGCATGGTGGGGTCACGGCAGATGGAGCGGGTGCTGTCGGCCGCGCGCAGTGCTGGGGCCAAGGTGGTGCTGGTAGGTGATCCCGAGCAGTTGCAGGCGATCGAAGCCGGTGGTGCGTTCCGGGCGGTGGCCGAGCGGGTCGGGTCTGTGGAAATCACCGCCGTGCGCCGGCAGCGTGAAGGCTGGCAGCAGGCGGCCACGAAGGAGCTGGCGACGGGGCGGACGGGGGAGGCGCTGGGTCGCTATGAGGCGGCTGGCCTGGTGCGTGGGCATGACACGCTGGAAGAGGCGCGGGCCGGAGTGGTGGCCGGGTGGGATGAAGCCCGGCAGGCCGCCCCAGAAGAAAGCCAGATCATGCTGGCGCATCGGCGTGTCGATGTGCGGGCGCTGAACGAAGCGGCGCGCGAGATCCGCAGGGAGGCGGGTGAGCTGGGTGACGACGTGCTGGTGCCGACCGCCCAGGGCGAGCGGGTGTTCGCGGACGGGGAGCGTGTCTACTTCCTGCGCAATGACCGGGAGCTGGGGGTAAAGAACGGTACGCTGGGGACGGTGCGGGGTATCGTGGGGTCGGCTGAGGCTGGGGATCTGGCGTTATCGGTCCAGCTTGATGGGAAGGAGGGAGCCGGACGTGGCCGGGTCGTGTCTGTGTCGGTGGCGGATTATGACGCGCTGGATCATGGCTATGCGGCCACCATCCACAAATCGCAGGGTGTGACGGTGGATCGGGCGCATGTGCTGGCGACGGGGAGCATGGACCGGCACGGGGCCTATGTGGCGCTGTCGCGGCATCGGGAGAGCGTGTCTGTCCATTGGGGCCGGGATGATGTGGGCGATCGGGACGGGCTGGTGCGGCGGCTGTCACGCGAGCGGCTGAAGGACACCACGCTGGATTACCCGCATGTCCGGGATCGGGATGCCGGGTTTGCGCGTCGGCGCGGACTGCATGTCCCCGAGAGCGAGATCGTGGTGGAGCGTGAGAAGGCCGCCTCTGGCCCCCGGCAGGACAGGCAGGCCGAAGGTGTGCCTATGCCAGAGCCTGCGTCGGCACAGCAAAAACGCGGGATGTTCGATGGACTGGACCTGTCCGTGCGGCCGGGGCGTCGCACGGCGGAAAAAGACGTGTCAGCCGGGATGGATGCCGGGGCCGGTAAGGGGGAAAGTGGGATTGAGCGTGAGGCTCCCGCCTCTCTCTTTGCGGGTTTGAGGCTGCCCCGTGTGCAGCGTGAGCAGGTGCCGGCCGGGCTGGACGGGTTTGTGCCGGGTGGTGATCCGCTTCAGCAGGCGGTGGAGCGGTATGCGCGGGCCTGGGTGGATGCCGAGCGCATGGTGCGTCAGGAGCTGCCGGTGCTGGAGCACCAGAAGAAGGCGCTTTTTGAAGCCGGGCGGGATCTGGAGCGGGTCCGGCGTGGCGGTGAGGCGGATCTGCGGGCGGCGCTGAAGCATCAGCCGGAGATCCGGCAGGCGCTGTATGGTCTGGAAGGTCCGGCACGGGCGCGCAAACTGGTCGAGGGGCTGGAGCATGAGGACAGGGTGCGGAAGAGTCCGGATCTGCGGGCGGCGCGGTTTGTGAAGACCTGGGACGGGCTGAGCCGCGAGCAGCAGGGTGTGGCGCTGAAAGAGCTGAAGCGGGATGCGCAGCTTGAGTCCATCCTGCGGGAGAAAAGCCGCGAGCTGGGTATCCGGAAGGGATCGACGCTTGATCACGGGTTGCATCCCCATCAGCGGGAGCACTCCCTGTCGCGCTCCAGGTCGCGCGGTATGGATATGGGGATGTAAAACAGGAGACGTACAGAAAACTGTACGTTATAGTGAGGGTGGAGGATCGATCATGACCTGTGTTTCCTATACCGACCTGCGCCAGAACCTCGCGCATTATCTGGATGAAGCCGTGAACAGCCGCGCGCCGATTGTCGTGACCCGCAAGACCGGGAAAGGCAGTGTCGTGCTGATGTCGGAAGAAGAATTCTCCGGCTGGCAGGAAACCGTGCATCTCCTGAGCAGCCCACGCAACGCGGAGAGGCTGTTGGGGAGCATTCGTGACATCGAGCACGGGGTAGCGACCGAGCGTGAGCTTTTGAAGCAGCAAGGGTGAACCGTTGGTGTGAAGGTCTTTTTTCATGAAAATGGCTGGGAGGATTATCTTTCCTGGTTTCAGTCAGACACTGCGGTTCTTGAGAAGATCAATACCCTGATCGACGATGTAAGGCGGCATCCGTTTCAAGGGCTGGGTAAGCCGGAACCATTGAAGGGGCAGCTTTCCGGGTGGTGGTCTCGCCGGATTACGGGAGAACATCGTCTGGTCTACCGGGTTCAGGGGCGCGCGGGAGAGGATCAGCGGATTGAGGTTGCCCAGTGCCGGTTTCATTACTGAAGGAGAAGCGTCATGAGCGAGACGGATCCGGCAGCTCGTGCCTTTGAGGATCTGTGCGCTGAAATGACAGTGCTCCGGCGCAGTGTGGAAGCATTGCCCCAGGCATGGCGGGACAACCGGCCGCCAGATTACACGGAGGATCTGGCCCGTGTCGTGAAAGCCATGAATGCGGTCGGGACGCATATGAAGGCGATTGAGGCCAGCCCGACGCTGAAAATGACGCCCCAGGCGTATGGGCAGGGGATACGGGAGGAAGGACTGGCCGCCAGCCGGAGACTTGAAGGGGTCTTCGAAAAGGCGATCGGAGAGGTCCGGAAAGAGCGGCAGGTGCTGGCGTCGATTATTGGTCAGGCAAACAATCGGCGGGATCAATGGTTTTATCTGACTTTTATCGGAATTATGGCTTTTCTATTTGGGGTGGGGATCGCACCGCTTCTGTTTAATCACATCACCTGGAAGAATTTTGATGAGCGTGTGGCTTCGTTCATTGTTGGGGGCCAGGATCGGTGGGATTCCGGATATGCGATGATGCGGGATGCACGACCTGAGCAATGGAACAGCTTTATGTGGGAGGATCGGCTGGTGCAGGACAATATGCCGCAAATCAGGGACTGTCGGATCGCGGCGACTCAGTCCGGACACCCGAAGGCTTGTGTGATTACGGTGAAGCCGGATGTACAGTAGTATTTGATGAGAAATAAGTTTTCATAAGGAAAGGGCTTTCCCGGCAAAGGGAAAGCCCCAACATTATTTGTCCGGGTTAACCGAGATTAAGCAGAACGTTTTTTTATATCAGAGTTTGGCTTTGTGTTCAGCAGATAGGGGCCTGCGGCACGAATAGTCATGGAGAGAATACCCATTTTCCCATGTGTCAGGTGATCACCTAACGGGAGTTCAGCATTCCCATTAGTCCATGCGCAGTCCGTCCAATCGGTATCATGCCAACCCGCAGGTTTTTCGTCCTGAAGGTGAGAAGTAATATCGAACTGCTGTTTGGCACATTGAAGCTGCACATCTGCTACGGCCACGCCCATATAGCGACGATCATCGACAAACGGGCCAATCACGTCTGATGGACGGGTAGAACGCGAGACGATCCGCACAGACTCTGTATTTGGTGGTAGCATGAAGCTGTAGTGATGCGCGGTCTTACGCATGGGACGGATCACAGCGCCTGTCTGAGTGATAAGATGTAGGTCAGGATCCGTTGTCGTTTCGATTTTTGTCGTCGAGATCTTGGTGCCCACAACACTGTTTTCACGCCATTCCAGAGTCCGGAAGAGCGGTTCTACAAAGGAGCGTTCCACGCCCAATGGCGCACCGGCATCATCGGCCCAGTTCTTTACCGCTCCGCGCAGAGTTGCGATTTTGCCTTCCTGACGGAAGGATGAACGGTTCCCGGTATCAAGATAGCTTTCTGTGAGCATGCCATCAGCGGTGATGACAGAATGCTGTTCTGTTTCTACGTGATAGTAATCGTAAGAAGTAATGGACTTGTCATAGAAGATAGACACACCATTGACCAGCATACGAACGGGGACAAAACGGTCTCTGAAGAACAAGCAATGTTCGGCAGTAATCAGCATGTCTTTATAGGGAACGCCGTCAGAGATCGCGTTCTTGATTACGCGGACCGGCCAGCCTGCCTCATCGTCGGGGAGGTCAAATCGTACTTTGCAGTGTCCTTTGCCTGTCCATATGACTGGACGAATGACATCCTGATTGTTTCGCCAGTCAAAAGTAACGACTTGATCGCCAATCTGGATATCTTCTACTGCAACATCACCTTTCGATGTACGGATCATGCTGCCAGATAGGAAGCAGACAAGGACAGCACTTGTTCCTAAGCTATTGGTCGGAGAAGCGCTGATGTACAGGTTTCCACCACTTTCTTGTTGATACAGAGAGTTATTGGCAAGCGTATAATTTCCGTTTACGTTAATCGTAAATCCATTATTCGTCGTTATACTTGTGGAGGATCCATTATATGTGGCATTGATAACCGCTCCTGCACCTGGAATTTCGATGGTCGCCCCAGGATTACTAAAGCCTGATATATTTTTGAATGTGAGAATATTTATGCCAGAGGAGGGTGTAATAAGAAGAGTTCCCCCACCCGTACCAAAGGTAATGCCAGAGCCCGACAAGGCAGAAATTTCAGATCCGCTGGTAATACTACCCAAATTGAGGGTTCCACCATTTTGTATGGTAAAATTCGTTCCACTTAAAAGTCCTATTGCATTCGCACCATTAAAACTTAGTGTTCCCCCATCTGCGGTCAAATTAATTCCGCTGATTGCACTTAGAAGACTTGTAGTAATATTGGATGTAACATTGGATCCTGGTCCAGCAGTTATAGAATAAACACCTACAAGGCCTATCACACTAGGAGCTATATGAACCGTAGCTACGACTGGTTGTCCGCTTGGATCTTGTGAGAATTCTACACTTCCTCCGCCTACTGAGATAACACCAAGAACTGGAAGTGCAGGGACGAGTGTGTAATCACCACTTTGATTTACGGTATTACCGTATCCGTATAAGGTTGTCATTATCATACTTCCTGATTTGCGCAAACATGGTTTTAATTTAGTTTGCTGTTTTTGAACACATCATTTTGTAGCCATATCTCGAGAAAAAACAAGAAAAATAGTTATCAAAAAAAAACAAACCATGTTTGCGCAAATCAGGAATTGCGTAAATTTGTATTCTTGGTTAAGTCTCTGCCATCGTCGCTTCAGGATGGCAAAACAGTGTCTCGTAAAATTGGATATGCCCGCGTAAGCACAATTGGTCAGACACTGGATGTGCAACTTCAAGCCCTACAAGATTATGGCTGCACTAAAATATTCCGCGAAAAAGCCGGTGGTGCTGATGCAGAGCGCATCCAACTTCAGAAACTCCTGAAAGGTCTGTCAAAAGGCGAGATTGTTGTTGTCACCCGCATTGATCGTCTGGCGCGGAGCACGTTTGATCTGTTTGGAATCGTTAAGGAAATCACCCAGAAAGGAGCACAGTTCTGCTCCATAGCGGAACCGTGGGCTGATACCATGACAAGCACTGGTCGTCTGATGCTGGCTGTATTGGGTGGTCTTGCTGATGTTGAGCGGGACTTGATCAGAACGCGCACTGCGGAAGGACGATTACGTGCAACGCGGCGAGGTGTGAAAATGGGCCGTCCTGCGGTGATTACACAAGCACAGCGGCATGAAATAATACGTCGGCGTCAAAACGGAGAAACACTGAAGATGATTGCCCAAAGTTATGGAATTAGTGCTGGAACGGTTTCACGGATTGTAACGGGAGCAGATAGTCATCGCTGTCGCAAACAACTCACAAACGAAGACTGAGCTTTTTATTTTTCGGAATGAACGGAAAAAGCTTGTCCCAATATGACTATAGTCTGATTGGGACAAGCCGGAGCTACGGTGTATCAAGGGCTACATGGTGGTTTTTCCGGGAGGGTTCAAATGGGACAGCGCGCGGTCATCTATTGCCGGGTTTCCACGGCCGATCAGTCCTGCGCGCGCCAGAAGGACGAGCTGACGCGGTTTGCCGAACGCGCAGGCTACGAAGTGCTGGACGTTTTCATGGAGACCGGCTCTGGTGTCCGGATGGATCGGGCCGAGCGTCGAAAGGTCATGGCACTGGCTCAGGCCCGTGAAATTGATGCCATTCTGGCGACGGAGCTGTCCCGCTGGGGACGCTCGACTATTGATCTCATCTCCACGCTTCAGGAGCTGGAGAGCTATCGTGTTTCCCTGATCGCCATAACGGGGATGACGTTCGACCTGGCTACGCCACATGGACGAATGCTGGCGACAGTTCTGGCCGGGATCGCGGAGTTTGAGCGGGATCTGATCAGCGAGCGGGTGAAGTCCGGTCTGGCCGCTGCTAGGGCGCGCGGGAAGGTTCTCGGCCGACAGAAAGGAGAGCGGCCGAAGTCTGACCGTCTGGCTCCGAAGGTTCTGGCGTTGGTGGCTGAAAAGCGGAGTTATCGGTGGATCGCCCGCGATCTGGGAATCAGCAAGAACACTGTCGCTGCCATTGTGGAGAGGGATAAGGTGAGGCCTTCTCTTCCCTCGTAGAAAGTGTATACAGGTATAAGATTATACGTGTAGGGGTGTAGCATGAAGGTTCTTGCTGTTCTTTCGCAGAAGGGCGGTGTCGGAAAAACGACGCTTGCAACCTGTCTCGCTGTCGCGGCTGAGCAAGCAGGTAAGGTTGCTGCTATTATTGATTTGGACCCACAGGCGACAGCCTCTTTCTGGAAAGACGTACGCCAGCTCGATACACCGGCTGTGGCTTCAATTCAGCCGATACGTTTGCCTGCAATACTCAAAGCCTGCGCGGATGCGGGGACTGATCTTGTGATTATCGACGGAGCTGCTGTTGCGCGTGATGTAGCTTATGAAGCGGCGCGGCATGCTGACTTCGTTCTCATTCCGACGAAGACGGCCGTGTTCGATACAATGAGTATGACACACACATTGGATGTGGTTCGTCAGCTCGATAAAGCGTTCGCTGTCGTTTTAACTTTTGTGCCCCCCCAGGGGCAGGAGACAGGGGATGCCATTAAGGCCGTGACCGAATTGGGGGCAACAGTCTGTCCGGTGACAGTAGGAAACCGCAAGGCATTTTTCCGTGCACAGGCGGCGGGACAGGCTGTGCAGGAATTCGAAGCACATGGGCCAGCAGCAAACGAAATTAAGCGTTTATACGAGTATACAGATATACAATTATACAAAAATCGGGAGGTAGTGTGATGGCGAAAAGCAATACGCTACAAGCGATGCTTGATCGCGCCAAAGGTAGTGGTGAGGCAATGCCAACCCCTTCCCCGAAGCCAGATATATCATCCAGTAAACCTACGCTGAATGGTCGTAAGGGGACCAAGTTGATCGGTGGGCATTTTTCTCCTGAAGTCAGCACCCAGCTTCGTATTATCGCGGCCGAAGAGGGAACGACGGTTCAGAGTTTGCTTGGAGAAGCACTGGACGATCTGTTTGTGAAGAAAGGACGAAGCAGGATCGTTAGCGGATAAGTATACATTTGTACATGTATACAATTATACACGTAGGCTGTGTCTAGCGTATAGGGTTGCGTTTGTGTCGGTTGCGGCAGAATCCGACAAATGCGGCACTGGGGTTTTGCAACTCTGGTTGTCCGCTATCATTCCACCATGACACCCATTCATCATAGAGTGCGTAGATATCATATCCTGGAGCAACTCCTCTAGCGTCATGGAAACCCTCGGGATCGACAAATGGTTTCTGGAGCTTTGGCTCTATTACCTTGACGGTGTCCATCGTTTCCCGATTACGGAAAGTAACTGTGTTGCTGTTTATTTCGACAGCATAATCAGGCAAGTGGTTATTGATTGCCAAGTCACGGAGCATTGAGCGAAATACGCGAATATGGCTACTGGCCCCCGTTTTTTTCTGTAAAATTTCTATAGAAACAACCCATTTTTCCTGAGCGCCACAATGCTTGCGTGCAAGTTCGTATATTCTCCGTTCAAGTGGTTTGCGTAAACGGAAATAATCGCGATGTAATGTCAGTACACTTCGGCCTTCGATCATTCTGAATAGCCATTCGGATAGCGTTACCTTGATTTCGGACATTTGTCCGGAATTGGTCTTACGGACAATTCGCCATTCATTGATAAGGCCAAAGCCTTCGGTGATTTCTTCTCCATCAGCTTTGATGTTGGTGGTGATCCGTGTGCCTGCTAAGCGCTCAAATGCGCTCCGAAGCCGCTTATAGCCATCACCATCGGTTTGACGGTTGGTCCACACCAATAAATCGCGTGCGGTAAGGTGGAGAGTTCGATTTGGCTGCTCACCTTGATTCATTTTCGCGATCAGCTGCGAAATGCAATAGATAAGGATATCCTTGTCATGGATCGTCGCGAGCCCTTTGACGCTCGGAACGATCTCAACTGTATTGCCATTGTGCTCGTATCGGAAAATGCGTCGATCAGGTTTAGTGGCAAGCGAGAAAATTGGATGTTCCATCGAGGCCATATCATCTTTGGGGATGGCATCAAGGACATCACAAATAAAAAGATCTGGTGTCGGATATCGTTCCGGAAGTAGAACTGAGCGTCCATCAACATTCGGGGTTTCACTGACGGTAAGTGCCAGTTCGGGGTTTCGTTGACG
>NZ_WOTF01000028.1 GCF_011516935.1 Acetobacter farinalis
CTTCAACATCAAAGAAACCAGTCTGCTTCATGATCCATGCCCCCAATCAACTCAAGGGAAATGGAATCACAGAGCAGCTCTCAAAACCAGGGGGTTTTTCGAACCCTCCAGCTGCCGTTGCCTGTTTTCTATCCGGCTTCGAGATGATAAAAAATAGAAATGGTGTAAACGTAAGGTTTCTATATTTTTTCTTTTCTGTCGAAATCTGAGATGTTGCGGTCCGGCATTGTCGGCTCATTTAACTGAGTTTTTCCTGATCTGTCGCAGGGCAGCCTATGTGCGGCCAGCGGAAGAGGACTGCCAGAAAGCTGCCAGAAAACTTGCAGAGAGCCGCCGGAAGAACCTCCAGAGAGCGGCCGGAGCGCTTGCCAGCGGGTTGCCAGAGCTCTGCCGGTCGCACTTCGAGGGGGAGCGTGAGTGGTGTGGCCCGGTTACAGGCTGGCTTGCAGGCTTGCTCCCAGCACGGTTGCGTTGTGATAGCGCCCGGTTGCACCGGGCCGGATGACATACTGCACATCAGGGGTCAGAATCGTGCCGGGGGCGATATGCGCGCCATATTGAAATTCGAGAAGTCCTGTTTGTGATTGTATGTTTCCAATTTCAGCATTCATGCTGCCAATGCTGCCAACCCCGACGTTTTCCATGCCAGCACGTTTCTGGTGCTGCGCCAGCCAGTGGCTCTGGCGGGACCAGAGAAACAGAAAGCCGAGACGGTCCTGAGGGCGGGTTGACCAGAAGCCTCGGTCTTCCGCACCGAGGATCCCCATGTCACGGTAGGGTGAAATCCGGTCATCGGAATGGTTGTAGTTGAAGAATGCCACCAGTCCGCCATCCGGGGCGCTGGTCTGGCGCAGTATCATGATGTCTCCTCCCGCCCAGGCGGCAAGATAACCGCGATGTTCCAGCGGTTGTCCGCCCGCAAGGGCGCGCAGTTGGTGTACGCGGTTCAGGGCAATATCGTCAGCCTGCGCGGTGGCTCCGTAAAATCCTGCCTGCAGATGAAAGGGCTTATGGTCCGCGCCCCATCGCGGGGTCCAGCCTGCCTCAAAGGGGAGCATGACACCCGTCACACCATGGCTGGACCAGTTGAAGCCCGAACGCCCCCCAAGCGGCCCGCCAACGGCATTGATGCCGGAGCGCAGGTAAACGTCATGAGCCAGCAGGAGGCTGGCATAGAACGACCAGTTATTCTGGGGCGGCATGATGAACGCATTCTGACTGCCGCCCGTTATAGCGCGTGGTGTTGGACAGAGGCCGAACGAGAAAAAATCACAATAGAGCGGGGAGGCATTGAACAGCATGGCAGCGCCCATCCGCCCGGCCATGAGGTCCAGCCGCTCATGCCACAGCTTCTGTTCAGCGAAGGCGTAACCGAGGTGCGCAATCACATTACCGCCCGCGCCGTAGATTTCGTTTTCATTAAAAACGCTGTCACCCACATAATCACGCCCCACGGGGCGTCCTGTCCGGTTGAGCAGGAAAAGATGGGTGCTGAATCCATGCATGTTGGCAAGCCGCCCCCAGTCCACATCCAGTGCGGTGGATATCTGGCCGGCGTAATCCACGCCTCTGCGCATGCCGCCCGCCACATTGCCAACGGCCATGCCGAGATAATTGGCGCTGAGGGTTATGCCATACTGTGAAAGGTGGGGCAGGAGGCCCGCCCAGTTCCCAAAAAACCTCTCCTGGTAAGGATGTGTCGGAGGGGCTTCGGGGGTCGGGGGGCGAATGACAGGCCATGCGGCGTAAATGGCTGCCATCCGGGCGTCTGCGGCCTCAAGGCGGCTCTGCTCTGGCGTGCGTGCCAGCTGCGTGCCAGCAGAACGTTTGTGCGTGACTGGCGGAGAGAAGGGGGCTCCTGTTGCACTGCGGGCGGCTGAAGGGGTGCCAGCCGCGGCGGTGCTTGAGTGTGTCAACGGAACCAGCACCGCCCCGGCAAGCAGCAGTCCCTGCGCAACACGGCAGGGAAAACCGCGGCTGGTTTCAGCCTCCCTGCGCGGTGACATCCACATCCACGCCGACTTCAAGAGCAACCCACTGCCCGGTGGCCCACGGCCCGACACCCACATTGAACGCCGAGCGGACAAGCTGGAGATGCCCCTTGGCGTGGAGGGTGGAGCCGGTGATGTCGATGGCAAGCGGGAGTGTGACTGGCTTGCTGACACCCTTGATGGTCAGTGTGCCTTCGGCATCATAGTGATTGCCGCCTTTGGCCTTGAAATCCTTGACTTCAAAAAGCGCGGTGGGAAAGGCTTTTGCGTCGAACCAGTCATGGCCGGGCAGGGTGCCGTCGCGCTGGCTGTCTCCTGTTGCGGCGCTGGCCATGTTCACTGTGATTTTGGCATGGCCGCTTTCCGGATGCGCCGGATCAAACGAGATCGTGCCATCATATTTCTGGAAATGCCCGCTGAAGGGCTTGCCGGTCTGGGTGCCGGAAAAGCCGAGCGTGCCGCTGCCGGAGGCCAGTGTCCAGTCTGCGGCGAAAGCAGGGGTCGAGACCAGAAGTCCGCTGGCAAGGAATGCAGGCAGGAATTTATGAAAAGCCGTCATGGCGTAACTCACTTCTGATGATGGGGTGAGGACGTGCGGGCGAAGGGCAGCATCTGGCGAAAAACCTGATCATGCAGAACAAACCGGTGCCGGAGTGCTGCGGCCACATGCAGGATGATAACGGCCAGAAACACCCAGGATGCCCAGTGGTGGAGCTGTTTCAGCGCAGCTTCGACCGGTTCCTTGTTGGACAGTGTTGAAAGGATCGGCATATCCGGCCAGGGAATGGTTCCGAACAGCACGGTGGGGATCCCCAGCACGGAGACAGACACCATGGCCCAGCCGCTCAGCGGCAGCAGAAGCTGAAATCCGTAAAGGGCTGCGTGAGCAAGATGTGCGGCCTTTTTTTCCAGCGGGGGCATATCCTGCGGCAAAGCCGGGGCGGGGTGGGCAAGCCGCCAGCCAATACGCAGGAAAATCAGGAACATCACCGTGATGCCAATGGATTTGTGCTCCTGATAAAGCTGGAATACGCGCATCGGATCGAGATGACGATGGTCCATGACCAGTCCCATCCCGATCAGGGCCAGCACGCCCAGCGCAATCAGCCAGTGAAGTACGATTGCAACCAGGGTGTAGCGCGTGATCCCGCCAGCAGGGCCAGTGGGGGTGGGCATGGTATCAGGTCCGCTGTTCGAAAGCGCCGGCAATGCGCAGTTGCACATCGTCAGACACGTAAGGCACGTACATCTTCACGCCGAAATCGCTGCGTTTGATGGTTGCTGTGGCTTCGAAACCGGCCGTGTATTTCTTGTCCAGTGGGTTTACGCCAGCCCCGATGAAGTGAACGCGCAGGGTTTCCGACTTTGTTACGCCATGCAGGGTCAGGGTGCCCGTCACGATGGCATCGTTACGGCCTGTGGCGCGCACCGAGGTGGAGACAAAGGTTGCATTGGGGAATTTCGCGGCATCAAACCACTGGTCTCCCTTGAGTTCTTCAGTGAGTTTGGCGCTGGTGGTCTGCACTGAGTCCACGGGAATGGTGACGGACAGCTTCGAGGCTGAAGGATTTTTGGCGTCCAGTGTCAGCGTGCCAGACACGTTAGAGAACACGCCATCGTAATGCGTGAACCCGAAATGGAGCACGGAAAAGCCGACCTGCGTATGGCCGGGCTCTACATCATACGTGCCTGACTGGGAGAGAGCGGCTGTGGTGACAACCTGCGCAGAGGCTGGGTTACCAGTCAGCAGCCCGAGGGTGAGCGCTGCGGCGGAAAGGGAAAGTGTCGTGATTTTCATGAGAGTCTACCTCGTGTTGTGAAAAATACCGAAACAGGAAACGATTTTTCATCCCGAGGAGGAAAATGTTTCCCGTTTGCATGAAGACGTTCTATCACGCCGGGTAGAGGCAACAAACAACAACAATGGAAAGGGAAAGTTTCCGAAATTTTCCTATTAACCGTGTTCGGAACCAAGATGGCTTCGGGCCACGATTTCCTGCATGTCCATGGCTTCCTCCATTTCCCGCAGGACATTGTCATGCAGGTGCCCGGAGCGATGAAGGGCGATGATTTCATTACGACCAGCCACAATGGCGTCCAGCACTGTCTGATAATGCGCGATTTCTTCTGGACGGTGCTCGTCCGTGTTGCTGGCATACTGCCGGGCGGCCTTGAGGCGGTGCTGATACTGCTCCAGCAAGCGGGGGTGGCGCTCGGTGCCGTCCGGCTGGTGGGAAGCCCGCTCGATGGCCTTGAGTTGGGCTTCGGCCACCCGGATCCATGCCTCATTCTCCGCAGACTGGATGCCGTGCAGTTCAGAAGAACCGTTGATCCTGAGCAGGGTGATCAGGGGTTCCAGTGTGAGGCCCTGCACCAGCACTGTTACCAGAATGGAGGCGAAGGCGATGATCAGGGCCAGATCACGGCCCGGAAATCCTTCAGGGAGAGAAAGCGCCGCCGTGAGTGTGACAACCCCCCGCATGGCCGCCCACCCCATGATGGTGGAAATGGCGGGTGAGGGGCGGCTGAACCGGGAGGGCCAGAGGCGATGCAGCACCGCCGTGATGGCATCCGAGCCATAAAGCCAGACGAAGCGCGAGCCGACCATCACCACGAGAATGGCAGCCACGGGCAGGGCAAGGTTGTGAAGCGCATCGGGTATGGCCTGCAGGCGGGAGAGCACGCCCCGCAGGGACAGGCCAATCAGGATGAACAGCACGGATTCCAGCAGAAAGACGAGCACTTTCCAGAAGGCCTGTGCGCGGATCCGTGTGCCGGCCTCAAAATCCGTATGCTGGTGCCAGCCCAGAACAAGGCCCGTGGTGACCGTTGCGAGAACGCCGGAAACATCAAGATGTTCCGCGGCAATATAGGTTGCTTCGGCCAGCAGGACGGTGATGGTGATGGAAACATCGCTGTCACGAATTCTGCGCAGGATGTAAAGGCCCGCCATCCCGGCGGCCAGCCCGATAATCACCCCACCAACGGACACAAGGCAGAAGGTTCCGATGGCAACGAAGGGTTGAAAAATGCCGGTCAGGGCTGCGGCCACACCAAAGCGGAACAGGACGAGGCCCGTTGCATCATTCAGCAGGCTTTCACCCTGTAGCAGGGAGGTGACACGCCTTGGCAGGGAGAGGCGCTCCAGAGCGGCTTCTGCCGCCACGGCATCCGGTGGTGAAACGATGGCGCCAATCGTGAAACATACGGCCCACGGGAGTGCGGGGACCATAAAATGAGCCGCAATCCCGACGGCTGCGGTGGTGAAAAGGGTGGTCCCGACGGCCAGAAGCAGGATGCCTGACAGATTCCGCCGGAACTCCCGCCATGCGGTGAACCAGGCGCTGCTCATTAAAAGCGCCGGCAGGAACACCAGCATCACGAGGTCCGGGTCCAGCGTGATGTCTGGAATCCCGGGGGTAAGCGCCAGACCAGTACCGCCCAGAATGAAGGCGGCCGCCGGAGGCAGTTTCAAACGCCGGGCCAGTAATTCCAATGCCAGAATGACAGAAACAAGAAAAAGAAAGAACTCGTACCGCGCAACGTCAGACATTGGATTACCGTGCCAGAATAGATGAAGCCCAGAGAGTGCCTGACTTTTGATTAGACCGCCAGAAACGCGAGCAGGTCTTTTGTCAGTTCTGTCTGATGTGTAACCGTGAAACCATGGGGCGCGCCGGGATACACTTTGAGCGTTGCATTCTGGATCATTTCTGCCGCGAGGCTGCCTGTGCCTTCAATCGGCACAACCTGATCATCATCACCGTGAATGATGAGGGTCGGAACCGTGATTTTTGCCATATCCGGGCGGAAATCGGTTTCAGAGAAGGCCGCGGTGCTTGCAATCTTTGCTTTCAGGCCAGCCTGAAGACCGAGTTGGAGGAAGTGCGCGAGCGCGCCATCGGAGACAGTCTGACCGTGGTTTTTTCCGAAAAATACCGGTGCGAAATCCTTGAGAAACTGCGCATTATCCGTGTGCAGGGCGGCTCTGAGGGCATCAAAGAAGGGTTTGTCCGGCCCGAAGGGATGATCCTCCGTTCTGATGAAAAGCGGTGTCACGGCGCCCAGCAGCACCAGACTGTGCACGCGCGCCTCTCCATGACGGGCGATATACCGTGAGACATCGCCGCCGCCCATGGAAAAGCCGACAAGCGTGACGTCTTTCAGGTCCAGAGCCTCAATCAGCTCTGCAATATCGTCCGCAAAGCGATCATAATCGTACCCTTCCCAAGGCTGGCTGGAGCGGCCAAAGCCACGGCGGTCAAACGCGATGACCCGATAGCCCGCATTGGCCAGAGAGAGCATCTGCTCATCCCACATATCGGCGCTGAGCGGCCAGCCGTGGCTGAGCAGAACCGGGCGGCCTGTTCCCCAGTCCTTGTAATAAAGGGAGACGTTATCTGTTGTTGTGATGAAAGACATGGTCTGGTCTCGTTTTGTTGTGCTGTTGCACCAGAAAAGGAAAGCTGCGCTGTGAAGGCAGCGTGTGAAAAGCTCCAGAGAGGAGCTTTTCACCATGACCTGCAGGGTATGGGAGAGAGGGTTATAAATAAATAGAAACAAAGGAAATGCATTGTTTCCATTTATTTTTTCAAGACATCTCAGCCGGCGTCTGTGGCCTTGTAAAAAGGGTAATCCGTATAGCCATGCGCGCCGCCACCATAAAATGTTGTCCGGTCGTAGCGGTTCAGTGGCCAGTCATGACGCAGGCGTTCAACCAGATCAGGGTTGGCAATGAAATTCCGCCCGAAGGCAATCAGATCCGCATCGCCGGATGACAGGAGGTGTTCTGCACTCTCTCTGCTGAAACCACCTGCCGCAATGATCGTGCGGGAGAAAAGCGGGCGCAGGGTGGCGGCATCCACAGGGTCTGGTTCGGCATCCGCGCCAAGGCGCGGCTGAACGATGTGGATATACGCAATACCCATGCTGTCCAGCATTCTGGCCACATAGCCGAAGGTTGCATGGCGGTTGCTGTCAGACATTGAGCCGTATGACCCGCTGGGTGTCAGGCGCACCCCCACATGATCCGGCCCCCAGACATCAACGGCTGCCTGTGTCACTTCCCGCAGGAAGCGGGCGCGGTTTTCAATCGGGCCACCATAATCGTCCGTGCGCTTGTTTGTGCCATCCTGAAGAAACTGGTCGGGCAGGTAGCCGTTTGCCCCATGAATTTCGACACCATCAAACCCTGCTTTCCGGGCACGCTCGGCGGCATCGCGATACGCGGTGATCAGGCCGGGAATTTCATCGCGCTCAAGGGCGCGCGGCATGTCGTAAGGCACGGTTCCGTTCAGTGTCCAGGCATCTCCTTCCGCGCGGATGGCCGAGGGGGCCAGCGGGGCTGCGTTTCCGGGCTGGAGCACCCGGGCCGATTGACGGCCGACATGCCAGAGCTGGAGCATCATCCGCCCGCCACGGTTGTGAACGGCGTCAGTAATGCGCTTCCAGCCTGCAATCAGGGTATCATCATAAATACCTGCGGCCCGTTCAAACCCATAGCCAGTGAGGGCCACGGGAGAGGCTTCCGAAATCAGGAGGCCGCCGGGTGTGGCGCGCTGGCTGTAGTAGGTTTCCATCAGCTCATTCGGCAGATTGCCGGGGCTTGAACGCATCCGGGTGAGCGGTGCCATGACGATGCGGTGCGTCAGAGGCATTTGGCCCAGAAGTTTGGGGGAGAAGAGAAGGTCGGCCATGGTGCTGTGTCCTTTTATCCGTATCAGCCCTGAGCGGGCTGGCAGTGTCGTGCTGCCGTTGATTGAAGAATGGACATTTCCTGTCTGGATTGGCAGATAGGAAAACTCCATAGTGTGCATTCCGGATTGGAATAGGGATGGATCGTCTTCAGGCCATGACGGCCTTTGTGCGGGTGGTTGAGACAGGCTCCTTCACCGCTGCGGCCCGCAGGCTGCATCTGGGGCAACCGGCTGTTTCAAAAGCTGTTTCCCAGCTTGAACGGGAGCTTGGTGTGCAGTTGCTCCTGCGGTCCGCGCATGGGCTGACCGCCACAGAAGCTGGCCAGCGCTATTTTGAGCGTGTTGCGCGGATTATTGCGGATACGGAGGAAGCTGATGCCGTGGCCCGTAACAGCCTTGTGCGGCTTGAGGGGCGCTTACGCGTGGCGGTGCCTACAACATTCGGGCGGGTTCATATCATTCCCAAACTGGGCGCGTTTCTGGCGCTCCACCCGAAGCTGGATGTGGATATTGAGCTGGATGACCGGCGAGTGGACCTTGTGGCGGAGGGGATTGATGTTGCCATCCGCCTTGGAACACTGAATGACAGTTCCGTTGTAGCGAAGCGCCTTGCAAGCGGGCGGTGTTCCGTTATGGCGACACCGGCTTACATGAAATCCGCGCCTGTATTGGAGCAGCCGGAGGACCTGATGAATCATCCCTGTATTCTTTATACGCGGGGCGGCACCCTGAAGCCGGTTTTTCATCGCGATGCGGAGGAGAGGAAAGTCACGCTCCGCACCCGGTTAAGGCTGAGTGCGGCGGAGGGAGTTCGTGCGGCCGTTCTGGCCGATCTCGGGTTTACCCTTGCTGCGGACTTCATGTTTCGGCCTGAACTGGAAAACGGCTCAGTGTGCCGATACTTGCAGGACTGGTCTCTACCTTCTGTGGACTTATGGGCGCTTTATCCCTCCGGTCGCCTGACAAGTGCAAAGGCGCGCGCGTTTACGGATTTTGTTGCGCGGTGTGTCAATGGGGGCGGGAAAGCTCCTGAAGTCGGGTAAAAAATAATTTGTGAAAATGAAAAGATTTTCAAAAGTTTTAAGTGGTGTGAAGTATTTTTGTATAATTGGAAGTCTTGGTCCGTCACGGTAATGGTCGCGTGCCGGGCTGTAAACGTGCGATAAAAGCCCGTCATGGATTTTCTGTAGTGAATTTTTGAAAAAGCTTCTTAAAGAGACGAAAAGACACCGGGGCGGGAATGGTCTGTGAGTCAGAGATTTTCTGACAAGAGACTGCCGGAGAGCAGTTTCCTGTAGGCGTGGGCGGCAGATGTGGCATGTTGAAGAGGAGAGAGGCAGTTGGCGGAGTTTCGTTGTTTCTGCAATGTCGCGGTGCCCTTGCTATAATATTTGGCGTAATAGCGGCCTTGCATTCTGAAAAAGGTTCTTAGTCGTGCAGTCTTGTAAGCTGTTTCAAACAACGGTTCTGGCGGCAGGATACGTGCTGATTCTGGCGCTGGGAGGGAGCGGCCGGTCAGAGGCTCAGTCAAAGGTCCAATCAGAGGCCCGGTCAGCCCCAGCAGCATCCTGCGCACCGCCGCAGGACGGAAGCAATCCGTGCCCGCGCGTGCTGTACCGCTCCCCGGCGCAGCCGCTCTCCATGATGGCGACTGTGGGGAAGGCCATGTTTTTTGATCCTGCTCTTTCCGGGGCCGGCAAGCTTTCCTGTGCCTCCTGCCATGTGCCATCCCTGCATTACGGGCCTGCGGGCAATGCGCCTGTTTTTCAGGGCGGTCCGGATGGGAAACGGGAGGGGCGGCGTGCCATTCCCACCCTGACATATCTTGAGCGCCAGCCCCCCTTCAGCATAGGGCCGGATGATGCCGTGGCGGATGATATCTCCCGCACGATTGCAGTGCCCGCAAAAGGGAGCGCCCACGCAGCCAAGAGCGCTGCCAATACCGCCGCCTCCGCGGCCAATCTGGTGCCTCAAGGCGGTCTGTTTCTTGATGGCCGGGCGGATACGCTTCTCCAGCAGGCCCATGGTCCGATGTTTGACCCGGATGAGATGGCGGCGAGTGAAGAGAAAGTTGCAGCTCGCCTCCAGACGGTAGCATATGCCGCGCCGCTGCGTGATCTGGCGGGTATACGGGGGAGGAAATCTCCGGATTTCCTGCTGTCTGAAGGGTTGTTCGCTCTGGCGCGCTACCAGATTGAAGCTCAGGAGTTTCACCCCTATTCCAGCAAGTTTGATGCATGGCTTGAAGGAAAGGCGAAGTTCTCACCAAGCGAGCGGGCAGGGTATCTGCTGTTCAATGACCCGAAGAAGGGGAATTGCGCAGCCTGCCATGTCGATACGGTCGGGGAGGACGGTCTGCCTCCGCTCTTTACGGACCATCAGTATGAAGCGCTTGCCGCCCCCCGGAACATGGCCCTTCAG
This sequence comes from Acetobacter farinalis, assembly GCF_011516935.1. GTDB lineage: Bacteria > Pseudomonadota > Alphaproteobacteria > Acetobacterales > Acetobacteraceae > Acetobacter > Acetobacter farinalis. Next base: position 10,109 of record NZ_WOTF01000028.1, read on the forward strand.
CATACGCATGATGCCGCATATTATGATCTTGGCGTGTGTGACCAGAAGCCGGATGGCCGGAAAACGCTGGCCCCCTATTGCGGGATGTTTGCAACGCCAACCTTGCGGAACAGCGCGACACGGCAGACCTTTTTCCATAATGGTGTTTTTCACTCGCTGGACGAAGTTCTGGATTTTTATGCCTTGCGAGACAGTGAGCTGGACCGGTTTTATCCCAGAGGGCCGGATGGCGCGGTTCAGTCCTATAATGACATCCCGCCTGCCTATCGTGCGAATGTAGATACGGCGGATGCCCCCTTTGGCCGCAAGCCCGGCGCGGCGCCACCTCTGACAGTGGAAGAGCGAAAAGAGATTATCGCGTTCCTGCAAACGCTGACGGATGGTTGGGCAGATAGGTCCAAGACGGATACTCATTTCTCGAAGTAGAAGATGAAGCTTGCTGCGATGTGGATTGCGGACATGAATGTCTGGGCGCGGTGACCTGCCCCTCCCGAGAAGGTAACCATTTTAAAGTGGAGCCCGGTCGAGAAGGATACGGATGACCGAAACGCAATCGTTTTATGGGAGAGCAAATCATCGGGATCCTGAAGAAACAGGAATTCGGGCTGAAGGTCTTCGGGCCTTTGTTGCAAAACGGGAGACGACGCGACATAGCCAGAACACTCTGGCTATGAGCGAGCGTCGGGCATGCGCCCTTGTTGGTCTTCCCAGACGTATTACGCGGTATGTTTCCACCCGGACTGATGATGCTGCCCTGCGTCAGCGTTTGCGGGAACTGGCGGGTTAGCGGCGCTGCTTTGGATGCCCCCGCTTGGGCTATTTTCTGGCGTGGGAAGGGTGGAGCCCCAATTACAAGAAGCTGTTGGCCTTCACCAGGAGGAATGCCTGAAAGTCAGCCGCAAAGAGTAAACCGGTTCGGTCATCGCCCAAGTCACGGCGTCACGCCGCAAACCGGGCGGCACGAGTTTTTGCCAGCAGGTTGTTTAGCGTTGAGACGTCCATCACGCTCTCCGTGAGGAGGCACGTCAGCTTTGTGTGCGCCTCTTCAAGTGCCGTCTTAAGCCGCCGTGCTTCTGACGCTTCATCCTGCCGTATTTAGATCGACACGTGTCGAGAACCGCACCGCTGATCCCGTGCCTGCAACATAGAATAGGCAGCCGTGCCGCCCGCCTGATTCTTCTTCAGAATTCCAATGATCGGTCTTGTGTGAAGCGTGCGTTCTGCATCGTTTGTTTCCAGTGAACTGACCTGACTTCAAATCGAGGGCATTCCAGGGGGCAGCGTCAGGAACGATAATATGTTTGATATACCGTTGCGAAATCGATACTATATGAGCCGCAAGCAGTCTGTTGCTTAAAAAACACAGTCCGCATCCGGAATGACAAACGGTTTGAGAATTATATTTGCGCACGAAGAATCGTGTAGTAACTAAAATCAATGCAGTAGTGTGAAACAAAAAAACTATCAATAATTGGAGTGGAATATGAGTTTTTCCAGGAAGGATTTTTTTTATTCCTCAATCCAGAACCGTGCTGGCTCGATTAGCCTTAGGCTGGCACTTCCCATGGCTGTCTCAACTCTTCTGTTTTCGCCCTTTCTGCATGCTGAAGCAGCACCTGAAATCGTGAAATCTACAGAACAGGTTAAAAAAGACAAAAAGGCTAAAAAGCAACAAGATAAAGATTCTGCAAAAACAGTTGCAGCAGTTCAGAAAAGCGGTAGTTCTTCAACAGAAAATGTGGTGGTAACGGGCACTCGCTTGTCGCAAAGCCGACTGAGCAACGTCATGGCCGGCGTGACTGTCAATGCTGATCAGGTGCGCAAGCGCGGTTATACTGATCTCGGACTGGCGTTGCTGCGTGAAAACACAGCTTTTTCTCTGGGGGATCAGTCTCCTATCGGCTCGCAGGGGCTGGGTGCAGGGCAGTCCTTTGTTTCACTACTTGGTCTGGGCTCTCAACGTACCCTGACCTTGATTGACGGGATGCGTATGGTGGGTGGTGCCTCGGCCTCAGTCTATGGTGCAGGTTCCGGGTCTCAGGTTGACGTATCTGCTATCCCTACATCCCTTATCAAAAGTATGGACACCCGTATTGGCGGCGCTGGAGCTGCCTACGGGGCAGACGCTGTGGCCGGTGTTGTCAACTATCAGCTGGACGATCATTTTACGGGTATGGACATGACAGCTCAGGGGGGGTGGACACAAAGCCTGATTGCCCCTTCTGAGAAAATTACATTTAAATACGGCCACACATTCGACCATGATAAAGGTGGCGCCATGCTGGATATCGAATATCGTAATTCAGGCGGCGTCGTTTATAATGATCTGCCAAACACACTTGGCTCAAACGCGACATCCTACCAGCGTGGACCTTTGGGCGTTAGCACGCCCTATACATACATGCTTGAGCCATCCGCCAGGAATCTCTGGGCCTCGGTCACAGGCATACCGGGGCTGACAGGAACAGATATCCCTATCTATAAAGGCGTGAATGACGGGATTGCCAATGCAGCCGGTCAGCCGTTGATGTGGAGGGATCGAAGAACCGTTGATTGATGTGCTTGGCCAGTAATTTCTGGGTTTTGGCGATTTGATTGACGGTTTTCTGGAGAGCTTTTGATCTGCGTTTTGAGCAGATC
>NZ_WOTF01000029.1 GCF_011516935.1 Acetobacter farinalis
ACCTTGTGGGATGCCGCCGGATCAGTCCTGGATGCTTTCACTCCTGACGAATGCGCCAACTTCTTTACAGCCGCTGGATATGAGCCGGAATAAAGTGGACGTGCTCTAGCACCTCGGAAAGATCGGGAACGTGCCCAAGAATATGGACACGGTCGCTGGCAAGGCGCCGAATTTCTTCCGGCATCGCGCTGCCAACAAGATGGCAGATGATATCCGGCGCCTGTTTCCACACCAGCGGCATGATCTCGTCGACCAGCCAGTGAGCAGCATCAACGTTGGGCGCATGAGCAAAATTGCCGATAAAGGCGATGCCTGTACGTTTCTGGAATCCCGGGACACGTTTCCTGACACGGACAGCCCATGGTGCATGCACAACGGTGGCAGATGGCACGTCCCGGCACAGCAAATTTTGCTCAGCGAGAGAATGGGTTAGCACGACGTCTGCCTTGCGGGCCATCTCATATTCGGACGCTTTCAACCGGCGTGCCGTTGCGAGCAGTTCGGGGCGTCCCTCAATGACAGCCTGACGGGCGACGCGAATATGATGCAGATCCGCTACCGCATAAACAACCCGGGCCCGGCGCTGGGTCTGGCGAACAAGGGTCATGTAACACGATGCCACATGTTCCCGATGGAGGTAAACAACGTCGTAGCTGTTGGCATGCCGCGTCAGAACCTCTTCCACCGAATTATAAAATGGCAGGGTGCAGAGCATGACATCCGGAACAGGGAAGGGAGCCCGCGTTCCCATCCCGTCAGCGGCGACAAAGGTCACCTGATACCCCAGAGTTTGCAGGGTTCGGACATGCGACAGAACAGCCACTGATCCGGCGTCCCGCTGGCCGTCCGGCAGGGCGCTGTCGATGACCAACGCTTTCGGGGCTGGGGTGACGGGTTCAGTACATCCTCGTCTGGTGAGTTGCCGGTTCAGCGCCATACGGGTGTGGTCTGTGGCTGTCTCTGCTCGCACCTGCTTCAGGCGATCGACCTGCTCCAGCAGGAAGGACAGGACATGGTTCTGTGTCTCGAGGCTTTCTGCCGACGAGACTGCGGTCTTCACCGCTTGCTCCAGATCTGGATCAAAGCTGTCTGCTTGCGGCAGAACAGTAGGCGCGCCCAGCAGAGAGCCATTGACGGCCCAGCGTATCTCGATGGTGTGCCGCGTCAGCGGAGAGAGGGGCGGGAGCAGAAGAAGGTCGAACCCGCAGCCTTCAGGACCCTGTCCAGCCTGCAACACATCGGGGCGACGCCCGTTTGCGACCGTGCTGGCACGAAGCTGCCCATTGACCACGATCTGAAGGGGTGCGGGTACTTCGGGGGTGGAGGGGTTGTAGGCCCAGCCTGCAATCCGGTCCCGCGACACGAGATCAACCCAGCCGCGAAGAGAGTTCGGAGAAGCGGGGTGAGTGGTTCGAGTTTCGGTCTGCGTTTCAACCACAGGTTCAAGGCCCCTGGGAGCATGTCCGAGCTGACCTGTTCCGTGCAGTGGCTGAACATCAATCATATGGCGCTGGTGCGGAGACAGGCCACCGGGAACAATGAACCGGAAACCACACGCCATCCCGACATCCTGTCGTGTCAGATCGGCCGTGATGGCCCCAATACAGATGCCATTATTCAGAATGCGCAGAAGAACAGGTTCGGCGCTGTCAGACCACCGCGCCCATCCCCTGATTTCCGTGTGGGTCACAGCATCCAGATAGCCTTCCAGATGTCTCGAACCTGACGATTTTTCCGTGTTGTCTGGCCCATCTGTCTGGTTCAGACGGTTTCGAATAGTTTCAAGAAGAACACCTTCTTCAACCCGCGGGGCGCAATATCGAGCCGGTTTTTTCTGGGTGTCGGGATACAGCGCAGCGTATTCCGGGGCATTGTGGAACATGCCGCGCGAGGAATCATCGACAAAGCTTTCCGCAGGTGCGCCTTCGGCCAACAGGATATCATGGCTCTCCAGTTCAACATGAAAATACTGGACACGATCAACCCGTTCCGCCTGCCGGATGGTCTGGCCGTTGACCAGCAGAACCGCCGGAATCAGGACGTCATCGATGAACATTGCATGCAGCGGGGAGACCCAGAGATCGCGTCGTGGCAGGTCGTTGCCCAGAGACCCGGCTGTAAAAATGACAGGTAGAACAGAGGGGTTTCGGGAGGCAAAACGTCCGGAGTAGCTCCGGTGGCCAATCCAGTGGATGGGGCGTGTCTCCCCGGATGCTGTCATAACCCGGTCACCAATTTGCAGCGCTTCTACGGGGATATCGCCATGATCGGTGGTGATCAGGGTCCCGGCGCAATAACAGGGTGTGCCATCATCAACCTCCAGGGTGGCCAATGTGCCGCCATGTCCATCGCTCGAGAGAACGAAATGCTCGCCTGTATACTCACCGTCCAGTGTCACGGATGAGGTGACACCCCCGGCAGTGACGTCCAGAATAGGGTCACCCACGATCTGGGCTGTTGCAGTATCGTCCCAGTTCAGAGCAGAAAAATCGAGACTGCCACCCTCTTCAATCGTGACGCCGTCCGCAGGAATGGAGTCAACGTCGAGGCTACCACCGCTTGCGACAGTCACATTCGTAAATGTGGCTCCTGATTGCAGAGAAAAAGAGGCTCCCTGCCCAAGGGTCACACCTGTAACGGTCGCCCCTGATTCAATCAGCATGCCGCCGTTCTGCTCAAGCGTGACATTTCTGATAATTGCCCCGGAATCAACCCGCATGCTCCCGCCGCGCAGGGTCGCATCGTCTACTGTCCCGGCAACTTCGATGTATCCTCCATCCGTCAGGAGAACGGTATGGGCGGTACCCCCCTGTTCGATGATTCCCCAGCCGGTACTGGTAAAAGTGGCGTCTTCCAGAAGACCGCCATAGGCTTCGAGAAAGCCGTTTTCGTCGTCATCCCCGGTGACGGTCACGCCTGAGGCAAGGCCGCCAGCGCTGATAGTGAGGTCGCCCTGATCGACAAGGGTATTGAGGGCTGTGCCGCCGTTCTCAACCCATAACTCTCCATCATCTCCAAGCTCAGTGTCCTGCCACACGGCACCATTCACGATGTGAACATCCGAACTGACGAGATGTGTTCCTGACGATGAGGCTGACGTCACCTTGGCCATTACACTGAAATCCTTCCCGGGCGGACCGCAACGAGGCGCGGTATTTCTCAGGAAAGATTAGGTGGGGAGTTGTAGAAAAACAAGCGGAAACACGTACAATTTTTATTGTGTGAGTTTTCGTAGATCGAATAGCGCACTTATCCTCGTGGCAGACCGCCAAACCAGACCACTTCTCCGACAACCCTCAGGCTTTGAATGTCTTCTGCCGACAGGTCCTGCGGCGGGTAACGATCATTGTCAGCCAGAACGCGTATGCCGCCACCCAGGCGCAGGTCAAGGCGGCGCAGCATGACGGTCTCATCGACTTTCAGGGCATACAGTGCGCCGCCCTGAGCCTGGGTCGAGGCCGTATCGATCATGACGATATCTCCATGGAGCAGGGTCGGTGCCATGGCGTCGCCTGTGACATCTGTCAGGCGGAGTGCTGCGATGGTCGGGCGCGTCAAGGTCGTCTCCAGCCAGCCTTTGCCGACCCGCAATCCTTCTTCCCGGTCATCCAGCCAGGGGATGACAATTTGGTGGCCACCGCGTTGCAGGGCGGGGCGAGAAGGGGATTGGCTCAGGGGTGTTTCGCCAACGCCATAGGCAAGCCAGTCCAGCGTTACGCCGCAGACTCGTGCCAGGGAGGCAACGGCAGAGAGCTTCATCTCACTGCCGTTCATGTAGTCACGTAAAGTTGTGTAAGGCACGCCCGCAGCCTTTGCGGCATGTGTAATGCCAATGCTCTGGGCAGCCTGACGCAGCCGTTCCCCGCGCTCGCGCATCAGTTTGATCTGCTCATCCATGAGCTTGCGCTTTCTGGGTCGGGGCGGTGACATGCGAACGCTCCATAACGGAAAAGTTCGTCATTATACGACGAAGCGCTTGCATGTATAGTCGGGGAGCTGTAAGTTCCATAGAGGGCATATGAAGCGGGTCTCCGTGTCTCATGGGCCTGTTCTCGCATGAACAGCGCGATCTGTCGAAGGGTTTGTCATGTCTCATGAAGCGCCTTGCCTGTCCTCCGTGCCGCTCCGGGATCGTCGGCTCGAAGACCTTCACGCCGGATTGCATGATGTCATGCGGCTGGTGGAACTGGAGCATCAGGTCCTCCGGGGGCGGCTTGATACGCTCAGAGCCGATACGGATGGTGTGAAAACCCTCGAAGGCGTCATTGTTCTGGGGAGCGTGGTGCATCAGAAACTGACACACCTGCTCGCGCTCTGCCGTGACGCAGGAGATTTGTAAGATGTCGTTCCTGATCTCGTCGCTGTCAGGGGTGATCCGTTCGGCTCCCCGCCTGAGTGCCTTGCTTGCTGTCGCCGGCGCAGGCGGCCTGAGTTTTATTCTGTTCTCCGGGCCGCATGGTGAAACCCGCGATTTGCAGAAGGTGCTGATTGAGCGTCATCCTCAGGGCATGCGGTCCTGCATGCTGTTACGCTCTGGTGCGGGGATAGACTTTCGTGAATGGTCCAATAAACGGTTCTGGATGCAGTCGTCGCCCTGGACGACTCCCACGGCCCATCCGTTTCTGTTTCATGCCGGACCAGCAGACGAGGCACCCTCGGATCTTGTGACGGATCTGACGCAGCGTGGTGTTCTGGAACGGCATGTCGTGCCAGTCACATTCAAAACGTCCGGCGCAACGAAAGAGGCCGTATTTTACACGACATCCCGGAATAATCAGGATTTTAGCTATACGCTGCGCCAGCCCGGGCGCCTCTTCGACGGGTATATTCCGATTGCGACTCTGGCCTATCCTGAACAGGTGTCGAAGAAAGGGGAGGAAGAACGTGATGAACCATTGCTGCTTCATCCCTATCTGATCAGTGAGGTTGATGGGGTCTGTGTCGGTCTGACGCTCCGCAGGATTGTCGATATCCGGCATCCGGAGCATGACCCGACCGGACGGGAGATCATTACGGCGACGGCTGTGTATCGCAGCGATGGCCCGAAAGACTGGATGCGGACACCTGTCTTTCGACGCATGGCGGGAACATTTGCCGGGCTGGAGGCCGGGGCTGAAGTGCGCCACCATCTGATCTATCGCAAAGGGACTGATGGCCTGACGCTTTTTGCCGAGCAGCCGGAAGGATGAGTGTCATGCGCGTTCAGGGCGTTTCCCTCAAAGTTTGTCTGGTTGCCATGAGTTGTCTGGCCTGCGCGTCGCCGAAACGGAGTTATGCCGCTTCAGATGCTGAGGCGGCCAAGGCAGCTGATGCCATATTGGAGCAGGTTCGCCATGATCCGGCAGATCGTGGAGAGATCGAAAATGGCGACAGTCGGCGGGTCTGTCTTTCTATCGGGTCAGAGGCCTTTCTGAGCCTTTCTGCCTATCCGCGTTCGATAGATGTGGCCAATCGGGTTGAGAAAGGCATTGAACCTGGAGAGGGGTATAATGCCTCCACACAGGGCGTGTTGTTTGGGGAAGGGCCGCGTAATGTGGAACCAGGTCCTTTCATTCAGGCGTTGATGGACGCTGGTCTTGTGCAGAGGGTTCCTGTGACCTGGCGTGTTCATGCTCAGCATCCTGCAATGCCAACTGCAGCGCAACTCGGGCTTCATGACCTCGACGATAATTCGGAACCGAAGCCGGACGAAGGTCCGCCGGGTCAGGAAGAAACCACGCAGCATTTTGCGGGGGATCTGTTCCTGGCCCCAGGTCCAGAAGCCATGGCGATCTTTGACGGACCTTCAGAGGACCAGAGCGTACAAAATAGTCTGAAGGCACCTCCTCTCGCTGGAGATACCGCGCCGTCCGGGGTGCGGGTGCCAGCGCGGTTCTGTTACGGTCTCACAGCCCAAAAAGTTCTGGAATATGGTCCGTTGCAGTCTGTGGCGCCAGAGCATGACCGGATAACGGTCGTTCTGCTCATGATACCAGAGGGGGCACCGACCTGGGCACAGGATCCTCGTATCCTGCAGGTTCTGCAAGGCCATTTTGTGGTGCCTCAGGATGTTCGCATCGGTACCTATGACAGCTATGGCGATGGCTGGCACAAAAACAACCTGACTTTTCTGAAAGACCTTGCTGAATCAGGGCACGTGACCGGAGAGTGACAAGCGTTCGAGTAACGTGTCTCGATGTTTTGCGCGTTTGAGAAAAATCAGAGTTAAAGCACTTTTTTTATAATAAGGCGTCTCTGGAAAGGGTATTTCATGAAGAAGGTATTTGCGGGGCTTTCTGTGGCCGTGGGTCTGGCTGTTGGCCTGCCGCAACAGGCACATGCTGTGAACTGGCAGCAGCTCGCCGATGCAGCAGCATCGCATGCGTACGGCAATGAGCAGGGAACGCAGCCCGGGAGGGCGGCGACATCAGCTGATGCACCGTTCTTTGCGCAGACGCAGGGAATAAAATTTGCCAAAGGGTCTTTTTATCCTGCTGACCCTGCGTCCGATCCAGATGCTCAGGCGCTCGAAAAGGCTCCCCGTATCGTGGATGTCAGTTTCGGGCCGTCACAGCCGCATGTGACGGTGCTGATCGCCTATTCCAGTTATTATGGCGCCGTGGGGACGCATATTGCGCTGACTGACGCGCAGCACAAGGTGCTGTGGGAGAGTGAGGCGCCAGAAATCCGTATTCTGCCGACAGAAAATGCAGGTGTGCATGATTTTGCGTCTGCACTGTCCTACCCCGGGTGGGTCATCAACAGGTGGCAGCCTGCTTCTCATACATGGAGCAAATTCACGTCGGTGGGCACGCCGTTCTGACCAGAGATCTGGCGTATGACGATGCTGAGACTGGTGGGTATCCCCGCATGATCATGAACGTGGCCTGCGACCGTAAATGAGATCGATAGTCTGAGCCAATAACGGGAAATGACGTCACAATGACACCATTTCCCGCCCTGTCATCGTTCCTGACGGTGTCATGACACTTCAAAACTGCTGTCATGAGTGGCGTCATACGGTGTGGCAGTAATGGAGGGGACTGTCCGGGCCGTAAAAATGGCCGCCTTTTCCCTTTTATGTCCCGTTTTTGTCTCTTTTTCGTCCTTTCGGGGGTATGTGAGGGCACGCTACCGCAATTTCATATGCATGCTGCGCAAGCACATGAAATCGCTGCGTTTTTTCTTCTTTTCTCTCGTTCTATCGCATTTAAAAATGCTCTCCCTTAACCCATTGTTTTGAAATGGTTTTCTGAAGAATAGTATTTGGTCTGGGTAATTCATGGATGGTTTTGTGTCTGTCCTCACGATTACGCATATCCGCTAATGCCCCATGGGAAGCGATGTGTGTGGTCTTTTCCTCCCTCTCTTTGGACGACAAGGATAAAAGTCATGTCTCATTACCCGCTTTCCGACCTGTTTCCCGTCACCGATGACGTTGTGCATGCAGCGATGGAACTTAAAGCCCTTCATGTTCTGGAGGGTGTTCTGCTGCTTGAGATTCTTGGCGGTAGCGAAGCTGCTTTTGAGGCTCTTGAGGGCCTGGTCATATTGCATCGCGACATGGAACGTCGTTATGGCCGCCTGGAACAGTTTTTGGCGGCTCCAGTGACGATGAAGCAGGCAGCCTGACCTCTTCAATCACACCCTATCCTACCAAAAACCTTTTCCTGGCTCCGCTTCACGCTGTGTGATCGGAGCCATTTTTTCAGGATGCTCCCTCATGACAACGGACTATCGTTTCGATCCTCTTCAGTTTCCGATGCCTGCCAGGACCGGTCTTTTTCCGCGTCGGGATATTGACCTCTATGCTGAGCTTTCGGCCCATGTTGGCGTCTGTGTCCATGGATTTATGCTGGCAGATCTTGGGCGAAAGGCCTGGGATCTGCGCAAAAAATACTGGCAGCCAGGGGAGGGGGCATGGGCGGCCTTTCGTGAGGCTGTGCACCAGTGCTATTCGCACCTGCCTGTCGAGGAAAAGCTCGCACAAGACGGTCATGAGTTTGATTCCCTTTACGAATTGGCCGTATACCGACGCCTCAAGTCCATGCTGCCATCGACACTAAAGCTTGACATTCATCCTGCTGTGAAGGGATGCGCTTTTCAGGAAGAAGCTTTTGCCGATTTCAAAGTGAGTTCGGCCCAGTCTGATAAGAGCTGCTTTATCGAAGTCGTCGGTCTGTTTGACCGGACATTTACAGCCTACTCTTCCACGCAGAAGGAGCGAAAGGACGAGACCTTACGGCGACTGCATCGCTATCCAACTCATCAGCGCCCAATTCTCATTTTCAAGGACATGGTCTGTGATCCTGAACAGGTTGTGGGGGCCCTTAGGCAGGCTATTGAGGCTGTCGCGGAAGACGGGCTGCGAACTGCTGCCTGACGGGGGCTTGCCGAATGACGCCATGATGACACCTGATTTTGGGTGTCACTGCCTGAAAAGTGGCGTCATGACATCAGAAACATGCTGTCATGCTCGTGTCATGACTGCTGTCACTGAGAAGATGGCAACAGATGCGAGAAAGCCCGAGATCAAGGAAATGCCAGAAAACAGCTATTTCCTTTGGTATCCTTATGGTCGTTGCCATCGGCAGATGAGGGCACGCTACCTCAATTTCGTACGCACCATGCTGGGATGCGTATGAAATTGCTGGTTTTTTCTTTTCATTCTATCGCATTTAAAAATGCTCTCTTCTCCTTCAAGAGATTGCTAAGAATAGAATGTTTATCTGGCGGCTTGGAGTATGTTGTCTGCAGTCCCATGTGAAGAAGGACTGGATAAGAGGACTGTTCCCATGATTCCGCTCTCAATTCTTGATCTGGCCTTCATCAATGAAGGGAGTTCTGCTGCAGATGCGCTACATCGCAGCGCAGACCTTGCTGTGCATGCAGAGAGTTTAGGGTTCCGTCGCTTCTGGCTTGCGGAACATCATGCAATGCCCGGTATCGCGTCTGCTGCGACCGCTGTGGCTATTGGGTATGTTGCGGGAGCGACGAAAACTATTCGGGTGGGGGCAGGGGGTATCATGCTGCCCAATCACGCACCGCTTGCTGTCGCCGAAGCGTTCGGAACATTGGACTCTCTCTATCCCGGTCGGATCGACCTTGGGCTGGGGCGGGCTCCAGGCTCCGATCAGGCGACCATGCGGGCACTGCGGCGTGATCCGGGCTCTGCTGATCGCTTTCCCCAGGATGTTGCGGAACTGCTGCATTATTTCGAGAAACCCCAACCGGGTCAGACGGTGTTTGCTGTGCCGGGAGCCGGGCTGAATGTGCCCGTCTGGCTGCTCGGCTCTTCCCTGTTTTCTGCGCATCTGGCCGCAATCATGGGCCTGCCGTTTGCATTCGCAAGTCACTTCGCGCCGGATCTGATGGAAGAAGCTCTGGCACTTTATCGCCAGCGTTTTGAACCGTCAGAACGTCTAGAGAAGCCTTATGCCATGCTGGCCGTCAATGCGATTATTGGAGAAACACCAGTCGAGGCGCAGCATGCAGCGACTTCGCTGGAGCAGCATTTTGTCGCGTTGCGCCGAGGGCGCCCAACGCAATTTCCAGCACCTCGCGCTGTGTCATGGAGCGAACAGGAACAGGCTCTTATCGACAGAACCCTGCGTTATACGTTTACTGGAACGGCAGATGTCGTGGCCGCAGGCATCTCCACTTTCATAAAACAGCATCAGCCCGACGAACTCATGATCGGCGCACCCCTTTTCTCACAGGCCGCGAGGCGGGCAACCCTTACCGGGATTGCGCAGAAGCTGATAGATCATCAGTCAGTGGAAGTTTCGTGACTTTATCACCAGATGTTCGGGTCTGGGTTCCTGCAGGTCTATGCCGACGTTTTGCAAAGAACGGTTCCCGACGTCCGCCAGTAGGCCGGAGAGGTCGGTGATCTCCTTCGCCACCAGATGTACGACCTCACCTTCTTTCTGGAGCATGCCTTTCACGGCAAGCATCTGGCCACTAAGTACGACGCGCCGGTTCGCATCAAACATGTCCGGCCAGATGATGACGTTCATGTTGGCTGTCTCGTCCTCCAGCGTCAGGAACACCACGCCTTCTGCGGAGCCTGGCCGCTGCCGCACCAGTACCAGCCCCGCCACGGTGAGACGCTTCCCATCTTTCGCGGCCAGCGCCTGCCGACAGGACATGATGTCCCTTGCCTGAAGATCCTCGCGTAGGAAGGTCAGCGGATGATCCCGCAGGGTCAGGCCAAGCCGGTTATAATCGCGCACCACCTCGGCCCCATCGCGCATGGGCTGCAGCAGCACGTCTGGTTCCTCCGCTTCCCGTGTCACCTGCGCTGCCGCGAACAGCGGCAGCGGTTCATCGCGCAGAGCCTTGATCGCCCAGAGCGCCTCGCGTCGTGCCAGCCCGAGCGAAGGACGGAACGCGTCGGCCTCAGCCAGATGGGTCAAGGCTGACGCTTTCACACTTGCGCGTCGCCACAGATCATCGACCGAGGTAAACGGACATGACGCTCGAGCGGCAACAATTCGGGCCGCATCGTCATTGGCCAGCCCCTTGACCAGACTCATACCCAGTCGCACGGCGAACATCCCGTCTGGTCTTTCCGGTCCTTCCAGTGTGCTGTCCCAGCGCGAGGCGTTGATGCAAACGGGCCGGATTTCCACGCCCTGTTCCCGCGCATCGCGAACCAGTTGCGCGGGTGCATAGAACCCCATCGGCTGGGAATTCAGAAGTGACGCCAGAAACACATCCGGATGGGTGCATTTCATCCAGGACGACGAATAGGCCAGAATGGCGAAACTGGCTGCATGGCTCTCGGGAAATCCGTAAGACCCGAACCCTTCGAGCTGCTGATAGATCCGTTCTGCAAATTCTTCCGGGTAACCGTTGGCCCGCATGCCTTCGATCAGACGTCTCTGGAACTGTGAGACGGTGCCGGTATTTTTGAACGTCGCCATGGCCCGACGCAGCTGATCAGCCTCGGCGGCAGTAAACCCCGCACAGATCATGGCGACCTGCATTGCCTGTTCCTGAAATAGGGGAATACCCAGTGTTTTCCTCAGAACCTTTTCCAATTCCCGGGTGGGATAGTTTTCCGGTTCGATCCCTTCGCGCCTTCGGAGATACGGATGCACCATATCGCCCTGAATTGGTCCGGGCCTGACGATCGCGACTTCAATGACGAGGTCATAAAAGACGCGCGGTTTGAGCCGTGGCAGCATGGACATCTGGGCACGCGATTCAATCTGGAACACACCCATCGTATCGGCCTTGCGGATCATGGCGTAGGTGCGCGGATCCTCCGCCGGAATGCTCTGAAGCGTGAAGTGCTGGCCCTTGTGGTCCGCCAGCAGGTCGAGCCCTTTTTTCATGCAGGTCAGCATGCCCAGGGCGAGGATATCGACCTTCATGAATTTCAGGACGTCGATATCATCCTTGTCCCATTCAATGATCTGACGGGCTTCCATGGATGCTGGCTCGATGGGCACCAGTTCATCCAGCCGGTCATGGGTCAGCACAAAACCCCCGGGATGCTGCGACAGATGGCGGGGCACGCCAATCAGGCACTGCGCGAGATCCAGCGTCAGGCGGATGCGCCGGTCTGACAGATCAATGCCGCTGTCAGTCAGGGCGTTATCGTCCAGTTTGCGCCCCCAGCCCCAGATCTGACCTGATAGCGTGCGGATCAGATCTTCCGGCAACCCCATGACCTTGCTGACGTCACGCAACGCTCCCTTGGCGCGATAGCGGATGACCACTGCCGTCAGGGCCGTCCGGTCGCGACCGTAATGCTCATAGACCCACTGGATGACCTGTTCACGTCGCGTATGCTCGAAATCCACGTCGATATCCGGTGGCTCGCCCCGCTCCTCGGAGACGAAGCGCTCGAACAGGAGGGAGTTGCGGGCCGGATCGATGGCGGTGATGCCGAGCACGTAGCAGACGGCGGAATTGGCAGCCGATCCACGGCCCTGACAGAGAATGCCCTGGGAGCGGGCATAACGGACGATGCTGTTCACCGTCAGAAAATACGGCGCGTAGTTCATCCGCCCGATCAGGCTGAGCTCGTGGTTCAGGCTCTGGCAGACCTCATCCGGAATGCCTTCTGGATAGGTGCGGGATGCGGCCTCCCATGTCAGGGTTTCCAGCGCCTGCTGGGGTGTCTGACCGGGCACGGACACTTCATCGGGATACTGGTAGGCCAGATCGTCAAGCGAGAAGCGGCAGCGCTTCACGATATCCATGGTCCGGGCCACCGCTTCTGGATAGCGCACGAACAGCCTGGCCATCTCCTGCGGTGGCTTGAGATAACGGTCTGCGTGACGTTCGCGGACAAAACCGGCCTCATCGATCGTGGTGTTGTGGCGGATGCAGGTGACGACATCCTGCAGGATACGCCGGTCATGGGTATGGAACAGCACATCATTGGTCACGACGGTCGGCACTCGCGCCTGATGCGCGAGGTTCGCCATTTCATACAGCCGCATCTGGTCGTTAGGACGGCGCAGCAGGGTGAGCGCCATGTAGGCCCGGTCGGCAAAGGTGGACTTGTAACGGTTTTGTGCCGGTCAGAAGTGATTATGCCACTCTTGCTTCGAAAGCGAGAGGGCTGATGCCACCCAGATATGAATGGCGTCGACGTGGATTGTAGAAA
>NZ_WOTF01000030.1 GCF_011516935.1 Acetobacter farinalis
CAAACAGTTCCGCGCGATCGCAACCCGCTACGACAAGCTTAAATCAACCTTCCTCGCTGCGGTGCAGTTCGCCTCAATCATCATACTGCTTAACTGACGACACGCTGTAGGCTTGCGACTTAATTTTATGAAATCTTTGCTCCTTAATCGCGTCTTAGAAGAAAAACAAAAGGGGTCAACGGGGGAGGTTACTCCCCCTTGCCAGATGTTGAATGGGTAGCCATTCAACACTGCTGGCTCCCTTTTAAAACGTTCCCTTTTTGAAGGCTGTTTCCGGGTAGCTGATTGCCTCTATGGTTTGTTGCAAATTGGCTATTGAAATGCCTGTCAGATAGGTTGTGGTGCCCTGACTTTTGTGGGTTGCTTCATGACCAAGGAGGCGGTCAATCCATACCTCCCGGATATTGGCATCCGCGTTTCTGAGTTGGGTTGATACGGTGTGCCGGAAGGAATGGAACGTGATTTCAGCGGGCAGGCCGATACGGGTCTTGAGTAATGAGAAAGCCCGTCCCAATGCAGCGCCCCTGACACCCTGTTTTGAAGTCTCCAAGCCGGGAATGAGGTAAGAGCCGTCAGTGGTATCCTTATGGGCCAGAACTCCCGCTTCAATGAGTTTTGAATGGACAGGCACCACACGAGTGCCTGCGTCAGTCTTGGGTGCCCAGCCGGTTTCGGGGTGTGGGCGAATGAGGAAGCAGGGGATACCGTCGACAGTCTGGAGGTCTTCTTTCCGCAGGGTGCAGATTTCACCAAGTCTCATGCCTGAGTAGGCAGCAATGAGGGTCACAAGCCGGAAGGTCTGTTCTGGCACAGAGGTGCTGTGCCATGAGGCAGAGGCGAGCAAAGCCAGTTCCTTTGTCGCCCAGCTTCTGCGTATGGTCTTCTGCCCATTCTCAAAACTCCAGCCCGTCCATGGGTTCCGTGTGACCAGTTCCCGCTGGTGTAACTGGTTCCAGAGGGCGGAGAGGCGCATCATGTGGTTCTTGACGCTTTTCCCGCTCAGGGTTGGCAGACCTTCCTCTCTGGCCCGTTCTGCCTCTTCCTCAATGGTAAGACTGCTTTTGCGTTTGCCCAGTGAGGCCGGAAGGGAAAACAGGAGGTCACGGAACGCTCCAGCCTTCTCGCCACCAATAATGGACACAGGGGCATCGCCAAACGCTTGCAGAAAAAGGTCTACTGCTCGCTGGGTTGCCTTTTTCGCGTCGGCGCTGGCACGGGGATTATCCAGCACAAAGCGTTTCAGGGCACCCGATAGCATCAAGGGGGCTGCTTTGGGTGCTTGGACCGTTTTCTTTACTGTTCGGGGTTTTGGCATCAATGCTGAAACTGGCATGGACCCCGTTTCCTGAGCAGATGAAGGCAGAGTCACGCTCTGCAAATCCCGCAGTGCAACCCGCAGTCCTTCAAGCCGGCTTAAAGCGTCCGGTTCAGCCAGCACAGAATGGGCTTCCATGAACAGTTCTGTGGTTCTGGCATGAAGCAGAGAAGCGCGTTTGCGGGCTTCATTCTGGTGGCCGGTTTTCAGGGAAACCCAGATTTCCCGCCGGTTTAAGGCTGCTCGCAGGGTAGGGGGAACGATACGGCGGAAGTGGTAGGTAGTGCCTCGTACACGGAGCATAAAATCTTCCCTCAAGTGGGGAAGGACGATGGAGCAAAGACAGCCTTTGCTCCTCATTCAGCCGAAAAATCGTGCTATTTCAGGTGTCTGTGGTGCGAACTGCGGGACTCGAACCCTGAGACTAGGGTGAGTTTCATTCGAAACCTTCATGATTTCATCAAGGAAAACGCTAAAAGACGTCCTTCTTGGTAACGATTTACGAGAAACGCTTTGGAGAAGAAGTAAGTTCTCGTCAAGAGACTTTCCAAACTCTTTAAAGCGGTGAGGGTGTGTCAGAGGTTGGGTGTTTGGTCTGCGGGTTCGGTGCGGGAAAAGATGTGAGATTGCGGGGACGAGACGAGTTGATAGGCGCCTGATGTTTCAATTTATGATTTTTCGTGTTGAGCAAAGCAGAAAGCTGTTCAATCTTGTGACGAGCAGCCTCTTTTTTGGCTTCATGTTTTTCAATCGGCTGTTCAAAGCGCTTTTGTCGAGCCTGTGCCATGTTTTCGAATCTCTGGTCGAGCCATGGTGCCAGTTTCTTACTGTCTGCCATGGCTGAAAACTCATCGTCATGAGTTTCCTTGAACCGTTCGAGGGCTATCTGGTCCTTCTCATTCAGGATGTACGAATAGGATTGGGTGGTTCTGGACGCAGGCCGACGATGTGAAGTAAAGCCTCCACTACGAAACGCAGCACCTCTAGAAATTCATACAATAGCGTATCGGCTATCTTTTTAAGTTTTTGGGCTTTCCCGGTGACGTGCCCCCCCCCCCTTTTTGTATCTACTCAAAAGGAGAGTTCCCGTTTTTTATGGTTTGGGGTTGATGGGATGACAAGTGTCTCGGGGGCATGCCCCCGAGACACTTGTCTGGCGACCTGATCCGGCGTCCTGCCATCCAGTTGTGAATGAGGGCGCACCGTATTGTAGTCTTCCCGCCAGTCAGCCAGAACCTGTCGGGCATGGCTGAGGGAGGCATTCATCATAACCCTTAACTGACGACACGCCGTAAGTGTCATTTACAAAATTTAAACAAAACAGAGTTTTAAAAAATAAACATAAAAACTCTTTTTAACTCTACACTCTCTGCAGACCAGGATGTCCTCTTTCTGTGACAAAGCTGGCATAGGTTGACGTCACCCCACCTGACTGCATGACCTGATCGACTATTTTAAGATCCCCTCTCCACTGGTCACGACCAACATCGCACAAAACGTAACCGCGCTTATCTGTTGTTGCCTTCAACCATGGGTTTTCGTGCCGGACAGACTGGCTGAAAGCATCATCATCACCCATGCCATCAGACCCAGATGTGATAGACGTTGCCAGAAATTCCACAGAAGCAGGCTGTTTGTCGTCAGGATTGACCAGCAGATCCCCAGCAAAGTGACGATGTGCATCTCCTGTCACGTTCACCACATTGCCCGGACAGTGAGCCTGGACGAACTCCAGCAGACGCTTGCGACTATAAAGATAGCCTGACCATTGATCCATGCTGTATTCAAGTTGAGCACTGCCCGATTTACGATGTGCCAGATTCAGCATCATCACCTGATGCGCCAAGAGATTCCAACGTGTGTCAGACTGCGCAAGACCGTTGAACAGCCATTGTTCCTGTTTTGCTCCCATTATACTGCGATTACTAGCCCATACGTCCTCGCGCTGCGGACCGTCCTTGTCCCCATAAACCTGATCGCTCCGATATTGACGTGTATCCAGCACGAACATGTTCAACAGATCACCATACTGTGCTGTTCTGTAAATCTGCATGTGGCTACCATCTGGTAACGACCGCCGTCGCAATGGCATATGTTCATAGTAGGCTTGCATGGCAACAGCACGCCGAAACAGAAACACCTCTTCCGGTGTTCCATCCTGATCCGTATCTCCTGCCCAGTTATTATCCACTTCATGATCGTCGAAGCTCACAAACCATGGTGCGGCAGCATGAGCAGCCTGAAGATCTGGATCCATTTTATATTGAGCGTAACGGCGACGATATTCATCCAGCGAATAACATTCCGGCCCGATATGCCTGCGCAGAACCTTGAATGGCTGACCATTCATCTTACGGTATCCCGGACCGCTATCCTTTCCCTCATAGATATAATCGCCGTAGTGATAAACAAAATCGACGGATTCCTGAGCAATAGCGCGCCAGGCTGTGTAATATCCTTCTTCATAATGCTGGCAGCCGGCAACAGCAAAACGTATTCTGTCTACAGAATCTCCTGCTGCGGGCAGCGTTTGCCCCCGTCCTACTGCACTTTGGTAATCCGCAACGCGGAAACGATACCAATACGGGCGCGCTGCCTTCAATCCAGCCACCTCAACATGCACGGAATGCGCCAGTTCAGGGTGCGCAAGCGCCTGCCCGCGCGCCACCACGCGAGACATATGTTCGTCCTCAGAAACTTCCCAATTCACCAAAATGGGTTTCAAATCCATGCCTCCAGCTTCTTCAAGCGGCATTGGGGCAAGGCGGGTCCAAATCACAAACCCATCTTCCTCAGGGTCACCAGACGCGACGCCAAGAGTAAAAGGCGTAGACACAAATTTCGGATTTTTTTCAAGATTTCTTGGCTGGTTCTGAGCGGCAAAGGCGCGTCGAAGCAAAAAACCACTAAACGCGCTGCCTGCCATTAACCCGGCAACAAGATCACGGCGACCAAAAAAAACCATCACATCATTCCTCAAAAATTAGAGGAGCATTGTCAAGCTGCCCCTCAATCTATGTCCCCGTTATGTCTTAGTGAAAAACAACATGAAAATAGACTGCGCGACCATAGTTATCGCGCTCATCCGCAAATTGCAGATGATCTCCTGTTAAATAGGTTGGCTGGTAATTTGCCAGATTCATAACCTCATACTTAAAGGTGATACCCGGATAGACCTCGTGCCAGAAACCAAGGTTGAATGTCAGCAACTTACCGAAGCCGCTTGAAGCACCCGGGGTTGCGCCAAACGACGTGAAATATTTACCTGAGTAGTTAACTGTTGCCCGCATAGCGCCTTTAATTTGAGGGATATGCCAAGTCAGCATACCATTCGCTATAAAATCGGGCTGATAAATCATTCGGCTATATTTATATGTTCTCGTTCCGCTGGAATAACTTTCATTGCCTTTCATCCATGTCACGTTCGCTTGTGCATCGATAATTTGGCCAAAAAGCTTCATGTCACGGTTAAGCAGATTAACTTCAATGCCTTTGACACTGGCTGATTGAGAATTCATAGGCTTTGTAACCTGATACGACACACCATGCTGCACATAAATTGAACGGCTAGTCAGAATATCGTTCTGAATCCACTTACTGAAAAAAGCAACGCTGAACAAACCATTTCCGTGGTTGAACCACTTATCAATCGACACATCAAAATTGTTCGACTTACGGGGCTTAAGGTTAGGATTACCCATGCTGATTGTACAATCAGTGCCACCACCGTCATCATCACCACAGGTTTCACTCCGCGCCATGGCCAACTGACCCGGAGCTGCTCGGCCAATAGTCTGGCTAAAAGCCCCGTGCATGTTTAGTCCATTACCAAAGCGATGCACAACGTCAAAAGAGGGCAAAGGCCGGATATACCCACCCGGATTCTTGGAATAACCGGGCTGCACCGTTTGCGTGGCGCCATTGATAACAGGTATCCAGCCCATATAACTTGTTGCATCTGCGCGCACGCCAGCAATAAACACTGTATTTTTTACAGCATAATGTAAAGAAAGATAACCATCGTAAATATCTTCACGATATTTATAATCCGATGCATGACTGTTGTACGCGGATAACGCTTTATCAAGCGGCAAGCCAGACCAGTTAAAATTATAACCACTTTCCCCAATAAACGTTTCAGGATATGTGCTCAACCATGGAACATGCCCGGAAAAAAGCATATTACTTGAATAATCACCCGTTGTTTTAGAATTTGGGTCACCATAATCCATCCGTTCCCGTTGGTAGGACATAGACATTTCACGCCATTCAAAACCGGCAGCAACACCAAAGCCATGGTCGCGCGGGCCTGTATTCCAGTCATAATCCAAACGGGCTGTTGGCACATGCTGCCATGATTTATCCCAAATCTGGTAATTACCGTGGTTGTACAAATCCCATTTTGCGTTCTGGGCTGCATTAGCATCAGAAAGTGATGACATGCTGTACATGTTTTCATTATCAGGGAGACCCGTATAGCCTAGACTAAGCTTGCTGGGGTAAGTTCGCGCGGCAATGTAAGGTTGATAGTCGTTGTAGCTTTCCATTGTATAGCCTGCACGCGCCAGCAGATGATGCTTGCCACTATGCCAGTCAATGTGGCCGATAAGGCCACTATTTTGCCGATGCCACTCGTTTTGGCGGCGTCTGACATAAATACTGTTTACAGGGAGAGTACTATCACCATCTCCAACAAGCGGTGTGGCATTTTTAAGATTGTAATCCTGTTTATCCATCACAGAATTTTCCCAACGAGCGTAAGACCACCCCATGAGAGACATATACAGATTTTTGCTTGGCTTCCATTCAAAACGGCCAGACCCACCAAGGTTGGTTACAGCGTTTGCGTATTCACCCGCAGAAAACTGATTAGGCTTAATACGTCCGGTCCAACTATCATCAGGTGTGGTGGCATATTTGCCATTGGCACCCTCATACGTGTAATTCTGCCACTGTTTAGTAGTGTTACGCACACGATGCTGGTATCGCATGGATAGCACAAGACCGAATTCCTTGTTTTTTCCGAATGTATCGGAAAATGTTCCCTTGGCACCCTGCCCCATATGTGGATCATAACCTTTCAGGCCATTAGAACCCACACCTCCACGTTTGCTTGACCAAATACCATATGCATCTACAAATTTATAAAGTCCCTTATGATCGAAGGCGCTTATTGGCACCATGTCAATATCGCCACCAATAGCATCACCTTCCTGCTCAGCAGTAAAACTTTTGTAAACATTCGTACGTGACGTCATTTCAGAAGGAATGTTCTGCAAATTGACCTTTCGAGAACCTGAACCACCATTTTCACCAACCGTCGCCATGGTGATACCATCCATTGTCGTATGATTGAGCTCCGGACTAATGCCCCGAATACTTACATAACGCGGCTCATCACCGTCTGTAATGCCTGTTACACCCGGCAACTGAATAAGAGACTGCGCAACGGAAGAAACACCACCAAGGTTTTCAAACGGGTCATATGCAACCGTATCCATCACTACATTAGACAAGCGTTTTTCAACCTGACTTTTTCTGTGTCCGACGACAAACAATCCTTCTATATCATTGACGCCTGCTTTCTTGGAATGCTGAGCAGGCTTTCTGCTAACCACGAGCGTGGACTCTTTCCCTAACATCTTCACCTGCAAGGGAGTTTGAGCGAGCAGCTTTTGAAGAGCGGCCTGATCATCCATTACACCATGGACAGGCGAGACGTGAATTTTCTGAACATCCGCACCTTTTGCTATTACACCAACTCCAGACTGTTTCTGAAACGCCGCCAATGCTTCCAGCACTGTGCTGGCCGGAATATTGAACATATGTGTTGCTGCTTGCGCAGCATTCCATAACACGGTGGAAGAAAGCAGAGTCAGCGCACCTATCGCTTTAACTGAACGCATGGGGAAAGGTTACCTTCGGACACAATAAGAAACTCACCCCATAAGACGCACCCCCAGACTGCCTCCTCCCCCCTTACCACCTCAGAATTATGTTAAGGTTTTATTTCAGTCGTGCCGGAGCAAAATAAAGATAGTTATAACAATATGTTACGAAACAAACCTGCCATTTCCGATAAGCTTGCTTTGGAGCAGAGGCGCAGTGTACATGAACGCATCCTGTTCGCCTCCTGTTGCGAGATCCGTTCATGCTCGTTGAGCCTCCCATAAAACGACATGCGCCCTCACCGGAGGAGCCAGCATCAAATTCTTGTCGTTTACCAGACACTCATCATCTGACGTGGATTGCCCAAGACGTCATGCCGCATGAAAACGCTGTACGACGATGGCTTTCACGCACGCTACTACCCGGTGTTACAGAAGATGATATTATTCAGGAATGTTATGCACGGTTTTGCGCTGCACCATTTCAGGACATTCAAAACGGCCGTGCTTTTTTCTTCTCCTGCGCCAGAAACCTAGTAATAGAATATGCCAGAAAATCGAAAATACGCTATCTGGACGAAGATTTAGGCCTTGACGACTGCAATGTTGCAGATGAGCGCCCCAACCCGGAGCAGAACCTTGCTGCCCGCCAGCAACTGGATTGGCTACGCGAACAGATGATGGCACTTCCGAGCCCGTGCAGGGATGTCTTCATTCTCAGGAAAATCTATAATCATAGCCATGATTATATTGCGCAATCATTAGGCATTTCTCGTCGGGCTGTTGAACGACACATAGGGCGCGGACTGCAGAAACTAATAGAAGCTGGCAAGCGTTCCAAATAAGATTTATAAGTTTACACTTTACAACAAGACAGACATATCATCACCCCCTTTTCGATCTGGGGTAGACATCCGTATTCCCGTTGACGGAAAATATGCCTGGCAGCGAGACGAGATTTGTTTGTGTCTTCCACCACCTCTCAGACAGATGGACAACAGCGGAAAGAAGATGCAGCCCGCTGGGTAGCATTAACAGATGAACGCACACTGCTGCCTGATGAACAAGAACAACTCGATAACTGGCTTCAGGCTGACACGCGCAATCTGGGTGCCTTTGTTCGAGCCAAAAGCATTTACCATGCACTTGACTATCGTTCCAGCCAGCACATGACCGCCGCCCCTGTACCTACACCTTCCCAACCACTCTCCCGACGGCATTTTCTGACAGCAGCCTGCGCTGCCGGAGTAGCGACGCTTGTCACGCCCAAAGCCATAACGGAATACTTTTCTCTACGTCATCGAGGTCGACAAGCCCCACAACGTTATCAATGGCATGGCAACCAGATTATTGTAGATGCGCGATCAGGGGCCTATTTTTCCTCAACCCAACACCACGACGCGATCCTGATTGCAGATGGCCGTATCGGCTTGCAAATTCAACGCCGTCTTTTGCATGTAACAGTGGGAACAATGTGGTTTGGAAGCAAAAAGGCAGATTTTGATATCTCCGTGAAGGGATCCGAAGTTATGGTCTCACTTTATTCTGGCACCCTTAACTGGAAAAGCCATGATAAATCATCAAAATTTACTTCTCCCAATATTATTCTCTTTTCTCAGGGTAGTAAAAACACTCCTGTTCTCGTCAATAAAAAAATACTGCCTGACGATGATGCCTTTACACGCAAGGCATGGCGTAACGGCCAGATTATTATGAACAACTATACTCTGACTGAAGCAGTAAATGAATTTAATCGATATTCTGATGTTCAATGTTTGATTGTTAGCCCAAACCTTGGACAACGTCGCCTTTCAGGCAGCTTCAGCCTGCTAAAAGTCCAGGACTTTGTACAGGCCGCTTCCATTCTTCTGCGCTGCAAGACACGACAGGAAAAAAATAAAATCTTCTTCTATTCATAAAAACTTGGATGATTCGAAGACATCTATTCCGCATAAGTCGCCATAGTTGTCAGATGGAATAGACGGTCTCCATACGGCATTGATGTCCCATGATGGAAATTGTAGAAGAGACTTAATCTCTTCACCCGACTAGCAACCGGATACGCTGTCGAATGGCCTCAAGCTCTTCGGGTAAAACTTTGCCTTTGAGCTTTGCCTTTCTCACACGCCAATCCAGACTTCTGACCTGATCTGACAAGGCCACACTGGCAGTTTTTCCAGTCAGAGCCACTTCAAAAGGATAGCCTTTGATCTTGGTTGTTGTCGGACAGCACAGCATCATACCAGCCTTGGCATTATAACTTGCAGGACTCAGCACAACAGCAGGCCGGTGTCCTGCCTGCTCCCTGCCCGCCTGCGGATCAAATTCCAGCCAGACAATCTCCCCGCAATCAGGAACCCAGACAGTCTTTGCTTTGGCACTCACCAGCTTTCACCACCAACAGACGAACCGAAATCGATTTCATCATGGCGGTTCTCGTTCGTAATGCCTGACACTAACTCTTCCAGTTTGAGAGGTAACGCTCTGACTGGTTCTATGATGATGCGCCCATCTTCTTCCCGCACATCAACGGCTTGATCGATCTTCAGACTGACGGCTTCAAGCACACCAGCAGGAAGACGAATGGCTGCACTGTTCCCCCATTTCCTGACAACGCCCTGCATGATGATTTTCCTTGTCTGGTGTTTATACGTCGTATATACATTATATCGTCACCAGAGGCCAGACAAATCCCTCTCTTGACTGCCCCACGGCTTTGCTCCCACAGTTGACGTGCCCCCCGGAAATGTAACCATTTTAAAGTAGAGTCCGATCGAGAAGGATACGGACGGATGAAGCGCAGTCGTTTTACGGAAGAGCAGATCATAGGGATCCTGAAGGAACAGGAGGCTGGGCTGAAGGTCTCTGATCTTTGCCGCAAACACGGGATCAGTGATGCGACGTTTTACAAATGGAAGACCCGCTATGGTGGCCTTGAGGTATCTGAGGCCAAACGGCTGAAGGCCTTGGAAGATGAAAACAGTCGTCTGAAGCGTCTCCTGGCGGATGCGATGCTGGATAATGCGGCGTTGAAGGAAATTGTTGGAAAAAAGTGGTGACGCCTGTCGCGAAACGGCAGGCGGTCCGACACCTTCAAAAGGCTCTGGAGGTGAGTGAGCGTCGCGCCTGTGCGCTTGTTGGGGTTGCCAGGCGTGTTGCGCGGTATGTTTCCACCCGGGCAGATGATGCCGCCCTGTGCCAGCGCCTGCGGGATCTGGCGAGCCAGAGACGCCGCTTTGGCTATCGCCGCCTGGGTTATCTTCTGGCGCGGGAAGGGTTCAACCCCAATCACAAGAAGCTGTTCCGCCTTTACCAGGAGGAAGGGCTGAAAATCCGCCATCGGGGTGGCCGCAAGCGGGCACTGGGGACGCGTTCTCCCATGACCATCCCTCAGGAACCCGGGCAGCGCTGGAGCCTGGATTTTGTCTCGGATGCCCTGATCTGTGGCCGCCGGTTCCGCATTCTGGCTGTTATCGACGATTTCAGTCGCAAGAACCTGGCATTGGTTGCCGACACGTCATTATCAGGTGGACGTGTGGCGCGGGAACTGACGGCTCTGGTGGCACGCTATGGCAAACCTCTCATGATTGTCAGCGACAACGGTACGGAGTTCACATCCCATGCCATCCTGAAATGGGCAGATGAGATGAAGGTTGAATGGCACTATATCGCCCCCGGGAAGCCGCAACAGAACGGGTTTGTCGAAAGTTTCAACGGCCGGTTGAGGGATGAATGCCTCAACGAGACACTGTTCACGTCTCTCAGCCATGCCCGACAGATTCTGGCTGACTGGCGGGAAGACTACAATACGGTGCGCCCCCATTCCCAACTGGATGGCAGGACGCCGGATCAGGTCGCCAGACAAGTGTCTCGGGGGCATGCCCCCGAGACACTTGTCATCCCACCAACCCCAAGCCATAAAAAAACGGGAACTCTCCTTTTGAGTGGATACAAAAAAGGGAGCACGTCAGTTGTTGTATGCCGTTTTGGCGTGTTGAGCGAAAGCCTTTGGCGTCATGCCATTGAGGCTGGTGTGGGGCCTGACAGCGTTGTAGTCGGCCCGCCAGGCGTCGATGACCGTCCGAGCGTGGGCCAGGTTTCGGAACAGGTGCTCGTTGAGGCATTCGTCACGGAACCGGCCGTTGAAACTCTCAACGAACCCGTTCTGCTGCGGTTTTCCCGGTGCGATATAGTGCCACAGCACCGACCGCTTTTCCTGCCAGGCCAGGATCGCGTTCGAGGTCATCTCGGTGCCGTTGTCGCTGACGATCATCATGGGAAAGCCTCGGCTTTCTGCGATCCGGTCCAGTTCGCGGCCAAGCCGTTCGCCCGACAACGATGTGTCGGCGACCAGACCAAGGCATTCCCGGGTGTAGTCGTCGACCACCGTCAGCACCCGGAAGCGCCGTCCGCTGTTCAACGCGTCCGACACGAAGTCCAGGCTCCAGCGTTGGTTCGGCCCATCGGGCAGCACCATTGGCGAGCGCGTGCCCAGCGCCCGTTTCCGACCGCCCCGCTTGCGGACCGACAGACCCTCCTCGCGATACAGCCGAAACAGCTTCTTGTGGTTCATGGCGATCCCTTCGCGGTCGAGCAGGATGTGCAGCCGCCGATACCCGAACCGGCGCCGCTCTCCCGCCAGTTCCCGCAGACGGGCACGCGCTGCCGTGTCGTCCGGGCGGCACGACGCATAGCGCCACGTCTTCGGATCGATACCGACCAACCGGCACGCACGGCGTTGCGTGTAACCCTGCTCCGTAATCGCCCAGGTCGCAGCATTTCGCCGCAAGCCGGGCGTCACGAGTTTTTTGCCAACAGTTCCTTCAGCGTCGAGACGTCCATCACGCTCTCGGCCAGGAGCCGCTTCAGCTTCGCGTTCTCCTCTTCAAGAGCCTTGAGCCGTCGCGCCTCCGATACTTCCATGCCGCCGTATTTCGACCGCCAGGTGTAGAACGTCGCATCGCTGATCCCGTGCTTGCGGCACAGATCGGCCGCCGACGCACCCGCCTGATGCTCTTTCAGGCTTCCGATGATCTGGTCCTGCGTGATACGTGATCTCTTCATTGCCTGTCTCCGGTTGGACAGACCTTACTCAAAAACGAGGGCATTTCACGGGGCAGGGTCACGACTTACCCCTGAAGACGAGGCGGTTGCTACGCTTGAAGGGCGTAAGCTTCCGGAGTGAGACGCCTTGTTGAGTTTATAGTGTGGTGATGTGTTCTGTTCATGACAGAGCGATCAGAACAGAATGATGCTGTCGCAGCGACATTCGCTGCGAC
>NZ_WOTF01000031.1 GCF_011516935.1 Acetobacter farinalis
TAAGCCATACCGCCGCATCTGTTGCTCCCCCCCCCCTGAAAACCGGGAAAACAATCAGCACAGGCAGCCAGAAAGTACAACTCTCAGGGCCTAACTGACGACACGCCGTAGGGTTCTCAGAATGTTCTTATGCTTTTGGAGTGGGCACTTTTGATCCGAGAAATGGACTACACCGTCACCACAGAAGGCCCTGACGCGGGGAAGGTCTTCGTGATTTCCCGCATGCCGGCTTTCCAAGCAGAGCGATGGGGCCGCGCGTTCCTGCATGCCGCTACAGTCGGCACCCCATTTGAAGCAAGGGCCGTTTATGCCGACGCCATTGCGGAAGTCGCCAGATCAGAGATCGGGTTGAACGTGCTACGCTCTGTGGATCCGGCCTTGTCTGATCCTCTTGAGAAAGAGCTGCGGGATTGCATCAAAATTAAGCCAGACCCAGCGCGCCCGGCCGTAACGCGCCCCATCATAGATGGTGATTTTGAAGATATCGGCACCTTCATTGATCTCCAGCAGGTAGCGTTCGGGTTTAACACCGGTTTTTTTCAGGCCGTCTCCCGATCCCTGCCGGCGTTGGCTTCGGAAAGGGATCGGGAGGCTTCCTCAACTACCCCAACATCAGCCCCCTCATCGGAGCAGTAGTCCGTGAGCGGCTGGCAACGCTCGGGGAGCTCCAGAGTATCTATGACGCGGAGGATCTCTATGACATGGCTGAGCTTCTGGTTATCGACCAACATAACCAGTGCGTGGCCGCGAAATCTGCGGGACCTCGCCTGTAAGGAGGCAAACTGATGCCTCTTGCAGTCATCCCCCTGCCGTCCGCTTGGGATATTCCCGTAGCCGCGGGCGTTCCTGCGCTGTTGGGTCAATCGGTCTCCACCGGAATACAGGCGTCTGCATCCACCATCCTCGCCACGGCGCTGGAGGATTACCTCGTCAGCGAGGCCGCCAGCCATTGGGGGATTTTCACCAGCGATAATCAGCCATTTGCCACATCCTCACACGTTATTTCCCTCGGTGCCATTCAGGAAAGCCGGATAACCAGCGTCCCTATGGAGCAAGGGGCTTTTGCTTCCGTGAATAAAGTCGTCATGCCCAATATAGTGCGCGTGATGCTGATTTGTGACGGAGACCTCGCCACACGCGAGAGCTTCCACAAGGCTGTGCGGGCGGCGGCTGCATCCACGGACCTCTTCAGCATAGCCACCCCGGAGGCCACTTACCTGAATATGAACATCACGCATGTAGAGCGAGATCTACGCCAAGGAGGATCGCCCTCAATGCTGCGGCTCATTATTAGCGCTGAAGAAGTGCGAGGGGGGGCCAGGGCAAAACTTGCGCGCGCAGGATCCGGCGCCCTGACCACAAAAGAGCCGTCCGGCGCTCCCCTCGTCAATATCGGGCAGGTAAACCCCACGCCCGCGACAAGCAAGAGTTAAGCTATGCAAGCCATTCCCCTGACCCCTACCTCGGCGCAGTCCTTGAATGTCTTATTGGGCGGCCAGAATATCGGGCTTGTCCTGCGTCAGCGCAGTACCGGGCTGTATGCCGATATTGCCCTGAATGGGCGGCCGATCTTGGCGGGGGTTATCTGCCAAGACCGGACGCTGCTTGTGAGGTCCCTATACCTCGGGATGAAGGGCGATCTCGTCTTTGTTGACCTGCAAGGAAAACAGGACCCGACCTACGATGGGCTTGGCAGCCGGTATGCCCTCTATTGGATTGAGCCGGGAGAAGTCATCCCATGATAATTGATTCCCTCGTTGTCTCCCTGGAACTGGACAGCAGGGGGGTCGCAAAAGGCGCTCAGCAAACAGAAAGTGCGTTGAAGCGCTTGCGTGCGCGGTTGACTGATAATGCCAAGGGGATCGAGCAGGCGCACGCCCGGGTTGCTGAATCTGTCAGGAATGTCAGGGAGCAGGTGCTTGGGCTGCTCACCGTCGTAACGGCCGGCCGGGGGCTTAATGCCTTCTTCCAGGAAACCAGCGCCAATGTGGTGGCGACACGGAATTTCTCACAAACCATCGACATGTCTACCGCGTCTCTTGGCAAATGGGAGGCGGCCGCCCGTATGGCCGGGGGGAGTGCAGAGAGCATCAGGCAAACCTTTGCCTCTATCAGTTCCTCCATCGCAGAATGGGACCTGAACAAAACCTTTTCCGCCCAGCTCCAGCAGATGCAGCGTTCCGGCATCGCGGTTCTGGATGGGAAAAGCGGCAATGCCCTCAGCACGGAACAGATTTTCAAGAACGCCCTCCGTTACCTGTCCACCATCAAGGACATGCGCAGACGTACACAGCAGGCCAGAAGCTTCGGTTTTGGGGACGGCGTTCTCCCTCTGGTTAATTCAGGCTCTGGCGCCACCCAGCGGATGCTGAATGAGGCACAAGAGGATGGGGCGGAGGTCACTGAGAAGCAGACAAAGGCCAATGCAGGGCTTGTTCACTCTCAAGAGCGCTTAAGCACCTCCGTCAAAGCTCTTGGCCGGCAGATTGAGAGTGACTTTACCCCCCAGATGTCCAGCGTGAATGATCTGATCCGGGGGGCAACCAACACCATCAGGCAACACCAAGCCATTGCGGACGCTGCTTTTTCCGGGGTGTCTGCTGCGGCCATCGCTCTTGGTGTGGCTATGGCCGGTCCTTTTGTGGCGGGGTTTGCGGCCGCAAACGCGGGCGTTTTGGCGCTGACTGCCGGGTTTGGTACTGTGATGGCCGCGGGAAGTTATTTCTACAAAGACTGGTCGTCATGGATGAGCGGGGGCGCGTCCGAATTTGGTGCGTTCTATCAGTCCGTTTCCAATGGCTGGACCCAGATTGAGCAAATCGGCTCGCGTACCCTGGCCAGCCTCCGCCCGGCATGGAACAGCTTTGAGCATGGGGCAGAAGAAGGATGGAAAGCCTTCACCTCTCTTTTCACGGAAGACTCCGACACGATCCGGGCCCGGTGGCTGGTTTTAACAGGGGACGCCTCTGATGCCTGGGGAAAGGCCATGGCTTCCCTGCAGGCGGGGTGGGACCATTTCAAGAAGACTATCCAGGCCGACGCCCCTGCAGTCAGGCAGTGGCTGGAAGGCATGCTGCATCGCGGCGAGAGTGCCGCAAAGTCAGCCTGGCATTACATTGAGGAAGGCTCTGTCTCTGTTGCTCACTATATCGGCGGCCGGGCTGAAGCCATGCACGGGCTTCTTGCGCCGCGCGGGATCCGCAACAACAACCCCGGCAATCTCCGCTCATGGGCCGGGGCTGGGTCAGACGGACAATTTGCCCAGTTCGCCACGCCGGAAGCCGGTCTCAGTGCCATGGCCCAGAACCTGCAAACCTATATGCGAAAGCGTGGTCTCCAGTCTGTTCGCGGCATTATCTCCCGCTGGGCTCCAGCGTCAGATGGCAACCTGACGAATGACTATATCGCTCAAGTTTCAAAGGATATGGGGGTCAGTCCGGACGCCCGCCTGAATGCGTCAGACGTGAACACCGTTGCCAGCCTGATGCATGCAATCACCCGCCGGGAAAACGGCTATGACCCATACGCCGGATTGAACCAGGCAGCCGCGCAACAGGCGATTGCCCGCAATCAAGGCGGAGGCCCGGCACAGGAGGTTCACCACCATGCGCACAACACCTTCCATGTGACGGTAAATACCCGCGCCACAGACGCACGGGGCACGGCGCATGCTGTGAGCCGAGAGCTGGCGACCATTACCAATACGGGGCTGAACTGACATGGTCGAGCAAGCGGGCGCGGTTTCTCTGGAAACGTTCTATAAACGCAAAATCAGCCTGACGTTCCGACTGGGGCGCGGGCAATTCGGCACCAGTGGTTCACAAGAGCTTCACGTGAGCGGCCACCGCATTCAGGCAACGGTCAATATGGTCGGAGGTGTAGCTGGATCCTCCGCTGAGCTGCGCGTGTATGGTCTGAGACAATCCCTGATGAATGACCTGAACCAGCCTGTACTGACGCCCAATGCGGACGGAGGCCGGAACAATACGATCATCATCACGGCTGGCAATGAAGGCGGCGCGCTAAGCCAGATTTTCCAGGGGAACATTGTCTCTGCATGGCAGGACAATTCTGGCATGCCCGATACCTGTCTGAATATCTATTCAACGGCCATGGCCTTCAGCTCTTTGGCTGATTATCCGTCAACCAGTTACAAGGGCACTATCAACGTTGCTGATGCTGTCGGCACGATTGTCCGCAGTCTTGGGTTTGTCTTTGAGAATGATGGTGTAACAGCCCGGGCCGCCGATATCGTCCTGACAGGCAGCAGCGGCCAGCAACTGGATGAACTGGCGCGGATGGGCCGCTTTCAGAGGATTTTCGATAACGGCACATACGCCATCTGGCCGGAGGGCAAGGGGCGCTCAAACCTTATTGCAGATGTGTCATCAGCGACTGGCATGCTTGGCTATCCATCATTCACCGGGAATGGACTGAACTTCAAGACAGTTTTCCGGCCGGACATCCGCTTCGGGCAGTCCTTAAGGGTCACAAGTGACCTTCTGCCAGCGTGCGGGATATGGAACATCAAAACAGTGACGCATGACATTGAGAGCGAAAACCCTGGAGGCGAATGGTTGACCAGCATTGAGACAACGCGGCCGCTCTATGGCAGCGACAATACTCCTCCGGGGGCTTCAGCATGAGCGGGGCGGACCAGAGCGCCTATCTGGGGCAAGCGCAAGCCTCAGACACCACTGGCCACGTAAACCCGGTCCTGTTCGCAATACGCCAGCAGATGGCCCGCATGGCCGGGGCCATGTTGGTGCAGGTCAAAGCCGTTTCTGCGACGGGTTTGGAGCCTGTGGGGTTTGTTGATGCCCTCCCTATGGTTCATCAGGTGAATGGGCGCGGCATGCCCACGCCTATGCCGATGATCTACAATCTACCTTACCTCCGCCTGCAGGGAGGCCAATCCGCGGTAATTGTCGATCCGGCCATTGATGATATCGGCCTGGCCGTGTTCGCAAGCCGTGATATTTCCAACATCAAGCAGGTCCGCGCACCCAGCAGCCCCGGCAGTCATCGCATTCATAGCTGGAGCGACGGGCTCTATATCGGCGGCTTCCTGAATGGCATCCCGGAGGAATACATCTGGCTGACCGGCAGTGGGGTGAAGGTGCAGACGAAGGGAGAATTTTCCGTCTCCGCCAGCAAGGCCACGTTCAATTGCGACATCACTACTTCCGGTGACGTGAAAGCTGGCAGCATCAGCCTTATGGAACATACCCACCCCGGCGTGCAGCCCGGCAACGGAACAACCGGCACGGCAGAATGAAACGGAAGCGTGGTTAGTAGAGTATCCTCCTTGCATATGATACCAAAAAATAGTATCACACTTCTATGAAAGCCAAGCACCGCCGAACGCTGGAGTTAATCTTCAAACGCCCCGTCTCAGGCAACGTGCCCTGGACGGACATTGAAGCTCTTTTCGTTTCTCTGGGCGCGGAGGTGTCAGAGCGTGAAGGCTCACGCATCGGTGTGTTCCTGTTTGAAGAGATCAAGGTCTTCCACCGACCTCATCCTAAACCAGACACCGACAAAGGAGCCGTAGCTTCTGTCAGAAAATGGCTTGAGCAGAATGGAGTGACGCCATGAATAACATGATGGAAATTGGCGGCCATCGGGCTGTCATCCAGTTTGACCCTGAAATCGGCATGTTCCGGGGGGAGTTTCTGGGACTGAACGGAGGGGCTGATTTCTATGCAGATAGCGTAAGCGGCCTGCAGCAGGAAGGTGAGGCTTCCCTCCGAGTTTTCATGGAGATGTGCGCTGAAAAAGGCATTGATCCGGTCAAGCACTATTCTGGCCGCTTTGTGGTCCGCCTGCCTGAAGAGATCCATGCCCGCGCTGCAGAGATTGCCGCAGCCCGTGGCGTCAGCCTCAATCGACTGGTGCAGGATGCGCTGGCTCAGGTTGAGGCGTAGATACTGGCGTTCGCCCTATGTCCCTCATCTTCATATCGTGCAGCCCAGGGACATGATCGTCATTCATTACCGCAGGCAGTGGCTATTATAGTCCCACCGCCTCGCGCAGCAGGTCATTCAAGCGCCCCTGCCAGCCCGGACCATCCTGTTTCAGGCGATCAACCAGATCAGGGTCAAGCCGGATAGAAACCAGCTTCTTTGTCGGGGCTTTCTGTGGACCGCGCACTCGGCGCTGAGACGCAAGATCAGGCACAATAGCGGAAGCAGGAACCGCCCGTAGGAAATCTCGCTCGGTCAGTTCAGGGTTGTCTGCATCCAGAGTGATGCCCTCATTGATACGGGCGTCTTCCTCGTCTGTCGGCATGATGAATTCAGGTTTGCGCGGCATAGAGCATGACCTCCCGTTTGTTGGCCTTACGCAGGCTGATGATGCGGACGATGCGCGTCTCAATGCTGAATACCAGCACATGAAGACGGAGATTGATCGGAGCGATAGCGACAAGGCGTGGTTCGTTTGCGCTCTGACTGGTCAGAACAAAAGCAGCGTCCCATTCAAAGCCATCAGCGGCAACAAAATCAACGCCGTGTTTGGCAATGTTGCTCTGACGTTTTGTTTCGTCCCAATCGTATCTCATGGATTATTGTATATACAATATATTGGGCAGTCACAATCTATTTCTGCGCCCGCTCAAGAGATGTGATTGTCTCATGCTGCCGTTCAATAATCTCCTGAGCCACCAGCAATGCCCGAGCCAGCAGGAGGGTATTATCTTCCTGCGGAGGGGAGTTGGCCGTCTGTTCATTTTGAACAATCACTTTCCCTGATGGGCTTTGCTCACCCTCCGGCCATCCCAGCCCCTCCGGGCCGTCTTGCCACCACCGGATGATTTCATCCCGATACACATCCGGCATCAGCTTGGCGTAACGTGAGACCATGGCGACCGTGCTCCAGCCTCCATCATACTGAAGGCGCATGATGTCCTTGTGAACGCAGTAGTGCCAGGATGCCCATGTGTGACGCAGGCCATGCGGTGTGATGTCTGGCACGAACCACTCTTTTTCTCTGCGCGCGCCTTTGGGCGTCCACCTCCGGACAGTTCCCCGCAAACCAGCCCGTTTACAGGCGTAGGACCAGCCGGACTTGATCTGGCCCCCATATTGCCGGCCACTATCCTGATAGGCCTCGTTGGAAGCTGTTTTCTGCCCGCCGGGCCGAAACACCCTGCCCTCTCGCCACGGTAAAGAGGCCAAGGCCCGGATGACAACCGGAGGCAGGTCAACGTGCCGCTCATTGCCCTGCTTCTGCCAGACCACACAGCGTGCGCCCTTCAGATCCACAGAGTGCCAGTCCAGTTCCATTGCTTCTGACATGCGGCAACCGGTCCCAATCAGGAAAATCAGCAACGGCTGCAAATGAGGTGCTGCAGCAAGCACCAGGCGTGTCGCCTCTTCAGGCCGGAGAAAGGTCGTCCGGGCTTTCTGGGTCTTCGGTCCTTTGAAAGCAGGACGGTCACACCAGCCTCTTATGGCCGCAAACTCCAGCACTGATCTTAAAGGCGTTATCACACTTCGGATTTTCGTCGTCGCCCTGGCACGCGCGGCATCAGTCAAAATGGACTGACAGGCTTTATCGACACTGGCCTGCGTGATTTTGCTCAGTTGGGCATCCCCGAAATATGCAAGCAGCCGCTCCTGGTATCTCTGCGTCGCAAGCGAGCGCTGCTCTGCCTCCAGATAGGCTGTCACCGCCTGCCTGAATGTGACCACGGCCCTCCGGCCGTAGATATGTTCAGTCCATAGTTCCGCATGCCGCTTGGCAAGATACTGCTCTGCCTCCTTGCGATTGCCTGTCCGGGTGCTTTCATAAATGCGCCGTCCACCCACAGTGCCTCTGACATAGAAATTTCTATGATGCGCCACGGTCATCAGCTTTAACGGCATGGTGCAGCCCTCTTTCCAGCTTACCTGTTCAATATGAACACCTCTGCTTGTACCTGCAGCTAGTCACGCGTACTGTTCATTATGAACAGCAGAGCAGGACAGATGGCCGGACAGCATAAGAGCAAACTCAATCTCGACCGTCTGGCGAAAATATGGGCTCTGGCCGAGCGGGGAGACGCTGGAGAGCAGGCCGCAGCGCGCAACCGGGCCGAGGCGCTGGTTAAGCCCCATGGCTACACGTTGGCGGATGTGCCTGACCTGCTGCTCACAGAGGGGTATCTGGACGACGAGCCCCAGCCCTCAGCAGGTGGCTTCACCTTCTATGACATGAGCAACCCGGCTCACCAGCGCGCATATGCCAAGGCTGAGGAAAAGAAGCGTGCAGCATGGCGCATGGCCAACCGTGCCAAGATGGAGGAAGTGCTGACCCGCTACGGCTCGGAAGAGGCTGTGTTCGCGCATACCGCCGAAGAGCAAGCCTATGACGCCGTGATTGAGCCCTTCCGCAAGGCAGGCGCCCCCGGCAAGTGTGACACATGGGACGGAGAGCATTTCAGCCCGAGCGTGCGCGTTCGTGCGGCCCTCGCCACGGTCAAGCCTTGGCCTGGCACCATTCCCGATGCCATTGCGGAATACGATTACTGGGAGAAGCTCTATGATGACCGGAACATAGCGGACAGCAACGGCCAGTATAATTATCTCAGCAAAGGCACCGACTTCCGGCGCTGGGCTTTGGGTGATCTGATCAACAAAGAGATTGAGGCCCGCAACATCTCGGACGTGATTACCCGCCTCCGCTTTCAGGAAGCCAGTCAGGGCACATACAATGACAGCGCTGCCATCCTGCGGGATCTGGAGAGGCTGCATGCTGCGGAAAACTCCCAAAGGCCAGATCCTGCCTCTGGGGATATTCCCCCTGACCGGGGATCTCCGGCCACCTCTGATGGGGAAGCAGGTGCTCCTGAAAACCGCGCCACCTCAGAAGCCGCAGATATGGGGAATAACGAGAGACCGAACGCTGCCTCGCCCCCTCCGTTCATTCTGAACACAGCCAGCAAGCGCCGGGCGGAGGTTGAACGGATACTCAGCACACCGGAGGGAGCGCGCATGTCGTTACGTCAGATAGCTGGGATGGCTGGGGTTTCACCTACTACAGTTATGAAGGCAAGATCATTTCACTGGCACTCAAACCAATTATGAAAAATAGTCCGACATTTATTAACGATCAGGCAGGGTATCTGCCTGCACAATTTCAGCGTTACGATATTCTTTCCCAACCTTTCGAGCAGACACGGTTAATTGAATGGATTGTTTGCTCCAAAATGCCTCGCGGATAATTTTCTGATCGTGCTCTGCCATCACTGCGTCAGCCAATGTTGCCTGTATGGTGGTCCCATCTTGTCCACGAATTTGACAAGAAAATCCTTCTCCAGCCACAGATGATGCTTTTTCAACCTTAAATATTCCCGTTAGGCTAATTTTATCACCACTTTTCCGGAAACCAGTTTGAAGAACTTTCACAGTATCTCCAGGCAAATCTTTCCCTTGAAACGTAACAGTATCTGCATCTTTAGCCTGTTTCATTATTTGAGCAGTGGCATTTTGAGATTCTCTTTGAATAACCTCGACTTCCTTAAATGCACTTATTGCATCTTTAAGAATTTTTTGGTTAGCTTCCACTTGCTCTTTATTCGTTTCTGTTACCGCTGAAACTGCGTGATCAAGGACAGCCAACTCCGCTCTATGATCTGCAGACTGTAGCTGCTCTTTCTGAATGGCATGCTGAGTGTCCATCCATTCTTTAATTGGGGCCGCACCAAACAACAAAAGGATGGTCGTCAAAGACAGAACGAATTTTGCTTTAGGTCCCATTCCATCCGTTACCTTCCCAAGCAATTCAGGGAGCGCCTTACACACTCCAGCCCAGATATCAGAGCTGCCTTCTTTGACTTCAAAATCAAGCTTCAGGTTCTCTCGTGCATTTTCATCAAGAGCAGATCCTCTTAACTTGCCATTCCTAACAAATGCAGCAACGCGGTACAAGGTAACCTGATATTCAACGAGCGCCCTCATCAAGTCGGCATTAAGCGTGGAATGGTATCGTCTGGACTTGTAACGGTTTTGTGCCGGTCAGAAGTGATTATGCCACTCTTGCTTCGAAAGCGAGAGGGCTGATGCCACCCAGATATGAATGGCGTCGACGTGGATTGTAGAAA
>NZ_WOTF01000032.1 GCF_011516935.1 Acetobacter farinalis
TCTGCTCAAAACGCAGATCAAAAGCTCTCCAGAAAACCGTCAATCAAATCGCCAAAACCCAGAAATTACTGGCCAAGCACATCAATCAACGGTTCTTCGATCCCTCCATCTGGACCGTGTGGTTGCGGAGGGTGCACGGCAGGCCGATCTGCTGCTGCTGCCCGAATATGCCTGCATGGAAGCCGCTCCGGCGGTCATGGAGCAGGAGCAGTCCGATGCCACGGCGGAATTGCGGGCCATATGCCAGCATAGTGACACACTGCTGGAGATCATGACCGGCGTGGCGCAGCGCCACGGCGTGTGGCTGATGCCCGGTACCCTGCCTCGCCCTGAACATGGTTTTGTCCGGAACCGGGCCCCCCTGATTGCGCCCGATGGCCGCGTGGCGTTTCAGGACAAGCATGTCATGACCCGTTTTGAGAGCGAGATCTGGGGCGTGCGGGCCGGAGAGCCACCGGGCGTGTTTGAAACGCCCTGGGGCCTGATTGGCACCGCGATCTGCTACGATTCTGAATTCCCGATGCTGACACGCGCGCAGGTTGAGGCCGGAGCATGGCTGATTCTGGTGCCGACCTGCACGGATACGCTGCAAGGCTTCAACCGCGTCCGCCTCTCCGCACAAGCGCGAGCGCTGGAAAACCAGTGTTTTGTTGCAGTGGCACCCACAGTTGGTGAGGCACCATGGTTGCAAACACTGGATATGAATTGTGGCTGCCCCGCGATCTACGGCCCCGTGGACCGCGGGTTCCCGCCTGATGGCATTCTTGCCCAAGGGGCGATGAATACGGCGTCCTGGGCTTTTGCCACGCTTGATCCCGCTACATTGGCCGCAGTGCGGGAGGACGGGGCCGTGCGCAACTGCCGTGACTGGCCAGCCCACGTGCCCGCATCCGGCTTTCTCCCTTTCACTTCACGTTTCCTCTGACTGACAGGAGCCCGTCATGCCCGTTGAATCCTCACGAGACTTGATAAAAATATATTATAATACCTTCAATTCTGGAGACAGGGAGGCCTTTCTTGCTCTGCTGGCGGAGGATGTCGTGCATGACATCAACCAGGGCGGCAGCGAGACCGGGGTGGCGCTGTTCCGTGCCTTTCTGGCCCGCATGGACCGGTGCTACCGCGAGACCATCCGTGACGTGGTGGTGATGGTTAATGAAGACGGTAGCCGTGCGGCGGCGGAATTCGTCGTGCATGGCACGTATCTCAGCACGGATGATGGCCTGCCGGAGGCAGCCGGGCAAACCTACGTGCTGCCGGCAGGTGCGTTTTTCACCCTGCGGGATGGCAAGGTCGCCCGGATCTCGAACTTTTACAATCTGCCGGAATGGACGCGTCAGGTTACGGAACACTAGTGCAGAAACACGAAATTTCCGCGAGGCACGCAAATTGAACGGAACGGCGTTGAACGCTGCTGAATAAAGGCCACACAGATGACGGCACCGGAACAATGGATTACGGACCATAAAATTCCCGTCGGCACTGCCATGGCGGCCATGATTGATATGGTCCGGCATTATGGGCTGGGGTTTTTTGATGCGATCAGTGATGGGATCGGGGCCTGTGTGGATGGCCTCACCATATCGCTGCTGAGTGTTCCGCCTTTGCTGCTGGTGGCGGCGGCCGTCGTCGGGGCGTGGTATCTGCACCGCTCGTGGGCGCTGGTGGCGCTGATCGGGCTGGGGTTACTGTTCATTATCAATCAGGGATACTGGAACGAGACGATGGCAACGCTGTCTCTCATTCTGTTTTCAACCCTGTGTTGCATGGCAATTGGTGTGCCGCTGGGTGTTGCCAGCGCGCATCGTGCCCGACTGGCGCAGGTGCTGCATCCGGTTCTGGATCTGATGCAGACATTGCCAACCTTCGTGTATCTTATTCCGACCCTGATCCTGTTCGGGCTGGGCACTGTGCCGGGTATCATCTCCACCATCATTTTCGCGATCCCCGCCCCAATCCGCATGACGCAGATGGGTATTGCCCGCGTGCCGCGCGCCCTTATCGAGGCGGGTGAGGCCTTTGGAGCAACCGAACGGCAGATCCTGTGGAAGGTGGAACTGCCTGCCGCGCTCCCGATGATACAGGCGGGCCTGACGCAATGTATCATGCTCAGCCTTTCAATGGTCGTGATTGCCGCACTGGTCGGGGCCGGAGGGCTGGGGGTACCCGTGGTGCGCGCGCTGAATACCGTGCAGGTCGATGTCGGCTTTGAATCTGGTTTTGTTATCGTACTTCTCGCTGTCATGCTCGATCGTCTTTGCCGTTCGAAGGAGTCTGCATCATGAGCAAAATGACGAACGCGGCACTGGAATTCCGCAATATTGATATCCTGTTTGACCGCAGCGGGCGGCGTGGTGCGATCGAGGCAGCACTGGCGCGGCTGGATGCTGGCGAAACGCGTGAGGAAATCAGCCGTGCCCTGAAGGTCACCGTGGGGGTTGCGGGTGCAAATCTCGCTGTGGCGCGGGGCGAGATCAGCGTGCTGATGGGGCTTTCGGGGTCTGGTAAATCGACTCTTCTCCGTGCGGCCAATCGCCTGAACCAGCCTGTGCGTGGTGAGGTGCGGATTGGTAACGGCTCTGCCTGGCTCGATATCGCACGCTGTGATGATGATACACTGCGCGCATTGCGCAAGACGCGCATTGCCATGGTCTTCCAGCAGTTTGGCCTGCTCCCCTGGCGCAGCGTGCGCGATAATGTGGGGTTTGGTCTTGAATTGCGCGATATGGCGCCGTCAATCCGAAAGGAAATTGTCGAGGAAAAGCTGGAGCTGGTCGGCCTTTCAAACTGGGCAGATGCCCGGGTTCATGAATTGTCTGGCGGTATGCAGCAGCGTGTGGGGCTTGCACGCGCCTTTGCAACCGATGCTGATATCCTGTTGATGGATGAACCATTTTCCGCGCTTGACCCGCTCATCCGCCGGAAATTGCAGGACGAGCTGATGGATCTGCAAAAGCGGCTGAAGAAAACCATCCTGTTTGTCAGCCATGATATTGATGAAGCTCTGAAAATCGGCAGCCATATCACGATCATGCGTGAAGGGCGTATTATTCAGACCGGCACTCCTGATGATATCGCCCTGCGTCCGGTCAATGATTATGTGGCGGAATTTATCCGCCATATGAACCCGCTGCCAACGCTTCTTGCTTCAACCTTCATGCGCCACACGCAGGATTTGCCTCTTCGGCCGGACGGAATGCTGGACGGGGGCACTCTTGCCCTCAGCCCGGAGGGGAGAGTGGTTCACATTGCTGGTCAGGAGAGAGTGCTCAGGGCCTTTCAGGAGTGGGAGCAGGGGGCTGTCTGCGTTGTCCCGGCGAAAATGAGCCTGGGTGAGGTTATCGCGTTGCGGCAACGCAGCGGCTTTCCGGTTCTGGTGGAGGATGAGGGCGCGTTGGTCGGAGTATGTGATGATGCCGACATCCTTCAGGCCCTGTCAGGGGAACGTCGTTATGGGGTGCCAGTCCTCTGAGGCATAGTGCGGCCTGATGCAGGGGTCCAAGAGCAATCAGGGTCTGGTGGGGTGACCACCAGACCCTGATTGCTGTTATAGGCATTGTGCTGTTGTGAGTGCGCGGGTCCGCCACGAAACCCTGTGAAGGAGCACTCCGGAGAGGAACTCCTTCACAGGGGGCGGGAGGGCCTCCTCAGAATTCGGCGCGGATTGATCCGAAAAACTGACGAGGGGGAGAGATCAGGAACGATTGATAATCACCCGATAGCGGGAAACCGTTTTCACCCATTGTCGTGACATAGAACTTGTTTGTCAGATTGTAGATATTGAAATCAAGTTCCAGATTCTGCACAAAACCCAGAGCAGACGCATATTTCCCCATATTGCCAAATTTGTAGCGCATGCCGAAATCTGCCTGCCAGTAGGACGGCACCTTGGTGTCACCCGTATAGCTCAGATTGCGTTGTGACATGTAGGAGGCATCGATATGCGCATCAAAGTTGCGATAGACGTAGCTCAAGCTGGATTTATACATCAGGCGCGGATAGGCCACGACCTGCGAGCCTTTGGTATAATAAGTCACCCCCTGTGATGACACGTTACTGTCATATGTCGAGTGGTTCCAGCTGATGCTGTTATACAGGGAAAGGCCGTGGAACAAGTGCAGTGTCAGGCCAGCATCGACACCATTCATCGTGATATTGCCGACATTCAGCACCGTGGAAATCGGGTTGACGATATTGCCGGACGTGATCTGCTGGAGCCTGTTTGAAAAATCTGTGTGATAGGCATGTAGTGTCGCGTCAAGAAGGCTGTCAGAGTAGCGGTATCCTACTGCGTAGCTCCAGTCACTTTCAGGTTTCAGGGTGGGCCGGGCGTAATTGAACGCAGCCTGTGTCACCGCGAAAGGTGAGGCAACGGTCTTGTACTGTCCCTGTGGGTAAGCATGCACGTTTTCAGCAATATCAAAATAGAGTTCGTGATGCTTCAGGAAGTGCCAGTCACCGCTGATATGCGGCAGGAAGGCGCGAGCAGTTGTCAGGGTGCCAGCGGCTGAGGAAGCTGCGCCGTAATAAGACGTATTGAGATACCCATCCCCCGCGCGTGAGGTGTTGAGCATCGATTTGAACCCGAAATGCACGGCAAGGTTTGGCAGCGGGTTATACGTATCCTGAACGAAGGCCGTGAAGGTATTCGTGTTCGTGGTCTGCCCGAAAAGCTGCATGAAGGGCGTCTCACGAGGGTTGCCGATCGGGTTGAGCGGCGTGCCCTGAATAACGCCATTGACCACATTTGGCTGCGAATAGCCCCACATTGATGAGACAAACTGGTTATTTTCATACCAGACGCCGCCTTCAATATGGTTATGGGCAATCTCGTACCGAACAGAGGAGAGAATGCCAAAGCGCTGGATGCTTGGCTCCTTCACCTGTTCATACATCG
This sequence comes from Acetobacter farinalis, assembly GCF_011516935.1. GTDB lineage: Bacteria > Pseudomonadota > Alphaproteobacteria > Acetobacterales > Acetobacteraceae > Acetobacter > Acetobacter farinalis. Next base: position 4,898 of record NZ_WOTF01000032.1, read on the forward strand.
GTGCGCCGGAAGGAGAGGGATAGAACGGATTGGTCCAGTGGTTGAACTGGTGTTCACCGTGCCCGTAAAATGTGGTCTTCCACCGCATTCTGTCGGTGAGGCGGAAGTCTCCTGTCAGCCCGCCGAAGAAATCAGTCGCGGCGGATGCGCTGTCGTAATAGGCCGCATCCGCCTTGTCACTGATCCCGTTGAGGGACGCAGGATAATGCCCCTGTGCAGCCTGAATGGCGGAGAGATAGCCGCTGTTTTTTCCATTATAGTAATTGTCTATGTAAGGGCCGCCATTTTTCAGGATATCCAGAGAGTAATCCTGATAATTGAATTGTTCATACTGGCTGAAATCAAAGAAGGTGGAAATCTTGCTGTCATCCCCCACGGGCTGGACGAGTTTCGCATTCACCTGCTGAAAGAACTGGTTGCCCCCACCTTTCCATTTATCGGTGTCGTTACGCATGTAGGAGACATAGAATTTGGTGCCGGTATGGTTCAGCTTGCCGCTGTCAAAGCGGATGAAGGAATGATAAAGGGCATTGCTGCCGAATGTCTGGGCCAACGTGCCGCCCATCTTCTCCTTCGGGTCCGAGGAATGATACGCGATCGAGCCACCAAGATTGTTGGTGCTGGCAACGGATTCAGCACCCGCACCGGTCGAGACATCCAACCTTCCGACATTTTCCGAACTGATGGCCTGAACAGGGTTCAGACCGTTGTAGTTGCGGTAGGATAATTCACCCAGAGGCATGTCATCCAGTGTCGTGCTGATCTGGTTCTGCAGGAAACCGTGCATGTAGATCTGGGTGGACCAGGTATCCACCCCCTGCGGATCATCCGACTGGAACATCACGCCGGGCTGTTGCGCCAGCACCTTGAGCGGGTTTGTGCCGGGAACAGCCCGGGCAATGGCGCTGGCACCGAGCGTGATCATGGTGCCATGTGCACGACGCCGAACCGAAACGGCGATATCTTCATTCTGTGGCGGGGGCATTCGGAACACAGCGCGTTTCGCCGCGACATGGCGAGGGGGTGGTGCGGGCACCGCAACGCTTCCGGCTGCTTTCCCATGATGCCGCCCGTGAGGTGATGCTGCCTGCGCCACATGGCTGGTCACCAGAACGGAAACCATGATGGTGGACGAGAACAGAACCGTCGAGAGACGTTGATCGTTGTTTTTTACAGGTCGTTGCATGCTGTTAAGGACTCCGGGATCTCCAGTTTCTGACGCGGATTCTAAAAAGCATTCTTCAGGCTTGAACGAACTCCGATACATTTCCCTGACGAGAGCTGATCGTCGTTATCTGCCTCTTCTTCCCCCGGATTGGTTTGCCGGGGCGGATCACACCAACGGCAACCGCATGCCCGCAGGAGGCAATACGGTCGTTCATGTGCGTAATCCCTTATGGGACAAGGCTCCGTTTACCTGATTCCATTGTAATTCCGAAACAATGGATACCGTGTCGCGCATGGTGTGAGGTTAGAAAGCTGGATTGAAGCATGCATGAATGAAAGCGACGCATCTTATTTCGGATTCGTCACAAAAAACATATTCCCGATACAGGCCGAAAAACGTTCCGGCTTGCCGCGTGCAGGAGTGCGTGAGCGCTCAGCCTTTCCTGATATCAGAAAAACCGTGGTGCGGTGCGGTCTGTCGCAGCACTACAAGTCTGTGTCGTTTGTATAAGCGATAAGGCCACACAAACTATCCTAGGATTTTCAACACTCAGCACTTCAGCGTGTGCATCACAGTCGAGATCCGGATGATATCAGGGAGCAGATGCACTCCCGGGTAAAAAGTGGTCTTGCATAGGAAAGGCAGCCTTATGCACCTTATGATGAATGAAAAAGAACAGAGTGAACGCCAGCGTTTTTTTGGTGAACCTCTTTTGGAAACCGACCCGGACGTTGCAGAAATCCTGCGTGATGAACTGCATCGGCAGCAGGACGGTATCGAATTGATCGCGTCCGAGAATCTGGCTTCTTTTGCTGTTCTGGAAGCACAGGGATCGGTTCTGACCAATAAGTATGCCGAAGGTCTGCCGGGCAAGCGCTATTATGGCGGGTGCGTGGATGTGGATCGTATTGAAGCTCTGGCCATTGACCGCGTAAGGAAACTCTTCGGTGCGGAATTCGCCAATGTGCAGCCTCATTCCGGTGCCAATGCCAATCAGGCGGCGTTCATGGCGCTCGGCAAGCCCGGTGATGTCATACTCGGTCTCAGTCTGGCGGCTGGTGGGCACCTGACGCACGGAGCAGCACCCAACTACTCGGGTAAGTGGTTTCGCTCCGTGCAGTATGGGGTTCATCCTGATACGGGCTTCCTCAATTATGAGGAGGTGGAGCGTCTCGCACGTGAGCATCAGCCCAGAATTATTGTTGCGGGCAGTTCTGCCTATCCGCGCATTATCGATTTCGCGCGCTTCCGCAAGATAGCGGATGAGGTTGGCGCTTTTCTGATGGTCGATATGGCGCATTTTGCCGGTCTGGTTGCAGCGGGGCTTTATCCGAACCCGCTACCGCACGCTCATATTGTGACCAGTACAACGCACAAGACCCTGCGCGGGCCACGTGGCGGCATTATTCTGACCAACCATGGTGATCTCGCGAAAAAAATCAATTCTGCGGTTTTTCCCGGCCTGCAGGGTGGTCCATTGATGCATGTGATTGCCGCCAAGGCAGTTGCATTCGGGGAGGCGTTGCAGCCGTCCTATGCATCCTACCAGCGTGCGGTTATTGAAAATGCGGAAGTTCTGGCCGATGAATTGCTCAAACGTGGGTTTGACATCGTGACAGGTGGCACGGATTGCCATCTCGTTCTCGTTGATCTGCGCCCGAAGAAGGTGACTGGTAAAGTTGCCGATGCCGCGCTGGAGCGTGCAGGGATCACTGCCAACAAGAATGCGGTGCCGGATGATCCTGAATCTCCCTTCGTGACATCAGGCGTGCGGTTGGGCAGCCCTGCCGCCACGGCACGGGGCTTTGGTAAGGAGGAATTCCGCGAGATTGGCCGTTTTATTGATGACGTTCTCAGCGCACACGGGACACCCGCCGCCGAAGAGGTTGAAAAGCGCGTGCGGGCGGAAGTTCAGGAACTCTGCAGCCGCTTTCCCATTTATGATGTCGCCTATCCGGGCGCCTGAGCACCGTTTGTCGAGAGCCGCATGATCAGTCTGTTCGACCTTTTTAAAGTTGGTATTGGCCCGTCTTCCTCTCACACGGTTGGGCCGATGCGTGCCGCGCAGCGTTTTGCGGCGTCACTCCCAAATCTGGAAAGGGTGGCCCGGTTTCGGGTCACTCTCTACGGCTCACTGGCCTGGACCGCGCAGGGGCATGCGACAGACACGGCGGTTATTCTCGGTCTGTCCGGGGAAAGTCCCCAGACGGTTGATCCGGATGCAGCTACCACGGTCGTGGCGGATGTCAGGGCCAGCCGCAGCGTGCGTGTGCGGGGGCAAACCATTGTTTTTGATCCTTCGGCAGATCTGGTGCTGGATCGTGAGACCATTCCGCCGGTCCATCCGAACACCTTGCAGTTCGAGGCTCTTGATAACGCAGGCACGCCGCTGGAATGTGTCCGCTTCTGTTCGGTGGGGGGCGGCTTTATTGTCCATGAAAATGCAACGGAAAATTCGGGCTACCTTCAGCCTGAGGTGCCGTTTGATTTTGTCAGCGCGGAGCAACTTCTTGAGCGGACAAGGGAGAGCGGGCTGAGTATCGCCGGTGTCGTGATGGCTAATGAAACCGCCTTGCGTTCATTTGACGAGACAGAGGCATATCTGGATCATATCATTGATGTCATGATGGCGTGCATCGAACGCGGATTGAGCCATGGCGGCGTTCTGCCGGGGCGTTTGAAGGTTCGCCGCCGTGCCGCGGCGCTTCATGAACGCCTGCGCGCCCGGGAGACTATCAATGCGCAGTCATCACACGGGATCATGGATTGGATCAGCCTGTTCGCCATTGCGGTGAATGAGGAAAATGCCTCCGGGGGACGTGTGGTGACAGCTCCCACAAATGGTGCTGCAGGAATTATTCCAGCTGTGCTCAGATATTATCGTGATTTCTGCCCGCATGCGTCTGAAAGTTCCGCCCGTTTGGGGATACATGAATTTCTGCTGACAGCTGCGGCGGTTGGGGGGCTGTTCAAGCTCAATGCGTCCATTTCCGGAGCCGAGGTCGGGTGCCAGGGGGAGGTGGGTGTTGCATCCTCCATGGCTGCAGCCGGTCTTGCCGCGGCGTTGGGGGGAAGTCCGTTTCAGGTCGAAAATGCCGCTGAAATCGCGATGGAGCATCATCTGGGCATGACGTGTGATCCCGTTGCAGGGCTGGTTCAGATTCCCTGCATCGAACGCAACGCCTTCGGCGCGATCAAGGCAATCAATGCGGCGTCACTCGCTTTGCATGGGGATGGTACGCACCATGTCTCCCTTGATCAGGTGATCCGCACAATGGCCGAGACAGGGCGTGATATGAACCATCGTTACAAGGAAACGTCTCTTGGTGGATTGGCTGTCAATCTTCCAGAGTGTTAGTGCCGCTTCTGTGCGCAAGGAGCCATGAACAGGAGAGGATGCGCATTCAAACAAGAAGATAGAGCATTTTTATGAAACCGGGTTGGGTGGGAGTGCTCTGGGCGCGTTCCCCGGAAAACCGCCAACGCTCTCGCTCTTGCATGGCGCGATGCGGGAGCATTGTCCATGAGGGTTTCACTTTTCTTGAAATGGAAAGGTCACGATCTCATCATATTTTTTTAGGTAGAGATAGAAATGTTTAGTCTGAAGAAGGAGATTGGCGTGATCTCACTCATCGAGACGTCCTGGAAGACTGGTCCGGTAATCCCCCCATTTTTAGAGGGGTTCTGACTGAGAATTCAGGCAGCTGCTTTTAGTTTCTGGGCGGGTGTGAACCCACCGTTCCCCATGTTGGGTCTGTCATGATTATA
>NZ_WOTF01000033.1 GCF_011516935.1 Acetobacter farinalis
TGCCAAATCCACGCCTCCATGAACTCCTGCCATGGCACTGGAAAACCCTTCACCACAGCAATAATACCATCAAAGCCTGATTACGCCCGCGGCTCTCTCCGGATGCTTACCTTCCTTCAGTTCCCTGCTTCCCTAGAAAGCGTCGAAAACGCCAATATATTACCGATAGTTAACCAAAAATGCCCCATGGCGTACGGGCGGTTTCAAGGGGGGCTACAGCCGCCTGACGCGCTTCGCTGTGATAAGAGACCAGAAACGCGACAGACCGGCTCAGGCGGGCAGAAAACTGCCCGATTTTGGCGAGGTCGCTTCGGGAATGCGCAATACGGCCGTCGGCGACGGCTGCTGTCCTGTGGCGCTGCAACGCTAACCCTTACGCTACTGGGGTCCCCCTGCGCCGGTTTGTCCACATTTTCTTTGTCCTTCATTATATCTATAGAATTGGCAGATCGGCGATTTTTTTTGCTGACGAAAAATGCCGATTTTCGTCATTTTTTACCCCGTTACCTCGTAACTTTTGTCCACGTCGCTGCAACACGTCAGATTATTACGTGGAGTTAATCTGAATGCGGCGATCTTCGGCGCATTGACAACGCTCTGCTTTCACAGCCGCGAACACCGCTTCCGGGTTTTTGAGATGCGTTTTGGCGTTGGGAATGGCAGCCTCCAGCATCAGGGTCGCGGCCTCATAGGTATCGGCCTGTGCCGCCGCGACCCTGAAAACCGCATCGGCCGCCACGCCCGGCAGTCGGATCGGCGGCCTCTTCGCGTCCTTCGCCTTCACGGAGCGGTCAACGTTAAAGGCTTCATGGGTCTTGTCCCATCGCCACCCGCCGACGCCCTTCGCCGCCAGTCGCCGGATTGCGCGATAGACGACAGACGTTTCGACATCGTTCCGACTGTCGCGCCGCATGCGTGCCCCGACGGTCTTGAGATCGACTGCGTCGGGGGTCGCGCGTACATTCTGTTTATGGAGCCTATCGACGATTTCGCGGTTCGCGTCGTGTTCCTCAATGTTCGTAAACGGCATCGTCTCGCCATCTCTGCCGAGGCGACGTTTGTAGTCATAGTCCAGATGTTCTCTTTTATTGACCGATATCGATATGAGATCGACAGCTTTACCTGTTCTGGACGCGAAGGCCGAGGTCAGTTGCGTCGATTCCCGCGTTTCTATTTTGTCGAGTGCCGCGATGCGGCGCATTTCCGCCGCTATATCGTTGCGGTTATGGGTCTCGAACTTCATCGACGCGCCCGCTTTTGCTATACATTCTCCGTCGTGGTCGAATATGAGATTCGCTCGTGTCCTGTAGCTTTCGAGAGATGATCCTGTCGCTTTCAGTTCGAGCAGATCGCCGGTTATTCCAGCGGCGTCCCGTCCGGCCTGTAGCCGGGATGCCGCCTCCGATCTTGTCGCTACGGCGTTGAACTCGTAATCCACGGGTGCCACGACCAGGCTGCCGTCGGTCGTCGTCGCAACAATTCTGACGCCTTCGGCGCGCCAGAGTGCGTTGAGTTCGAACAGGGCCGACCGGATGATTCCCGTGATCTGCGCCGCGATGATCGGTAGCGTGACCGCCGACGGCTCCAACTGGCGTGGTCCGTCCTCCGGTGCGCTGAAATTGCTGATTTTCCTGTCTTTTATCCCCTGCGCGACCTTACCATACAGTGAATTGGTCATTTCCTTGAACAGAAGGTTTTCCAGCGTCTTCTTCGCGTATCTCGACCGTTCTCCGACGGTAAACCCGATGTATCGCGCAAACAGCCGCCGATCCGTTACATGCCAGATGTCGGCATCTACAATATCAATCTGCGCCCCCAGGCCGACTGCTGTGATGATTTCGTGCCCAGTGCAGAAGGATTCTCCCTTCAGTACATAAATTAGTCCGTTCTTTGTGGAGATTGGCAGGCATGGATGCTCGCAATCGCTCGGGAACTGGAATTTCACACGCGCGACGACGTGCTGTCCGACCTCTACAGCCTCCAGGATTTCATTGACGTGCGTGGCGCGCGACACCTTGAAGCTGGGGCTTAAGAGGCACGCCATCGCGCCCGCGTAAGCGCCAGAGAGATCGATATCGTAAACCGCGTGGTCTGGAGGGGTCTCGACCTTACCGATCGTGTACGCGACGTTCAGGCCCCCATGGTAACACCTCGCCGCGAGTGGATCATGGATGACACGGGCATCACACGGCTCTTTTACCCATATACAGCGCCCTGACTCTGTTCTGATTTGTCGTTTCTCCATGCCGGTCAGTATATCCAGTGCCTCCGATCCTCCTTCAAACGCTTTATACAAGTTGACGCTCGTTCCTCCCAGCGTAATGCCGGCTCTGAATCCTCGATATGATAGACTTTGCCTGCCGCACCAGTTTATGAAGTAACCGAGTGCCAGCAAGCAAACCTCTGTATCCCTCATGGCGTAATCGACGAATGTCTGCCGGTTGTCTCGCAGAAAATCCTTCATGTTCTCGATCGCGCCCGATGGTAGCTCCAGTTTTTCGTGGTTCAGCAATGCGCCCCACGCGGCGAGCGACCCGTTGTCTGCTGGCGAAATCAGGAAGGTATCCACAAAGTTGCAGTTAAAAACGCGCTGGTTGCGGCTCACCGGGTCGTGGGTGGTGGCGGTGAACGGCTCCTGCAACGTCACAACGGATTTTCGTACGCCATCCAGGTATGGCGCGAACTCGTCACGATCGGCGAACATTGTCCACTCCGCGCCATTAAAATGCGCGATCGTCAGGACCGTCTCGCGACATCGCGCATGCTTGCCAAATAAGCGCATAGCAAAATCTGGCAACGCCCCGAACGGAATACGCTCTCCTGACATCGGAAATACAATGAACTGGATCAATCGTCCTGACTTATGTGCGGCTGTTACCTGATATGAGAGGGCTATATTCTCATGGCCCCACTGCTGATATTCCGTGTCAACGCTGATGACCAGACTTGCCGTCCCCTGACGTTGCGCGCCACCTCCGTTTGTCACTTCAAATGCTGCGGCGTATAGGCGTGGTGCCGTATCACTCTCGATCTGCATTGTCTCTACGACAGCGCCCTCGCCGAAGGTCGCCGCGACAACGCTCCGAGATGGGATGTCGGGGGCGAAGGCACGCAGCGTTCGGAACCACGTAATATATGCGCGGTCTGCGCTCCCTACCCTCGCGGGAGGGGCATACTTATAGACGATCTTCGGATACGGACCATCCCGATAGCTATCCTGCGGCTCCTGGCCTTGCGCGGCCAGTTCCCGCGCGTCTTCCCGGGTCCGTGCTCGATCCGGACTCGAAATCCTCGGGGTGCGTGGCATCGAACATTGCGATGCTGGCGGAACGACCACAGCGGTCGCCGATTGAATGGTCACTGTCATTTTCTCCAAAAAAAAATGCGAGAAAACGCTTGACCCTCCGCCCGAAAAACCAATATAGTTGGCTGTTTATATTTGATATGCTTTTGTGTTTTCTGGGTTTTTCGGGCGCTGGTTCATCCTGTGACGGGATGGGTCAGCGTTTTCTGTTTGAGCGGATTATCTGGCTGTCAAGCCGCTGTGCTGACCCGCTCCGTTTTGCGAGGGCGCCCGATCTGCGGAGATGGTGGGGCGGGCTGAATGACCTGACTCGCGATCCAGGCATCAAGGTCAGAGCGGCGATACCTGATGGACTTACCCATCTTGACCCAGGCCGGGCCGGTGCGCCCCTTGAGGCCATGCACGCGCAGACGCAGAAGCGTGTATGGCGAGATTTGAAGAACATTCGCCGCCTGTTCTTCGGTGAGAAGCTGGCGTGAGTCATCAGTGTTGAGATTCATGTCTCATCTCCATCTGATTTAGGGTTGTTAATGCTGTGGAATATTAAGGGAGTTAGTCCCTGATACCTGAGGTCAGGATGGCGCAAATCAGTAAGAAAAGTAAACGACATATGCTGTTCATCTGATGATCAAAAGTGGCTCATCTTATAGTTCAAATATGTTCAAGATTACATGCGTCGCCTGTTCGTAACTGCGCCGCCGTCCATGGACGCATCTCAAAAATATGCAATGAAATCAATAGATTGAGTGGCTCTTGCGTCGTGAGCAAAGAGGCCGCTCACGTGACATCAAATCGAGGGGGATTTCGCCCATTTCCGATGATCTGTAGGGGGCTGCGTTTATGAAATAAAATTCATAGATCGACATTTTCGTTGCCTTGGCATGCCTAGGCACATGCTGGGGGTGGCGCGTTAGACGCAGCCAGTAGCGCTTCTGGTGCATCTAGGCGCAACTAGAGTCAGTTAGTAACAACTGCGTGATGGTTGATTTTTAATTGAGAACAGAAGACGAACATCTGGAACGGAATCTTGCGACAATTTGCGACAATCGATCTGCTAGATAGGCTCAATTCCATCAACCCTGAGTCAACGTAACGCAAAAAATATCGTTCAAAATCAACAATATGATAGGATAAGTCATTGATTAGAAGGGGGGTCATTTTCGGTCTCGAAAACCGTTGTGCAAGCAATTGTACCTAGGGTTCGAATCCCTATCTCTCCGCCAACAACCATTGCTAAGTTACTGTATATACAGCGAAAAATCAACAAGAATCGCAGTTTTCTGTGATTCGATCTGCATAGATTTTTTGATTTGTCAATACAAAAAATTCAGCACCTATTTAACACCATCCAGCACCTATCGAGCGGTAGGTGCTGGCTAAGTGCTGATTGAAGATCAGGTTTTTAGGGTGAATTTTATGAGGAAAGTTATTCATAAATTACATAGGAATAGTGGGATTTCTAATGCTTATATAATGGCTGTCAGCCAAGAAAATGGTATTGGCATTTGGTAAGCAAAATTCGTCTATAAGTAGCTTTTTCCCATTTTTGGTCAATAATTTCTTATCGGCGTAAGCAATAAAATTATGGCTCTTGGTGTTATAGATCACTCGACCTCTAGGCCATTCCTCATACTCAGACCAAAGAGGCACATTGTTTTTATGGTTTTTCCGTAACTGCTCCCAGAATTCGTAATGTCCACCCCATGTTAATGCATCACCATATGATTCTGCTTGAGAGTATTTTATTTTATCTGTGAGCAAAAAAGAGCGTCCTTTTTCGGCTATAAGCCAAAAAATTCCTACAGACGCATTATCATCGGAAGTCATCTAATTCCTGCCAACGTATGATTGGTTTATAGGTTATTTTACTGACTCATTTTTAATGAGATTGCAGATGTCCTGTATCCAATCCAAATGACCTGTAAATCTTAATCCTTGAGGGTGATAGGTTCGATAAATTGCAAATGGTAAATTAGGCATAGAAAATTTACCAAGCTTCGTTTCAGCAATATTATTTTCTATGGGATTAAGAGTCAGCTCAGGGTATGGAAAAGCGTTCCAAATGAAATCATCATATTTTGATGAAGTAAGCATAATTACAGCATTTGGGCAAAGTATTTCCAACTCATTTCTTAAAAGTTTTTCCTGATATGGGTCAAATATTTTTTGTAATTCTTTAGGAGCGTTAAAATAACGACTTCCATTATCGTCAGGGTATGAAATTCTACATACGTTCCCAGAAATAATTGAGCATCCAAGGTCTTGCTGTATTTGGTCAAATGCTTGCCAAAATGCACGGCTCTTATTTTTCGGTTGATGTGATGCATTATCAAAGCGAGTGTAGCCTTCCATTAAGGCATCCACTGAATCTTGGTGAGTTAAAAAATCATCGTAGCAACAGATATCAGAATAAGGCCAATTTCCGTAAGCTGGATAATCAGAGCAATTTTGCTTACTCCAATTCCATCCAAGTGTTTCTTGTCCAAGAACAACGACTTTAAATTTTGAGTCCCAATACTCTTTAGTGGGAGAGAGTAGGTAGGGTGCTGAGGCTCCAGGAAATTTTATGTCATTTTTTATTAATTCATATTTAAAATCGGAATATAAAGAATGAAGCTTACTATTCATTTGAAGACTCCCACCTTCTTGTTAATTCTTAATATAATTACGAGTTGATCGCCTGCCAAACCTTTGATGTTGTCAATGCGCCTCCAACGGCGGAATGTGGTTTTCCGACAAACCCAGAACCAGCCAATTTACTTGCTGTAATTAATTTCATTCCGCCGTAGTAGTTTGCGTAATCCGGCCATTTCCTGCCAGATTCATACATACAACAAACGACATCTAAATTATCAATCCAGTCAGTATCTAATCCGTAGCTTTCTGCTGTCTGTCGTAATAATCTGACATCGTAATCAGAGTTAAAAATTATCACACGGTTTGGGATTAATATGCTTTTCAGCGTATCCACTATATCAGGAAATTCAGGACACTCTTTAACATCGTCAAATGATATATGATGAATGCGTTCGGCACCTGGCCATGACTTTTTTGATTTCGGCTTTATCCTCTTATCCATCAGAATATTAGAATTCATATCACATATGCCAATTTCAAGAATTACATCATCATAATTAAGTCCTGTTGTTTCTGTATCTAGTATTAAATCCATTTTTATAATCTCCCATAACTAATATTATTATATCATATTAATATAGATACAGAATATAATGCATATTAATCATATAATTAAATAAATAATAACGATATTTATAAATTATTCAGTATAATTATTTGGTAATATAATATGTATTTTCTTATGATATAATTATAAATAGAATAGGAGTATAGTATAATGTCAAATTTTAGAGATAGAATAAAGCAAAAGAGAGAACAGTTAGCATCTATGTCAGATGATGAAAAAAAAGATCATGAGAATAATAAGAAGTTAGAAATTAATACGAATTCATTTAATATGAATTCTGCTTTTCTCAATAATGCATTGAATAAAGTTATTTTAAAAACACATCCTGAGATTACTACCGAAATGCTCGATCATGAAAAACAATATAAAGAGCTATTTGAAACGGATAATCCTTTTACTCGTGAGTTAAAAAAGCTTGGTGATGATAAAAAAGAAGTGGAGCAATATCTTAAAGAAAAACTTGATTTCATGCTTATTGATCCGTCTCAGATGAACAGCACACCTATTACTGGAATGTTTTCAAATGAAGCTGAATTTTTGAGAAATTGTAATAAAATAATGGCTGAATTCCTGAATTCGTTTTTGATAAATCATTATCAGCCGTATCAGGATGCTATGTTATCTCCGTATATATCGAAAGATTTAGAATTACGTGAGCAGATGCATCAAGCTCTTGATATCTGTCGCAATGAACGTATGGAAATGATTGAAGATTTCCAGAATAGACCTGAAGCACTTGAAGCAAAAGAACTACAACAAAAGCTTATCTGTGTGATGTCTAACGACAATATCAAAAATGATATTATTAATATGCATTTGAATACGAATGATTTAAAAGATTATTTGAAAAATAATATTGAGCTTGATGAGGATGGAAACATTCACATTAAGAAAGAAGCCAATAGCTTACAGCTAACGAGATAATAATATATCATTAATAGGGAGGCTTATGGCCTCTTTTTTTATGTGAATAACAATTTTGCACGTTCTTTATATTGAGCATCAAGCATATCGACTTTCATCAATTCAATAGATTTTTTTCTATCGTATTCAGCTTTGGCGACTGGTGACAAGTATGCTGAAGCACGATCTGAAACAGCAGACATTTTGTTATGAACGCTACGCAAGCTAGATGATTGAACAGCATCATTATATGGCTTCCATGCCTTCTGATGTTGCTTCTTATTGTATTCTTTTGGGTTTGCGAGAAACTCTTTCATCTCTGCGTCAGTCATAATTTCATGTCCTCTTTTTATAATATTACTATAGTATATCATAAATAAAATGTCAATATAATTAAGTATATTATACCGGTATAAACACGGTATAAAGTGGTATTTGATATTAATGATATAATACAGATTAAAGAATACTATTATATATTGCCAGAGGTGGCATACGGCTACCCCTTTCAGGGCTATCCAATGCCATCTGGCCAGGGTTGCACCCGTGGACCTGCTTATATGTATTCATACATTTGAGGATGATTATTATGAAGCCAAACCTGAACAGAACCCAGACCAGATTATCAGTTAGAGCATCTAAGCAAGAGCTTCAGTCATGGAATGATACAGCAAAATCTTGCGGATATAAGACACTTGCAAACTATTTCCGTAGTCTGATGAATTCTGCTCATATGTTGAATGATGATAAGATTTCATTGCTGTCAGAATTAAAATTAACCAGAGAAGAAGTTAGCAGAATTGGCAACAACCTGAATCAGATTGCAAGAAAGCTAAACTCAGGCGAGGGCTATAATGATGCTAATGACAACATGAAGCAATGCTTAAAAATTCTATCACAGATAGACAGCATGATTGCTACTATTAAGAAGTAAGTCAGATGATAGTCAAATCAGCACGTATGAAAACATCGGCTTCTGGCATGTCTTCAACATGTCGCCATGTGTTTCATGGGTCTGACAATGAAGCTATTGAAGTGCTTCAAGGTTCTGAATTTGACGTAAAATCAGAGCTTGGACGAGCCAGAGCGGTCGGTTCTAAGTATGCGGTCAGACACATAAAGATATCATCGTATGAAGATATGACTGACGAGCAACTTATTGAATTAGTTAAAAATTATGCTCGTGAATTCAAAGCAGATGCATCAAAAACGACTATTGTAAAACATACAAAACAGCGAGCAGATGGCAAAGCATCTAACCATCATTACCATGTTTATTTTCCTGAAGTATTATCTAACGGCAGAATCATGGATTCATCGTTTTCTAAGATAAGAGAAGAAAAAATTGCTCGTATTGCGGAAATAGATTTTCACCATGCTCCTGTTATCGGAAAGCATAATAATTCAGTCATTAAAGATTTAGAAAAATCTGGACGCTCATATTATGCTGATATCATTAGAAAAAACACACCATCATTAGACCCTAAGAATGCCCCTGATGCTTGTTATTCAGATAAACAATTTAGACGTGCAAAAATTGGCGGAATTCAATTAAATGAGGTCCGTCAATCATTGAAAGACCTGCGTATATCATCTGAATCATTTTCTCAATTATATGAGCAAATGTTAGATGTGGGATTAGATATTAAGAAAGGGGATAAAGCCAACACATACATTATTGTTAATAGTGAAAACCAAGTTTTAGGCTCTGCTAATCGTCTTTTCGGTATGAAAAAACAAGATTTCAATAATATGCATGAAGCACTTGAGCAGGGCATAGACACATCATTTAAACCGCTTGAAGTAGTAGCAAAACAGCCAGCAGAAGCCACACCAGCATCTGCTACTGACAAGCCTGCCACTATTGAGCAGATATCAAAACCTTCTATGTCAGAAGCAGTTAAAACTGCTTCTTCTGCTGGCCCAGTCGGTGTAAGCGTATCATCTGGAGGGTTCGAAAAACCCCCTGGTTTTGAGAGCTGCTCTGTGATTCCATTTCCCTTGAGTTGATTGGGGGCATGGATCATGAAGCAGACTGGTTTCTTTGATGT
>NZ_WOTF01000034.1 GCF_011516935.1 Acetobacter farinalis
TCTGCTCAAAACGCAGATCGAAAACCAACCCAAAAGTAGTCAATCAAATCGCCAAAAGCCTGAAATCACCAGCCAAGCGTATCAATCAAGGGTTCTTCGATCCCTCCAGGTTCTGTGTTTGTAAAGAATTCAATCCCCTGATCGCCAGGGGGTATAGCTCCTCTGTAGGCTTCTACTTGAATGAAATCTCCGGAACTGGAAGTTGTTCCGTAAGCCAACCCGGAACTCATCATCAAAAGGTCAACGTCTAAAGTCTGTGTTTTGGATCTACTCCTATAAAACGGACCATATTTGTAATTTTCGCGATATGAAGATGAAAAGCGATAATCATCAAACCGTTGGTCTCGCACGCCGACATCCATAGATAAATTATTGCGATGCAGATCGATACTTTGACGTGTTTTATTTGTCCAGAGAGATAGGCATGATCGCTTTGATAGAGTTAAGAGCCTGATCCGAAGGTTCTTCATCTATCTCTATGACCTATGGTTTTTCGATTCCTCTTCTGACCATATTCACGCGGGCTAATGCCGGTTCGTGGCACTATTTTCATCATATCTATTGCAAAGATGGATTAATCACAACATGCTTTTATTATTCAAGGGATTTTGGATCAGGCTGTGCCGTGTAATTTGGACATTCCCTGAAAGCTGACGGAATGAATTTATATACACTCTGAAAGTTCGTAGTGCTATTTTTGGCCGACGGATCGTCTGGCGTCTGGCATTGAGTAAATCGATCCGAAATTGGAGAAGTTATCCGATCTCAAATGTTTGTGTCGGGAAGCGAACCCTCGATCTTCCTCTTCAGGTTCAGCACGGTAGCCGGGGACACTCCCACCATATCCGCCACTTGCCGTAGCGTCATCCTCCGCCCTTCCTCCGACGCCAGGATCGCCTCGACCTCGGCCCGGCGTTCGGTTGCTGTCCTGGTCTTGCGCCGGCGGGGTCTCGGAGGCACTTCAGGGGTGGTCCTGGCTCCCGTATCGACGCGGTTCCCGATTTGAAGGGTAGTCAGGTCGCGGAGGATGGCGTGAATGCCGGCGTCGTCGGGCTCCAGTTCCTCCAGGAACCTCAGTCGCGTTATCAGGTCATCAAGGGTTGAGGCTGGCAACTCATGTCCCGCTATATCCGCGACGATCTGCATGCGGTGCTGGACGGGTTCCTGGCTCTCCCACACACCTTTCCTCCTGGCGCGGCAGACGAATTGACGATCGGAACACAGGGCATTCCACCGCTTCCATTCGGCAATCGCATCGCTGATGGTCGTCGGCAATGGAAAGGCAGCCCGCAAGGTGTCGATCGCATCGCGGTTCCAGTCATGTTCGAAGCGGGAATCTCGCTTGAGGTAAGGCGCCGCCGCGTCGATCAGGGCGCGCTCGTCTGCTGATGGCTGGAACAGATTGCCACCATAACGGCGCTCGATCTCGTCGGCCTTCTCCCGGTCTGTCTGGCGCCGCGCCTTCAGTTCAGCCTTGCGCGCGGCCTCCTGCGCCCGACGCTCGGCTTCAGCGCGCAATCTCTCTCGGTCTTTGCGGGCCTGTTCCACGTCGCCACCTCGCAGCAGAACAGGGATATCGTCCAGATCATATCCGAACGGTGACGCCATCGAAAGCGCGCGAGCCTTGGCGGCCGTGGCTTCCCCGGCAATACCACGCTCGGCCAGTGCCCAGATTTTCCGCAGTCTCTCGATATCCAGGCGCATTGCGGGCATCCCTCAGTCTGTTCAATATGAACATGAGACTGGTGTTCAATTTGAACAAGTGTCTGTGTTCAAAATGAACGGGATGGCGTGTCGGATTTTGCCTGGTTGTTCAGGTGCGTTTCCGTATCTTGCTGAAGGGGGCGCTGGAAGGCGCTCGGGGGATACCCGGCTCCCGCCGGGGTTACATCGCTGACGACAAGGTGCCGTTTGCCTGGTCAGATGCCGGCTGGAAGGCGGACGACTGGCAAAGGTCTTCAGTTTTAAGGAAGTCATAATTGGCTTGCATCCGGTCCTTTGGGAGAACTATCGTAATGGACCGGAGCCGATCGCCAGGGCTGCAAGCGACCCAAAAGGCGGCAATTCGATTTTTATCGACACCCACACGGCAACCTACAGTTGGCGCGCGGTGGTCAGGAAACGCTTGTGACTACCCCTCAGTAGCCAAATTGGAGGTATTGCCATGTCTACCCAAAAAGAATGCGTGGATCATTTGCGCGCGTATTGCCGCCTGCACACCCTGAAGGGAATCGGCGCAGGGCACGCCCATGAACTGGTGGCCGCATATTTTGGCTATCGATCTGTAGCCGCGCTCCGTGCGGAGGGGAGTTATCAGCTTAACATGCTCGAAGAAGCCGAAATCCTGATTCCTGACCTCACGTTGATGCAGCAGCGAATTGGTCGATTGCGCGGCCTTCCGGTGGACCTACTTCCTGTCGGTGTGCTTGCTGAGGAAATATCCCGCTTCCTTGTAGATTCCGGCTATTTTGCCGGAGATATCTGGCACACCAGCAACCTAGCTGAATACATGGAAACTGATGTGATTCAGCATTACACAACGATAATCGAGGATGATCTTTCGGGGCAGATGTCCGAAACCAATGCCTACTTTGATCAACTGGATATCGAGAAAGTTGAATTGGCAAAAGGCGAGAACGCACTTACCGTCGATGTCAGTGGTTCACTTAGCGGTAAGCACGACTGGGATCGCATGTTCCATGGCGATTCAATCACGTTCAACGCCGTAATGACATTTCAGCGCGTGGCTGGGCGGGTGGCTTATATGAAACCAGATATCGCAACCGGCGGCACGGTCAATAATGGGTACCAATACGACCCCGCTGAATGACTTCAAATCCAGTCGGCAGGTTTATTCGAGCCTGCCGACTGGAGCGAGAGCAATCAGTTGTCGAGATATTTGTCGCGCGCCAAGGTCGGCCAATTGGACCTGAGCGTGGACGCTATATCCGAAACATGTTGGTCGTCCTCGGCTGCTTCTCGGCCGGTATATCCGTTCTCAGCTTGATAAGTTTCGAAATAAGCGTGGAGATCGTCATACGGAGTTTCCATTTCTTCCGTATTGATTATTTCGACTCTTCCATCCTTCCAGATAACGATTCGAGAATTGAAACTGTCATCGACCGACTGTAGCATGGCTTTCACATCACTTTTCGACCACGAACTATTTAGATTAAAGGACATTCCCTGCTCCTGTTTGGTCGGTATCAATAAGAGACTTAGACTGCGTGCCATTCCAATCGTTCGTGAGCAACATCTCTGTTTAACAGTCGGCGTTGCGCAGGGCGCGGGAGCTTGCTTCGTCCTGGTGACGAGCGACGCCGTTTGGGGATCAATATGCGGGCCTGGCGGTATGTCCGGTCGAGGTTGCCGCTCTGGCGACGGGGCGTTGCGTGTGCGGCCAGATGCCGGGTGGACGGCAGACGGAGCGACCGGGTGCAGAGGGCTCGGTCTGGATGTCCTTACTGGATCGTCGCCGCATAACCCGGCGGAGCCGGGGCATCCACCGAGCCCCCTTCAGGCTCGCCCCGCCGGCGGCAGATATCATGGACAAGACACCTCCGATCTGACCGAGAGCAGCGCCTCATAACCGTTCCCCAGCCTCTCCATATGACCGATTGCCATTGAAACGCCCCGAGAGAAAAGTTATATTGGAATATAACATCTAGCCGGTCACTTAGGAGCGATCAATGCACACCACCAATCTCCGCAAGGTCGGCGGGTCGGTCATGATGGCTGTTCCTCCTGCTGTCCTGGAGACCTTGCATCTGTCGGCAGGCGCCAAGGTCTCGATCACCGTGGCCGAGGGGCGCCTGGTCGTCGAACCGAAAGCCAGGCCGAAATACACGATGGCCGAACTCCTGGCCGCGTCGGACTATTCCGAGCCCCACGCCCCGGAAGACCGCGAATGGGTCGATGCTCCGGCGGTCGGGGGCGAACTTCTGTGAAGCGTGGCGACATCTACAAGGTCGATCTGGACCCGACCGAGGGCCGGGAACAGCAGGGATACCGACCTGTCCTGATCGTCTCGCCGGATGAATTCAACAAGGCCACGCGCCTGCCGGTCATCCTGCCCATCACGAATGGCGGGGATTTCGCCAGGCGCCTGGGCTTCGCCGTATCGCTGACGGGAAGCGGGACGGAGACAACCGGCATCGTCCGGTGCGACCAGCCCCGCGTCCTGGACCTCAATGCCAGGAATGGCAGGCTGGTCGAATCCCTGCCGGATGAGATCATGGACGAGGTGTTGGCGAAGGTGACTACGATCTTCGAGTGAGGGGTGTCCGTGTCAGAGAGGCGCATTCCGTCCGTTTGGTGACTTCAAGATCGCGGAAGCGGATTGTGTGGGGCAGATTTCGCCCGCATGCCAGTCGTAGCGCGTGGTTCAAGCGTTTCCCAATAGCGGACACCGAATGAGAGTTATATGCTCCTAGCATGCCCGGTACCAAGCACCATACTGCCCTTGCTTCGGCGGCTACCGTTTATATGTCACGCTGGCATCTAGTTGCCGATGGCGCGCCTGTTCGGACAGCAAGTTCCTACTTGGTGCCGGTCACCCGCGACGGCTCCCCGGCTATGTTGAAAGTAACTTCTGACCCCGATGAACTTCGCGGCAATCATCTCATGACACTGTGGAATGGGCAGGGTGTTGCCGCAGTTATGGAACATGATCGAGGCGCTCTTCTTCTGGAAAGAGCAATTAGCGGTCGCACTCTCGCCGACCTCGTTTACGCAGGCTTAGACAATGAAGCGACGCGAAATCTTTGTGAGACAGCGGAACTTCTGCACTCATCTTCACGATTACAGCATGAAGAAATGCGGTCTTTGAAAAGCTGGTTCGCTGACTTACTCGGTTTCTCCTCGAACAACGCAGAATGGTTGAAAGACTGCGGCCGTCAGGCCCACACGCTATTAAGTGATCCACAGGAGCAACTCATCTTGCACGGAGACCTCCATCACGGCAACGTTCTGGATTTTGGGGCGCGAGGTTGGCGCGCGATCGACCCGAAGGGCCTTTATGGGGAAAGGGCCGCTGATTTTGCGGCTCTATTTCTGAATCCCGATCTTGCGGATTCACAGCGCCCCTACGCTATTTCTCCACAAAGGTTCGAGCAAAGGATCAGGCTTGTCAGCTCACATACGGGTATTGAGCCTGTCAGACTGTTGCGATGGATTCATGCTTGGAGCGGCCTGTCCGCAGTCTGGTTTATCGAAGATGGGATTGCTCCGGAAACTCAGCGGGCAGTTGCGCATCTGGCGTCTGAGGCGCTCGGTTAAGAAGGCAGCAGAAGCTGCCGCTTTCGACTCTCATATCGGCCGTAAACCTGTTACACTGACGTTTCCGAAACAGGCTCGGCCTCACTGGCCACTGAAACAAGAAATTTTATCTACTCTAAAACCAAAATAGTAAGCTTGGAATTATGAATTTAGAAAACAATGATGAACTCGAAAAATTTAAAAGTTATATGCACGAGCGATTTAATGAACTTGAACGAGACAGTCGCGGCACTGCATGGGATTTTGTAGGGCTGTCGGTATCCTTGGATTATCTTGCTTCCCTTACCAAGATTAAAGTCAAAGTCAAAGTCAAAACAAAAGAAGAATTAAGATGGCAATCAGGCCGTGAATATTTCACGATTTTCATTAATAAATTTTTCCCAGAAGCATATTCCCAGTTCACCTATAGAAATGGCTCCAATGACTTGCCAGAGCAGATGTATCGCACTCTCAGATGTGGTTTGGCACATGCCTTCAGCTTGTATGGCGAACCCGGTGGGCACGGTCGGACTGGATCAATTATGATTGGGCATGGGGAGGGTAATCTAATCCCCGCTCAAAATGCACCGCCTCGTGATGATACTGTAATCCTGAATTTTATTCCCTTTATTAATGACGTGCGGACGGCACTTAACAACCTCATAGAGGCCGCCCGCTCTGATCCACGGTTAAAAGAGCGCCTGTTAGAACGTATTCGAGCGCAACCCCCACTCCAACTAATCCTCGAATAGTATCGCTGTTTAGCCGTGTGTAGAGATGAAAACTTGCTGGAGATCAGTTAGGCGTCAGTCTGACGGCTTTCTCTCTTCATTGCCGATGACCGGACCGTCCACTTGCCCAAAAAAGCGGCCTTCACGAAGCCACCATTCCCGGCGCCCCAACCTTCATCAACGCCCCATCCGCCAGCGCACTCTGAAGCCTCAACGCCTCATCCACCGGCCCTGTCATCCACACATCCATATCCTCCTGCCGCGTCAGGATGATGGGCATGGCCTTGGGGTGGACCGCGCCGACCTCGCGGTTGGGCTCGGTGGTCAGGAATCCATACAGGTCGTCCGTCGTTTCGCCATCGGCCAGTTTCCTGACAGATGTCCACCGGCACAAGAGCCCGGCGAAGAAGGCCAGTGGCTCACCATCGGCCCGGGTGAACCAGACCTGACGACTGCCTCCTTCCGGCAGATGCTCGGGCTCGGCGAAGGCTGTCAGCGGAACCAGGCAGCGATGCTCCACGCCCAGCCAGCGCCGCCACCAGGATGATTCCGTGCGCCGGATGTTGGTGATGCCCCGGTCCACCTTCTTGCCCTTGAGCATGCCGGGCGGCGTCGGCATTCCCCAGCGTGCCAAAACCAGTTCCCGGCCACCCTCGGCGTTGCGGACAATCGGGGCCATCGCGTTCGGCCACACCTCGGGCAACGGTTGCAGGTTGCCGATGTGGTCGATCATCACCCTGGCGATGGTCCGGATCGCCTGCTGGTTGGTCATCACGGAATACAGGTTGCACATCGCGGGCTTCCTTCCGGCTGGTAGCGAAAGTCTTTCAGACTCAATTCGCTGGCGGTGACGGGCAATCGATCGCGCCGGACAGCATGCCATATCTCAGACAATCGTGCCTTGACTCTGATCGCATTGTCGGAACAAAGCATGAACATATGACCCCGCAGACGCCGCCAGGACCGGACGGATCGAGATGACCATGAAAGGAAGCCCGGCCGAGAAGAAATCAGCCCTGGAAGCGCTCCAGGCGACCATTGCCCGCATCGAGGGACACAAGAACCGCAAGCGCGCCGTCCTGCCGTTCGGCGTGAAAGAGATCGATACGCGATTGCCGGGTGGCGGCCTGGCCCTCGGTGCGCTCCATGAGGTGGCCGGAGGCGGGAATGATGCTCTGAACGCCACGGCCGCCGCCCTGTTTGCCGCTGGGATTGCCGCCCGGACCAGGGGCAAGGTGCTGTGGATCGTCACAAGGCAGGACATTTTCGCCCCGGCGCTCGATCAGGCCGGACTGGCCGCCCGCCGGGTCATTCATGTCGAGGCATCCTCGGACAACGACGCCCTGGCCTGTTTCGAGGAAGGTTTGCGCCATGGCGGGCTGGGGTCCGTGGTCGCTGAGGTCGGACGGCTGACGATGACGGCCTCGCGGCGCTTGCAGATCGCCGCCGAGGGAACCGGGACCATCGGCCTGGCCGTCCGGAGATGGCGCCGCCAGACGGAAGCCGCCGATTTCGGACAGCCGACAGCCAGCACCACGCGCTGGCGAGTCTCTGTCCTGCCGTCCGCGCCACTTCCCGTGCCCGGCGTGGAACGGCCCCGGTGGATGCTGGAACTGCTACGCGCACGATCGGGGGTGGACTTGTAACGGTTTTGTGCCGGTCATCTGAGCGTTTTAAGCTTGTATCAGGAGACCGACGAAACCATGAAACATACGGAAGATTTCAAGCGCGAGGCCGTGAGGATTG
>NZ_WOTF01000035.1 GCF_011516935.1 Acetobacter farinalis
CACGCCCATAATCTGGGCATCAGTAAAGCGATCACTCTTCATCAAAATCTCCTCATCCTCACGCTGAGAAAATTCTCATTCAAAAGCCACTCTTTTTATGGGGGGATTACCGTCCCAGCCCGGAAATCCACCTGAGATGGGAGAAGGCGCGCGGTGCGGTGCCGCACGTGGCAATGCGATGCATGGAGCGGCTTGAAAATGGGACCATCAGAATGGATCAGCCTGTGGTGGATTGAATGATACGATCCTGTTCTGATTTTTCTTGTATACTGGATGGGAGTATGAAAGGATACTCCAGACCAGTATCTAGGTTAGCCTTATGGAGTCACGCTTCACGTGCCGCATACACCGGAAGAAAAGAAGCGCGTGCTTGCACGGGTTCGTCGCGTAAGGGGGCAGCTTGATGCGCTTGAGCATGCCTTGGAGCAAGGTGCGGACTGCGGCCCCGTGCTGCAGCAGATTGCTGCGGTTCGTGGGGCTATCAACGGGCTGATGGCGGGCGTTCTGGAAAGCCATCTGCGCGAGGAATTCCTGGAATGTTCCAATGGGCGCGAAGAAGCCAAAGACTCCATCGAAAAGGTTATCGCGCTCGTCCGGTCCTATTTTCGCTGATTTCAACTCAATAGATTGTGCTGACAGTGTCAGAAGCGGAGAAAACATCATGAAATCACGTGCTGCTGTGGCCTTTGAGGCAGGGAAACCTCTTGAAATCGTCGAGATCGATGTGGAACCGCCTCGGGCGGGAGAGGTGCTTGTAAAAATCACGCATACCGGCGTCTGTCATACGGATGCATTCACGCTCTCAGGTGATGATCCGGAAGGGCTTTTTCCGGCTGTGCTCGGCCATGAGGGTGCCGGAGTTGTGGTTGAGGTTGGGGAAGGTGTGACCAGCGTCAAGCCGGGCGACCATGTTATTCCTCTCTACACGGCGGAATGTGGAGAATGCCTGTTCTGCAAGTCCGGCAAGACCAATCTCTGCATCTCTGTTCGTGCCACACAAGGTAAGGGCGTCATGCCTGATGGTACAACGCGTTTTTCCTATAAGGGGCAGCCGATCTATCATTACATGGGCTGCTCGACGTTCAGTGAATTCACTGTTGTTGCCGAGGTCTCTCTTGCCAAGATCAACCCGGCGGCCAACCCTGAACATGTCTGTCTGCTCGGCTGCGGGGTAACAACCGGTATTGGTGCTGTGCATAACACCGCCAAGGTGCAGCCGGGTGATACGGTGGCTGTTTTCGGGCTTGGTGGTATCGGGCTTGCGGTCATTCAGGGAGCACGGCAGGCGAAGGCTGGCCGCATCTTCGCGATTGATACCAATCCTGAAAAATTCGAACTCGCGAAGGCCTTCGGAGCTACGGATTTTCTCAACCCCAAGGATTATGAAAAGCCAATCCAGCAGGTACTGGTGGAAGAAACAGGCTGGGGCATAGACCACACATTCGAATGTATCGGGAATGTGAATGTCATGCGTGCGGCGCTGGAAGCCGCGCATCGTGGCTGGGGGCAGTCCATTGTGATTGGTGTGGCGGGTGCCGGGCAGGAAATTTCCACCCGACCTTTCCAGCTTGTCACAGGGCGTTCATGGCGCGGGACAGCATTTGGTGGCGTTAAAGGGCGTACGCAGCTTCCCGGCATGGTGGAAGATGCAATGCGGGGTGACATCCAGCTTGCGCCGTTTGTAACCCACACCATGCCGCTCGAGGATATCAACACCGCTTTCGATCTGATGCATGAAGGCAAATCCATTCGCTCGGTCATTCATTACTGAGTCCAGTGGTGCATGACGTGACGTTTCATTTCTGACGATAGAAAAATTTAAAGGAGAACGGTCATGGCAGTTATTTCCGGTGATGGTGTTTTTTCCCATGTCTTCCTCGGCGCGGTGGACACGGCAGCTTCCGCCAAATTTTATGATGCGGCACTTGGCGCTCTGGGGATCAGGAATCTCGGGTCATTTGGAGACGGATGGGTTTTATATGGTCGGGAGAAACCTGCTTTCATTATTGCGCGCCCCGGAAACGGTGCGCCCCCCACAAGCAACGGTGTGACGATAGGCTTTGCCGCCGCCTCTCCGGCTGAGGTTGATGCTTTCCATGCCGCGGGCCTTGCCAATGGTGGCACGGATGAAGGGGCACCCGGTCCGCGCAGCCACCTGCCGGGCGCCTATGCGGCCTATCTGCGGGACCCGGCTGGCAACAAGGTGTGCACTTATACCTTCACGGATGGGAACTAACATCGGGCAAGGGGAGCAGAAGCCATGCAGCGTAAGGAAGCACACGCCTCTTTCGGGGGCACACAGGAGGTCTGGCGGCACACATCCGTGTCGCTGGGGGGAGAGGCGAACTTTGCCATCTACCTGCCGCCGCAGGCAAAGCAGCAGAAGGTTCCTGTGCTGTACTGGCTTTCCGGTCTGACCTGCACGGAGCAGAATTTCATTACCAAGGCTGGTGCCCAGCGGGTTGCCGCAGAGCTGGGGATTGCCATTGTGGCTCCTGATACCAGCCCGCGCGGTGAGGGCGTGGCGGATAGTGAGACGTATGATCTTGGGCAGGGCGCAGGCTTCTACGTCAATGCGACGCAGGAGCCTTGGGCCGGACATTACCGGATGTATGAGTACATCGTGACGGAACTGCCCGCGCTGGTTGAAGACAATTTTCCGGTCATGCCCGTGCGTGGGATCAGCGGGCATTCGATGGGTGGGTTCGGCGCATTGATGATCGCGCTGCGCAATCCGGGCAGATACTGCTCTGTTTCAGCATTCTCACCCATCGTGGCCCCGACACAGGTTCCGTGGGGTGAGAAAGCCTTCAGCGCCTATCTTGGCCCTGATCGTGCTGCGTGGGCGGCCTATGATCCTCTGGAGCTTCTCAGGAATGCTCAAGAGCATCTGCCGATCCTGATCGATCAGGGGCTTGCTGATGAATTTCTGGAAGACCAACTCAAACCTGAATTGCTGAAGGTGGTGGCGCAAGAAACAGGTCACGATCTGATTCTGAATCTTCGGCCCGGTTACGACCATAGTTATTATTTTATCTCCAGCTTTATTGACGATCATATCAGGTATTTTTTCGAAAGAATAAGTCAGGTTTAGCAGGCTGTCGGGTTGAAGAAGCCTGCGAGGCGATGAAGGCTGTAGGGTGATGTAATAAGCTGCGTCATCCCGTTTGGCTGGTTTCAGCCACATCTCTGCTGACAGATTTGAAAGTGTGGCTTCGGGCTAATGCGAGAAAGTGCGAACGTTGATACGTAAAATGGTAGCAGAAATCTGCTCTTTTACGGCTTCGCGACATGAGATGCTGCTCGTTTTTCAAAATCTCTGGCGATTTCGGCGAGCGTGACTTCTCTCAAATGGGCGATCAGCATGGCCTCCGCAGCGTGCAGCGCGCCTGTCATTGATGCGTTTACCGCCTGTTCGACCAGGCATTCCGGTGCAGGGTCCGCCAGGCCGATTGCGAAGATGCGCGGTTTCCCGACAGCCTCGTAAACGTCCATCATCGTCATGCTGTCGAGCGGCCTGATAAGAGTCCAACCACCTGCATGCCCCTTCTCCGAGCGGACAAGTCCGGCATCACGGAGGCCGGCCATTGTTCTTCGAACCACAACGGGGTTGGTGTTGAGCATTTCCGCTGCCTCACCCGATGTGATCGGCCCTTCCGCATGCGCCATGTGGAGCAGAAGGTGAAGCATTCTCGATAGACGGCCATCCAGGTGCATTGTGTCCTCAATTTTGAGGCTTTGCCTATCATGTCACATCAGGAGTTGCAAAAGTAGCGTCGTGCGCGCATATGTAACATTGTAAGTTGCGTGATGAGTCGTTGGCGCAGGCAGGAGAGAAAAATGCCGGATGTAATCGTGATCGGCGGAAGCTTCGCCGGGCAGTCAGCCGCCATGCAATTGGCACGTGCGCGGCAAAATGTGCTGCTGATCGACGCAGGGGTGCCTCGCAACCGGTTCGCGGAGGCCTCTCATGGTTTTCTGGGGCAGGATGGCAAGGCACCTCATGAGATCATACGTGAGGCAACGAGCCAGTTACTCAACTATCCGACAGTAGAACGTCTGCATGGTGAAGCGCAGCACGCCGCCCGAGCAGGCGATCAGTTCGTTGTTCGCATGGCGAACGGGGCCAACCATCATGCAAAGAGGCTGGTGTTGGCCACCGGTGTTACCGACACGCTGCCCGATATTCCCGGTATGTGGGAGCGCAGGGGCAACACGGTCCTTCATTGCCCCTATTGCCATGGGTATGAGGTGCGTGATCGGCCTCTGGGGATTATCGCCAGTAGCCCGCTATCTGCACATCAGGCGGTGCTGATCCCTGATTGGGGGCCAACCACCTATTTTACCCAAGGTCTTTACGAACCAACACCGGAGGAAGCGGCGCTGTTCGATAGGCGTGGCGTTACGATCGAGCGAACGCCGGTTGTGGCGCTGCTTGGTGATGCTCCGGAATTGCGTGCGGTAGAATTGGCGGACGGACGGAGGATCGACATGGCCGCGGTCTTTATCGCCCCCCGGACGCGCCCCACGAGTGGCCTTGCCGAAAGTCTCGGTTGTGCTCTGGAAGAGGGACCAACAGGACCGTTCATCAAGGTCGATGCCTGGGGGCTGACATCAATCCCCGGTGTTTACGCAGCAGGAGACGCAACCACCCCGCTGCATAACGCGACCATTGCATCGGCCTCGGGTGTGCTTGCGGGCATTGCGGCGCATCAGTCTCTGGTTCGGTCGCCGGGCTGATCGTCTGATCAGTGAGGCTGCGTCACAATGAGTGATGATCATAGTTCTTTGCGTGCCGGGCGAGTTGCAAGGCCGTCGGTCATGAAACATTCAGTCGGATTGTTTTTCTGCAAAACGGGCATGCCTCTTCGCGCCTTGCTAGAACCTCATATACCCCGCACCGCACTATAGAAGGGCAGGGGCGAACCGGTTTCGGCCCGCGTGGCTACGTTATTGCTGGAAGGACGGGTGCAGGAGTTCCTGAGCGTGGGCTTTTATGTCTTCCGGCCATGTCTCCATGCGGTGTGCAAAAACATCTTCTTCCCCGGCAAATAATGCGCGGATTACGTTTTCAAACCCGGGCAAATCCCCCGCCAATGCCGATAAAAAGCGATATGTGCGCTCACGTGCGGCTTTGGTTTCGGTTTGTCCGTTGTCGGCATGCCGTGCCTTCTCCACGAGGCGGCGCAATGCCTGAGAGGCCCCACCCGGTTGCGCTGCAAGCCACTCCCAATGGCGCGGCAGAAGCGTCACCTCACGTGCGACAACTCCCAGCCTCGGTCGCCCCCGGGGGCGTGTTGACTCAGGGCCTTCCTCTGTGTGCGGGGCTGCTGCCAGCGTTCGCCGTTCACCCTCTTTCGTCAAACGGGTGATGATCTCGGCTGTGGTGCCACGCAGATCAAGATCAATCACGGCTCCATTCATGTCATTGAACGTCAGAACGGGTTCCTCTGTTTCCGCAGCCTTTATCGCAAGAGCCACCTCGACCAGTTCGCCTTTGGCGATGCGCCGGTTGCCGGAAAATGCGGTGCAAGGTGTGGAAAGAAAGTTTGGACTCGCTGTTTTACCCGGCATTAAAAAATTCCTCTATCTATTAACCCGGGTAATATTGTAAGCAATGCCCCAATGCAAGATGAAATCTGAACACCAGAAGGGCAGAGCACATGAAGAGTGAAGAACGGAGGGCCGCTGTGGCGGCCTATAAAGAAAGAAAAGTGAGAGGTGGCGTTTATATCGTGCGGTGCAGTGCTTCCGGGCAGATCTGGGTTGGAGGCGCGCCTGACCTTTCAACCATTCAGAACCGACTGTGGTTTACCCTCCGGTTGGGAACAAACCCGCATCGCTCGCTTCAGGAGGCCTGGGGGGCTCATGGAGGTGAAACATTTACGTTTGAGGTTGTTGAGCAACTGCCGGATGAGGAGAGCAGCGCTCTTCGTTCTCTCCTGCTCAAAGAGTGTCTTGCTCGATGGGCAGACAGGCTTCGGGCTATCCGTCTTTGAACGGTTCTGTTGTTCCGTCTTGAGGTGTGCATGACTTAAAGATACTTTAAATATCGCTATTTTTCATAAAATATTCACAAACAAACCATGGGGACCTGTTACACAACGCCAGCATCGGGGCGGAGCAGGGTAGGGATGGAGGACAAGGAACGCAGCCGTTGGCTGGCAGAACATATCGTGCCCAACGAGCATCTGGTCCGCTCATGGCTGGCACGCTTTCCAAATCTGGAGGTCGATGACATCATCCAGGAAGGCTATGTTGCACTCTCTGAAGCTGATATCAGCCAGATTTCAAATCCAATTGGCTATTTCCATACGATATGCCGTAATATCGTTTTAAGGCACTATAAAAGGGCACAGATTGTCAGTGTGATGGCGATTGCGGACCTTCAGAATGATGCGCTGATTGATCAGACGCCCTCTGTTGAAGAGATTGCAGATTCCCGGGCAGAGTTGCGCTTTTTGGAAAAAATTGTCCAACAGCTTCCGATCTCTTGTCGGAATGTATTTATTTGTCGTAAAATCAATGGCTGTGCACAAAAGCATTGTGCTGAACAGCTTGGAATTTCTGAAAATAGTGTAGAAAAGCAATTGGCACGCGCGCTTGTTCTGATTTCAAAATTTTATGGGCAGCGTGAAAAAGAATATACGAAAAGAACAGTAGGGCTGATACGTGGCAACAGAAGACTCTCCTGATGATGTTGCCGCACACTGGGTGGCACGCCTGGACAGACGCCCCCTGACAGAACAGGAACAGCACGCGTTACAGGACTGGCTTCAGGCAGATATCCGTCACAAAGGAGCATTTTTACGCTCTCAGGCGATATGGCAGGCAGCAGACAGAGCCAAAGCCTTTTATACGCCGACACGTGCGCTCCCGTATTCAACACGGCAGCCCAACCGCCGCGCCTTTGTGTCTTCAGCCGTTGCAGCCTCTCTCTGCGCTCTTTTTGTTCCTGGAAAAACCGGGGAAGCCAGCACCCGGTACGCAACCTCGAAAAACATTCTTCTTTGCCCGAAAACAAAGGAGAAGCAGCTCATTCTGGATTGCTACAGTCAGGCAGAAGAACGCTCGGACAGCACCAGAATCATTTTCGGTCGTGCTTTTGTAAGCGGTACAGAGAGAGTTATAAACACAACTACTCTCAAGTTTGTGCTGAACGGCTCTCTTCTGCTTTCCAGGGGGGCAAATTACGAAAGTGGGATCGTCACGTCAGGGACGGCATGGGTGAAAGGATATGGTCTTTCTGAACACAAGACTCTCTCGTCTGGAGAGGAAATTACGCTGACTCCACAGGGGAAATTACATTTCAGTTATCTTGATCCCGAAACCCTCTCCCGTTTGACCGCATGGACAAAAGGACAGGTTTCTCTGGATACAGAAACAATCTCAGAAGCTGCTGATATTTTCAATCGCTACAATCAGAAACAACTTGTTCCTTCTTTCAGGCTGGCGGATTTCCGCCTTTCAGGCATGTTTGATCTGAACAGGCCAGATATTTTCGCCATGGCAGTCAAAACAGTTTTGCATGCCGCCATTCATGAAGATGCGAGCCACATTTACCTAGAGCACGTCCACTTTATTCCGGCTCATATCCAGCGGCTGTAAAGAAGTTGGCGCATTCGTCAGGAGTGAAAGCATCCAGGACTGATCCGGCGGCATCCCACAAGGTT
>NZ_WOTF01000036.1 GCF_011516935.1 Acetobacter farinalis
AGCCATACCGCCGCATCTGTTGCTCCCCCCCCCCTGAAAACCGGGAAAACAATCAGCACAGGCAGCCAGAAAGTACAACTCTCAGGGCCTAACTGACGACACGCCGTAGGGAAGAACAATAAGAGCCTGTAAGCCGCCCTGCTCATGATTGAGGAGTTTGATTTCGCCTCCATGAGCGTGGATAATGGCGCGGGCGGATGTCAGTCCCAACCCGACACCACCTGTTTTACGGTTTCGCGAAAGTTCAATACGATAAAAGGGTGAAAAGACCTTCTCGATCTGATCTTCGGGAATACCAGCCCCCTGGTCTCGTACGGAAACCAGGACTCCATGGTCGGTTTCCTTTATGGAGATCACCGCCTTTTCTCCATAGGCACAGGCATTCTCGATAATATTTCCAAATGCTCTCTTGAGGGCAACCGGGCGGCCTGTATAGACAACGGGCTCCGTCTCATTGAGTTTGGCATCACGGCCTTGATCGACAAGATCATCCACAATCACTCGCAGAAGTTCCGTAAGGACAAAGGTCGTAGACTGCTCGGCCAATGTCTCATTGCGAAAGAACGCAAGCGCTGAATCGATCATTGTCTGCATCTCATCAACATCACGAAAGAGGCGTTGACGCTGGTCAAGGTCATCGATGAATTCTCCTCTCAGCCTTACCCGTGTCAACGGAGTACGAAGATCATGCGATATCGCGGCAAGCATATTTGTCCGATCCGTTATAAATCGGCGGATTTGAGTCTGCATCGCGTTGAACGATGCTATCGCCGCCTGAAGCTCTCTTGGTCCCAGTTCAACCATCGGCGGTGCGTTAGGGTCTGTCCCGAAACGGCGAGCCGCGATGGTGAATGCCTCAAATGGACGCACGAGACTTCTGGCCGCCAACCATGAAACTGCACTTGTTGAAAAGAGAACAAAACAACCTATCAGAGCATAGCGCATCCAGGGCCCCATACCCCATTGCCGTTCCGGCAGCTTGAAGACCAGCCAGGACCCGTCGGACAAAGTTACGGCCATCCCATAAACATCCGTCCCAAAAATCCTGTCGCGTGGCATGGTGTGTGCGAAAGCGTGTTTCTCATACAGCACAACTTTACGCTCAGGATCATTGAGCAGACGACGCATCGCCGATTGAACGGAAGACGACGCATCTTCCATGGGAAATACGGGGAGTTCCGGATACCACTCCATACTGAACGTATCGTTTGCCGCCTCTTCGGCAATTCTGGAGCGCAAGTCACGCGGAATAGCTGAATAGATCCGTACCATCGTAGCCGCCTGCCCTTCCAGCCCTGTCTCACGCAGGCCAGGCCTACCCCAAACCCCAGCGGTGCTGATGAAAAATATATACAGGCACGCTGCAGCCGAAACTGAGAGCAAGACAGTCAGGGCCAGACGTTTTGCGATTGTATCGCGTATGAACAGGGTTTTCATCCCGATCGTACATCCAGAGTGAAGATATACCCACCGCTTCGAACGGTTTTTATAATTGTTGGATCTTTCGCATCCGGTTCAAGCTTGCGACGCAACCGGCTGACCTGTGTGTCGATGGAACGGTCAAACGCATCGTGACGTTCCCCATGGGCTAGATCGAGAAGTTGATCACGACTCATGACCTCCTGCGGGCGCTCGGCAAACGCCAGCAAAAGATCAAACTCCCGCCCAGACAAAGGAACCAGAATATTTCCGGTTGTCCGTAACTCTCGGCGTGCAATGTCCAGACGCCAGAAGCCAAACAGCAGCAGCGGCCGCGTCTGAGATGCTGGCTGCCGGAGCGGCTCCATGCGGCGCATGACAGCCTTTACCCGGGCCAACAACTCACGCTGATCGAACGGCTTGGTAATGTAGTCGTCGGCTCCAAGCTCCAGCCCGACAATTCTGTCGGTCGGAGAATCAACCGCCGTCAGCATGATGATAGGCACCTGTGATTTCCGGCGCACTTCCGCACACAGTTCGAGACCGTTCTCCCCGGGCATCATCAGATCGAGGATAACCAGATTGATCGGTGCCGTCTCCAAGAGGGCAAACATGTCACGCCCGCTGTTCGCAACGCCGACCTCATGCCCGTAGGTTTTGAAGAATCGGGTCAGAAGCGACAGAATTTCCTCGTCATCGTCTACAATCAGAAGGTGGGTCATGTTCGTCATGCGCTCCCTTTAGCAGGATGGTGTCCCAGAATGATGTCAAACTGCTTCAGTTTTGCGCCTGTTTTTTATACAGAGTGGATTTTCTGAAAAGAACCTGACATCAAAACCCGGATGTGACCCTGTAAAGTTCCATGGATACGACGCACTGGCGCAAACACACTCCATAAGGAACAGATTCGTCATGCATATCCCCTTCATCAAACTCGCCAAGTATATTTCGTTCTTCATGCCCGCACTCTTCGCCGCAGGGTGTGCGCATAATCACAGCGACCTTGCCGCGAATGATCCGGTCGCACCAGCAAATCGTACCGTATTCGGTGGAAATCTCTTCGTTGACCATCATGTGCTACAACCGGTAGCACGGACCTATGCCGCCAATGTGCCGAGCAGCGTCAAACATGGCATTCATAATTTTTCCGCCAACCTCAATGAACCGAAAATACTCGTCAATGATGTCCTGCAGGGCAACTTCAGCCGCTCATGGAACACTCTTGAACGGTTTGCCATAAACTCGACAGTGGGCGTCCTCGGGATCTTCGATTTTGCCCAAAAATGGGGAATGCCTTACCACGATGCCGACTTCGGTCAGACACTTGGTGTCTGGGGTGTCGGCCCCGGGCCGGATGTTCAATTACCTCTCATGGGCTTTTCCAACGTGCGTGATACGACCGGAAACCTCGCAGGAATAGTATTGAATCCGACAACCTTCGTCAGTGCGGGCCTGGTCTCCGTTGTCCGGGGAGTTTCATCTGGTCTGAGTATTGTGGATGGAAGAGCCAACACCCTCGCCGTAACAGATGACGTTGAAAAAAATTCTCTCGACGAATATGCAAGCCTCCGCTCAATGACGGCGCAACACCGTGCCGCGTTCATACAGGACGGCATACAAGGGAAGGTAAAAATTACCGACCTCTCTATTCCTACGCATCAGACCTTTGTCTCCATGAGATAGTAGGCGTTTCTTAAAAGGATTTTAACTTTCCCTTTCTTATTCCATACCGGTATCACCCATCCTATACCAGATAGCATTCAGAATATTTTTCATTAGTACTAAATTTTTTATTTATCCAATATTTTTATATTTCTACACTCCAGAAATTCCTCACCTACCGCTTATGATATGACGTGTCATTTTATCGTGCGCGTCATATCAAAACTCTCTCTGACGTATTTCGCAATAAGGTTCCTGCCGTCGACATGGCCGGACGGACACTACAATCAACAGGCATCGTAAATATCCCTCCAGCATCTATCGCGGAGACCGACTGCATAGAGTACCCCGTATGACACCCCCATTATTGTTGTCCGTATCAAACCCGGACACATGCGCCACCTACTCATCCCGTGCGCTCCAGTTGCAACCGGTGTATCGCGCCCACCCATGCACAATCAGAACAACCAGCCTCCCTGCGGGCGGAGGACTGATCAGGGTCGGCGCAACACATGCGGAAAATAAGCATGTGCATATTTTTTTCACGTCTGATGTCACATTCGGCCATGCTGTCTCGTCTCTTATCCGACAACGGATAAGGACTCTGACATGACACCGAGACTTGACTACTTCTCTATAGCGCCCAAATTACTGCACCCTATGCTTGCTCTGGAACAGGCCGTTGCTTCCTCGGGACTTGAGCATTCACTTATTGAACTCGTGAAAATACGGGTTTCCCTGATCAACGGCTGCGCTTTCTGCCTTGATATGCATACCCGGGACGCAATGAAGGCCGGCGAAACGCTGGAGCGGCTGTTTCTCTTAGGTGCCTGGCGAGAGGCGGCCTGCTATACACCACGGGAGCGCGCCGCTCTGGCATGGGCCGAAGCCCTGACTATGGTTGCAGTAACCCATGCTCCTGACACTGATTATGACGACTTGCGGCCACACTTCGAGGACGAAGAAATCGTGAAACTTTCTCTTGTCATCACAACCATTAATGCATGGAACCGATTGGCTATCGGTTTCCGCTCCGTACCGGCGCGGGCCGTGCCCGCGGCCTGATCATGACTGACGCTCACGATCCGGTAAAACATTTCGCGGAATGCCGGAACGAATTAATCGGGCTTGGTTACCGGATGACGGGCTCCCTCGCAACGGCAGAAGACATCGCTCAGGATGTGTTTCTGCGATGGCACGCCACAGATCGACTGAAAGTCGACGCCCCTCGGTCATGGCTGCTCAAAACCGCGATGCGTCTCAGCCTTGATCATCTTAAATCGGCCCAACACCGACGTGAGCATTACGTTGGACCATGGTTGCCCGAACCCTTGCTGGTGGAGAGCGTATTGCCGCAGGAAGCCTCATGTGAACGGGCGCAGGATCTCTCTGTTGCTTTCCTCCTGACTCTCCAGCGGCTCACGCCTGCGGAACGGGCCGTATTCATCCTTCACGATCTGTTCGAGACACCCTTTGCCGAATTGGCCAACCTTCTCGGCCGCACGGAAATGGCGTGTCGGAAGCTCGCCACCCGCGCCCGTGCTCACCTGACAACAGACACTCCCCGTCAGGTGAGCACGGACATTAAACTGGAGGAAATTTCACACGCATTTTTAACGGCCTCTCGTGACGGAGATGAAAGCGCATTGCGAGGGCTCCTGGCAGAAGATGTCGTGCTGCACACCGATGGCGGTGGCCTGCGACCTGCCGCACGAAATCTGATCTCAGGCACGGAAAAAGTAAGTCGTTTCTTTGCCGGGCTCGCCCGTAAGCGCACAGCCGCATCACCTCTGCTTCATGTAGGGCACATCAACACTCTTCCGGGTTTTGTCACTCTCGAAGCTGACGGGCTTCTGCAAACCACCTCACTTGAAATACGCAATGACCGGATCACCGTAATTTACATTGTCCGTAATCCCGACAAGCTACACGGAGTTCAATACCAGATAGACGCCTTCAGAAACAAACACAAAAAAGCGGGTCTATCAGTCATATCGTGAGAAAAAGCAGCTATATGTCAGATGAAGGGACGCAGGAACTATAGGCCTGTGCGCTTCAGGCTGTGGGAAAGAGATCGTGCCGCCTGAACCGGCTTCAGGCACTGCATGCTTCACACCTGCACGGCTCTCTCGGAACGCTTCGCTGCTGATTTCGAAATATCGGCCACCTTACGCGGCACTGATACGGAAGTGCATGGCCGGACTCGCCGGATCGGCAAATCATGACATTTTTTACGAAAATAAACGATTTCCAGAAGCGTCGGCCAAAGCTCCAGCGAGGAGCGGATCAGGCCAATTTCATCATCAATAATACGACTGACATTTTGCCGGAAGAAATCCGGTTCAAAATCATAGAAAGTCCTCTCAATACTCTGCGCAAAAGCTTGCAAGCCTCGTTTACGGTCATCTGATCGCGCTCGATCAACAGATGCCAGAATGCGCGAATGGAGCTCCTGTGCTGAATTCAGAATTTCCTCACTGTCGTCAAATGTAATACTCCCATCATAATCAAATATTATTCCCCAATCATCTATTTTTCGCAATGATGATCGTATCTTGCGTTTGAGAAGCGTACAAATGCTTTCGTTCAGCAATTCCGAGGCCATAGGTTCGCGCATATAATTGTTTTTGATATGCGTCTGAACAGAATCTACATGCGCAGCGGAGAAAGATGAATTTTGTATCCAAAGACGATAAATATAATCTTCAAATCGCAAGCGGGTAGGAAAAAATGGCGGAAGTCCTGTTGTATTATCGTACCCTGCCACACCACAATCCATGCGCCAGTTCAATGTTGTAATACAAGGACGAAAGTTGACCAAAATATAGTGATCGTTCAGGGTCTCAATATCACTTCGGCTGTCATCTTCAAGAAACATCGATATAAAATCGGCCGCATCAATATCATTTGTTCCTGTCCGAAATGTCTGGGCTATTTTGATAATACTTTGTCGCCCGACTTTACCCTCTTTTAGAAGCAGCGAATTTTCGCGATGAAATCCGATAGATGTATTTGTTTCGAGGTCCATAGAGGTATCATTAAGCAATTCACCGAGACTGTAATTATTCGGCACATCACCCGCCGGCCGACCAAGAACATCCATGAAAGCCTGCATAATATCGAATGATTTTTTTGTGTACCCATTCTGACCGAGCGGTATCAGTTTTCCCCGTGATATTTCGTCATCATCAAGCGCCTCTGGACTGTCCTCAATCAGACCATAAGGCCTCATATCATCGTCGGTGCTGACCATCAGCCCTCCAAGCGTGTACATGAGCGTGAAATTTCTGTTCCCGCCATAACTTGGACGAAAAAGATTCCGCACAACAGAATCCAGTTTCTGATTTCTTAGTCTTTTACATAAGTATTTTATAAATTCTTCTTTTTCCTGAGGACCAACATAGAAAAGATCATTCGTGGTTTTAACCTGCTCAAGCTTCTGATAATATTTTTCGTAGCTTGTTTTATATGAATCATCGAATACAGTAATCGGCACAGAATGCCCACTTTTTCGAAAGTTCTCGTCATACGCTTCGACCGTTTCTCCGACATCACGTAACCGATACGTCGGAATTACGAAATGTATGTCTTTTTCAGTCATGTGCCCTCTGAGTAACATCTGCAGATCGCGGGATGCATCACGTGATGGAAATTGTTTCCCTTGATGCTTTCAAAAACCTCAATTCTTTTAATCGAGTATGACTCATCACCACGATGTGCTCGTTAAAACGATAGTTTCCTGCCCATAAGGCTGTTTCTTGCGGCAATAAACCGTCTGAGCATCTCTTGCAGCTAAGTCAGTCCGGATCACCCTGCAAGGGCTCGAAGGCGTGAATCCCGGCGTTTCCCTCTTTCCTCTATGACTTTCCTATAAAGTTTTGGTGTTTTCTTAATTTCATTCCTATTTTGTGAAACATGACAATGCATACGTGACGATCGACAGCACGATCGTCCGGGCACACCAACACAGCGCGGACGTCCGTAAAAAAGGACACAGATCAGACTATCGAACGACCCCGAAGTTGGATTGACCACAAAAATCCTGACCCAGTCCCCCTGAAATGCCCTCGATTTGAGG
Source organism: Acetobacter farinalis (assembly GCF_011516935.1). Classification (GTDB taxonomy): domain Bacteria; phylum Pseudomonadota; class Alphaproteobacteria; order Acetobacterales; family Acetobacteraceae; genus Acetobacter; species Acetobacter farinalis. The sequence goes on from NZ_WOTF01000036.1 coordinate 7,160, forward strand.
TAAGGTCTTGTCCACTAAAAACAAACGATGAAAAAAGCACGCTTCACACAGGATCAGATCATTGGGCTCCTGAAGGAGCATTAGGCGGGCACGACGGCGACCGATTTGTGCCGCAAGCACGGGTCAGCGATGCGACACTCTACACTTGGCTGTCGGAATAAGGCGGGATAGAGGTGTCGGAAGCGCGGCAGCTCAAGGCTCTTGAAGAAGAGAACGCGAAGCTGAAGCCGCTCCTGCCGGAGAGCGTGATGGACGCCTCGACACTGAAGGACCTGCTGGCAAAAAACTCGTGAGACCCGGTTTGCGGCTAAATGCTGTGACCTACGGCGTGTCGTCAGTTAGGCCCTGAGAGTTGTACTTTCTGGCTGCCTGTGCTGATTGTTTTCCCGGTTTTCAGGGGGGGGGGGAGCAACAGATGCGGCGGTATGGCT
>NZ_WOTF01000037.1 GCF_011516935.1 Acetobacter farinalis
TGCCAAATCCACGCCTCCATGAACTCCTGCCATGGCACTGGAAAACCCTTCACCACAGCAATAATACCATCAAAGCCTGATTACGCCCGCGGCTCTCTCCGGATGCTTACTTTTTCTCTCGACTTCTGTCCCTCATAGATGATCTGGCGGATCACAGTCTCCCGGTTCACCCTGTCCCCAGCATCATCCCGATCCTGTGCGTCCGGGGCTTCCAGTTTCCCAGCGTCACTGATCTGGACTTTCACGCCATCGCGTCTGATGCGGTTGTCCCTGACGTTGATTCCGATACGGGTCACGTCAGTATAAAGATGGCAATCTTCTTTATGGCGGGTCATTCCCACATACAATGCCTCCCTATCCATTCCGGCCGCATTCAGAACATAAGACCTGTCCACACTGGCTCCTTGTGAGGAATGGACCGTTACGGCATAGGCGTGCTGGACGCGAAGCGGTCGTGTATAAGGCTCGTTCCCTTTTGAGCTCGAAAGCCGTTCCAGATCAGACCAGCGCGTTGTCACCTCGAAACCGCGATCGAAGGCAAGAGTCACGACCGGTTCGCCATCAGTATTGTCCCGAAAAACGGCCCTCACCGTCGCAACATCATTGTTCCTGATCACGTTCCCGGCGGCCCGGATATTCTCGCCAAAGATAAGGCGGTCACCCATTGCCAAGGCCAGCGATCCGGCCACTGGTTTCAGTCCCCGGCTCAAGGCTTCAATCTCAATGTCCGACCCGGCAATCTGTCCCTCGTTCCGGAGAAGATTCCGAAGATCGGTGTTCAGATTCCGGACTTCATTATGTGTCCTCGCAAGCACCATTCTTGTTCCAGTCGGGTTACTACGAACATCCCCAAGGTAGTCCTCGATTAGCATATTCCGCAGTCCCTGGCCTTCCCCAATGACGATCCGGTCATGGGAGGCATAGGCATTGACCGCCTGTTCCACATCGCCGGCCGCGAAATGCTGGCTTGCCTGTCTCTGCCAGTCCACTTTCTGTCGCCTGATCTGGTTGATGCGTTCCGTGCCGATCGCTTCGGAGATCAGTCGAAGCGGTGACCCTGGAGCCACCGGCTTGAGTTGCCGAGTGTCCCCGGACAGGATCACCTTTGCACCGGCTTTCGCTGTTTCCCGGAGCAGTTCATTCATCTCCGTCGTGGCCACCATGCCGGCCTCATCGACGATCACGACATCGTCCCGTGACAGCCTGATTCTCTGTTTGTGTTCGGGATCGGAAATGCGATTCAGGAATGAACGCAGGACAGCAGACTGAGTCTGATCCGTGTCTGTGTCCCTGGCGATGACCGATACCGCCTGATGGCTGGGCGCGGTTACCCAGACCCGAAGACCCGCGTCCCTCGCAGCCTCAGCGGCGGTTCCTAACGAGAACGACTTTCCCGTTCCCGCTGATCCCTCGGCCACGGAGATTCCATCCCTGTTCAGAGCGTGCCTGACCAGTTCCGCCTGTTCGTCGGAGATAGTTCCTTTTCGTGCAATGGCCGCTTCGATCAGATCAGCAGGAACCAGTTGCCCTTCTGCCTTACGTCTGATCGCAATACGCACGATCTGGCGTTCCATGTCGATGATCTCTGGGGTCGAGAACATGAGTTCCCGCGTCTTCGTCTGATCGTTCCCGCTCAGTTCGATCAGGCGTTCCGATTTGCGCAAGGCGACCGCTATGGCGATCGCGTCATCCACCGTCATCGATCGTCCCTGACAATGCTCAAGAATGGTTCCGATCAGATGCCGATCTTCAATAACAGTCTCGGTCGATGTCAGTTGCTCAAGCGCACGTTCGAAGGCTGCCTTAGTGTCGAATGGACGAGCGGATTTGTCCGCTGTCGCGGCCATCGCCGATTCCCAGATCGATTCCCGTGTCCATCCTTCTTCGCGGATTTCTCTGTCCCAACGCTCATTCAGTTCGGCCCGCGTCGGCAGGTCGTCTTTTGACCCACGAGTGTTCCGGCTGATGTTCTCCGCCGCGTCCCGGTGAGTCGCTGTATCGATTCCCATCTCGCGGGCCTCAGCGACAATGTCGTCACGGCGCTTTGAGAATTTCTGTTCCAGAGACCCCGGAACGCCGAGGATACGGAAGTTCCTCTCATCCTTGACCGCTGTTATGCCAAGTCTGCGCTCTAGTCCCTCAATCAGCGCTAGACGATAGACCGCGCCGATCTCCTGCTGGTGTTTCAGCAGTTCTAGATTGTCGATGGTTCCTGTCGTGCCGTCCGCTCTCCGGCACACGTTCATCAATACCGCATGGGTGTGAAGCTGCGGATCACCAGAGCGACTGGTTGTGTGCAGGAATGTTCCCGCCATCAGTTCCGCCGGTGTCTGTCTGTCCTTCCCGTTCTTCCCGCACCGCGTTACGATCAGTCCATTCTGCTGCACATATTCCAATGCCTTGAAGACGGCCGCCTGTTGCACGTCTTCCATAATATCGCGTTGATCCCTGTTCCCGGCTGCCCACAGAACTGATACCGATTTCGGCGCTGCAAATTGCAGATCATAGCCGACCCGGTGTTCCTTACCCTTCTGTGTGAGAATGTCTTGTGTGAGCGGATCACGACCGGCGGCGAGGTTCCTGAAATCCCTGGAATCGACCTGAGAGCCGTCGATCACAAACGGGTATGCCTGTCCCACTTCAACGCGGGCATTTGTCCACCAGACGCCGGGTTTCTCGCCGGTTCCGTTGTCCAGATAATAACTGGCCCTATCCCGATCAGACCAGTCTCCGCGTTTCCGGCCGGCGGGGAGCATTATCTGGTGCTGGTTCGGATGTGGTTCCGATCCGTCCAGACCCGGCTGGTTCAGCAGTTCCTGATTGACCGACTCGATGTAATACTCGACACTCGACAGTGGTGTGCAAGTGAACATGATTCCCGTTCCTCGAATGGGTGTTTCCGTTCACTGATTGTAGTTCCGATTCCCGCATGGAGCGGGTTCCGAAGGGGCGTTGATTCCTGTTCCGGCAATGGATGGCGGGATGCCGCCGTTTATGCCTAGTCATTGTCGGAATCGGATTACGGAACCGGGGCGGAGGATGTCGCGCTGGGCCATGGATGGTGTTGCTCTTCGCGATGGATATGAAGACGCGACCGAGGCGGAGCCGAGGGCTGCCGACACACGCAACGCTCCCCCGCCGGGAGGCAAAAAGGAAGCCTCACTGATTGTCTCGGTCAGGCCAGAATCCTGTTTCCGGAACCGCTACGGGCTTGCATCGTAAACGCGCTCGTTTTCTGTCCTGATCTGGTCGGGGTCAGGGCAGAAATCTGTCGGGTGATCGGCACGATTGTTCCCGACGCTTTTAACGGAGAAATGGCTGTTTACAGCGGGTTCGAGTGCTTACGGGCGTCGAAGATGCGTGGTGTGTTGAAAAATATAATCTAATGGATTTGGTGTTTTGTTATCGTTACGAAATGTCTTGGATTCATATCTGTTTGAGGGAATTTGAGATTAAAAAATAGGGATTAAATGATGATGTGCGGGATAGGGGTATCAATGGGGAATATGAGGAATGGAATGGTGGAATGAGGGTGGGAATTGCGTGAGGATAATTAAGTGGGTTGGTATCATGGGGTCAGATGCGGAATGGTGATGCTATATCGATTCTGCGTATGGGATGTTGTCTGTCTGATCGGGTAGCATAGTAAGCGAATCAGGACCCATATAAGGCGAGAGCGCGGGCGTCATGGTCTGCTGAGATCCGTGATTAGGTTATACTCTACGTCATAGGCGTGCGTTGCGGCGAGCATGTTGCGACGAGCAACACAGCTTTTAGATCGAAAGGGAATACGGCATGGCAAAGACAACAAGGCGTTCGGCAGTCAATCTGACGATGTCGGTCGAGGAACTGACGGCTGATCTCGCGCAGGAGCATGAGGAATGGCTGTCTCGTAAACCGCAGACTGTTTACGACCTGGTCAAACAGATTCACGAACCACTCCTGAAAATGAAGCAGGACGGTCGCACGGATTCCGAAATCTGCGACATGCTGACCAAACGCGGCATCGAAATCAGCGCAGGCACGTTTGCGACCTATATGAAGCGCATCGCAAAGGAAACGCGGGGTGGTGCGTCCCGTCGCCCGACACGCAAGCCGAAACCGGATTCCGATGCAGCGGCCGACAAGGTTGCGGCGAGCAACAGCAATGATTCCCGCACTTCGAAGCCGGCGCGTCCGACATCGGATTCTGCGCCGGCTGAAGCAGCCTCGCCCTCGATGTCAGGATTCACGTCGAGGAAGCCGCCATCACTAGACGCATAAGAACTGCCAATAGTTGCTCTCCGCAACACAGCGGGGCTTGATTCCGACAGAGGCGGAACTGGATCACACCGGTTCCGCCATTTTTATGTCTGCCTGACAGGGACGTTTCGCGCAGCGATCCGGAGCTTTCGACAAAGCACACTATACTAATTCCATGAAGCGCAGATCGCGGTTCAATGAACAGGAGTGCTTTGACATGGGAGGCAGGACGAAACGCCTAGTGCTCGTCGTCTCAGGAAAAGGCGGTGTTGGCAAGACCACATTCGCCCGCCTGATGACGGACGTGTATCGGGAACGCAATACGAAAGCGGCCATCTTTGACGCGGATGGCCAGATCGGCGGGCTGGCGCGCGTCTACCATGATGTCGTCCAGTTTTATGATCTTCGCCAGGACGCGGAGCGTGTCACGCTTCTGAATTCGATTGCGTCCGCCGCCGATGTGATTCTGCACGATCTGCCGGGCGGCAGCCGCTTCGAGATCAGCAAGATCGTGGACAATGGCGACGGGGAACGGGTCGATGGATTCCTTGCCGCACTGGATGAGAACGACGTTCGTCTGACGCTCGTGCATGTCATCGACAACGAGATCGAAAGCGCCCAGTCCGTCAGTCAGTATATGAGTGCTTTCTGGACCGATTCCGTTGATCATGTCGCCGTTCTGAATATGCGTGAGAGCCGCGACCTTAAAGCCGACTTTCCCTACTGGTTTGGTTACACTTCCGGCAGCGAACGGCGCTACGGCAAGGGGCGCGATCGCCTTCTGGCTGCGGGCGGTATCGAGGTCTCCATGCCCGGCATACAGGTCGGGGCGCGGGCGAAACTCAACGCGCTCAATCTGAAATTTTCAGACTGCGCCCGGCATCCTGAACTGACCATCACCGAGCGCACGATCGCGAGTCAATTCCTGCGCGAATTCCGCAAGGCCATTGAACCGGCATCCGGCTTCCTCGGTCTGTGACGGGAGGATCGGATCATGACGATCTTCAAGGACACGGCCGAGGCGCTGGGCGTCGCTCCAGAGACCCGCGACCGCGCCTGGTCGGCCGTGGGCGCCGCTGGGATCAGCCCTGACGATCCGGAGGTCGTGCGGCTGCTGATCAATGAGCACATCCGCGCGACCCTGACCTCGCTGACCGGCGAGCTGGAGACGGCCGCGAGCAAGGCGATCCGGGAATTCGGCGACGCGGCCGCGCACGGGGAGGCGGCGGCTCAGGCACGGCTTGAGACGCGCGTGGCGGAACTGGTGCAGACCGTGTCTGCCCGACTGGCCAATGCGATCGAGCAGACGCTGGACAAGAGAGCCGAAGCAAAACTCGACATCGCGACGACAACGCAATGGGCCTGCGGCGTGATCCTGTTCGCCGCAGGTCTTTATCTCGGCAGTCTGGGTATTGGTTACGTCAACGTGCCGGACGACGAACTGAACCGATGGCTCCAGGCTCAGGCGCCATGGTTTCTGCTCGCCGCCGGGACTGTCGCGTTTCTTGCCGTTCGCCTGATTATCGCATGGGCAGCAACCAGCCTGTTGATCCGCTTCATTTTCGCCCTTCCGCCCCGCGATGCGATCCGCCGCTGGGGCCGGCGCGACTCCTAAAATAAATCAGGTCGGTATGGGCGACGCGGTTTCATCGTCAATCAAGACGATCGGCGAAGTCGGCGAGGAGAACGGAACGCGGGAAAGCTGATGGCGCCGGCAAGAAGGAAAAGGCAGAGCATAAAGGCAAGGGGAGGAAACCCGAGCAAAAATCTGCGCTGAGACGGATGATGGTCCGGATAAAGCAGCAGACGCCTGAGCAACTCAAACCGACCGAAGAACAATCGCGCAGGATGTGATCCTCGCTTCTCCATTATGACTGTGACATCCCCAGAGGCGGCCACCGTGCCGCCTTTTTCTTTGTCTGATTCAACGTGGGTTCAAGGAAACCAGAGGTGGGAGGCTCTTCGCTTGGGGAGGAGGCTCGGCGCCGCCTCGCTCGCGTTTCCATGCCTCCCGGCGGAGCCGGGGCATCCCTCCCCCGAGCCCAGGCCCCTTCAACCCGCTTCGCATCACCCCCATCGCGGCCGCAACACTCGCCCCCTCGGCCTGGGCGCACCCGGAGACGGGCCGTTTCTTTTCCCGACCCCCACGCGACTTGCGCCACCTCCTGCAATCCGCCCGCCACCACCACCACCGCCGCCCCGTCGCCTATCGAAAAACTCCCAGTCTTCCCCGTGAACTGTAGCGGCAATTCCCCGGATTCGCTCCCCAACCTCGCTGTCTCTATCCCGCCCTCCCGCAAACTGGCTGTTCGTGCAGGATATAGCTGGCGCGACAGCATCCCCCAGACCGACCAGGGCAGGCACCAGCAGGCGCTCCATTTCCCGGTTCGCGTTCCCGCGCCCGGTTGCCGTCACGAGCGTCCTTACGATGTCTCCCCACGCCGGAACGTCGGGCCACGCCACCCCGAGAGCAGGCATGAGCCGCATCCGAACAGGCAAGGCCGGCATAACAAGGTCGCCGTTCTTTAAGCAGCAATACGTCCTGATGTCGGGTGAAACGGCTCCGATCATCACACGCAAAGCGACGATTGACACGTAAACATTACGATCAATCAGGGAGAGGTTCTTCTCTGCCCAGCGCAGAATCCTGACCTCCTGCCGGGTCAAAATCCGGCGGTCATCAACATACTGGACATCGTTTTCATTACAGAAAACGGTCGCTCCCTCGGTCTGTCCACACATGTAATGGATCATCGGCGGTGCGGATGGAGAAAGCGCGGCTAGGATGGGTTCCATGTAAGCTTCCGGAGTGAGACGCCTTGTTGAGTTTATAGTGTGGTGATGTGTTCTGTTCATGACAGAGCGATCAGAACAGAATGATGCTGTCGCAGCGACATTCGCTGCGAC
>NZ_WOTF01000038.1 GCF_011516935.1 Acetobacter farinalis
CAATCCTCACGGCCTCGCGCTTGAAATCTTCCGTATGTTTCATGGTTTCGTCGGTCTCCTGATACAAGCTTAAAACGCTCAGATGACCGGCACAAAACCGTTACAAGTCCAAGGCGTCCTTCAGCTTGCGCAGATGCAGGGCACAGGCATCATCCGCCGTGTCGGGAATCAGGACAACGATCTGGCCCTCGCCCCAGGCAACGAGATCCTCCCAGAGAAGACGGCATTTCCCTTTGCCAGCACGCGCTTTGCCGAGGCTGAGCAGACGACAGAGACGGCCATAGGCTGCCCGGTCCGTCGGATAAACGAGCACGGGTGGAAAATCTGCCAGATCGAGACGGCATCCCACGACAAGCCGGAGCCCGACCTCTTTTGCCGCGACATGGGCCTGCACCATTCCGGCCAGAGAGTTGCGGTCACAGATGCCCAGTGCTTCGATGCCAAGGGCTTTTGCCTGCGCAAACAGTTCGATCGGGGAAGACGCCCCGCGCAAAAACGAGAAATACGTCGTCACCTGCAGTTCGGCGTAATGCGGTGCCGAGGTGCTCATCCGAAAATTCCGTGCAGAAACCAGCCCTGCGAGCCCGTCTCGCCATGCTCGCCGTCACCCGCCCGGTAGAGCCAGAACCGCTCGCCGCTGGTGTCCTCCACCCGGAAGTAATCCCGGGCGATGGTCAGTTCCGCGTCATTCTTCCACCATTCGCCAAACACGCGCTCCGGCCCGTCGGCGCATTTCACCTTCCGCCGTACGCCCCGCCAGATGAAGAACAGCGGCGGCTGGTCCGGCAGTTCCGCCATGGCCTGCACCGGCTCGGGCCGCGCCAGCAGGCGTGTCGGACGTGGCCAGTGCTCCGGCCAGTCCTTTGTCTCCTCTGGAGCCAGTGCGGGCACGCGGCAGAAGGAGCGCTCGGGCAGGTCGCTTTCCACCGGGGCAAACCGGTACAGTGCCTGCGTACCGACGCGGTTGGCCAGGGTGTCGATCAGGTCGGAGACGTCGGCCTCTTCCTCCGCGATCAGGGAGGACATGGTCTGCCGCCGGTCCATCGGTTCGGCCAGCGGGGCAATCAGCACCATGCGTTCGATGCCGAACCCGGGATCGATGGTTTCGATCTTCTCGCACAGCAACCGGGTCAGGCGTTTCACGTCCCGCACCGGCATGGCCGTGGCCACGCGGATCGCCTCGGTGCGGCTGTCCACACGATGCAGCAGCAGGTCGAGACGCCGCACGCCCTGTCCGCGCTCGTCCAGTCCCTGACACAGCAGCGGCACCAGTTTGCCAATATATTTGGCGATGGTCTCGGCCGCGCCGATGGGTTCGGCAAAATTGCGGCTGACCTCGACCGGATCAACCGGGCGAACTGGCACGATGACTTCACCAATGCGCCCGAACGCCTGATCCAGCCTGCGAGCCACATCCGGACCGAACCGCAGGGCCAGCGGTGCACGTGGCATGGCCGCCAGGGGGCCGATGCGGGATATGCCCAGTGTGGCCAGACCCTCAATGATAGGGGAGGGCAGGCGGAGTGCTTCAACGGGAAGATCAGTCAGAGCAGAGGCCGTCCCCCCTGAGGACACAACGGCAATCGGTGCCCGGCCATAGCGGGCGATGGCGTGCGCAGCGCCCCAGGTGTCCGCCACCACAGCTTTTGCCCGAAAGCCGGCGCCCGCCATGCGATGCACCATGTCCTTGAGCATAGGAAGTTCACCCCCATGCAGGTGATCCGCTCCGGTCGTGTCCAGCACCAATCCGTCCGACGCATCGACGGCCACGATGGGCGCGATACGGTGCTGGAACCACAAGGCAAGTTTTTCCAGTCCAAGACGGTCGCCCTCGGGATCGGCGTCCATCAGCACCAGATCGGGATAGAGCGCCTGGGCCTTGGCCACCGGCGTGCCGGGACGCAGCTCCAGCTTGCGCGCGGCCAGATCGACTGACAGCACGACTCGTCGTCGTCCTTCACGTCCGGCCAGTGCGACCGGCACCTCAGGCGCTGGCGCGTCTTTGCCCAGCCGCTTCCTGATCCGGTCTGTCGGCCATAGTGGCAGGTAAAGAGAGACGACCCTTGCCATCACAGGCCTCCACTTCAAAATCGGCACACTCGCCCGCCCGGGCGCGGATGAGTTCCAGCAGCCAGCGCGGTCTTCCCACACCGGGAGCCGGCAGCGGCACGGACGGCAGAACCGAAACTCGCCAGCGGGTCACACTGGCGGTTGGCTGACCGAAATCCGCCGCATCTGTCTGCCGCCGCCAGCGTCGGATGGCGAGGCCAAGCGAACCAGACGTTTCGGCCGCCAGTTGCAGGCGACGGGAGGCCGTCATGGACAGACGCGCCACCTCGGCGACCACGGCCCCCAGGCCGCCATGTCGCAGTCCTTCCTCGAAACAGGCCAGCACATCGACGTCCGAGCCTGCCTCGACAAAAATGGTCCGCCGTGCCGACAGACCGACCTGTTTCAGGGAAGGGGCGAACACGTCCTGACGGGTGACGATCCAGAGCACCTTACCGCGCGTACGGGCGGCAATCCCGGCGCAGAACTGACCGGCGGCGGCACTGTGCAGGGCATCATTCCCGCCGCCCGCCACCTCATGCAGAGCGCCCAGCGCCAGACCACCACCGGGCAGACGGGCGTCTATCTCGCGCACACCAAAGGGCAGCACCGTACGGCGTCGGTCGCTGTGCCCTTCGAGACGGCTGATTGCGGCCCGCAGCGTCTCCAGACCGGGTTTTTTATGGATTTCAGCAGTCATGTCACGGCTCGACGGTCCTTGTGCAGGCGCATTTCATGATTGTATGTTCCTGATTTGTTCCGTTAATCTATCAACGTCAACATTTATCTGTAGGGAGACCACCCCTTTTCAGCGTGTGGAAATCCACAATCCCTGAAGATATCGTCCTAAGAAATTGAAAACAGGAAGCTTTGTCGGAAGAGGACAGGCTGTTACCATCCCGTCTATAAAAAAAAATCGCTGTCCGGGGGAAACCGACAAACACGGAGTCTCCCTCATGCGGTCAGTCACGACGGGAGGTACAGGTGCTTGTTCACGAGGGGGCGGAGCGTAATGCCAGCATCGACAGGCGTCTGGGCTGCTCGCTGGCGGCTATCGCCGGTGCCGTGAACGCTGCCGGGTTTCTGGCCGTAGGCTATTATTCGGCCAATATGACAGGCAATGTCTCCGCACTGGCGAGTGGCCTGCATGAAGGACGCATGGAACTGGTCCTGTCCTGCTGTGGTCTGATACTGGCCTTTGTCGCAGGAGCCGTGCTGTCCGCGCTGCTGGTCAATGCAGGTCGTCGCCGTCATCTGCCGTCGATCTACGCACGGAGCATCCTGCTGGAAGCCTGTCTGCTCGGGCTTCTGGGTGGCGTGGATCTTCTGTTTTCGGCCCAGCCACGGGATCCGGTGCTGGCCTACGGGCTGAGTTTTCTCATGGGCCTCCAGAACGCAACAGTCACACGTATTTCCGGGGCGCGTGTCCGCACCACCCATATGACGGGAATGCTCACCGATGTGGGGCTGGAACTGGCGGACTGGCTGGAGAGCTTTTTCCATCCGGTTGACCCGGCCAGGCGGATTGGTACGCGCGAGCGTTTGGGGCTGCATGCCGCCATCGTGCTGTCCTTCACGCTGGGCGGCGTGGCCGGCGCCTTTCTGTATGGCTGGTGGTCCGGTCTGTTTCTTCTGGCGCTGGCGGGGCTTCTGGCCTGCCTTTCCCTGCCGGGCGCGCTGTCGCATGAGCCTGTGGCGGAGCATAAACCGGCGCCGGTCCCCTCTTACGGGGAGAGGCATTCCTGTTCACGGTAATTGATACATCGCAAGGACAGATCGGGTCATTGGGGGGCGTATGAATAGCAATGCTACCCACCATCGGCCCTTTTCCGGAAAAGGACACACGCCATGAGATATACCCACAGCAATTATGAGGCTTTTGTTCAGCCCCCTGCGCCACAGGATATGGCAGGAAGGTCAGCGTGGATCGTGGGCGGAGGACTGGCGGGCATGGCGGCGGCGGCGTTCCTGATCCGGGATGCGGGCATGACGCCCTCAGCCATCACCATTCTTGAGGCCTCGAATAGCGATGGTGGTGCGCTGGATGGGGCGGGGAATGCGGAGACTGGCTGGCTGATTCGCGGCGGGCGGGAGATGGAAGAGCAGTTCCAGTGTTTGTGGGATCTGTATCGTTCCATTCCGTCTCTGGAAATTCCAGGCGCATCAGTGCTGGATGAAGTCTGGCAGGTCAATCAGGCCGATCCGTCCACCAGCCCGGTCCGCGCCATGTGCAATCGGGGTCAGCCCCTCGCCGATCGTGACAGGCTGACGCTCACGGGAAAGGCGCGACGCGAGATCATTACCCTCATTCTGACCGATGAGGACGAACTGGCGGGAAAGACGATCGCGGATGTGTTGTCCGGCGATTTCATGGCGTCGAACTTCTGGCTGTTCTGGCGGTCGATGTTTGCGTTCGAGACCTGGCACAGCGCCATTGAGATGAAGCGCTATCTCGCACGATTCGTGCATCAGATTCTCGGGCTGAAGGATCTGCATACGCTGAAGTTCACCAGATACAACCAGCAGGAATCCCTCAGCCAACCACTGGCCACATGGCTTGCCGATCAGGGCGTCGTGTTCCGTCATGGTGTGAAGGTGACGAATGTTGCCGTCGATGTTTCGGGCGGCAGGAAGATTGCGACCCATCTCGACTGGCTGGAAAATGGCGCGACTGCTGGTGTTGATCTTGGGCCAGAGGAACTGGTGTTCGTGACCAGCGGTTCCATGGTGGAGAATTCACGCTGGGGCGATCACCATACATCCGCGCCGATTGACACGGCTATCGAAGAGGGGAGTGTCTGGCAGCTCTGGCGCAATATCGCAGCACAGGATGCCGCATTCGGGCGTCCTGATGTTTTCTGTGGTGATACGAAAAAATCCCGCTGGCTGTCGGCAACCGTTACAACCCGAGATGCGCGGATTCCTGAGTTTGTAAAGCGGATTACGGGGCGTGATCCGTTTTCGGGGAAAATCATCACGGGTGGCCCGGTCACGATCGCGGATTCATCCTGGCTGATGAGCTGGGTGGTCAGCCGTCAGCCCCATTTCAAGGGGCAGCCCGAAGGGCAGATGGTGGCCTGGCTCTATGGTCTGTTCAGTGACGTGCCTGGCGATTATGTGAAAAAGCCCATGCAGGATTGCACAGGGGAGGAAATCACCCGTGAGTGGCTGTTCCATATGGGCGTGCCGATGGATCAGATCGAAGACATGGCAGCGACAGGGGCGACGACGCGTCCGTGCATGATGCCGTTCATCACGGCGCAGTTCATGCCGCGCGCACCGGCTGACCGGCCGAACGTGGTGCCGGATGGAAGCGTCAACCTGGCCTTTCTGGGGCAGTTCACCGAAACGCCACGCGATACGGTCTTCACCACCGAATATTCCGTCCGCACGGCGATGGAGGCGGTCTATACGCTGTGTGGCGTCAGGCGGGCTGTGCCGGAAGTGTCGGGCGGCATTTTCGATATCCGGATGCTGCTACAGGCGGCAGCGGAACTGCGGGACGGAGAGAAGGTGCCTGCGTCGGGGCTGATCAGGCACCTGACGCAGGGAACCGAGATTGACGATCTGCTGGAGCGCTACGGGCTGGTTTGAGGCGATAACTAAAGAAGGCTGGAAAGGGGGGGAGAGCGGAATGTCGGTTATCGGGAAGGCCTGACCGGAATCTGCCATTCGCAGCGTTCAAGTCCATGACGGCTTCCGACCAACATACGCCGTTCCGAAGCGGTATTGGGAATGTCCGCTTACGCCGATACCTGCTGTTCTCCGCCCTTCGAGCTGTAAGTCCAAGCTCGCTGAAGAGCGCCCATTCCGAGGACTAGGTAAGCACTTTAAGGCACGCTGTTCGGAAGGGATACTGTGAGGAGATCGAAGACATCCTGATCTTGACCGTCTATCGGTGTTGTGCCTGCGCCTGAAATCCAACATGCTACGGTAGCCTGTTACTCAAAAAACGGTGAGTTACAGCCCCACGCGATGGTGTTGAAAAGGGAGTGAGTAAGTTGGTTTTTGACTTTTCGAAACTGGGAAGCGCAAAATCGAAGCAGGCTCCCACCGACTCTATCAAAATCTTCGAATCGCTACCTAGTTTGAAAGGGACGCCCAACGATCTGTGGCGCGGCCAGGATCGCGCGCTCTCCGGTTGGAACGACGTTAGGACTAAAAACGATGTCTTGATCTCTCTGAACACCGGCGCAGGCAAGACAATCGTGGGCCTGTTGGTTGCTCAAAGCCTAGAGCACGTCCACTTTATTCCGGCTCATATCCAGCGGCTGTAAAGAAGTTGGCGCATTCGTCAGGAGTGAAAGCATCCAGGACTGATCCGGCGGCATCCCACAAGGTT
>NZ_WOTF01000039.1 GCF_011516935.1 Acetobacter farinalis
ATTATTTTTTGCAGCGCATTAACTCGGAAGGTGACGCAATAGGGTGTGGGTAAGGGGTTTTAGGGCTGTGGATGACACTCGGAAAATGACGCATTAACTCGGAAAATGACGCATTTAACTCGGAAAATGACGCATTAACAGCTTGTATCCATATGAAAACAAAAGGTTTTTTTCATATAAACAAGAAGAAACAAGAAAAGAAAGGGAGCGGGTGTGGGCAACTGCTGTGGATGACACCCGGAAAATGACGGATTTCATGACACACCCTCTCAGGGTGTCGGCGCCTTCGGCGGGCTACGCCGCTCCCGCTCCGCGCTCGCCCGACACTTGCACTGTCAGGGAAGCGGGTAAGGAAAAATGCTCAGGAAGCATGAAGCTGGCCGCACGATCTCGCTTGAAACTGTGTAGGCTTGTGCCTTAATAAAAATTATTAAAACCAACTAAGGTGGGTGCAGTCATGAGCGAGAAACTTTCAGCCGGAAAGCAGGTGGTCAGTGTGCAGATGCCAGCCGACCTGGTGGATGCAATGGATCGGTATGGGGAATCCATCGAGCGACCTAGGTCATGGGTAATGCGGGAAGCCGTGGCGTCTTACCTCGCCTATGAGGCGGAGAAAGACCGGGCGACACGCCGAGCCTTGGCCGATGTGGATGCGGGCCGGACGGTTAGCGCCGAGGCCGTCAAGGCATGGGCTGACAGTCTCGACCAAGCTAACCCGCTGCCGCTGCCGGAACCCAAGCAGTGAAATATGAATGGACAGCCAAGGCCGTATCTGACCTGCAAACACTGACCGCAGACTTTGACCATCCGCGCGCGGCAGCGCGTGTCATGCGGCGGCTGACGACAGCACCAGACGTTCTGATCCAGTTTCCTCGGATGGGTACATTGCTCCCGGTCTTCTCACCCCGTGAGGTCAGACGCTTCATCGTGGACGACTATGAAATTCGTTATGAAGTCACGGCGGATGCCCTGTTCATCACCGACGTTTTCCATACCCGGCAGGATCGCGAGACGTTTCATTGAATGGTAGGCGCTACCCAGAAGTCTTGAAATATCTATCAAACTGGCCCGTAAATGGCTCAGGAATGGTGTGCGTGGGTGTTCTGGTGGTTTTCTGGCTGGAAACAGTCATGGACGCGCTAGAGGCCATTCTAGGCCATTTCCGGAAGTGGAGACGCACCACGTCCCTTTCTGGTCAGTTCTGACCTTATAGCCCTCAATTCGACACATGCCGAACGCCTGAATCTGGCCCACCCTGTCCATTTCGTAGGCCATACGGCCTGATGGTGATGACACAGCCCATTCTGCCAGTAAGTCCCGCTTCTTGGTTTCCTGCTGCCCCTCAGCGAACCCTTGAGCGTATCCGGTTCGACTGCCCTTGATGTCACCCAGAAAGGCCGCACAGAACACGAGCGCGATGGCTCCAAACCCGCAGGTTATGAGCAGGGTGCGCCTGTCGGTATTGACGTAGCTGGTGACGGCCTGCGCTGCATCCTCAACACGTTGAGCGGCTTGGGTGCTTTTGGCGTCCAGTGCTTCAAGTTGCTTCGCCAGGGCTGGCAGCTTACCGGCAACGTCCGAATAGGCTTTATTCGATCGCTGGACGGTGTTCTTCAAATCCTCAAACGCACGAAGGCCGAAATCTTCCGTGTCGTCTGGGTCATTCATGGTCAGCCCTCATTCTGCGTTTGTACTGGCCGGGGGGTGGTGAATCCATGATCCTGAAAAGCCTTTAGGTCTTGCTCACGAGACAACCGCTTTAGTAGGGCATCAATCACGTTCGAGAACCGTTCATCACCTTCAGCTGCTTTGAGTAAAGTGCCACCCAAGATAATTTTTTGCCGATCCTCGATTTTCCGCTTCTGCCTGTTCTCAGCATTGCGGGCATCTTTCAGAGCGTTCCGCGCCTGCTCAAGTCGCTTTTCGGCATCAAGAACTCTCTGGGACTTGGCTGGCTGGCTTGTGCTGGTCATGTGCGCGAAACTCCTCTTGAACGCAGACATATCATAAAATGATGTTGCCTAAAAACCCCTCATGCCGATAGGTATTAAGGGCGCACTTATGCAAACTCTGCGAGTTTGCGTGCGACAGGGGCAAACCCCTTGCAACCCCATTCTGTCAGCGAGCCGATCCCGTGGCGATCTTCCACCTGTCTGTTAAGACCGTATCGCGTAGCACCGGCAGGAGTGCCGTTGCCGCTGCGGCTTATCGAACAGGAGACACGCTGACCAACGAACGCGATGGACGCCAACACGACTACGCCAACCGAACCGGGGTTGATGAGAGTTTCATCATTGCCCCGGTTGGTTGCGAGTGGGCGCACAATCGCTCTGCGTTGTGGAACGCTGCCGAGCAGACCGAGAAGCGTTCCAACTCAGTTACTGCCCGTGAATATGTGCTGGCCCTTCCCGCTGAACTGGACGCCAAAGACAGGGCAGACCTTGCGCGGTCTTTTGCCTCTACCGTAGTCGAGCGTTACGGGGTGGCTGCTGACGTTGCCCTTCATGCCCCCAGTGCCGGTGGTGATGACCGGAACTATCACGCCCATATCCTCACTACGACACGGGAGGTCGAGCCGGACGGGCTGGGTAAGAAAACCCGCATACTGGACGCAGCCAAGACGGGTGGGCCGGAAATCGAGAGCCTTCGGGAGTTGTGGGCTATGCAGTGCAATGAAGTACTAGAGCGCCATCAGAAGCCCGGCCGCATTGACCATCGCAGCTATGAGCGGCAAGGCGTGGACGAGATGCCGACCCTGCACCTTGGGCCGACCAGTACCACAATGGAGCGCCGGCATAAGGCCGAGCAGGAGCGGAAGGGGGAATCATACAAACCCCAGACGTTCAAGGCTCAGGAGAACGAGCGCAGGCGTACCCTGAATGACCATGTGCGAGAAATGGTGCGTGAGTTGGCCGCCACCGTTAGGGAGGTGGCCGCTCAGGCCATGGACGCCAAGCGGAAAGGGGTGAATGGCCTTCTGAACGCCTTGAGGGTGAAGGGAAAACAGGAAGCGGACGAACAGGCCAGACGGGCAGCAGAAGCCCGCAGGCGTGAGGAGGAGCGTAAGGAAGCCTTGCGCCAGCAGGCACTCAGGGAAGTCAGAGAGCGGGCCATGCAGGAGGCCAAGGAGCGCATGGCCGACATAGCCAAAAGGGCGCAGAGATTGGCCCCTGATGCCCGTGAGCAGTTCCTTGCGGGAGAATACCCTTCAGATCCGTTTGACCGCGCATTGAACGCTCATAGGCACCCTCTGGGCACCGCTGGACTGGATGCCGAAGAGAAGGCCGTCAGGGCGCATCTGAAGGTGCATCAGGAGCAGGGGAAGCGGCAGCAGGGCGAGAGGCAACAGGTGCCAGCGCGAGGTCATGGGCGTGGCAGAGGTGGGCCGTCTCGTTCCCGGTCGAGGGATTACGACAGTGGACCAAGTTTTTGACGAGGCTATGCGACCATCGGTTGATGGTTGGTACCCAGATTTTTTCTAGCGCCATAAAGGGCCATGCTGCGAGCAGTGATACTCCCCAAGTAAGGATGAAACAAAGCAACAGTAAGGCCCAGATTGGTAGTCCCATTCCAAAGAGAGAAGTGTATGCGAAACATGTTACACTTAGAGCCCTTTTGGAAAATCGTAATCTGACGCCAAATCAGCCTCACTGAGCGCACATATAGCATCAGGAAATAACGGATTTCCGTCATTCTCGTGTTAATGTAGAGGTCTCGTCCATACTTATTTCGGCGTCATCGGCCTTTTCCAAAAGGGCTCTTATAATTATCTGAAAAACCTTCTTCTTGGATGTCTTGTGAAGTGCGTATAATAGAGAAAAATAGAATAGAATATATCGATGCGATTAAAGCGATATGTATGGCTCTAGTTGTGTTTACGCATGCACATGAGTGTGCAGGAAGCCCTCTCGGAATTTCTTCGATATTTTATTCTATAGACAGGTGCGCTGTTCCTATATTTTTCATGATATCAGGATATTTTATAATAGAAAGAGCATATAATTGTGACTTGATGAGTTTCTATATAAAAAGAATACCAAGGTTAATATATGCTATTTTATTATGTTCCGTATTAACAAATACTATTTTTGAGTCAACACATGGAATGAAAACAAAAAATGCATTTTTATATGCATTGTTTTCAGAAAATGGAATTTTTTATGGAAACTATGCGCATGCAATTCAATTATGGTTTATGTATCCATTAATTTTAATATACTTAATGTCGCCATTTATATCTAATATTGTAGTTGACAAAAGTAAAAAATACATATTTTGTTTTGTTTTCATATCTATATTATTCAATCAAATTAAATTTTCTATTTATTCTATGGGATATAATGTGGATTTTTTGAATAAATTCGGAAGTGATTTTACTGGTGGTTATTTGTGTTTTTTTGTTTTGGGTTATGTTATAATTGGAAGCAAGAAAAATATAAGTAACTTTTATTTTTTATCTTCAGTTTTTATTTTATCATTGATGGTTTTTTTTACATACAAATTTGATAAATCATCTGGTGTTATTAACCAATACTTGCATTGGTATTCAACGTCAATTCAAATATTTATATGTTCTATTTGTTTGTATTTTATATTAAAATTCATTTTCCAGAAAGTTAGCGTAAAAATTATAAATGATATTGGAAAAAAATCTTTTGGAATATATTTATTTCATTACTCAATAATGTATTTGGCGATTTTTTTAACAAAAACATATGATATTAAATGGTATAATAAGTTGTCTTTGTATTTCTTTTCTAGTTTTATTTTGGCATATTTTTTAACATGCGTATTGATGAAAATTAAATTTTTAAAAAAGATAATATCTTAATTTTGGAAACTTGGAGGGATCGAAGAATCGTTGGTTGATGCGCTTGGCTGGTGATTTCAGGCTTTTGGCGCTTTGATTGACGGTTTTCGGGACAGCCACCGTTGGATTGCTATGCATCACTTCAATCGTCATCCAGTCATGATGATGGATTTCGATCATTGGTGATAGCCATGGATTCAACTTTCCGGATTCCCTGAACGTCTTTCAACCCATCCCGTATGACATTGTAAGCCTTGCTGGCAATCGACTTAGGGACGGGCGCACCAGCCTCGGCTAGCTGGGAAATCATACTGACAAGACGCTCCGCGTCAGACAAGTCCGCCACCTGTCTGACTGCATTGTCAGACGTATTTTCTCCCTGTTTTCTGCCAATTTTAACGTGTGATCGAATAGCTCTGTCTAACCATTCTCCTATTGTGACACCCTCTCGTTTGGCCGCAGCAAGAGCGGCGTTTCTGACTTCGGGATGAACGCCACGGATTGACCACGGCTTCGGATCGTCTGTCATGTCTGACTCCACTGTATGACTTGTCTGGCATGAGTGGAGCATGGGGAACGTCTGTCTGTCATGTCTGACGTTTTTGTCGGACTTGTCAGACTGACTATGGTGGGGGGAATAGGTCGGGTTGCGGGTTCTTCCGGAACTCAAAGCGAAGCCGTGAGACCTTCCGGCCTGCCTTGATGGGCGTCCACTGGATAAGCCAGCCGTCTTTCTCGACCAGTTCCTTGACAGCGGGCTCGATGATGCGACGCTTGATGTTGTTGAAGTTAGCTTTTTGCTTCTCTGTCGCGTCCATCGAGGCGCAGAAATCCTCAATAGTATATTCGGCCAGCCCACTGTCCCGATAGTGCATGAGCAGTTCCAAGAGCCGCCATGAGTAGGCCGATCGGAGAGCATTGGCCTGTTGCAGCTTGTAGGTGGTGAACTGCTTTTTTAGCCCCATGAGTGATGGAAGAATAGGTGGCCACCAAATCAATTCAACCCAGCCTTCATTCTCATAGTATCGGCATTGTCCCACCCATCGCATATCATTGCGGATGGGTTTAAGCGGCTTTCCCGCCCGTGTGTAGGCGGGCTCGAAAAAGGTGATCTTGCGCTCAAACAGATGCTTTGCGGCATCCTGTAGGGCTTCGTATGCCGTTGGCATCCCGCATTTCGCTATTTCTGCGTATTCGGCTGCTGTGATCTTGGTGCGAGGTAGTGACGTAGCCGGGGGCACGGGCGCACGGCTGTTCATCTTGGATACGGCCAGCATAACGATACGTTTCTCTGCCAGCGTGAGCCCATGACCGGCTCTCACGAGAGCATTGCTCATCGTGATCTGCGGGTCATGCTTGGGAATGACTGCGTGGTTTTTGCGGCTTACTGCCGTTTCTGCGGTCAACTGCGTCACCTTCCGACTATATACGCCTTAACAAATTTGTGGTGCATTAATGATAATGCGTCAATTATTTTTTGCAGCGCATTAACTCGGAAGGTGACGCAATAGGGTGTGGGTAAGGGGTTTTAGGGCTGTGGATGACACTCGGAAAATGACGCATTAACTCGGAAAATGACG
>NZ_WOTF01000040.1 GCF_011516935.1 Acetobacter farinalis
GGAATTGCAGGTGTGCCAGTTAATGACCCGAAACGGCGTTGCGAATTCGTTGGTCGGGTGTGTAAACCCCGAGATCATGACAACAGGTGTTCCGGCGGACCATGCCAGCCAGGCCAGCCCTGAGCTGTTGCCAATGAAAAAGGCGGCGTGCTTCAGCCAGCGTGCCCGCTCGGCCAGGGAGCGGTCACCCGTCTGGTCTTCCACGCCAAAGGGGATATGGTTCCAGATAATGCCTGTACCGTGCACGGCTTTCTGGTCGATACACACCACCCGGTAGCCCTGCTGTTTCAGCCAGATGATGACACCTGACCAGCCGGTAGGATTGTTCCAGTATTTGCACTGGGAGGACGCCTGCACGGCAATGCAGACATAAGGCTCTTCAATTGGCCGTCCTTCATCGGAGAAGCTGATTTTGGCCGGTTCTTCTTCCGGGCTGACCCCGAGGATATAGCCTGCCGTTTTGTGCAGGCCGACAAACCGGAAGTCAGTTGGTTGCCAGTCACAGGCCGCATCCTCAAAGAACAGGCCGAGGCTGTAGGTGGCATAAAAGGTTTTTGCCAGATCCTGTTCCGTAACCTCTTCATGCGTGACAAAGCGGATATGAGGATAGGCGGCCTCGAATAATGGCCGGATCAGTTTTGAGAGCGCGCAGGTCACGCGTGCGCCGCGCTGCCGGGCAAAGCGCGCGGCGTAGGGCATCCAGGCAAGGGTATCGCCCAGTGTGCCGATGGGGAACTGGATCAGGACATCCTGATCTTTCGCTTCATAAACGTGGGAAAGCACCAGTTCCGTGTGGTTCTGGCCATCAGCAGCCTGGGTTTCTTTCCAGACTTCGAGCCCGAACCGAACAAACCAGCGCTTGCTGGAACGGACAAACGCCCCCTGAAGACCGGCATGCTCAAAGAGCACATTGTTTGTATCAAGGTCTTTCAGGCTTACACGCCAGCTTCCGCCGTCCAGAACAGGCAGGCGCACGCGGCATCCTTCATTGAAATCAAACAGAATACCGTGATCACCAACCTGGGTAGGATCTGAACTCGGTAATGGGTATGGACTCTGACGCGCTCCAACGACTGCAGCAGCAGGTTGCGCTGACACATTTCGGGTATCAGACGTTGTTGCGTGTTGCTCTTCTGGCGGCGCCTGTGTCACCGACACCCCGCACAAGACATTGCTTTCATTTGACCAGGCTCCCCGCACACCGACCTGATCTATTTCCATCGTCTTCAAGATGGCGACCATAATCGTTAATAATTGTTAAATGCCAGACTTAATGAAGCAAGAAGCTCAAGAAAACGCACTCGCACGCAAAGACATTTTGCGTACACACAAATATGACGATTCAGAAAAATTTGTTAAGATTATATTAATAAGTCAACACTACTCTCAGGCTTCATTGTTCATCAGCCCAGAACAATTATAATAAATTTTTAATTTAAATGCTGCTATCAAAGTATTTTTTATATTGTAAAACAATACAATCTCTACAAAATAATTTATTACTATTACTTATAATGTTAATATTACAGACTTTGTGAACTTTTTCATCTATATGCACCTCAGAAATATTTTTGACAATTCCAATTAAAACACTATTAAAAAATTAATTATAATTACTAAGTTTTTAGTTCCCAAAAAAAAATATCCCATGCAGAAAAATATCTAACTAGACCAAATACGTTTGTTTATAAATTAAGAACATTTAGGATTCAGAACTTGCCAGCACCCCAAAAGCCATCGTTAAATCTTTCAGAACGAGAAGTTTTTCTAAACTTTTGCCGTCACGGAAATTTAACCAAAGCTGCTGAAAGTTTGAATATCTACCCATCAACTGTCTCAAGATGTATTAATAATCTTGAGAAAAACCTATCCGTAAAACTTGTAAAAAAAGCTGGGAATAAACTTTCTCTAACAGAATGCGGGAAAAATTATTATAATATCTTAAATTCTCTTCTCGAAGAAATACTTTCTTACGAGAAAGAAATTTCGCAAGATGATTCCTTGGATATTACCCTTATAACGAGCGACTTTTTTCTTGATGCATGGGTTTCAAAATGCATCAGTGAATTTATTGACAAAAGAGATCGAAATAAAATAAGACTCATAAGCAATGGTTATTTGTCAAAAGACAATATAAAAGAGAACACTATTTTTGTTGGCTCGGGTCGACACAATAATGATGCACAACAAATGCTACTTAAGAACATCTCGAAAGCAAAACTTGGATTTTATGCGAGAAAGAATAATAGCTTTGTAACGGAAGATAGAATGTATTCCATACAAGAGTTGACAAAGTTCCCAATCATAAAGATTAGTTCAGAAGACAACAATTACTTAACATCATTGAATGGGAAAATATCTTATGAATTCACAAATACATTTATGATTGTCGATTCAATTTATTTATGCGCTTATCAAGGTATACATTTTGATTGTATTTTCGTTGCCTGTGAAAGTTCGACTGCGGCTCTGATACAAGAAGGTGAAATCTATAAAATAAAAACAAACGAAGAACTTGACCCGATTTATATTGACGTCCTCTTCACAAAAAATCTCAAAAATAAACCTTTAGCACTCGATCTTATCAATAGTATCTACACTGCCGGTGTAGCTCTTTTTCACCCCCAAACACCCCAACTTTCCTCTCCCGATTAAGATGGTTGCCAGTTTCGATGAAAAGAAGAAGCTACATATACTCTATTGTGAGTGATAGACCACAGCATATCATCCCCACAAACTTGGAAGTGGGGATGAATACGAAGCTGCCAATATCCTTTTAATTTACAACCACTTCGAAATAGATGCTGCGTCCATAATAGTCTTTTTCACTAATCTGCTGAAGGTGATCACCCATTGTGTAGGTTCTGTGGGCGCCAACCAGATTATACACTTCGTATTTGAAGCGGATATTATCCGTAATGTCATGCCATGCCCCGAGATCCAAACTGGCAAGCTGACCGTAGCCAGCATTCTGCCAGGGGTTTGATGCCGGGTCTGTCAAATACTTTGGTGTGTACGAAAATGTTGCACGGATCGCACCACGAACCTGCGGGATATGCCAGGTCAAGGAACTATTAAAAATGTAGTTCGGCTGGTCCGGCAACTGATGCAGTTTGTAGGTACCTGCAGAAGACGTATAATTCATGCGTCCACGCATCCAGGTTCCGTTGGCTGAGAGGTCAAAACTCTGCTTCCACGGTCCTTGTATCTTGCGATCAACAATGGAAACTTCCACTCCCATAAGGGAAGATTTGTTAGCATTGAGTGGTTCTGTAACCTGCGTGCGTATCCCATTGAGAATCTGATAATCACTCAGGGTATAAATATCATCCTTAATCATTTTATCGAAATACGCCACGCTGAAAACGCCGTGCCCGCGATCAAAATATTTATCAAGGGACACATCAAAATTCTGCGCACGACGCGGACGAAGATTGGGGTTCCCACGAGACAGGGTGCATTCAGCGCCTTTTTTTGCATCGTCACTGCAATTGATTTTCTGCGCCTGAGCAACATCACTCGGTAACGGCCGCCCGACACTCTCACTCCATGCCGCGTGGAGCAGGAGATTGTGCGGGAACTCATGCACGAATGTCACAGATGGCAACGGGTTCAGATAACCACCATTATTTTTGGTGATCTTGCCTGTTGCAGTGCCCGCATTAATCTGCGGTGTAAAGGCAGAGAAATTGATACCATCAGCCCGCACCCCTGCAATGAGTTGCGAATGCCGCCATTTGTAATGAAGAGAAAGATAGCCATCCAGAAGCTGTTCTTTATAGCGATAAAATGAACTTAAAGTGTCATTCCGGCTCGTTGGAATATCAAGCTTCTGCTTATCCCATGGGAAGGATGTCATATTAATCCATGGAAGTGTGTAGAACGTGCCGGGCGGTTTGAAGTTCGGCGTAAACATGTAGGCACTGGCATCACCACCAGCAATATAATCCTTATAATTCATCTGATCAGTCACATTCAAGGTGCGCCATTCAAACCCTGACGCAAAGCCAAAGCCGTGAGAGTCTGGATTGAGGTTGCGGGTATAATCAAGGCGCACGTTTGTAACACCTTCACGCGCATTATCATCATATTGCTGAAGCTGACTGAAATTGTATTTCATAGACGTCAATTTTCCAAGGTCACTGACATTGGAAAGCGTCGCGAAATTATCATTATACTGATAATCACCGTATAGAGGGTACATACCCTGCTTTTTGGGATAGGCATAGGCTGTCAGGCGCGGCTGATAATTCTGGTATTCCTCCCAAGTATAGCCAACACGCAGCTTGAGCGCTGAGATATTGTCATGCCACCCGATATTGCCCAAAACGCCGTTACTGTTTGTCTGCCATCGGTCCTGCCGCACGTAACTGGCTGACCGATAAATCAGTTCACGACCACTAGTTGGCGTCTGATTCCAGACCTGAGGGTTATCAAGCAGGAGGTAGGTGTGATCCATCGTGGAATTTTCCCACCTCTCATAGGTGTACCCCATGAGAGAGGCGGTAAAGCCTGAATTGACAGGCCGCCACTCTGCCCGTGCGGAACCGCCAAGATTTGTAATGGCGTTTGAATAATTGCCATCTTCAATATCCGCAGGGGCATTCAGACCATTCCAACCCTGTGAACGGTCAGGTACGTTATTGCTCTCACCTCCTACAGGATTCCCTTTATTATCGTAATAATAATTGGTGTCCTGCCATTTTTTATAAGAATTCCGGATACGCTTCTGGTAACGGAAAGACGCAATAATACCGAACTCCTTGTTGCTTCCAAACCTGTCTGCAACGACCGCTTTCACCCCTTGCGCCAGATGGGGAGAAACACCGGGAACCTTATTGACACCGGCAGCACCTTTGTAAGTTGAGTAGACACCATATGCATCGAGATATTTATATAGGCCTTTATAATCAAAGGCGCTTCTTGGTGTCATATCAATAACGGCACCAATCGCGCCACCATCCTGCTCAGCCGTAAACGTCTTGTAAATATTGTCTTGCCCGGTTAATTCACCCGGAATATTCTGCAAGTTTACGCGCCGTGTCCCACCGCCATTATCACCAATCGTGGCAAGGGTGAGGCCATCAAGTGTTGTCTGGTTCAAATCAGGGGAAATACCGCGCACGCTGACATACCGCGGCTGATCGCCATCTTGAATACCGGTCACCCCGGGCAGTTGGACGAGCAGATCAGCCACGGAAGACGCTCCGCCACCAAGGCTCGACAGATCATCATAGGTGATGCTGTCCACCACCCCGGCATAACTGCGCTTGGTCTGGAGGCTGCTTCTCCTGTGCCCCTGCACTGTCAGGTTGGCGTCCGGATCATGGGACTCACCATGTTTCTTCCCGGTGGACGCACGCAGGGTTACAATATTCGGGTTCGAGGCATCAATTTTAAACCCGCTCTCACCAATCAGCGTATGCAACGCCTTGAGCGTGTCCATTTTCCCGTACAGCGGGGCGGAACGCAGCTTGTCGGTCGCTTTCCCATCAAAGGCCATATGCAGGCCGGACTGTTGGCTGAAAGCCATGAGGGCGGATGTCAGCTTTTGCGCGGGAATAGCGAAAGACACCTTCGTTTCTGCTGCTACAGAAGCAGCAGGCACAAGCGTGGCCGCGGCAGAAAGGCATAAAAACAGACGGTGTCGGCTCAGAAGAGACATACTTGCGACCTTGTGTGACAGAGACATCTGCCTTCAATGAGTCTGTTGCCTTGCTTTTCCCGCCGTCTTTTTTTGTGACAGTTCGGAGACAACCTCCTATTCTAGAGCACGTCCACTGAACGATGAATCGTGTGGGGTGACATGGGGCATAGATTGTGATTCACCGTTTCCATTGATGGAGATGGTGATGGCACGAGCATTGAGTGACGA
>NZ_WOTF01000041.1 GCF_011516935.1 Acetobacter farinalis
TCTACAATCCACGTCGACGCCATTCATATCTGGGTGGCATCAGCCCTCTCGCTTTCGAAGCAAGAGTGGCATAATCACTTCTGACCGGCACAAAACCGTTACAAGTCCAGAATGACCGCGCGATCAACTTGAGGATTCTGAATATCGGAGTCGAAACGAATACCCCGAACGGGCGGCTCTTCCTGACCATCCTGGCGGCCTTTGCGGAATTCGAACGGGAGATCATCAAGGAGCGGACCATCGCCGGCCTGGAGGCTGCGCGGGCAGCAGGGCGGAAACTGGGCAGGCGGCCGAAGCTGTCAGGCAGACAGAAAGACCATGCCCTGGAGATGGCGGCAACTGGCAGCACCAATGGCCAGATCGCCGATGTCCTGGGCGTCTCGGTATCCACAATCCAGCGCCTCACGGCCCCAAATGCTCACCAAAAAGCCGCTTTTTGAACACTTACTGTTGCGAAAACAGGATGAGTGCTTGACTGGAACCCGTAAACCACCGTTTTTGAGTCGGCATCGATCGCCATAGAGCCTGCCGCGTCGCGGTTTCATGAGGTTGGGGCGTTTACGCGATCTCTGATGGGGGTCTGCTGCGCGAGACGACGGATGCCCGGCTGCCGCCGGGTCTGCGGTCACGTCAGCGCCTCGAAAACGCGACCCCGGCGGACCCGGACATCCCCCAGAGAGGCCCAGCCCCCCCTCCGGAGGAATGCGGGACCACCCAGCTTCAGTGGAAATTCCGTGACTTCACAGCAATCAGGTCACCGTCAATCTCGTCCGCCCCCATCCTCGCCTGATCGTCGCCTCCTGCCCGATTCCCCACATCCGCTAGTAGCCCGGACAGGTCCGTAATCTCCAGGGCGATCAGATGGATCACTTCCCCTTCCTTCTGGAGCCACCCCTTCACCGCGACCATGCTGGCCGACAGGACGACCGGCCGGAACTTCTCAAACACATCCGCCCAGACGATGACGTTCAGCGTCGCCGTCTCGTCCTCCAGCGTCATGAAGACCACGCCCTTGGATGATCCCGGCCGCTGACGAACCAGCACGATGCCGGCCGCCGTCAGCCGCTTGCCGTCTTTGGCACCGATCGCATCCCGACAGGACAGGCTGCCATCCCGTCGCAGATCGTCCCGCAGGAAGGCAATCGGATGGTCCCGCAGGGTAAGACCGACACGGTTATAGTCCCGTGCAACCTCGGCACCGGCCCGCATGGGCTGAAGCAAAACATCTGGTTCCTCTGCCTCACGGACGATCTCCGCAGCCGCGAACAAGGGCAACGGCTCATCCCGCAATGCCTTGATGGCCCACAGAGCCTCGCGTCGTGCCAGTCCGAACGCCGGACGGAACGCATCCGCCTCGGCCAGATGGTTCAGGGCAGCGGCCTTCACGCCGGATCGTCGCCACAGATCGTCGATCGACGTAAAGGGTCGATTCCCGCGCGCTGCTACAATCCGGGCAGCATCCTCGTTGGCCAGTCCCTTCACCAGGTTCATCCCGAGCCGCACTGCGAACAGTCCGTTCGACCGCTCCGGCCCTTCCATGGTGGCATCCCAGCGTGACCCGTTCACGCACACAGGCCGAATCTCCACCCCGTGAGCCTGGGCATCGCGGACAAGCTGGGCCGGCGCGTAGAACCCCATTGGCTGGCTGTTCAGCAATGCGGCCAGGAATACGTCCGGATGGCGGCATTTCATCCACGACGACGAATAGGCCAGGATCGCGAACGACGCCGCATGGCTTTCCGGGAAACCGTAGGAGCCGAACCCTTCAAGCTGCTGGTAGATGCGCTCGGCGAATTCCTCGGGATAACCGCGCTCCCTCATGCCTTCGAGTAGCCGTGTCTGGAAGCGCGAGATGGTGCCGGTGTTCTTGAAGGTCGCCATGGCCCGGCGCAGCCCATCCGCCTCAGCCGCCGTGAACCCGGCGCACACCATGGCCACCTGCATCACCTGTTCCTGAAACAGCGGCACACCGAGGGTCCGCTTCAACACCTCTTCCAGTTCCGGGGTCGGGTAATCCGGATGCTCCAGTCCCTCCCGCCGGCGCAGATACGGATGCACCATGTCGCCCTGGATCGGACCGGGCCGGACGATCGCGACCTCGATCACCAAATCATAATAGGTTCGCGGCTTCAGGCGCGGCAGCATGGACATCTGGGCGCGGGATTCGATCTGGAACACGCCGATCGTGTCCGCCTTGCGGATCATCGCATAGGTGCGCGGGTCTTCGGCCGGGATGGTGGCGAGCGCGAAATGCTGCCCCTTATGTTCGGCCAGCAGGTCCAGCCCTTTTTTCATGCAGGTCAGCATGCCTAACGCCAGGACATCGACCTTCATGAATTTCAGCGCGTCGATGTCGTCCTTGTCCCATTCGATGGTCTGACGGTTATCCATCGCTGCCGGTTCGATCGGCACCAGTTCGTCCAGCCGGTCGCGTGTCAGCACGAAACCGCCCGGATGCTGGGAAAGATGACGCGGCACGCCGATCAGGGCGCGCGCCAGGTCAAGCGTCAGGCGGATGCGCCGGTCGGTCAGGTCGATTCCGGTCTCGGCGAATTTCTCCGCATCGACCTCGCGCGACCAGCCCCATATCTGCTTCGACAGCAGGCTGATCAGGTCTTCCGGCAAGCCCATGACCTTGCCGACATCACGGAGCGCGCCCTTGGCCCGGTATCTGGTAACCACGGCGGTCAAGGCCGCGCGGGTGCGTCCGTAATGGTCATAGATCCACTGGATGATCTCTTCGCGACAGGCATGCTCGAAATCCACGTCGATATCCGGCGGCTCGCCGCGCTCTTCCGAGATGAACCGCTCGAACAGAAGCGTCGTCCGCGACGGGTCGATGGCCGTGATTCCCAGCACGAAGCACACGGCACTATTGGCCGCCGATCCGCGCCCCTGGCACAGGATGCCCCGCCGCTTTGCCTCCCGGACGATACTGTTCACCGTCAGGAAATACGGCGCGTAGGACATCCGCCCGATCAGTGCCAGTTCATGGCGCAGGATTCCGGCCACGTCCTCGGGGATGCCGTCCGCATAGAAACGTCGGGCGCTCTCCCAGGTCAGGCCCTCCAGTTCCTCCTGCGGCGTCCGGCCCTGAACCGTGATTTCATCCGGATATTGATAGGCCAGATCGTCCAGGCTGAACTGGCAGCGATCGACGATCTCCATGCTCCGGTCGATCGCTTCGGGATATCGTGAGAACAGGCGCGCGATTTCCTGGGGCGGCTTGAGATAGCGATCGGCATGGCGCTCGCGGACGAAGCCGGCCCGGTCGATGGTCGTATTATGCCGGACGCAGGTGACGACATCCTGAAGGATGCGGCGGTCATGGATATCGAACAGCGCGTCATTGGTGACGACGGTCTTCACCCGTCGCGCGTGGGCCATGTTCGCCAGTTCATAAAGCCGCATCTGGTCATTCGGCCGGCGGCGCAGGGTCAGGGCCATATAGGCACAGTCCCCGAACGCATCGCGCAGTTTCCTCAGATGCAGGGCGCAGTCATCATCGGCGACATCCGGCACCAGCACGGCGAGCATGCCCTCGCCCCACTCGACCAGATCGGCCCAATGCAGCAGGCATTTCCCTTTCCCGGCGCGCGCTTTGCCGATCGACAGCAGCCGACAAAGCCGGCCATAGGCGGCGCGATCCATCGGATAGACCAGGACCGGCGGAAAGTCGGCGAGGTCAAGCCGGCAGCCGACCACCAGCCGCATGCCGGTTTCCTTCGCGGCGATATGGGCCTGGACGATACCGGCCAGCGTGTTGCGGTCGGTGATCCCGATGGCGGAAAGTCCGAGACGCTTGGCATGGGCAAACAGTTCGGCAGGCGACGACACGCCTCGCAGGAATGAGAAATAACTGGTGACCTGGAGTTCGGCATAGCGGGTCATGCGAACAGCCCGTGCATGAACCAGCGTTGCGACCCGGTTTCTCCATGCTCGCCGTCCCCTTCGCGAAACAGCCAGAACCGTTCGCCGGACGTGTCCTCGATCCGGAAATAATCCCGCGCGATGGTCAGTTCCGTATCGCCTTTCCACCATTCCCCGAACACGCGCTCGGGTCCATCGGCGCACTTCACCCGGCGCCGGATGCCACGCCAGATAAAGAAGATCGGCGGCCGGTCCGGCAGTTCGGCCATCGCCTGGACAGGTTCCGGCCGGGAGAGCAGCCGGGTCGGGCGCGGCCATCCCGCCGGCCAGGTGGCGCCGTCATCCGGAGCCAGTGCCGGCACCCGGCAGACCGACCGTTCCGGAATATCGCTCTCCACCGGGGCGAACCGGTAGAGCGATTCCCCTCCGACGCGATTGGCCAGCGTGTCGATTAGGCCGGAGATGTCGGCTTCTTCCTCTTCGATCAGCGAGGAAACGCGCTGCCTGACTTCCATCGGCTCGGCCAGGACTGCCACCAGTTCCATACGCTCGATGCCGAAGCCCGGATCGATCGTCTCGATCTTCTCGCACAGCAGCCGGCTGAGATGCTTGGCATCCCGCACCGGCCGGGCCGTGGCGATCCGGATCGTCTGGGTCTGGCTGTCCACGCGATGCAACAGCAGGTCGAGCAAGCGGATGCCGTCGCCCCTTGCATCCAGCTCTTCGCACAAGGCGGGAACCAGCTTACCGATGTAACGGGCGATGGTCTCGGCAGCGCCGATGGGCTCGGCGAAGTTGCGCGCGACGGAGACCGGATCGACCGGACGCACGGCCATGATCGGTTCGGCGACGCGCCCAAATGCCTGGTCCAGCCGGCGCGCCAGTTCCGGCCCGAACCGCAAGGTCAGCGGTGCGCGCGGCATGGTGGCCAGCTTGCCGATCCTGGAGATTCCGAGCGTCCGCAACCCTTCTATGACGGTGGCCGGAAGACGCAACGCCTCGATCGGCAGATTGGACAGCGCATCAGGGATGCCGCCATCCGGCACGATGACCATCCGGCCACGCCCGTATCTGGCCAGGGCATGAGCGGCACCCCAGGTTCCGGCGATCGTGACCTTGGCGGTAAAGCCAGATTCAGCCAGGCGACGGACAACAGCCTCCAGCATCGCCGGCTCGCCACCATGCAGATGATCCGTGCCGGTCGTGTCCATTACGATGCCATCAGGTAGTCCGCCCGATGCGTCTACCGCCACGATCGGCGCGATCCGCCGCTGGAACCACAGCGCCAGGGCCTCCAGCCCGGCACGGTCGCCGTCCGGATCGGCATCTATGATGGTCAGATCGGGATAGAGCGCCTGGGCCTTGGCAACCGGAATGCCGGGGGTCACTCCGATCTGGCGGGCGGCGAGGTCGGCGGACATGACGACGCGACGACTGCCTTCCCGGCCGGCCAGGGCGAGCGGCCCATCAGGCGCGGCGCTGCCGAGCTTCTTCCTGATGCGCTCCGTCGGCCAGAGAGGCAGATATAGCGACACCACACGATTCGATCCTCCCATTGGCATCGCATCCCTCCACCTCGAAATCCGCGCATTCCCTGGACTTGTAACGGTTTTGTGCCGGTCAGAAGTGATTATGCCACTCTTGCTTCGAAAGCGAGAGGGCTGATGCCACCCAGATATGAATGGCGTCGACGTGGATTGTAGAA
>NZ_WOTF01000042.1:0-2500 GCF_011516935.1 Acetobacter farinalis
ATTGGTTGCGGGGACAGGATTTGAACCTGTGACCTTCAGGTTATGAGCCTGACGAGCTACCGGGCTGCTCCACCCCGCGGTTGTGAGGATTTGGGTAGACTGGAAGACCTGGCGGCGACCGACTTTCCCACGACTTAAGTCGCAGTATCATAGGCGCTGGGGGGTTTCACGGCCGAGTTCGGGATGGGATCGGGTGGATCACTCCCCGCCATGGCCACCAGGTCATCCAGTCCACCCTGAAGGGGTGGTGTGGATGCGGTTGGTAAGAAGAAGAGAGAAGTGTTTGTGACGCGTGCATGGATGATTTCTGTGCACGGGCTGTCCTTTTAAGGGGACAGTATGAGAGTGAGCCTATCGAGCGATTAGGACCAGTTAGCTGCACGCATTACTGCGCTTCCACACCTGGCCTATTAACGTGATGGTCTATCACGGCTCTTGGGGAGATCTAGTTTTGAGGTGGGTTTCCCGCTTAGATGCTTTCAGCGGTTATCCCGTCCACACTTAGCTACCCGGCTGTGCCGCTGGCGCGACAACCGGTGCACCAGAGGTATGTTCATCCCGGTCCTCTCGTACTAGGGACAAATCCTCTCAAATCTCCAACATCCACGGCAGATAGGGACCGAACTGTCTCACGACGTTCTAAACCCAGCTCACGTACCACTTTAATCGGCGAACAGCCGAACCCTTGGGACCTGCTCCAGCCCCAGGATGTGATGAGCCGACATCGAGGTGCCAAACCTCCCCGTCGATGTGGACTCTTGGGGGAGATCAGCCTGTTATCCCTAGAGTACCTTTTATCCGTTGAGCGATGGCCCTTCCACGCGGGACCACCGGATCACTATGGCCGACTTTCGTCTCTGCTCGAGCTGTCACTCTCGCAGTCAGGCGGGCTTATGCCATTGCACTCAACAGCCGGTTTCCGACCGGCCTGAGCCCACCATCGCGCGCCTCCGTTACACTTTGGGAGGCGACCGCCCCAGTCAAACTGCCCACCATACAGGGTCCCGGATCAGGCTAACTGACCGCGGTTAGACATCAGAAAAATTCAGGGTGGTATTTCAAGGATGGCTCCACGGGAACTGGCGCCCCCGCTTCAAAGCCTCCCACCTATCCTACACAGAATGTCTCTGATGCCACTGTAAAGCTGCAGTAAAGGTTCATAGGGTCTTTCCGTCTGACCGCGGATACCCCGCATCTTCACGGGGAATTCAATTTCGCTGAGCCGATGCTGGAGACAGCGGGGAAGTCGTTACGCCATTCGTGCAGGTCGGAACTTACCCGACAAGGAATTTCGCTACCTTAGGACCGTTATAGTTACGGCCGCCGTTTACCGGGGCTTCAATTCAGTGCTCTCACACCTCCTCTTAACCTTCCGGCACCGGGCAGGCGTCAGGCCCTATACGTCGTCTTTCGACTTCGCAGAGCCCTGTGTTTTTACTAAACAGTCGCTACCCCCTGGTCTGTGCCACCTGCCAATGGTTACCCACTGACAGGTCTCGTTTATCCCGAAGTTACACGAGCAATTTGCCTAGTTCCTTCAGCATCGTTCTCTCAAGCGCCTTGGTATTCTCTACCAGTCCACCTGTGTCGGTTTCGGGTACGGTCTATATGCCAGAGCTATTTCCTGGAATGCGCAAAAAGCCAGTCCAATCCGTTAAGGACTGACAACATCTTGCATTCGTCACTTCTGGCAGGTTCAGGACTATTCACCTGATTCCCATCGACTACGGCTTTCGCCCTCGCCTTAGGGGCCGACTAACCCTGCGTGGATTAACCTTGCGCAGGAACCCTTGGACTTTCGGCGACAGTGTTTCTCGCACTGTTTGTCGCTACTCATGTCAGCATTCGCACTTCCGATATCTCCAGAGGGGGTCACCCCGCCTCCTTCACAGACCTACGGAACGCTCCGCTACCGCGCATACATAGTATGCACCCACAGCTTCGGCACGTGGCTTGAGCCCCGTTACATTTTCGGCGCAGGGTTTCTATTAGACCAGTGAGCTATTACGCTTTCTTTAAAGGATGGCTGCTTCTAAGCCAACCTCCTGGTTGTTTTGGAATCCCCACATCCTTTCCCACTTAGCCACGATTTAGGGGCCTTAGCTGGTGGTCTGGGCTGTTTCCCTCTCGACAATGGACCTTAGCACCCACTGTCTGTCTGCCAGGCTAATACTTCCGGGTATTCGGAGTTTGGTTAGGTTTGGTAAGGCTTTGGGCCCCCCTAGCCCATCCAGTGCTCTACCCCCCGGGGTAAATTCCTGACGGTCTACCTCAATAGATTTCGCGGAGAACCAGCTATTTCCGAGTTTGATTGGCCTTTCACCCCTAGCCACAGCTCATCCCCGACTTTTTCAACAGGCGTGGGTTCGGCCCTCCAGTGCGTGTTACCGCACCTTCAGCCTGGCCATGGCTAGATCACTCGGTTTCGGGTCTTCTGCCAGCAACTATGCGCCCTATTCAGACTCGCTTTCGCTACGCCTACACCTAACGGCTTAAGCTT
>NZ_WOTF01000043.1 GCF_011516935.1 Acetobacter farinalis
TTTGGAGATGGTGGAGGTACACTATTAATAAATCCATCTTCTAGTCTTACACTCTTAACATTTAGCAATATAACCGGATTTGGTAAAGCAGGATCTACAATTGAAATTACAGGAGCATCTAAAGTTACAAACTCAACATACAATGGAACAACCACAAGCATTACATTTGATACAGGATTAACTATAAAAATAAATGGTGACTATACTTCAGAAGATAATTCTCTTTATCAACAAGCCAGCGATGGGAACCTATATATTAGCGCAACATCACAAAACAGCTTAGGAAACACAGCCGTTCTTGTTTGCTTCCTCCCCGGCAGCCTCATCAGCACACCCTATGGCACGAAGGCAGTTGAAGACCTCAACATTGATGATGAGATCATTGCGTATGTTGATGGTGTTGCGACCCCCCGCCGTGTGACCTGGACCGGTCAGGCACACTGCAATGTTCGTTCCCATCTTCCTGATGACGAAGCGGGTTACCCGGTCCGCATCCTCAAGGATGCCATTTCTGATGGTGTTCCATTCAAAGATATGCTGATCACAGCGGAACACTGCCTGTTCTTTGATGGCAAGTTCGTTCCGGCCCGCATGCTTGTGAACGGTCGGTCGATCTTCTTCGACAAGTCCATCACGTCTTACGACTACTACCATATCGAAACCGAAGCCCACTCGGTCGTCATGGCAGACGGGATGCTCACCGAGAGCTACCTCGATACCGGAAACCGTCGCGCATTCTCCCAGAAAGGGAACGTTGTCTCAATAAGTAGCAGCCGTAATCTGACATGGGACGATGCTGCTGCGCCGCTTGGTGTCAGCCGCGAATTTGCAGAACCTCTGTTCCGGCAGGCCGAAGCCCGGGCAATCGCTGCTGGCATCACACAGAAAGACGCTGCTCCCGAACTGACAGAGGAGGCCAACCTCCATCTCATCACGGACACCGGCGTATCGATCCGCCCTGCCCGTGAACACAACGGACGCATTATGTTCATGATCCCGACAGGTGTTCAGTCCATCCGCATCGCCTCCAATGCCAGCCGACCCAGTGATGTCGTCGGACCGTTCGTCGATGACCGCCGTTATTTCGGCGTCGCTGTGGGGGACATTACTCTTTTCGAGGGCAGCAGGTCTCGTACCATTACCGCTCACCTGACCGACAGGGAGTTGGACGGCTGGAACACTCTGGAATGGGAAGACTGCCGCTGGACATCCGGTAACGGCCTGCTACCACTCGGTGAACGTCATCCGAACAGCGTCGCCCTCATCGCTATCCAGATCAGAAAAACAGGCCCCTACCTGGCCACAGATGCGGTTCAAAAAAAGGCCGCTCTGCGGGCCTGAAAAGACAATCCCCGCCTCCCAGGAGAGGAGGCGGGGATCACCAGGGATCATACCCTCGGTCACGGCTTCGGCCTCTTCCCCGTGACCTCGTTCTTTCCAGATTATGCTCCCGTTCGACCGCCCGGATATCCTCCTGGTGCCTGATCTCGGCCTGCCGCGCCAGTTCCTGCCTCTGTCGTTCGGCTTCCCTCTCCCTCTCCAGCTCCATCCGCTGCCCGATCTTCCGGGCCAGACCGACCGCCAGCCGTGCCTTCTTCTCAAGACCGGTGAACAGCTCCTGCGCCTTCTCCACGGCCTTGCGGGCCGTTTCCAGAACCCGGTTCCGCTCCCGGATCTCCGCATTCTGCTTCCCGAGATCCGTCACCGGCTCCCGGTCGGGAACTTTCCGGGCCGCCTGTCGTTCAAGAGCCATGGCAGACACCCCCATGTGACGGGTCGGCTCCTGCTCCCTCCCCTGGCGCTCGAAGCTCCTGTGATCCACCCGCTGTTCGACCTGGTGCCGTTCCAGCGCCATGTTCACCTGGCGCGCCCACACACCCCGCATATGCTCGATCTCGGCCGAGGCGGTGCTGGCCACGTCCAGAACCCGCGTCTTGGCCCCCAGCCCGTCCTCTCCGGCCATCCGGGTCGTGGTCAGGATATGCGCGTGATGGTTCCGGTTATCCCCTTCCCGGCCGGGTTCATGGATCGCAACATCGGCCACCACCCCGTACCGCGCCACCAGTTCACGGGCGAAATCTCGGGCCAGTTCCTTCCGTGCGCCCGCATCCAGCTCGGCCGGTAACGCCAGCTCGTATTCCCGGCCGGTCTTGGCGTCCTTCCTCTTCTCGGCCGCCTCGGCCGCGTTCCACAGGGCGTTCCGGTCCTGCGCCCAGTCCGCACCATCCGGGGCCACGATAAACGCATCTTCCACCCCCTGTTTGCGGGTGTAGTCGTGCGTCAGCCCCTGCCGCTCGTCCGTCAGTTCCTGACCGGAACGATAGGCAGCAGCAGCCACGACGCTGCGACCTACCGAACGCGAGATGGATTTGACGGACAGATGGTAGATCGCCACGACTCGCTCCGTTCAGGAAGGGTTCAGGGAAGGAACGTCCCTGACGCACGCATTGGAACAATGCTAAAGTGCGCCCTTCACTCCTTCGTCGCAAGGGTTGTATGCACTCCACGAGGAATCAAGAAAACTTCCGAAAAATCGGGTATCCTCAACAGGGTCACGCGGGAATGGAAATCACAACAGACCATTGCACCCACTTGGTGCGGGAGGAAAAATGACACCCATCGAGAAGGCAAAACAGCAGGTCGAGCAAGCCAAGGCCCGGTATCAGGCTTTGCTCGCCAGACAGAACGCCGAGGAACGCAAGCTGGACACAAGGCGCAAGGTCATTCTTGGCGGCCTGCTGATCGACGCGGCCGGGAAGGATGAACGCTTCGGACGGGTCATTGACGAACTGATGAAACGCATCACCCGCGACCACGACCACAAGGCGTTCGAGGGGTGGCAGAAGCCCGAGCCTGATCGGTCATGACCGACGAACGCGAGCTGGATGACGGGCTGGCCGCGTTCGACCAGCTCGGCCGGGAAATGGCGGAGACGAACCGCCTGCTCCGGGCCGTTCGATCCGATCAGGCCACCCGGAACCAGCAGGAACACGCCCTGTCGGCCGAAATGCAGACCGCGCTCAGACAGGCCACAGGAGCCTCACAGAAGGCGCTACAGGCCAGTCAGACCGAAATACGTTCATCTCTACTCTGGACGGGCCTGACAGCCTTCCTGATCGTTCTGATGGCGTTTGGCGGGGGATATTTCTTTGGTCAGCGGTCCGGATGGGAAATCGGGCACGCGGAAGGATACCAGAAAGCCCGGAATCAGGAGGCGGCTGCGAGCTGGGCGAACACCCCGGCCGGACAGCGGGCCTATGGCCTCGATCAGCTTGGGAGCCTCGATATGCTGGCCCTGTGCAAGGGGGACGGCTGGACCATGGAACGCCAGAAGGGTCGGACAGTCTGCTTCCCGAAACTGGACGCCAAAGGGAACCTTAGCGGCTGGTATATCCCCTGACCGTCACCGGGATGGGAAAGCCGGCCAGCCCCCTCATCGCTTCCTGAGCCATTTTCTCTCGCCCGATTCTGCCGGCCTTACAGGGTCCGGGCGAGCGCGGAGCGGGAGCGGCGTAGCCCGCCCGCAGGGCGCCGAACAGACCCCGAAATGGCAGTTTTCCACCACAAAAAGGGGGGACAACAGGGGGATTAGATTCTTTTCTCTTTCTTAGGGATCGCCACACCCCGCAGAAAACCTAAAGAAATGGCTTGTTTTAAGTCCCGGATTCTGGGACTAATTGATCCCGGATTCCGGGACTTAAAAACGGGTTCTCCACAGGGAGCGAAACATGGCCCAGATTGTGCGCCTCACCACCAAGCCGCAGCGATCCGGACAGGAGGAAGCGGCACAAGCCGCCGAGCAGCTCTCGCTCCTGTCCGAAGAACTCCTGAAGCATTTGCCCGGAGAGGCGCGTATAGCCATCTCACGGGCTACTTACGCGCTCCAGAAAGCTGCGCGACCAGACACCACCGAAGGGCTTTGGCCGGGAGGTTTCACCATGTTGAGCCGTATGCAGACCGCCACGATCTGGGACGCCATTCGCGAGTTACCATCTGACGACCGTCCCAATCAGGTGCGCCACGCCTTCGATCTGGTGCTGCTCAATCTCCGGCAGGACACCGGCGAGGTGCTGCTCACCCGCGATCAGCTCGCTGAACGGATCGGATGCGCCCCCAAACATGTCAGCACAATCATGGGCACACTGGAAAAAATGGGCGTAATCCGCCGTGAACGCCGCAGGATTGAAGGCTTACAAGGCCGAGGAATGGCCGTGTATTTCATCAACCCGCACGTGGCATGGAACGGCTCACTGGACGTCCGCAAGGCACAGGCCGCGGAAACCCGGCCTCCCATGCAACTCGAACTTCTCCAAGGGGGGGCATCATGAGTAGCACACTTTACGACCATGATTTTTACGCATGGACCAACGAGCAGGCCGGACTGCTGCGCGCCGGGAAACTATCCAAGGCAGACCTTGAACACATCGCCGAGGAAATCGAGAGCATGGGAAAATCCGA
The DNA here is from genome assembly GCF_011516935.1 of Acetobacter farinalis. Lineage (GTDB taxonomy): Bacteria > Pseudomonadota > Alphaproteobacteria > Acetobacterales > Acetobacteraceae > Acetobacter > Acetobacter farinalis. The sequence continues at coordinate 4,459 of NZ_WOTF01000043.1, forward strand.
GAAGCGTAAGCTCATCAGCCGTCTGACCGTGCTGCTTCTCCACCTGCTCAAATGGGAGTTCCAGCCTATGCGCCGTGGTGCTTCATGGCGTCTCTCGATTGCCAATACCCGTGATGCACTCACCGACCATCTGGCTGACAATCCGAGCCTGCGGAGCGTGCTGGAAGCCAGCGTGGAAACCGCCTATCGTCGCGCTCGTCGTGACGCTGCACTAGAGACGGGATTGTCCGAGAACACGTTTCCATCAACCTGCCCATGGCTGTTCAATCAGATGATGGATGAAAATTTCTGGCCTGAAGCCTAACCTCTAAGACCAGCCGTTGCTTGCTGAAATCGCATGCCAATGATGCGAACCTATTGGTTCTCTATGTTCTATATTTATAGTGGAGATTACAATGTCAACTGCAATATACTCTTACATTCACAATACAAGCAATCCAATTACAACAAGCGGTAGTTATCAGCTTTTTCCAACAGTTTATACTGGTCTTGTATCAAGTGGTGGCGGTGAAGCTGTTTTCTCCGGAAGCGATGTCACGGCCTCCATTTCTTTCGCTCCTGCCTTACTAAATGCAGTTAACCCATATATTGTTCAATCTGAAAACAGCGCAAATGTTACAGTAGATGTAGGGTCATCTTTAATAGGTCTCCTAACTGGATCATCATTTATTGCTAACGGTGGAACAATTAATATAACAGGATCAGGAGGAATTTCGGCTCTAAGCGGATCTACTTATACCATAGAAAACGGTGGAACCCTCAATATGGGAAGTATTGATGGGAGCACTAGTACAATTACAGCCTTGTCAGGACAAAGAATTACTTTTGGAGATGGTGGAGGTACACTATTAATAAATCCATCTTCTAGTCTTACACTCTTAACATTTAGCAATATAACCGGATTTGGTAAAGCAGGATCTACAATTGAAATTACA
>NZ_WOTF01000044.1 GCF_011516935.1 Acetobacter farinalis
ATCGTCACTCAATGCTCGTGCCATCACCATCTCCATCAATGGAAACGGTGAATCACAATCTATGCCCCATGTCACCCCACACGATTCATCGTTCAGTGGACGTGCTCTAGATCAGGTAAGGTTGACTGTTGCCCCGCTTCGGTTTGGTGCAGGCATTAAAGGGAAGGTCCTCGACAGTCTTGCTGCAGGCGTGCCCTGCGTCATGACGCCGATCGCAAGCGAAGGACTGAGCCTAACTGACGAACTGAAAAAGCTTGTCGCTATCGGAAATGCAAATATGGCAAAGCTGATTGTTCTCGCCCATACGGACCGCAACCTGTTTAATCAAAACTCGAAGGCTGGCCAAAGCTATATCCGCAATCACCATCACGAACAGTGCGTCACGAAAACCCTGCACACGGCTTTCATCGGTCCCAGTAAAATCATAAAAACAGCATAATATTGTCGGGCTATTCTTACGTGAATGGCCCGAAAATTCTTCACAAAAGCAACGCTAACGAATTGCATCCGGTATATCTATTTTTTGACCCAGAATCTGCATGTTGCCGTACGAGCTGGTCCCCAGCCGGCTGCTTTCAGATTTTCTGATATCTGACGCTGCTCGATCGCTCCAGGTGGCCACGTGCGTTGAAGAAATTCCTCCACAACATTCTTGAGTGTTAAAGGCTCTTTTCGAAAAGATGCCCATTCTTCAAATTTTGGACTCTGAATAGCCTCCACTTCCAGATTATCAGTTTTTACGGGGTATTTTAAATTATCCCGGACAGGAACAAGAACCCTTCTTTCTTCGTCTCGGGTATCTGCGATACAGGCCATTTGAAACAATTCATCAAATCCCATAGCCTCCCAGTCAATGGGATCAGGAATAAATTTTTCAGGATAGTAAATATTTTTTTGTGCCACGTCCTTTATTTCTCCCCATGCACTTTTTTGAGCATATCTCCAATAAGAAGTTGGATAACAGAGAATCAAGGTCGGGGGTGTGATCGGTACCCAGCGCCGATAGATAATATGTACCATTTCAATATATTGGCTGCGTACATTATAACGAGACTGGTTCATCAAAAATTCTTGACGCTCACCAGGACTATAATGATACCGCAAAACCCCACCACTGTCTCCAGATCGGACCACCTGCATCACCAGCGCCCATAATTCACTTCGAGACAACCCAATCCGGACTTCCGCGGGGCAATGTTGCAAAATCGTATCGGGTCCAACAACGTGCCATTCCCACCTGATAATATTAAGTATTCGAACTGTATTCACGATATCATGCTTGTAACAATGCTGCTTCAGCCATTCTATCTTCTGCTCCATCGTGAGAACAGGAATCTCCGACGCTTCCATCTTCACCCCTTCTGAGTGTTGCGTGCTTTGGCAATCGCACTGTGCTGGATACTTCGGATACCGTGCACCAAAGGTACGATGACCAGGAGTCTCTTTTGAGGGGGACTCACAGATAGTCCGATGATCTGCTGAGCTTGTAATTCTAAATCTACTGTCTATCTGTCTATTATTAAGATCAGGCGTTTTCTGGGAAGCAGCAGAACCATGTCGAGTAAAAGCAAAGAATTTTCTATTCTTTTCAATGCGCAAGACAGATTTCTGAACTTCCGCATACAGACTCTCCTTTTAGAGTGCCTCACACCAGAGCAGACACGCCTTCCCCAAACGACAGCAACATCATGCGGTCAATCATCCCAACACCAACCCTCCCCGACCGCCTGGCTTCGGGTGGCGCAGATCCTTCTTGAACAGGGTCTGCGGGAAACCCTCGCCGCCGGCCCCCCTGATGGACAAAGTTTCCGGTCTTTATGCATGTCTCAACAGGACGATGAACTGAGCCAGATTAGCCGCAATAGTCTTTTCGATCAGCTTGATACCCTCAAAACTATCTACAAAACCCGTTATAAAAACAAAGAATATTCAGATTTTTTTTCAGAACCAGATCCCACACTTGTTCCCCCTTATTCATTCGAAACCTACGACAGGATGCGTCACAGGATCCTTCACGAAGCCAGGGTGTTTATCGGACGACCTTTACACATCGCGGCCCGTGCATATTTTCACCATCCGGACATTTCATTGTCCTGGCAACGCTGCAGACAGACCCTTGATGCTCTGAACGGTGCGGACATCCTGCTGGTCGAGCCCCATGATCCTTTCCCGACCGGCTATCATCCCCCACCTCCCCCCGGAAAGCGGTCCCTTAATTTAGGCCATAAACGCAAGCGGTTTTTTGAACTCAAAAAACGGTTCGCAGGCGTTATTCCCCTTCTGGCAGCCATGGATGTCATCTGGTGCACCCATTATCTTCCCTCCCATAATGCTGAGGACCGGCGTAGGGCCGGCACTTACGATATCCGGCCATTGCGACCCCGTCACAGTTTCATGGACGATGATCGTGACCGGGAACTGACAGTCGCAACACTTGCCTATGCCCTGTGGTTCCAGAGATGGGGGCTGGAACAGAAGCTTCTGCAGAGCAATAGTCCCTTCTTCCAGTCCTCTGACTGTCCCGAGGCAACAGCAATTTCCGCCCCGGAATTCAATCCAGACTCATGGCTGGCCCAGACCGCTCCGTTCATACGGATCAGGAGTGGCATAACAGGCCAGATCTATCAGACGCGCCGTGCTTTTTATGAGCAGTGCACCACACCCCCTTCGTTTCTGGAGCCTGACAGAGCGTCAGGGTCGCCCTTTTTCCTGCCACTGCCGTCCCTGCCCAAAAGTCTTGTCCAGGAAATGGCCAGACAGGAAAGTCCTGAGTCAAAGCCCCGCAAATCATGACCATCAGTCCGGCACACTCTCTTGCCATTAAGCGTCATTTGGAGAGTCCCCTTCAAAGGGAACGTTTCAGACCTCTTTTTTACCGCGAGGATCGTGCTTGCAATTCCGGAGGCACAGCGCGATGGTCGACCCCGTCACCCCTATTCAGTCGCCCCAGCAGGTGTGTTCAACACCTCAGTCCGTACACGCCCTCAGGTCGCTGGTTCGACTTCTGGCCCGGCAGGCGGCCAGAGACTGGTACTTAGAGCAAAGATCACGACATCCTCTGAAGGAGGACGTCCCAGAGAACTGACAGGATCGAACCGTCATGAGAGTTGCGCTTTACGCCCGTTATTCCTCGGACAACCAGCGGGATGCCTCCATCGAGGACCAGTTCCGGATCTGCCGCGCACACGCAGAAAAAAACGGCTGGCAGATCGTTGCCTCCTACAGTGACCGGGCGATCTCCGGTACAACCCTGCTCCGCCCCGGAATTCAGGACCTGATGGCACAGGCCCGGGCCGGACATTTTGAAATCGTGCTGGCAGAAGGTCTGGACCGCCTGTCCCGTGATCAGGAAGACGTGGCGGGTTTTTACAAGCGCATGAAATTTGCGGACGTGCAAATCGAGACGCTCAGTGAGGGCAGGATCACTGCTCTGCATATTGGCCTGACCGGCACAATGAACGCGGAGTTCATTGATAAACTTTCAAAAAACACCCATCGCGGCCTCTACGGTCGTATTAAGGACGGTAAATCAGGGGGCGGGCTGTGTTATGGCTACGATGTTCTCAAGCTCCGCGATGCAGAGGGGGAACGCATTTGCGGCGAACGTGCGATCAATGGCGAGCAGGCCGAGATCGTCCGCCGGATCTTTCGGGATTATGCCGACGGCAAATCTCCCAAAGCCATCGCCCTTTCTCTCAATGCTGAAGGACATCGCGGTCCCCTATCCGGAGCCTGGAGCCCCTCCACCATCAATGGCAATCGCGAACGCGGCACTGGCCTCCTCAACAACGAACTCTATATCGGTCGTCTGATCTGGAACCGCCTGCGCTACCTCAAGGATCCCGTTACCAAGAAACGTGTTTCACGCCTGAACCCTAAATCCAAGTGGGTCATTGAGGACGTTCCTGATCTGCGGATTATCGAGCAGGATCTCTGGGAGGCGGTCAAAGCCCGTCAGAGCAAAACGACCTGGTCCCAGAAATCCCGCGGCACTGGCACTCATCCGCTCAACGCCCTGCAGCGTCCGACCCATCTCCTGACCGGTCTGAGCAAATGCGGTTGCTGTGGCGGTGGCTTCTCGATGATCTCCAAAAACCATCTTGGCTGCTCGACAGCCCGCAACAAGGGCACCTGCGAGAACCGGCTGACAATCCGGCGAGATGTCCTGGAGAAATCCGTGCTCAACGGTCTGAGGACCCAGATGATGGATCCTGCCCTCTTCAAAGAATTCTGTGACGAGTTTACCCGTGAGGTCAACCGACTGCGGATGGAAAAAGGGGCCGATCTGGCTACCCTGAAATCCGAACTTCCCAAAATCGAGCGCGAACTGAACAAGGCCGTTCAGGCGATCCTGGATGGCTTTGCCAGTTCTGCTCTCAAGACACGCATGGAGCAACTTGAAGCACGCAAGGCCGAGATCGAAGCACGGCTGGCCGAGGCCCCTTGCCCACCTCCACTCCTTCATCCGAACATGGCGGAACTGTATCGTCAGAAGATCGGCGTCCTCCACGACAGCCTGCAGAACGAGGCCACCGGAACACAGACGATAGAAGCGATCCGTTCTCTGATCACACGGATCAGGCTTATTCCTGAGAATGGAGAGCTAGCGATTTTCCTTGAGGGGGATCTTGCTGCAATGCTGGGTTTTGCGACAAACAAAAAGAACGCCACGCATCACCCGGACACTGGCGTTCTTAATAAGTTCTTAGTGCAGGATTCATTGGTTGCGGGGACAGGATTTGAACCTGTGACCTTCAGGTTATGAGCCTGACGAGCTACCGGGCTGCTCCACCCCGCGGTTGTGAGGATTTGGGTAGACTGGAAGACCTG
>NZ_WOTF01000045.1 GCF_011516935.1 Acetobacter farinalis
TTTTGCGGGCAGCGTCATAAAGCCGGGGCAATGGATTTTCGACAATGTGAACCGTTGAACCGACACCAAAAATCGCATCAGTTGCGAGACGCAAATCGCCATCTAAATCGGCATCGGTAATGGTAAAGGTAAACACAATGGGGGTATCCCCCATGGGGTCTTTGTTTACCGGGCTTTCGGGCTTGTAAATTTCCCAGTTTTCTGCCGTTTTTTTGACGTTGTAAGGGCCTCGTTCATTTTTGAACTGTGGCGAAGAATGCGTTTTTTCGCCAGAGTTCGCGCTTTCTGACTGGCTGTTTTTGGCGGTTTTCCGGGTCTTGGAATCGCCCGTAGAATCTTTGTTTACCGACCCTGAATCTTTGTTTACCGCCCCCCGTGATTCACATTCCGAATATGAATATCTGCGTGAAAACGGGTTTTTGCGGGGTTTGGTAGTCGTGCCTTTGCGTCTCATAGTCGCCTCCATTTTTGGTGGCGATAGGCACTTTGGGCTTGAATTTCGCTTCAGATTTGCATATAATCTAAAGCACAGGTGAAATACAGCTTTGGTGTCCTACCACCGAGGTTGAAAGGCTCGGAGTTCGACGCTCCGGGCCTTTTTCATTATTACTCATTTATCTCGTAAAATCAAAGTTTTTCGTTCTCTGCCTGTCGTTTTGTGTAAAATTGCTCGATTTCTCGTCAGTTCTTGCCCTTGCAATAAGTTCCGCTTCACCTTTCCGCAAAACTACAGCAGATTTCTTGAAGTTTTCAAATTCCAATATGATCTCTTTATTTTCCTTTTTCTCCATGTTTATTTGATATTCCAGACTGGAAACTTTGTTTTCCAGTCTCTTTATTTCATCATTACCCGCCTTCGCACGTTCTTCTTTTGCTTTTGCAAATCCTTCATTGAACGCACGTTCCATGAGACTTTTTACACTTAAACGCCCTGACATTACCGCAGAAATTGACATGCCAATTTTACCCCACCACGACTCAAACTTGCTCTTTTCTTGGTCAAATTTGCGTTTATTTTTCCCGAAAACCTTCCTTTCCTCACGCAATTTCTTTTTATGACCAATGATTAAATCGGCATCATCATTTTGACGCTTTTTTATACTTTCAATTTCCAGTTTTTCAGAATCTATTATTTCATTCTGATGAACAATTTCTTCTTTTGCGCGACGAATTTTCTCGGCTTCTTCTCTGAAAACGTCAGAAATAACGTGTTCACGACCTGATTCTTCTTTCGAAACACCACGTTTTAGATCAGAATCCAGATGCTCTTGAGCATATTTTACCCATGACGTGTTAAGCGATGAGTATGCGCCGAGGTCTCCCTTTTTCCCGTATTTTTCGCGGATTTCGTCGAGTGCTTTATTCACCGAAACGATGGACTTTGTTTTCCCGCGCATCTTCATTTCACGCACCGGGACAATGAACAAATCCACCACGCCCGACCCGGCCTCGTCCATATCCATTCTGGCGGATATGACAGAACCCGGCCCAAATTCCTTTTCAGCCCACGCCTGCGCGTGCTCAAAGACACGGAAATTCGCGGGATTGCGTGGGTCGTGGGGGTCGCCTTCGCGTGAGATATATTCCGGCGAAACGCCCGCTATGATATGGATACCGACCGCCGCTTTTCCATATTCTTTTGCCCCCGTCAGCGCCTTCCGTTCGGCATACGCCCGGCGCAAATCTGTGGCGTCAGAACAATATGCGGAGCAAATCAGATTGTCTTTTGTGCGATCACGACAAACCCTTTCCAATGAAACGGAATCCTGCCTTCGGGCATGGTTTGTCATCGCCTGTAGATAGTGAAAATCCATTTTTTGAGAGCGTGTAAACGCGAACATGGCATATCCCCCACAACGGTTGTTTCCATGTCTGATTTTACGCGGATTTCATGCAAGGGAGGGCTTGGGAGGTGCAACCTCCCAACACACGGGGAAGTTGCCTACCGGCCCGCTCCGCTAACTTCCCACTTCGTGTGCCCTCTGGGGGCTCTCCCGAGGGGGCAGGGACACCCTGCACCCTTCCGAACCCTTCCGGGTTCGGCCCCCTTGCGCCTACGCCCCCGCAGGCGGGGGCTGGCGCTTTTGCGCTTGTGGCAACGTCCGTCTTCGACCCGTCAGATCGAAAAAGGTTTGTCCAGGCACCAGCATGGACAACACATTTTCTTCTGGGACGGCCACCGGCGCACGCAACCCAAACCCAACACCGATGCAGTCGTTTGCATCGGGCGAAACGACCGTTTCACTTTCCAAAATGGCGTCCACCATATCCCGGATTTTGGCCGGGTCACTGGACAGCATTTTGGCGCACGCCGAAACATACGCCTCGGTGAAACGGTTTCGGGGCAATATGATAAGGGGCCGTTTTTTGTCTGCCAATTTCTGTTGTTTGGTCATAGCAAAAGCCGGGTGTTCCACGTCAAGCGGGTGCCACCCGCCATGACCACGGGCCACAGCACGCCGGACGGCACGCGCATATTCGGCCTGAATATCGGTGACGCGGATACCCCGGATGGCAAGTTCCATTGCTTCAAATGTCGCGCGTTTGTCCAGTTTGTGGAGGCCGTCAGCAGACGCCTGTGCGCGTTCAACATCTGCAAGCGTTGCCCACGGGACAGTCCAACCGGAGTCAGTTAAACGCCGTTTAAAATCATAATCATTATGCACACGTTTAATCGTGTGAACGCTGACAACATCGTCGGCTTTGCCATGGGCAATCTTTTTGGCGGACACCAAAGACCGTTGTTCGGCGTGGCGAACCTCCATATCCATGTCCAATTCCAGCAGTTTTCTGCCAATAAAAGCCTTCTTTTGGGCTGGCGAGAAATCACCCGGAACCTCAATTTTTATACCGCCCTGTGCAACGTGAATTGTCACCCCGTCGTCGTCATATATGGCATTTGCGCGGGTGCGCCGACTGTCACACGCTGCGCCTTCGGCCTTCACTTCCAATACGGTTTCCGCGTCAGCAATGCCGAGGCGCTTACGTCCCGCGCAAAGTGTATGGAAACCATCGGTATCATACACCAACGCGTTAAAATCAGTCCCCACGGGGGCCAATACCATCGACCCGTCAGTGGTCGTCGTGACGACTTTGCACCCTGCATCCGTAAATGCTTGGTTCATTTCAAACAACGCAGCACGTATGATGCCTGTTATGGTCGCAGCAGCGATTGGCAACGTGATGGAGGACTCCCCCAGTTCCTCTTTCGTAACACCGCCGAAGGCCGAAAAATTGGTCACATTCCGCTTGTTTATGCCCTGCGCGACCTTTCCATACAGGGAATTGACCATTTCCTTGAAAAGCGTGTTTTTCAGCGACTTTTTGGCGTGTTTTCCGCGCTCCTGCATCATTCCCGACAGGTAATCGACATACATAAATTGGCCGGGAATGGTCGCCCATGCTTCGCCTTTGTGTATGGTGACATTGGCACCCATTTTAAGCGCGAGCGCCAGCTCCGGGCCGGTGCAATATGATGTCCCGGCGAGGGGATATTGAAGTCCCCGCGATGTGGCGACCGGCAAACATGGATCTAAAATTTGCTCAGGGAAGGAAAACTCGGCATGAGCAACGACCATACACCCATCGCGAAAAAGCCTCATAATCAGGGCTAAATCCGTGGTTGATATGGGCAGCGTATCAAAATCAATGGCCGGAATGGAAGCCATGGCGCTGGCGTATGCGCCCGCTAAATCCACATCATATACGCGCCACCCGGCGGGTGCCTCAAGATGGCCCGCAAACCGGGCCTGATTAAAGCCACCGTGGAAACATTCAGAAGCGAGCGGGTCGCCCGAGACGCGGGCTTCACCGGGCATATAACGCGTTTTTTTGCGCCCTTTTTCATCCACATAAGAGGTTTTCACCTTCCCGATGGACTCAGAAACGACAGCCCGGCCCCCGGCCATTGCTGTAAACAAATTGACGGACGTTGAACCAAGGGTCAACCCGATGCGGAAGCCTTCCACATGGCTCATTGTGTCGCACCAACCCTGAACTTCTGAATAAGCCAGTAAACAAACTTCAGTATCGCGCATTGCGTATGAAGCGAATTTCTCAAAATCATCTCTGGCGAGAATATCCATATTGCCAATTTCACTTGATGACAGCTTGAGTTTTTCAAAACCAAGAATGTCACCCCACGCGCTTAGAGAACCTGCACCAGCGGGAGAAAGAAGCATCGTATCGCGCATTAAAACACGGAAAATTCGCGGATGCCGGTTATTATCGAACGTCTTTACTATGATGCCCGGCCCAATGGTAACGGGCGTCCGGCGAACGTCAGTAACAAATCGCGCAACGTCTAAACGATCGTCCAACATTGACCATTCAGCAGCCCAAAAATGTGCCAGCACGACAACACAATCATTCACCCGCCCGTCAATGCCCAAAAACAGATACGCCCAATCAACCAGAGCGCCAAATTTTGGCCTTTTCGTGGGCATTATTAGCACCTGCAACAGCTTGCCCGTGCAATGGGCAATGGTCATTTGAACAGACACAAGATCATTCGTGCCGTCATCCCGGCCCACATATTCTGTATCAAGAGAGATCACGCACGCGGGCGCGCCGGTCTCTTTCATTTTGGTATCCGACATGGCGATTTTGCGGGCAGCGTCATAAAGCCGGGGCAATGGATTTTCGACAATGTGAACCGTTGAACCGACACCAAAAATCGCATCAGTTGCGAGACGCAAATCGCCATCTAAATCGG
>NZ_WOTF01000046.1 GCF_011516935.1 Acetobacter farinalis
AATCCTCACGGCCTCGCGCTTGAAATCTTCCGTATGTTTCATGGTTTCGTCGGTCTCCTGATACAAGCTTAAAACGCTCAGATGACCGGCACAAAACCGTTACAAGTCCATTCAGAATTCTGATGAGACCGATTACGTCCACGGTATCCCGGCCCAGCCTATCCAGCTTCGCCGCGACCAGGCTATCCCCGGCCTCCAGTGTCTTCAACAGGGAGGACATGCCCGGTCGAGACAGGGCCGGCACTCCGCCGGAAATAATGTCCTTGGTAATCATGTCGTCTGACAGTCCTTCCCGGAGCAGGGAAAGGATTTGCGCGTCGTTTGTCTGACCCTCTGTTGAGACCCTGGCGTAACCGTATCGTTTCATTGCCCATAACCCTCGTTTTCGATCAGCGTTCGATCAATGGTTTTCGGCATGTTTCAATACGACAGCCAGATGTTCAAAAACCACGGATTCTGCTCACGCCATTCAGTGTAGTGTGGTGCGAGGCGGATTTCATATTTCCGGGCACCGCACGCGGTCTCTACGGGCTTTACAAAAAGGTCGGGAAATAATGATACGTGATCGTAAAAGGCTTCGTTTGGTTAAGTTCTCCATTTCAGCCTTGTCTCTTTTGACTATGACAAGCGTGTCTATGACTTCGGCTCTTGCCTCATCTCCACGGGAAGACCAGACCCGTTACGGTCTGGCTTCGGGAACAGGCCCGCTTAATACCCTGCTGATCGATGGGCAGCCCACAACGCCGAAAATCGCCGGAAACGGCGCCCTTTTCGTCCGGAAACTTGGGGAAGTCGGCGATGCCGACGTTCTTCTCCTGACCTCTGTCGGTGGCGAGGCTTGCGAAGCGCAGTATTCCATCGTCCAGGTCACGTCGGCAGGAATCAAACCTCCCACCACGTTCTTCGGAAATTGCGCGACCGCTAAGGCGGCAATCTCAGGAGGAAAGGTCACGGTGGAATTTCCACGAAGCGCCGGGAGATACGCCAAGGCACCGGCTGAGATCGAAACATATGATCTGGCGACGGGGGCGCTGAAGAAGAACGGAAAAACCATCCCATCCGCCTGCAAGCTGGATGACGGCGTCTGCCAGGGTTGAGCGCATCAATAAAGCGCCTGCTTGAAACTACAATTCAACCAATCGAGAAACACATGAACGCTTACGCAAAGATCAGACACGCCACACCTTTGCTTGGACTGATGACTCTCCTCTCTTTGACTGGCTGTGGTGATAGCGGGCCTTCGCTAGAAGAACTTCAGTCCATAATCTCTCAAAACTATGCGGATGCTGTGGAAGGGAACCGGTCATTCGGAGACATTCTGGGTAACCGTCATCCGACCCCCCCGGTCGTAAAAGTAACGGGACGGACGTGTGTAGCACGGGGTTCCTATGAGTTTCACGGCGAGAAACTGCCAATCTTCCGGTGTGATGTGACTGTCAAGGTAGGCGATGACCAGCAGAAACAGAAATTAGATTACGTCAAAATAGATGGGAAATGGAGCCAATACGAAGAATAAGGATTCCGATCATTCGTTTCGCATCGCCGATACACACATTATGCCGGAGTTTATGAAGTGATTATCAAAGACGTTGACCTTCATTTGAGCAAAAAGTCAGGTTACCTCTCTCTGGGACTGATCTTCTTGATCGCTAGTTTTATTGCCGGATTTTTTGTTAAAGAATCGGATTCAGGTTTTATAGGAAATTGGGGATTTTGCCTCTTCTCAGGTGTGGTAATTTATGGTGGAATAAATTTATTCTCCTTCGCCATGCCGCATTTCTTGATAGTGCATTTCTTGTCCCGAATTATTCAGGGGAATCCGGTAACAAAATTCCGCGCGATGTATGGTGATTTATTTGCTCACAAACCGATCAATATCGATTTTGACCTCGATGCGGATAATTATGTAAATGTAATCTGCTACGATGGCGAGTTTCTTTACGTCATACAGAAAAATAAAATGGTTACGCTCAAATGGAGTGATGTCCGCCGCTGGGAGTGGCGTGTCTATGATCCAGCAAAACAGACGACCTCCGGCTTCACTCCAGGCGTAGCCGTGCAGGGTATGATTCAAGATACCGCTGCGAATCTCTCTAGCGCAGCAAAAACAGCGAAAGAAAACGGTATCTCACTCGCGGTTAAAAGCCTCGATCATCCGATCTGGTTTTTTTGCACTGGGTTAGGCAAACCATCCCTTTCAATTTGCCAGAAGTGGGAAGAAATTTTCAGGCAGTTTGATGATGGTACGCTCGCGATTGCACGTTGATCAGACGACGGGACGATAAAGGGGCAGAATCATGGGGCCGGAAGAACTAGCGATTATTATGAGTCCTCAGTTCATCAACGCGACATTCCGCGCTGGTGAAGACTGGTATCATGATCTGGTTGCTCGGAACCAAGAAGTCCAGCGTCGCTATTCGTTCGAAGCCGCCAACGCTCAGTATCAGATCGTAAACCAGCAGATTCTTGATAAGTGGCGTCGTCAGAATGAGGAGTGGAGGCGGCACACCCAAACCATCGCCGACCAGTCCAATGAGCGGATCGCACAAAGCGATCGGATTCAAGCTGAAATAAGGGAAAATCACAACAAGGAGCTTCGTGCTAGACAGCAGAGCGATCGTGATCTGCATGCCATGACCGCTCTTTGCTCCAAGAAGGATGCCGCCATTACCCAGCTTCAGACTGATCTTGCTGGGGTGCGGGGATCGCTTGGTGCAGCGCAGGATGAGATCGCGCGCGAGCGGCAGTCGCTCGCTGCTTCGCGGGAGGAGGTGGAGCGAACCCAGTCCGCGCTCCAGGCGGCCCAGAACGCGCTGGCACATGAACGGCAGTCGCACGCTTCTATGCGATCACATGCCGGTAGGCTCACGTTTGATCTTTGGATCACCGGGAATGATTGTAACTGTCTTCGCGCCAAGCTCAAGGAAACGGAGGATGTTGTATCATCTCTTGAAGCAAGCCGACGAGAGGCCGCGCTTGTGACCCAATCTGTCGAGGCGGCGGGTACGACCGTCATGTATGTGACGGCGCAGGCCATGGAGGCGTGGGCCGCCCAGGGCAAGGCGTCCATGCTTGATAACCTGATGACATCGCACTTCAAGGCGGCCGGTCAGCCCATGACCATGCGTGAATACCTGTGGTTCGCAACACTAATCAAGGAGATGAAGGGACGGAACATCTCCGATCGCCTTATCGCCGAGCGTTGCCCCGTGGACGGAATCGAGGATTTCCTGGTGCGCGATGTCGCCATCTCTGAAGACAAGGTGGAGACAGACAACGGGCGGGACATCTTCCTCGGGTGGATCGTTGTCGATGGGGTCTGTCACCCCTTCGGCGCGGAAACGAAACGACGCTGCATGCAGATGATGGCCGGGTTCATCAGGGGGATACCCGAAGAACATGCCTTGTGTGAAAAGGAGCCCCGGCGACGTGAGTCAGATATTGAACTCCTGATGTCAGACAAAGACATTGATCCGGACAAGATTGACAGGTTGTTCTGGTTGACATTTGGCACGATTGTGCGTTGCCAGAACACGAAAATCTCCGGGTTTATGGCGCCATGCAAGGCAACGGTCCACGGTGGAAAATTCCAGGGCGGGCTGTCCGTTGCGATCGCTGACGATGGCAATGAGTTTTCCGCCCTTGTTTCATTCGATGAGGACGGCGCCCGGTCGTGGCTCGCGGGGCATGTTGCAGAGAAGGTCGGGCCTGCGTTGGGGCGTCCGGGGTTATCGATCCAGGAAGCGCGGTCGCTCATGAAGACTGATACCCGCCCGTCGCCCGTTGTTGATGTTCTGCCGCTAACGGTGTCGGTTATGGTGGAGATGAGGCTCAGGGCGGCGGCGCTCGTGGCGGCTGGATAATCCTCCGATTCCCAGCGCGGGAATGAGTGGAAGATAACCGAGACCCGCAGAAAACAGCCAGTTTCGACGGCAATGGTTCTGCCTGTTGCGCCCGGCTGGTTATCGCGAGCCGGGCGTTTCTGTGTCTGACGATAGACTCTCCCTGAGACAACGAACGCTCAGGAGATGATGATGGCAAACGAAAAGAACGAAAGTCTGGCGGCCAGGACGATTGCGGACGCAGGAGTCATTGAAGAGTTTTTCGTTACGGAGATGATTCTTCGTGCTCTGATGGGGCCTTATCTAAGTCCGCACGTCGGCGGGAGCCGGGTCATGGAACCGTAAGCATCCGGAGAGAGCCGCGGGCGTAATCAGGCTTTGATGGTATTATTGCTGTGGTGAAGGGTTTTCCAGTGCCATGGCAGGAGTTCATGGAGGCGTGGATTTGGCA
>NZ_WOTF01000047.1 GCF_011516935.1 Acetobacter farinalis
GGGGTGGAGCAGCCCGGTAGCTCGTCAGGCTCATAACCTGAAGGTCACAGGTTCAAATCCTGTCCCCGCAACCAATTCCAGCATAAATTAAAACAACACCCCAAAAGCCGCTCATGCGGCTTTTTGCGTTTTTACACCACTAAAAACACCTCAGGCATCCCACCTCACAGCAATCTCCCCAAGCGTCCTGAGAACAGATTCATCCTCGGGTCGTATATTCTCGGAGAAAACAGGCGTCTCAAAATAGCCGATCACGATCAGCGGGCTGCGGTCGTCGGGCGGAAGCAGGACAGCCAGATCATTGGTTTTGTTCCCAATACCGGGTCGCATGCCTGTCCCGGTTTTGTCGAGCCCACGCCAACTGTCAGGTATTCCCGCCCGGATACGATTGCGCCCGCTTTGCGTGGCCGCCATCCACCCGCGTAACTGCTCGCGGCTGGTCGCGCTGAGCACATCGCCGAGTACGATTTTCCGGACAGTCTCTGCCATGGCTTGTGGTGTTGTGCTGTTTTTCTCGGTGCCGGGCGGGATCACATTGACATCTGGCTCATAGCTGTCGAGCCTGCTCGTCTTATCCCCGATCTCGCGCCAGAATCGTGTCACCGCGGCAGGGCCACCAAGCCGACGCATCAGTACGTTCGCTGCGGCATTGTCACTCGTGATCTGCACGGCTTCTGCAAGTTTCAGAATAGGCAAACTGCCCCTGGCGAGGTTTTTTTCGACAACAGGCGAATAGGCGATAATGTCTTCCTTGCTGAAAGGGAGAGGCTCCATCAAATCGAGATGTCCAGCATCACTTGCACGCAGAGCCATAGCAGCCAGAGACAATTTGAACGTCGAGCAATGGCAGAAACGTTCGTCAAAGCGCCAACCGAAACTGTGCCCGCTGCCGGTATCCAGAACAAACGCTCCCAATCTGCCGCCTGTTGCCTGTTCCAAGGCACGAAGGCGCGCAACAGGGGTGGGCAGTGATACTCCCGCGCGGGCACGGCGGGACAGGAGTACGCTTGCGCCAAAGCTCAGACCGAAATCACGACGGTTCATCATGATCTTTTCACTATCGTATATTTTTGAAGTGCACCATCCCGGTGAGAAAGGGTGTGGCGGTCAGTCCTTCTGGTGGAAACTGTGTTCGCCAAACAGGTAGCAGTGGAATGGCATTTTTCGTCTGAGGTCTGATTGCATGGCAAAGATGTGTGCAGCAGTCAAAGTCCCTGTTTTCCTCGATTTTGTCGGAGAGAGTGCCATGACAAAATCTGTGGATACTACCCGTGCAGACGATGCCCGGCCCGAAACCCGTGCGGGCGGGCCTGCCAAGCAAGAGCGAAAGCGCCGACGAGGAGAACCATCATGGCGCAGGGGAAAGAGGCGACTCCCCATGTATCAAGCAGCATGCCTCCCAGCAGGCCACCCCCGGCAATCGCGCTGTTCCATGCCACGACATTCATTGAAAGAGCCACATCGGCACCTTCCCCTGCTGCGTCTGCCAGTGCGGTCTGCAACAAGGTTGCTGCGCCACCAAATGTCAGCCCCCAGACGGCCACGCCTGTCCATATGATAACGGGGGAGGCGGCTCCAACTGCAAAAATGCAGCACACGGCAGCAAAGACTGCCAGACTGAGCAGAACGGAGGCACGCAGGGCGTGGTCCACCAGTTGGCCGGTCATGCCAATTCCCGCCAGAGCAGCAATACCGAAAACCAGCAGGACAAGATCCACCTGTTTCACCATTCCAGAGAGGCTGAGGAAGGGTACGATATAGGTGTAGAGAATATTGTGTGCGAGCATCCACATGATCACGACCCCCAGAACAGACCTGACGCCGGGGGTTGTGAGCACATGTCGGAACGGCAGGCGTTGTGCGTGTGTCGTCCCCGGAAAATCCGGGACGGTTGCAAGAACCCACCCGATCAGCAGTGCCGTGAAGGCTGACATCGCCCCGAAAGCCAGCCGCCATCCCAAGGCTGCGCCAAGCCATGTGCCTGCCGGAACACCAAGGGACAACGCTATAGGCGTCCCTACCATGGCAATGGCCAGGGCGCGCCCTTGCTGGGCGCGTGTCACCATCCGGCGCGCATATCCGGCCAGCAGCGCCCACGCGAGGCCAGCGGCAGCCCCCGCGCAATAGCGGGCGGCAAGGGTGAGCCAATAATTGGGAGAAAGAGCGGTGATGGCGTTGAACACCAGAAAACCGGCAATCGCCAGTAACAGCACGGCGCGCCGCCGCCAGTGGTGGGTGGCAAGTGTGAGGGGGAGTGCTGCACTCAGAGAGCCGACAGCGTAGGCTGTTACCATCTGCCCCACATAAGCGGCTGAGACATGCAGCCCGGCGCCGATTTCGGGGAGCAGCAGCCCGGCGGGAAGGGTTTCGGTCATGATACACAGGAAGCCGGTCATGGCGAGGGCAAGGAGGCCGGCAACGGGGAGGGGATCATCTGTGCGTGTGAATGATGATGCGGCGGGGTGGGTCATCAGGAACTCATATATATGGAATGATCAGTCTCAATGTATGAGCGCTCGGAAAGGGTGGCAATGAATTTCTGGACTGAGTATTATGGAAGTTCCTTCAGACACGGAGTGACACGCTATGGCGCGGACAGGACGGCCTCGCGAATTTGACCGGGACAAAGCGCTTGATGCCGCCATGGCGCTCTTCTGGGCGCAGGGATACGAACCTACATCCCTGAGCCAGCTCAAAGCGTGCATGGGAAATATTTCTCCCGCAAGTTTCTATGCGGCTTTTGGTTCGAAAGAAGCCTTGTTTCGGGAAATCGTGCAGCGCTATCTGGAAACCTATGGTCAGGTGATGGCCCCTTTGTGGGATGAAACCCTCTCCCCCCGAGAGGCCATTGAACAGACCTTGCGGGGTTCTGCACGGATGCAGACAGGCCATGCACACCCCACCGGTTGCCTGATTGTGCTGGGGGCCAGCAACTGTTCTCCTGAAAATCACTCTGTCCAGTATTTGCTGGCAGCCGAGCGTGCGCGCACCCGCAGCGGCATCAGCGCCTGTGTGAATCGCGCCATTGCACAGGGCGCGCTTGCCGACACACCTCTTACTGAAACCCTGCCGGCGGTTTTCACGGCGTTTCTGCACGGGATGGCCTGTGAAGCCCGGGATGGAGGTAGCGCGGAAAAGCTGGAAGCTGCGATTGAGAGCCTTATGCGGCTTTGGGACAGCCAAAGCATGGTGCTCTCTGGGTCTGGCCATGGCGGCGGATAAACGGCTTTTCGTGCAGTACGCACGGGTATTGCGGCAGTAAAATCCGTATCAATCAATCCATAAGTGATTGACGGGTGGCGCTGCGCTATTTATGCATCGAATGGTCTTGAAGTAGCCTGTCTGGCGACGGTCTGATGATTTTTGAAGCTCTTCTTCTGCTTCTGCCCTTTCTCCGGTGCGCCATGCGGTCTCTCCGTTAAAGGAAATTGGCCATGACTCAAAAGACCATCGCCCTTGTCACGGGTGCTAATCGCGGGATTGGATACAGTATTGCAAAATTTCTTATAAAATCAGGTGTTAGCGTGATTGGAACCTATCATTCCAATCAGGCGGAAGCAGAGGCTGCCGAGGTCGCTCTGAGTGGAGAGGATGTGAAACTTCACATGCTGAAGCTCGATATTTCGGAGCATACTTCCATTCCAGCCTTCACAGCGCAGGTGAAGGATGTGCTGGAAAAGTCTTTCGGACAGTCTTCATTGGATTATGTTGTGCAGAATGCAGGCAATATCGTGCATACGCGCTTTGAGGATACCACGCCGGAACAACTGGACAACCAGTATGCCATCCATTTCAAGGGACCGTATCTGCTGAGCGTGGCCCTTCTGCCGATAATCCGTGATGGCGGACGTATTCTCAATATTACCTCGGCCGCCACGCGCTTCTATCTGCCAGACCACGCGCCCTATGCCGCCATGAAAGCCGCCACGGAAGTGGTTTCTCTCTACATGGCCAAGGAACTGGGCGCACGTGGAGGGTTCGAAAAACCCCCTGGTTTTGAGAGCTGCTCTGTGATTCCATTTCCCTTGAGTTGATTGGGGGCATGGATCATGAAGCAGACTGGTTTCTTTGATGTTGAAG
>NZ_WOTF01000048.1 GCF_011516935.1 Acetobacter farinalis
TCTGCTCAAAACGCAGATCAAAAGCTCTCCAGAAAACCGTCAATCAAATCGCCAAAACCCAGAAATTACTGGCCAAGCACATCAATCAACGGTTCTTCGATCCCTCCACCTCAAAACAAAAACAGACCCCTTCCCGCAAAGGAAGGGGTCTGTCCCTGAAGGCTTACTGTCTCAAGTCTCAGCCGGTAATGGCCAGATCCTCAACCGTATCACCTGCCGTAACCTGATAGGGTCCAGCGGCCAGAACCTCAATCGTCAGCAGACGAAGTCCTGCATAACCAGCCAGCCCTACAGACACAATGGCCCTGCCATTCGTCCAACGGCCAGAGTTCTCCACACCATACCAGCCGGAAAGCTCCGCCTGTTTCAGGTGCTCCGTCAGCGCGCGTGTGGTTTTGCCGTCAAACAGAGTGATCTGGCCTACCAGAACACCCAGTTGGCGGCGGTCATCCACAAACGGACCGATCACATCACTCGGGCGGCTGGCACGAGAGACAAGAGACACGCTTTCAACACCGCGAGGCAGCATGAACGTCAGCAGGTTCCCCTGCTGACGGGCCGCACGGATCGTCTGTCCGTCTCCCACATCAAGATGCATATCTGCATCTGATGTCAGCTCCATTTTACCCACTACCCGTTCCAGACCCACTTCAGATGCACGTGCGTCAAGCGCACGGAACAAAGGCTCGACAACTTCACGCGCAACACTGAGAGATGCCGCAGCATCCGTCTCCCAGCTTTTACCAGCCAGCGTCTGTCCGAAACGCACCACAGCCCCACCCTGACGGAAGGTCGCACGGTTCCCCGTATCCAGATAGCTTTCTGTCCGGGTGTCGTTGGCCCAGATCACGGCATGCTCTTCCGTTTCGATATGGAAGTAGTCGTAGGACGTGATGGAGCGGTCGTAGACGATGCTCCGCCCGTTCACCAGCATGCGCACCGGCACGAACTTGTCCTCGAAGAACAGGCAGTGTTCTGGTGTAACCAGAAGATCCTGGCTTGGCACGCCATCGGCCAGCGCGTCCTTGAGGATCCGGACAGGGTACCCCGCCTCGTCGTCTGCACGACCAGCTTTCACCTGCATGGATTTCCGGCCGGCCCAGACAACCGGGCGTTCCGCCTCAGTCTGTGCCTTCCAGTCCCATGTCATGACCGTGTCGCCAATCCGCAGCTCTTCCACAGCCACATCACCAGACGGTGTGCGGATCATGGAACCGGCAAGGAAGCAGACTTCGAAAACGAGGTCCCCGTCACCGGCTGTGCCCAGCGTATACCCGTAGGTGCCCACACCAACAATGTTCATCGTGATGGTCTGACCATTGGTCAGGGCCAGCGTGACATGGTCGTTATCCGGATAGCTCACGCCATTCGGCTTCACATCTGCTGCCGTCACTCCGGCAAGCTCGATGCCGTCAGAGTTCCCGGCAGATGTCCCGTCAAACCCGCTGATCACCGTGCTGAGTGTGCCACCATTGGACAGACCACTGACAACCAGACCGGTGTTCGTGCTGCCCTGCAGGTTCACAGACCCGCCGGCATTGTTCCAGATCGTTGCGGAACCACCATCACGGATCCAGATGTTCGCGCCGCTGCCCATTGTCGCGCCGCTGGCCATCGAGACCACGCCGCCGGCACTGACCGTTGTCGAACCCGACAGGACAGACCCGGAAGACGCGGCAACAGACCCGCCGGACATGACCCACAGACTGGTCGCGCTGGCACCGTTGTTCAGGTCGAGATTTCCGTGCACTTCGCCGGTGACCACGGACCCGCCGGACTGAACGGTCGTCGTGCCGGTATAGGCACCCGCCGCCCCGCCGCTGAGCACACCGCCAGCCTGCACCGTCGTGTTGGCCACAGCCCCGGAGGCCACAGTCAGTAGGCCGCTGCTGCCCACAGTGACCGTATTGGCAGCCCCGCCGGAGATCACGTTGACAACCGCGCCGGACACCACACCGCCGGACAGCATGCCATAGTCGGTTGTCACACCGGTCAGAGACACGTTGGACGTTACAGAGACAAGGGCACCCTGGCTGATGACCGTATTACCCAGCGCACCGCCGGAGCCAACGATTGAAGCGCCGCTGGTTAGTGTCGTGTTTGTAATCGTGCCGCCGCTGAGAAGGGTTGCGGACACACCATTGTTGAGTGTTGTGCCGGAGAGTAGACCGCCACCGGAGAAGGAACTCAGGCTCCAGGTGTAGTGGTCAATTGCCGTGGCGCTGCCCGGGTTATAAGTTGCCCCGACCGTGATGTCCGCGCCGGAAGCAAATGTATTGGTCCCGCCGACAGTGCCACCATAGACACCAAGCTGGGCGCCGCTGCCAAAAGCTGTTCCGCTGACGGTCCCTGAGAACACATTGGCTGTTGCGCCGCTGGTCAGGGTCGCATCGGCCAGCGTACCGCCTTCGATGTTCGCGTAACCACCGCTGCCGAAGCTGGTTGCATCGACAGACGCGCCGCTGCGGATAATCACTTCCGCGTCCGTTGCATCCCGACCGGAGATGATCTGGGCTGCCCCGGAAACAGTTGCACCACTCAGTAATGCACCACTGTTGACGAACACAATGCCACCATTGGACACGATGGCACCGGAGGCAACCGTGACACCGCTTTCAAGATCGACGGCACCATGGGAGGCAACTGTCAGGCCGCTGACCTGACCGGAAGACAGGATTGCATAACCGTAGACGGTGGCGTCATTAACGCTGCCCGCGCTGAGGACCAACACGCCTGCGTTGCTTGTATCGGCAATGCCGTCAGCCGGACCGGAGACGGTCACATCGAAAAGCGTGCCGCTATTGACGAGCATGTTGCCGCTGCTGCCCACAGTGACCGTATTGGCGGCCCCGCCGGATACCACATTGACCACACCGCCAGAGACCACCACACCACCCGACAGAAGCCCTGCATCCGTGACAGTTCCGGACAGCATGACATTGGAGGTTGCGGTTACCAGCGCCCCGCTGCTGACGGTCGTGTTCCCTGCAATTGTGCCGCGGGTTGCACTGAGAGTGCCGCCGCTGGCGACGACCGTATTGATGGCACTGCCGGAGGTAAGATTCAGCGCAGCGCCGGCGCTTACGGTTGTGCCAGAGGCAATGCCGCCACTGGTAACGGTTTCGAAGCTTCTCGGATCCCTGATGACGGCACCGATGGTTGTCCCGCCCTGCAGGAAAATGCCACCGCTGTTGGTCACGGTTGTGTTGGACGCCACCGCGCCGGAGTAAACGGTCTGACCGGCAAAGCCTGTTGCCAGCGTTCCTGTGGTCGTGCCGCCTGAAGAGACAACTTCAATGGTTGCCGCTCCGGAAATCACCGTGCCGACGGTTGAGCCGCCTCTTACCTGGATCTGCCCCGCGCTGATTGCGCTCACATTCTGGGCCTGACCAGACGGGAGAACCGTCAGGGTGCCGCCGGACAGGGTGCCGCCAGAC
>NZ_WOTF01000049.1 GCF_011516935.1 Acetobacter farinalis
AAGCCATACCGCCGCATCTGTTGCTCCCCCCCCCCTGAAAACCGGGAAAACAATCAGCACAGGCAGCCAGAAAGTACAACTCTCAGGGCCTAACTGACGACACGCCGTAGTATTGCAAGAAAATTTAGAACCGTCCGGTGCTGTCGAGCACCTAGCTAAGATCGCTTGGAAAGGAAGAAGTTCCGTAAGAAATTGTCAATTAATTTAAGTATCCCTAAGGTAAAATATTTTGCGTAGTAAAAATCAACATTTATTCGAAACCTTTCATTCCTAATACGCTTATTCTAATTTTTTTTAACGGCGAAGACAAGAGAGGATGAGGTAGCCTCGGTTTTTCAGACAGGGAGATAAGCTCTCATGACCGTCATTTGAGGAGCGTAGTTGTAAGATGCCTACAACAGAACTCGGTCTGATGTGACCAAAAACTGCTAGAGGACCTGACGGGTATGCTACGAGCCGACCGACGACGATTGATCATGCTCTCGCCCGTGGATTGGTTACCGCATTTACCATTTCCGTCGTGGGCCTACCTCTCTCTCTCTATAGACGGGCATTCGTCAAAACCTGCTCTAGCTTACTACGAGCATTACCCATCTTGCCAGATGGTGGACCCGTCCGTTCGGACAGTTTTTGGGTTTATACCCGGTTGTTGTTATGCTGCCATTCTGACGGCGCTGCTGTTGTCCATGATACGCCTCATCAGGCGTTCGTCCAGCCTAGGCCGTACGGGAACGTTGCCCGTTATAACGGATGATCCGTTTCGTGAGCCCCACTCGAAGTTCTGATGCGGTCTCAAATGCGTACAGGTAAACATATTCGTATCTCAACGACTACCATAGACGCTCGATGAACACGTTGTCCAGCCAGCGCCCACGCCTGTCCATGCTGATACGGATCTGACGGCCTTCCAGGATCCCGGCAAAACGGGGCGTCGTGAATTGTGAGCCTTGGTCCGTGTTGAGAATCTCCGTGGTGCCGTAGCGCATCAGCGCATCCCGGAGTGCCTCAATACAGAACTCCGCGTCCATCGTGTTCGACAGACGCAGGACACCACCTTGCGCGTGAACCAGTCCATGATCGCGACGAGATGGAGAAATCCCCGTTTCATGGGAAGTAGAGTAGGAAGCGCATATGCGCTTCCCCTCTCCGAACCGTACGTGCGCCTTTCAACGCATACGGCTCTCCGTTCAGGCTCGGCTTAAAGCCATTGCCACATCATGATAACGGGAGGTGACCGTGCTCCGTACTTCGTTCCTGAAGATATAGAGGTTTTGCTCGGGGTTCCCCCACCGGAATTGTGCTTTCGGGCTCGTGACGAGTCGTCGCAGCGCCTTTCCGACAGGATTGTCTCGTTCGCTTCGTCCATAGACCAGCCAAGTCTTGGGCTGGCCCGTCTCCGGCACTCGATAGCATTTTCGCATCAGAGGCCTGATACGGGACCCGCGCTTCTTCAGCTCTGCGTTGTAGGAGGGTCAGTTCGTCGTTCGGTAGCGCGTGGGCTTCGGCTTGCTCATGGCAACCAGTTAACAGACGAGATTCATTCCGTGAATCCCGTGCATACATTTGCGCAACAAAGCTACTCAGGGCTTAACTGACGACACGTCGTAGAACTCGATGCGTCTGAATTTTTGTTATTGCGCGCAAAAGGGAACAGTCTGTAATCTTTTCTCCCCCAAAAAAACGGTGTTCGCTCTCTCTATCCGTGCCCCAGGCAGAACGTCTCCCACTGCGCCATCATCTCTTGCCTCTTGCTGAACAGATCGCCCCGCCTGTAAGCAGCTTCGACCTTATCTCCAATGGCATGAGCCAGCGCCATTTCCGCCACCTCCCGTGAAAAGTCCGTCTCCTCCGCCGCCCAGTCGCGGAAGCTGGATCGCAGTCCATGAATGGTCACATCCTTCGTGCCGGCTGCACGATGGAGTGCTTTGGAGACGGCAACATCGCTGAGCGGAGATCCAATTTTTCCACCAGGGAAAATCAGACCCTCGGCTGAAGCGGGTGATGTCAGTACCTCCATCCGCCGGAGCACACTAACGGCACTGACCGTCAAGGGCACGCGATGCTCGCGCTTTGCTTTCATACGCTCGGCCGGAACCACCCAAATCTGCTTCTCGAAATCGATTTCAGACCACAGGGCATGACGTACCTCCCCAGAACGCGGCCGTCAAACAGAGGAAGCGGGCGGCAAGAGCGGCGGAGCCATCCTGTCGACCAAGTTGTGCAAACACCGCTGGAAGATCACGGTAGGGAATGGCCGCATGATGCACGACCTTGGTCACGGCCGTGGGTTTCGGGAGAATATTGGCCAGATGACCGCGCCATCGGGCCGGATTGTTGCCTTCACGCCAATGATGGCTGTGAGCGTAGTCAAGAATGCGCTCGATCCGCCCGCGAATACGGCTGGCTGTTTCAGTGGTCGTTTCCCAAATGGGGCGTAGCACGGACAGCACGTCTTCTGTCTGGATCTGGCCGATCGGGCGGCTCCCCATAAGGGGATAAACATGTCGACCGAGAGAACTGCGCCACATCGGCGCGGAACGCGGGTCTTTCCAGGCGGGTGTCTGCTCCGTGATGTAATGCTCGGCAACTTCCTCGAAGGTTCGCGCTCTGACGATTCTACGCTTTCTTTTGGTCTGCTCCTCCAGAGGATCGATTCCCTCCAGCAGCAGACGCCTGGCATTGGTTGCCTTGGCGCGCGCTTCGGAGAGCGACACATCACGTGCCGGTCCCAATCCCATTTCCCGGCGCTTGCCGGTCAGGGGGCTCTTGAAGCGAAACGTCCAGGCGCGTGTCTCGCCCCGGATCGTGATCCACAGGTTTCCGCCATCGCCGTGAACGCCATCTTTCAGGCTGGCGATCCTGCGTACGGTCAACTGGTTCGGCGGAAGCTTGCTCATGGATTTCCAGTCCCATCTTTGATCCCACCTTATATCATATAGTTTCACGCGTCTATGTGCGGCGGTGTGCGTCGTCAATCCGAACTAATAGATTGTTTTTTAGGGTGAAATGCACTCTAAAGCGTTTTGCCGCGCCTTCATATTGGCGGACATCCCCTCCGCCATTTATCAAAATAAAATCCAATTAAAACAATGACTTATGAGTTTTTAAAAAACTCTTACCCCTCTTATTCCCCCTCTTAAAACGATCGCTAGGCTTTCAGGAGGCAGAGTGGACTTGTAACGGTTTTGTGCCGGTCATCTGAGCGTTTTAAGCTTGTATCAGGAGACCGACGAAACCATGAAACATACGGAAGATTTCAAGCGCGAGGCCGTGAGGATT
>NZ_WOTF01000050.1 GCF_011516935.1 Acetobacter farinalis
CGCAGCGAATGTCGCTGCGACAGCATCATTCTGTTCTGATCGCTCTGTCATGAACAGAACACATCACCACACTATAAACTCAACAAGGCGTCTCACTCCGGAAGCTTACGACAGATGCGCTCGATCCGGCGATAGACGGCGAGCTCGACGATGGATTCAATGCGATAGCCTTTGATCCGGACGTCGCCCTGCCAGGCCGGCAACGTCGGATGGCGTTGGGTCACGGCCTGACGGAAAGCCTTCCACAGAGGCTTGTCGCGGTTGTAGCGGTCGACCAGAGTGCGACCGCCATCGCAGAACTCAAGCATCTGTTGCGTCGGCGTGACGAGAAGCTCCTTTGACAGAACGGCATAGCGGTCCAGATCCTCGTCGCGGAAAAGAGTGCGGGAGACCCAGTTCGGGAGGGCATTGTTTAGATGGTCGTTGATCATGAGGATAATCCAAAAGGGCGCACGTCTCCCTCGGGTCCATGAGCCCGATGCAAAAGCGCGCGGAATGTAAGGGAAGACGATAAGGTGACGGCAAGCCTGCCACTGGTCTGGCGTGCAGCGCTCAGTCGCGTTTTACGGCATCACGGCCTCACGGCTCAGGAGTGCGTTGGTCAGGTGCCTGAACTTTCGGCGGATGTGACGCGTCAGCACGACGGCCCCTTCGAGGACCGTGCCGTCGACGTCATTGCCAGCCAAACATTCGCTGAGCGCGAAATCCAGAAGGCCGTGTAATGCGGCGATCTGCATGATGTCCGCTTCCATGCGGGACGATAAGACGATGTGTTGAGACATGAAGATTTTCTCGTTCGATATTGGAGGAACGAGGCTCACACCCCCACGACCGATACACGTCAGAAGGTAAAAATCCTCTGGGGAATTACGGGTATGAGACCTCATGAGGAGAAAAGATAAGAACCCTCGAACCACCGCTCAAATCGTCATAAGTAACCATCAAGATAAAAGAATAAAAAATACAAATATTAAAAATCTATATCCCATCCTCTAGCTTTTCCTGTGGCGGCTTGCCGTTCGATTTCATTCTGTGATCGCGATACAGCGTCGCGTCCCTGCTGCGCATTCTTGACAGCCCGTCGGTCGGGCACGGGCTCGAGGCCATGATGAACAATGATTTTGAGCGTCTCTTCGATCGTCGTCTGGGAAGCGCGGGAGAGGTTTCGGGCCAGTCTTTCGATCGCGACATGCCCTACCACCACATGATTGTAGATCCTGGGATCCGGAATATGGACTGAGTCCAGAAGAACCTCCGGAATGATGGCGCCGAGCCGTTGCGGCATGTTGATGCGGAGAGTGGCGGCGCCAGGTGGGGCACAACCGTAATGCCGGATCAGGCGCTCAAGTTCCTCGGGGCGCCTCAGCCGTGCATCGAACAATGCCTGAGCCCGCTCCCTGGCTTGAAGAACGACGGCATCGTCCCCGCGTGTCGACTGAGCGATCCGTTCCTTCGTTTGTCTGGCCAGTTCTACCGCCTTTTTGCGGCGAACCTTGTCCAGCATACGCGCGAACTCGTCCTGATGATCCCAGCGCGTTCTTGCCTGGAGGGGCGTCTCGCGTATCATGACTATGGCGTCGGCTCGCGCCTCCGCCTGTTTCGCGGCCATCCTCAATTTGAATGCGGCACCGCGTGCCCGGCCCTGGACCTCACGGGCGCGGACGAGGGCTTCGGGGTTTTGACGCCTGATCGGTTTCCGGTCGATCCCTTGGTCGCTCAGAGATCTTGGGTCGACCAGAGGCAGACCCGCAGCCTCGAGTTCCCGGTTGAGCTCGGACGCCCATTGCTCGCGGATGCCGAAGACGATCTTCTCTCGTTCCTTTTTCGGTCCCTTGCGCGTGTTCTTCCGGGCTCCGCCCGAGCGCGGGTGTTTTGGTCGATACCGTGCAAAGAACTGGGCCTCCGACCGGTTGAAACTATCGAGCGTTCGCGGACTGACGAGGGCATGAAAGTGCCGGTTTTCTTCGAAATCGCGGGCAACGTCACAATGCTCCGCAAGCGTATAGGGACGGCCCTGCGCCAGCGTCTGGCCGAAGCGCTCCCGCAGTCGCGCGACGGCTTCCGGACTCAAATTGCGTGGTACGGCGAGAATGAATGAGTCGGCGGCGTTTCCGGTTTCCCGCCGTTCCACCGCATCCCAGAACATCATGGCGGAGGTCGCCCAGGCCGGAAGATTGCCGGACTCAACGGCGACGAGATCCTCCCGATCCCGGTAGGCTCCCGTGCGGGTAATGTAATCCACGCGATCGCGCAGGGCACTTGGGCCGAAATTTTTAAGGCGAAAATGGAAGTGCGCTGTTGTCTCCATGGGCCTCTTTCCGAAGATAAAAAGACACAAAACGCTGGCATGCCGCAGGCCGGGGTATGGGGGTTTCCCCCATCACGCGACTTTATCAAATCCGGAGCCGAAGGCGGGAGGATTTTATCAAGTCACTAGCGTGCCTTTTCGGATTTAATTTCACCGATCACTGGTAAAATAGGGATGCGAATCACTTTCCGTTCGGAGGACGATCCAGTGGCTCAGAATAATTGGGGACACCCAAAAAATCAGGCGCTCATCGCCGAAATTGCGGCCGCTGATATTTCGGTGCTCAAGGGCCGTCGCAGAAAAATCAGGGAAATTCTAGCGCTCACCGAATTAACATCGATCGATAAGGAAACTCTGCTCGCCCTTCTTGAGGCCGAACGTCTTCGCGCTGATGCTCGCGAGTCTGCTGCCCGTGCAGCAAAAGTCGAAAAACGCTTTGACGATCGGGC
The DNA here is from genome assembly GCF_011516935.1 of Acetobacter farinalis. Classification (GTDB taxonomy): domain Bacteria; phylum Pseudomonadota; class Alphaproteobacteria; order Acetobacterales; family Acetobacteraceae; genus Acetobacter; species Acetobacter farinalis. Next base: position 2,758 of record NZ_WOTF01000050.1, read on the forward strand.
ACGCGCGCAAAGAGCACACAAGCTTGTTCTCCTGGGAACCACAGTCCGGGCGGCCAAATTGCCTGAAGGCAATCGAGAGCGCCTGCTCGCGGCACTACTCATGGTGAAAGAAAGACTGGCCGGAACCGATCCCAAAAATCCTTTCCCCAATATATCCGAGACCTATCTGGAGCATGCGCGAGAGATCATCGCCAAGGAGAAGAAGAAACGTTAATCCTACAGCGTGTCGTCAGTTAAGCAGTATGATGATTGAGGCGAACTGCACCGCAGCGAGGAAGGTTGATTTAAGCTTGTCGTAGCGGGTTGCGATCGCGCGGAACTGTTT
>NZ_WOTF01000051.1 GCF_011516935.1 Acetobacter farinalis
TCAAAGGCCGCAGGAAATCAGCCAAATCATGTCTGAACTGGTGGCGTTTCGGGCCATCACGCGAACCCGCCAGAAGGTAGGCGGCATGAAGGGGCCGGGTATGGTTCACTACTTCATGAACCCCAACGTAGCCACGCATCTGAGCGGCTCTGAACGGGATGTAGCGCAGGAAGAAGCGCCCCCGCTGTTGATGCTGATGGAAGGCGGTTTGTCGAAGGGCTGTTAAGGATTTTTAAGGATTCGTTCCCGGTAGAACGAATCCTTAACGCCCACGCCCCCGGCTACTCTCTCGGCCCCTCTGGGCACCCAAGGCCCGCAAGCGTTCCTTGTGAGCCGCTTCCTCGCGGGCCTTCTCGATAGCCCGCTGACGCTCTTTCTCGGCGGCTATGCGCTGCTCCTGCTCGCGTTGCAGCCGGTCGGCCTCGGCCTTCTTCGTGGCCCCGGCTCCTACCCCCTTGGCAAACATCAGCCAGCGGTTGGCCTTTTCCTCGGCCTGCTGGCGCCTCTGCTGGAGTGCAGGAGCCAGCCGGTCGAGTGCCCCGGCCACCTTGTCCAGCCCTTCACGCATGACCTTTATGGCCCGCTCCATCTTCGCCAGGGCAAAGTCTATCACCTCGGCCCGTTGTGCGTTCTCCGCTCTCACCTGGCGATTGTGGTTGCCTGTTGGCGTCCTGCGCCCCTTGCGCTCCAAGGCCACCACATTCTGGCCCATGTGGCGCTCTGGCACACGGTCAAGCCCCTGCTCTGCGTTGCTGCGGTGGTCTATGCGGGCCTCTTGCCCGGCCCTCTCAAGGGCATTGTTGGCAAGGGTCGCCCATAGCTGGCGGATCTCGGTCACATCGTCGGCCGACTTGCCCAGCCCCATGCTAGCCCGCTTCTTGTCGGACAGTTCGATGGTGGCCTTGTCGCCAAATACCAGCTTGCCGTCTGCCCCACGCTCCACCGTGCGCGTGGTGGTCAGGACGTGGGCATGGTGGTTCCGGTCGTCACCTTCAGCACCCGGCAGATGCACCGCCACGTCCACGGCCACCCCGTAACGCTCCACCAGCTCACGCGCAAAGCTGTCGGCCAGCTCCGCGCGCTGGTCGCTGGTGAGTTCGTGCGGAAGGGCCACAACCCATTCCCTGCCGGTGCGGGCGTCCTTCCGTTTCTCTGCCCGCTCGGCATCATTCCACAATTCTGACCGGCTGGCAGTTCCACCCCCCGGAATGAAAACTTGCTTATGTGCAACGCTGTTTTGCCGTGGGGTGTAATCGTGCTGATGTCCGTCAAGTTCGTTGGTCAAATCCTCGCCAGACCGATAGGCAGAAGCAGCCACAACACTACGGCCCGCGCTTCGGCTTATTGGTTTCGTTGATGCGAGATAAATTGCCACGGCTCGAACTGACCTTTTTTCCTTTGGCGTTAAACGGGGGTGCAGGGGGGATTCCCACCCTGCCGCATGACTTGCCTTTGGGCAAGTCGTAAATGCGCCCTTAATATCTCACGGCATCAAGGGAAATATGGTATTCTGTTGGCAAGGATACCACACACCACGAGGCTGTTATGAGCGATATTTCAAAAGAAATTGAGAACGCCAAAAAGATCATTGCTGAACAAAAAAAGCGTATCAGAGAGGCCCAGAAGTCAGCAGCTAAAGCAGAAGGAAAACTGCGAGATCGTCAGAACTACATTCTGGGGGGTGCTTTGGTAAAACTGGCCGAAACTGACGAACGTGGCGTGCGAACCATTGAAGCCCTTTTGAAGCGGCTAGAGCGTCCAGCAGACAAACGAGCCTTTGAGACGTTTTCTCGCCTCCCAGCCCTCTCTCTGACCGAACAAGGGGGCAATGATGAGCAGCACTGACATGGAGGACGTGCAAGACCCGTTCGCCCTATTCCAGCAGCTAGAACGGAACCTCACCGCTGCCAGCACCAAAATGGAGAAGCTGGCCCAAGAGCAAAAAAACCAATGCGTGACGATCAAGGACGCAGCCGAAAAAGCCTCTCAGACAGCCATAGAAGCGTCCGAAGCGTTTGCAGTGTCGAAACCCCGCCTCATGATCTGGACAGCCCTCTGCGCGGCTCTACTGGTCGCTGGTGGGTGGATAGCGGGTTACTGGCTGGGGCATCATGACGGTTGGGCCACCGGACATGACGTTGGCCGGGAAGCAGCCCTAGACGCCAATGCAGCCGCTTCATGGGCCAACACCAGAAGCGGGATAGCTGGGAAACGGCTTGATGATGCGGGTTCCTTGCAGTCCCTCGCCTCCTGCTCTGTCGAGGGGTTCACTGCCGAACCTGACGACAAGGGGGGCCGCTGGTGTCTGATTCGTGGAGCTGACGGAAAGACCCGTGGGTGGCGTACCCACTAGCCAGCCCCTCCCCCTTCCTGAGCAATACGGAATTGCCCACTTCCGTGACCTGTCACGATAGGAAAAAGGGCAGTTTTCCACCGATTGAGAAGGGGACTACAGGGGAAGAGAATCTTATCTATTTCTATCTGGCGTGGATAACTTCACCCAAAAATGAGCATTTTCGCCGGGAAACTGCCAAAAATGGCCTTGCTATTAAGTCGCTCACTGTGCGACTACTGGTTCGCTCACTGTGCGACCTAATAGGCACCAATACAAGGGTTCTCCACATGGCTGCAACGATCACCCGTTTGACACCCAAGCCTGAACGCCTCCGACAAGATCAGGCGGACATTCTGAGGCAAGCCCTGCTCCCCTTTGAGGAGCAGATGCCCGCTGAGGCGTTCCGCGCTGTTATCGGCCTGATCGATCGCCAAACCGCCAGCCGCAAGAGATGGACTTTCGTCATGCTCAGCCCTGAACAGAACTCAATCGTGGTGGACTATCTGGCTGAACACTCCAAGCGCCCCCTGACCGCGCTGCGCGTCTGGGCGTTGTGCTTCAAGCACCTGCGGACAGACACCGGAGAAATCCTGCTAACCCGCGACGAAATCGCGGATAAGGTCGGTCAAAGGCCGCAGGAAATCAGCCAAATCATGTCTGAACTGGTGGCGTTTCGGGCCATCACGCGAACCCGCCAGAAGGTAGGCGGCATGAAGGGGCCGGGTATGGTTCACTA
>NZ_WOTF01000052.1 GCF_011516935.1 Acetobacter farinalis
TCTGCTCAAAACGCAGATCAAAAGCTCTCCAGAAAACCGTCAATCAAATCGCCAAAACCCAGAAATTACTGGCCAAGCACATCAATCAACGGTTCTTCGATCCCTCCACCTTCTACCGTGTCTCCAGCGAGCCGCTGGAAACATGGGATGAAGCGCGCCATATCGGCTCGGCCTATGAAATGCTGTTCCGTCATGAATATACAATCAACTATTGGCAGGGCAAGGAAGACTACTGGAATCTGAAGCCCTCACTAAGTTTTTTCTTTATTGTCCTGTCTCTCAAACTGTTCGGGCATGGACTTCTGGCGGCCCGGTTGCCGTCCCTGCTCTGTTTTTTGGCGATGATTGCGGGCCTTTACCGGTTTATGGTGAACAGGTTTTCACGCGTGGAAGGGCTTTATGCCATCACGCTCTTCTCCATATGGACACAGAATGTTTTCCCACACAGTTTCCGCCATTCTGATGCGGATGCGCTGTATTGCACGCTGTATCTGGCCTGTATTCTGCTCTGCCTGAAGCGGACGGACCGCGCGTTTTGTCTGGCCTGCGTGACTGCTGCCCTGTGCTTTCTAACCAAGAGCTGGCATGTTCTGTCCCTTCTTCCGCCGTTGATGCTCAGCTGCGTGCTGACGAAAAAATCCTTCCGCCTGCCTCTGAAAGGCACGCTGTGCTTTCTGGCCCCAATCATGCTGTGGGCGGGGCTGCGCGCGCACCATGATGGCCTGAAATTCCTGCGGAAAATGGTCTGGTACGATCTGCTCAAACGCACTGGGCAGCCCATTGAGGACCATCACAGCCCTGTCTATTTCTACCTCTCCTGCTTTGTGCATGATTACAGTTATCTGCTGTGGCTGCTTGGGGCGCTGGCGGGTGCGGGGCTTCTGGCATGCCGGCTCCGAGCCTTCCGGGCGGAGCGTTTCCGTTCGGGCATCCCTGCCTGGATGCAAACCGATATGGGGGTGCTGGGTGTCGCGATTCTGGCTGTTTTCTGCCTTTTTTCCATCGCCCGGACCCGCCTGCCCTGGTACACTTACCCGGCCTACCCCCTCCTGTGTGTACTGATGACCTACCTGTTCGCCCTGCTACGCCCGGCTTTAAAAGCCGTGGCGTGCGGGCTGGCTGGGGTGCTTTTCCTGCTCTCCTTCTCCGCCTCCTGGCAGCGAGAAAACTATATGCGTCTGCCGATTTTCTATCGGCAACTTCAGGCGGCAGCGTATCTGCCCATGGTACATGTCTGGAAGGACGGCGTAACATCACAGAATGACTACGTGGCTCTGCTGACCTATCTCCCTCCCCCGCCGGATATGATCCGCACCACGGGACCGGAAGAAAAAGCGCCCCGGACCCTGATTATCCGCCCTACGGGGCCTGAGCCGGTGTGTGACGGCTGCACCCTGATTTCAAAAGGGGATCAATATGATCTGTTCTGGCGGGAGTGAGTGGCTGGACCTGCCTGACGGGACTGGTGTGGCTGAAATGATGTGGCAGGCTGCATCCGTGTTTCCCGCCGTTTTCTGCGATTGGGCGGGGAATTTACCAGTTTGCGGGAATACGGGCTTGGCAAGCGCCCCTTCTTTGCGCTAGAGAGGCCCGGACGGACCCGTAGATCAGCTGGATAGATCGTCAGATTCCGAATCTGAAGGCCGGAGGTTCGAATCCTCTCGGGTCCACCAATTCCCCAAAAAGTTCAATTCAACTAAGCCGTTAAAGCTGATGGTTTGCCAATCCTGAAACACGGTTTGCCACTCTCATATTGCAGATTTCCTGTTTTCCCGGCTTCGGAACAGAATACTTTCTCTCGCCTTGGTGATGGGGAGTGCACGCTCATCGACCTGACGACTGAAGCCCATAAACTATGCGACTGTCTGCACGTGCACTCACCGAGTTTACGCGATCATGTGCTCACTTATAGCTTCCTGAGTTCTATCGTGCCAGTCCGCATTTCCGCCAGTTCCCTCAAATCTTTTAACCGCTGCCCCTTTTGATCTGGCGTGCAGGAAAAACCGGGCATGCTGATATCTTGCAAAAATTTATTGCGAATAATTCTCATTCGTGCTTATGAGAGCATTCTCGTCAGAGATATGGGGGTTCTGAATGGTTATCTGCTCTTGCAATCGCCTGACTCACACGGATGTTGAAACTGCCGTCGCGCGCGGTGCGACCCGCCCCAGCGAAATTTACGCTTCCAGGCAGTGTAAGGCCCAGTGCGGGAATTGTGTGCCGGGTGTGGTGTGCCTGCTGCGTGAGGCGCGCATGCGCCAGAAGCGGGCAACGGAACAACTGGCTCCGATCTGCCTGCCTCTAACGGACGCGGCACAGGCCGCGATGCTGAGTGCCTGAGTGCCTGAGTGCCTGAGTGCCTGAGTGCCTGAGTGCCTGAAAGCGTATACGGTCACGGCGCGTAGTGACAACCTTCAGTGTTGGGTTTCTCCAGTCTGCTTTGCCGAATAGGAATCACATATTCAGACTAATCCTCCCGATGGAAGCGCAAGACAATTATGCGGCCTCGCTCCACAACAGGTTCACCATTTTTGTAGGCAGGCTTGTATCAGGCCGTTTTGCAGTAATTCACAGCCATAGCATTAAAATCTGGATTTGAACCGGGCGTTATCACGCATTTTGTCAAACGGCCATCTTTACCGACATCAGCGTGGATGGTGATCGCACTCTCCTGCCACTTTTTGAAATCCGGTTTACTCATGAAAATTGGCTTGTGCTGCACGGCCTGATTGTCCACCCGCTCCAGTTTTGCGACACCATCGGGTTTCGCGCAGACAGTTACCAGCACCAAAGCCAGTATCGTAATTTTTTTCAAATTCGTCTCCTGGTAATCCCCCCATAAAAAGAGTGGCTTTTGAATGAGAATTTTCTCAGCGTGAGGATGAGGAGATTTTGATGAAGAGTGATCGCTTTACTGATGCCCAGATTATGGGCGTG
>NZ_WOTF01000053.1 GCF_011516935.1 Acetobacter farinalis
TCTGCTCAAAACGCAGATCAAAAGCTCTCCAGAAAACCGTCAATCAAATCGCCAAAACCCAGAAATTACTGGCCAAGCACATCAATCAACGGTTCTTCGATCCCTCCAGATGCCTCTGGAGAACGGCCTGCTTCAGGCGCTACGGAAGCCCATCATAAAAAAACAGGCCCTGTCGAAAAGACAGGGCCCGCATAACGGCTTAAACTGTTAAAATGATTAAGCAGATTTTACCGATTTTGTTGTTGTCTGATTTTCCACGACATAAGGACCAGCAGCACGAACGGTGACGGACAGAATGCCCATTTTCCCATTGGACAGATGATCACCCAATGGGAGTTCTGCGTTGCCACTTGTCCACGCAACACCATCCCAACCCATATCATCATGCCAACCGGCAGGCTTTTCAGCGGTCAGATGGGATGTGATATCAAACTGCTGTTTTGCGCAGAACAGGCGAACCTCTCCAACTGCAACGCCCATGTAACGGCGATCATCCACAAATGGACCAATCACATCAGACGGTCGACTCGCACGTGATACTACGTTAACCGATTTCGTATCAGGTGGCAGCATGAAGCTATAGTGCTGTGCGGTCTGACGCATTGGACGAATAATGGCACCTGTAGTCGTTACCAGATGCAGGTCTGGATCACTGGTCAGTTCAGGCTTTGTTGCTGGTGCAGCACTCCCTGAAGCGCTGTTTTCATGCCACGTTTCGCGCCATTCAAGAGCACGATAAAGAGGCTCAACAAAAGAGCGATCCACGTTCAGCAGGGCACCAGCATCATCTTCCCAGCTTTTGACAGCACCACGCAGGGTAACAACTTTGCCTTCCTGACGGAAGGAAGACCGGTTTCCGGTGTCCAGATAGCTTTCGGTCAGCATGCCATCGGCAGTGATGACAGAATGCTGTTCGGTTTCCACATGGTAGTAATCATAAGAGGTGATGGATTTATCGTAGAAGATAGACACACCATTGACCAGCATCCGCACTGGCACAAACCTATCCTTGAAGAACAGGCAATGTTCGGCAGTAATCAGCATATCCTTGTAAGGCACACCATCGGCAATAGCATCTTTAAGGATACGCACAGGCCAACCCGCTTCGTCATCTGGCAAACCGTGGCGGACGTTAACATGGGCTGTGCCAACCCAGACAACAGGTCGCACGATGTCTGTATTGTTCCGCCAATCAAAAGCAATAACTTCGTCACCGATGCGAACATCTTCAACAGCAACTTCACCGTTGGTCGTACGGATCATGCTGCCAGCAAGGAAGCAGGCGCCAATATAAGTATTGCCATTTGCATAAGTGATTTTGAGAGGATTTGTAGCTAAATCTTGTGAATTAACCGCGTTACTATAAGTGCCAGCCTGAACGTTCGCCCCGTCTGCTATTGTTACAGTATAGCTTGCGACTGTCTCACCCTTACTGCCCAAAAGGGTAATGGTGCGTGAGTTTCCACCATTATCTTTAATTACATATCCTGAAACAGCCGCTACGGTATCTTGCAGTTCTATAGTGTCTTTAGCAGGATCATAACCCGTAATTGTCGTCCCAGACAGACTGATGAGTGTGCCACCACCATTTAATACAAGAGTGCCCCCTCCTGTTGTAAAATTAACTGTAGTTCCTTGAAGCAGGCTGATCAGCTGAGTATTACCGTTATATGTTCCGCTATAGCCGATGTTGATAGTTGAACCACTTAATGCACCCGCGACTAACCCTCCTGAAAAAGAAGCCGTGCCGCCGTAGATATCTATAGTGATGGCTGTAGCCGCATTGACTGCAAAATTAATATCTGTGGTACCGCCAATCGTAAAAGTAGGTGCCGACAACGCAGACAGAAGGATATCAATTTGCCCGCTTGAACCGGGAACCGAGACCCACTGCCCGCCTAAAACCGAGAGGAGGCTTCCGTTTAGTGCATCTGTTCCTGTCTGGATATGAGACGCCAGAATACTATCTGGTACCCCAGTAAGGGTTTCGATCGTATTTCCGCTGGCATCTTTAATTGTGACTGTAGAATTTCCGGTTTTTACTCCAAATAAACCAGTTTCATCGGTTATAGTCCATGTTGTTTCGACTATCTTGTTACCGCTTGCGTCGAGGATAGGGTTGCCCTGTGCATCGAGTTCGTAAGTGTAATAAGTGCCTGCACTGCTCATGGTTAATCTCTCCCTTAATTCCTGATTTACGCAAAAAAGATTTGTTAGGTTTTTTCTGCTTCAACTCATGTTTTTGTTGTGCAAACAATTTTTGTATGAAATAAAACGAAGGAGAATTTCATGGAGCAGGTGGGACTTGCCTCACTTGCGTAAATCAGGATTTAAGCAAGCAAACCTCATGATAAGATGCCCCTCTCCTGCAAGGTAAAGGGGTGGAGCGTGGGTCAGAAAATAGGATATGCACGGGTCAGCACAGTGGGGCAGACCCTTGATATACAAGTGAAAAAATTAAAAGAGTTTGGGTGCGTAAAAATTTACCGCGAAAAAGCAAGCGGTGCGAATGCCGAGCGTTCACAGCTCAAAAAGCTGATTGCCTCGGTTACTGAAGGTGACATCGTAGTTGTTACGCGTATCGACAGACTCGCCCGCAGCACTTTCGATCTCTTTTCTATAGTTAAAGATATTACGAATAAAAAAGCACAGTTTCATTCAATAGCTGAACCGTGGACCGATACGAGCACCAGCACTGGACGACTGATGCTGGCTGTGCTCGGAGGCCTTGCTGACGTCGAACGCGATCTGGAGGGATCGAAGAACCGTTGATTGATGTGCTTGGCCAGTAATTTCTGGGTTTTGGCGATTTGATTGACGGTTTTCTGGAGAGCTTTTGATCTGCGTTTTGAGCA
>NZ_WOTF01000054.1 GCF_011516935.1 Acetobacter farinalis
TCAACATCAAAGAAACCAGTCTGCTTCATGATCCATGCCCCCAATCAACTCAAGGGAAATGGAATCACAGAGCAGCTCTCAAAACCAGGGGGTTTTTCGAACCCTCCAGGTCGGAGGCCGTGCTTCAGACCCTGACGGAAGATGTCATCAAGTCGAGCGAGATCGAGGGTGAAAACCTTAATCGCGAGCAGGTACGTTCTTCCATCGCCCGACGACTGGGGATGGATATTGGTGCGCTGACGCCAGTGGATCGGGATATCGAAGGCGTCGTGGAAATGATGCTGGACGCAACTCGGCATTACGCTGAGCCTTTGACCGAAGAAAGGCTGTTTGCCTGGCATGCTGCTTTATTTCCCACAGGGCGAAACGGAATGTCACGCATTCTGGTGGGCGAATGGCGTGATGACAGAACCGGCCCGATGCAGGTCGTATCAGGCCCTGTCGGGCGGGAGAAAGTCCATTATCAGGCACCGGCTGCCAGCAGGGTGTCCGCAGAGATGCAGGCCTTCCTCGACTGGTGCAATGCCGAGCAAGCGCTGGATCCTGTGCTGAAGGCAGCCATCGCACATTTGTGGTTTGTTACAATTCATCCGTTTGAGGACGGAAATGGGCGCATGGCGCGGGCTATCGGCGACCTCATGCTGGCACGTTCTGAACAGACAGACCAGCGTTTCTACAGCCTGTCGGCCCAGATCCGTCAGGAGCGAAAGGATTACTATGCAATCCTTGAGGCTACTCAGAAAGGGGATATGGACATCACGCCCTGGCTGCACTGGTTTCTGGGGGCTCTGGATCGCGCCTTTGATCGCGCTGAACTGGTCCTAGGAAAAGTCATTCAGAAGGCCCGTTTCTGGGACAATCTGGCCGGGCAATCAATCAATGACCGGCAACGCCTCATGCTGAATCGCCTGCTCGACGGGTTCGAGGGCAAACTGACATCATCCAAATGGGCAAAGCTTGCAAAGACGTCACCAGATACAGCCCTGCGAGATATCAATGATCTCGTGTCGCGTAATATTCTGGTCAGGGAGGCGGCAGGAGGAAGAAGCACCAGCTATGTGTTGATTTTTCCCGAGAGGTAAAACGCAGACCGGAAGCAACATGCCCGGTTAAAGGATCCCCGATCCAATTTTGTGTCGGGAGAGTTGTTCCCAGTGGTTAGCAGGCTTTTTCCTTGCATTGGTGAGGCTCAGGGAGCGGCAGGCGCTTGGTGCGCAGCATCCCCTGGACCCGCATTTGCCTTTCCCATAATGTTCGGCGTAGACATTTGGGCATACGAAACAAAGGGGAATTTCCCTGGGTAAAAGCCTATGGGCAACTGTAACGTCTCGGTTCGAGTCCCGTAGTTCGCGTCCCGACCCAAAATATCTCAATATAAAAATTATTTCTGTGTTATTCACAGTCACTAAACCTATTCTTCTACACTTTCCGTCTACAATGAAACCACATAAAACTGATCAGATTTGAATTAGGAGACCATCTCAGAAGGTGAATTCCTCTCGACCTCATAGCCAGCAAACCCGAAAATATTTTCCTGCATAAAAAGCAAACGTGCCAAATCCGGGCCTTGTTCAGATCATTTCAATAATCATCAGTGTCTTTAAACACATCTTTTCTGGACGCCGAGGTCAGTTCACCCGTCGCAAAGGCAAGTGCGGCTGCGTTAATCAGTGCCTGGGCATGGCTTATTGCATAGGCGCTGGTTGCTTGGGCAAGCTGTGTCTGAGCCTGTGTCGCATCCGTAAGAGTTCCAACTCCGGCAGCGTACGATGCTGAAGCGGCCTTAAAGGCGCTCTGCGCGGCATCCCGCGCAACGGAAGCTGAATGAACGGAAGAAAGGGACGTTTCCAGCGCGTCCCGGGCGTTTGCGACCTGTTGTTCGGCCGCCAGAATATCTTTGTCCAGCGTCGCTCTTTGCGCCTGCTCGCGTGACTGCGCCTGCCTGAGCTGGTTTTGCAGAAGGCCGCCCTGAAAGAGTGGCCATGACACCTGAACCGCGACGGTACCATTGGGCTGTGCCACGCGTGACGCCGGTGCAGTCTGCGTATATCCGTAGACCTTCTGTTCACCAATATAAGCCTGCACATCCGCACTGAGTTCCAATTTCGGCAGCATGGCTTTCCGGGCGGCGCGTGTCGCTGCCGTCGCGGCATCCATTTTATAAAGATCCGCCAATATGTCCGGCCGGCGCTCCAGAGATGCACGCATCAGGCGCGACACATCGCCCGGTATGCGCTGCGGAAGATGTGTGTCCCGCGAGGATGCTACTGACAGATTGGTGTCTGGTGGTAACCCCATGGCCTGCAGAAGAGCATATCTCGCACTGTGCTCGGCACTGCGCTTCTGGTCCCGCTGGAAAACAGCAGTGGCTGCGTTACTCCGGGCCAAAGTGACATCAACCACAGTCGCTTCACCATGATCATAGCGGGATTCTGCTGATACTTTCAGCAAATGAGTATTCCGGACTGATTCTTCTGCAGCTTCGCAATCAGCAACAGACGCTTCATGGTTATAGTACGCGTTGATAACATCCATGAATAACTTCTGATGAACTTGGGTAAAATCAAAATTCGACGCGATTGAAAGAGCCTTTGCGCCATCTGGAGGGTTCGAAAAACCCCCTGGTTTTGAGAGCTGCTCTGTGATTCCATTTCCCTTGAGTTGATTGGGGGCATGGATCATGAAGCAGACTGGTTTCTTTGATGTTG
>NZ_WOTF01000055.1 GCF_011516935.1 Acetobacter farinalis
TCCGGTTATTGAAATTGTTGGCGAACGGCGCCGGGCCTATGATGACGCGTTCAGGCGTCGGGTTGTGCTGGCTTCTTATGAAACTGGTCAGTCAGTCCGTGCTGTTGCGCGCCAGTTTGGTGTCCACGTCAGCGTCGTTTACCGATGGCGTCAGAGACTGGATTCCGTAAACCCGTCTGCGAAAGAGCAGCTTTCTTTTGTGCCGGTTCATATGACATCCCCTGTTGAAGGGGTGGATGAAGACCAGTCCTGCGGGAGTGGACATGAAGCCAGCATTCTTTTTCCTGGTGGCGAGAAGCTGATGGTTGACAGCCGGATCGCGATTGAAGATCTGAGGAAACTCCTTCAGGTTTTACGCTCATGATCCCTCTTCCCTCTGGCCTGAAGATATGGCTGGCGGCAGGTGCAACAGACATGCGCCTTGGCATGCCCGGTCTGGCGCTGAGGGTTCAACAGTTTCTGGGGAGAGACCCCTATGCTGGTGATGTTTTTGTCTTTCGTGGCCGACGCGGCGATCTGGTGAAACTGATCTGGCATGACGGGATTGGGGTGTCCCTCTATGCGAAACGGATTGAACGTGGATATTTCATCTGGCCCTCGGCAAAGGACGGGGCCATCCATCTGAGTGCGTCACAATTAAGTTGTCTGCTCGAAGGGATCGACTGGCGTAATCCGCAGAAAACATGGCGACCTGAACTGGCGGGGTAACAAAAAGGGGATCGTGATCCATAGTCCTGTACCCTTTTGAACGGTTTTGTGCTGAACTGTTTTTCATGACGGGAAGCATGGATGACATAACGGCCTTACGTGCGGCACTTGCCGCCGCCGAGACGCGTGCCTGTGCTGCCGAAACCCGGGCCACAGACGCTGAAGCCCGAGCAGTCAGCGCCGAAGCGCAGATTGCCCATCTTAAACATCTTATTGCACGGATGCGTCAGGACCGCTTCGGGGCGTCATCGGAACGGGGACGGCGCCTGCTGGACCAGCTGGAACTTGAGCTGGAGGAGCTGGAAACAACGCAAGCCGAAGACACGTTCGAAAATGCGGCGGACCTCGCTGTCCGTGCAACAGCACCGCGGAATAACCGGGGGCGGCAGCCCTTACCCGCCGACCTGCCACGCGAACGGGTGGTTCTTCCTGCGCCAACACAGTGTCCGTGCTGTGGCGGGATGCGCCTGAGCAAACTGGGCGAAAGTATCACTGAGACGCTGGAAGTGATCCCACGCCAGTTCAAGGTCATCCAGACGGTGCGGGAGAAGTTCACCTGTCGGGACTGCGAGAGCATTACCCAGCCACCAGCGCCTTTCTACCCGATCTCACGGGGGCGTGCAGGGCCAGAACTGCTGGCGGGCATTCTGTGCGACAAGTATCTCCAGCATCTGCCGCTGAACAGGCAGAGTGATGGCTTTGCACGCGAAGGGATTGATCTCGACACGTCAACGTTAGCTGACTGGGTGGGAGCCTGCACAGCGACCCTGGCCCCTCTGAACGCGCTGATCCGGGTCCATGTGCTGGCAGCTGGTCGTCTGCATGCGGATGACACCACCGTGCCCGTGCTGGCGAAGGGCCGAACACGCACCGGTCGATTGTGGAATTATGTGCGCGACGATCACCCCTTTGGAGGCACAGCGCCGCCAGCCGTATGGTTCCGTTATTCACGGGACCGCAAGGGCGAACATCCTGTCGATCACCTTTCGGGCTGGACGGGGATCGTGCAATCCGATGCCTATGCCGGATATAACGCTCTGGCAAAACCGGGCCGTCAGCCTGCACCTGTCGTGTCTGCAGGGTGCTGGGCGCACGGACGAAGGGGACTGTTCAAAATTGCAGAAAAGGACAAAGCCCCCCTTGCCATAGAGGCCGTGCGCCGGATCGACGCCATCTTCGAGGCTGAACGTGTGATAAACGGCACCCCAGACCAGCATCGGCTCGCGGTCCGTCAGGAAAGCAGTGCTCCCATGGTAGAGGACCTGTTCATGTGGATGCGTGACACGTGCCAACGCATGTCATCAAAAAATCCCATTGCACAGGCCATGAGCTATTTTCTCAGACGACCTGATATGTTCACACGGTTTCTACATGATGGGCGCATCTGTCTCACAAATAACGCCGCAGAGCGTGCGCTCCGTGGGATAGCCCTCGGCAGAAAAGCCTGGTTATTCGCCGGGTCAGACCGGGGCGGAGAACGCGCTGCCGCCATGTATTCCCTGATCGTCACCGCCCGTCTGAACCTTGTCGATCCCAAAGCATGGCTCGCAGATGTCCTCGCCCGTATCAACGATATGCCAAATCCACGCCTCCATGAACTCCTGCCATGGCACTGGAAAACCCTTCACCACAGCAATAATACCATCAAAGCCTGATTACGCCCGCGGCTCTCTCCGGATGCTTAC
>NZ_WOTF01000056.1 GCF_011516935.1 Acetobacter farinalis
ATGCCAAATCCACGCCTCCATGAACTCCTGCCATGGCACTGGAAAACCCTTCACCACAGCAATAATACCATCAAAGCCTGATTACGCCCGCGGCTCTCTCCGGATGCTTACTGAAGGGCAACTGCGTGAATGCTTTGCACGCCTCGTTTACTCGCACAAAACTCACGAAAAGCAGGGAGATCTTTGTGCAGAAACTCTACGACGGTTCAAAATTTGGCAAATCGCTCTATCGGCAATAACAACGTCTGGCACGCTTGCGGTTCTATTCACAGAAGATTTTCTGTTGAAAGCAATGACAGCACTCGTCTCGCTGATCACATTATTCATCTCTGGTTACATGAAAGGTTTTGATCCCGGAGCAACCGCTCAGAAACACAGAGATACTGCTGCCGACATGTGGGCGATTCGCGAGTCATACTTGTCGCTGCTAACTGACCTAGTTAGCCGTATAATTGATGAAAAGATTGCGCGTGAGCGGCGTGACCAGTTACAAGACGCCCTCGCAGCCATTTACAAATCAGCCCCTGGAACAACGCCAAAGGCGTATAACCTTGCGCAGAAAGCGCTACAGATGAAGGAAGATTATACCTTCAATCCCGGCGAAATCGATAAGTTCCTGCCTCCTGCCTTGAAACGAGGGTGAGTGACGCTTGACTGGATATTCCGACCAACTGTTCTACTTTAGGTTACAGTATGTAACAGAAGAACCCCATAGGTATTGGACTTGTAACGGTTTTGTGCCGGTCAGGAAGTGACTATGCCACTCTTGCTTCGAAAGCGAGAGAGCTTATGTTGCCCAGATATGAATGGCGTCGACGTGGATTGTAGAAATCATTGACATACTGGAAGATGGCAGCAGTCGCCTGACGACGGGTTAGCCCAGTTTTACCTCCAGAGCCATTCCGCCTTCAGGCTTTTGAAAAAGGTTTCGACAGCGGCATTGTCAAAACAGTTTCCGCACCAAATATCCAAGACGAATGCGACTGGGGCCAGTCTGTTTCTAATTACCGAACAAACAACTCAGCGAAGGGGTAGGCAGTCAGATTTAGATTGCAATCTGACTGCCTACCCAAATTAGCATCAGAAACTCTATCGACTAATTATGACGCCGAACTGATTCCTACGGGTAGTCCGTTAGAATCATTTATTTTTACAAGCCGGGAGATCTTTCAGATCTTCTGTGACAATTATTATTTTGCTTGGCTCGAGGTGTGGTCGTTGTGGCGGTGGCGGTGGCGGTGGATTTTGGGAGACGGGTCTGTCGTTGCCCATTTGAAGGAACTTCCAGCGTTAAAGGTTCTTTTAAGTCTGGTAACGATAAAGGAAAACGATTTTTTTGCAACTGCATATCGATGCTCCGTAGAGAATTCTCAATACTTTTATCTTCAATTCCTTGATCTTTGCGAGGTGACGAAGCATCAAGGTCGAAAACAATAAAAATAATTGCTGAAAATAAAAAAGGGATCAAAGAATATATAATAAATAATATAGCTAACCTATTGTTTTTTGATCTATTCTTATTTATTTTTAGATTTGAATTTATGCACTCAATAATTTCTGGGGAAAAATATTCGACCATAGCACTTTCAATATTAACCTCACTCTCATTGGCTAAGTGAATTATATTGTATCTTCTAATATCTTCATTATACTGTTGCAGACTACATAAACTATTGAAACCATTTTCTGGAGTGATTAATTTATATTTATGCCCAGTTAAAGCTTTAAAAATATTTACCATTGATAATATTATAAGAACGAGACCAATAAAAATTGGTATATATAACAGTAAAAGCGTATGTATGTTTGCTTTATTGTCTGTTGATCTAAGTATATATATAACACCAGTCAATATGGCAATATTTGTTGCCACTGAAAACTGAGCTTTAGTGAAGGATTTTTCTCTAAAATCAAGTTCATAAAAATACATTTCTCTGAGAAGGTCTGGAAACATTCTGAAAATCCTGTTCTCTCGACTGATCATGACATCTAAAACACTCATTAATAAGAATATACAACATTATCAGTTTTCCGAAAATGGAGGGTTCGAAAAACCCTCTGGTTTTGAGGTCTGCTCTGTGATTCCATTTTCCTTGCGTTGATTGGAGTATGGATCATGAAGCAGGCGGGATTTTTTGACGTTGAAGAG
>NZ_WOTF01000057.1 GCF_011516935.1 Acetobacter farinalis
CGCAGCGAATGTCGCTGCGACAGCATCATTCTGTTCTGATCGCTCTGTCATGAACAGAACACATCACCACACTATAAACTCAACAAGGCGTCTCACTCCGGAAGCTTACGAAGGAAGACCGGCTGTCGCCGCTTCAGCGTTTATGAAGCATGCGAATGTCATGAAGAAACTCCCTGACGCCTCGTAAACACCTTCCGGGGCGGCAGCCCCGGCTCCCCCTCGCTTGCTTAACCACTCTCTTCGCGACATCGACTGTGTTACAAAACAATGTCCGATGGGATGAGCGGAAGGAGGCATTATGGCTACAATTCCAGCGTCCGTCCGCCTCGCCGACCCTGACGGCCGCGCCTGGCTCCGGGCCGCGCTGAAGACGGTCAACGCGCCCCTTCCCGTCGAGACGACGCCCGAAGAAATGGTCAGTCACGTCCTCGACACCCATCCCGATCTCCATGCCGCTGTCCGGATTGCCGCGTTGATTGACGAAGTCCCTGGCCCGACCCTTGCTAATCTCGTCGCTCGCCATGTGTTCAATTACAATGAACTGAAAGCCGCCATGGAGCGTATCCGCCCCTTCGGCCTCGACATGACGGAGACCGAAAATGGAAGATGGATCAGCGAGATGGCTGGGTTCGAGGTCTCCCAGGACGCCCCGTCGCCTTAGTGCGTATTTCATTTGAAAGACATTTGTCTATGCGTTAAAAAGAGGCGTAAGCGAACAGGAGGATATCCCATGGCTGCCGTTGATGATGCTGTCAGCTTCCGGTGTGACCGAGGCCTCAAAAACGCGACGATCGAGGCATTGAACGAGATGCAGGTCAGTCTATCTGACGTTCTGCGCGACACGATGAAATACATCGCCGAGAACAAGCGGCTCCCCGTCTCGCGGCAAGTCATCAGTGAAGATGATGCTGAACTGCTCCGGATCGTCCGGGAAAGAGCCGCCAAGCCGCGCTCATCTCGCATCACCATGACGCTTGACGAACTTGCAGCCCGTCACGATGACTGACGGTGCAGACTCAGGTGACGAACAGAAGGTCTATAAAGTCGAGTTCGACGATGAAGCACTAGACGAATGGGATGCGCTGGATGGAAGCATCCGCAAGCAGTTCCTGAAGAAATTACAGAAACTCAGGCACAATCCCTATTCCCCCGGCAATGCGCTTAGCGGGGGATTGTCAGGCTATTACAAGATCAAGTTGAGAGACGCCGGTTATCGACTGGTTTACTCGGTGGAAGAAGATCGGATCGTCATCTTCGTCCTCGCGGTTGGGCGGCGCAAGGACAGTGAAGTGTATGCTGAAGCACTGTCCCGGCAAAGATGGCCCTAACCCCCGCTTAGGGTCATCGGCTCATACCCCGGCCCATCTCGCGCTTCCTCGCCTCTTCCTCCGCCTGCCGTCTCGCCTCGGCCGCCATCCGTTCAGCCGCCTCCTTCTCGGCCTTCGCCGCCGCCTTGTCATCCACCTTTGCTTCGACCCCGGCCGCTTTCTCGACCTTCTCCGTCTTCCCAGCCGTATCAGCCCAAGCGTCTTTCCTGTCTTCAGCAAGCCGCGCGTCGGACGGCCCTTCTTCCCTGATCCGCTCCTGCATCACGCGCCGGCGGTCAATGTCGTCCTGGACAGCGTCATGGGCGGTTCGGGAGAACGCCCAAGCCATACGATCCACGCTGAAGTCGGCCGCGTTCCCTTTTTCTCGTAAGCTTCCGGAGTGAGACGCCTTGTTGAGTTTATAGTGTGGTGATGTGTTCTGTTCATGACAGAGCGATCAGAACAGAATGATGCTGTCGCAGCGACATTCGCTGCG
>NZ_WOTF01000058.1 GCF_011516935.1 Acetobacter farinalis
CGCATGAGTTCAGAGAAAGGGATGCCAGACCAATGCGCCAACTGATCGAGAACTTCCTTGTGTTGCGGTTGAAGTCTGATCGTAGCGCGAACCGTATCTTTTTTTTGCCGTGCCATAAAAACCCCCAAAAATGTATCTGATGCAATCTGCATCAGTTTGGGAAGATGGGCAAGCGAGAAGAAAGAAAAAAACGCCAAAAAGGAAAAAGCCGGAAGGGCGCACTTATACAAACTCTCGTTTGAGGTGCGACAGAGAGCCAAGGGTGCCCCTTAGCGATCAAAAAAAAGCCGGTCAGAACGTGCTGGACGCTCTAAACCGGCTTGGAATTGAAGCGGCCAAGCAGACGCCTACCGGCGGCCTACGGCGCTCCCGCTCTGCGCTCGCTCTGCTCAGTGATGCACGGCGGAACTGGGAGAGTAAGACTGCTCATGAACAGGAACGACGGCGGCACGAGCTGCATCACGCCTAAGCTCGCGGCGCATCCTCTGCATGAAGTTTAAAAGCGCGTCCTCGCCGCCCAACTGATCGGAAACGCGATCCATCACACCCGCGTATTGCTCGATCATATGGCGCAAGGCGCGTATGTCGTCATGGTCTCGTTCAATAGTCATTTTCACCCTCTCAACATCGGCGGCGAGGACGCGCTGGGAAAGCTTTGCTGTCCAGTGCGACACCCCCCAGCATTGAGCAGGAGTAAGACGCGCCGCACGTTCCTTGGCGTCCCTATTCTGCGGCTTCATCTCAAGTTCCAAGCGCACCCAATCAGGCGAAGCAGGAGGCTCACCATATCGAGCCTTAGAAGCCATCTGCTTGCCCTTCTCATACAGGCGAACCATCGCAAGAGACTGGCGAGAACCAAAATACCACGTTCTGCCCGAAGTTTCGTCCCTATCTTCTCGAAAATCACCGCATTGAGTGACCTTCAAACCTGCACTTCTGGCAACACTCAGACAAAGGCTTTCCAGACGGTGCCATGTGCCCGGCCCGTCAAAATCCTCCGCCACATCCAAGCGTGAAACGCGGTGATCGCGCCAAGAAGCCCGTATAAGGCCCGCCACGCGCTCCGAATACATCCCAGAGGCCCGGATATGCGGGGCACCATTAGAACCCCCTGAGAGGAGCATACAGACGCGCTCACCGGATGGAGAAAGGAAGCTATGCGCCCTCTCATAGTTCAGCATACCTTTTGGCTCTTGCTGAATGTCGGAAACGACATCCGAAAGGCCCGTTTTTAAGGTGTCGAAAACGACTTCAGGAATACGAGGAACAGAGGCGGAATAGTAATCGAAACGCATCACGCACCCCCCCCAACCTTCGGAGTTACCCCCGTATTACTATACGGGGGCTGAGCGCGTTTTTTCGTTATCCTCTCCCCTTCCTCTGATGCGGTACTCGTTCCTCCGTTACGCTCAGAGGAAGGGGAAGAAATGCCGCCAAGTGTGCCAGGCTCCATATAATCATCGCGGGAGACTTCTTCGGCAAAGGAAGCGCGAGAAGTGAGATCTTCAAGAAGCTTTTTTGCGTCCTGCTCCCAATACATAACATCGGCAAGAGCGGCGAAAGTATGGGGTGGAGGGTCGCAATCAACATTCTGCATAGTGCGAACCAAAGACGCCAAAACAGGCATAGACGGCTCAATAATACCGCGCATGAGTTCAGAGAAAGGGATGCCAGACCAATGCGCCAACTGATCGAGAACTTCCTTGTGTTGCGGTTGAAGTCTGATCGTAGCGCGAACCGTATCTTTTTTTTGCCGT
>NZ_WOTF01000059.1 GCF_011516935.1 Acetobacter farinalis
CTGCTCAAAACGCAGATCAAAAGCTCTCCAGAAAACCGTCAATCAAATCGCCAAAACCCAGAAATTACTGGCCAAGCACATCAATCAACGGTTCTTCGATCCCTCCATCTTATCCGCACTCGTACAGCAGAAGGGCGGGAACTGGCCAAAAAGCGCGGGATCAAGATGGGGCGGCCGCAGCGCATTACCGAAAAGCAAAAGGTACAGATTCTTAAACGCCGGTCCGAGGGGCAAACGCTCTACGAGATCGCAAAGGATTACGACATTGTTCCCAGCACCGTGCTGCGGATTGTCAATAAGTCAAGTGCTCCCATAGCATGAGAAGCCAGAGTCTGGTCGTTTGAACGGGGTGTGTCGTGGTTGGGTCTTGCCCGAAGGAGGGGCTGTGGCTGGCTATGTCTGGCGCTTCGGTCTCTAACCTGCCTCGGTATAGCCCTTCCTCGTATCCCTTTGCGGACTTTTGAAGAGCAATGTGGTACAGCCCGATGTCTGTATAAAGGGCTGCGCCTGAAAAGCACGCACTCTCTATAATAACGACAGGGGCAGGATGAGCATGGAAAAGACCTTCAGGGCCGCTCTGGACCGGGTTAATGAGAGCATTGCGGTGAAAATGACCGTTCTGTTCGGCAGTATCTGGTGCGTTTATGCGTTTCTGGTGTTCTCGCTTGTGCCTGTGTTGGTGCCTCAATGGGAGAACACCCTTCTCTATATCAGCAACTGTATTCAGCTTGTGGCGTTACCTGCCTTGATGGTGGGAAGCTCGGTGCTCAGTCGCGGGGCAGATAAACGGGCAGAGGAAGACCATCAGGCTCTGGTTGAAATCCTGTCTGACGTGCGTGAAGAACTGGCGGACCTGAAGACCTTTACAGCAGGTCTGGTTCAAAGAACTTCGGAAGTACTCGAGCGTCCACAACTTGAGAATGTTTCCATTTCTGACCAGACTTTTGTGAATGTGGAAAGCCAGAACGACAAAACGCCGGACTGATGGTGCGGCGGCAGCCGGGACAGAGGAAGGATACTCCCCATGCGGGTGCACTCTCACACACGGCAGCTTTTGCTGGCGACTGTTGTGTTTTCAGGCGTTGTGCTGCGTCCCTGCCCGGCACAGACCGCAGTAGCAGGCCATGAAACGGCAAAGACTGACAGAGCGGGTCATGCTGCGATACCTCATGCCGCAGTACAGGATGCTATGGTTCGCCACCCCGCGGGTGCCTCTCCGGTAGTTGGAAAGGGTAGGGTTACGGGTGTCCAAGTGCGCGCCGGAGAAGCCGGTTCAGTGTCATCTGGTCCGGCTCGGAATCTTGGGGCCTCTGCTCCGATGCTCGGGCAAAGGGGAGTGCATGAGGGGGTAAAGAAGGGGGTAACGGTAAAGAGGGCAGGGCAAGTAACTGCATCGGGGGTGGAGCAGGTTGACGTGCGTGCCGATCCGGTCGCTCTGCATGCGGGGGGCGGTCTGTTAAGGCCGCAGGATGAACCGAAGGCGGTGAGCGTGGTCGGGTCGGACTTCATTGCGCGGCAGGCGCCCTCCGCCACGGCGTTTGATCTGGTGGCGCTGCTGCCCGGAGCTAGAGCACGTCCACTGAACGATGAATCGTGTGGGGTGACATGGGGCATAGATTGTGATTCACCGTTTCCATTGATGGAGATGGTGATGGCACGAGCATTGAGTGACGATC
>NZ_WOTF01000060.1 GCF_011516935.1 Acetobacter farinalis
TGGAGGGTTCGAAAAACCCTCTGGTTTTGAGGTCTGCTCTGTGATTCCATTTTCCTTGCGTTGATTGGAGTATGGATCATGAAGCAGGCGGGATTTTTTGACGTTGAAGAGCGGCTTGCTCGGCTGAGCGAGCTCGGTGATCAGCTCGAAGCGTTTTCCCGGACTGTGAATTTTGCAGTGTTCCGCCCGGAACTGGAGAAGGCACTGGCGTATTCCGACGGAAGCAAAGGCGGGCGACCGCCGTTTGATCCGGTGCTGATGTTCAAGATCCTGGTGATCCAGACGCTGAACAATTTGTCCGATGAACGTACAGAGTATCTAATCAACGATCGCCTGTCGTTCATGCGCTTCCTTGGCCTGGGGCTTTCAGATCGTGTTCCTGATGCCAAAACGGTCTGGCTGTTCCGTGAGCGCCTGACGCAGGCGGGAGCGATCGAGGGTCTGTTCAATCGCTTTGATACAACCCTGCGGAACGCAGGCTATCTGCCGATGTCGGGCCAGATACTGGATGCAACGCTGGTGGCTGCTCCAAAGCAGCGCAACACGAACGCCGAGAAAGCCGATCTCCGGGCAGGCCGTGTTCCCGAAGACTGGCAGGACAAGCCGTCAAAGCTGTCACACAAGGATCGTCATGCGCGATGGACGCTGAAGTTCACCAAAGCGAAGCGGCAGGACGATGGAACCATGCCGTCGAGTGATCTCGCTATCCCATTCTTTGGCTACAAATCCCACGTCTCCATCGACCGGAAGTATCGGTTCATCCGGAAATGGAAGACAACAGATGCCGCCGCCAGTGATGGCGCGCGATTGAGAGAGGGGCTGCTGGATAAAGCCAATACGGCCTCAAGCGTCTGGGCTGATACAGCGTATCGCTCAAAAGCCAATGAAGACTTCATGGAAAAGCAGGGCTTTGTCTCAAAGGTTCACAGGAAGAAGCCGCATCTCAAACCCATGCCACTCCATATCCAGCGGTCCAATGCAGGAAAGTCCGTGATCCGATCCCGCGTCGAGCATGTCTTTGCTGACCAGAAATCGCAAATGGGTCTGTTCGTCCGAACTGTCGGTATCACCCGGGCCACCATGAGGATCGGCCTGGCCAATATCGTCTATAATATGCGCCGCTTCCTCTTCCTGCAGCGGATCAGCGCGAATGCATAGCAATCCAGCGGGGGCAGCACTCGATCTGCTCAAAACGCAGATCGAAAACCAACCCAAAAGTAGTCAATCAAATCGCCAAAAGCCTGAAATCACCAGCCAAGCGTATCAATCAAGGGTTCTTCGATCCCTCCAGGT
>NZ_WOTF01000061.1 GCF_011516935.1 Acetobacter farinalis
AACATCAAAGAAACCAGTCTGCTTCATGATCCATGCCCCCAATCAACTCAAGGGAAATGGAATCACAGAGCAGCTCTCAAAACCAGGGGGTTTTTCGAACCCTCCAGGTGGCTATTCAAGAGGGTTAAACGCTATAAATGTAGTGTGTGGAGAAGAGTATCATACAACCGCATAAGGCTTCGGAGTTACTTGTGTGGATTGTTCATACGCTTCTAAGGCAGATGTCGTGTTGTGATTGAGCAATAAGCAGAAACTTGAACGTTATCTGTGTGTTTTTATGAATGGGAATCTCAATATGCTTAATCCGATCAGAGTTATATCTCTTGATAGAACACCAGAGCGTTTCACGATGTTTCAGAAATTCAATTTTCATCTTCCAATCCAGCGTGTTTCTGCCTGTGAAGGAGGGGAGATTAAAAAAGAAGAATATATTGAATCTGGAATTTTCAGTGGTGATCTGGAGTATTCTGTCGGAGCAATGGGAATCGCGGTTTCACATATCAGATTGTGGCAGGAAGCCGTCTCTGAGAATTCAGTGCGTCATGTTGCCGAAGATGACGCCATTATCCGAAATGACTTCTACCAGATTTTTGCAGAAGCGGATGTGGCTATAAAGGGATGGGATATTTTTCTATGGGGATATAATGATGATTGGCCAGTTGGTCTTTCTTCGTACTTTAAAGCGGTGGTTTCTCTGGAAGGGAAAGCTCACTCGCAAGATTTCATTTCCGGAAATTATTCGAGTTTCCAGTTGGAGGAAAGAAAGCCGTCTTTTCTTCCTTTGGCGTCAGCTGCAGGTATAGGGCTTTATTCGGTTTCACCTCAAGGTGCTCAAAAGTTGTTGGACAAGTGCCTTCCACTGGCGAATCACAAGGCCAAATATGCAAAGGATACGAGCGTTTCATGGAGTAACACAGGACTGGATGTAGAAATGTCTCGCCATTATGAAGATATGAATGCCTATCTGAGCTTTCCGCCCATGGCCTTGATGATCAATGACATGGAGAATTCCACAATTAGAGGAAGTAATATTTTCAAGTAGAAAATGTTCATTTTAAAATAAAATGTGATTAACAGTATATTTTCTTAGTGGGCGTCGGGTTCTTAAGTGTGAAAGTAGAATCCGACAACTTCTCGAGAAGTTCTTAAATGGAAGACTCATCGTACGGTCGGCAAGAGGTGACGTGCTCCCTTTTTTGTATCCACTCAAAAGGAGAGTTCCCGTTTTTTTATGGCTTGGGGTTGGTGGGATGACAAGTGTCTCGGGGGCATGCCCCCGAGACACTTGTCT
>NZ_WOTF01000062.1 GCF_011516935.1 Acetobacter farinalis
TGGACTTGTAACGGTTTTGTGCCGGTCAGAAGTGATTATGCCACTCTTGCTTCGAAAGCGAGAGGGCTGATGCCACCCAGATATGAATGGCGTCGACGTGGATTGTAGAAACCATTGATATACTGGAAGATGGCAGCAGTCGCCTGACGACGGGTTGGCCAGTTTTGCCTCCAGAGCCATTCTGCCTTCAGGCTTTTGAAAAACGTTTCGACAGCGGCGTTGTCAAAACAGTTTCCTTTTCCGGACATTGAAGCCAGCATTCCATGGGCCTGCAGCTTTTTCCGGAAATCATGAGAACAGTATTGGCTGCCACGATCGGAGTGGAAAATGCAGCCGGGCACCGGGTTACGCAGCCGCACCGCCATATCCAAGGCACGGATGGCCAGATCCTTTTTCATCCGGCCGCTTGCAGCCCACCCGATTACACGACGACTGAACAGATCGATGACGACAGCCAGGTAGAGCCAGCCCTCGGCAGTCCAGATATAGCTGATATCGCCTGCCCATTTCTGGTTGGGGCCTTCAGCAAGGAAGTCGCCGTCCAGAAGGTTGGCCACAATGCCAGACTGGTGCTGGCTGTCGGTCGTGACCTTGTGGCGACGGGTGCGTACGGGCCGGATCCCGTTGTCCTTCATGAGACGACCAACACGACGCTCCCCAACATCAAGCCCCGCTTCCCTCAGTTCCATGGTCATGCGCGGCCGTCCGTAGGAGCCGTTGCTCAGGGCATAATGTTCACGAATATGCGCCAGCATTTTCAGATCGGTGCGCTGGCGCTGACAGACCGGTCGGGACGTCCAGGCCCGGTAACCCCGCGCCGAGACCCGCAGGACTTGGCACAGCCTCTCGATTGACCATTCATGCCGATGTCCATGGATGAAAGCGAACCTCATAGCTTTTGGCTCGCGAAGAACTGGGTAGCTTTTTTTAGAATTTCCCTCTCCTCCCGCAGAATTCGGTTCTCCAGGCGAAGACGTTCATTCTCGCGGGCCAGATCAGCCTGCTGTCCCGATCCCGGCTCGTCCGGACGGTAATCCACTATCCATTTCGCCAGCGTAGATTTGCCAATGCCCAGATCGGTCGCAACCCGCGTGCGTGACAGTCCACTGCTCAACGCAATCCTCACGGCCTCGCGCTTGAAATCTTCCGTATGTTTCATGGTTTCGTCGGTCTCCTGATACAAGCTTAAAACGCTCAGATGACCGGCACAAAACCGTTACAAGTCCA
>NZ_WOTF01000063.1 GCF_011516935.1 Acetobacter farinalis
GGTAATCCCCCCATTTTTAGAGGGGTTCTGACTGAGAATTCAGGCAGCTGCTTTTAGTTTCTGGGCGGGTGTGAACCCACCGTTCCCCATGTTGGGTCTGTCATGATTATATGTCCAGAGCCATTGTGTGGCGACCTCCTGCACGTCCTGAATGCTTTCAAACAGAGACTGCTCGAGCCATTCCTGCCGGACAGTTCTGTTGTAGCGTTCGATATAGGCGTTCTGCTGCGGATTGCCCGGTTGCGTATAGATCAGGGTAATCCCCTGCTTTTCGGCCCAGGAAACCAACGTATGGCTGACATATTCAGGACCATTATCCATTCGGATAGCCTCTGGCCTGCCACGCCACTCCATAACCTGCTCCAGACAGCGGACAACCCGACAGGCCGGCAAGGAAAAATCAACCTCAATCGCCAGTCCTTCACGATTGAAGTCATCCAGAATGTTCAGGAGCCGAAAAGCACGTCCATCCAAAAGCCTGTCCGCCATGAAATCCATGGACCAGACTTTGTTGGGAAGTGCTGGGACCGATAGCTTTTCAGGTTTTTCACGCATCAGACGCTTGCGGGGGTTAATCCGCAGGTTGAGTTCCAGTTCCCGATAGATCCGATAAACCCGCTTATGATTCCAGACCTGTCCCTGCACGTTACGCAGATACAGGAAACACAGGCCAAATCCCCATCTCCTGTGAGCCTGGGTCAGTCCCACCAGAAGATCGGCAATCCTGTCGTTCTCCGCCGCCAGTCGCGGACAATAGCGAAAGCAGGTCTCGGATATCCCAAAAATCTGACAGGCCAGCGCAATGCTGACCCCGTGATGCGCCACAGCCTGTGCGGCCAGTTCCCGGCGCTGGGCTGGCCGCTTCATTTTTTTCCAAGGGCCTCCTTCAGGATATCCGTCTGCATGCTCAGATCCGCATACATCCGCTTCAGCCGACGGTTCTCTTCTTCCAGAGCCTTCATCTGACTGATCATCGAGGCATCCATGCCGCCATATTTCGCGCGCCACCGGTAAAACGTCGCGTTGCTGATCCCATGCTCCCGGCACAGGTCAGGAACCGAGATGCCACCCTCAGCCTGGCGGATCACGCCCATAATCTGGGCATCAGTAAAGCGATCACTCTTCATCAAAATCTCCTCATCCTCACGCTGAGAAAATTCTCATTCAAAAGCCACTCTTTTTATGGGGGGATTACC
>NZ_WOTF01000064.1 GCF_011516935.1 Acetobacter farinalis
CTAGAGCACGTCCACTGAACGATGAATCGTGTGGGGTGACATGGGGCATAGATTGTGATTCACCGTTTCCATTGATGGAGATGGTGATGGCACGAGCATTGAGTGACGATCTTCGGGTGCGCGTTCTGGAAGCCGGAGCAGCGGGCGGGTCAGCCCGTTCAGTGGCGAAGCGGTTCGGGATCGGGATTTCGACGGCGATCCGGTGGCTCCGGCGTGAGCGTGAAAGCGGCGAACGGGCGGCGCGGCGTCCGGGTAAGCCACGCGGCTCAAAGCTGGACGGACATGAAGCCTTTATCGTCGGCATGATCGAAGCGCAGAAAGATATCACGCTCAACGAGATGGTAGCGCGCCTGAAGGATGAGCAATCCGTCGGGATCGGCCGCAGCATGCTCAGTCGATGGCTGCGTCAGCATAGGTGGACATTTAAAAAAAGACCGCACATGCATTGGAGCAGGAGCGTGAAGATATCCTGAAACGTCGGCAGGACTGGTTCGACGGCCAAGCTGACCTCGATCCGCACCGTCTGGTCTTCATTGATGAAACCTGTCTCTCCACGAAGATGGCCCGTCTGCGTGGTCGTGCTTTACGCGGAGAACGTTGTCGGGCAGGCGTTCCTCATGGCCATTGGAAAACCACCACTTTCACCGCTGGCCTGCGCCTCACGGGCATGACCGCACCCTTCGTCCATGATGGCGCCATGAACAGCGAGATTTTTCAGGCCTATGTGGAGCATGTTCTCGTGCCGACGCTGAGCCCAGGCGATATCATCGTGCTGGACAATCTGCCCGCCCACAAGGTTCCGGGAGCGCGGAAGGCCATCGAACGAGTGGGGGCACAGATGATGTTCCTGCCTCCCTATAGTCCCGATTTCAACCCGATCGAAATGGCATTCGCCAAACTCAAAGCCCTTTTACGCGCCAGGGCAGCAAGAACCGTCACAACCTTGTGGGATGCCGCCGGATCAGTCCTGGATGCTTTCACTCCTGACGAATGCGCCAACTTCTTTACAGCCGCTGGATATGAGCCGGAATAAAGTGGACGTGCTCTA
>NZ_WOTF01000065.1 GCF_011516935.1 Acetobacter farinalis
GCCGGGGACAAGTATCACGCCGTGGCCAAGTTCAATGTCGTCACCGGGGAGCAGAAGAAAGGCCCCGCCGGGCCGCCGTCCTACACCTCCGTCTTCGCGCGCGAGCTGGTGCGCCGGGCCGCTACGGATGAGAAACTCACCGCCATTACCGCCGCCATGCCCTCCGGCACGGGGCTGGACGCCTTTGCCAAACACTACCCGAACCGCTTTTTTGATGTGGGCATTGCCGAACAGCATGCCGTGACCTTTGCCGCGGGCATGGCCACGGAAGGGCTGCGGCCGTTCTGCGCCATCTACTCCTCCTTCCTCCAACGCGCCTATGATCAGGTGATGCATGACGTGGTGCTCCAGAAGCTGCCGGTCCGCTTCGCCATTGACCGCGCCGGTCTGGTGGGGGCGGATGGCGCCACCCATGCGGGCTCGTTCGACATTGCCTATCTGGGCTGCCTGCCCGGCATCAGCATCATGGCTCCGTCTGACGAGGTGGAACTGCTGCACATGACCGCCACGGCCGCCGAATTTGATGAAGGCCCGATTGCCCTGCGCTACCCGCGTGGCAACGGGCTCGGGCTTGAGCTGCCGGCGGAAGGCCAGGTTCTGGAGATCGGCAAGGGCCGGATTATCCGCGAGATGGGCCGTCAGGCCGGGGCGGAGAAAGGCGGCGTTGCCATCCTCTCCCTCGGGCCGCGTCTGGCCGAAGCCCTGAAGGCGGCGGACATGCTGGCCGCCCATGGTCTGGCCCCCACGGTGGCCGATGCCCGCTTCGCCAAGCCGATTGATACCGCGCTGGTGGAAAATCTGGCCCGCAACCATGCGGTGCTGATCACGCTGGAAGAAGGCTCCATTGGCGGATTCGGCGCGCAGGTGGGCCACCATCTGGCCAGCACCGGCCTGCTGGACCATGTGCGCTTCCGCCCCATGACCCTGCCCGATATCTTCATCGATCATAACACCCAGGAAGCCCAGTACGAGCAGGCAGAACTCACCGCCCCCCACATCGTCAAAACCGCTCTCAGCGCGCTGGG
>NZ_WOTF01000066.1 GCF_011516935.1 Acetobacter farinalis
TGGAGGGTTCGAAAAACCCCCTGGTTTTGAGAGCTGCTCTGTGATTCCATTTCCCTTGAGTTGATTGGGGGCATGGATCATGAAGCAGACTGGTTTCTTTGATGTTGAAGAGCGGCTTGCTCGGCTGAGCGGGCTTGGCGATCAGCTCGAAGCGTTTTCCCGGACTGTGGATTTTGAAGTGTTCCGCCCGGAACTGGAGAAGGCTCTGGCCTATTCAGATGGAAGCAAGGGCGGGCGACCGCCATTTGACCCGGTGTTGATGTTCAAGATCCTGGTGATCCAGACGCTCAACAATTTGTCTGATGAGCGGACAGAGTATCTCATCAACGATCGCCTGTCGTTCATGCGCTTCCTTGGCCTGGGGCTTTCAGATCGGGTGCCTGATGCCAAAACGGTTTGGCTGTTCCGTGAACGCCTGACCCAGGCGGGAGCCATTGAAAGACTGTTTGACCGGTTTGATACAACTCTGCGGAACGCCGGTTATCTGCCGATGTCCGGCCAGATCCTGGATGCAACGCTGGTAGCTGCGCCAAAGCAGCGCAACACGAACGCCGAGAAAGCCGACCTCCGGGCAGGCCGTATCCCTGAAGACTGGCAAGACAAGCCGGCAAAGCTGGCGCACAAGGACCGTCATGCGCGATGGACGCTGAAGTTCACCAAAGCGAAGCGGCAGGACGATGGAACCATGCCATCCAGTGATCTCGCCATCCCGTTCTTTGGCTACAAATCTCACGTCTCTATCGACCGGAAGTTTCGGTTCATCCGAAAATGGAAGACGACGGATGCCGCCGCCAATGATGGCGCTCGATTGAGAGAGGGGCTGCTGGATAAAAGCAATACGGCCTCAAGCGTTTGGGCAGACACGGCCTATCGCTCAAAGGCCAATGAAGACTTCATGGAAAAGGAGGGCTTTGTCTCGAAGGTTCACAGGAAGAAACCGCATCTCAAGCCTATGCCCAGGCATATCCAGAAATCCAATGCTGGAAAGT
>NZ_WOTF01000067.1 GCF_011516935.1 Acetobacter farinalis
TATAATCATGACAGACCCAACATGGGGAACGGTGGGTTCACACCCGCCCAGAAACTAAAAGCAGCTGCCTGAATTCTCAGTCAGAACCCCTCTAAAAATGGGGGGATTACCCAGACTGCTGACTACGTTGAAATCACCACAGAGGAAAAAAAGCCCCAACTTCGGATCGTCTTACAGGAAACGGTCAATGCCAGCCTGTGGGAAAACAGTGTCCCGATCCTTGAAGAACTGGAATTCGACAACAGAAGCGAAAATACATATCCGGTTGTTGAAATAACCATTACCAGCGAGCCGCATTTTCTGACGCCTCGGTCGTGGATGCTCCAGCAGATCGGCCCCGATGAACTTCGGATTCTGAACGATCGTGACCTAACACTGGATGGCTCATTGCTTTCGGCCCAGACCGAAGCATCAAGGGCCGTGGTGACCATCGTCGCCCGTGCAGGAGAACAGGAACTTGCGAGGGTAACACGCGATGTCCGGATGCTTGCACGCAATGAATGGGGCGGCCTGTCCGGTATCCCCGACATTCTCGCGGCCTTTGTCCTTCCCAATGATCCTGCCATTGCCCGTATCCTGCGCAGTGCATCCGAGATCCTCCGACAGGCTGGTCAGTCCCCTTCACTGGAAGGTTATCAGGGGGACAAGGCGCGCGTATGGGCGCAGGCTCAGGCGCTGTGGTGTGCCATCTGCGCACTGGATATTACCTACATCAATCCACCTGCGTCTTTCGTTGAAAATGGCCAGCGTATCCGTCTTCCAACACAGGTTGTCGAGGAATGGACTTGTAACGGTTTTGTGCCGGTCAGAAGTGATTATGCCACTCTTGCTTCGAAAGCGAGAGGGCTGATGCCACCCAGATATGAATGGCGTCGACGTGGATTGTAGAA
>NZ_WOTF01000068.1 GCF_011516935.1 Acetobacter farinalis
TACAGCGTGTCGTCAGTTAAGCAGTATGATGATTGAGGCGAACTGCACCGCAGCGAGGAAGGTTGATTTAAGCTTGTCGTAGCGGGTTGCGATCGCGCGGAACTGTTTGAGTTTATTGAAGAAGCGCTCGATAAGATTACGCTCCCTGTAAAGAGCAAAGTCTGTTTTCCGCTGGATCGTTCTGTTGCTTTTAGGCGGAATGACCGGGGTGATCCCGCGCTCTGTCAACTGGTCGATCAACCTGTCCGCGTCATAAGCCTTGTCGGCAAGGAAGGCATCCGGGTCGATCTTTTTCAGAAGTCGTTCGGCCTGAGTAATATCGGCATCCTGACCCTGTGTGATATCGAGTTCCACCGGGTTGCCCAAGGCATCGCAGATGGCATGGATCTTTGTGGTCAGTCCGCCCCGGGATCGTCCGATGGCCTGATCCGTACCCCCTTTTTGAGGGCTCCGGCGCTGTGCTGATGCGCCCGGACAATCGTGCTGTCGATCATCATGTATTCATTGTCGTGATCTGCCGCCAGATGACGAAATATCCGCTCAATTACACCACTTTCGCACCAGCGACGCAGACGTCTGTGGACATTCTTCCAGTCTCCGAAGCGCGAAGGAAGATCACGCCACGGAATGCCGGCACGATAGCGATACAACACGGCCTCCACGAACAGACGGTTGTCCGCAGCAGTGCCACCGACATGACCTTCACGACCCGGAAGAAGGTCTTTTATCCGTTCCCACTGATCGTCGCGTAAGCCATACCGCCGCATCTGTTGCTCCCCCCCCCC
>NZ_WOTF01000069.1 GCF_011516935.1 Acetobacter farinalis
CAACCTTGTGGGATGCCGCCGGATCAGTCCTGGATGCTTTCACTCCTGACGAATGCGCCAACTTCTTTACAGCCGCTGGATATGAGCCGGAATAAAGTGGACGTGCTCTAAATTTAGCCGGAAAGGAAGAAGCTGGCATGACTACAACAAATGTTACATCCAGTAATCCAGTTTATTCAAACAACACGATTGCATCGGGCAATACGGTTAACGTAACGGATTACGGTTCAGCAACTGATAATACAGTTGCTGCTGGTGGCACACTATATACTGACACTTATGGCGATGTTAGCAACACAACCGTTCAGTCTGGCGGAACCCTTCAGGGTGGCCAAAATGGCATTTACAGCGGGGACACTGTCGTTTCTTCTGGTGGGAAAGTTATTTCCGGGACGCTTTCTGGCGGCACCCTGACGGTTCTCCCGTCTGGTCAGGCCCAGAATGTGAGCGCAATCAGCGCGGGGCAGATCCAGGTAAGAGGCGGCTCAACCGTTGGCACGGTGATTTCCGGAGCGGCAACCATTGAAGTTGTCTCTTCAGGCGGCACGACCACAGGAACGCTGGCAACAGGCTTTGCCGGTCAGACCGTTTACTCCGGCGGGGTGGCCTCCAACACAACCGTGACCAACAGCGGTGGCATTTTCCTGCAGGGCGGGACAACCATCGGTGCCGTCATCAGGGATCCGAGAAGCTTCGAAACCGTTACCAGTGGCGGCATT
>NZ_WOTF01000070.1 GCF_011516935.1 Acetobacter farinalis
ACAGATCCCCACTCTGGGCCGTTTTCCTGCTCTGGATCGGGTGACCTATCCGTCTGACATGCGGAACCTCTCAGTCGAGCAGCTCAAGCAGATTGCTGATGAACTGCGGGCGGAGACCATTGATGCCGTCTCCACCACAGGCGGGCATCTGGGTGCCT
This sequence comes from Acetobacter farinalis, assembly GCF_011516935.1. Lineage (GTDB taxonomy): Bacteria > Pseudomonadota > Alphaproteobacteria > Acetobacterales > Acetobacteraceae > Acetobacter > Acetobacter farinalis. The sequence continues at coordinate 159 of NZ_WOTF01000070.1, forward strand.
CTCTGGGCGTGGTCGAACTCACCGTGGCGCTACATGCCGTGTTCGACACCCCGGCTGACAAGGTCATCTGGGATGTGGGCCATCAGGCCTACCCGCACAAGATCCTGACCGGACGGCGCGACCGCATCCGCACCCTGCGCCAGCCGGGCGGGCTCTCCGGCTTCACCCGCCGCTCCGAGAGTGAATACGACCCCTTCGGCGCCGCTCACTCCTCCACCTCCATTTCCGCAGGGCTCGGCATGGCTGTGGCCCACCGCCTGCGCGCGGAGGAAGACCCCTCCTATCAGGAACGCAGTGTCATCGCCGTGATCGGGGATGGCTCCATTTCCGCAGGCATGGCCTATGAGGCCATGAACAACGCCGCCGTGGCCGGCCCCGGCGCGGAACGCCTGATCGTCATCCTCAACGATAACGAGATGTCCATCGCCCCGCCGGTCGGCGCGATGTCCAACTATCTCTCCCGCCTGATGTCCTCCCGCAAGTTCATGGGCCTGCGCGA
>NZ_WOTF01000071.1 GCF_011516935.1 Acetobacter farinalis
TCAAACAGTTCCGCGCGATCGCAACCCGCTACGACAAGCTTAAATCAACCTTCCTCGCTGCGGTGCAGTTCGCCTCAATCATCATACTGCTTAACTGACGACACGCTGTAGTACGGAGGGGCAGGAAGTACAAGAAAAAATAGGTTTCTTTATTTCAAGATTTCATCAATGCATTATTTCAAAAATTAATGGCCGCTTTCTCTTTGCGCCCGCTTGAATCGGGCATTCTGCGCTTCGGAAACCGCGTTTTCGATTTCAACATTCTTCAACAATCGCTGACCAATAGAATGTGCCGCTTTCTCCCCCTCGCGCGCGTGCGCGTACTGGTCAGAAAATGCAGAGCTTTCTCGAAGCCACTTAAAGACAGACATGCGGCAAGGCATATCCTCGCGCTCGCGCGCATTTTGGATTTCAGGTTTTTTCAGGTTGTCAAAGCCCTGAGACCCTGCCGTTTTCTCGCTGTATCCAGCCCGAACTGCGCGGCGGGGATGTCAGGCTAATTCTGGACTTGTAACGGTTTTGTGCCGGTCAGAAGTGATTATGCCACTCTTGCTTCGAAAGCGAGAGGGCTGATGCCACCCAGATATGAATGGCGTCGACGTGGATTGTA
>NZ_WOTF01000072.1 GCF_011516935.1 Acetobacter farinalis
GCCCGATGGGCCGAACCAACGCTGGAGCCTGGACTTCGTGTCGGACGCGTTGAACAGCGGACGGCGCTTCCGGGTGCTGACGGTGGTCGACGACTACACCCGGGAATGCCTCGGTCTGGTCGCCGACACATCGCTGTCGGGCCCCACACCAGCCTCAATGGCAGGACGCCAGAGGCTTTCGCTCAACACGCCAAAACGGCATACAACAACCCACAGACCCTAACTTAAATCTGAGGGCATGTTCGGGGCAGGGTCACTGTCTGTAGCGACATTGAACCGGATCCGGCCCTTCATGCGTGCACGGATTGCCTAGCGCATTTCCTGATCTTCAGACATTATCTGGTTTCCTTCGATGAGTGTTGAACAAACGATCGGAGAAAACCGGTTGAGGCGGCCCTGTGGGCCATGGCGTGGCGCAGCCCGCTGATCGTGATCGGCTATTTTGAGACGCCTGTTTTCTCCGAGAATATACGACCCGAGGATGAATCGTAAGCTTCCGGAGTGAGACGCCTTGTTGAGTTTATAGTGTGGTGATGTGTTCTGTTCATGACAGAGCGATCAGAACAGAATGATGCTGTCGCAGCGACATTCGCTGCG
>NZ_WOTF01000073.1 GCF_011516935.1 Acetobacter farinalis
TCTGCTCAAAACGCAGATCGAAAACCAACCCAAAAGTAGTCAATCAAATCGCCAAAAGCCTGAAATCACCAGCCAAGCGTATCAATCAAGGGTTCTTCGATCCCTCCAGGTGTTGCGACGACCGGTTGAATCCGCCGATCCTCATTGTAAAAGCGCTGCGCAACGTCGCTTCAGCGACATGCGCGTCATCGAAGATGATCGCGCCTGGGAATTACCGTTTTCTGATCGAACTATGGCCGTTGAAGAGCGCCGAATAGGTAGTGATGCAGAACGCTTTCCCGGTTTCGAAAAGTTCGTTCGAATACGAGCTGTAAACACGTATCGTGTGATCGATCCCAATGCGGTCGGCCTCGTTTGAGGTCTGATTTACAAGGTCGATGGTCGAGCAAACGTAGATGACATTGTCGACACCTTCATTCACTAGAGCACGTCCACTGAACGATGAATCGTGTGGGGTGACATGGGGCATAGATTGTGATTCACCGTTTCCATTGATGGAGATGGTGATGGCACGAGCATTGAGTGACGA
>NZ_WOTF01000074.1 GCF_011516935.1 Acetobacter farinalis
TTTTTTGTATCCACTCAAAAGGAGAGTTCCCGTTTTTTTATGGCTTGGGGTTGGTGGGATGACAAGTGTCTCGGGGGCATGCCCCCGAGACACTTGTCTGGCGACCTGATCGGGTGTCCTGCCATCCAGTTGGGAATGGGGGCGCACCGTATTGTAGTCTTCCCGCCAGTCAGCCAGAACCTGTCGGGCATGGCTGAGAGACGTGAACAGCGTCTCGTTGAGGCATTCATCCCTCAACCGGCCGTTGAAACTTTCGACAAACCCGTTCTGTTGCGGCTTCCCAGGGGCAATATAGTGCCATTCAACCTTCATCTCATCCGCCCATTTCAGGATGGCATGGGATGTGAACTCCGTACCGTTGTCGCTGACAATCATGAGGGGTTTGCCATAGCGTTCCACCAGGGCCGTCAGTTCCCGCGCCACACGTCCACCTGATAATGACGTGTCGGCAACCAATGCCAGGTTCTTGCGACTGAAATCGTCGATAACAGCCAGAATGCGGAACCGGCGGCCA